>JANQLK010000016.1 GCA_028280615.1 Woeseiaceae bacterium | reverse complement strand
GCGCGACTGGGCGTAGTTGCGCTCGCCCTCCGCCGTCTGCGGTGGCGGCTCGGCAGCGAGTTCGCCCAGGCGTCCGTCGACGAAATACGATGCATCCGCCTGCACGGCGTGAAACGGATGGCCGGTCAGGTACAGTCCCAGCGATTCCTTTTCGCTCTTGAGCTTGACGGCCTCCTGCCACTCCGCCAGTTTGGCCGGCACCTTGTCCTCACCCGTCGGCGGCGGCACGTCGAGCCCGAACATGTCGTTCTGCCCCGCCGCCGCGGCGCGGGCCTCCTGGTCGGCACTTGCGATGGCTTCGGGAACCTGGTGCATGAGGCTGCGCCGCGTCTCGCCGAACTCGTCCATCGCACCCGACTTGACCATGGCTTCGAGTGAGCGGCGATTGATCTTGTCGTGGTCGACGCGCCGGCAGAATTCGACGAGGCTCGAGTACGGGCCGTTGGCCGCGCGCTCGGCGATCAGTGACTCGACGGCTGAGCGGCCGACGCCCTTGATGGCGCCGAGACCGTACAGGATGCTGGCAGCGTCCGAGACGCTGAACGCATGGGCCGAGTGGTTGACGCTGGGCGGCTTGAGTTCGATGCCGAGCTGCCGGCAGTCGTCCTTGAGCGTCACGAGCCGGTCCGTGTTGTCGAGATCGGCGCTCATGACCGCAGCCATGAATGCCGCGGGATAGTGCGCCTTCAGATAAGCCGTCTGGTACGACAGCACGGCATAGGCTGCCGAGTGCGACTTGTTGAAGCCGTAGCCCGCGAACTTCTCCATCAGGTCGAATATCCGCGTGGCCGTCGGCTCGGCAACGCCGCGCTCGGTCGCGCCGCTGACGAAGATCTCGCGCTGCTTGGCCATCTCCTCGGGCTTTTTCTTGCCCATGGCCCGCCGCAGCAGGTCGGCGCCGCCGAGCGTGTAACCGGCCAGCACCTGGGCGATCTGCATGACCTGCTCCTGGTACAGGATCACGCCGTAGGTCTCCTCGAGCACGGGTTCGAGATCGGGATGCAGATAGTCGATGTCCGACCGGTTGATCGCGTGCTTGCGGGCGATATAGTCATCGACCATGCCCGACTGCAGCGGACCGGGCCGGAACAGTGCGACAAGTGCCACGAGGTCGTCGAACTGGTCGGGCCGCAGGCGCTTGATCAGGTCGCGCATGCCGGTCGATTCGAGCTGGAAGACGGCCGCGGTCTGCGATTTTTGCAGGAGGTCGAAGGTCGCCTTGTCCTGAAGCGGAATCTTCTCGATGTCGAAGCCGGTTTCCGTGCCGGACTCGTTGACGATGCGTTCCGCCCAGTCGATGATCGTCAGGGTCTTGAGCCCCAGGAAGTCGAACTTTACGAGCCCGACGGCCTCGACATCGTCCTTGTCGAGCTGCGTCACGAGGCTGCCGCCACCCTGTTCGCAGTACAGCGGCGTGAAGTCGGTCAGATCGTCGGGTGCGATCACGACGCCGCCGGCATGCTTGCCGGCGTTGCGCGCGAGGCCCTCGAGTTTGATCGCCAGGTCGATGATCTCGGCGACCTCCTCGTCATCCCGAACCATCTGCGCCAGTTCGTCCGACTGCTCGAGCGCTTTGTCGAGCGTCATGCCGACTTCGAAGGGCACCTGCTTGGCAATTCGGTCGACGAATCCGTAGGGTTGACCGAGCACGCGGCCCGTGTCGCGAATCACGGCCCTGGCAGCCATCGTGCCGAAGGTGATGATCTGCGCGACGCGGTTGCGGCCGTAGCGCTCGGCAACGTAGTCGATGACCGCATCGCGGCCTTCCATGCAGAAGTCGACGTCGAAGTCCGGCATCGAGACGCGCTCGGGATTGAGAAATCGCTCGAACAGCAGGTCGTGGGCGAGCGGGTCGAGACTCGTTATGCCCAGCACCCATGCCACCAGCGATCCCGCGCCCGACCCGCGCCCCGGGCCGACCGGAATGTCGTTCTGCTTGGCCCAGCGAATGAAATCGGCAACGATCAGGAAGTAGCCCGGGAAGCCCATGCCGCGGATGACGTCGAGTTCGGTCTCGAGGCGCTCGTAGTATGGCTTCGCGATGGCGTCGCGCTGATCCTCCGCTATCCTGTCGCGCGCATAGATCGCGTCGAGCTCCCGCTCCAGTCCCTCGCAGGCGACGACCTCGAGGTATTGCTCCTCGTTCTGGCCTTGCGGCACGGGGAAGGCGGGCAATACGCTCTTGCCGAGCTCGAGATCGAGGCTGCAGCGCCGCGCAATCTCGATGGCGTTGTCGAGCGCCGACGGGATATCCGCGAAGCGCTCGGCCATCTCCTCGGATGCCTTGAGGTACTGCTGCTCGCTGTAGAGCTTCGGCCGGCTCGCATCGCCGAGGCTCAAGCCCTCATGAATGCACACGCGCGCCTCATGCGCATCGAAGCCGTCGGCCTCGACGAAACGCACGTCGTTGCTCGCAACGACCGGGACACCCGCCTCGCTCGCAAGCGCGACGCACGCCGACACGCAGGCGTCCTCGCCGGGCCGGCCCGTGCGAACGAGCTCGAGATAATAGCGGCCCGGAAAAAGCGCCGACCAGTGCGCGAGCCGCTTCCTGGCCTCGGTCTCGTGGCCCAGCAGAGCCGCGTGCCCGACGTCGCCTGCGAGGCCACCCGACAGGGCAATGAGTCCCTTGCAGCTCTCCTCGGTGAGCCAGTCGGGATGCACCTGCGGTTGCCCCTTGCGCTGGCCCTCCTGCCAGGCGCGACTCAGGATTCTGGACAGGTTTCGGTAGCCCGTGTCGTCCTGGCAGAGCAGGACGAGCGTGTACGGCCGGTCCGGTTCCTCGTCGTTCGCGAGCCTTAAGTCGGCGCCGACGATCGGTTTGACGCCCGCGGCGATGGCCCGCTTGTAGAACTTGACCATGCCGAACAGGTTGTTCTGGTCGGTGATCGCCACGGCCGGCATGCCTCTGGCGACGCACTCGTCGATCAGGGCCGGGATGCGCACGGTGCTGTCGACGAGCGAGTACTCGGTATGCACGTGCAGGTGAACGAACGGCCTCGCGCTCACAGCACGGCCCTCACGGGCGCGAAACTGCGCCGGTGCTCATCGCAGGCGCCTCGCGCCGTGAGCTGCTCCGTATGTTGCCGGGTTCCGTAGCCCTTGTGTTTCGCAAAACCGTAGCCCGGATACAGCCGATCCACCTCGGCCATCATGGCGTCGCGAACCGTCTTGGCGAGAATCGAAGCGGCGCTGATCTCGGCCACCTTGCTGTCGCCGCCGACGACGGCGTCGCCACTCGCGCGCCAGGTACCGAACGACAGGCTCGGCAGCCGATTGCCGTCCACGCGGACCACGTCGGGCGGCACGGCAAGCCCGAGAATCGCGCGGCGCATGGCCAGAAGCGTGGCGTTCAGAATATTGACCGCATCGATTTCGGCCCGATCCGACCATGCGACCGACCACGTCATCGCCCGGCTGCGAATGGCGTCGGCGATAAGCGCTCGGGCTTTCGCCGACAGGACCTTGGAATCCCTCAAGCCCGGCACCGGCCGACCGGGATCGAGGATCACGGCGGCCGCGACCACGGGCCCGGCCAGCGGGCCGCGCCCGGCCTCGTCGACACCCGCAACCAGGCCGTCGCTTCGAAACAATGACGTCTGTTCAATCATCGACCAGATCGAGTACCGCCTCGGCAGCGCATTGATCCGCGCCAAGCGCCAGCCGGGCCCGGAGCTTGGCGAATTCCCGGGAGATGGCCGCGCGGCGCTCGGGGTCGTCGAGCAGGGCCGCCACCGCTTCCGCGAGCTTAGCAGGCGTGGCGTCCTCCTGTATAAACTCCGGGACGAGCGGCTCGTCCGTCAGGTGGTTGGGCATCGTCACGTAGTCGATCTTGAGCAGGCCGAGCCTTCGAATCAGCCAGGCCGTCGGACTCGACACGCGGTAGGCGGCAACCGTCGGCCGCTGGAAAAGCGCCGCTTCGAGCGCGGCCGTCCCGGATGCGAGCAGCACCACGTCAGCCGCGGCGAGCACCTCCTCGGAGCGCCCATCGAGCAGCGTGACGTAGTCCGCGACGCCCTCGGCGTCGAGTATGGTCTTAAGCATCGGCCTGAGCCTGTTCATGGCCACCGGTGTCACGAATCGCGGTGCCGGCTGGCGCCCGGCGAGAATTTTCACAGCGGCGGCGAATAGCGGCCCGAGACGCGATACTTCGCTGGCGCGTGAGCCCGGCAGAAGCCCCACGACAGTGCCCTCCTCGTCGATGCCCAGCGAGCGGCGGGCAGCCGCCGTGTCGACGACCGCCGGCACACGATCCGCTTTCGGGTGGCCGACGAACACGGCATCGACGCCGTGCTCATCGTAGAAGTCTTTCTCGAACGGCAGGATGCACAGCACCCGGTCGACCGACTTCGCGATCGTGCGAATGCGGCCCTGACGCCAGGCCCAGACCGTCGGCCCGACATAGTGTGCCGTGCGAATACCGACATCCTTAAGGCGGCGCTCGAGACCCAGATTGAAATCCGGGGCATCGACGCCGACGAACACGTCGGGCGGCGACCGGGTCCAGTGTTTGACCAGGTTCGAGCGCAGCCTGAGCAGTTCGGGCAGGTGCTTCAGCGGCTCGATCAGGCCCATGACGGCGAGCGTGTCGGCGTCGGCCAGCCTCTCGCAGCCGGCCTCGAGCATTGCCGGCCCCGCGACACCTTCGAAACGGGCCTCCGGGACGCGGTCGCGGATCGCCCGGATCAGGCCCGCACCCAGCAGGTCGCCGGAGGTTTCTCCGGCAACCAGTCCGAACTTCACGCTCGAACCCTACCGAACGATGCCGCGTTCCGAGGAGCGCAGCGACTCGAGGAACACCTCGAGCTCGGGTTGATCCCTGACCAGCGCTTCGATCTCGTCGATCGCCTCGCTGAGCTTCTTGCCCTGCCGGTAGACGACCCGGTAGGCGTTCTTGATGTTGCGAATCTTTTGCGAATCGAAGCCGCGACGCTTGAGCCCCTCGGAGTTGATGCCCCGGGGCGACGCCGGTAACCCGGCTACGGTCGTGTACGCCGGCACGTCGCGGTTGTTGCCGCTGTACATGCCGAGGAACGCGTGGGCGCCGATCCTGCAGAACTGGTGCACCCCCGAGTAGCCGCCAAATATCGCCCAGTCGCCGACGTGCACGTGCCCGGCGAGAGTCGCATTGTTGGCCATGATCGTGTGGCTGCCGATCACGCAGTCGTGAGCGATGTGCACGTAGGCCATGATCCAGTTCTGGTCGCCCAGAATCGTCTCGCCACGATCCTGCACCGTGCCACGGCTGATCGTGCAATACTCGCGAATCGTGTTGCCGTCGCCGATGACGAGCCGGGTCGGTTCGCGCGCGTACTTTTTGTCCTGCGGCTCATCGCCGATCGACGCGAACTGGTAAATGCGGTTGTTCTCACCAATGACCGTCGGCCCGGCGACGACGGCATGACTGCCGATGCTCGTTCCGGCGCCAATCTCGACGCCATCGCCGATGACGGCGAACGGGCCAACGCGCACGTTTTCGGCCAGCTCGGCCTTCGAGGAAATGACCGCCGTCGGGTGAATCAGGTCGCTCACGATTCAGGATTTCTCCAGTTTGGATACGCGGTCGAACAGCCTGCCGAGCGCGCGCACGCGCGCCACCGTGCGTTTCCAGTCGCGCGCCAGCTCCTGCGGGAAGCTCGATACGTAGGTACCCGGTTCGGTGATGTCCTTGGTGATCATGCACTTGCCGAGAACGACGACGTCGTCGCAAATGGAAACGTGGCCCACCGAGCCGGACTTGCCGCCGAACATGCAGCGCTTGCCGATGCGCACACTGCCGGCGATTCCGGTCATCCCCGCCATCGCCGTGTGCGCCCCCACGTGCACGTTGTGAGCAATCATGCACAGGTTGTCGATCCTGACGCCGTCCTCAATCACCGTATCGTCAAGCGCACCGCAATCGATCGTCGAGTTCGCGCCTACTTCGACGTCGCTGCCGACGCGAACGCCGCCAAGCTGCGGGACCTTGATCCAGCCCTCGGGTGCCAACGCGTTGCCGAAGCCGTCGGCGCCGATGACGGCGCCTGGCTGGATCACGCAGCGCTCACCCATGATCACGTCCCGCACGAACGTGACGCCGGCAACCAGACGCGTGCCGGCACCGATCACGCAACCGGGACCGATATAGCTTCGCGGACCGATCCATGTGCCGGCCGCGATCCTGGCGCCTCCGGCAACCACGGCGCCTGCGTCGATCCGGGCAGCAGGATCGATCTCGGCGTCCTCCGCGACGACGGCGGCCGGGTGCACGCCGGGCTCGACCGTCGGCTCGGGATGCAGCGCGGCCGCTACGCGCGCGTAGGTTGCGTACGGGTTGTCGCTGATCAGCGCCCCGACGGGTGAATCGGCGGCGTCATCGCTTCGCAGGATAACGGCGGCCGCGCGGGTCGCGAGGAGCTCGTCCTTCATAGCCGGGTTGGCCAGAAAGCTCACGCTGTCGCCCGTCGCGCCGTCGAGCGACGCAACCCGCCGGACGACGACATCCGGATCGCCAATCAGTTCGCAACCGAAGCGGGTCGCGAGTTCGCCAAGGCGGATCGACATGCCCGCGTCGTTGCGTGCTACCGGGAACTGGTTGCGTTGTAGTTCGTTTCGATCGCGCGCAGCATTTCTTCGGTGATGTCTACCGTCGGGCTGACGAACAGCGCATCGCCGACCACGAGATCGAAGCCCTCCGCCTGCGCGTAGGTCTGGACTTCCTGCAGCAGCGTACGCTGCAGATTGCCGAGCTCTTCGTTCTGACGCAGGTTCAGGTCTTCCTGGAACTCGTTTTGCAGCCGGGTGACTTCGCGCCGCAGGTCCCTGAGCTCCTTCTCGGCCGAATCTCGCTCGGACTGCCCCATGACGGCCGCGTCTTTCTGAATCCTGGCCGTCAGATCCTCGAGCTCCTTCGCTTTGGCGGCGAATTCACGCTGACGGGGTGCGAACTCTTCCTGCAAAGCATCCATCGCGGCCTTTGTTTGCGGCGCGCGGTCCATCAGAAACGGAACGTTTACGACGCCAATCTTCAGTTCCTGCGCGGCAGCGGGCGCGGCGAACGAAAACGCCAGGGCCAACAACAGGGCTAGTGCAGGCATATGTTGCTTTACGACACTCATAAGAACTTCCAATCTTTAAAACGCTTGTCCAATCGAGAACTGGAACCGTTCCAGTTCATCGCCGAAGAATCTGTCGTTACCGTCGTAGGCATTGAGCGGGAACGCATAGCTGAACCGGAACAGCCCGAGCGGCGCGAGCCACTGGATTCCGATTCCCACCGAGGCTTTGAGCTCGTCAAAGTCAGGCTTGTATTCTACCGGGGCGCCGAGCCGGTCGGTAAATTCCACCTCGCCGGTGTTGAACACGTTGCCGAGGTCGTAGAACACCGCGGCCCGCGCCTGACTCTGCCACTTCTGCGGCAGCGGAAGTATAAGCTCTAGCTGACTTGCAACCAACACATTGCCGCCATAGGGGTTGCCGAAGCTGTCGCGCGGTCCCATCCAGGCCTCTCGATAACCGCGAATCGACTGGGGTCCGCCGCCAAAGTACTGCTTGTAGGGCGGCAGCGCCGTCGTGTCGCCTATTGCCTCGCCGTAGCCGAGTTCCGCGTTCCATCGAACCAGCCACTGGCCGAACAGCGGCACGTATTTGGTCAGGCTGTAACGCGCATTGAAAAACTCGACCTCGCTGCCCGGAATCGTACTCGACAGGATCAGCTGCTGGCGCGTACCGCGGTTCGCGAACAGCGCGCGGTTGCGGCTGTCGAAGGTCCAGCCGATCAGCGCCTCGTAGGTATTGAACTCGGTGCCGAAAAAGGCGCCGCCACCACCGATGTCCGTGACAAATGGATTGCCGTTGTTCGCCACCCAATCCTGCGACTGCTGAGTGCTGTTCGTCGACGACAGGAGTTCGGCGCGCTGGTACGTCACGCCGAAACTCAGGGTCTGGAACTCGGTGATCGGGTAGCCGTAGTCGACCGACGCGCCGAGCGTCTGGGTCGAGAAGTCTGACGAGCCCCTCACGAACTGCGTGATGTCGCGGAAGTTCACCGATACGGTCCGCCGGACCCCGTCTATCGTGCGGTACGGATCCGTATGCGACAGGCTGTAGAGCTTTTGAAAGCGGCCCGTGTTGACCTCGAGCGCGACGCGGTTGCCGCTACCGAGGAAGTTGGTATGCACGATGCTCCCGTTCAACAGGATGCCCTGCGACTCGGAAAAACCCACGCCGCCGGAAAACTGGCCGGGCATCCGGTACTGCACATCGAAGTTGACGTCGACGAGATCCGGATTGCCGGGTACGGGCTCGTTGCTCACTTCGACAGCCTCGACGTACGGCAGGCGCTGCAGCCGGACCTTCGAGCGGTCGACGAGCAGATTGGACAGATACGCGCCTTCCATCTGCCGCATCTCGCGCCGAAACACCTCGTCCTCGACTTCGCTTACGCCGCGAAAACTGATGCGGCGCACGTAGACGCGGTTGTTCGGCTCGACGAAAAACGTGATCTCGGCCTCCTTGGTCTCCTCGTCGAGTTCCCAGACGGGCTCGATCTCGGCGTTGGCGTAGCCTTCCTGGCCAAGCCTCAGCGACATATACTCGGTCGACTGCGTCAGAAGGCCCTGGTTGAAGATCGACCCGGGCTGCGCAAGGATCAGGCTGCGCAGGTAGATCTCCGGAATCACCATCTCGCCGACCAGCTTGACGTCGGTCACCGTATATTGGTCGCCCTCGTCCACGGTAATCGTGATGTAGATGTCTTTCTTGTTCGGAGAAATCGCGACCTGTGCCGATTCCACGTCGAAATCGGCGTAGCCCCGGTCCATGTAGTAGGATGTGAGCGTCTCGATGTCGCCGTCCAGGGCCTCGGCCGAATAGCGATCGTCCTGCCGGAGCCAGGACAGCCAGTTGCCGGTTTTGAGCTGAAAGTCGCCGCGGATGTCCTTCTCGCTAAACGCCGTGTTGCCGATGATGTTGATCTGACGGATTTTCGCGCGATCGCCTTCGTTGACGTCGATCTTGACCTGCACCGTGTTGTTGGGCCGCTCGACCACCGACGTCACGATTTCGACTTCGTACTTGCCGCGCGCGTAGTACTGATCGCGAAGGAACAGCTCGACGTTGTCGAGCACCGACCGGTCGAACGTGCGTCCCTTCGCGAGCCCGACCTCGCGCAGGGAGCCCATCAAGTCCTCGGTCTTGATGTCCTTGTTGCCCTCGATCTGGAAACTCTCGATCGACGGCCGCTCCCTGACGGCGATGATCAGCGTATTGCCGTCGCGGCGCATCTCGATATCGTCGAACAGGCTTTGTTCGTAGAGCGACCGAATGGCTTCGCGGACGCGTACTCCGTCGACCTCATCGCCGATGTTGATCGGCAGATAGTTGAACACCGTGCCCTCGGAGATTCGCTGCAGCCCTTCGACACGCATGTCGCGCACGGTGAACGGCTCGTCGAGTGCCGCCAGCGCCGGCGCAATGGCGAGACACGCAACAACCGCGGCGCCGGCGCGCCGGAGCAGCGCTCTCAATCGAATGCGCGCGATTGTGGATGTGCCCGTCATCTGCCCCCGTACCTAGTGCCCTGTCCCGTAGCTAACCCAGCATCCGTGCGATGTCGTTGTAGAAAGCGAAACTCATCAACAGGATCAGCGCAAGTATGCCGATCTGCTGGCCCACGATCTGCGCCTGTTCCGACAATGGACTGCCCTTTGCCCACTCGACAGCCTGGTAGACGATCTGGCCGCCGTCCAGCACGGGCACCGGGAGAAGATTCAGGACGCCGAGACTGATGCTGACGATGGCCAGAAAAGAGATGTAGTCACTCAGGCCCCTCTGCGCCGTTTCGCCGGCGAACTGCGCGATGTTGATCGGACCGCTGATATTCTTGATCGACACGTCGCCCGTGATCATCCGGCTGAGCATCGTCACCGTGAAAACGCTCGAGTTCCAGGTACGCACGACGGCCTCGCCAACGGCTTGCACGGGCCCGTATTGACGGAAATACCAGACCGTCCGGGGATCGTCGGCCGCCTGCACGCCGAGTAAGCCGACCGCCTGGCCGTCGCGCTCGACACGGTCAAGCGTGACGTCAAACGTAAGCCGCCGGCCGTCGCGTTCGACCTCGACGCCGACCGTTTCGCCGGGCCTGGGCTGCACGAGGGCCGGGATTTCGTTGAAATACCGCACAGGCTCATCGTCGATCGCTGTAACGCGGTCGCCGACACGAACGCCCGCGGCGAATGCGGCGCCGTCCTCGGTCACGGCGCCAAGCAGCGACGACTGCGACCAGGGCTTGAAGCCGAGTCCCGCGAACAACTCGCCAGGTTCGGTCAGACGGGTCTTTTCGTCGCCGACGTCAATCGTGATCGTGCGTTCGCGTCCGTCCGCGTCCGCCACGGTCATGGGCACCCGTCCGTCGGCAGCCATCCGGTCCAGTATGGTCGTCAGCGCCGCTTCCCAGTCGGGCGTGCGCCGATCGCCGACCTCGAGTATGCGGTCGCCGCTTTCGAGCCCTGCAGCTGCAGCGTACGAGCCCGGGGCTACCTCGCCGACGACCGGTCGGGGCACGTTTTCGCCGGCGACGAACAATGCCCAATAAATAAGTACCGCCAGCAGGAAATTGAATGCCGGCCCGGCAAGCAGGACGGCAATGCGCGCGGGGATCGGGCGCTGGTTGAACGCCCGGCCTTCGTCCGCACGGTCGATGGGTCCCTCGCGTCCGTCGAGAAAACGGACGTAGCCGCCCAGCGGTATCGCCGAGATACAGTACTCGGTTCGGTCGGGATCCTTGCCCGTGCGCATCCAGATCGGCTTGCCGAAGCCGACCGAGAAGCGCAGTACCTTCATGCCAGTCAGCCGACCGACAAGGTAGTGCCCGTACTCATGCACCGCAACCAGGATGCTGATTGCGACTATGAACGCGAGCGCACTGCTCAATGCATCGAACATAGCTGGACCGAAAGCTTTCCCTGTCTAAATGGACTGTCCGCGACCATAGCAGTTCCCGTCGCAGCCCATGCCGCGGCCTCCATCGTGATGGGCGAATTCTGAACGACGACTGAACGGGCGATCATGCGATCCCCATCCAGCCGATGCCGAGCGCGAACACCGGCGAGGCCGCCGAGACGCTGTCGACGCGATCGAGCACGCCGCCGTGGCCCGGAAACAGCGTTCCGCTGTCCTTGATGCCCGAGGTGCGCTTGAACATGCTCACCGTCAGATCGCCGACGATTGAAATCCCGGCCACGCCGACGCAGAACGGCACCAGAGTTCTGAGATCCGAGCCGATCCAGTAATTGCCGACCACCGCGAAAATCGCCACGAGCACGAGCCCGCCCAAAACGCCCTCCCAGGTCTTTCCGGGACTAATCATGGGCGCCAGTTTGACGCGGCCGAATTGCTTGCCGGAAAAATAGGCGCCGACGTCGGCGGCCCATACGATGACGAGCGCGAACAGCAGCAGCGATGGACTCACGTCGTACAGCGTGACCAGCGCGGTGTGTAGCGGCACGAGCACCAGAACCCCGCACAGCCAGCGCAAGACCAGCGGAATCGGCGTCGGAAAAAAAAAGGCCCAGACCAGCGCCGCAAGCCACCAGGCGATGGCAAGGCGCAGGACCAGCTCGGCCCGATCAGGCCACACGAGCGCGACGGCCGCGATCAGGAGCCCGACGAGCGTGACGAAGCCCACCCGGGTCGCACGGCCTTTCGGCTCGAGGAACGCAGACCATTCCCAGGCCCCCGCCAGCGCCAGCAAGGCAACAAACAGCTCGGCGATCGCCGGCGGCACGAAGAACAGCACGAGCAGCAGCGCGGCAACCGCAATTAACGCGGTAACGATGCGCTGCTTCAGCATTTCGCCGCTTCCAGCTGCTCCGGCGTATGACCGAACCGGCGCTGCCGGCCCGTGAAATAGTCGACGGCGGCGTCGAAATCGGACTCGCGGAAATCCGGCCATAGCACGTCCGAGAAGACAATCTCGGCGTAGGCGAGATTCCACAGGAGAAAGTTGCTGACCCGCCTCTCGCCGCCCGTCCGGATCAGCAGGTCGGGATCCGACATACCTGCCAGCTGCAGGCCGTCGGCGAGACTTTGCTCGTCGATCGTCTCGGGATCGAGCTCGCCGTCGCGTGCTTTTTGGGCCAGCTTTCTGGCCGCGTTTGTGATATCCCAGCGGCCGCCGTATGCGACCGCCACGACGAGCTGCAGGCCGTCGTTGTCCGCCGTGTGCCCTTCGGCTGCCTCTATGGCTGTCCTGAGACGCGGACCCAGGCGTTCACGCTCGCCGATGAACTGAAGTCGCACGCGGTTCTTGTGCAGCTCCGCCACTTCGCGTTGCAGGACCTCGCGAAACAGGCTCATGAGCACGCCGATCTCTTCGGCCGGTCGCTTCCAGTTTTCGCTCGAAAATGCGAACAGCGTGAGCTGGCGAATGCCGAGCCGAGCCGCATGTTGGACGGTTGCACGAACGGACTTGACACCCGCTCGGTGCCCCGCGGGCCTCGGCATGCCGCGCTTGCGGGCCCATCGCCCGTTGCCGTCCATGATAACGGCGACATGTTCCGGCAGGCCGGCCACTTTTTGCGGCATTCGCGACACCTAGATTTCCATCAGCTCGCTTTCTTTCTCGGCCAGCAGCGCGTCGATCTGGCCCACGTAGTTGTCGGTAATGTCCTGGACGTCCTGCTCTGCGCGCCGCTCATCGTCTTCGCCGATCATCTTCTCCTTGAGAAGATCCTTGACGTCGGAAATCGCGTCGCGGCGAATGTTCCGAATGGCGACGCGCCCGCCTTCAGCCTCCGACCGCACGACGCGGATCATGTCCTTGCGCCGCTCCTCGGTCAGGGGCGGCAGCGGCACCCGTATCACGGTGCCAGCCGTCGCGGGGTTGAGCCCAAGGTCCGAGTTCATGATCGCCTTCTCGATTGGCCCGACCATGTCCTTCTCCCAGGGAGTCACGGTCAGCGTTCTCGAGTCCTCGACGCCAACATTGGACACCTGGGACAGCGGCACTTCGGCGCCGTAGTACTCGACGGTGATGTGATCGAGCAGGCTCGTGTGCGCACGCCCCGTGCGAATTTTCGTGAACTCACCCTTGAGCGCGGCGACGCTCTTCGCCATGCGCTCGCCGGCATCCTTCTTGATTTCATCCAACACGTTGTAACCCCTAAGTCATGACCAGCGTACCGACGTTCTCTCCCGCCATTGCCTTGACGAGTGCACCGGCGCGGGTCAAGTCGAAGATCCTGAGCGGCAAACCGTTGTCCCGGCACATCACGATGGCCGTCGCGTCCATGACGCCCAGTTTGTCGGCGAGCACCTTGTCGAAAGAAACGTTCTCGTAGCGCTTAGCGTCCGGGTTGTCCTTCGGATCGCTGTCGTACACGCCATCGACCTTGGTCGCCTTGAGCAGCACGTCGGCGCCGATCTCGATCGCCCGCAGGCTCGCAGCCGTGTCGGTCGTGAAAAACGGATTACCCGTGCCCGCCGCAAGGATGACTACCCGGCCCTTCTCCAGGTGCCGCACCGCGCGGCGACGAATATAGTCTTCGCAAACCTCGTGAATCTGCAGGGCGGACATGACGCGCGCGAAGACGTTCCTGGCCTCGAGTGCGTCCTGGATCGCCAGTGCGTTCATTACCGTCGCGAGCATCCCCATGTAGTCGCCCGTGACCCGGTCCATGCCGGCTCGCGCCAATCCGGCGCCGCGGAAGATATTGCCGCCGCCAATGACGATCGCGATCTGCACGCCGGCTTCGTGCGCGACGGCAATCTCGGAGGCAAGGCGCTGTATGACCACGGGCTCGATGCCGTAGTCCAGGTCGCCCATCAGGGCTTCGCCGCTCAGTTTCAGCAGCACTCGCTTGTAGGGACCCTGGCTGTCACTCATACGCGCCCGCTCCGTGCGTCAGGGACGATTCCGGCCTTGGGGGTACCCCAACCGCCCGGCCGATTCTCCGGTGGCCTGCCCGCCGCGCCATCCGGTGCACCGTACGGTGCACGATAGTAGCCCAATCGGAAAGTGAAATCTCGCCGAATCAAAGGCTTAACGCCCCTGCTGTCCTTTCCCGCAAACCCGCCAACCGTCGGCTAGCTCTGCGCCTCTGCTTCCTTCTTCTTCGCCTCCTCGACCTGCTTCATGACCTCGTCGGCGAAGTTCTCTTCCTTTTTCTCGATACCTTCGCCCACCTCGAAGCGCGTGAAGGCTACGACGCTTGCGCTGGCGCCCTCGAGCAGTTTGCCTACGGTCACGTCCGGGTCCTTGACGAAAGGCTGACCGACCAGCGTGATTTCCTTCAAGAACTTGGCGATGCGCCCGTCCACCATCTTCGCAACGATCTCGGCGGGCTTGCCGGACTCCTGCGCCTGCTCGGTCAGGATTCGGCGCTCGTTCTCGAGCGTTTCAGCGGGCACTTCCGACTCGTCGATGTGAGCCGGATTGATCGCCGCGACGTGCATGGCGATATCGCGCGCCAGCGCCTCGTCGCCGCCCTCAAGCGCGACGATCGCACCGATCTTCGCACCGTGCGTGTAGTGGCCGATCGGACCAGCGTTCTCGACGCGCGCAATACGGCGCACGGAGATGTTCTCGCCGACCTTTGCGACGAGCTCCGTGCGCGCCGTCTCCACGCTGCGGCCGTCGGCAAGCGTGTCGCTCGCAAAACTGTCGACGTCGGTCCGGCCCGACGCGAGCGCCGCATCGGCGACCGCATCGGCAAACTCGAGGAAATTGTCGTCCTTCGCGACGAAATCGGTCTCGGAGTTGATTTCGACCGCAACGGCGCTGCCGCCGTTGGCCTTGATTACGACCTTGCCGTCCGCGGCCACGCGGCCGGACTTCTTGTCGGCCTTCGCCTGGCCGGACTTGCGCAGGTGTTCCGCGGCCGCGTCCATGTCACCGCCATGCTCAACGAGCGCCTTCTTGCACTCCATCATGCCGGCGCCCGTGCGCTCTCGCAGTTCCTTTACCATCGATGCACTGACTGCCATCACTCAATACCTCTGAATCTCGGTGTCTCGGGACGCTCCTGATCAAGCGTCGGTCTTCTCGTCTGTTTTGGCGGGCTCGTCGGTATCGGCCGCCTCCGCGTCCGCGGACTTCTCGGCAGCTTTCTTCGGCGCGTCCGACGCGGAAGCGTCTGCATTGGCAGCCTCGGCCTTGGCAGCCTCGGCCTTGGCAGCCTCGGCCTTGGCAGCCTCGGCCTTCGGCGCGGCGTCCTTGTCGTCGGCTACCTTCGTCTCCGCGGCCGGCGCGTCGTCGGCTTTCCTGGCCGGCGCCTTCTTCTTGCCGGCGGCTTTCCGGGCCGTCTTCTTGCCGGCCTTTTTCGCGGTCTTCTTGCGCGTCGTCTTCTTGACGTTGCCCTCCTCGTCGAGTTCGACGAAGTCGTCCTCACCGAGCGCAACTTCCGGCAGCGATGCCTTGCCCTCGAGCACGGCATCGGCGATCAGCGCCGTGTACAGGCCGATGGCGCGCATCGCGTCGTCGTTGCCCGGGATGACGTAGTCGACGCCCTCGGGCGAGCAGTTCGTGTCCACGACCGCCACGACGGGGATACCGAGCTTCTGCGCCTCGCGGACCGCGATGTCCTCGTGATCGACGTCGATGACGAACATGACGTCGGGCAGCGACTTCATTTCCTTGATCCCGCCCAGGCTCCGCTCGAGCTTGTCCTGCTCGCGGCTCAAGCCCAGGATTTCCTTCTTGGTCAGACCGTCGAACGCGTTCTCCTCGGCCATCTGCTCGAGATTGACGAGCCGCTTGACCGACTGGCGAATGGTCTTGTAGTTCGTGAGCATGCCACCGAGCCAGCGCTGGCTGACGAAGGGCATCCCACAGCGTACGGCGTTCTCACGGATCGACTCGCGAGCCGCGCGCTTGGTGCCTACAAACAGAATCGTGCCGCCGTCGGCGACCGTCCCCTTGACGAACGCGCACGCCTCGCGCGCCATCGGCAGGCTCTTCTCGAGGTTGATGATGTGAATCTTGTTCCGCTCACCGAAAATGAACGGCGCCATCTGGGGATTCCAGAATCGGGTCTGATGGCCAAAGTGCACGCCAGCCTCTAGCATCTGGCGCATGGTTACGTCTGCCATAGTAATTCTCCGGGTTAGGCCTCCGCTTGCCCCAGCCCGCAACCCCTTTTTCGACGGGGCACCCAGCGAGATGTGACGACAAGCGTGTGGATTAATTGCCTCTTGGGCGCGCGCTTTATACCATAGCCCGCCGCGTCCAACAACGCGGATTCCAATGCCTTTTCAGGCGCGTCGAAGCTCACTGATGACCGTTACGATCAAAACCGCCGAGGAGCAGGACAAGATGCGGGTCGCCGGCCGGCTGGCCGCCGACGTCCTCGACATGATCGGTGATTATGTAAAACCCGGGATCACCACGGGCGAACTCGACCGCATCTGCCACGATTTCATCACGGGCGAACAGGACGCGATCCCCGCCCCGCTCAACTACCGGGGCTTTCCGAAATCGATCTGCACATCGGTGAATCACGTGGTCTGCCACGGCATCCCGGGAAAGAAGAAGCTGAAATCCGGCGATGTCGTGAACATCGACATTACGGTCATCAAGGACGGCTACCACGGCGACACGAGCCGCATGTTCTTCGTCGGCAAGCCGCCGATTCTTGCGGAACGGCTCGCCAAGGTCGCCTACGAAGGCATGTGGCTCGGCATCCAGGAGATGGCGCCGAACAAGCATTTGGGCGACATCGGCGCCGCAATCCAGCAATTCGTCGAGAAACAGCGCTTCTCGGTGGTTCGCGAGTACTGCGGCCACGGCATTGGCCGCGTGTTCCACGAAGACCCGCAGGTTCTGCACTACGGCCACCGCGGCACCGGAATGGAGCTCAAGGCCGGCATGACGCTGACGGTCGAGCCGATGGTCAACGCGGGCAAGCGCCAGGTGAAACTGTTGAACGACGGCTGGACCGTGGTGACCAAGGATCACTCGCTATCCGCGCAGTGGGAGCACACGGTGCTGATTACCCAGAACGGACACGAAGTTCTGACGCTTGGTGCCGACGACCGTTAGTGTCCTGAGTCATTAGTTCGCATGATTTCAGAGCCACTGGTTTTCGCCATGACAAGGCGCATTCCGCCGGCAATGTCTAGACCTTGCCAAGGGATGCAACGCGGTCATGGCGAAAACCAGTGGCTCCCGAAGGGCGCGACCTGCCTCGCGCGTGGCGGCGTTAGGCCGCTTGCCAAGGACGCTGCCATTGCCGGCGCGGCCTGCCTTGCCACACGCGAGGCAGATCGCGCTGAAATGATGCGAACTAATGACTCAGGACACTAGTGTTCGATCGTCGCTCGAGGCCGACGCCGCCGCGCTCGGGCAGCGCTTCAGCGCGGGCGACTCCGTCGTCGATCTCGTCCATGCCCGCGCGCGGAGCGTCGATGAGGCGCTCGCGGAGCTGTGGCGGCTCACGGCCGGCGATCTCGTCGAATCGGTGGCGCTGGTCGCCGTCGGCGGCTATGGCCGCGGCGAACTGCACCCCGGTTCCGACGTCGACATTCTGTTGCTGCTGCCGGACGACTTCGACAGCGGCGACAATGACAAGCTGTCCGCCTTCGTCACGGGACTCTGGGACCTCGGACTCGAGATCGGCCACAGCGTCCGCACGGTCGCCCAGTGTGTCGAGCAGGCGCAGGATGACCTCAGCGTCGTGACGACGCTCATGGAATCCCGGCTCGTCACGGGGCCGCCCGAACTGCTCGACGCCATGCAGTCGGCGACGGCTCCGGACAGGATCTGGCCGTCGGACCGATTCTTCGCCGAAAAACGCAAGGAGCAGATCGCGCGGCATCGGCGCTACGACGACACGGGGTACAACCTGGAACCCAACGTCAAGGGCAGCCCCGGTGGACTGCGCGATATCCAGATGATCGGCTGGGTGGCGAAGCGACACTTCGGCTGCAGGACACTCGCCGAGCTCGTCGATCACGCGTTCCTTACCCCCGGTCAACGCGACCGCCTGCTCGAGGGCCAGGCATTCCTGTGGCGGGTCCGCTTCGCCCTGCATACGCTGACCGGCCGCCGCGAGGATCGCATCCTGTTCGATCACCAGATTGCGCTGGCGAAGATGCTCGGCTACGAGGATGCGACCTACACGCTGGCGGTCGAGCAGATGATGCAGCGCTACTACAGGACGGTCATGGACCTGTCCCGGCTCAACGATATCCTGCTGCAGCTGTTCGAAGAGGCGATCCTCATGGATCCCGATGCGGCGCCTCAGCCCGTTAACGAGCGCTTCCAGGTCAGGAACGGCTACCTGCAGACGGTCGACGAGGGCGTGTTCGAACGTGAGCCATCGGCGCTGCTCGAGCTGTTCCTGCTCCTGCAGCAGAACCCCGACATCCGCGGCGTGAGCGCCTACACCGTCGGACTGATCAAGCGCAATCTGCACCTGATCGACGACGGGTTTCGCCAGAACCCTCGCAATCACCGGCTGTTCCTGTCGATACTCCGCGCGCCCGAAGGCGTCACCCACGAACTCAAGCGCATGAACCTGTACGGCGTCCTGGGCCTTTACCTGCCGGCCTTCGGCCGCATCGTCGGGCGCATGCAGTACGACCTCTTTCACGCGTACACGGTGGATGAGCACACGCTGTTCGTCGTCAGCAATCTGCGCCGCTTTGCGCTCGAGCGATTCGATCACGAATTCCCGGATTGCAGCCAGATCATGCAGCGCCTGGAGAAGCCCGAGATCGCCTATCTGTCGGGGCTGTTCCACGATATCGCCAAGGGCCGCGGCGGCGACCACTCCGAGCTCGGCGCCGTCGACGCCGAGGCGTTCTGTCTCGAGCACGGCATGGACCAGGCAGACGCGGCGACGGTCGCCTGGCTCGTGCGACACCATCTTGCGCTGTCGACGACCGCACAAAAACAGGATATCGGCGACCCGGACGTCATCAACGAGTTCGCGGCGTTGGTCGGCGACCAGCTGCACCTCGACTACCTGTACGTCCTGACGATCGCCGACGTTCGCGGCACGAATCCGAAGCTGTGGAACTCCTGGAAGGCTTCGCTGTTCCGGGGCCTGTACCAGGAGACGTCGCGGGCACTCAACGACGGCCTCGAACATCCGGTCGACCCGGAACAGCTGATCGGCGAGAAGCGCGGGAAGGCCCGCGCAGCGCTGGCCGACAGCGGCATGTCCGGGGCAGACATCGACCGGGTCTGGCGCCTGCTCGATGACAACTACATCCTGAAGCACAAGAGCGACGAGATTGCCTGGCACACACGCCTTTTGGCGGACGCGGACACCGACGCGACAGCCAGCCTCGTCGACCTGCGCCGCGGACCGGACGGCGACGGCGTCGAGGCGGTTCTCTACACGCCGCGCGTGAAGCGAACCTTCGCCCAGGTCACGGCGGTCGTCGACGAGCTCGGCATGAGTATCGTCGACGCGCGAATCGTCCCCTTAAAGAACGACTTCAGCCTCGATACCTATGTCTTCGTCGACCCGGAGGAACACGGGGACATCGACGAGACTCGCCTCGACAAGGTTCGTGCGATGCTGACCGGCATCCTCGACAAATCCGACGAGGAAATCGTGCCCGTGACCCGCGCACCGCCGCGCCAGGCGCGCATGTTCTCGACCCGAACGGAAGTGGATTTCAGCCGCGATGAATCGCGCGACCGAACGCTGCTGGAACTCGTCGCCGCCGACCGGCCGGGCCTGCTCAGCAAGGTCGGCCAGGCCTTCATCGCATGCGGCGTCAACATCGAAGCCGCGAAGATCATGACTATCGGCGAACGGGCAGAAGACGTATTTTACATTACCGACCTGTCGGGCAAGCCGCTCGAAGAGGACGCCGAGCGAAGGCTCGGCAAAGACCTCCTGAAGCGGCTTGGCGACCAGGCCTGATCGGCAATCGCGACCCATCCCGGAGCCCGGCCATGCAGGAAAACGAGCAACTCATCGAGCGTGCCTTTGACGAAGGTATCGACAGCGTCGACCCATCGCGGCTGGAAGCGGCCGTGGATCAGGCCATCGATGACATCGACCAGGGCCGCCTGCGCGTCGCCGAGAAGACCGAATCGGGCTGGACCGTCAACCAGTGGCTCAAGAAGGCCGTCCTGTTGAGTTTCAGGCTTCGCGACAATTCGGTGCAGGACGGCGCGCACAGCCGCTTTTTCGACAAGGTGCCGATGAAGTATGCCGACTACACCGAGGACGACTTCAGGCGCGACGGCGTGCGCGTCGTGCCGGATGCGATCGTTCGCCGCGGCGCCTACGTCGCCAACGACGTCGTGCTCATGCCCAGCTACGTCAACATCGGCGCCTATGTCGGCAGCGGTACGATGGTCGACACCTGGACCACGGTCGGCAGCTGCGCGCAGATCGGCGAAAACGTTCACCTCTCGGGCGGCGTCGGCATCGGCGGCGTGCTCGAGCCCGTGCAGGCCGGTCCGACGATCGTCGAGAGCGATTGCTTCATCGGCGCGCGCTCCGAAATCGTCGAGGGCGTCATCGTCGAGCAGGGCGCGGTAATCTCCATGGGCGTCTACCTCGGCCAGAGCACGAAGATATACGACCGGGAAAGCGGCGAGATTAGCTACGGTCGCGTGCCGGCGGGCGCCGTCGTCGTCCCGGGCAACCTGCCCTCCGGCGACGGGCGCTACTCGCTGTACTGTGCGGTAATAGTGAAGCGGGTCGACGCCAGGACCCGCGCCAAGACCGGCATCAACGAACTGCTTCGCAATGCCTAGTTTTTTGGGAGAAATCGCTGCCGGCGCGATCATGATTGTCGTTGAGAACGCATTAGGGACATCGACATGCTGACGATCTACGGTATCCCCAACTGCGACGCGTGCCGCAAGGCCCGCAAGTCCCTGGCCGCCCGCGGCCTGGAATTCAGGTTTCACGATTTGCGCAAGGACGGCATCGACATTCAGATGCTCGAACGCTGGTCGGGCAAGGTCGGCTGGGAAACTCTGCTGAATCGAAAGAGCCTTACCTGGCGCCAGGTACCCGAAAGCGATCGTCAATCGATGTCGCGCGACCGCGCCCTGGCGCTGATGCTCGAGGAACCGACCCTGATAAAGCGCCCCGTGCTCGAGTCGGATGCGTTCACGGCCGTCGGCTTCTCGGAGCAGCGATTCGAGGATTTCCTGGCCGGCTAACCGATACGGCCCGTGATGTAGTCCTCGGTCAGTTTGTGCAGCGGATTGGTGAAGATGCGATTCGTCTCGTCGACTTCGATGAGCCGGCCGAGGTGAAAATATGCCACCCGCTTCGACACGCGTGCCGCCTGCTGCATGGAGTGCGTGACGATGACGATCGCGTAGTCTTCCGACAGTTCGTCGATCAGGTCCTCGATGCGGGCGGTCGCGATCGGGTCGAGCGCGGAACAGGGTTCGTCCATCAGGATCACCTCGGGGCTGACCGCGATCGTTCGTGCGATGCAGAGTCGCTGCTGCTGGCCGCCCGAGAGGCTCGTGCCCGGCTCGTCGAGCCGATCGAGGACTTCCTTCAGCAGCCCCGCCCGCTCGAGGCTCGTATGCACGATAGTGTCCAGTTCGGCGCGGTCGCGGGCGAGACCGTGAATACGCGGGCCGTAGGCAACGTTGTCGTAGATGCTCTTCGGGAACGGATTCGGTTTCTGGAATACCATGCCGACCCGGGAACGCAGCACGACCGGATCCAGGTCCCTGCTGTAGATGTCCTGGCCGTCGAGCGAGATCCTGCCCGAAACACGCGCGTTGTCCACCGTGTCGTTCATCCGGTTGAGACAGCGTATGAACGTCGTCTTGCCGCAGCCGGATGGACCGATCAGCGCAATGACTTCGCGTTTGCCGATCTCGAGCGTCACGTCGCGAATCGCGTGAATCGATCCGTAGTGTACGTTGACGTCCTCGGCCACGATGAACGGCTCGTCGACGGTCACGGTTCCAACCGTCGCGGCTTCGGCGTCGGTCAGCTGGCGCACGACGGGGCCCGGCCGCTGCGTTCGCGCGCCGGACAGCGGCGCGACGTCGTCGATCTTGACGCTTTCGTACGGCTCCGTTTTGGGATCGCTTTCAGCCATCGTTTCGGTGTTGCGCGCAAGTCGCCGTGAACGCCGCGGCCAGGCTTTCGGCAGCCTGCCAGCGGCTGAAGTCACGTGCGCGTGTCCTCCATGCGTTTACGAACAATGACGGCCGCGAGGTTCATAAGCAACAGGAATGTGAGCAGCACGAGGATGGCCGCCGAGGTTTTTTCCGCGAAGGCGCGCTCAGGGCTTTCCGCCCAGAGATAGATCTGCACGGGCAACGCGGTCGCCGGATCCGAGAGGCCCTCTGGCACATCCACGATGAACGCAACCATGCCGATCATGAGCAGCGGCGCCGTTTCGCCGAGCGCGCGGCTCATGCCGAGAATCGTACCGGTCAGCACGCCGGGCAGCGCCTGTGGCAGGACATGGTGCGCCACGACCTGGATACGCGATGAGCCTAGCGCCGCGGCGGCTTCGCGGATCGACGACGGCACGGACTTGATGGCCGCCCGGGCGGCGATGATGATGACGGGCAGCGTCAATAGCGCCAGCACCAGGCCGCCCACGATCGGTGCGGATCGCGGCATGGCCAGCCAGTCGATAAACACCGACAAACCGAGCAATCCGAATACGATCGACGGAACGGCGGCGAGATTGTTGATGTTGACTTCGACGAGGTCGGCCCAGCGGTTGCGTGGCGCGAACTCCTCGAGATACACGGCGGTCGCGACGCCCAGCGGGAATGCGATCGCGAGCGTCACGAGCAGCATGTAAAACGAGCCGACCAGCGCGCCGCGAATGCCCGCGAGCTCGGGCTCACGCGAGTCGCCGTTGGTGAACAGCGCGGAGTTGAAGCGGCGCCGAATGGCATTGTCGTCCTCGAGCTCCGACCACCAGCCGATCTGCAGATCGGACACCGGGCGAAGCGCTTCATCCAGCGACCGATCGACGAGGCCTTTCGCGTAGCGGTCCATCGTCGCTGACGCCGGCACCCAGACCGACGCCTGTCGCCCGAAGAGCGAGGGCTCGGCAGCGAGACGTTCCCTGAGCCTGAAAGCGGCATCGATGCTCACGAGGCGATTCATTTCTCGACGCTCGGCGCGGCCGAGAGTCTCGTTGAATCGGCTGGCCAGGGAAACTCGCACGAGCGCGTCGAAATCGCCCGTCTCGATATCCTGTATGCCCGCTACGCCTAGCACAGCGGGATCGAAAACGACGTCGAGCCGAACGTCGGTCGTCATGAACGCCGAGGCCCCGCGAACCACCAGGCTTGCGAAGAACACGACCAGGAAGCCCAGGCCGACGAAGGTTGCCAGGCCGCCGCCCACACGAAACAGCCTTTCGCGGCGGTAGCGCCGCGCGAGGCCCTGTCGAACCCGGTCATGGGTCGGCGTGGACGTGCTCGTGCTACTCATATTGCTCCCGGTACTTGCGCACGATGTTGAGCCCGACCACGTTGAAGATCATCGTGACCAGGAACAGCAGCAGGCCGAGCGCGAACGCGGCGAGCGTCTTGGCGCTGTCGAACTCCTGGTCGCCGACCAGCAGCGTAACGATCTGAACGGTCACCGTGGTCACGGCCTCGAACGGGTTCGCCGTCAGGTTGGCGGCAAGCCCGGCCGCCATCACCACGATCATCGTCTCTCCGATCGCGCGCGACACGGCGAGCAGGATGCCGCCGACGATGCCCGGCAGCGCGGCGGGCAGAATCACGCCGGTCATGGTCTCCGAGCGCGTGGCGCCCAGGCCGAGGGCCCCGTCCCGCATGCTGGCGGGCACGGCGTTGATTGCGTCGTCGGACAGGGACGAGACGAGCGGAATGATCATGATGCCCATGACGAGCCCGGCGGCGAGCGCGCTTTCCGAGGCCACCTCGAGCCCCAGTGCTTCGCCGGTGCCGCGCACCCACGGCGCGACGGTCAGCGCCGCGAAGAAGCCGTACACGACCGTCGGGATGCCGGCCAGAATTTCGAGCGCCGGCTTGACGACGGCGCGAACTCGCTCCGTCGAATACTCGGCGAGAAAGATCGCACTCATGAGGCCGACGGGCACGGCGACCAGCATGGCGATCAGCGTGATCAGCAGGGTTCCCGTGAGCAACGGGATGACGCCGAAGCTGCCCGACGAGCCGATCTGGTCGTCGCGGATCGCGGTCTGCGGACTCCAGTCCAGTCCGAACAGGAACTCGGCGACGGGCACCTGCCGGAAAAACTGCAGGGCCTCGAACAGGACCGACAGCACGATCCCGATCGTCGTCATGACGGCGACGCTGGATGCGGCGACCAGGAAAGCACGGACGACGCGCTCTACCTGGTTGCGCGCGCGAAACGTCGGCCGGATTCGTGACGCGCCAAACGCCGCACCGGCAATGGCCACCGTGAGCGCGAGCCCGCTGAGCAAGGTGTGGCTGGTCGTTTGGTACGCGAGGTAACGGTCCGCTGCCTGTCTCAAGGCCGCACCGGCCTCTTCGCCGACTGCATTGCCGAACGCCAGGTTACGGATGTTGTTGATCAACAGTGTCGTCTCACCGCTGGACAGCGACCCGCGGCCGCCGGGAAGACCGTCCAGCACGAGGTAGGCGATGACGCGCTGCTCGGCCATGAGCCAGGCGACCATGACGAACAGTGCCGGCAACAGGCACCAGATGGCGGCGAAGTAGCCGTAGTGCCCGGGCAGCGAGTGCAGGCGGCTCGCGTCCAACCCGGTCGGCTGCATGGCGAGGGACCGCTCGCGGCCGATGAAGAATACGGCGATCGCGAGCGCCAGCAGCGAGAGTAGCAGCGTCGCACTATCCATGGGCCGGCTACGCTCGGAGCCGCAGTCCGCTCAGCGTGCAGCGACGCGCACGAGCGGCGCATCGAAGTGATGGGCGAGCTGGGCGCAATGCACACGACGGGAACACATCAGGGCCTCCTCGCAACGTTCATCGGCGACAGCTCACGCACGAGCGTCGCGAAGTGGCGGCGCTCCTCGACCGGCATGGGCACGAGGCCCCGATCGGCAAGGTAGCCGTCGTCGCCCCAGGCGCGCTCGCTCGTGAGCTCGGCCAGGAAGCGCTTGAGGCCCGGGATGAGGTTCACGTGCGCGCCCTTGACGTAGAAGTACAGCGGCCTGGATACGGGATAGCTGCCGTCCGCGATGGCCTCGAACGTCGGCGCAATACCGTCGATCGTGGCGCCCTTGACCTTGTCGGTGTTCTGATCCAGATAGCTGAATCCGAAGATGCCGAAGGCGCGCGGATTGGCCCCGAGCTTCTGCACGATCAGGTTGTCGTTCTCACCGGCCTCGACGAACGCGCCATCCTCCCGAATCGTATGACAGACCCTGCGGTACTCGCGGGGATTCGACGCCCTGAGTGCGCGGATCCAGTCGACGCCGTCGCAGCCGATTTCCATGGCCAGCTCGACGAACTCGTCCCGGGTGCCGGACGTCGGCGGCGGGCCGAGCACCTCGATGCGCAGATTCGGCAGTGACGGGTTGACGTCGGCCCAGGTGCGATGCGGATTCGGAATCAGCTGGCCGGGCTCGCCCGTCGGAATGTTCTCCGCCAGCGCGAAGTAGATGTCGGCTCGCGTCAGCCTGAACGTCGGCGCTCTGAGCGAGTTGGCGAAGACGATCCCGTCATAGCCGATCTTAACCTCGACGATCTCGCTCACGCCGTTGCCGATACAGGCCTCCAATTCGCTCCGCTCGATCGGCCGCGACGACTTGCTGACGTCGGGAGTATTGATGCCCACGCCGCTGCAGAACAGCTTGAAGCCACCGCCCGAGCCCGTCGACTCGACTTTCGGTGTCTTGTACGGCGTGTTGCGGCCGAAGCGCTCGGCCACGACCGTCGCAAACGGGAAAACCGTTGACGATCCAACCACGTAGACGTAGTCGCGGCCGGCCTGCGCGGACGCAGTATTGCCCCACAGCGCCGCGGGCGCGACGCTTGCAAGCAAGGTCAGAGCTATGATTGTCTTTGCGATCCGCACGGACGACTCGCCAGTTCCAGAGTGAGCGAAGGGTAACCCGGGAATGTTTCCGTTATGTTGCAAAAAACGCCGCGAAGGCCGATCCGAATGAGCAATGAAGAGACCTGGCGGCAGTCCGTTACCGAGCTGCTCGAGGCACTGATCCGCCGTGAATCGATTACGCCCGACGACGCCGGCTGCCAGGCGCTTTTGGCCGAACGCCTGGAGCGGCTCGGATTTGGCTGTGAGTCCATGCCGTTCAACGATGTGACGAACCTCTGGGCGCGGCGCGGCGACGAAGCGCCGGTGTTCTGTTTCGCGGGCCATACGGACGTCGTGCCCACCGGCCCTGTCGATCGCTGGGACACCGACCCGTTCGAACCCACGCTGCGCGGTGACATGCTTTACGGGCGCGGCGCTGCCGATATGAAGGCATCCCTGGCAGCGATGATCGTCGCGCTGGAACGCTTCTTCGACGATCGCGACGACTGCCGCGGCTCGATTGCGCTCCTGATCACGAGCGACGAGGAAGGCCGCGCGAGAGACGGCACGCTCAGGGTCGTCGAGGCACTCCGAGCACGCGGCGAGCAGATCGACTGGTGCGTGATCGGCGAGCCGTCGAGCAAGACGGCACTCGGCGACATGATTCGCATCGGCCGTCGCGGCTCACTGAGCGCTATGCTCAGGGTGCACGGCGTTCAGGGTCACGTTGCCTATCCGCAGCTCGCCGACAACCCGATCCGCCGCTTCGCACCGGTCCTGTCGTCACTGCACGCGGAGACCTGGGACGAAGGCAACGACTACTTCCCGCCCACGAGCTTCCAGGTCGTCAATGTCCAGGCCGGCGCCGGCGCGCCGAACGTGACCCCGGGCGAACTCTCGGCCCGCTTCAATTTCCGATACTGCACGGAGTGGCATCACGAGGAACTGCGCAGGCGGGTCCACGCGATCTTCGATGCGCACGACATCGACTACGAGATCGACTGGCACCTGTCCGGCGAGCCGTTCCTGACCGAGCCGGGCGTGCTCATCGATACCGTGGTCGAAAGCGTCGGGGCCATCGCGGGCCGGACGCCTGAGCTGTCGACGGGCGGCGGCACCTCGGACGGGCGTTTCATCTCGCCAGCCGGCGTGGACGTCGTCGAGCTCGGCCCTGTCAACGCGTCGATCCACAAGGTGAACGAACACGTACGGCTTGCGGACGTGCACGAACTCGTGTTGATTTACGAACGTATTCTCGAGCGCCTGCTGGTGTCCTGAGCACCAGCACCCACGCCGGACTAATTGACCCTAAACTGTGGGACACTCGTTGCAAAGGGGATAGGCGATGGGATTGCTGTTCAAGTGGCTTGGCCGGATTATCGGCGGTGCCGTGACGTTGGCGCTGGTCGCGGCTATTGCCGCCTACTGGTATGCCGGCCGGGCGAACCTGTACCAGACTTCCGGCGAGATGACGCTGCCGGTGCTGGATGCGCCGGTGACCGTGTTCCGCGACAGCAACGGCGTTCCCTACATCCGTGCTGAGTCCTTCCGCGACGTGATCCGCGCGCAGGGATTTGTGGTCGCTCAAGACCGCTTGTTCCAGTTGGAAATGGTCAAGCGCGCCGCACTCGGACGGCTGTCGGAATTGTTCGGCGATGCCACATTGATCACCGACACAGACAGCCGCGTGATCGGGTTTCATCGGATCGCCCAGGATCATTGGCGCGTTCTGAACGATGAAAACAAACGAATGCTGTCCGATTTCACTGACGGGATGAATGCCTACATCACGCTGCACGCCGATGACCATCCCTGGGAATTTCAGCTTGTGGGTGCGCAGGCTGAGCTATGGAACGAAACTGATCTCCTGGCCATGATGCTGTTTTATGCATGGGAAAACGGCGCCAACTTCTATGCGGAAATCGCCACTCAGAGCCTGGTCGAAACGGTGGGCCCGGAGCGCGCCGCAGAGATTGCCCCGTTGACGATCAATCCCGACGAACCAGGCCGTGCCCGTGCGTCCTCAGCGCGCTACGGCTCTCTGGGCGTCGATCCCGGCGCCGTCGACTGGACGAGGATTGTTCGCCAGTCTGCCGGCATCGGCGGTTCTAACGCCTGGGCCGTGAATGGCGCGCGTTCGCCCGGTGGGGCAGCCGTAGTGGCCAACGATCCCCACGTGGACGTGCGCAATCTGCCGGGCTTTTGGCACCCCGTGGGACTAATCACACCGGATTGGCGTGCGGTAGGCGTGAATGCGGGACTGCCCGGCGTAAGCGCGGGCCGCAACGAACACCTGGCCTGGGGCGTCACCAATGGCTACGCGGATGTGGTTGACCTCTATGTGGAAACACCAGATCCGGCCCATGCGTCGCGGTACATGGAAGGCGACCAGTCTCTGCCTTTCCGCGAAATCCGGGAAACGATCAGAGTGAGGGGCGGCGACGAGCATGTGATCACAGTACGTTTCACCGGGCGCGGACCAGTGATCTCTGATCATGACTGGACTCCGTTCAGCGAAAGCATAATCAGCGTTCGCTGGGCGGTGGCGGAGTACCCGCAGGCTGACCTCGGCATCAAGGCAGGGATACAGGCCCAAAGCGTGGACGAGGCAATTGCAGCATGGAGCAAGCATCGGATGTTCGGCTTCAGTCTGGTCCTGGGCGATGTGGACGGGCGCACTGCGCGCCTTTCCACTGGTGCGGCACCGATACGGACTCGCGGCGATGGGTCGGCGCCCTTCCTGGTGGACGGTCAAGATAACTGGACCGGCCTGATTCCGGGGTCGGAAATGCCGCGCCTTGTGGACCCGGACCAGGGCTGGGTCGGCAGCGCCAATCAGTACGTGCAGCCGTACAACTATCCTTACCCCTTCACAACCTTTGCCTCGCCAAGCTGGCGCTATGAGCGCTTGCAGCAGTTGTTGGCGGGTACCGGCGAGATCAGCGTCCAGGAGCACTATGACGCGCAGCGCGACAACAAGAATGTGTTTGCGCAAAGCGTGGCGCCAATCATGGCGGCCGCCCTGGCAGAAGACCAGACGACGGCGCCATTGGCGGTGATCCTGCGTGAGTGGGATCATAGTGACGTGCTCGACAGCGCTGCGCCCACCGTATTCCAGGCGACCTATCGGCACTTTGCGCGACGTGTGTTCGGCGACGATCTGGGCGATGCAACTGAAGGCTATTTGAGCTTCTGGTATGTCTGGCAGCAGCGCTTGCACGCCATTGTGCTCGAAGGCGATGCGGTTTGGGGCTCCTGGTTCGACGACGCGAGAACGTCAAAGCGCGAGACGCGCGATGATCTTTTCCGGCTGGCGGGTCAAGACGCCATTGCCGAGCTAACCGAGGCCTATGGCGCGGGCGCCGATAACTGGCGTTGGGCTGACGTGCGGTCCATGCGCCGGACCGGTCCGTTGCGGCTGGATGGCCTGATGGGTCGCTTGACGGGCAACCAGACCTATCCTCAACCAGGATCAGGTGAAACGCTCAATCGCGCGCTGTTTGGTTTCTCCGAGTCGGGCTTCGATCCGCAGTGGTCCGCTTCTTTACGCATGGTGGCGGACCTTAGTGATCCCGACAAGGTGCTGGCAGTGTTGCCGGGCGGGGTTGTGGGACGTACGCGTCATCCGCTGCTCGACAACCAGATCGACGCGTTCCGCGAGGGCGGCCTGGATTATCTGTGGTTCTCTGACGCCATGATCGAGCAAAACGCGAAAAGTAAGCTTACGTTGGGTTCCGGTGAGGAGCAGCAGCCTTAAGTCGATCCAGTGATGCGTGCGTGGAGCCGCTTAGCTCAAACCCGGCGCAGGTTGTTGCCGACACCGAGCACCCCCAGCGCGACGGCCCAGACCAGCACCCACGCCGGCATCGACAGGCCAAGGAACTGCCAGGATATCTCGGCGCACTCCCCCGACCCCGTAAACACCATCTTGAGCATGTCGCTGAACGGAAAATTGTCGACCATGTAGCCGAGATCGGGACCGCAGGCCGGCACCTTGTCCTCGGGCAGGTTCTGCAGCCACAAATGACGCCCCGCCACGACGACGCCGCCGACTGCGGCCAACAGCGCGAGGACGGAGTAGCCGAACCGCCCCCCGCCATTCGGGTTGTGTAGCGCCGCCAGCAGGAAGACGATCCCCAGCACGATGATCGCTATGCGCTGAAATACGCACAGCGGACAGGGCGCGAGACCGAGTACGTGCTCGGAATACAGCGCGTAGCCCATCAGGCCCACGCAGGCCACGAACCCGGCAAGGTTCAGGAGTCGTCGATCGGGGATCTGCATGCTCGTTCAGTCAGAATCCGGGCTGTCTTCGTCGAAGACCTCAGTGTGCCTGACGTCACGGCCCTGCACCATATAGATGACGTATTCACCGATGTTCTTCGCATGGTCTCCGATGCGCTCGAGCGAGCGGGCGGCCCAGGTGACATTCATGAAGCGGCGAATGCTGCGCGGGTCCTCCATCATGCGCGTGATGCACTGGCGCGTTATCGCGTCGTACTCCTCGTCGACGGCCTCGTCCTCGCGCACGACCTCCAGCGCAGCCTCGACGTCGAGTCGCGCGAACGCGTCGATGGACGCGCGCAGCATCTCCGAGACGTGATGGCCCAGGTACTTGAGTTCACGGTAGGAGTCGCTCGGCCGATCCATGGCGGCAAGCTGCGACGCCAGGAAACCGATCTTCTCGGCCTCGTCGCCGATGCGCTCGAGATCGGTGATCGTCTTGATGATCGCGACGATGAGGCGCAGGTCGCTGGCGGCCGGTGACCGGGTTGCGAGGATCCGGCTGCACTCCTCATCGATGCTGACCTCGAGGCTGTTGACCTTGTAATCGTCGTTGGCGACCTTGAGGCCGAGTTCGCTATCGCCGCTCACGATCGCGGCGATGGCCCTCGACAGCTGCGCTTCGACGAGGCCGCCCATCGTCAGCACGCTGTTGCGCAAGTCTTCGAGATCCCTGTTGAATCGCCTCGAAATGTGGCCGGTGATCGTCGACGCTTCCAAAACTTTCTCCCTAGCCCGCCGCGGTTGCCACTTCGAGCGTCTTCTTCGACGTCACCCGGCTCGGCGGAAACACGCAGCTAAAGACGCTGCCCTGCCCGACCCGGCTTTCGATGACGAGTTCCGCATCGTGGCGCCCCAGGATGTGTTTCACTATCGCGAGCCCGAGCCCGACACCGCCGTCTTCGCGCGCCCGGCCGCGGTCTACACGGAAAAACCGCTCGGTGACGCGGGGGATGTCGTCCTCGGCAATGCCCTCACCCGTATCCGTAACCGCCAGCACGGCGCGCTTCTTGTTCGACTCGTAGCTCAGCGTGACAGTTCCGCCCGCCGGCGTATGCCTGAGCGCGTTCGACAGCAGGTTCGTGACAACCGACTCGAGCTGGCCGGCATTGCCGCGCAGCAGCGCGGTCGACCTGATCTCGAGAATAATCCCGGCAACGCCTTCGCGATTGGCGAAAGCGCGCTTGGCATTCATCAACAGCGCGCCGACATCCACCGTATTCTCGTAGCTGGCCTGACCACCGCTTTCAAGCCGCGACAGTTCCAGGAGTTCGCTGATGATCGCGTTCATGCGCCGCGCAGCCGTCTGCATCTGGGTGATCGGAAACCGCTGCTCCTCTGAGATTCCATCTTCGTCGATGGACTCGAGATAGCCCGAGATCACGGTCAGCGGCGTGCGCAGTTCGTGGGAGGCGTTGGCTACGAAGTCGCGCCGCATTTTGCTCAACCTCAAGCGCTCGGTCACATCGCGCAGCAGCAGCAGCTTCTGGTCGGCGCCATACGGCACGACCCGGCAGTTCAGCCAGCCTGTTGCCATGACCGGGGACGGGATGTCGATCGAATGCGAAAAGTCGTCGCTCTGCAGCAGCTCCGACAGCTCCGGATTACGCAGCAGATTGTCCACCCGCTGACCGCGATCCTTGCGCGGTTTCAGCCCGGCCAGGCGCTTCGCGGCCCGGTTGCACATGAGAATCTGATTCTGTTCGTCGAGAATCACGGCGCCGTCGGGCATGGCATCGGTGGACTTGCGAATCTCGCGCAGCAGCGCGCGGTGGCGCTCCTTGTGCTTGGAGGCGCGCTGCTGTGCATAGCGAAAGCGGGCAATGATTTGCTGCCAGATGCCGTCGCCCTGCCGGAACGCATTGAAGTCGCGCGTCCTGACTGCGCGGTCGAATACGAACAGCTTGCGGACGTGCCAGCCGAGGGCCATCAACGCTGCCACTAGAAGCCCCAGCTCCGGGCGCTCGTAAACCCAGCCGACGGCCGCGCCCGCCCCCAGGAAAACGAGGGTTCCCGTCAGAAACTGGCGCCAGGATCTCGGCATGGAAACTCCAGGGTAGCGTAGCCGCGGCGTCCCCCATAGTACGGGCTTTAGGGGCTGCGCGTCGAAAATCGGTATCCCGCGCCGCGTACGGTCTGGATGTAGTCGTCGGCACAGGCGTCACCCAACGCCTTGCGCAGGCGCCGAACGTGGACGTCTACCGTACGTTCTTCGACGTAGACGTTGGCGCCCCAAACGCGGTCCAGGAGCTGGGTCCGGCTGTAGACGCGGTCCGCGTGGGTCATCAGGAAGCGCAGCAGGCGATACTCGGTCGGCCCCAGCCGGATTTCCTTGCCGTCCGCGGTCACGCGATGGCCGGCTGTGTCGAGTTCCAGCACTCCCGCCGTGAAAACTTCGGCGTCCGACGAACCGGCGCGGCGGAGTACGGCCTGGATTCTCGCGATCAGTTCCCGGGGCGCGAACGGCTTGGTGACATAGTCATCGGCGCCGCCCTCGAGCCCGGCGACCTTGTCGTATTCGTCCGCCCGCGCGGTCAGCATGATGATCCCGAGATCTTCGTTTGCCGTATCGCGCTTGAGCATCCGCGTGAGTTCGAGGCCGCTCATGTCGGGAAGCATCCAGTCGATCAGGGCGAGGTCGGGACGTTCGTCGGCGAGCAGCTGCCGCGCAGACTGACAATCGGATGCCTCCACGGTCTCGTAGCCGGCGCGAGCGAGATGAAAGGCGATCATCTCGCGAATCGGCGTTTCGTCTTCGACGATGAGTATCTTGCTGGCGGTCATCTCTGCGGGCCCGGGGAGCGTCTGGCGCGCACGCATTTAAGCAAGCACATATTACAGCACGGTTACGGAGAGAGCGTACGCCCGGCACGGGCCGCGACGTCCTCGCGCAGGTACCTGGGCTCGAGCGCGTCGGGCGCGATGCCGCCACCGTTTCGGACGCTTGCAGCCGCCAGCGCGAGCACGTCCACGGCATGCGGATACAGGCACTCCGGCCGGAAGCTCAGCCGTTCGCAAGGATCGGCGAGCAATTCAGGATAGCGCTCGAAGCCGGCACCGGCCGCGATAGCGGGCGCATCGACGACGGGCGCGCCTTCGCCGGTCGGGTACAGGCGCTCCGGCTCGGACACTTCGGGCAAGCCGTCTTCGCCAATCCGGTAGCGACCGAGATAGACCTGGCTCATGTGCGCATCCTGCGTGACGACAACTTCGTCGCCCGCTTCCCCGGCACGGCAAGCCACTGCCTCCATTGACGACACGGGCACGATATCGATGTTCGCCGCGAATGCGAGGCCCTGGGCCACGGACGCGCCAATCCGCATTCCTATGAATGAGCCCGGACCGTTGCCGAGTGCGACGGCGTCGAGATCGGCAATGCCCACCCCCGACTCGTCGAGTACGGCATGCACCATCGGCAGCAGTATCCGCGTGTGCTCGCGCGGCTTGACCGTGTAGCGCTCGACCAGCCGCTCCCCGGCCAGGACCCCGGCCGTGCAGGCCGGCGACGACGTATCGATCGCGAGCAGATTCACGCGACGGCACCGTGTCGCTCATGGCGCTCGAAGAAGCGCCGCACATCGTCGACCGACCGTGTTGCGGGCATCGGCTCGAGTGCGGCGAGAAATGTCCTGCCGTACCCCTTGCCCGTGACCCGCGGGTCGCAAAGCACGATGACGCCGTGGTCACGCTCGTCACGCAACAGCCTCCCGGCGCCCTGCTTGAGCGTCAGGACGGCCTGCGGCACCTGGTGCTCGACGAACGCATTGCCGCCGTTCTGCCGAATGAACTCCTGTCGCGCCATCATGAGCGGATCGGCGGGCGACGCGAACGGCAGCTTGTCGATGACGACGAGGGTCAGCGCACGGCCGCGCACGTCGACACCCTCCCAGAAACTGCTCGTGCCCAGCAGCACCGCGTTGCCCTCGGCGCGGAAACGGCGCAACAGGTCGTCGCGCGGCGAACTGCCCTGGGTGAGAAGCCTGCGGCCCCCGAGTACTCCGCGATTGGCGCTGAACCACCTGCGCGCGACGTTGAGCGCGCGGTGACTCGTAAACAGGAGGAAAATGCCGCCGTCGGTCATCTCGAAAAGCGGAGTGACGGTATCGAGCATCGTATCGGTGTAACCGAACACCGACGGCGCCGGCAGCCCGTCGGGGAGGTACACGAGCCCGTGGTCTGCCAGCGGGTACGGACTCGGGAACGACAGGGCGCGAACGTCAGCCAGCCCCATCCTCGAGCTGAAATGCGAAAAGTCCTCGCCAACGGCCAGCGTCGCCGACGTAAAGACCCAGGCCTGCCGCTCGACCGAGACGAGACGCTCGAGCGTATCGGCCACATCCAGGGGCGTCAGGTTCAGGCGGATGCTGCGCCGACTGACTTCCAGCCAGCGCAGACCGTCCCAGGCATCCTCGGCGACCAGCAGCGCCAGCCGCTCGGTCGCGCCGGTGGTACGCTCCGTGAGCTTGTCGAGCTCGACGGATCCGTCCGCGACCGACTCGAGCGCATCACCAAGCTCGGCAAGCGCGGTGCGCAACGTGGCCAGCGGCTCGGCGAGGCCCGGCAGTAACACCGAGAGCTCGTGCCGTCCCTCGTCGCGCGGCGCTTCGGCCTTCAAAACCCGGACCGCGGTTTCCAGCCGATCGAGCCGCTGCGCGAACTCGCCGCCCGCGTGCGCTAGCGTCGCGGCCCGGGTTTCCTCAACCAGCCGCTCGAGCTCCCGGCTGCCCAGGGATACGCCGAAGAACTGGATTGCGAGGTCGGGCACCTGGTGTGCCTCGTCAATGATCACGGCGTCGGCACCGGGCAGGAACTCGACGAAACCGCTTTCCTTCATCGCGAGGTCGGCGAGCAGCAGATGGTGGTTGACGACGACGACATCGGCTTCCTGGGCCTCACGCCGTGCCCTTGCGACGTGGCAATCATCGTATTTCGGACACTTCTGCCCGAGGCAGTTGTCGGCCGTCGACGTCACGTAGGGCCAGACGGCAGAGTCCTCGGCAACCTCCGTGAGCTCGGCGCGGTCGCCGCTGACGGTACGATGCCGCCACTCGCGCACGGCCGCCAGATCGCCGCGCACGCCGTGCGGCACATCCTCGGCCATCTCGGTACGCTCGAGGCACAGGTAGTTGTTGCGGCCCTTGAGCAGGGCCGTCTTCGCGGGCCGGCCCGCCGCGGCGGCGACCAGCGGCAGGTCGCGGTGGTAGAGCTGATCCTGCAGCGCCTTGGTGCCCGTGCTGATGATGGTTTTCCGGCCCGACAGCAGCGCGGGCAGCAGGTACGCGAAGGTCTTGCCCGTACCGGTGCCGGCTTCGATGACGAGCTTCTCACCGGTCGCGATCGCGTCGGCCACGGCCTCGGCCATCCAGGCCTGTCCGGCTCGGGGTTTGAAACCTGGCAGGTGGTGCTTAAGCGGGCTGTCCGCTTCGAAGAAATCGAGGAGTTCCGTCACGCCGGACAGGTTACACGCTTATCGCCGTCCCGCAACGTGCCTTTCTGTCGAGTGATGGGGCACCAATCGACTGCCGACGTGCTGACGTCCGATACCGGGCGACCCCTGAGACGCGACAGTCGACACTGCATTTGGAGTAGAATCGGCCCATGACCAGACGGCCAAAGTCGCTGGAGCAGTGGGTCGAAGAAGTCGCTGCTCATACGCGGCCCCGAAACATCCATTGGTGCACGGGCAGCGACGAGGAGTTCGATACGCTCGTCGCGCAGGCGCTCGCCGACGACACGTTGCGACCGCTCGACCAGGAACGTTACCCGGATTGCTATCTGCACCTGTCGGATCCGAGCGACGTCGCGCGCGTCGAACACCTGACGTTTGTCTGCACGACCGACAGGGATGACGCCGGCCCAAACAACCACTGGATGGCGCCGGACGCCGGGCACGCCAAAGTCGACGCGCTGTTTGCCGGAGCGATGCAGGGCCGAACGATGTACGTCGTTCCGTATTGCATGGGCCCGATCGACTCCCCATACTCACGCTGCGGCGTCGAGATCACCGACAGCCGTTACGTCGCAATCAATATGAAGCTGATGACGCGCATGGGCGACGCGGCGCTGCGCCGAATCGAGGCCGACGGCAGCTTCGTCAGGGGTCTCCACTCGACGGGCGACCTCGATCCGGAGCGCCGTTTCATCATGCACTTCCCGGAAGAAATGATGATCAAGAGCATCGGTTCCGGCTACGGCGGCAACGCACTGCTCGGCAAGAAATGCCATGCGCTCAGAATCGCCAGCTACCAGGCTCGTAGCGAAGGCTGGCTCGCCGAGCACATGTTGATCGTAGGCGTCGAAAGCCCCACAGGCGACACGCACTACATTGCCTGTGCGCTGCCGTCCGCCTGCGGCAAGACCAATCTTGCGATGCTGGTCCCGCCGGCATCGCAGCCGGGCTGGAAGATCTGGACGCTGGGCGACGATATCGCGTGGCTGCATCTCGACGACAGCGGCCGGCTGTGCGCCATCAATCCGGAATCGGGCTACTTCGGCGTGGTGCCCGGGACGAACGAAGACAGCAATCCAAATGCCTACCGCATGATTCAGCACGACACGATCTTCACAAACGTCGCCCGAACCGATGATGGCGAGCCATGGTGGGAAGGCAAGGCAGTCGGCGAACCCGCGTTCGACTGGCGCGGTCGTCGCTACGACCCGAACGGCGGTCCGGCCGCGCATCCGAACTCACGTTTCACGGTTGCCGCCAGCAACAATCCCGGCTACTCCGAGCTTGCCGAGGCCCCCGGGGGCGTACCGCTGACGGCGATTGTCTTCGGCGGCCGCCGGCGCGAACTCGCTCCGCTGGTTTTCGAGGCCAGGGACTGGAGACACGGCGTGCTGGTCGGGGCCGGCGTCGCATCGGAAACGACGGCGGCGATGATCGGCGAAGTTGGCGTCGTCCGCCGCGACCCGATGGCCATGAAGCCGTTCTGCGGCTACAACTTTGCCGACTACTGGGCACACTGGCTGTCGTTCACAGAACGTAGCGACCGGCTGCCGCGGATATTCCACGTCAACTGGTTCAGGCGTGACGCCGAGGGCCGGTTCCTCTGGCCGGGCTTCGGCGAAAACCTGAGAGTGCTGCGCTGGATCATCGATCGCTGCGAGGGAAAGATCGGCGCGACCGAGACGCCGATCGGCTACCTCCCGAAACCGGGAGACATCGATACGGAGGGCCTCGACATCGACGCGCAGACCATGGAGTCGCTTACGGCCGTCGACATCGATGGCTGGTCGCAGGAAATGGCCTCGATCGGCGAGTACCTGGAAAGCTACGGCGAGCGCCTGCCTGCCGCGCTCAGACGAGAGCGAGACCGGATCGCGGCCCAACTCGCCGAAGCCTCCTGAGACAAGCAATACGACGAGCCGCGCTACGACCCTGGACGTAGTTCGGCTGGCGGAGCGTGCACGGCAGGGCCACGAATCTGCGACTCATTTCACATAAGTCTGGCCAACGCGTCGGCATACTGGCGCCGTGCTCAAGAACTTACGCTCAATCGGCAGCCCGAGGTCGCGAGGTGACGCGATCGTGGGCGTTTGCCTGCATCGCGCGCTCGCGCTCGCGGTGCTGCCGTCGGCCCGGACGGACGCGCGCGTTACGTGTGCCGCGCCGCCCACCGAGTCGGCGGCTCAGGCAAAAGCGCTGGGGCGGATGGTCACCGACCTGGGTGTGCGCGGCGCCGAGGCCGCGATAACGCTGCCGCCGAACCGCTACACGATGCTGCAGATCGAGCGGCCGGACGTCGATGACGACGAGCTCGGCGAAGCCGCTCGCTGGCGCGTCGCGAGTATGCTCGATTACCCGGTCGAGGAGGCCAAATTGCAGGTCTTCGATATGCCTCAGCCAAGCGAACGTCAGCGCCAGCCGATGCTGAACGTCGTCGCAACGCCGATGCGTGCCGTGCGCGAACTTGCGGACATCACCCGAAAGGCGGGCCTCCGTCCGCGCAAGGTTACGATCGCCGAACTGGCCGTGCGCGACCTCGTTGCAGAAAACGCCGAGGATTCGGTGCCGACGATGAGCGTATTCCTGGCGGATCGCCTCGGCCTGATCCAGGCGACGCATAAGGGCCGGATTTTTCTGACGCGGCGGCTCGATTACGGCCTGACGAGCGTGAAGCCGGTCGACACGCTGTCGACCGGCATCCACAACACGTTGCCGCTCGAACTCAGGCGGACCATCGACTACTTCGACAGCCACTACTCCGCCGGCAGCATCCGCCGGCTGCTTGCCGGACCGGCGGAAAACGCATTCGTCGAGTTCATGCGCCAGGCCGGCGACGTTATCGGCGTGGACGTCACGCCGCTGTCCCTCGGCGTGGATATGGAGTCGGATTCGTCCAAGCCGCCCGGCTACGGTATGCCAGAGGCGTATCTCGCCCTGGGCGGTGCGCTGTCGCTCGAGCGCGCGTCGGAAGACAGCAAGGTCGCGGTATGAAGCAGGACATCAACCTCCTCGGGACTACTTCGGTTTCCGACCTGTCCCGGCCGAAAGCTCGCCAACTAGCCGCGGGACTCGTTGTTCTGTTGGTCGGCGCAGCGTCGATCGTCACCCACGCAAAAATCGTGGAACACGCGGCCGAACGCCAGCAGCGCGCGCTGAACGCGAGCATCGACGAACTCGTCTTCACGCTCGATGAACGCAGTCGCTTCCTTGCCGAGCGCGACGCAAACCCGACGCTGCTCGGCGAACTCAAGCGACGGGAGCGCGAGGCGGAGGACAAGTCCCGCGTGCTCAACGTTCTCGAGGGCGAAGCCGTCGGCAATACCGACGGTTTCTCGGAATACCTGGAAGCATTCGGACGCCGCCACCCGGACGGGCTCTGGCTGACGCGAATCCGCATCGCCGATGGCGGCACGCGCCTCGACCTGCTCGGAAAAGCGCTCGATGCCGACCTGGTTCCGGAATTCCTGCGGGAGCTCACGCATGAGCCCCAGCTTGCCGGCGCGACGTTCACGGCGCTGAAACTTGCGCGAGACGAGTCGGGCCCGCGACCGCTCAGCTTTGCGCTAACAACCGACTGCGAACCCGCGAACGCGGCCGGCGGCGAGGACTGTGAGCCGATCGAACTCAAGGAGGCGGAGCAATGATCGTGTACCTGCAGGCGCTGGAAGCCTGGTACCTGGGCCTTACGCGCCAGGAACGGTACCTGATCGCGTTTGCCGCGCTCCTGCTGCCCGTGGTCGCCTTCGAGAGCCTGTGGTGGGCTCCGACGCGCAACCAGGCGGCGCGCGCGGCTGCCCAAATAGAGTCACTCACCGCGGAGCAGGCCGGCCTGGAAGCCGAAGTTGCGGAGCTCGAGCGCCGCGAAGCGCTCGATCCTGACGCCGCGCTGCGCGTCCAACTCGAGACGCTCGAGGAACGTATTTCCGAGCTCGACCGCCTGCTCGAAGGGCAAACTCTGCAGGTATTGACACCCGAGCAGATGCCGGCGGTGCTCCGCGACCTGATCGCCGGCGTCGACGGCCTCGAGATCGTGGGCATGCGCTCGCGCGCGCCCGAACGCATGGTCCAAAGTGTCGACGGCAGCCTGCCGATTCTCTACCGGCACGCGTTGGATATCGACCTGGCCGGCGATTATCTCGCGCTGCTGCGCTGCGTGCAGAGTCTCGAGGCGCTGCCGTGGCGGCTGTATTGGGGCGAGCTCGATCTGCGCGCCGACGGCGGTGCACCTTCCGAGATTCGTCTGCAGGTGTTCACGCTCAGCCTGCGGGAGGCCTGGATTCGTGTCTGAGTGCCGCCAACGTCCTTCGCTGATTCAGAGCGGCCGCATCGCCTGCCGGCTCGTCGTTCTGTGCGGGGGCATCGTCGCCGCGGCGCACGCTGCCGCCGAGTTGCCGATCACCGACCCCACCCGGCCGCCGCAGATCATGGGCACCGGTGCAGCCGGAAATCCCGCGCTCGGGCTCAGGCTTCAGTCCACCCAGGTTTCCGCAACGAGCCGGTCCGCGACGATCGACAATCGCATCGTCACAGTTGGCAGCCGTATCGGCGGCGCCGTCGTCGTCGCGATCGAGGCGGCGCGAGTAACGCTTCAGCGTGGCGGAGAGCGCGTTGTACTGCGGCTCGAGCCGCCGACTGTCAAAGAACCCGCCGGAGAACGACAATGAATGCCACACGCCGCCTGGCGCTTGTCCTTGCCTGCCTTGCCGCCGTGTCCGGCTGCGCCGTCGTCGATGCAGAGCAATCCGAGCCGGCGCGCCTCGAGGCTGTATTCGACGCGCTCGCGTCGGCACAGGCAACTCCGCGGCCGAAAGCAGAACCCTTGCCGACGGCCGCCGTCGACAGAGACGAACTGTTCGACGTCGACGTACAGAACGCCCCGGCGCGATCGTTCTTCATGGGGCTCGTCGCGGATACGCGCTACAACATGGTCGTGCACCCCGACGTCGACGGCACGATCACGCTCACGCTGAACGGCGTGACGATCCCCGAAGTCATGCGGATCACGCAGCGTGTGTTCGGCTACGAGCACGAACAAACGAAGAGCGGCTTTGTCGTCATGCCCGCGCGGCTCGAGGGGCGTGTCTTCCAGGTCGACTACCCGAACCTGCGCCGCGAAGGCGCTGCGCAGACTCGCGTCAGCGCCGGCGATGCGATGCGCGAGAACGACAGTGGCAGTAACGATGAGGCCGGACCGACGCCCGGCAGCGTCGTCAACACGCTCGGCGCGACCGATTTCTGGCTCGAGATAGAGCAGGCCCTGACGAGCCTTCTCGGCGACGCGGAAGGGCGTCGCATCGTGCTCAGCCCGCAGTCGAACCTGATCGTCGTGCGCGGCCTGCCGTCCGAACTGCGCGAGGTCGAGAGCTATCTCGAGCAGGTGCAGGGCAACATGGTCCGACAGGTGATCATGGAGGCCAAGATACTGGAGGTCGAGCTGTCCGACGAGTTCCAGGCCGGAATCAACTGGGGCGCACTGGCGAGCCCCGGCTCCGACGAATTCGTGTTCGGCCAGACGGGCGGCGGAACGTTGCTCGGCGACAGCGGAACGTCGGAGATCGCCGGTCAGACCGGCGACCTGAATCCATCGAACCCGGACCCGGTCAACGGCACGTTGACCTCGGCATTCGGCGGGATGTTCACGATCGCTGCGACGGCCGGCGACTTCACGGCGTTCATCGAGCTTCTCAAGACGCAGGGCGACGTGCAGGTGCTGTCAAGCCCGCGCATCTCGACGGTAAACAACCAGAAGGCCGTGATCAAGGTCGGCAGCGAAGAGTTCTTCGTCACCGACGTCGCGACGACGGCCGTGACCGGCGCCGGCGCCACGACCGTGACCCCCGATATTACCCTGACGCCGTTCTTCTCCGGAATCGCGCTCGACGTCACGCCACAGGTCAGCGGCGACGGCGAAGTCATACTGCACATCCGCCCCGCCGTAACCGAGGTCGTCGACAGGCGCAAGGAGATCCAGGTGGCGGGCTTCGATCAGTCGCTGCCGCTCGCATTCTCGACCGTCCGCGAGACCGACAGTATCGTGCGCGCTGAAAGCGGCCAGATCGTCGTCATCGGCGGGCTCATGCAGGAAGCGACCCAGTTGCTCGAAGCGAAGACGCCAGGCTTAGGCGACATCCCCGGCCTCGGCCGGTTGTTCCGCCACACCCGCCGAGTGACGCGCAAGACCGAACTCGTGATTCTGCTCCGGCCCGTGGTCATCGACGAAGCGGAGGACTGGGCGCAGGCCGTCAGCGGCGGTGCAACGGGCTTCCCATGAGTGCGACGCATCCGGTCAGAAAACGCCTGCGCCTGGGTGAACTGCTCCTCAATGCCGGCGTCCTGAGCGAGGCCGATCTCAAGACCGCGCTGGCCGAGCAGGCGCGGCGCGGCGGACGCCTCGGTGAGGCCCTGATCGACATGGAGCTGATCGACGAGGATCAGCTCATCGGCGCTATCTGCGAGCAGCTCGACATAAGCCACGTCGAGCTGTCCGATTTCAACGTCGACCCACCGCTGGCCGCGCGCCTGCCCGAGATAACGGCGCGGCGATTGCGCGCCGTTGTGCTTGCCGAGCAGGTGGACGGCTATCTCGTCGGGATGGTCGATCCCACGGATCTGCTCGCGGAAGACGAACTCGAGCGCCAGCTCGGCCGGCCCGTGCACACGGCGATCGTCCGCGAGCGCGATTTGCTGCGTGTCCTGGACAGGGTCTATTTGCACAAGGAAGCGATCGCCGGCCTGGCGGCGGAACTCGGCCAGGAGATTGCCGAGTCGGGCCTGGACGAGATCGGCTGGTCGGATGCGGACGATTCCGACGCACTCGTAAGCCGGCTGATCAACTCGCTGCTCGAGGAGGCGCTGCGCGCGGGCGCCTCCGATATCCACATCGAGCCGGGCGAGGAAGTCTTAAGAATCCGTTTTCGCGTTGACGGCATCCTGCACGAGCAGCCGGTCGGTGAGAAGCAGGTCGCCGCCGCGCTGGTGTCCAGGCTTAAACTGTCAGCAGGCCTGAACATAGCCGAGCGGCGGCTGCCGCAGGACGGCCGCTTCCGCGTCACGGTGCGGGGCCGGCTACTTGACGTGCGCCTGTCGACGCTCCCCACCCAGCACGGGGAAACGGTCGTCATGCGCCTGCTGGATCAAAGCGGTGGCATGCTCGATCTCGCCAAGCTGGGCTTGTCCGAGCCGCTCGTGGACCGGCTGCGCGGCCTGATCCACCGGCCGGACGGCATTCTGCTCGTGACCGGACCGACGGGCAGCGGCAAAAGTACGACGCTTTACGCGGCGCTCAATGAACTCAATGCACCCGAGCGCAAACTGATCACGATCGAAGACCCGGTCGAATACCGATTGCCGCGCGTGAACCAGGTCCAGATTCAGCCGCAGATCGGACTCGATTTTTCGCGCGTGTTGCGCGCGGCGCTGCGCCAGGACCCGGACATTATCCTGGTCGGCGAGATGCGCGACCGCGAGACGGTCGAGATCGGCCTGCGCGCGGCGATCACGGGCCACCTCGTGCTGGCGACGCTGCATACCAACGATGCGCCGAGCACCGCCGTGCGGCTGCTCGACATGGGCGCCCCGGGCTACCTGATCGCGAGCGCGCTCCGCGCGGTAGTCGCGCAGCGACTGATCCGCAGGCTCTGTGCGCGTTGCTCCGAGCCGCACACGCCGGATGCCTCCGAATCCGTGTGGCTAGAGCGCATCGGCGGTGCGGCGGCAGTCGAACACACTTACCGGCGTGCAGTCGGCTGCAATGACTGCGACAAGCGCGGCTACTCGGGCCGGATCGGCGTTTACGAATTGCTCGAGCTCGACGGCGCGATGCAGGGCGCATTGCGCGCGGACGACGCCGCCGGATTCGTCGAGGCCGCGTCCCAGTCGGCCGCGTACCATCCGCTGACGGCCGCGGCGCTCGAGCACGCTCAGGCAGGCACCACGAGTCTTAACGAGGTGCTGCGCGTCCTCGGCGGCGACGCGGCGGCCTAGTGTCCTGTTTGATTAATTCCTTGACTGATTCGCCGCGTCTTTTCGCGCCTGGCAGCGTTGCGGCTCCTCGCAATAGCTCGCTATTACTCGTCGCCGCGCCTTGCCAGACGCGAAAATCCGCTGCCGACTGCAGTCAACGAATTAACCAAACAGGACACTAGCGAGGCGCCGATGTCCGTCTACCTCTACAGCGCGCGCGACCGGCAGCGCAATCTCGTGCGCGGCGAAATGGTCGGCCGGGGCGAAAACGAGGTCGCGAACCTGCTTGCGAGGCAGGGGCTGACGCCGATATCGATCAGCGAGCGCCGTCAAACCGGTCAGCATCTCGACGCCATTCGCCGGCGGCTCGCCGGCAAGCCGGGGCTGCCCGACCTGATCTTTTTCTGCCGTCAGATGTACTCGGTGTGCCGAGGCGGGCTCGCGCTTCACCGCGGTCTGCGCATGCTCGCTCAGTCGGTGCGCCACCCGCGCCTGCAGACCGCCCTGGCCGAGATGCCGAGGCACCTCGAGGAAGGCCGGACCTTGTCTGACGCCATGCGTGCGCACACGGGAATATTCTCACCGTTGATGATCAATCTGGTGCGCGTGGGCGAAAGCACCGGCCGGCTCGACCAGGCGTTCGCGGAGCTCAAACGCAATCTCGAGTTCGAGCACGAGACCGAGCGGCGCATCAAGGCGGCGGTGCGCTACCCGATACTCGTCATCGCCGCGCTCGCGATCGCCGTCGCGGTTGTAACACTGTTCGTGATTCCGGTGTTCGCGAACGTATTCTCGAATTTCGGCGCGGAGCTGCCGTGGGTAACGCGCACGTTGCTGGCTACGTCGAGCTTTGCCCGTGACTCGTGGCCGATAGTTGTCGCGGTGCTGGTCGGCGCCACGCTCGGTATCAGGGCCTCGCTGCGCACCGACCAAGGCGCCGAGCTGTGGGGCCGATGGTCGCTCAAGCTGCCGCTGATCGGCCCGATCCTGTTGAAGGCGACGCTGGCGCGGTTCTCGCGAACGCTCGCCATGTGCGCACGCGCGGGCATCGTGCTCGATCAGGCCATTCTCGCCGTCGCAGATGCAAGCAACAACCGACATTTCGCATTGCGTCTCAAAGCGATGCGCGAGCGCGTCGCTCAGGGCGAGTCGCTGACCTCGGCGGCCGCGAGCAGCCATCTGTTCACGCCGCTGGCGATGCAAATGATCTCTACGGGCGAAGAGACGGGCCAACTGGATGAGATGCTCGACGAGGCGGCGTCGTACTACGAGCGCGAGGTCGAATATGACGTCAGCCGGCTCGGGGACTACATCGAGCCCGTGCTGCTCGTCTTCGTCAGCGCACTCGTGCTCATGCTGGCGCTTGGCATATTTCTGCCGATGTGGGACCTGGCGAGCGTCGCCCTGCGCCGCTCTTAGCCGGTGCCCCGATTTGTGACTGGTATCACTGAACTTTTCGACAATTCAAGGGATTATGTAAGCGTAGGCACTGGCTTGAATGCCGCGCAGTAACAACCTTTTGGAGATGGTGAAATGTACAAGCGGACGCAGTCCGGATTCACGCTGATCGAGCTCGTGGTCGTGATCGTGATACTCGGCATACTCGCAGCAATCGCGCTGCCGCGACTGATTTCGATGGAGACCGAGGCGCGCACCGCGGTCGCGGACAGCCTCTACAACAGCCTCCGTTCGAGTTCCAACATGGTCTACGCGAAAGTCGCGTCGGCCGGGCAGCTGACCTCCTCGTCGTACAACGTCGATATTGGTGGCGGCATTACGGTCAATGCCCGCTATGGCTATCCGAACACGAACAGCAACGCGAATATTCAGAACCTGTTCGAAGACCTGTCGGCACGTGTCACCGTGAGCGGCAACGGCACGACGCGCAGCGTGCTCGTCGACGGTCGCGCAAACTGCGGCGTCAGCTACACGCGCACGCCGGCAGCCGGCGGCCGGCCTGTCATCACTCCCTTGGCCGGCGGCTGCTAGGAGCCCACGCGGCCACAGCCGGACGGGCCGCGGCGAATTCGGTCCGGCCGGTCCGCCGCGCCCCCGCGAGTAATTGACATGACGGCTCGAGCACGCGAACAAGGCTTCTCGCTGCTCGAGCTCGTCGTCGTGCTCGTGCTGCTCGGCATACTGATCGCCGTCGCCGCGTCCCGCGGCGACGGCATGTCGGGTATCCGCGAGCTCGACTATTTCGAAACGGTACTTGCGGATCTGAGGCTCGCCGAACGGCGCGCAGCCGCCGATCGCTGCCCGGTGCGTATTCGTGTCACAGCCGCCGCAATCGCCGTGGAACAGCGTGCCGCGCTTTGCAGCGGAACCTTCAGTCGGCCCGTGCCCGGCCATGGCGGCGCCGGCACGACACTGGGAGGCCCTGCTCCGAACGGCGTGTCGCTGGCCTCGTCTCCCGCCGTTTTCTACTTCGACGGTGGCGGCCGGGTCCTGGACGGGGCCGCCGGCACGCCGACCGACGTTCTGCTGACCGTGGGCGGCCGCCAGATCGACGTCCTCGGAGCAACCGGCCATGTTGCCCATTGAGCGCCTTCGCCGGCAGCGCGAGCGCGGCTTCAGTCTGCTGGAGCTGGTCGCGTCGATCGTGCTGCTCGGACTCGTCGTCGCCGGCTTCGTCAGCGCTTTCTCGACCGTGATGCGGCACGCCAGCGACGGCGCGCTGCAGTCGCAGGCCGGGGCCGTCGCGGCCGCCTACCTCGACGAGATTCTCACACGGCCATTCCGCGACCCCGATAGCGGCTCTCTCTGCGCCGCGCCGGAAGCCAACCGGCCGGCATTCGACAACGTCTGCGACTACGACCAGCTTGCATTCAACGGCTGCACCGCGACGACGACCGCCTGCCAAACGCTGGGAGCCTGCGCATGCGACGTGAATGGCGCTCCCGTCGACGGGCTGCGCGCCTTCGACGTATCGGTCAGCGTAACGCCGCAGACGCTCGCCGGTGTCGGGGGCCTGCGGGTCTCGGTCGGCGTCTCCCACGAGGCCCTCGGCGGCGCGGTCACGCTCGAAGCGTTCCGCGCGGAGGACTGAGGATGGCAGCGCGAATCAAGGTAGCCAGGCAGTTCGGTTTTTCTCTGATCGAGCTGATCATGGCGCTCGCGATCGCCGGCATCGTCGCGGCCGGCCTGATGCTGTGGGCAACCCGGCCGATGATCGCGCTCGTGGAGTCGAATCGCCGCGCCTCTGCGTTGGACCGCGCGGAGCGCGTGCTCGCTCGGCTCGCCGGCGAATTGCCGGACACGCTTCCAAACAGCGCCCGCGTCGGCTGCGGTGGCCTTTGCCTGGAGTTCATCCCGGTCGTCGATTTCGCCGACTACAGGACCGACGTGCCAGGCGATCGGCTCGACTTCGCGATCGCCGACGATCGCTTCGACGTGCTCAAACCGATGTCTGCCGCGCCGGCCGCGGGGCTGCAGGTCGTCATCAACAACCTTGACGCGCAAGCGACGGGTACGACCAGCGCCTACAGCGCCGATGCCAACAACAATCGCACGAGCGTCGCCGTCGGCTCGAGCGCCTCGCAAGTCCGTCTCGTACCGAAACAATACCCCGCGCAGTCGCCGTCGCAACGATTCTATCTGGTCGATACACCGGTCTCCTATCTCTGCGCCCCGCAACCGGGCGGCGGCACCCTGCGTCGCTACGCCGGCTACGCGCTGCAGGCGGTGCAGCCATCGAATACGAACGCTGGAGATTTGCTCACCGACGACGTTGTCGACTGCCGCTTCGACGTCACCGCGGCCGGACTCGTCACAGCGCGCCTCGCGATCGGTGCAGACGATACGCTGCCGACGTTTGCACAGTCGGGTTCGAGGCACGCTCCATGAGTCGCGGGCCCGGACGAACGCGAGCGTTGCCCGCGCAGAGCCGTGGCGCCGTGCTGATCACGGTAGTGTTCGTCATGCTCGTGCTCGGCCTGCTCGCGGCGGCGCTGGCCAGAAGTCTCGAAGGACAGTACGCGGGAGAAAGCCTGACGCATCTCGCCCGGCAGGCACAGTACGCCGCCCTGAGCGGTATCGAATGGGGTCGCGGTCGCGCGGTACAGAACGGCATTTGCGCAAACGGCCAGATTGCAGTCGGCGAGTTCACGATCGTCGTCGCGTGCACGAGTGAGACCGTCACCGAGGGCATGTCGTCCTACGAGGTGTTCGACATCGACGCCGAGGCGCGTCGCGGTGTCTACGGTGAGATCGGATTCGCGCGGCGGTGGCAGCACGCACGCGCCAGCAACCGGTAGCGGCGGCCAACGACGAGTATGGAGCGCAGGTATATGGTCTACGACGAAAACGGAACGGCTCTCAGCCGGACACTGGCCGCCACTCAGACTATGCAGATGGCGGGAATCCATGCTCTCGATGCGTTCAGTACGCCGATCGAGGAGCGTTTCGAGCGGCTGACGCGGCTCGGCCAGCGCGCGCTCCGCGTACCGGTAATCGCGATCACCGCGATCACGGAGGACAGGCAGTGGTTCAAATCCGTGCTCGGCTGGAACATTAGCGAGCTGTCCCTTGAGAAAAGCCTTTGCCGCCGCGTGGTCAAGACCGGCAAGGCCGCATTTGTCGGAGACCTGACAAAGCACCCGCGCTATGCGGCGCATCCGCTGGTCGTCAAGAAGCCGAAGTTCCGATTCTATTGCGGTTTGCCGCTGCACAATGCGCATGGGACCGTGATCGGCACGGTCTGCGTCATCGGCCGCAAACCGCGCGCAGTGCCGCAGCGCGATGTCAGGCTACTAACCGACATCGCTCTGCTCGCGGAGCGTGAGCTCCTGACCATCGAACTGCAGACCGCACAGGCCGCACTGATCTCCAAACTCAGCGTGGCGCGCCGTCAGGCGCTGATCGACCCGCTGACCAAGACCTGGAACCGGCGTGGCGGCGAGATGCTGATCGAGGAGGCGCTCGGACAGGCGGCCAGCGACGGCAACGATCTCGCCGTGCTTGCCGTCGACGTCGACGATTTCAAACAGGTTAACGACAGCTTCGGCCATGCGATCGGCGACAAGGCATTGAGGCTGGTCGCGCGCGAGTTGCTCGCTTGCGTACGAGGCAGCGACGGCGTGTGCCGTTACGGCGGCGATGAGTTCTTCGTCGTCCTGGCGAACGTCGACCGCGAGTCCGTAAAGCGCATTGCAAAACGCACGCAAAAGGCAATCGAGCGCAGTATGCTCGCGAACGGCGACGGCCGCCGCGCCGGCATCAGCGTGTCAATCGGCATAGGGCACACGGAAAGCCCCGGTGAAACAACGGCCGAGGAATTGCTGGACGCGGCCGACAGGTCACTCTACGAAGAGAAGATACGGCGCAGCATGCAAGTCGATCTGGCGTAGCCCGCATTCGTCACCGATTCGCGGGATGACAGACGAATCGAACAGGGCGCTAATCGACCATCTTGAAATGGATCGCCAGCGACGACCCTGGTTTCTCGGCTCGGCCGAGACCGATCGTACCCTCCTCCGGCAACTCGGCCGAATCGCGACGGACGAACGTTTCCTCGCCCGGTACGTCCAGCAGGAAGGTTCCATTTGTGCTCTGGTCGATCAGCACGAATCGACCGCGGCGCTTCTCGACTTTGGCATGAATCCGCGATATCAGGTTGCCCTTGATGACCAGATCATTGTCTTCGGCGCGGCCGATGCTAACGCTCTTGCGCCGATCCGATACTTCGACGCTCTCACCGCGATACGTCAGATGCAGGGCCGTGGCCGACCCTCCCTTGCTGGCCCAATCGATGGTGGGCAACATGCTGGTCGCTTCTTCGGGATTCCACAGGAGTTCGAATAGAGCGACTTCGTCCAGGCGGCCACGTACGGTTGCAACATCGATCTGCCGCGTCTGGACCCTTAGCTCCGGCCCCATTCTTTGAACGGTTTCGCCCGAGATTACGATCTGACGCGCCTTGGCCTGCGACGTCATCCGGTTTGCGGTGTGCACGGAGGCGCCGAAGATGTCGTTTTGCTCCTGGACGATCGGCCCGTAGTGGCAGCCGATGCGGATGGACACGGGGATGTTGCCCTCGCTGCGGCTCTCGTTCGATATCCGCGTTTGCATGAGCGCCGCGGCTTTCATGGCCTCGTCGACGGTTGGGAACGTCGACATGACCTCGTCCCCGATCGTCTTGATGACCGTCCCTCCAAACTGGCGGGTCGCATCCTTCATGACATCGAGGCATATCGCCACGGTCTCGCTGGCCCGCGTGTCGCCGAACTTCTCATAGAGCTGCGTGCTCCCGACGACGTCGGCGAACAGGATAGCGACTTCGAGATCACGAGCCATGTCGGGATACTACAAGCTATTTTTGGGCAACGATATACGCGATCCAGGCGAGGTCAGCTTCGCCCTTGTCATTCGGCGTGAACTCGCCGTTGCCCTCGCCATCTTCGTCCTCGCCTTCCCAGTATACGGTGACGTTGCTAAATCCCGCCTCCAGCAGCAGGTCTTTGAGCTCGGGAGCCGTGTACAGCCGCCATTCATAGCTGAACGCGCGTTTGAGCTTCGAGCCGTCCGGAAACTTGAAGTGAATGTAGCACTTCATGTGATTGGTGACCGGGTGGAATTCCGCCTGCTCCCAGACATAAGTAAAATTATCGTGCTTGGTCTTCTCCTTGGTTTCCTGGAAGGACTCCGGACCGCCGAACATGTCCATGAACAGTACGCCATCGTCGACCAGAGCGTCCCGGCAGCGCTGCATGTATCGCAGCATCGTGTCGCGTTCCTCGAATATCCAGTAGCTGAAGTTGAACGCCGCGAGCACGTCGGCCTGCGGCGTATCGGCCTTCAGAACGTCGGATTCGATCAGTCGTACTCTCGCCTGATCGGCTGCCGGCAGCCGGGCCACACGGTTGGCTCTGCCCCAGTCCAGGACACCCGGATCGATGTCGACGCCGAACGCCGTGAACTCCCGGCCCTGGCGAACCCACTCACAGGCGGCGCTGGCCGTACCGCAGAAATCCTCACGAAACACGTGTGCCGTGCGTCCGCGCAGCTCGCGGAACGTCGCCTGCATGAACTCGACTTCGTTCTCGACGTTCTGGACAGACTCCTCATAAAGCTCGTGAATATCGGCCTGCTCGGCCATGGAGCTGCCACGCCTCAAGTGTTTCGCACTCATCTGTTTTGTCCAATCCCCGTCCGGAGCAAGCCCCCTGGAAACGTTAGTTTAAGCAGCTTCGGGGATCGCGTCGAGCGCGCTTGCGAGAACCTCCACCCCGGCACCGCGGCGATGAGCGTTCTCGCTCAGCGCCCGTCGCCACGCCCTCGCGCCAGGCTGGCCGGCGTACAGCCCCAGCATATGCCGGGTAATCCGGCTCAATCGCTCCCCTTCCGCAAGCTGAGCTTCGATGTACGGCAGCATCTGCTTCACGATGGAAAGCCGCTCGGGCAGATCGGCACCGCTTAGGAAGCGCCGTTCCAGTTCGGCCAGAAAAAACGGCGAGTGATACGCCGCACGGCCTATCATTACGCCGTCGACCCGTTCGAGCGCCGCCTCGACCTCAGCGACAGAGCGAATACCTCCGTTGATGATCACCTCGAGATCCGGGCAATCACGCTTCAGCCGGTAGACGCGGTCGTACTTGAGCGGCGGCACGCTGCGATTCTCCTTCGGGCTCAGGCCCTCGAGAATCGCTACCCGCGCATGAACGATAAATCGCCGGCACCCGGCGTCGGCAAGCGGATCGACGAAGCGCCGGAGATACGCATACGAATCGTGGTCGTCGATACCTATCCGCGACTTGATCGTCACGGGCACGTCGGACGCTTGCCGCATCGCCTCGAAACAGTCGACGACGCGCTCGGGCTCCGCCATCAGACAAGCGCCGAACCGTCCGCTCTGCACGCGATCGCTGGGGCAGCCTACGTTGATGTTGATTTCGTCGTAGCCGGCGGTAGCCGCCTTGCGCGCCGCCTCGGCCATCAGCGCCGGGTCGCTACCGCCGATCTGGACCGCCACCGGGTGCTCGCTCGCATCGAATTGCAACAGCGCATCCGCATCGCCATGATGGATCGCCGCGGCGGTTACCATTTCGGTATAGAGCTGGACGCCCGGTGACAGCCGACGCATGAAGTATCGGCAGTGACGGTCGGTCCAGTCCATCATCGGGGCGACGGATATCCGCTTTTTTGAAGAATCGCAGAACCTGTCCAGAATCGAGCCTCGGGATAGTCTCTCAAATCAAACTCGCGTCGCTACCTGCTGGCAGGTAACGACGGGCAAAAGCAATGGGCGGCCCCATGGCGGTCAGCACCAATAGCAAGCATTACCAATTAGGCCAGTGTACCGGAGATGTTTACAAACACACGTACTTCATTGGAAACGGTTGCTCTCCTCCGCGAATTGCTCACCGTTGTTGACACAGTCGGCCTCGTTATCAAATGCGCTGTTCAAAACTAGTTGCTCTGTGACAATCCACCGGCAACCCAGCTGTTGGTCTCGACTGCCGAACGGCCGAGGCCTCCGCCAACGGTGCTGCCAGGGCCCTCAGAACGGTTCTGCACACCGCCACTGACTGTACTGAAAGCCCCTTGGGCCTGATTGAAGGAGCCTCCGCTCACGGAGCTGGAACCCGCATTGGCCGTATTGTTCGATCCGCCACCGATGCTGGAGCTAGCGCCGCTTGCAGTGTTGTCCTCGCCCGCACTCACACTGCTTATGAAGCCAGATGCTTCATTGCCTCTGCCGCCGCTGACGCTGCTCTGGATGCCCGACGCCCGATTTCGAATGCCGCCACTTATGCTGCTCTGCTGCGCCACTGCCGCATTCAATAAACCGCCGCTTACGCTGCTGTGAATCCCGCTAGCTCGGTTTGATCGGCCGCCGCTAGCGGCGGCAAACGGGCCGTTGACCGTATTTCTGAATCCGGCCAATAAGCCGCCGGCTTGCGAGTAATTGTGTTCAGGGCCGACCACCAGCGTATGGGAGCCCGTCTTGTGGATTGCGGCGAAGACGCCGCCGTTGGCTAAGCAGTCCGACTCGTTTTCGAATGCTCCATCTGAACAGACGGGATTGGTTGACGTTTGGGGCTCATCGTACCCGATGACCAAGTTACCAAGACCGTTGACAGAGTCCGTCGCACCGAGGCCGTTGTTGACGTGTACGTTAACACCGGAAAACACGACGGCCGAGTTACCCTGGTTGTCGTTCTGCAAAGATAGGACCCCGCGCAGATCGTCGAGGAACGACTCAAGCTCCGCCAGCCGAGTGCCCATATCTTCGTTCACCGAGGTGAGTTCAGCGTTGGCGGTCTCCAGGATCGCCACGCGCGCCAGAAGCGCCGCATTTTCCGCGGTAATCGCGACAATACGCGTGTCGTTGTCGTTGACGGCCACCTCGACCGCCGCGAAGTTGCCGTTGACCTCATCGGCGACGGCTGGCGTACCGCGGGTGAACGCGTTCGGCGTTTTTAGCGGGCCGGCGATCGCCGCAGGTACGAACGTCACATGGATCGTGGCGATCAGGGTTAATCCGAACGCATACACCTTCTTGTCCATCCTCTCGCCCACCTATTCCCAGTTGTCCTGATCCCAGATCAGTTCGTCCCAGTTCGCCGTCTGCTGTGGCGGAGGCGCAGATGGAGGCGGAACTTGGACCTGGTTGCCGCCGCCGTCACCACCGCCACCGCATGCGGTGAGTGCAATCAGCGTCAGGATAAGGCTTATTATCGCGCTCACCCTCTTCATCAGTTCTCCTCCCTTAAGCTGCCGGCAACCCACTCATCGTCGTCTGTTGCGCTCCGGGCTCTCCCGCCACTGACGGTGCTAAAGCTTCCACTAGCAACATTGCTCTGCCCGCCCCCTACGCTGGTGAAAACGCTCTGGGCGGCGTTTGCAAGCCCTCCACTGATGCTCGAATCTCCGCCAGAGGCGACGTTGTTGAAGCCACCGCTCACGCTGCTACCTTGGGAGCTTGCGGTATTTTGCCGTCCACCACTCACGCTGCTGCTGATGCCGTCTGCAACGTTTTGGGAGCCGCCCGACACCACTCCTCCTATTCCGCTGGCGATGTTGAAGCTGCCGTTGGCGCCAGCGAATCGGCGATTCACGGTGTTGCTGAATCCCATCACGAATCCTGCAAACTGCGAATAGCTGTGCTGCGGGCCCACGACTAGGGTGTGAGAACCGCTCTTGTGCAAGCGGCCGAATACTTCGCCGTTATCCAGGCACTCGGATTCGTTCTCGAACTCACCGTCTGAGCAGACTTCTGTCGAGAGAGTGCTTGGCTCGTCATATCCTATGATCAAGTTGCCGCGCCCGTTGATAGATTCGGTTGCGCCCAGGCCATTGTTCACGTGCACGTTGACGCCGGAAAAGACGACGGCCGGGTTGCCCTGATTGTCGTCTTGCAGAGACATCACGCTACGCAGATCGTCTAGAAACGATTCGAGCTCGGCGATGCGAGCGCCAAGATCGTCGTTGAGCTTCGCCAGATCTGCGTTGGCCGTTTGCACTGCGGTGAGCGCGGTCTCGAGTTCGGCGATACGGGCGTCGTTGTCGTTTACCGCCGTGTCGACCGCGGCGAAGTTGTCGTTGACCTCGGCCGCCACGGCTGGCGTGCCAGTCGTAAACGTGTTCGGAATCGTTAGCGGCCCCGCCAGCGCCGGGCCGGTCGAGAGCAACCAAAGCGCTGTCATAAAAGCGCCGGACGGGCTCGTTATTCGGTTCATACTTCGTCCTCAACTGTCGGGCTCATCACCCACGAAGGGTGGCCTCACCTAGTAACGCGCCGAACTGTTGCGAAAACCGTCATTCGCGAGCGTCTGATGCTCGACTTTCTGTCGACGGCGCGGCAACCTTGGGTCAGTCGCGCGATAAGAAGAAGTGGAATCAGTGGCCGACGAAGCGCAGATAACGGCATTGTTGCGGCAAGCGGAGGCGGGTGAACCCGAGGCGCTCGATCAGGCCATTGCCGCCGTCTATTCCGATCTCAAGCAACGTGCGCACGGATACATGCTCCGCTTGGCGCAGCGCCCCGGGATGCTTACCCTGCAGCCCACCGCATTAGTCAACGAGACCTACTTGCGGCTACTGAAGCAGCGCACCCGGTACCAGAATCGCGAGCACTTTCTTGCCATCGCGACGCGCGTGATGCTTCGTGTGCTGGCCGACTACGACCGCGGGCGGCGCGCGAAGAAGCGCGGTGGGGACGCGATTTTGTTGACTCTCGGCGGGGTGCACGCCGAAGACGAGGGTGCCGGGATCGACGATCTGGCCGAGACGCTCGAACGCCTCGAGTCTCTCGATGAACGCAAGGCCGACGTCGTGAAGCTGCGCGCGATCTGGGGTTTCGAGATGCCGGAAATCGCCGAAACGCTCGAAGTCTCGCTGACGACGGTTGAACGGGACTGGCGTTTTGCGCGTAGCTGGCTCGCCGAGGAGCTCAATGCTTAATGGACGCCAAGCAATTTCGAAAACTCGACGAGCTTTTCGCGAAGGCTGTAGAAACTCCCGCGGAACAGCGCGAAGCGCTTATCGTTGCGGAGTGCGGTGACGATACCGAACTGGCTTACAAGCTCCGCGGCATGCTGAAAGCTGATATGGCAGCCACGAAACGCGTCATGTCGATCATCGATGGTGAACAGGCAGGCGACGACAATGACATCGGCCGGGTCATCGGCGCCTATCGTATCGAGCATGTGCTGGGCTCGGGCGCGATGGGGGTCGTGTACCGAGCGCGGCGAGCGGACGGCGCCTACGATCAGGAGGTCGCGCTCAAGCTAGTGGCCGGGAGATTCGCCGATCCCGATCTCCGTTCGCGATTCCTGCGCGAGCGGCAAGTACTGGCAACGCTCCAGCATCGCGGTATCGCACGTCTGCTCGATGGCGGTGTCACTGACGACGGCGCCCCGTTTCTCGTCATGGAGTATGTGCCCGGTCGCCCGCTGACCGCGTACTGTGACGACAACCACCTTGATATCACACAGCGTCTGGTGTTGTTCGAGAAGGTTTGTGACGCGGTGCGGCATGCGCACGCAAATCTCATCGTTCACCGTGATCTAAAGCCGGCGCACATCCTCGTGGACGAGCAAGGTCAGCCCAAGTTGCTCGACTTCGGTATCGCCGCGGTGCTCGATAGCGCGAAGGAAGCCGATGCAACGCAGACTCAGCTCCGACGCTTCACACCCCAATACGCCAGTCCGGAGCAACTCACTGGCGGCAGTGTCACCACGTCTGCGGACGTCTATGCGCTCGGTGTGATCCTCTACGAGCTTCTCGCCGGACGACTGCCTTACGAAGTATCGACCGGTGCGTCGGATTTAGAGCGGCGGCTCATCTGCGAAACCCTGCCTGCACCGCCAAGCCATGCCGCCACGCGTGCGTCCGGTGGGCAGAGCGACCCGGAAGCGATCGCCGCTAACCGTCGAGTGACGCCGCGCAGGCTGAGGCGACAGCTGAGCGGAGACCTGGACAGAGTCGTCATGACGGCGCTACGCAAGAAGCCCACACGCCGCTATGGATCGGCCGACGCACTCTTGGAGGATTTGCGGCGTTATCGCCGCGGTCAGCCCATCTCCGCTCAGCCTGACACTCTAAGCTATCGGCTGCGGAAGTTCGTCGGCCGCCACAAGCTGCCGGCGGCTGCCGCGGCGGTCGTTGTCATGTCGCTCATTGGCGCCACCGCGGTGAGCTTGAACTACGCTTTTCAGGCCAATCGCCAGGCCGCGATCGCGACGGCGGTTGTGGACTTCCTGCGCGATGACGTGCTCGGCAAGGCCGACCCCGCTCAAGAAGCAGACCGGAATATTCGCTTGCGCACAGTTCTAGATCGCGCCGCGGACTCGATCGGCGAGCGTTTCGGTGACGAACCGCTCGTCCAGGCTGCCCTCCGATCAACGCTTGGTAGCGCGTATTCTGGGTTGGGTGAATTCGACGTTGCACGCCAGCATCTCGAGCAAGCGTACGCACTGCGCAGCGAACATCTCGGGTCGTCGAGTGCGGACGCGATTGAGTCGAGAAGTGCGGTAGCCGAGGCGATGATCGAAGCCGGAGACTATGACGATGCCGCCGCAATAGTCGCTGAGCTCGTGACGTCGACCCCCGACAAGCTCGGCTCAGAGCATCCCGTGACGCTCGCTGCGCTCAAGCTAGAGGCACTAGTGCACGACGGACTGGGCGACTACGGGAAAGCCGCTGCCGCGATGAGTGTTGCGCTCGACCAGCACAGGAACGCGCTCGGGCCCAGGCACCCAGACACACTGACGGTAGAAAATGACCTCGCGTTGATCTTTGTGGACGCCGGCAACTATGACGCGGCGGAGCCCTTACTGCGTTCCGTGCTTGCCGCGCGCCGCGAAGTGTTGGGTGCAACGCATCCTCATACTCTCCTATCGCACGCGAGCCTCGGCTACCTGCTGACCCACTCCGGTCGGCCGAGAGAGGCGGAGCCGGAGCTAAACGCGGTCGTGAGCAGCGCTGATCGCATACTCGGTGAGGATCATCCGAACACGGCCGCGTACCTGAATCTGCTGGCCGACAGTCTGAGGGGTCAAGAGCGCTTTGACGAAGCGCTGCAGGTCTCCAGGCGCGCGCTGCGAATTCAGCGCGAGGCACTCGGGAATGAGCATCCGCAGACGCGGATATCGATTGTAATGAACGGCGTGCTCCTGCAGGCACTCGGTCGACTTGCCGAAGCGGAAGTCTTTTTGCGCGAGAGTCACGAGCTTGCTGTTCGGACCCTTGGCGCAGATCACCCGAGCGCGCTTATCGCAGGCAACAACCTGGCGTCTTTGCAATTGGACGCCGGGCATGCCGAAGCTGCCGAAGAGCTAGCGAGAGATACCGTGCTACAGGCGAAAAGCGCCCTACCGGACGGCTACTGGCTCATCGGAGCGTTTCAAACTAATCACGGGCGCGCGCTGTTGGAGATTGGGCAGTTTTCTGAAGCTGAGGCGGTTCTGAATGAAGCCTCAGGTGCGCTCAGCTCCGCGCTGGGAGCAGATCACGAACGTGTTGCTCGAGTACAAGAGCTGTTAGATCAGCTGCCACAGCGCAGCGACAACTGACAACGACAACTCATGTTGCGCAGCAGATTGCCTCCTGCCACTGGTTAAGGAAGCTCCGGGGCTCAATCCGCGTGCTTGTAGACTTCACGAGCCCTCATCCGGTCAGAAAACGGGTCAGGTTCATTGTCTGGCAGAGAGTCCAGTTTCGAACCATTCTCGTTTGTATTCAGTCGCTGTAGTTTCTGCTAACACTTGATCGCAGTAGCACTGGCGAATGCCCCCTATCCTCGCGTCTTCCTTCCTAACGTTGTACTGCTTATCTCACAGCGTGGCCACGACAGACGACCTGTATTCACCTAGCAAGCAAACTACGCTTGCGCGCCCGGCGCCATCGTCCTCGCGAATCGCATCGACAAGCAGCGGTCCCAGGCAGCTAAAACTTGGTCGAGCAAGAACGATCCAATACCCGCGCCCTTGCGCAAATTGGACGCGCGTTAATCGAGTATGACAAGTGCGGCAAAAATCGCAGCCCTCACCTTACGCATTGATCTGGATAGGCTTTTTCTAACACTGAGATCCAAGTCCATCATCGGTGCGACAGACATCATTGCAACAGATTCAAACCCTCAAGAAATACGGCCGCGTGCCGCTAACCCCTGCGTGACCCGGACCGGCCCGTACGACAATGACCAGACAGGTTCCACTCCTGCTATCGGTGCTCATTGCGCTCAGCTCACGCCTGACAGACAGTCCTGAGGGGCACAATTCTCGCGTGAAGAGCTTCAGTACGCTGTTCGAATCCGAAGCAGGGATTGCGGACGGAGCGCCGAAGGAATGTACGAATCCATGACGACCGGGAATCGGGGAGCGATCATCGTCGGCGAACCGGGCACGAACAAGGGTGTAGTCGCGAAAGCAATGCATGACGGTTCGGAGCGGCGCGACGGTCCCTTCGTACCGCTCGACTGCAGAATCATCTCGCAGTCTCTGCTCGACAGCGAACTGTTCGGACATCGATGCGGGACGATCGATACCGCGCCCAGCGACTTCTCCGGACGCTTGCTGTTGGCCAGGGAAGGAACGCTCTACATTCGGTGCGTCGAGCGGCTGTCTGTCGAGACGCAGCGGCGTTTGGCAGAGGAAGCCGGTGCCACGGTGATTGCCGCAACGCATCTCGACGTCGAAGCGCGTATTGCCTCCGGCAAGTTCTGCCGCGAGCTCTTCGACAGCCTGTTGCCGAACCGAATCACGGTACGGCCTTTGCGGGAAGACCGGGCAAGACTGACAAACCTGCTGCAATCAGCGCGTGATCAGCTGTCTTACTCTCCGGAGGCCTACAGCTTGCTCCTCGATTACGAGTGGCCCGGCAACGACCGACAACTTGAAGCACTGCTCGAGCGACTCGCCGACGCTTGCGCGGGGTCGACGATCCGGGAAGCCGACCTGCCGCAGCGCATTCGTACAGCTGGAAAAGTTTTTGAGGACGGTATCGGCGACCTATGGCGACAGGCGGACACCGTTAGTGGGAGCGAAAGCACACCTAACGTGGTGCACATCGGAAGTCGCGAGTTGCGCTGACAGATGGTGGCAAGCCACACCCGCTCGTGGGTAACATAGATCGCGGGCTACAGCGATACACAATAATAACGCGGAGCTATTTAGTCAGATATGGCAAGCGGTTTGACAGAGAAAGGCAAGCCTTACCTCACGCCGAATGAGGTCGCCGAGCTGTTGATGGTCTCTCCGACGACCGTCAGGTACTGGGCCAGCAAAGGACGCCTGAAGTCGGCGAAGACGCCCGGGGGACATCGGCGATTCATGCCCGCCGACGTCGACGCGTTCGTGCGCGAGAGCGACGGTACAATGCCTCCGAGCCTCACCGAAGAACGTTGAGTCTTTGCTCTGTAAATAACAACAGGTAGCTGCGCTCGCCGATCGTTGACACGCGTTCTCCCGTCTCGAGAGCCGATGGTCCGCGCTTCGCTATCGGAATTCCCACGAAACCTCTGCAGTTTCCCTAAAGTTCGCTGACGTCCTGCCGCTAAACGTAGCGTAGCTGCAACGCTATTGAACAAGGTCCTTGCGGAGGAGGCGCTGCCTTGAACGACGTTCACTCGAATCCGGCGACGGAACTGCGCTTGACCGATGGAGCAATGGACACCCTGGGCTGCGTATTCCAGACGATGAGCAGAGAGTCCTTCCCGCTCGACACGGACTTCGATCCGGAAGTCTTCCCGGCACAGTGTCTTGAAATCGCCCGCCACATCGAAAACGGAGCCGCAGCCCCGAGCTTCGGCATCGACCTCGTGAGTGACGCGCGCGAATGGAGCCTTATACGAAGGTTCTTCGTGGAACGACGGCGCAATGAGAAGGAGTTCGTCACGTCCCGGCTCGGAGACTATCGAGGGATGGTCGAACACTTCATCATCGGGCTCAGGAACATTTGTACGCAAAGCGACCTCACCGAACAACGCGTGAGTGCCGGTCTGGCTTCAATCGAATCAGCGGCATCCTGCGGCAACCTCGACGATGTGCGTCAAGCACTCGTTGATGCCGTCAAAGACGTTGGACAGGCGTTCAGCGAGCAGAGAACGCAATACGAAAAACAGATCTCATCGCTCAATGAGCGTGTCGAATCCCTCAGAGAGGACCTCGTTACGGCGCGGGAAGAGATGCAGCTGGACTCGCTCACTAATCTCTGCAATCGCGGCGCTTTCGACGCGGCGCTGAAAAGGCATGTGAACACGAGGTTCATCCTCAACAAGCCGGTCTGCGTGGTCATGATCGACGTCGACAACTTCAAGTCCGTCAACGACGTTCTCGGCCATCTCGCCGGCGACGAGGTCCTGCAGGCGATCGCGGGTTGCCTGTCACGGTGTTTTGTACGCAAGAACGACATGGTGGCTCGATACGGCGGCGACGAGTTCGCCGTGATACTCCCGGACACCGATCTGAACGAATCCGTGGCATCGATATCCCGTATGCTCAAGTCTGTTCGAGCTCTCGAATTTGATGTCTCCTGCTCTGCCGGATGCACGGAAATCCAGGACGACGAGACAGTGGAATCGATTCTTGCACGCGCCGACGGCGCGCTGTACGAGGCAAAAGAGGCGGGGCGCGACTGTTTCCGCACGGCCTGATCGATGTCAGGGAACACGGTTGCTTCTGGCCGGCGCGGTGTTCCTCACTCCTGATTACTGACGACCATCCGTCACCGATTCGCGGGGGGGAGACCTGACCCCTGGCGGCGCAACACGCCGCGCCTGCCGACGCATCGCAACGCGCCGGAGAAGTTCGAGCTCTGCATCGATTCGACTAAAGCCCGCCACAAATCCGCCGATAACGACTACGGGAATGCGTTGAGACTGTCTTGCCGGGCAGAGATGTCGGCGTGCAGCGGAAGCCGGAGACAAGCACTTTGGACTTAGCAACACTAATCGGACTGATCGGGGCATTCGCTGTCGTGCTGTCTTCGATCATTCTGGGCGGCTCCGCGGGCACTTTCGTCAATCCTGCGTCCCTCCTCGTTGTATTCGGCGGCACATTCCTGGTTACGATGATGAAATTCAGCCTCGCGAGATTCTTCAGCGCGACGTCGGTTGCCGTGAAGGCTTTCGTCTACAAACCGTTGGCGCCGGAACTACTTATCGACAACGCAGTCGAGCTCGCGAAGACGGCCAGGCAGGGAGGCTTGCTCGCACTCGAGGACGCCGAGGTCCCCGACGAATTCATGAAGAACGGTCTGGGCCTGCTCGTGGATGGGCATCCGGCCGACGTCGTTCGCTCAATGCTGTCCAAGGACCTGCAGCTGACGCTGAAACGTCACAGCGACGGGCAGGACATATTCAAAGCGATCGGCGACGTCGGCCCGGCAATGGGAATGATCGGCACGCTGATTGGCCTGGTACAGATGCTTGCCAACATGGACGATCCCAAGCAGATCGGTCCCGCCATGGCCGTAGCGCTCCTGACGACGCTGTATGGTGCAATACTGGCGAACATGGTCGCTTTGCCCATTGCGGACAAGCTCGCCTTAAGAAGCCGCGAAGAAAACAACAGCAAGTCGCTCGTCATCGACGCATTGTTGGGCATTCAGGCCGGACAGAACCCACGCGTTATCGAAAGCATGCTGCAAACCTACCTGCCACGCTCGAAGCGACAACAGGAAGGGGTCGCGTAAATGAGTATCGATGACGCACCAAAAGGCGAAGAGCGCGGCGTACCTGCATGGGTAATGACGTTCGCCGATCTCATGACGCTGCTGATGTGCTTTTTCGTTCTCCTGCTTTCCTTCTCGGAAATGGACATCGCAAAGTTCAAGATGCTTGCGGGTTCAATGCGCAACGCCTTCGGCGTACAGGCGGAGATCGAGGCGCGGACTATTCCCAAGGGAACGAGCGTGATCGCCAGGGAGTTCAGCCCTGGTAAACCTGAACCGACGCCCTTCAACACGATCATGCAACACACGATCGATTCGAACAGAAATTCGCTGGACGCGCTTTTCGAAGAACCGAAGGAAGTCGATGAGGCAAGGCGGCACGCGTTGCGAATCAGCAAGGCCCTCGAAGAGGAGATCAATCGCGGCGACGTCGCGGTGGAGGTCGAGGGTGCGCGGATAATAATCCGTATCCTCGAAAAGGCATCGTTCGCGTCTGCGAGTGCCGATCTGCGCCGAGAGTTCAAGCCGATTCTGCACAAGATCGCGGGCTTGATCGACAGCAACAATGGAGTGGTCACCGTGTCGGGCCACACAGACAACCTCCCGATTTCTACTTCGAGATTTCGGTCGAATTGGGAGCTGTCCACGTCGCGTGCGGTCTCCGTCGCGCACGAACTGCTGTTCGCGGCACCGCTGGACCCTCTGCGATTCCTGGTCGTCGGTCATGCGGAAACCCGTCCGCTCGCCGACAACGACAGCGACGAGAACCGGGCCCGAAACCGACGTGTGGATATAAGCATTACGCGTGGGCTTTCGGGAGATACAGAAGACACGATAAGCGTCGACGCCACGCCGAGGATTTCGACTGACGGGAGTGAGCTATGACCAGAGAAGACGACCGGCGCCGGTCCTTCCGAATCGTCGAGACAGTCCTTCTGAGCTGTACCGGCCTCGAAGACTCCGAGTTCGAGGCGGGCATCGAGGCCTGGCGGATCGGCAACGGCAATACGTCGCGCACACGATCCTTGCTCGTTGATCTCGATGCCCGGCTGGACGAACACATGTTTCGAATCGGCGCAGACGCATCGTCCGCGAGCGAAGCGCTTCGCATTCTCAACGAGAAGATCAACGTCATCGCATACGCTTTGCCCGATTTCAAGTCGGCGACGAATGCCCTGGCCGAAAAAAGCTCTCAGCGTTGTGAGCTGAGCTCGGAGGGAATGCACTTCGGTCTGGACGAGTCGCTTCCGCAAGGTGCTGGCGTCGTTCTGCAGTTCATCGTCTTGCCGGAGAACCGCTATTTCGAGACTTTTGCGCGCGTGGTGCGTTCGGGACCATCGACGAACGACGATTTCGCTCCTTACACGCACTCCTGCGCCGTCACGTTCGAGGGCATGAGCCCGGCCGAGCGCGAGAACCTGATTCAACATCTCTTTACGCGGCAGTCCCAGACACTGCGGCTGCGCCGCCGTCAACTCGACGAGGAAGAACAGCTTCCCTAGAAGCGATCCTTGCGATCACGTTCGCTGAGCAATCGACGTAACGCTCTGCTTGGACGAGTGCAGTTTCCGCACCAGCCTGGCCTCCTGTGCACTCAGTCCACAGGTCCTCACGAGATCGTCGACGGTGGCACCGTTTCTCGCCATTCGAGCGGCGTGGGAGAAAGGCGTCCCCGCCGGTTGTGTGGGCACGATCTCCTCGAGCTTCATGTCAACCTCGTTCAAGCGCTGATGCATGATCGCCAGCCGGCGTTCGAGAAACCCGGATAGTACCGCCTCGCTATTGGCGGCGGGGCGCGGTTCGACGGCATCGTCAACCTCCAGCAGGACCGATCCGGTCGGGCTGTTCCAGAATTCCTGGTTGGCGCGGATCCGTCGCTCGAAACGAGCGATAGCGATAGCAGCCGCGCACAGCGTTATCGCATTGACAGCAAGCAGGAGGTAATGGGAGTAGTTTGAGAGAATGGTCATCATATGTACTCGTCTATCCGGTTCGTGTGTTCATCCGACGATGTGCCGGTCGTATCATCATCATCGGATTCGTGTGGACGCTCCGGATTGTTGCTGCGCCGATTGCGCTCTTCGTCCTTCCGGACGGGCCGTGCAGGCTTTACGGGATAAGACGGCTTTACGCCGGGCGTGCGACCAATTGCGTCTGACATATCATGCTCCTGACGAATCGTGTCCTGTCCGGTTGATTCGGACAGGACACTAGCTGGTCATCCTTGAGCGAAGACGTGCCAGCGCTTGTCCATGTATCTGACACACTCGGGATTCACTGACCTCAAGCACGGCGCCGATCTCCTTGAGGTTCAGTTCCTGCTCGTAATAGAGCGACAAGACCATCTTTTCGCGCTCCGGCAACTGGCTGATCGCGTTTGCGAGGTCCTTGCGGAACTGGTCCTGTCGAAGCTCGGCATCGGGTGTCGGTGCCTTGTTGTCGAGGACGCGGCGCTGCCTCGTCGTTTCGTCGGTCGCCTCATCGAGACTGAACAACCTGCTGATCGCCGAGTCCCGCAGGACCTTGTAGTACTCGTCCAGGGAGATCCCGAGGAGGTCCGCCACCTGTCGCCCCGTCGCCGGCTGACCGGTTTGTGCCTCGACCTCGGCGATGGCCTGCTGTACCTGCCGCTGTTTCTTGTGCACCGATCTCGGAGTCCAGTCATGGCGACGGACCTCGTCGATCATTGCGCCGCGTATTCTGATTCCGGCAAACGTCGAGAAACTCGCTCCACGTGAGGGATCGTAGTTCCTGGCGGCCTCCAGCAAGCCGATCATTCCGGATTGGATGAGATCGTCCACTTCGGTTTTTTCAGGCAGGCGGGCGATCAGATGGTAGGCGATTCGGCGCACGAGATCGCAGTGCTCGCGAACCAGGCGCTCCTGCTCGCTGTTATCCGTGTATTCAGCGACCTGGTAGCTCATCACGCGCTGTCTCCCGCCGTCTTCGGACTCTTCATAAGCGCCCTTTCCAGGAAAAATTCGATACCTCCCCTCGACTCGGGCCGGGGGCCCAGAGCCGCAACAGTGCCGGCCAGATCGCGGAACGCCTGCGCCGACCAGCTACGGGGATAAGCTTCGGCGACGGCGCGTTGCTCTTGAACCGCGCGTACGAGATCGCTGTCGCTGGGAATATTGCCTGCGTGTCGCAGTACGACGTCCAGATACTGATCCGCTACCCTGCTCAGCTTCGTAAAGAGCTTGCGCCCGTGCGCGGCGTTCCGTGTCATATTCGTGATGATGTGGAAGTGGGATATTCCATACTCGCGGCTGAATACCTTGACCAAGGCATAGGCGTCCGTTAGAGACGCCGGTTCGTCGCAGACGACAAGCAACGCATACTGGGCCGCCTGCGTGAAGCGTGCGACGCTCTCACCGATACCCGCCGCGGTGTCGATGACGAGCGTATCTGGCGGTACGGCCAGGTCGGTGAAAGCTCTTACGATGGCCGCCTGCGACGTTGCCGGAAGGTCGATCATCTCGACGTCGCCGGAAGTCGCCGGAACCACCCGGATTCCGCAAGGCCCGTCGACACTGATACTGTCGACGTCGACCTGTCCGGTCACGACGTGAGAAAGATTGTAGGCAGGCTGCAAGCCGAGCATTACGTCGACGTTGGCAAGGCCGAGGTCGGCATCAAGCAGCATGACGTCCCGTCCTTTCGCGGCAAGCGCGACGGAGAGATTGGCCGCCACACTCGTCTTGCCGACGCCACCCTTGCCGCCGGTGACGGCAATGACCTGCGTATGACTGCGGGCCAAAGCTGCTTCGATCTGTGATGCCTGGCTCGAGTTACGCATTGAGAGCTCCCGCATAGCCAAAGCGGCTGATCATTGTCTGGTCATCGACGTTGACGGCGCTGGAGCGCATGCACTCGATCGCCTGATTGATGAGCCAAAGGCGCTTCTTCTCGGCGTAGTGCAGATCGTCGGGAACGCGCTGGCCGTCGCAGAAGAACACTGCGTTGAGATCGTGCCTGATCAGTGTGCTGATCACGCATCCCAGTTGCGCCGCCTCGTCGACCTTGGTGACGATCGCCCCGGCGAGCGGCACGTTGCTGAACACCCGGATGGTCTCGTCGAGCCCGGCCTCCTGGCAAGTCGCGGCCAGGGTCAGATAATAGTGGACTCGCTCCGCGTTGTTGCCATAGGCCGCCAGGCGATCGGTCATCTGACGGTCGCGCTGACTGCATCCTTCGGTATCGACCAGTACGAGTTTCTTGTCCCGAAGCGAGCGCAGCGTCCGCTCCAGCGTCCCGGGATCTTCCGCAAGGTGAACCTTGACACCCAGGATTCCCGCGTACGTTGCCAACTGCTCCTGTGCGCCGATACGATGCGCGTCGGCCGACACCAGCGCAATGTTCCCCGTCCCGTGTTGCATGGCAAAACGCGTCGCGATTTTGGCAATCGTCGTGGTCTTGCCGACGCCGGTCGGACCGATCAGTGCGGCGATGCCACCCTCTCGAAGCAAACGCGAACCGGCAACCGGCAGCGCTTCTGCAAGTGCATGGAGCGGTTTGCGCCAAAGCTGCCTGGGCTCACTGATAGGACCCAGCCGATCCGTGATCAGGTTGCAGACGTCGGGGGCGATACCAATCCTGGTCAGGTTCCTTAGCACCTGGGCCCGGGCGGGGTTCTTCTGCGCCTGACGCTCCCAGTTGAGACTGGACAGCTGCGTTTCGATCATGCCCCGCATGTCGCTGATCTCCGAGCGCAACGCATCCAGTGAAACGAGGCGGTCGTCGTCCGTATCGTTTTCGACATCGACGGGTTTAAGGTCTGCCGCGACTACGTGAACGCCTGCTGCCGCTTCCTCGTTGCGCTGCGATTCATCGCGATCCTCGACCGGCGGCACCTGCAAAGCTTGCTGCATTAGTGCCTGGTCGTAGTCGATCGCCGCGACAACCTCGATGCCCTCGGCGACGCGGCGATTGGATAGAATCACGGCGTCGGGCCCCTGGTCGTCGCGCACCTGGCGCAGCACGCGGCGCATGTTGCTGTCAACAAATCGCTTGATCTTCACTTTGCCTTCCTCAGAACTATCTCGCTCAGTCTCAACCAACCGTCGCTACCATTTGTATGGATTTGTCGTCCGGTACTTCGTTGTAAGCCAGGACCGTCAGGTTCCTGATGTTCTTCAAGATCTTCGCAAGCCACGGCCTCACGGGCGGCGGTACGAGCAGCAACGCCGGATCGCCGGTCAGCTCGTGGCGCATGGCCTGGTCTTTCAGGGATTCCTGCAGTCGCTCGATGATGCCGGGCTCGATGCCGAGACTGGCGCCGTCGCTACTGGACTCGGTCAGGATTCGCTCCAGATCGGGATCCAGGGTCAGAACATGCAGCTCGGGCCGCATGCCGGCCAGGTTCTGGACGATCGAACGGCCGAGACGCACGCGCACTGCCGCTGACAGGACGTCAGGATCCTGGCTCCTGACACCGTGTTCCGCCAGAGTTTCGGCTATTCGACGAATGTTGCGAACGGGCACGTGCTCCTCCAACAGGTTCTGCAGAGCACGCGTGATAACGCTCATCGGCAGCGTTTTCGGCGTCAACTCTTCGACCAGCTTGGGCGCGGTGGCCGAAAGCCTGTCGAGGAGGTTCTGGGTCTCTTCGTGGCCCAGGAGTTCGTGAGCATTGTCCTGGACGAGCTGGCTCAGGTGGGTCGCGATCACCGTTGCCGGATCGACGACCGTATACCCGAGCATCTTCGCTTCGTTCTGCTGGGACTGGTCGATCCAGTACGCTTGCATGCCATAGGCAGGGTCCTTGGTCTCGATACCGTTTACGGTGCCGAAGACTTCTCCCGGATTGATGGCCAGTTCCTTGTCGACGTGTATCTCGAACTCGCCGATCGGAACGCCCATGATCGAAATCCGGTAATTGTTCGGCGGGAGATCGAGGTTGTCGCGAATGTGAACGGCGGGAATCAGGAAACCCAACTGCTCACTGAGCTTCTTGCGCACGCCCTTGATTCGAGCCACCAATGGCCCAGCCCGTTGCCTGTCCACGAGCGGAATGAGCCGGTACCCGACCTCGAGGCCGATCTGGTCGAGTGGCTCGACATCGTGCCAGCCGAGCTCCAGCGGTGTATCCGCGCCGGACTCCGGTTCTGCCGGCGGCGACTCCACCTCCTTCGTAGCGCCGGTTTGTCGGTAGGCCGTGAAGCCGCAAACAGCCGCGAGCAGCAGGAACGCGAGATTCGGCATGCCGGGGATCAGACCGAGAACGAGCATCACACCGGCCGTAATGCCGAGTGTGCGCGGATCGTTGAACAGCTGAGTCAGCACCTGGTTGCTCATATCGGCCGAGCCAGAGACCCTGGTCACGATGATCGCGACCGCCGTCGACAGCAACAACGACGGAATCTGCGCCACGAGCCCGTCGCCGATCGTCAGCAGCGTGTAGTTGTGGACGGCTGCATCGACCGACAGATCGTGCTGGGCCATGCCGATGATGAGACCGCCAACGATGTTTATGAACAGGATCAGGATCGACGCGACGGCATCTCCTCGAACGAACTTGCTGGCTCCGTCCATCGAGCCGTAGAAGTCCGCTTCCTCGCGTATTTCCGCGCGGCGTTGCTTCGCCAATTCGTCGGAGATGATGCCGGCGTTGAGATCCGCGTCGATTGCCATCTGCTTGCCCGGCATGGCATCGAGTGTGAATCGCGCAGTCACCTCCGAGACCCGGCCAGCGCCTTTCGTCACGACGACGAAATTAATGATTACGAGGATGCAGAAGATCACGAATCCGACGGCGTAGTTGCCGCCGATGACGAACTCACCGAACGCCTCGATCACCTTACCGGCAGCCGAGGTTCCGGTGTGGCCGTTTAGCAGCACGACGCGCGTCGAGGCGATATTGAGCGCAAGCCGCAATAGCGTTACTACCAACAGGATGCTTGGAAACACCGAAAACTCGAGCGGCCGGGACACGTAGATCGTGGTCAGGAGAATCGCAACCGATAACGCGATATTGAAAGTGAACAGCATGTCCAGTGCCAGCGGCGGCAAGGGCACCATCATCATCGCCAGCATGACGAGCAACAGCAGCGGCACGCTCAGTCCTCGCCCGAGCGTGCCTATTGCCTGACTGGTGACCGCGTTCGCCATCTCAACTCATTCCTTCAGTTCAGGTGTACCGTGTCTCGTCGATGTCCGGCAGAACCGGCTTCGGGACGTCGGCTCCGCCACGCAACGATTCGCGCACGCGAAATATGTAAGCCAGTACCTGCGCGACTGCCGTGTACAGGCCCGCCGGAATTTCCTGGCCAAGCTTCGTACTTGCGTACAGGGCACGTGCCAGGGGCGGCGCGCTATACAGGGGCACGTCGGCTTGTTCCGCGACCTCACGAATCCGTGCTGCAATGAGATTCTTGCCCTTGGCCACGACCCTCGGCGCCCGCATCGAGGATTCCGTGTACTTGAGCGCGACCGCGAAATGCGTCGGGTTGGTAACGACGACGTCTGCGTGCGGAACGTCTTCCATCATGCGGCGTTGGGCCGCCTGCTGCTGCAGTCCGCGGATCTTTGCCTTGACCTCCGGCCGCCCTTCCGTGTCCTTGAACTCGTCGCGCACTTCGCGCCTCGTCATTCTGAGCTTCTTGTTGTAGTTCCAGAGCTGAAACGGAACGTCGACCATCGCAATCAGGATCAACGTCGTGCTGACGATGAGAAACGAATGGCCGCTGATCCTCAGCGCGCTCGAGATCGCGGGCCGAATCGGTTGCTGTCCGAGCAATAGCAAATCGTCGGTGCAATGCCACAGCCAGGTGATGGCGGCCGCGGCTACGAGAACAAATTTTGCAATCGCCTTGACGAGCTCGTTGAGGCCGTTCGCGCTGAAGATACGTTTCATGCCCTTGAGCGGGCTCAGGCGCTCGGACTTGAACGCGACGGCCTTCAGGCTGAACGACCAGCCGCCGATGAGCGCAGACCCCGCGAACGCCGCCAGGATCGTCAGCAGTCCGAAAGGCAGCAGGCTCAGGAGTATGTGAACGATCGACTCCGCGAATGCCCGGGCCGGGTAGGCGTCGTCAAAGACGCGGGCACGGTCGATCGAAAGCGAGTCGCTCATGTTGAGCATCAGACTGTGGCCCATCGGTTCAGCAAGCAGCATCAGCGCGGCCGTACCGGTCAGCATGACCGACGTCATCGTCAGTTCCCGTGACCGCGGAACGTCGCCCTTGTCCCTTGCGTCCTGGCGTCGCTTCGGGGTCGGCTCTTCGGTGCGATCCTGTTGTTGAGTATCTTCAGCCATGGGTCTTGACGACTATGTCTCCAGCAGCCTCGGCAACAGCCCGTACACCACGTCCAGGAACAGGCTGACGTTCTCGGTAAGGTTCCCCATGTTGAGAAAGATCACTACGAATCCACACAACATTGCCACCGGAAACCCCACGGCGAACAGATTCAGGGTCGGTGCAGCGCGGCTCATTACGCCGAACGACAGATTGACGATGAGCAACGCCGTGACTGCCGGAAGTGCGATTTTCATCGCGACCACGAACACCTGGCCCGTCCATTTGAGCGCCTCTGCTATCGCGTCCCTGGACAACCCCGACTCGCCAACCGGCAAAAGATAGAAGCTGTCGGCCAGCAGTCGTATCATCGCCAGGTGTCCGTCTTGCATCAGGAACAGCAACATCCCCAGCATCATGAAGAGCTGGCCGAGAACGGGTATGTTCACGCCACGCTGCCGGTCCACAAACACCGCAAAACCGAGGCCCATGCTCATCGCGATCACCTGTCCACCCAGTGCAATGGCATCGAACACGAGTTGCACGGCGAATCCCATCACCACGCCGATCAAGAGCTCCCGGGCGACCGTGATCGCACCGGTCAGGCTCAGCATGTCGACGGCCGGCATCGGCCCGAGCGTCGGCGCAACCACGGCCGTAACCGTGATCGCAAGCAGCAGGCGCACCCGAGCCGGCGCGAATGAACCGCCGATTACCGGCATCACCATCAGCAAAGCGCCAATCCGGATGAAAGGCCATGCATATTGGCCAAGCAGATCCAGGATCGTCGGCAGGGAAATCGTCATTACTGTGCCCCATAGCTAAATACCTCCCGCTTCTATGCGATCAGCGACGGAATTTGTTGAAACAGTTGTTGAGTGAACGTCACCAGGACGCCCAGCATCCAGGGACCGGCCATGATCAGCGCAGCCACCAGCACAAGGAGTTTCGGAATGAAGCTCAATGTCATCTCGTTGATCTGCGTCGCGGCCTGGAACATGCCGACCAGCAGGCCGATGGCGAGAGCCGACAGGAGCAGAGGGGCCGCAATCATCATTGTTACCCAGAGCGCCTGCTGACCAATCGATGTAACGGTTTCGGGTGTCATAATTCGGTATGTCCTGTCAGTAGAAACTGCCGGCCAGCGTGCCAAGCAGCAGGGCCCAGCCGTCGACGAGTACGAACAACATGATTTTGAAAGGCAGCGATATGAGCATGGGCGACAGCATCATCATTCCCATGGACATCAGCACGCTCGAAACGACGAGATCGATGACGAGAAACGGAATGAACATCAGGAACCCGATCTGGAATGCCGTCTTCAGCTCACTGACGATGAAGCTCGGTATGATCAACGCCATCGGCGCCTCGTCGACGGAGTCGATATCGCTGCGCCGTGAGATATCAAGGAACAGCGCGAAGTCGCTGCTGCGCGTCTGTTCGATCATGAACGTGCGCAGCGGCTGGATACCTGCGTCGAAGGCCGCCGCGACCGAAATCTCTCCGGCCGTGTAGGGCTCCACGGCATCGACGTGGACCGCCTCGAACACGGGGGACATGACAAAGTAGGTGAGCAACAACGCCACACCAAGAAGCACCTGGTTTGGCGGCGTCTGGGCAGTTCCGAGCGCCTGTCGCAGTATCGACAACACGATGATGATACGAATGAAGGCCGTGGTTGACAGCAGCAGCGCCGGCAGCAACGTCAACAGCGTCATCAGCACCAGGATCTGGATACTGAGCGTGTACGACTGGCCCTGCACGGCATCCGCCGCCGTACCCAGCACCGACGGCCCGCCCTGGGCGAGCACGAGCTCCGGCAGCATCAGTGCGGCGATTGATGCAATGATCCGCGTCATTGCGGCATCCCGCCGAGAGCCTGTCGCAAACGCGCTCTGAAACTGTCGGCCGCCGGGGTCTCCTCAGATGACAGCTCGGTATCCGACCCGTCAAGAACCAGCAGGGTCTGAATCTGGGTGGCCGTGACCCCGAGTAGCAGGCGTTTGTCGGCGATGGTCACAAGTACCAGGCGTTCTTTCGAGCCGAGCGGCTGACTGGCGACCATCTTTACGATCTGACCGCGCGGTCCCCGCATGCCCTGCATTCGCGAGAACAACCAACCGATGGCGACGACAGACGCCACGATGAGCAGAAGGCTCATGACGACTTCGGTAACACTGCCTGCGGATATCAACGTAGCTTCGTCCATGGTGGCTTCTCTACGCAGACTGGCTCACGTTGAGAATTCGCTCCGCCGGGCTGACGACATCCGTAAGCCGTACGCCGTAGCTCTCGTCGACGAGGACGATTTCGCCGTGCGCGATCAGCTTGCCGTTGACCATGACGTCCATCGGTTCCGTGCAGTCGCGCTCGAGGGCGACGACGGAACCTTCCGCCAGTCCGACGAGCTCGCGAATGGGAATCTCCGTCTGGCCGACCTGCAGGGAAACCGTGACGGGTACTTCGAGTACGAGATCGAGGTTCACGTCGGCCTGGGCCTCCGCACCTGCCGATTGCTGCGGCGCCAGGTCGTCCGGGGCGTAACTGTCCTCCTGCGTCTCATCCGCGCGTTCTTCCTGCGTGTCGTTGTCTTCAGCCATGAACCATGTCCTCTGCCGTTACTGTCCGTCTTCAAGCCAGGCAACAGCCTCGACGGCGTTCTTGCCCGCGTGCACGCCAAACCGTGCCTGTACGAGTGGAACCCCTTGCGCCCGGATGATGGCGTTTTGGGGATTGTCGATCGTCACGACGTCGCCGGGCTTCAAACAGATCAGCTCGCCCAGTGACATCGTCGTGTCTCCGACGGTTGCCGAAAGACCAATTGCGATGTCGTGCAGGCCGGCACGAATCGTCTCGCCCCAATACCTGTCCCTCTGTGCGTCTTCGTCGCGGTCGTTGCCCCTGAAGTAAGGCATTTGCGCCGCCAGCATGTCGCACGGCAGGATCAGGTGGCACGCGGTATCCAGTTCGGGAAACGAAAAGTCGAATCCGCTGAGGACAACCTTCGCCGCATCATCCGCGATATCGAGTAGATGCGCGCTGCTCTCGAGCTTTGTGATTTGCGGGCTTATTTCGCCCAGCGACTGCCACAGGTCGCTCAGGATGCCCAGTGCGACATTCGCGAAATTGCTGGCGACTCTTTGCTCGCCGTAGGTGAAACCTGACGTCTTCCCGATCACGGATGCGCCGGCGACGCCGCCGAAGTATCCCTCGAGTATGTGTCCGATCAGTTCAGGCTCGATCAAGAGCGCGCCGCGACCTTGCAACGGCGCGGCCGAGAACTCGACGGCAAAAATCGGCTCGATCCGGCACTCCCGGACCGCTTCGAATTGCATCTCGGCAGCTTCGCGGTGGCTAATGTTGACGGCGCGCTTGAGCGTCTGTGCGGTATGCACACGCAGCCGTTCCGCGAACCGCTCCAGTATCTTGTCGAGATTCGGCAGCCGCTTGCTCTGCAATCGCGAGCGCTGCGGTACGTTGAACTTCGACACGACCGCATATTTCGGGCCCTGTGCCGAACAGATCTCGACCTGTCCGGACTCCATTCCGTCGAGCAGCGCGCCTACTTCATCTTCGGACAGAAGCTTGTCCTCGGCCTCGGGAACCTGCTCCGATTTGTCGTCGGCGGTCGGCTCGTCCACTTGTTCAGCCACGGGCTCGTCCGCTTGTTCAGTTTCGTCGCTCATGTTCACCTACTGCACAATCAGGCTCGTGAAGTAGACGGCCTCGACGCCGGTCTTGCCCGTCTCTGTCTGTATGATGTCCTGGATCTCGGCGAGCGCATCGGCCAGCATCCGCTCCTTGCCCGCGCGGGTTTGCACTTCGTCGAAATCGAGTGTGCCGTACATGAGAATCAGCGCATTACGGATCACCGCCGCATGGTTCTTCACTTCGTCGACGACAGCCTGGTCGCGAGCCATGATTTCGAGCGTGATCTGCAGGAAGTGGGGCTGCCCCAGCGCGTCTTTCAGGTTGATGACGAGCGGCGGATGCAGGGGTGCGAACAGCGCGGGTTCGTCACCGACCGATTCCGCGTCCGCGTCCGCGACGGCGTCCTCGGCAGTTGCGGCCTCGTCGCTCATCGCAACGAATGCGAAGTATCCTCCCGCACCGCACACGACGAGCAGGACACTCACCAGAACGATGATGAGCTTCTTCTTGCTGCCGGCCTTCTCCTCTACATCTTCGGCCTGTTCGTCTTGGGTGTCTTCCGACATGATGCGCTCCGTTGATTGCCTGCCAATACCGTATGCAATCAACGTGCCACTATTGGCCAGAGAGTTTTTAATCGAAAAAACAGACAGTTATGATTTAGGTCGCCTGAAGAGGACGACTCGGTGACGGTTTCCCGGCACCGTCGGCGGCCTGCCGTCGCAATCCCGTCACGCGCTGCGGCCGCGATCAGGCGTAGGTATTGACGAGGTCCGTTGTGAGCGCAGGCCGGCTCGCGGATGATGAAGCCACCCTATCGGCCGACTCGTCGCCGGCTTGCCGCTCGCTGTCGCGCGTCTCGGCCTGCAGGCCGGCGCTACCGTTGCCATGCTTGTCGGAGCGATCGGAAACGCCCGCGTCCGCGAGCGTCATGCCCTGTTCCGTCATCATTTCCCGCAGGCGCGGAATCGCCATCTCGAGTTGCTCCCGGGTTACCGGGTGCGCGGAGTGGAATACGACCCGGGCAACGTTGTCCTCGACCGAGATCTGTACCTGCAACGGGCCGAGGTCGGCCGGGCTCAGTCTGAGTTCGGCGGAACCGATGTTGCGGCTCGCCAGCATGGCGATCCGGGCTCCGAGCGCGTCACCCCATTCGCGGGACGTTACCGGCGTGTCGACGTCGAATGCCGGGCCATTCGCGATGCCTACCGGCGTGGCCGGATTCGCCTGTTGCAACGGAGCCGGCGCGGGTGTCCAGACGCCGCTCGCTGGAACGGCTATTCGCTCGACCGGGGCGAGTGTCTCGACGGACACCCTGGACGACGCCTGTGTTGCTGCCTGAATCAGGTCGCGACGACCGTCATCCGGTGTCTCGACCCGACCGGGACCCCTCAAGTTGGCGTCCGCCACGATATCTGACGGTAGCTCCGCGCTCGACGTCGCCGATCCGGGCTCCCCGACGACGGTGACCGCCGGACGGCTGCCGTCAGTGACCGTGTGAGCCGTCTCATGAACGGACCGCGTGGCTACGGCCGTGCGTAAGGCTCCCCCATCCATCGCCGGCGGGGTGCGTTCAGCCGTATCCCGCGGCGCCTCCAGGCCGGTTACCGCCGGGTCGCGTAACAAAACGCGAGCGACATCGGGACGTGCCGCAGGCCCGTCGCCCGATCGGGCGCGCTCATGACGCGGCCCCGGTTCGACGCCCGCGGGCGCAGCCGCGGCCGGTGTTTCGGGAATCGGCGACCGCGCTATCTGCTCCGCCGCGACCCGCGCCGTCACGACGGGCTGCGGCCCCGTCGGCGTACCCGCTTCCGGCTGTGCCGTCGGCGTGGGCTTCGGCAGCGCCACCGGCATTTGCGTGTCAGGCAGCGAGGTGGCACGCACCTCGTTCAGCCGGCCGGTCGGTGATGCTTGCCGTGCCATCGCGACCGGCGGTTGCGTCACGTCGGTCGCTGGCGGTGGTTCGACGGTCAGTTCACCCGGTCGCTCAACCGGCAACTCGGCGGAGGCGGCCATGCGAGCGGTCTTGAGCTTGCCTTCAATCGGCACGGGAATCGGTATCGGTGGCGTCGGTGCGGACCACTCCGCCGGCAACTCCGTGCCCGGATCCGGCAACGGATTGCCGGCTGGTATTTCCGGCATGTCAACCGGGCTCGAAATGGCCAGCGGCGTGCCGCGCAACGCCTGCAGGAAGCCCTCGGGTTCAACGCTCGCGCGATCTGCAAGCGAATGCGCGCGCCCCGGCAGCTCCGCGCTCTCCCCGATGAGTCCGGCGAAAATACTGTTGAGTTTCAGCTCCACGACGTATCCCTATGCTACGGCCACGCGGGCCTACGGGATAAGTAGCAATTTCCGTGCCAGACGTCAGTGGGTGGACCTCCGCGTCGAGATCGCGTCCAGCTGCCTCTGCTGGCGCCGCTCCTCGGAGTCCCGCTCCTCACTCGTGAAGCGGTCAATCGCCCGGGACAGTGATTCCAGCCGGCGGCGTTTCACGAGCCAGCGATTGCGATGTGCCTCGCGTTGTACGCGACCCTCGTCAACAATCTTCTCCTGTTCGCTCACCGCCTTGTCGAGACGGCTCAGAAAGTTGTGGAAGTCCTGCCATTGCAATGCGCTCGACCCGCAGGAAGGGCGCTTGCTGGTCGCGTAGTGACTGCGGAAGCTCTTGAGCTCGTCGAGGCGCTCCGCAGCGACCTCGTACTGTTGTTCCGACGTCGCCATGGTCTTCCGTTCCTCCACTTCCTCGGACATGGCGACCGAGCGGATGATGTCCAGGCGTTTTGCCCTGCTCATCAGGAGTCACCTTCGCTATCGCCCGAACCGTCAGCCCGTGGCTCCGCCAGCAGCATTTGCAGTGCGTCCACACTGGCACCGAAACTGACCGGGACGTCCAGCGGCTGACGCAGGAACTCGAGCATCTCGGGCCACAGACGGACTGCTTCATCGACGCGCGCGTCACTGCCGCTTCGGTACGCTCCGACCGCGATCAGGTCGCGGTTACGCTGGTAGTTGGCGTAAATCTGCCGAAAGCGCGCGGCGAGATCGCGTTGCTCCTTGCTGGCCACAACCTGGACCGTGCGACTCACCGACGCCTCGATGTCGACAGCGGGATACACGGCCGATTCGGCAAGCTCACGGGACAGCACCACGTGGCCATCCAGGATCGCGCGCGATGCATCGACGATCGGGTCCTGCTGGTCGTCGCCCTCGGCCAGTACCGTGTAAAAGGCCGTGATCGAGCCGCCGCCTTCGGGACCATTGCCAGCCCGCTCGACCAGCTGCGGCAGGCGGGCAAAAACCGACGGCGGATAACCCTTCGTCGCCGGAGGTTCCCCAATCGCAAGCCCGATCTCGCGTTGCGCCTGCGCGAATCGCGTCAGCGAGTCCATCAACAGCAGGACGTGTTTTCCGTCGTCACGAAAGTACTCGGCGATCGCGGATGCGAGCCATGCACCGTGCATACGCATCAGCGGCGTGTCATCGGCCGGCGTCGCAACGACCACAGACCGGCGCCTGCCTTCCGTGCCCAGCGCAGTGTCGAGGAACTCCTTGACTTCGCGGCCGCGCTCACCGATGAGCCCGACAACGATGACATCGGCGCTGGTGAACCGGGTCATCATTCCAAGCAGCTGACTCTTGCCGACGCCGCTGCCTGCGAACAGCCCCATGCGCTGTCCCCGGCCGACCGGAAGAATGGCATTGATCGACCGTACGCCGACGTTCAGGTGTTCGGAGATCGGCTGGCGGTCGAGAGGATTGATCATGGATCCGAACAACGGAACGCGCTCTGCAGAGGCCAGCGGTGGGCCATCGTCGATAGGAACGCCCTTGCCGTTGAGTACTCGACCGAGCAACTCGGCACCAACGCGGACCTCCTGGACGCCGCCGACCGGAATGACTCGCGCGTTGGGCACGATTCCTCGCATGTCACCTGCAGGCATGAGAAACAGATTGTCGCCACCGAATCCGACGACCTCGGTGTGTATGCGCCTGCCGTCCTGGGCGACGACGTCACAGCGCCCGCCGACCGGGGCAACGCAGCCTTTCGCCTCCATTGTCAGCCCGACGGTGCGTCGCAGAGTACCTTCGACGACGAGTTCGGGCCGTGACTCGCGCGCTCGTTCGACATGCCGGGCGAGACGTGTGCTGCGTTCCTCTGAACGGTCGGGATCCGGCCCCGGCAGTTTTTCCTCGAATGAACTCACGTGGTCCTCTCGTCGCCGACAATCGCATCGACGATCGCCTGAAAGCGCGTCTCGGCCGAGGCATCGATGTTCGAGTGGTCGCTGCTCACCAGGCAGCCGCCGCGGGCGATCAGCGGGTCCTCCTTGATTGTCCACGCCAGACTGTCGCCGGCATCCGCGAAACACTGTCTTACGACTTCCGCATCTTCCGGGTGCAGGTGCACGACAATGTCACGGCTGGCAACGGGCAACATCGGCACGACCTCCCGAACGACCCCGACGACGTGAGTAGGGTCGATGTGTATTTCCCGACGAAACAGTTGCCGTGCGATCGTGACGGCAAGGTCCACCAATTGCGTTTCGACACTCTCCTCGAGCTCCTCGAACGGTTTCTCGAGGGCAGACAGCAACTCGTCGAATCGTTCAGTCCGTAAGCGGATCGACTCACTCCCGGCTTCGAGACCCTTGGCGTAGCCTTCCTGCCACGCTTCCTCGTGTGCTTCGCGCTGGAGTTCCTGCAGGCGGCTCGCCGTCAGAAAGCCCCGACCGTCTCCCCCGTCAATGGCCGGTGCCCGCCAGCGATTCGTGTCCTTGTCGACAACGGGATCAGACATATTCCTCACCACCCTGGCCGAGGTCCAGGTCGCCGGAATCAGCCAGTCGCCTGGCCACCTCGAGAATCTCTTTTTGTGCCTGCTCGACTTCGCTGAGTCGCGTGGGGCCTCGCGCCTCGATGTCCTCGGTGAGCAGCGTGGCGGCGCGTTTCGACATGTTCGAGACGATCTTCGTCTGCATCTCTGGAAGCGCACCTTTGAGCGCGACGACCAACAGGTCGTTGGAGATCTCGCGCAACAGGGCCTGGATTCCGCGGTCGTCGACGTTGAGCAAGGACTCGAAGACGAACATCTGCTCTTCGATCTCTTTTGCCAGGCCGTCGTCGTCCTGCTTTATCTTTTCGAGGACTTCGTCGGCCGTATCGGTTCCGAGCGCGTTCACGATCGCCGCGGCTACCCGTGTGCCGCCGACCTTTTTCGCGCTGTTTTTGCTGACTCCGCTGGACTTGCTGGCAATCAGCTCCTCGATCTCGGCGAGCGCCGTTTGCTGAACGTCGGTAAGCTGAGCTATGCGCTTGACGACTTCCGAGCGTTTCTCGTCCGGAATGGCGGCGACTATGGCCGCGGCACGCTCCGGTTCGAGATAAGACACGATGATCGCGACGATTTGCGGATGCTCGCCGTCGATGATCTCCTCGATCTGATCCTGTGTCATCCACTGCAGGGACTCGAATCCCCTGGCGTCCTCGTCGATCAGCATGCGCTGGATCAACGACTCCGCCTTGGACTCGCTGAACGCGTTCGTCAGGACCTTGCGTATGTAGTCCTCCGCCGCGATACCGAACGACGTCTTCTGCTCGAACTCCGTGATGAACCCGTCGAGCACGTTCGACGCTTCGTCCTTCGACACATCCTTGAGGGACGCCATGGCGGCGCCGACCCGCTGGACCTCGGCGGCGTTCATGTATCGCAGGACTTCGGCTGCCTCGGTTTCGCCGAGGGTCATCAGCAACAGCGCGGCGCGCGTCGCACCGTCCGTGTCAATCGCTTTCTCGGTCATCGTCTGCTACGCATCCGGCGGCGCACCGACCCACTGTTTGACTACCTGCGCGACCCTGGCCGGATCGTGCCCCGAAATATTCTTCGCGGCCGCCACCTTTTCGTCGAAACTCGGTGTCGGCAGTACCGGTGCAACCGCCTGTGCATGCGCGGCACTCGCGGCACCGAAGCCGCTAATGACGCTTCTCGACGGACTGCCGTTCGCGGCCAGCAACGACCTGAGCATCGGACGGACGACGCCGAATGCGAGCGCCAGCACGAGACCGGCGCCGAGCGTGATTTTCAATATCTCGAAGAATGTGGGCTGCTTCCAGAATGGCGGTGCTACGGCTGGTTCCGCCTCGGGTACGTCCTTGAAGGCCGCGTGGACCACCGACACCGTGTCGCCGCGCTCGGCATCGAACCCGACCGCCTCCTTGACCAGTGTCGTTACCCTGTCGATGTCCTCGGCGCTGAGCGTACTGGCCGCGGCACCCTCGGCACGCTCGGTGGGCGCGTCGTTGACGAGCACGGCGACGGACAGCCTTCTTATCCGTCCCGCCTGCGGCTTCGTGTGGCTGATGGTCCGGTCGACCTCGAAATTCCGCGTACTGCTCGACGAGGTGTCCATGGGCTGCGGAGCCTGGTCCGCTTGATCCGCGTCCGCGGTTGCGGTTGCGGTTGCTGTGGCGCTATCGACTGCCTGCGGCGGCTGGTTGGTCAGCGCACCGGGTATACCACCGGCAACGGCTGAGCCTCCGCTGCGCTGGTTCTCCGAGACGTACTCGCTGACCATGGCTCCGTTCGGGTCGAAGCTCTCTCGCATCTCCTCGCTGAAGGTGAAGTCCATGTCCGCGGCAACTTCCGCGCGTACCCGGCCCGGTCCCAGCAGCGGTGTAAGGAGCGTCTCGATTCTTCGCTTGTAGTTTTGCTCCAGGCGCTCCGCGATCTGGAATTGCTTCGCCGTCAGCGCATCATTCCACGCGTCGTCACCCGAACTCAGAAGGCGTCCCATCTGGTCGACGACCGTCACGTCGCCGATCGCAAGGTTCGGTACGCTCGACGCGACGAAGTGCACGATCGAGGCAACCTGGCCCTCCTCAAGCTCACGGCCGCGATACAGGTTCAGCATCACGGAGGCGCTCGCCGTCTCGCGGTCGCGGATGAAGGTGCGTTGCCGGGGCAGCGCGAGATGCACCCGGGCATCCCTTACCGCCCCCAGATGCGCAATCGTTTTCGCGAGCTCACCTTCGAGTGCATGCTGGTACATCGCAGTCTCGCGGAACTGGCTCTGTCCGAACGTGGGTTGCTCGGCAAGCGACCTCATGCCAACGGCGGCACCGTTGGGCAATCCCTGTGATGCGAGCTCGAGTCGCGCGTCGTGCAATATCGACTCCGGTACCGTGACCGTCCCGGTTTCCATGTTCAGGTTGAAATCGATATCCGCCGCGCGCAGTGCATCCGCGATTTCCGCTACGTCCGATCCGTCCAGACCTTCGTAGAGGCGAACGTGCCCGGGTGTCTGCGCCCAGAGCACGACTGCGAATCCTGCAGCAACGCTCGCGGCGACGCCTACCAGCAGCATGACCTGACGCACTACCGGGATTTGAAAGAACATCCCGAGGTTCATCTGTGCGACCGGCACTGCCTCGCCTTCAATTGTCGTTCCACGATCCATGATATAGGTTCAGGTCCCCTAGACCGGCATGTTCATGATGTCCTGATATGCGGTGATCAGCTTGTTCCGCACTTCGGTCATCGCCCTGAAAGAAAGGTCCGCCTTCTGTGATGCGATCATCACTTCGGTCAGGTCCACACCCGGTTCCTCGGTAACATAGGCGCGCTTCAGATCCGACGCCGTCTGCTGGGTCTCATTGACCTGATCGATTGCCGTCTTCAGCATTTCGCCGAATCCGGACGCGTCCGAGGTTTCGCGAACAATAGACCCGGACGTACTCAGCTCGCCGCTGAGATCGCGAATCTGATTGAGAATGTGTTGAGGGCTGATTTCGTTCATGATTTGTTTCCCGAAAGTCGAATCAGATGGCACGGGTCGTTGCCGACGCCGGTGGCAGCATTCCTTCCTTGCGAAGGCGCGCGAGTTTGTAGCGCAGTGTCCTCGGACTGATTCCGAGGATTTCGGACGCTTCTTTCCTGCTGCCGCCGCTTTGCTCGAGCGCATCTACGATCACCTGCTTCTCGCGGTGGCGAAGACTGTGCTGCAGATCCGCGGCCTCTGCCGTCGTTCCGGCAACGTCGGCAGGCGGTTCGAATACCAGGTCGACATCGTCGATTTGCGGTCCGCTTTGCATGATGAGCGACCTCTGTACGAGGTTCTCGAGCTCTCGCACGTTGCCCGGCCAGGTGTGGGCCAGCAAGCTGGCCGTGGCCTCATCCGAGAGTTGCGGAACCGGTCCGTTCCCTGAGTGATAGCGGCGAACCGCGCGCCCGAACAGCGGCAGAATGTCGCCCGGACGCTTTCGCAACGGCAAGAGCGTCAGCGGGAACACATGCAGCCTGTAGTAGAGGTCTTCGCGGAAGTGACCTTCCGACACGCTTTGTCTGAGATCGCGATTGGTCGTGGCGAGAACACGCACATCGAGGTCGATCGTCCTCTTGCCGCCGATCCTCTCCACTTCGCGCTGCTGGATTACGCGCAGCAGCTTCGCCTGCAAACCAATGTCCATCTCGGATATTTCATCAAGCAGTAAGGTCCCGCCCTGCGCCTGTTCGAATTTGCCCGCGTGTGCGGCAACGGCACCCGTGAACGCACCTTTCTCATGGCCGAACAATACGGCTTCGAGCATGTTCTCCGGAATGGCGGCACAGTTGATGGCAATGAACGGCTTGTCTCTGCGCTGCGATTGGTCGTGAATGTAGCGCGCGATGACCTCTTTTCCGCTACCGCTCTCGCCGCTGATCGTCACGGTAACGTCAGTCGCAGCGACCCGGCGCGCGATCTTTAACAACTGCCGCGAGCCAGGGTCCTCGGCGACGATATCGTCGCCGGGCTGTTCCGAATTGAGATACCGGTTGACAACCTCGAGAAGCGTGTCGATCTCCACGGGCTTGACGAGAAAATCGGATGCGCCGTGACGCATGACGTCTACGGCCTGCTCGATCGTGCCGTAGGCCGTCATCATGACGGCAGGTATTTCGGCGTGATCGCTTCGCAGACGCGACAGCAGCTGGCATCCGTCCATCGGCTCCATGTTGATGTCGCTCACGATGACGTTGACGTTCGTATTGCCCAGCACGGAAAGAGCCTCCGTGCCGTCAGACGCCGAGCAAACGGTCAGGTCGTGGGCGCGCAAGGACTCGCAGAGCGCCTCCCGTAGCGGCGCATCGTCTTCAATGATCATTACGTCGGCTTCAGGCATGGGCAGCCTCCAGCCCTGCGGTTTGCACGCTGTGCGCCATGGGGATATTCCGTGCGCCGGAAGTGCTTTCGACTACCGGGTCCGCCGGCACGTGAATCGCGAACGTGGAGCCGTAGTCTCCGGATTCCAGTTCAATCCTCCCGCCATGGGCTTCCGCGACACTCCTGGCGACGGCCAGGCCCAGTCCCGTGCCCTGGGGCCTGGTCGTGTAGAACGGCTGGAAGAGGTTGGCCCGATCTGATTCGGCGATTCCATGGCCATTGTCTGCCACGATGAGGTAGATTCCCTCGTCGTTCTGAAACGCACTCAGCTCGATTATCGGTTGCTCGCCGCAGGCCTGAAGGGCGTTCTCGACCAGGTTGACCAGCGCCCCGAGCAGCGCTTCCCGATTGCCGGTCAGCGTCATGGCGCGGTCCTCGAGCTCGATCGTTACGTAGCTGCTGTCGTCGAGTTGCGGTTCGATGACGTTGAGTACGTCCAGCAACAAGTCACCGACGTTGAACGTATCTCCGTGTGGCCTGACGCCGCCGGCATAGTTCAGCATGTCATTGACGAGACCATCCAGATTGCGCAGGCAGTCGCCGGCCTTACGCGCGATATCGCGCCCGCGCGTCGATGACTCCTCCCGGGATTCCAGCTGTGAGATGTACAGCAGCGCTGACGCCAGCGGCGTGCGAATCTGGTGCGCAAGAGAGGCGGTCATCTCGCCAATGGCGGACAGGCGATCGGACGTTTGCAGCATCTCCGACATGCGGCGGCTCTCTGTAACGTCCGTCAACAGCAGGATTTCGCCGTGCTCACACTCCAGTGGCTTTCGAAACAGGTTGATCCAGCGTCCGTCCTTCAGGCAGAGATCGCCGTCGACACGCTGGTTCGGGCAGAATTCCCGCTGCACGACCTCGGACCAGCAAACGCCGAGCAGCGGGCGATTCAGCAGGTCGGAGGCACGCTTGTTCCGCTCGAGGATTACGCCGTCCCCGTCGATTACGAGAAACGCGCCGGGCAGTGTTTCCAGCAGGTGCGAGAGCCGATTGCCGAGCCGTTCCTTCTCCAACAGCTCCCGGTGGCGAGCGGAGCGCGCCTGGCTGAGCTTCTCGCTCAGTTCCTCCACACGCTCTTTCAAGCCGTAATAGCAGGTCTCGAGTTGGCCTGATTTGCGACTGAAGTCCGCGAACGCGGCCTCCAGATCCGAGGGACTTAGTTCCGTCTGTGCCATAGAACATCTCCGTAATCGAGTTCTCTGGGACACAGAGTGCAATATGCATGCCAAGTCCGGTTTCTATTTATAAACAGTCCCTTACATCCCCTCCGGCCGTCGCCTGCCGTCAATTTCCCGACACGACTCCGGGGAACGTCTGGATTTTTGACGTCCGCGGCTCATACGTTGAGCGCGGCCGGTGACTCAGGCAATCAGGAAGGAGACCTCACCCGCGCCGTATCCCGGTATATCGACAACGAAGCCTTTCAGTACCGAACCTCCCTCGAGTTCGGCCGTGGCGCTGCCGGCGTCCCCGGGCTCGAGGACTTTGTCCAGGCGCAGGTGCGCACTCGAATCCGACATCAACAGCTTTGAACAGATGTTCATGACTTCGTAGAAATTGCCGACCAGGGCTTCGGAAACGTCTCCCCCGTTTATCATCTCGTTGGCGACACCGGCGGGAATCATGGACAGCGCGGCGCCGGAGTACGCCACGAATGACTTGTCGCAGACACAGGCGGCGACGAGCTTGTTCTCGTCGTCGATAAAGGTCGCCGTATGCTTGTCCGAAACGTCCGGGGAGTCACTGTCGGAAACGGCGAGGCCATCGCCGAAAATCGTTGCGAGCAGCTCTGTAACGGCGTTGCCGTTCGGAGTGACAAAACTGGAGCTCATGGATATTCCTCGAAGCAGCCGTCAGTTTATGACGGTCGACAGGACTTTTTCGAATGATTCAACCGTGAACGGCTTGGAGATCAGGAACTGTGCGCCCGCGTCCGTGGCCCGCTGCCGCATTTCGGTCGTGGACTCCGTGGTAATGAAGCCGAACGTTACAGCGTTGTCCTCTGCGCGAAGGGCCTCCAGAAGCTCGATCCCGGTCATGTTGGGCATGTTCCAGTCCGCGAGTACCAGATCCGGCGTGCTCGTACGAATTTTGTCGAGCGCATCCGCGCCGTCTTCCGCCTGCTCCACGTCGTTGCCGCCAAATCCCGCCTGGCGCAGCGTACGAACGACCATCATACGCATCGCCGAGCTGTCATCTACAACCAGTATCTTCATTGCTGAGCATCCTGTCTTGCAATCTGCGTTGATCGAATCGACGGGCTGGAAACGCGAATCGTGCCGATTGCCCGTCCTTAACTAAGGGTATCGGCGGTCCAGGCGCATTCTTTAGCCGCAATTAAGAGTTCCTGCCGGCGATGAGCCAACCCTCAGGCGACCATCACGCGAATCGGTGACGAATGCGGGCTAAATCTTTCCCAACAGCTGCCGATAAAGGAATGCAGTACTCAAGACATCGGAATCAGGCGGCTAATCAGTGAACAAGGAAGCGGAAGATCTGGCACGCAAGGTCACACAACTTGCTTCCTTTCCCGACGTTGCTTTTCGCGTCAACGACTTGTTGGCGGACGAGAACAGCGGCGCCGATGCGTTCGGTGCCGTCATAGAACCGGACCCGGCATTGAATGCGGCCTTACTCCGTCTTGCGAACAGTGCGATGTACAGCGTCGGTGGAACGGTAAGCAGTGTCGCCCGGGCCGTGACCGTCGTCGGCCTCCGAGAGGTTCGAGACCTGGCGTTTGGAATCTGCGCTACGAAGGCATTCGAGGGAATCCCGAACGAATTGACGACGGTCGAGGATTTCTGGAAACACAGTCTCTATTGTGCAGTTGCTTCGCGCAACATCGGCAAGCTCAGCCAAATCGGCGGTGGCGACTCGCTGTTCACCGCGGGGCTGCTGCACGATATCGGACACCTGGCGATGTTCAACCAGGACCCCGTCCGTTCCAGGGCCTCGCTCGAACTCTCCATCGAGCAGAGTGACGGCCTCTCCCCCTATCTTTCTGAACGCGAAGTCTTCGGCTTCGACCATATGGACGTCGGCGCGTCGCTCGCTGAACAGTGGGATCTGCCCGAAACGCTGCGTGCAAGTATTGCCCATCATCACGAGCCATTCGACAACGACGCCGTTATCGATACTACGCTCGTCGTCCACGTCGCGAACAGCGTGGCCGTCCTGGCCGAGCTGGACTCTCGTGACTTCGCCGATGCGCCGCCGATTGACGACCGCGTCCTCGCGGAACTCAAGCTCGAAAAAGACATCCTGCTGGAGCAGATTCCGGACGTCCGCGAATCCGTGGACCAGCTGATTCGGATATTCGTGAGCTGATCGACTAGCCGGCGGCCAGGTCCGTCATCTTCGCCGCGATGTGCTCGAGGGCCAGGATCTTGTCGACGCCTCCCTCCTCGATCGCCGCATGAGGCATGCCCCAGATCACGCTCGTCGCCTCGTCCTGTGCGATGGTCGCGGCGCCCGCGTCGTGCATTCGCCGCATCCCCTTGGCGCCGTCTCGCCCCATGCCGGTCAGTATGACGCCGACGGCATTGCTGCCGGCGGCTTTGGCGACGGAGTTGAACAGGACATCCACGGCCGGGCGGTGCCGATTCACGGGCGGATTCTGATCCAGCCGGCAGACGTACTTGGCGCCGTCCTTGACGACCGACAGGTGCTGGTCACCGGGCGCAATATACGCGTGCCCCGGACGTATCTGTTGCCCGTTCTCGGCCTCGCAAACCGCGAGGTCGCAGGTCGTGTCCATTCTGTCCGCGAAGGAGCGGCTGAAGACCGGCGGAATGTGCTGCGTGATCACGATGCCGGGACAGTCCGGCCGGGTCCGGATCAGGACGTCCTTGATCGCTTCGGTACCTCCCGTCGAAGCACCGATGGCTATCACCTTGTCCGTGGTCGAATAGTTGAGTTCTCCGTTCGCGCTTCCGTTCACCTTTCTGCTGGCGGCCCGAACACGTTCGGTACTGCTACGCACGACCGAATCGACGCGCGCCATCGAGGCCGCTTTCACCTTGCCGATCAGTTCCGCAGCACACTCATCCAGTGAGTGCGCGAGGTCGACTTTCGGTTTGCTGACGAAGTCCACTGCGCCGAGTTCCAGCGCCTTCATCGTGACGCTTGCCCCTTTCTCGGTAAGGGAGGACACCATGACGACGGGCATCGGATGAAGGCGCATCAGGTTACTGAGAAAGCTCAAACCGTCCATCTTCGGCATCTCGACGTCGAGCGTAAGCACGTCGGGGTTCAGTTTCTTGATCTTGTCGCGCGCAGCGTAGGCATCCATCGCCGCGCCGATAACCTCGATATCCCGGTCCGAATTCAGAAGCTCCGTCAGCAGCTTCCGCATCAGTGCGGAATCGTCGATGACCAGCACGCGTATTTTGTTGTTCATATTCTCTGCCATCGGGCTGCGATTTCGGTCAGGCCTCTGTGCCCTAGCCGAACAGCTCGATTTCTCCTGTATTCTGAGTGCCGCTCAATGAGTGTTCGTACTGGCGTTCTTTGTCGGCGATCGTCTGATTTTGCAGAGCGCGCAGACGCCGTATCATTACCTTGCCGGTGCGCGGAAAATAGTGGACTTTTCGCGGGTGCGGCCCGCCGAGGTCCTCGGAGGCGACGCTCAAGCCCTCGGCAGTGACGAACTGCTTTGCGAAGTCGATATTCCGCTTGCCGACGTCGTTTATGTCCATCGCGAGGACCTTTCCGCCACCGAACAGCTTGACCTCGAGACGATCCTTTCGGGCTCCCTGCTTCAGGATGTCGTTGATCAGATTTTCCATGGCGGCGATACCGTATCGGGTCGCAAGGCTTTCCTCGCCGCCCCACTTGTTGAGGGATTTTGCGGTGTCGCCGGGCAGCATGAAGTGATTCATTCCTCCGACGCACGTCTTTGGATCGCGGATACACGCGGAGACACATGAGCCGAGCACGGTAGTGACGATTTCATTGTTGCGGGTGACGTAGTACTCGCCCGGCAGTATCTTCGTCGCGCACAGATTGTGGCTCGCGTCCCAGACCCTGGATAGCTGTTCGAATCCGGGAAGTACGCTTGGCCACTGATCCTCATTCGCGTGCGCGGTAGACATCAGCGCTCCTTGCGATAGATCGTGTTGCCAAGGAGTTTGAATCGATCCGAAACCTTGAACAGGCTCTCGGAATGTCCGAGGATCAGGTAGCCGCCGTCTTCCAGGATGTTCGCGTATCGCTCGACGAGAACCCGTTGCGTCGGCTTGTCGAAATAGATGACGACGTTCCTGCAGAATATGACGTCGAATTTGCCTTTCATCGGCCATTCGTGCATCAGATTCAGCTGCTTGAAAGTCAGCAGATCCCGGAGCTTCGAATCCGCTTGGTACCCTGCGCCATTCTGGCCGGCGCTCTTTGAGAACCAGCGCTTCAGTCGACCTGGCGGTATCTTCTCTACCCGGTTCTCCGCGTAGATGCCGGCCCGGCAGGTCTCGAGGACGTTCGTATCGAGATCGGTGCAGAGCACCCTGGCGTCCCAGCCTGCGAGATCCTTGAACGCTTCGCGCAGCGTAATCGCAATCGAATACGGTTCCTCGCCGGTCGAGCACCCGGCCGACCAGATGCGAAGTCGGCGCCGTCCGTTTCGCTTTTTGCTGACGATCTCGGGCAGGATTGTGCCGGCCAGATACTCGAAATGGTGATTCTCGCGAAAGAACGACGTCAGATTGGTCGTGACGGCGTTCGAGAAAAACTCGACCTCGCGCGGATCTCCTTTCTTGAGAAAATCCAGGTAGTCTTTGAAGGTCTTGATTCCGGTCGCCTTGAGTCGGGCACTGACGCGGCGGTAGACAAGCTCTCGTTTGGTCTCCGCCATGTTGATGCCCGTAAGCTCGCGTATGACGCCGCGAAATTCGGCGAACTCACGGTCGCTCAGTACAATCTCGCTGTCTGCCGAGACGGCTGAGCGGGCCGTATTACGCATTGTCATTTTGTTGTTCTCCAAAGTTCCGGGGCAGGTCAGAAGATCATCAGGCCGGAGCACCGCTCGTCCTGCCACTCGGCTTCCGACTTTGAGTCCGGGCACTGGAACATGCTGTCAAACACTATCCGCTCGGCGTCCATCGTGTAGGTGCGACGTGCGTCGGTCAGAAACTGCTGCCAGGCCTCCTCGTCGAACGGCGGTTCCATGGCCCGCAGGAAATCCGCGAGGCGTGCCAGGTTGCCGCAGGTGTTCGTAATGCGTTGATGAAACCGGTCCAGGGCCTGGAGGCTCGAACTCGCGCCTCGCACCGCGGATTGGAGCTCACGCTTGTCGTCTGGCGTCGATCGCGACACCTCGAGGTCCATCGCGACCACGGCGCGCGATAACTCTCCGATATCGCCGTCTGCCTCGGCAACCGCCGCACGAATCTGCTGAACACACAGTTGGATGAAGCATGCCGCACTCGTTGGTACCTGCGCTTCCTTGTCCGCGTCGTCGTTTTGTCTCGTTCGATCCATGTGGCTGATCGTCAGAAAACCGGCAGCAGTCCGTCTTCGGCAGCCGTATCGCCGTTCGCGGGCGTGTCCTCAAGAGCGGCACCGCGAGGGCAAAGATCGGCGAGCTTGGCCAGTTCGATGAACTCGGCGCTTGGCGACTTCCAGTCGATCGTTACCGATTTGCGGCTCATGTCGTTGGCAAATCCTACGAGCAACTGCAGAACGGCCGTATCGACCGACTCGACTCCGCTGAGATCGATTTCCAGCTCCGGCGCACCGCCGCCCGCCGCCGCTTCGAGCCGAGACACGAGGCCGTCGATGTTCTTGATCGTTTGCCTTGGCTCGAGTTCGACCGTTGCAGGAGCTGGCGCTGAGACCTTGGTCTGCGCCACGGCTTTCTTTGCAAGCTTGCGGTTCGTCGCCTTCTTACTCGTCACTTTCTTCGCGGCCACTTTCTTCTTCGCCACCTTCTTCCTGGCAACCTTTTTCTTCGCCGCCTTTTTGCTGGCGACCTTTTTCCTCGCCGGACCTGCTTCGGCCTTTCTACGCCGGGGCCTGTCTGCCATTTCCATCTCCTCCATCGAGAACGTACCCTCGAGTACGAGCCGGCGGACCCCCGGCTTCACGACGCTGTCCTGTTCGCGTTCCATACCTGTGCTCCGACGGGCGTTGTGCTGCGGTGCCGCCGCCATCTCGACGGCAGCACCGCTGTCTGATCACGTCGATCAGAATTCCTCCCACTCATGGTCCCCGCCATTGGCGGCCGCCTGGCGCGGCGGGGCATGACGCACGTCGGCGGCGGCTGCGCCTTTCGATGGCTGCTCCGGCGCCGTCCACGGGCGATTCGCCGAACGCCGCTCGGCGCCTTCCGGCACACCGGCATCCACGCCTGCGCGGGCCTCGCCGTTCACGGTGAAGAACTGCATCATGCCCGCCAGCCCGTCCGCCTGCTCGCCCATGGACTGGCTGGCCGCGGCCGCCTCTTCCACGAGTGCAGCGTTTTGCTGCGTGAGCTCGTCGAGCTGGACGACGGCCTTGTTGACCTGTTCGATGCCGGCCGACTGCTCCTGGCTGGCCGCGGCGATCTCCCCGACGATGTCGGTGACTTTCTTGACGCCGCCGACGATCTCGTCCAGCGTCTCGCCCGAATCGTTGACCAGCCTCGATCCTTCTTCCACCTTGCGGCCGCTGTCCTCGATCAGGTCCTTGATCTCCTTTGCCGCGGTCGCGCTGCGGCCGGCGAGATTGCGCACCTCGCTCGCGACTACCGCGAATCCGCGTCCCTGATCGCCCGCGCGCGCTGCCTCGACCGAAGCGTTGAGCGCCAGCAGATTGGTCTGGAACGCGATCTCGTCGATGACGCCGATGATGTCGGAGATCTTCTTGCTGGAGGCATTGATCTCTTTCATCGCCTCCACGGCCTGGCGTACGACCGTGCCACCCTTCTCGGCCTGTTCACGAGCCGCCTTGGCAAGCTGATTGGCCTCGCCCGCGTTGTCGGCATTCTGCTTGACGGTGCTGGTCATCTCCTCCATGCTCGAAGCCGTCTCCTCGAGACTCGACGCCTGCTCCTCGGTCCGCTGGCTCAGGTCCGTGTTGCCCTGCGATATCTCGTCGGCGCCGGTCTTGACCGAGTTCGACGCGACCTGAATCTGGCCCACGACTTCGGTCAGCTTGGCGATCGTCGCGTTGGCATCGGACTTGAGCTGCCCGAACGAACCGGCGTAGTCGCCCTCGATGGATTCGGTCAGGTTGCCTCCGGACATCGCGCTGAATACGCGCACCGTATCGGTGATTACGCGCTCGGCGACGCTGACGAGTTCGTTTACGGCCGAGGACAGGCGCTCGAAGAAGCCTTCCTTGTCGTCGAGCGAAATCCGCTGGGTCAGATCGCCGGCCAGGGCGCCGTCCACTACCTGCTGAACTTCCTCTTCTACGGCAAGTTCCTGGGTGCGATCGGCCCACTCGACGACCGTACCGAGGCGCTCTCCCTCCTCGCTGAACACGGGGCTTGCAATGACCCGCATCGTGCGCCCGCCGATTGAGAGCTCTGCCCTGTGCGTGGCGTTGAGGTTCGCCAGCATCGTACGCTGGTGGGCCGGGTTCTTGTGGAACATGTCGATGCAGGTGCCCATGAGGTTGCTGGCGTCGAATCCCGGCAGGTCCTTGCGGACGTCAGCCTCGACGTCCTTGAACAGCTTCGTGACCGCATCGTTCATGTAGATGATGTTGAGATCGTTGTCGCCGATCATCACGTTGGTCGTGACGCCGTCAAGCGCCTGTTTGATGCGGCCGTTCTCGGCGGCGATCAGCGCCTCTGCTTCGGCACGCTTCCGGTCTTCCTCCTCGCGTGCGAGCCGTTCGGTCAGGTCCTGCCACTCGACGACCGTGCCGACGCGTTCGCGATTATCATCGAAGATCGGGTTGGCGATGATCTGGAAGGTCCGGCCGCCGAGCGTCAGCTTCGATTCGAAGGTATCGTTGAGTTCGGCCAGCATGCGCCGCTGATGCGCCGGATTCTTGTGAAAGTCGTCGATGTTGGTTCCCATCAGCGTCCTCACGTCGAATCGGGGCAGATCTTTACGGATATCGGCCTCGGCCGCCTGGAACATTTCGCTGACGGTGTCGTTCATGTAGATGATGTTCAGATCCGCGTCGGCAACCATCACGTTTGCCGTCACGCAGTCCAGTGCCTGTTTGATGCGAGCGTTGTTCGCTGCATCGTTGTCCGTATAGTCTCCCATGTCAGTTTCCTCAGTCTTTTCGTCAGATGTTTTCGCGTCGCCGGCGGCGCCGCTTTGGTAGGCATCGAGCATGATCCCCGCAATGGTGCCGAGGGCATCTTTCCAGGCGACCTCGATTGCCGGCGTCCAGGCAGAGCCTGCAATCTCCGCCATCACATCGATGAGCGTCTCCGCGACGGCCGGGTAGTGTTCGGGCAGCGCGCCGTAGTCCTGGTGTCGCCGTCCCAGTTCGGCCAGCGCCGAAGCCAGTGCGTCCGGCTTGCGCAGGTTTGCCATTACCAGCTTCAGCGCCGCCAGCAGCTTGCGGCGCTGTTCAGCGAGATCCGTGCCCGCAAAGAGCGGCCGGACTGCCGGATGGCGGTCGAACAGCTCCTCGTAGAATCGCTCGACGAGACGTTCCGCCGACGGCGCGATTGCCTCGAACGAGGCTTCGAGTACCTCGATGTCCAGTCCCGATTCGTGTGTCTTGTCAGTCATGTCGAACTCGCTTTAAATTTCGAATCAACGCCGTTAATCCGGCGCCCCTTAGGCGTCCAGCTCGGCGTCCACCGCCGCATTGGCCTCTGTCTGCATGCCGCGAAAGTCGATCAGGCGATCGATCTCGAGCAGAATCACCATCTTTTCCTCGACCGTGGCCAGGCCGCGCACGAACTCGGTATGAACCGTGCCGCCCATGTCCGGCGGCGGCTGAATCTCGCCGCCTTCGAGGCGATAGACGTCCGCCACGGCGTCGACGACCAGTCCGACCGTGCGTTCCTGGTCTTCGTGCGCCATCTTTACGACGATGACGACCGTGGTCGCGCCGTAGGGCACGCTCTCGAGACTGAAGCGCTTGCGCAGATCGATGATCGGAACGACGGCGCCGCGCAGATTCAGCACCCCGAGCACGTAGTCGGGCGTGTTGGGAATCGGCGTCGCCGTGTCCCACCCCTTGATCTCCTGGACCTTCAGGATTTCGACGCCGTATTCCTCGCCCGCGAGCATGAAGGTCAGGTATTGCCCTCCGGCATCCCCGGACTCGGCCGGCTGGGTAATTTCTTCCATTTGTTTCTGACTTGCGGCCATGTTGATCTCCTGGAATTGAATGCAAATATCACGCCACCGCGACGGCCGAGTGCTGCGGGCTTCCGTGTATGTCGAAATTCAGTTGAATGAGTCCGGGCACGTCGAGAATCAGGGCGACGGTCCCGTCGCCGAGTATCGTGGCGCCGGAGATACCCTGCATCTGGCGGTAGTTCGCCTCGAGACTCTTGATGACGACCTGCTGTTGCTCCTGCAAATCGTCGACGAAAATTCCAACGCGCTGGCCGTTGGCTTCGGCGACGACAAGCAGGCCGTCGTCGATTCGCGTGCTGTCCGCCTCGATGCCGAAGAGTTCGTGCAAGCGCACGATCGGCAGGTACTCGTCGCGCAGCTTGAATAGCTCGGACTCACCGGCAATCTGATTGACCTTGTCGGCGCCGACCTGAATCGTTTCGACGATCGACACCAGCGAGACGATGTAAGACTCCTTACCGACCCGAACGAGCTGACCGTCGAGTATCGCGAGCGTCAACGGCAGGCGAATCGTAAACGTGCTGCCGACGCCGCACTCCGAGTTGACCGACACGTGGCCGCCGAGATCGGAGATATTGCGCCGAACGACGTCCATGCCGACGCCGCGACCGGACAGATCGCTGACCTCATCGGCCGTAGAGAAGCCGGCCATGAAGATCAGGTTGTTGATCCGGTCGTCGGTCAGTTGCTCGTCATGCCCAACGAGGCCGCGCTCCCGCGCCTTGGCGAGTACCTTGTCCCTGTTGATTCCGGCCCCGTCGTCGATGACTTCGATGACGATGTTGCCGCCTTCGTGATAAGCGTTGAGCTCGAGTACCCCGGTTTCGGGCTTGCCGGCGGCGACCCGTTGTTCGGGTGTCTCGAGACCATGGTCCAGCGAGTTGCGAACCAGGTGAACGAGAGGATCGCCGATCTTCTCGAGCACGGTCTTGTCGAGTTCGGTGTTTTCGCCCGTCAGCTTGAGTTCTACGTTCTTGCCGAGGGCATCGCCCGTGTCCCTGACGAGCCGGGGGAAGCGGCTGAAGGCGAAGCTGATCGGAAGCATCCGGATCGCCATAACGCTCTCCTGCAGCTCACGAGTGTTTCTCGACAGTTGCGTCAGGCCTTCACGAAGCCCCTGCAGCTGCGAGAAATCGAAATCGCCGTTGTAGCGGCTCAGCATCGATTGTGTAATGACGAGCTCGCCGACGAGGTTTATCAACGCGTCGACTTTGTCCGTGTTTACGCGGATAGAGCCTGTCTCCTGACTTCCGGAAGCGGCCTTCGCTTGCACGGGCGGTTTCTTCTCCGACTCGGGTGCGTTGGCCGCCCGGACTGGCGCGGAAGCCTGAACCTCTTGCGGCGCCTTGGCCTCGACCGATGCGTCCGGAGATGCTTCCGCTCCAATCGGCTCCATGGAAAGCTCACACTCGTCCTGCACCCATGCGAATGCATCTTCAATTTCGGCGCGCGTAGCCGCCGCGCTGAGGGTCAGAGTCCAACTCGCGTGGCATTCCTCGGGATCGAATTCACCGAACAGAAGCTCCTCGGCACCACTGGAAACGACGTCGAGCTCGCCCAGGGCATTGAGTTCCCTGAATATCCGCAAGGGATCGTTGCAGGAGCGGAAGATGCCCGGCGCCGGCTTGAACTCGATCTTCCAACCGGAAGCCGGCGCCTCCGCCATCGTATCGTTCTTTTCGGGCGAAGCTGCCTCGGCCGCATCGCCAGTGGAAGATTCATTGAGCAGCGTCTCGAGCTGCTTCTCGAGTTCATCCGCCCGCGTCGTATCGACATCTCCGTGGGAGAGATCGCCGATCATGTCACGCAGACAATCGACAGACTGCAGCAGCAGATCGACCGCTTCCTTGGTCACGGCCCGCTCTCCCTGCCGCATCTCGTCGAGAAGCGTTTCTACATGGTGTGCAAAGTCCGAAATCTCTGTGAATCCGAACGTTGCACCCCCACCTTTGATCGAGTGCGCAGCACGAAAAATCGAGTTCATCGTCTCCGGATCTGCTGCGCCGAGATCCAGGTTCAGAAGCCCCGACTCCATGACGTCCAGGCCTTCAATACTCTCTTCGATGAAGATCTGGGCTATTTCCGCCATGTTCACATCAAGTGACATCTCAAACTCCCGCTATCCGCGACATCAGGAAAGCACCTTCCGGATCGTGTTGACGAGTTGCACCGGATCGAACGGCTTCACGATCCATCCGGTTGCGCCGGCTGCCTTTCCTTCCATTTTTTTGTCGGTTCCAGACTCGGTGGTCAGAACCAGCAGGGGCACGTACTTGTAGTGCGGAAGCCTGCGCAGCCCTTTGATCAGGCCGATTCCATCAAGTCTTGGCATGTTGATGTCAGTCAGTACCAGGTCCACCGAATTGCTCCGTGCATAGCTCAGTGCTTGCTGACCATCTTCCGCAACGACGACGTCGAAGCCCGCCTGCTCCAGAACATAGGTGACGAGGTTGCGAATCGATGGCGAATCGTCTACCGCCAGAACACTCTGCATTGAATCATTCTCCTTACCAGCCGCGTGCCAAGCCTTGCATTGCTTCTGTGTGCAGCTTCAATGGTCATCGGCAAGGTCCCGGAATAGTTAAATCGCAAATGGATTAACGGCTGCCTGTTTTTCGGATTTGTGATGCGCCTCACGAATTCCCGCCACGCGGACCGCATGGCTAAAGAAATTGAATGAGTCGCCGATGCAATAAACAACGAGACCGCGAAAAGTTGGAATCAGCCATGACCACTTCCCAGGCGACGACGAAAACCGTTCCGGTGACCGGAGGCAGGACGCTACTGAAGCGCTTCGGATACGCCGGTTTTCTGTTCTTTCTTATAAAAGGCTTGTTGTGGCTTGCCGCCCCGGCCGTCTTCTACTTCTTCTCCTGATGAGTCAACCACGGACGGGAACGTGACATGGAATCAGTCGCCGAGCAGGATCAGGGAGCATTCGCATTCATTCAGGCGCTGTCGGCTGACCTGAACAAGGGAGACATCGAGCTACCGTCGTTTCCCGACGTCGTCTTGAGAATTCGTGAGGCACTCGAAGACGAAAACTGCTCGACCGACACGCTCGTTCATCTGATTAGTGCGGAAACCGTCCTGGCTGCTCGTCTGCTGTCGATAGCCAACTCGCCGGCCTTGCGTCCCAGCGGTGATCCGATTACAGATCTCAACATGGCGGTGACGCGCGTCGGACGTGTGATGATACGCAACTCAGCGATGTCCTTCGCGATGACGCAGCTCAAGAAGGCGGCCAAGCTGGGCGCCGTGAAGGAGCATCTCGAGGGACTCTGGAAGCAATGCGCGCACGTTGCTGCTCTGTGTTTCGTGCTCAGCCGAAAATACACAAAGCTCAATCCTGACGAGGCATTATTCGTCGGCATGATGCACGGAATCGGCAATATGTACGTTATCGTGCGCGCCGAGGAATTCCCGGCACTCTTCGAGTCAAAAGACGACCTGGAGAGTGCCGTATCCGAATGGGGCGCTGCGATCGGCAGCAGTATCGTGGAAAGCTGGGGTTTCGCCAGTCACGTGGCCGATGCGGTCCGAAACTACCAGGATACGGCTCGCAGCCACGACGGCTTGCCCGACTATACCGATGTGTTAATTGTCGCCCATATCTTGTATCAGTTCACTACGACGAGCGAAGACGCGGAGTTTGCGCTCGATGAAGTACCTGCAGCCGGGCAAATGAGCATTACCGCCGAGGACATGCTCAATGTTCTCGCGGGTTCCGAGGTCAAGATCAACTTGCTGCGTCAGGCGCTCGGCAGCTAGACCGCAGACCATACTTGTTGATTTTCTCGACGAGCGTCGTACGACGAAGATTCAGTAGCCTGGCCGCGTCGGCGACAACGTAGTCCGTCTCGGCCAGGGCAGACTCGATCAGCCGCATTTCGATGCGCTCCATTCTCTGTTTGAGATCGACGCCATCGTCATGCTGATACAGGTCGAGCGGGCTTGCATCGCCGTTCTCTGTCGATTGCCTGTATCGCGCGGGCAGATCGGCCAGGTCCACGATTCCGTCCGGGCGCAGGATACTCAGCCTTTCGACGAGGTTGTTCAGCTCGCGCACATTGCCTGGCCAGGAATAGGCGCTGAGCGCGCGGACCGCATCCTGGGTCCAACTCAACGGGCCATTGTTGCCGTGCTGGTGGCGGGCCGACAATACCTCGAGCAAGGTCGGCAGGTCGCTGGACCGCGCCCGAAGCGGCGGCATCTCGATCGGAAACACGTTCAACCGATAGTAGAGGTCCTCGCGGAATTCGCCATTCGCCACGCGCTCTTTCAAGTCTCGGTGCGTTGCGGCAATGACGCGCACGTTGCAGTGCAACGTCGTCGTCCCACCGACGCGTTCGTAGCAACGCTCCTGAAGCACGCGCAGGAGCTTGGCCTGCATCTCCAGGCTCATGTCGCCGATCTCGTCCAGAAACAGAGTGCCGCCTTCGGCCAGTTCGAAACGACCCTTTCGGGCATTGACCGCGCCCGTGAAGGCACCCTTCTCATGCCCGAAAAGCTCGCTTTCGAGCAATTCTGCCGGTACTGCGCCACAGTTCAGGGGCACGAACGGCCGGTCGCCGCGCCGCGACAGCTCGTGCGCCGTCTGTGCCGCCAGTTCTTTGCCCGTGCCCGACTCGCCGGTTACGAGAACGGTCGTGTCGAAGTCGGCGACGTGTTCGATCAATTTGCGTACGCGCCGCATGGCGCGCGAGTCTCCGGTCAGGCGCGAATCCCGATCACGCCCCCTGTAGTGCTCGGCTCGTCTCAGGAGGAAGCGCAATTGTGAGGTCTTCAGTGAAGCGTCGAACTCCCAGCTGAAGTGCTTGTCGAGACATTCGTCGACCGCCGGCGTACTGCTGGAACCGGATAATCGAAGTACCGGCAATCGCCGGTTCTGTTTCGAGAAATCGACAAGGCTACTGCTGACCGCTTCCTCCTCGGGAAGATCGCCGATCATGATCGCGACATCCGCGTCGTCGCCGATATCGTCAGGGTCGGTATCCTTGAAGGGTGAAATAGGCGTGTAGTTCAACACGCGTAGAGATTCGCTGATCGCCTTGAGCCGGTCCGGATCAGCGTCGAACACAAGAACGCGGCCAGCCGCCTCGTTCACACAATCCGCGAGCATCTTTCCAGTCTCTCCACTTGCCATAATCCCCCAGGTCGCCTGTCGCACTATAGCGACAGATTATGGCAAATATTGTGACCTGAATCGCAAAAAATATAGAATCTATTCAAGAATTAGTCTTGGTCGAGCCCATATCGATCAGTCGTCGGCAGGCAATGCCTGGTTCGAGGCGTAGCGCGCGACTCGGCCGCGGCCTCGTTTGAGCTCCTGCAGCCGGCTTGCCGACTGCTGACGCGCCGCCTTCGCCCGCTCGAGCAGGAACCGGTTGCATTGCAGCGACTCCAGGAGTGCCGACTCTCTGGAGGCAGGCGGTAATGTCGACAAGAGCTCGTCCCGGCGCGCCATAAGCGGCGCCAGCCGGCTCCAGTTCTCGCGCACCGCACAACGACGCAGCGCCTCGTGGACCTCGGCAAGGGTGTGCAGCGCCATTACGAGTCCTGCTGCGGAACGGTGTCTTCAATCGCATCCCAGGCCGATTTCAGCTCGCTCATGAGGGTCCTGACTTCGTCGATGGCCGCAACATCGTTGTTGAGATTGGCCGCGAGCAGTCGTCGCGTCATGTAGTCGTACAGCGCGTCGAAGTTACTGCCGAGTTTCTTGTCGATGTCGTGATTCAGACTGACCTGCAAGCCACACACAATATCGATCGCATCGCCGATCAGTACGGCCTTCTGTGCAACGCGTTCGTCAAGCATGTTGCTTTTCGCCAAAGACAGCTTATCGAGTACACGCTCCATCATCATCTGGATCAGTCGATGCGGGGACGCCGAAGTCACCTCGTGCTCAATTCCGATCTTCCGGTAGGCGTCGGCTCTCTGGGGGTAAGCTGTACGTGTCATGTGCGCTTTCTCTATCCGTTTGGCTAGTCACCTGGAGCGGTTATGCCCGGGAGCGACTGCAGCTGCTGAGCGAGGAAATTGCTCGTATTCGTCAATTCACCGACGAGCGTGTCGAGCGCGATGAACTGGCGCTGCAATCGAGCCTCGAAGGATTCGAGCCTTATCTCCAGTCTTTCGCGCTGTTCGTTGAAGACGTCGATCGACTCGTCCAGGCCGTCCAGTCGCGCCTGGATGATACCGTCGGTGCCGTCGAGGTATTCGTCTACGGCCGACGACAGCCGGATTGCGTAGCCGTCCGAATTAGCGAACAGTTGACCGAGCTTGGTGAATTCGGACTCGATTACGCCGTCGAGCACGTCGCTATCGATGGACAGCTTGCCGTCGACGTCACTTTCGATTCCGATATCCAGCAATGACGAGAACGATGCCTCGATATCGTCGACGCCGACGCCGAGTTCGCGGCGCAGGAGCGAACTCACGCCGCGTATCGTCGAATCGCCGAGCAGCGGACCCGCCACCCTGGTTTCGACGTTATAGGCCGTCAGTTCATTGAATACGTCGATCATATCGTTGTATTTCTCGACGAAGGCCTCGATACGACTTTTTACCGCGCCGGTATCGTTCTCTACGTTCACGCTGGCCGTCGTGCCCGGCGCCGCGGCAATCAGATTCAGAGTCGCGCCCTCGATTGCACCGCTTATCGTATTGCTGTCGTTGGTGACGAGCAGACCATCGATGTTCACCTGTGCGTCCAGCGCCTGGCGTGTCTCGGTGAGCGAGTTGAGGCCGTTCGGCGGATCGTATTCGAGGGCGCTCAATCCGCCGTCCCCGCCCGCCTGCGTCACCGTGATCGACTTGTCCGCGCCGGTCTGCTCGGCGGTCAGTATCAGGTAGCTGCCGCCGTCGGCGTTGACGATCGTTGCCTGTACGCCGGTGTTGCTCACCGCGCCATTGATCGCATTGCGAATCGCCGCGAGCGTGTTGTTCTCGGAATCGATCTCGACCGTGAAAGCGTCGGCGCCGACGCCGATCGTCAACGTGCCGGTGCCGACCACATCATCGGGGCTCCCGAAAGCGCCGGACTCGAGCTTCTGCGATTGGGCGAGCTGCAGCACCTCGACCTCGTAGGCTGAAGGCACGGCCGCGCCATCAACGCTGACCGTAACCAGTTCCTCATCGGAGGAATCCGCCTTGCGAAGCAGAAGGGAATCGGCTTCCTTGAGCTTGTCGAGCTCAGCGTTGAAGGCGGACAGCGCCGACTTCAGGCTGCCGTAGGCCGAGATCTTGGCCTGTACCTGCGCTTCCTGTCTTGCCAGCCGTATCTCGGTCGGCTGGCGCTCGACGGCCACCAATTGCTGCACGAGTCCGGCAATATCCAGTCCCGAGCCGATGCCTGATGTGGTGATTCCCGTCATGTTTCAAGTCCAATGCGCGATCCGGCCGATTCGTTGGAATCGATTCAAGTTCCATGCCAATTGTAGAGTTACACGAGGTCGTCGATGCGCGAGAGATCGATTGCCCCACCGTCCCGCGCGAGGGCAGAGGCTTTTTCCTGTGGAATCTGGCGAATCAGCTCGCCACTTTCGCGGTCGAACACCTGAATGATCGCCTGACCGGACTTGACGTCGACTTCAAACCGTAGCGCCGGTGCGACGCTGCGGCTCCTCGTATTGAGCTTCTGAACCAGGGTATCCAGGTTCATTGCCCTGATACTTGCCTGCTGTTGCGGCGAAATCTTGCCGACAATCGGCCCGGAATTACCGCCTGACGGCTCCGAAGAGCCTGGGCTAGGCTGCACGCTGCGTACAGCGCCGGAGGTCACGGTATTGACTCGTTTCTCCGACATCGGCCTGCTCCTTACCCTTAAGGTCCGCTGGCGGGCGACGTTGCTGCCACCCGCCAGCGCTTTCCTGCTTCACTCCTACTGCAGCAGACTCAGTGCGAGCTGCGGCTGCGCATTCGCCTGTGACAGGACCGAGATGCCGGCCTGTTGCAGGATCTGCGCTCGCGTCAGCGCAGCCGTTTCGGCGGCGAAGTCAGCGTCCTGGATGCGGCTGCGGGAAGCCGTGAGGCTCTCGGAGACCGCGCTCAGGTTCGTGATCGTCGACTCGAAGCGGTTCTGGATGGCGCCGAGCTCACTTCGCAGCGTGCTGACGACGGTCAGCGCCGAATCGACCCGTGAGATCGTGTCGTTGGCAGCGGAAACCGAGGTAACGTTCGCTGCACTCAGCGTCTGGGTATCGAGCGCGATCGTGGAGTTTGCCGCGGCGAGGCCCATGTCATCGCCGTCGCCGGTGATGATGATGTTCTCGTTGGCCGTGAACGTCAGCGTGCCGCCATTCGTGGCCGCATCGGTCGGCGTCGCCAGAATGGCGTTGGCTACCGTGTCGATCGTGCCGTCACGAAACTCGACGCCGTTGACCGTGGTCGCACCACCGCCGCCGGCCGTTATGCCGCCGCCTGCAGCGCCGCCGAGCGTCTGTCCGACGACGATGTCACGTCCGTCCGCCGCGGACAGGCGCAGGTCCGTGCCCGACAGCGATGCCGTGACACCGGTTGTCGTTGCCTGCGTGTTGATTGCGTCGGCAATCTGCGCCGCGGTCAGGACGCCGTTGGCGTTCTGGTCGTAGGATGCGAAGATATCCTGGCCATTGATATTCAGGCTGTAAGTGTCGCCCACGGCAACGCCTGTCGTGTCACCGATACCGAACTCCACGTTGTTGGTCGCCGTGACGGTCAGGCCGGCGACGCCGGAGTTGTTGATCGCCTCCGCCTTGGAGAACGCGCTGCCCGACGACTGTCCGGCCTGCGAGCCGGCTACCGATGCGCCGATCGTGACGGCCGGGTTGGAGCCGACCTGGATCGTGCCCGCGCCCGACAGCGCCAGAGCGGTGACCTCCGCGGTCGAAGTCGCCTTCGCGACCTGTCCGATCTGGTTCGAGCGCACGCCCGTGCTCAGATTGATGCTGATCGTTTCGCCGACGTTGGCACCAACCTGGAATGTCGCCGTACCGAAGGTGCCGTCGAGAACCTTCAGGCCGTTGAACGAGGTCTGCGACGCGATGCGGTCGATCTCGTCCAGGCGCTGTTGAACCTCGTTGTCCAGCGCCGAGCGGTCGGAAGCAGAGTTCGTCGCGTTGGCCGACTGAATGGCCAGCTCGCGGATACGCTGCAGGTTGTTGCTCAGCTCGCCAAGCACCGATTCGGTCGTCTGGGCGAGTGAGATACCGTCGTTGGCGTTCCGAACGGCCTGGTTGAGGCCTCGGATCTGCGTGGTGAAGCGCTCGGCGATGGCGAGACCTGCCGCATCGTCCTTTGCACTGTTGATTCGCAAGCCCGTCGACAGCCGCTGTAGTGACTGATTCAGCAAGCCCTGCGAACGACTCAAGTTCCGTTGCGCATTTAGCGATGCAACGTTCGTATTAATCGTCTGTGACATTTCTAACTCCTAAGTGTGAATACCCGGTCCGCTAGTTGCTTCCGGAGCTTGCGACGAATCCGAAACAACGCGTTCAAGACCGCCGTCCACAGGAGTTATCGGTAGAAGCTCTGAAACCTTGAGGCTGGAATCCCCGAATTCGGCAAAATGTGACGCCGTTCCGGTATCTTGCTGCGGGGAGACCGCTTCTAGATATAGTCGAACAACGACAGCTGCTGCGTTGCGGCGAAGGACCGCTGTGCCGCCTCGAGGTTGGTCACCTGCAGACTGAGCCGCGACAGCGCCTCCGCGTAGTCCAGGTCTTCGAGTTCGGAGATCGCCTGCTTCGCGAGCAGCGCCGACGCACTGTTGCCGTCAGTCTGCGACTCGATGGCCGACAGGCGAATGCCGATCTGCGTGCGGATGTCGCCCACGTTTTCGATCGCCAGGTCGACTTCCTGAATACTGAGATTCATGCGGTTCACGAGGGCCGCCTGCGACTCGTCGCTGGCAACAGCCGTATCCAGTACGTCGATCATGTTCTGGACGGTCTGAAACATGCTCTGGTTGATGCTGGGCTCTATGACGAACTCATCGCCGGTCTCGGGTGCACCCGACAGCGTGAATTCGATGCCCTGGAACTGGACAGTCTGGCCGGCCGTGTAGGGTCCCGACGTGATTACTATGCCGCCCGGGTCCACGACCTCGTAGTTGTCCGGATCGAGAAATCTGAGCGTATAGGTCCTCTTGTCGTAGGATGAAGGATCGATGACGTTGCCGAGCTCCAGGACCCCCGTACCGAGGTTTGCCGGACTGGGCGTCGTTCGAAATACTCCGTTGCCGTTCTTGATGTTGAAGAATACTTCCGCGCCCGAATCGCCGTCATAGACCTGCCTCGCCTCACCGATCTGAATGAGCCGCTGGCCTTCGTCACCATTGTAGATAAAGCCAGAGGGACTGTTCGAAACCGGTACCGAACCGTCCTTGGTGCCGGCAAACAGGTAGCGGCCGTTGCCGTCTCTCTGGTTTCCGAGCTGCACGAGGTCGGCCAGCAACTGCTCGAGTTCGACTGCAACCTGGCGGCGCGATGACTTCGTCTCGGTGGCGTTGTTGGCGCGGATCGCCAGCTCGCGCACGCGCTGCAATACGTTGGTCACGGACTGCAGCGCCGACTCCTCTTGTTCCAGGCGCGCCCTCGCCGTGTTGCTGTTGCGATCGAACTGCTCGAGGCGTCCGATCGACTCCCGGAATCCCAGCGACCGAGCCGCCGCGATCGGGTCGTCGGATGGTCTCAACAGGCGCTTGCCCGTGGCCACCTGGACCTGGGTCTCGGTGAGCGTCGACTGCAACTCCTGTAGCAGCCTTACGCCTTGCAGATAGGAGCCGAACGTCGAAACACGCATTCGTCAACGCCTCACTGCCGCAATCAGCGTATCGAATAGCGTGCTCGTGACGCTTACGACCTGCGCGGCCGCCTGGTATGCCTGCTGAAACCGCAGCAGTTTTGCCGCCTCCTCGTCGAGGTTCACGCCGGATTTTGACGAAATCGTGTCCTCGATGCTCGCGAGGATCACGTTCTGCGCACTCAGGTTCGCGTCGATCTGGTTGGCTGCCGCACCAACGTCCGTCACGAGCTGCCCGTAGTTGTCGTTGATGCTCGCCGTGCCGCCGTCGAGAATACCGTTCGACTGAACACTGCTGAGCAATAGCCCGTTTCGGTTGTCGCCGCTACCGCCGAGATTCGCCTCGACGGTGAACTCGTCGCCGGCCTCGGGTGTGCCCGCGATCGTGAACCGACTGCCGTTGATCGTAATCGGGTCGCCGCTGGTGTAGGCGAATGAGCCTGCGCCGTTGATACTGTACGTCGTCGCGTTGATGAAGCTGATCACGGAAGTATTCGTCAGATTCGGGTCCGTGTAGTCGATGATCTCGGTCTGGGTAATCGTGGCATCGCCGAGGTTTGCATCCCCCGTTCGCGTGCGGGTCGGCGCAGCCATGGCAACGGACTGTGAGTCCGGCGCCGAGACGCGCAAACCGCTGACCGTGTCGCGCGTCGGGCGCACCAGGAACTGGTCCCCGGCGGCGGCCGCACCCGACACGACGATGCTTACGCCGTCTGCCACGAACGGATCGGCGACCGTGCCGCTGCCGGTCATCGCAATCGCCTGATTGCTCGTTGCGTCCCGAAGTGAATACGTTACACCGTCGTAGTCGAGAAGGTACTCCCCACCGGTCAGCGCACCGAGATCGGCGATATCCGCGGTAACCGTTGCTGTGCCCGTGTTGCCGGCCGATTCGCGCACCGTCGGCGGATTCAGGCCGAAGAACTCGCCGCCGAGCTGGCCGCGCAAATCCATGCCTCTTGCGTGCTGGTCGTTGAACGCCGTCGCCATCGCCAGAGCCGTCTTACCCAGGGAGTTTCTCGCCACGTCCAGCACCTGGGAGCGAAACTCCAGCAAACCACCGAGCGAACCGCCCGTCAGGCCCGTGCCCAGCGGCGCGTCACTGCCGAGGTCACGGTACACGACCTCCAGCCTCGTCGGCTCGTATTCGTTCGGCCTGACGCCCAGCGACCGCGATTGATTCCCTATGACGAGCGTTTGCCCCGACCCGACGAACACGTTCAACGAGCCGTCGTCCTGTGGCACCGTCGTCAGCGAAATCTCAGCCGACAATTGGCGAATCAGTCCATCGCGCTGGTCCAGAAGATCGTTCGGCGGCTGGCCCGTTCGTCCCTGCGCCAGGACGATACGGTCGTTGACGGAAGCGATGGAACCCGCGATGCGGTTGATGTCCTCAATCGACTGACGAATGCGGCCATTGACTTCGTCGTCTATCTGGCGCAGGCGCTGATCGATGCCCTGCACACGTTGCACGAGCCCGTCGGCTTCTCCGAGCAGCGCCTCGCGGGCCGACAGGGACGCAGGGTCGTTGGCGACGTCCTGCACTGAATTGAAGAAGCTCTGCAGCGCGGGGCTGAAACCCGTGTCCGGATTGGCCAGCAGACCGTCGAGTTGACTCGCCAGGCTGCTCATCACGTCGAGACGGCCCTGTCCGGACGAGGCTTCCTGCAGCTGAGTGGCGAGCAGCGAATCGTAGATTCGCCGAATCGTCGAGATCTGCACGCCGCTACCGATGAAGCCGTTGCCCGAGCCTTGTCCGGGCATCGTAGCGAACTCGGCGACTTGCCGGCTGTACCCCGGCGTGTTCGCGTTGGCGATGTTGTGGCCAGTCACGTCCATGGCGCGCTGGAATGCAATCATTCCGGTCACGCTGGTCGTCAATAGGTCAGACATGGGTGTACTCCGGCGTCACAGACCAAGGGTCCGCGCCATTTCAGGGGTTTTCGGCAACACGGGCGATTTCTTTACGCCTTCGACCAGTTCATTGAGCTCGGCACTCTGCGCGACGCGCTTGATTTTGGTTGCGTACTCGGGATCCGTGGCGTAACCCGCGCTTTGCAGCGCTTCGGCGAAACGACTCGCGTTGTCGCCGCTGCCAAGCACGGCCGAGTAGCGGGGACTCGCGGTCAGAAACTCGGCGTAGTCGTCGAATACGGCCGCAAGATCGGGATAGGCCCGAAATCTTGCCATCTCTTTTTGCGCGATGCCGTCACGGTACTCCAGCGTGGGTCGCGAAACGCTCGCAGACTGCCAGTCGCTGCCCGCCTTGATGCCGAACAGATTCAGGCTGCTGCTTCCGTCGCGGCGTTGCATGACGTGTTGTCCCCACCCCGTTTCCAGCGTCGCCTGCGCAAGCAATAGCTGCGGCGCTATACCGAGCGACCGGCCCGCGCGTTCGGCGTGCGGCCAGACGTCCCGGATGAAGTCGCGCCGATCACTCCAGTCTACGCGGGGTCCGGAAGCCGGAACCGGATCCTGAGTGCGATCGGCTGGCGCAATCCGGCCAATGCCCGGATCAGGAAGCGCCGGCCGGTAGCGGCGCGCAATCGTGTCCGTTTGCAGCGGAATCTCCGTCGTGGACGGGTCGAACGACACATCGTCGCCGCCCAGTTGGCGAACGAGCAGGTCGGCGAGCCCGATCCCTTTGTCTCGCGACATCTCGACGGCGAGCTGTTTGTCGAGCATCTCCCGATACATGTCGTGCTGGCTGCTGTTTCCGAACAGCGGATTGCCGAGGCTGGCACTGCGCATATCCTTCAAGAGTATCTCGAGAAACAGCGACTCGAACTGACCGGCGACTTCCCGCAGTACGGCGGGATCTTTCGCGTCGGCATTCTGCCGCATGCGACTGAACTGGCTGAAGTCGGTGATGGCTGCCGTCACGAGCGTCCGCCCCGAATCAGATCACGATGAGTTCGGCGCGCAGCGAGCCGGCCTGTTTCAGGGCTTCGAGTATGGCAACCAGGTCACCCGGCGCCGCTCCGACCCGATTGACGGCCTGCACGATCTCGTTGAGATCCGTGCCCGGTGCGAACAGGAACATTTTGCTTCCGTTTTCCGTGACCTCGATCTCCGAGTCGGGCAGAACGACGGTGTCGCCCGTCCCGCCGAATGGAGCCACGGGCTGGCTCGCGAACGGTCTCTCGCTGATCGTAACTACGAGAGAGCCATGGGATACGGCCGCCGGCGTCACCTGTACGTTGGATCCGATCACGACGGTGCCCGTTCGCGAGTTGATGATGACCTTGGCCGACACGCTGCCCGGCTCTACGTCGAGGTTTTCGAGGTGCGCAAGATAAGCCGTCCGCTGCGACGGTGACGCCGGCGCGATAACACGCACGGAAACCGCATCCAGGGCTTCGGCGCTGCCTTCGCCGATCGACGCATTGATCGACTCGGCGAGACGGTGTGCCGTCGTGAAGTCAGGCATGTGAAGATTCAGCAGGATGTGCTCGTTCGTATTGAAATCGCTGGGCACGCTCCGCTCCACCGTTGCGCCGTTGGGAATACGGCCGGTGCTCGGCACGTTCACGGTGACTCTCGACCCATCGGCCGCGGAGGCACCGAATCCGCTGACGATCAGGTTGCCCTGCGCGAGCGCATAGACGTTACCGTCAGCACCGCGCAGCGGAGCAAGCAACAGGCTGCCACCGCGCAGGCTCTTGGCGTTACCGATCGAGGAGACGGTGACGTCGATGCTCTGGCCGGGCTTCGAGAACGCCGGCAGCTCCGCGTGCACGGTCACCGCCGCCACGTTTCTGAGCTGCGGGTTGACTCCCGGCGGCACGATGACGCCGAATTGCGTGAGCATGTTTCTTATGCTCTGAATCGTGAACGGCGTCTGGTTGGTCTGGTCTCCGGTTCCGTCGAGCCCGACGACCAGGCCATAGCCGACAAGTTGATTGGAGCGCACGCCCGCGACGGCGGCCAGGTCCTTGACGCGTTCCGCCAGGACCGGCTGTGCGCCGGTTACGACCAGCAGTGCGGCCGAAAGCAGTCTCATCGTACGTAACTTGTTCACTCGAATGTCCCCGTCAGAAGCCAGACAGCACCGAATTGAAGAAGCGTGCAAACAATCCCATTCGATTGGCATCCGCGAGTGCTCCCTTGCTGCTGTAAGTGATTTTCGCGTCGGCGATCTTGGTCGACGCAACTGAATTGTCCGGTTCTATGTCGAACGGCCGGATGGTGCCGTCCAGGCGAATGAACTCCCGCCCCTGATTGAGCGTGACCCACTTCTCGCCGCGAATTCTCAGGTTGCCATTGGGATAGCGTTCGACGACCGTAACCGTGATGTCGCCTTGCAGGCTGTTGCTCTGGTTGCTCGACCCGGCACCATCGAAGCTCGAGTCGCCGCTCAGGCTGCCGTCGAGCAATGGCATGCCGTTGCGTGTAACGGGCCTGCCCAGAAACGTCGGGTTTGCGAGCGTCGCGGACGACGACTTGGACGTCGACGTGTTGGCGCTCTTCGAGGCGCTGGTTGCCTCGATGAGCCTTACTGTCAGGATGTCGCCGGCGCGCCCCGCCCGCAGGTCCTCGAAAAGCCGGATGTCGGTGCCGGCGGCGTAGATGGCGCCGCCCGTGTTCGCCACTCCGGTCACCGGGATCGGGGCCGGAGCGTCGTAGTCCGCCACGACCGTTGGCGTCGATGAACAACCGGACACGATCAGTAGGGACGCCAGGAGCAGCAGCCGGTCTCGTTTGATTGTCGTCATTTCAGGTGTCCGTTACAGGTTGTTGTTCAGGTACTGCATCATCTGGTCGTTGGTGGATATCGCTTTGGAGTTCATCTCGTAGGCACGTTGCGTCTCGATCATGTTGACCAGTTCCGATACGACGTTGACGTTCGAGCCCTCCAGCGCGCCCTGGGTCAGCTGACCCAGACCCTGTTGCGCGGGCGTCCCCGGCTGCGCCGTTCCACTCGAAGCGGTCTCCAGGTAGAGATTTTCACCCATGGGTTCCAGTCCGGTCGGATTGATGAAATCGACGAGTTCGAGGTTGCCCACTTGCGAAGGCTCCGTCTGCCCGGCAATGCGTACCGAAACGATGCCATCCACACCGATCGTGATCGACTGAGCGCCCTCGGGGATCGTTATCCCGGGTTGTACGATGTAGCCGTTTGACGTTACGAGCTCACCTTGCGCGTTCAGCTTGAAGCTCCCGTCTCGCGTGTAGGCCAGTGAACCGTCCGGGAGCAGGACCGGCAGGAAACCGCGGCCACTTATCGCCACGTCCAGCGCGTTGCCCGTCTGCACGATACTGCCCTGTGTAAACAGCTTCTCAGTGGCGACGATGCGAACGCCGGTACCGAGACTCAGGCCCGTCGGCAATTGCGTGTCCTGGGACGACTGTGCGCCCGCCTGGCGGACGTTCTGGTACAGGAGGTCCTCGAAGACGGCCCTACCCTGCTTGAATCCCGTCGTATTGACGTTGGCGAGGTTGTTGGAAACGACCGCCATTCGGGTTTGTTGTGCGTCGAGGCCCGTCTTCGCGGCCCATAGTGCCTGGTTCATGTCCCGGCCTCCTATCAGTTCAGGTTCAGGAGCTCCGCCGCAGCATCGGCGTTCTCTTTTGCGTTTCGAATCGTGTTGATCTGCATCTCGTACTGGCGGGCCAGCTCGATCATGTTGACCAACGTCTTCGCCACGTTGACATTGCTCTGTTCGAGCGCGCCCGAAACGAGGCGAACCGCCGCGTCCGCCGGCGCCGTTTCGCCGTCGGGCAGGCGCAGCAGACCGTCATCGCCCTTGGCGAGACTCGACTCATCGGGCTTGACGAGCTTCAAGCGGTCGACGATGGCCAGGACTTCCGGCCCCTGACCCAGGGGCCGGACCGACACCGTGCCATCCGTGCCAATCGCGATACTCGAACTCGGCGGGATGGCAACCGGCCCCCCGTCTCCCAGGACGAGGTGACCGGCTCCCGTGCTCAGAAGGCCGCCGGCATCGATTCTGAGATCGCCCGCGCGCGTATAGGCCTCAGTGCCATCGGGCGCCTGTACCGCGATGTAACCGTCTCCCTCGATGGCTACATCGAGAGCGCGACCGGTGCTGGCGACAGGTCCCGTCGTCAGGTCGGTGCCGTAGGAGTCCACGACCGCGTTGACGCGCGAATCGACGCCGGGACCCTGGATCGGCACGGAGCTGAACGCGTGCAGGTCGGCGCGAAAACCCGTCGTACTCGCGTTCGCCAGGTTGTTGCTGTTGATCGCCTGGGCGTACTCGACCTGCTTGGCGCCGGTCATTGCCAGGTATACGGCCTCGTCCACGTCGTGCTCCCGTTCGTTCTACCGATTAGCGGATGTTGATCACGGTCTGCGTGACGGCGTCGGCGGTTTCGATCGCCTGGGCATTCGCCTGGAAGTTACGCTGAGATGTGATCATGCTGACGAGCTGCGCCGTGAGGTCCACGTTGGATGCCTCGAGCGCGCCGGACTGGATCGAGCCGAAGGAAGCCGTGGCCGCCTCGCCCAGTAGCGCATCGCCCGACGATGACGACTCGCCCCAGGTCGTATTGCCGATCTGCTGCAGTCCCTGAGGGCTCGCGAAGTTAGCCAGTGCGAGCTTGCCCAACTGCGTTGACTGGCCGTTCGTGAATCGGGCTGCCACGATGCCGGTCGGATCGACCGCGACACCGGTCAGCCGACCCGTCGTATACCCGTCCTGCGACAGTGAATTGACGCCGAACGCGTCGCCGAACTGCGTCGTATTGAGGAAGTTCAACGTCAGGTTGATGTCTTGAGCGCCGGTCCCCGGGTTGTAGGCGGGCAGCGGAAGCTGGCCGCCGACGGGCGTGCTCAGCGTGCCGTCGGAACTGAAGACGATCGGCGTAGGTCCGCCTACGTCGTTGCCGGCGATCTGCACGCGCGTCGTCCAGGTATTCACCGCGGGATCCTTGATGAAGTAAAAGGTTGCGGTATGCGCTGCGCCCAGGGAATCGTAGATGGATACCGACGCCGTGTGGTTGAACGTAGACGGGTCGGCCGCGTCGAACACGGGATTGATCGGCACGGCCGCGTCGGCCGGCAAATTGAGGCCCATGTCCGCCGCCGTCGTCGCACGCGGTGGGCTCGCCCCGGTCGTCAACAGGAGGTCCGTCGGCGTGCCGGTGTTGAACAGGCCATTGCCGGCTGCCGGATACGCCTGCAGACGATTCCCCTGGGCGTTCACCACGAAGCCGTTGGCGTCGACGCTGAACGCGCCCGCCCGGGTATAGCTACGCGCGCCATTGTCACTGAGGACGAAGAATCCTTCGCCGCCAATGGCCAGATCCAGGGCGTTGTCCGTGAAGTCGACGTTGCCCTGGCTGAATTGCTGGGCGATACGCGAGACCTTCACACCGCTGCCCGAGGCATTCGAGCTGACGCTCTGGGTACCGACCGCGAATACCTCCGCAAACTCGGCGCGAGATCCCTTGAACCCCGTGGTGTTCACATTGGCAATGTTGTTCGCCGTCACTTCGAGGTCAGAGGAAGCCGCGTTCAGGCCGCTGAGTGCAATTGCAAATGTCATAAGAATCTCTCCTGCTGATGTGATTGACTACAGAATCCGTCGAACCTGGTTCATAGACAGCGCATCACCGCCTGCGAGGTTCAATGTCATGCCCTGACCGAAACGGCCGAGGCCGACGCTTTCGATTTCCGAACGAATCAAGGTCTGGGCGCTTTCGACTGACCCGCCCCGCTGGACGCGCGCAGAGAACGAGTAATTGCCCGCGTCCGCGCGATCGCGGGACTCCGTCAGACCGTTCCACGTGAACGAAACGAGTCCCGGCGGCTGCTGGCCGAGATCGAAGCGCCTGATGAGCTGCCCGGACGCATCGCTGACGTCGATGACGACGTTCGTGGCGCTCGAGTCCAATTCAATCGCGCCTTCGATTCCGCCCTTCTCCGGCAGGTAGCCGCGGTCCGTGTCGGCGAGCACGCTGTGACCGACGAGCGTCGACGCTCGCAACGCCTGGTCGCTGTGGAGCGACGTGGACAGGTCACCGAAGGCCGTATTCAGCTGATCGATGCCGTCGACGGTTCCGAACTGCGCAAGCTGGCCGAGAAACTCGCCGTTGTCCATCGGTTCGAATGGATCCTGGTTGCGAAACTGGGCAATCATCAACGTCAGAAAGTCCTCCTGCCCGAGGTCATCTGCGTTGTCGTTCTCGACCGGCCTTGTCGCAAGGCCCAGGTCGGCAAACTGATCGGCGATGCTAATCTCATTCATCAGGTGTCCTCATCAGGTGTTCTCGGCGATTTCCTAGCGTCCGAGCGAAAGCGTCTGCAGCATCAGGTCCTTGGTCGTGCTGAGGATCTCGATGCTGTTCTGGTAGGAACGCGAGGCGGACAGCATGTTGACCATCTCCTCGACGGTGTTGACGTTGCTCACGTATACGTTGCCGTCCGCGTCGGCATCGGGATGCTCCGGACGGTACTGCATGTCGAGTTGGGCATCGTTCTCGACGATGCGCTCGAGTCGCACACCGGATATGCCCGAGTGCTCGGCCAGCGTGTCACGGAAGCTGCTGAACACGGGCTGGCGTGCCCGGTACACCTTTGCCGGATCGCCATGCACGCTTCCGGCGTTGGCGAGATTCGAAGCCGTGACGTTCAGGCGCACGGACTGCGCGTTCATCGCGCTGCCAGCGACGTCGAAGATGTTTCCGAGGGCCATCAGTCTCCTCCCTTGATTGCGTACCGCAGACTCTTGATCTGTCCATCCAGGAATCTGAGGCTCGCCCGATACCGAACTGCGTTCTCGGCGAATGCCGCCTGTTCGAAATCCGTCGATACCGTGTTTCCGTCCAATGTCGGCTGCATCGGCACCCGGTATTTGATCTCGGCTCCGAGCGCGGTGTCCGGAGCTGCCGGCATGTGCCCCGGTTTGGTCCGCCGCACGGTGGCATATTCCTGCTGAGACGTCCTCAAGGACGATGCGAAGTCGACATCGCGCGCTTTGTAGCTCGGCGTGTCAGCGTTGGCGATATTCGAGCTCAGTATTTCCGTTCTCAGGGCCCGTAGCTGCAGCGCCGTTTCGTGCAACGTGAATGGATTCGTCATCATTTGCTCGTTCCGATTGCAAGATCTGCTCTGCCCTTTATGCAATGGGCGTGCCAATTTCCCGTATCGGCGCAGGCTAAAGAAATCCGGCAGCGGGCCGATCACGTCTTGGGAGAAACCCGGCAATGCCTTGCCGACTGTCCGGCAAGAACTGGCCCAAGCGGGTACGAATCGCGCGATTTGCCGTTGGCATGACTCTTGCAGCAATGCTCGTGGACGCTAAAAGGAGCATGAAAAGTGCATAACCTTGACCCATTTTCGGCCGATCGTTTGACGCCCGCGTCGACTTTTTGTCGTCGCTTGCGTACGACGACGGTGCTTCTTGGCACGCTATTGACGGCATACGCCGTCGCAGAGCCGGCCGAACCCCGGCAGGCCGCCGGAGAGATCACGGCGGCGGCCGTGCAATTCGTTCGTCTCAGTGCGCCAGGCAGCGGCGACAGGCTCATCGTCACACCGGTATTCCTCGACCCCAGGCTGAACCTCGCGCGTTGCGACCGGCCGCTGGACGCGTTTGTCCGTCCGGGAACCGAGTTCTCGGGCCGCGTGGTCGTTGGCGTGCGATGCACTGGCAAGGTTTCGTGGAAGGTTTACCTTCCGGTGCACGTCGGTGTCCTGCAGCCGGCCGTGGTGACGACGCGGCCACTTGCCCGGGACCAGGTAATCACGGAGAACGACATCGAGATCGTCGACCGTGACGTCTCAGGGCTGACCAACGGCTACATCGATCAGAGAAAACAGGTAATCGGTCGGCGCGTCGCACGATCGGTCGGCCCCGGCATCGTGCTGCAACCCCGCTTGTTGCAGGAGCAAACGCTGATCGAGAAAGGCCAGGCGGTCACTCTGAGCGTGCAATCGGATTCCGTCAGCATACAGATGGCCGGTATCGCGCAAACCAAGGGTGCCGAGAACCAGCTGATTCAGGTCAGAAACCTGACATCGGGCAAAATTGTCGAGGGACGCGTCCGGTCGGACAACCTCGTCGAAATCGCGATGAATTGATTGCTAAAGAAATCCCGGCAGATGCCGAAGTAGACAAGGTAGGTACACGCAATGAACAGGATACTGGATTATGTCTAACAGGATCGACTCGAATCCTCAGGGATTGGTCAGCCGGCCCGACTCGACAGTCGGCGGCACCGACAGGGCGTCCGGTACCGGCGCAGAAACGACGAAGCCGTCGGACTCTGGCAACAAGCCTGTCGCCTTGGACTCCGTCGTTCTGACCGATCGGTCAAAGCTTCTGGCCAGTCTGGAACAGGAAATGGCCGCGGCTCCGGCTTTCGACACGGCTCGCGTCGACGCCGTAAAAGCCGATATCGAAAGCGGAAACTACGAGATCAATCTCGACAATCTCGCCGAGCTGATGCTCAGGTCCGAAATCGACCTCGGTGACTAGCCATGACTCCTGACCAGTATTACGACTGTCGTAACGAGCTCGCCCGAATTCTGCTGCAGTGCACCGAACACGGAATACGGCTCGCGGCGGCACTCGAAGAAGAGCGCGCGGCGTATTCGGATAGCGATGCGACACGTTTGCTTGAGCTCATCGAGCACAAGCAACAGCTCGTTCGGCAAATGGAAGACCTCGAGACAAAACGGCGCAACCTGTGTCATAGACTCGGCTTCGACGCCGATGAGGACGGTATGCATCGGCTGCTGGAGCGCACCGGAGACGACGGGGACCTGGGCGAGCTCTGGTCACGGCTACTGCGCTGCGCCAGGGATGCAGAGAAGAGCAATCGAACAAACGGCGCAATCGCCCGGGCGCGGCAGGAGCAGACGGTCGCGATACTCGCGGCGCTGCACGGCTCCGCGGAAGCGCAGCCCACCTACAGCGACCGCGGCCAGCGGTCGCCTCGCTTCCAGAACAACCCGCTGACCCGCGCGTAGTCTCACAACCGGGGCGCGCTCGCGTGAATCACGACACCCTGTTCCTCGCCGACTCGATCCCGACGCCGCTGCGGGACACCGAAACGATACACATTCCGCTCGTCGGCGGCGGCCGGACTATGCTGATGGCAGGATAATGGTCAGCCGTCCGAACAACAAGTTGGGCCGCTTTGAACTCATCAAATGGATCGGAAGAGGGTCGCAAGGAGTCGTCTATCTCGCGCGGGATCCGAGACTGGAGCGGTTCGTTGCGATCAAGTTGCTCGTCCAGGACGACAAGGCACTGGACGGTTTTGACCAGGAAGAGGAGTTCAGCGAAGGAAAGCTGGCGTCCCGGCTTACACACCCCAACATAGTGACGGTATTCGAGGCTGGCGTTTACTCGGGCATGGACTATCTGGTCTTCGAGTTCGTCGAGGGCGAAACGCTGGGCGAGTTACTGGCGGAGCGCGGCGCGCTCACGATAGACGAGGCCTGCGGATTCATAGGTCCCATTCTGGATGGTATTGCGCATGCGCACGCCAGAGGCGTCCTGCACCTGGACCTGAGCCCGCGAAACATCCTGGTCGACCAGGCCGGCACGCCGAGGGTCATGGACTTCGGCCTGGCCCAGAACGCAAGCTCAGCCCGTCGTACTGCCGACCGTGCGGTCGGCACGCTTCGCTATATGACTCCCGAGCACTTCGATCGCGGCGAATTCGGTACCTACACGGATGTCTTCTCACTCGGCTCGACGTTTCTGGAACTCGTTACCGGCCAGCCCGTAATGCAGGGTGACACGCCGCAGTCCATCGTGGCGCAGATCATGCACTCCCCGGTCACGTTCGATGCGTTGCGGTCACGAGAGCACGGAGCAGCGTTTTCGCAATTCATCCAGGGTGCGCTCGAGAAAGACCCCGAACGCCGCTACCGGGACGGTAGCGCCATGAAGGCCGCCTATGATGCTTTTTCACAGATAGCCGGTCTGACCCGGGCCGCCACATCCGGGGACAGCACGATCGAGTACCTTCTGCGCCGGATGCGTCGCAAAGGCGACTTCCCGTCTTTGTCGCGGAGCTTTGTCGAGCTGAATCGGCTCACCAATGAGGACGCCAACGCACCAGCCGACAAGATCGCCAATGCCGTACTTCGGGACTACGCGCTGGCCAACAAGATTCTGAAGCTCGTGAATTCGGCTTTCTACCGCCCCGTTGCCGGCGAAGTGACCAATATCTCGCAGGCGATCGTCTTGCTGGGACTACGACAGGTCCGCCTGGCAGCGAACAGCCTTGCACTCTTTTCGCATATGCGCGACCGAGGCGGCTGCAACGAGCTGCGCAACGTGATGACCCGATCATTCCTGGCGGGCCTGCTCACGCGGTTCCTCGCGCGGCGGATCTTGCCCGTCTGTCCTGAGGACGCTTTCATTTGCGGGATGTTCCACAACCTTGGCGAGTGTCTCGTGGCCTACTACTTTCCGGAAGAGTACCGGGAGATCGGCGAGCTGATCACGGGCGGCGGTGTCGCGAAGCAGGAGGCGGCCGGTAGTGTGCTCGGCGTCAGCCTTTCCGCACTCGGTGCCAGAGTCGCAGAGAACTGGAACCTGCCCCGGCCGGTCGTCGACATCATCGCTGCAGAGCTTCCCGACGCCGTCGGCGTGCCCGCAAATCCCGACGAGTCTTTGCGCGACATCGCGCTGTTCTGCAATGAGTTTTGCGATATCGCCGGTCGGAGCGACCCACCGGCGCAACACCTTGCGCGACTCGAGCTGCTCGATGATTTCTCGCGGAGCGTCTCCCTGCCCGAAAACTCGTCAATGACGCTGCTGTCGGCCGCTCTCGACAAGCTGGAGCGGTTCGCGCCGATAATGGACCTCGACTTCGAGTCGGGCGATTTTTATCACTCCGCTCGCTTCTGGACGGACTGGCACGCGCATCAACAGGAAGCGGCGGTCATCACAGCTGCAGCGCCTTCGCGATCTCGAGAATCGCCCCCTGCTTTGCGGACATCAGCTGAGTAAGGCTAACGAGATCCTTGCTATCGATCCGGAGACGCGCCAGCGTCTCACGACAGCAATCGGGTTCACGGTCGCCGCGGATCGCGCCAACCACTTCAGCCGCAATTCGGACGACGTCCGCGTACTCGCTGCCTTCCCCCGTATATTGAACGTTGCCATGGTGTTCCATCGCGGAGACTAGAGCTTCTGGCAACGCCCACGCTCTGCCGAGGCGACCGCCGACGTGCCCCGTATCCATGCCGCAATGCTCGAGCGCGAGTTCATCAGGAAACAGGCATCCGGGCGACCGCTCTTCCAGAACCTTCGCCGTTTCCGCGGGCATCGTGTCTGCAAGCCACAGAAGACTCAGGTTAGCGAACAGGGCCGCCGCTCTGGCCGTGTCCGAGTGGACGCAGTCCACTGCACCGATGGCACCAACCAGGCCTGACGCGACATCTGCGTGCAGAAACGCGTCGCTCCAGAACGACTCTGCGTGGAAAGCCGTACATCGGGAGGTGCTGAAAGGCGCCGCAACGGCAATCGACAGGCTCAGCGACCGTACGAGTCCAAATCCGAGGTGCAGACAGGCCTTGTCGATGTTCGTGATGGATTCGACCGGCGAACTCCAGGCCGAATTCGCCAGCGCGACGAGTCGTGCCGCAATGACGGGATATCTTGCAACGGCTTCCGAAATCGCCTTCACGTCGATATCGGGGTCGTTCATCACGCCGATGAGCGCGGTCAGGGAAGAAGGCGCAGTGGGCAACTGCGTGCTACTCGAGATGTTTGCCCCGGAAGCGGCGGGCCGAATGTCGCCAGGCGCGCTGGTCATAGGGCCTCTCGGCGCGGCGCGATCGACGCATCCGAGCCCGACTGCGGCAGGAACGTTCGTGCCGCTATGGCAGGTATTTCCCCTGCTTCAACTGGACGACTGAAATAGTAGCCCTGACCGGTTTCGCAACCGAGTCCACTCAGGTACTGTACCTGCCTCATATCCTCGACACCCTCGGCGACGATCTTCAGTCCCATCGCCCTGCTCATCGCGACAATCGTGGCCACGATTGAAGCACTCCCGGACTCGGTCACGAGATCGCGCACGAACAGGCGATCGATCTTGAGACAATCAAGCGGCAGCTGCCGCATCGAGTCGAGACACGAAAACCCGGTGCCGAAATCGTCTAATGCCAAAGTGACACCCAGTTCCTTGAGTTTCAGGCATGTTTCGAGCGTCGATTCGCCGGTTTGAATGATCGATTCCGTAACCTCGAGCTCGACCAGGGCCGGGTCCACGCCGGTTTCTTCCAGAACCGCCGCGACGTGTTCGACGATTCGTCCGCTCTGGAAATGCAGGCCCGATATATTGATGCCGACACGCAGCGGGGTCGGGCATTCGCGCGCCCAAACGACTGCCTGGCGGCACGTCGTGCGTAATACGTACTCACCAAGTTCTTCGATCAGTTTCAGCTTTTCCAGTATCGGAATGAACTCGTCCGGCGGGACAATGCCGAGTTCGGGATGGTTCCAGCGAACCAGCGCTTCACTTCCCGTGACCCGCCCGGTGTTCAACGCGACCTGCGGCTGGTAGTGAACGACGAACTCCTCTTTGCGAAACGCCGCTCTCAGCCCTTGCTCGATACTGAGACGATGCTGAGCGGCCCGGGTCATCTCCGGCGAGTAGAATGTGCGGCGTTCGCTATCGTTTCGTTTCGAAGCGTACATGGCCGTATCGGCGGCGCGCAGCAGTTCTGACGCCGTCTTCCCGTCCTCCGGAAACAACGCGATACCGATACTTGCGGTGGGGTGCAACTCCCGCTCACCGATGACGCAGGGCGCCGCGAGATCCTTGAGACAGCCATCCGCAATCCTGGCGACGTCCTCGACGGCTGACACGTCGAGGAGGAGTACGCAGAATTCGTCGCCGCCAAGCCGCGCGACGAGGTCCGTCTCCCTGACAAACGCACGCAGGCGATCGGCGACGGTTCGCAGCAGGCGATCTCCGGCGGCGTGACCGAGGCTGTCATTGACATCCTTGAAGCAGTCCAGGTCAAGGAAGAGAAGCGCAAGTCTTTGCCCTGAGCGCTTCGCCATCTTGATCGACTCCCTGATGCGCTGTTCGCAGTACATCCGGTTCGCGAGACCGGTCAGTTGATCCGTGTAGGCAAGCTCGCGCATACGTCGCTCCGACTCCTTGATCCCCGAAACATCTCTGATCGTAACGAGCCGATTTGGCCGCTCTGCGCAGCCGTGGTCGAGTGCATAGACGGACAGAATTATCGTGAATTCGCTGTTGTCGCCTCGCGTGAAGCAATATTCTCTCTCCCACGACGCGTCCTCAGGCCTGGTTTGGAAGTCGCTGACGTCCGGCATCAATTCAGTCAGCGTCGTTCCTATCAATCGTCCTGCATCGCAATCAATTATCTCGCGGAATGGTCTATTGACAGAGAGTACGCGCCATTCGGCGTCGACGACGGCCACACCATCGCTGATTCGGTCGGCAAGGAACTCTGAAAGCTGGATGACGCTGTCTTTTTCGGCGTTCGCCTGGACCGGCCTCGCAAGCAACGTGAGCCGCCCTCTCGTGGCCGAATCCATAGCATGCACGAAGCCGGAGAGATTGACGGAAATGTACTGACCATCGACGCGGCGGAAGGCAGTCTGCATACCCTGCACGACTCCCTCAAACGCGAGGTCTGCCAGCATGTCGACTGTGATCCCCGCCGGGACGAGTCGATCGAGCGGGACGCCGACGAGCTCGTCCTTTTCGTAGCCGAGCCGATCGAGGGCCTGTTCGTTGACGTCACGAATGAAGCCATCGCCGTCGACCGCAATCCGCATCTCTCCGATACCGTCCAGTATCGACTCGATTCGCTCGCGTCGCAGCCTGTCCTCCTCTCTCCTCCGCCGTCGAGCCGTCAGGTTCTGCCATTCGACGACTGAACCGACCCTATGCCCACCGTCGCCGTGCAACGGATTGACGACGATCCGGAAATTCTCGCCGCCGAACCGGATGACGCTGGTAAAGGTTGCGGAGATGTCAATCAGGACTTGTGCCGGCTGGTCACTTACATGGTAGTTAGACAGGTTGCTGCCAACGAGTGTGTCGACGCTGAATTCAGGATAGTCCTCGCGGATGCTGTCTTCGGAGTTGCGAAACATGTCGAGCACTTTCTTGTTCGCGTACACGATGTTCATGCCACAGTCGCAGACCATGACATTGGTATCGATAAGATCCAGGCAATCGCGCAACGCACGCTGATCGTTGGCCAACAGGTCGCTTGCTTTTGTATTGTCAGACATGTGCCCGTGCTCAGATCAAACGAAACCGGCGCAACTCATAGCCGCCTACGAAGGTTTTCGGCAATGGGGCCGAGACCTTTAGGAGGACCGCGCCCTGGCCCGCGTTCAAGTTTTCCGGAGACCCGCCGACGAAGTAGTCAGCATCGACAATGGGTAGTGTTTGAGCGGAGGGCCGGGTCTATGTCTCTATTGCAGTGGAGCAACAGGTTGGACGTGCATGTCGAGGCCATGAACCAGGAGCATGCGCATCTCATCGACCTGATGAACACCGTGTACGACGCCAACACCGGAGCAGACCGCGCGGGCATCATCAGCGCCCTCGATACGCTCGTGAGATTCGTTGTCAAGCACTTTCAGAACGAGGAAGCTTACATGGAGTCGATCGGTTTCAGCGGGCTCAAGACGCACCGCTACATTCACAAAGACCTCCTCGAGCGTGTCGGCAAGTTTGTCGACGAATTCAAACGGTCGGAGTCGGACCGGCTTTCCAGGGAGTTTTTCGAGTTTCTGAAGTTCTGGCTCGTCAGTCACATCCAGGGCATAGATACCAAGTACGGGGAATCTGTATAGAGTCAGTTTGTCACGTCGCTCAAGCCCAGCCGTTTTACCTTCTCGGCAAGCGTCGTGCGGCGTACGCGCAGGAGCTCCGCCGCACGCGTAACCACTCCACCGGACGAGTCAAGCGCCTCGCGGATCAATTGTGCCTCGGTCGAACGAAGATACTCCCTGAGGTCGAAATCACCGGCCAATGACAATTCGGGTCCGGCGTCTGACTCGTCGATGTCGTGCTCGGGCGGACTGATCCCACGAATTTCCGGCGGCAGCCGCTCGACGCCAATCAAACTGTCAGGATACAAGACCGTGATACGCTCGATTAGATTGGCGAGTTCCCTGACGTTGCCCGGCCAGTCGTATTCCTTGAGGCAGTTCATCGCATCCTCGTCGAATTCAATCGAGACCTGCTGTTCCCGTTCTAGACGATTTCCCAATTCCCTGCACAGACTCGGAATGTCATCCTTGCGATCACGAAGCGGCGGTACCCTGACGGGGACCACGTTCAGCCGGTAGTACAGGTCTTCTCTGAACGCGCCGCGCTCAACCATTTCCTCGAGGTCGCGGTGTGTTGCGGCGACGAGGCGGGCCGTGACCGGTATGCCCGTTTCGCCGCCAAGTGGATAGATCATTCGTTCCTCCAGGACCCGAAGCAGCTTGACCTGCAACAGCATGGGCATATCGCCGATCTCGTCCAGAAACAGTGTGCCGCCAGCCGCAAGTTGGAAGCGTCCCGCACGGTCACTGACGGCGCCCGTAAACGTCCCCTTCTTGTGACCGAACAGCTCGCTTTCCAAGAGGTCGGCGGGTATCGCTGAACAGTTCACCGGTACAAACGGGCCCGAGTTGTTTGCGGATCGGTAGTGGATGTTTCGGGCGACTACCTCTTTCCCCGTGCCGGTTTCGCCGAGCAGCAGAATGTTGGCGCCGGTTGGCGCGACACGCTCTATGACCGACTTGAGTTCGGAGACCGTTTCGCTGTCGCCAACCAGCCCTCGGTACAGGTGCAAAGGACGGAACGAGCCGTTCGAACGCTCGATCTCGCCGGTCCTTTTGAGCTGGTTCAAAAGCCGTCGTATGTCGTTCTCTTCGATGGAATCGCGCAGCTGAACATGCGCATGCGAAGTCACGAAGTCGGTGCCCTCGCCAGCGGCGTCGGCTTTGCCGAATATCGCTACCTGGCAACGCTCGAACAGGTCCGCATAGTCACCGACGCTGTCATCACACACAGCACGATCGACGAGAACCGCGGCGACCGGCTGTCTCTCGGCAAGAGCCTTGAAGGATGCCAGTGACGAAACCACTGCGCAGTTCAGATCACTGACGGACTGGACGATTTGACGGAGGCTTTCTCCGGTGTCGATGTCACCGCTTACGATACAAATAGTATCCTGCAAACTGGTCATACATTACCTGCACGTGTACGCATGCCGTTAACTGGTTCGCATCGCGGTTATTAGCCTTTTTAGCGATATTAGCGCTTTCAATGATTTTGGCTATATTCGCGATTACCGAATAGTAGATCAGTTTTGACCGAACGTGCAATGCTTGAGCAACGAATATCGAAGCTGGACCAACGCCTTCATCCCCGTGCTGGACGGCAGCCGCCGCCAGCATTTCGGTGGACGGCTCGACGGTCCGCGACACGAGTCGGATGAAGTAACGGCAATGCCGGTCTGTCCGGTCCATCTAGTGTCGTCACATCCGGGCCCGCTTCTGGATACGCGAATTCCGCTACTTCGATGAACAACACGGGGAAATCAATGCCGATAATGGGAATTGCTGCACATAATCCAACTCTCGATTCCCCTAAGGTAGTACCCGTGCCGGCCCGTGTGGCCGCCCGTAATCGTGAGCTGTGATCTGGAGATGTAGTGAAAGCGAACCGTTTGCTGGCCGTCGACGACGAGGCTCCGATCTGCGATCTGATCCGTGACGTCGCAGAGCCGATGGACTACGATTTCCGCGGCGTCAATTCGGTCGAGGAATTCGTTCGTGCCTACGACGAATTCAACCCCACCGCGGCGATTATCGACCTGAGTTTGGGCGACGGCGACGGTGTGCAGATCCTCAAACTGCTGGCCGATCGCCAGACGCGGGCGCGTATCGTGCTGTTGAGCGGTGCGGACAGCAAGCTGCTGGATGCGACACGAAACATCGGCGAGGAGTACAGCTTGCCGATGATCGACACGCTGACCAAGCCGGTAGCCATCGACGACCTCGAAGCGGCGTTGTTCAAGTGCATGTTGAAACTCAGCGAGCGAGACCTGAAGGCCGAGGATCTTTGCACGGCGATAGACCAGGGCGACATCACCGTGCACTACCAGCCCATCGTCCGAATCGCCGCGCGAGGCGACGGCGCCAGCCACTCTGCCGAAGCGCTGGTCCGATGGCGCCATCCCGAGCGTGGCCTGCTGCTGCCGGACGCATTCATTGGTCTGGCTGACGATGACGAGATAATGATACGGATGACGGACGTCGTGCTGATGCAGGCCGTCGAACAGATTGCCCGGTGGCGCGACGCCGGTACCGAACTCGACGTGGCCGTCAACGTCACCTGCGGCGTCATTGACGATCCGGGCTTTCCGGAGCGGCTTGTGCAGTTGATGCGCCAGCATGACGTCGATCCGGCGCGGCTCACGCTCGAGCTATCGGAACGCGGTTCGATACTGGATGTCGTAAAGCGCCTCGACGTACTCACTCAGCTTCGCCTGAAGGGCTTCGGGCTCGCACTCGACGATTTCGGCACGGGTACGTCGTCCCTGCTGCACCTGCACCGACTGCCGTTCAGCGCGCTAAAGATCGACCGCTCGTTCATCAAGGAGATCGTTGACAGCCGAAAGGCGTCGGTGCTGGTCAAGTCGATCATCGACCTGGCTCACAATCTCGAGATGGACGTTTGCGCCGAAGGTGTGTCCGACGCCCGAGTGCTCAAGATGCTCGCCGGGTACGACTGCGATCTCGCGCAGGGCTTCCTGTTCAGCGAGCCCGTGGCCGCGGGTGACATCGGCGAACTGCTCAAGTCTCTGAACCTGAAGAAGCTGCTGAGCTGACAGTCCCCGATGTCGAATCCGACCCGTTTCATTCTGGTCGACAACAAGCTGCCGGGCATCGAGTCACTGCGGTCACTGCTCGCCAGCCTTCGGCCCCGGCCTGAACTCGGCTGCGCGACAAGCCTGGACGACGGCTTCGAACTGCTTCAGCAGGGTCCGGCGTCCGGCCTCTTTCTCGATTTGACTCTGCTCGGCGAGCGGGCGGAGGAGCGGATACGCGGCCTGCGCAAACTCCAGCCTCACATGCCGATATTCGGCCTCGCGAACGATGTCGAGCTCGCCGCACACGCACGGCGAACCAGGTGGGTCGACGAAAGCCTGCTGCTCGGCCAACTTGACGCGACCGTGTTATCGATGGCGCTACGGCATACGATCAGGCAGAGACGGCTTAAGCAAGAGCTCAAGAGAACCCGACGGGAGTTGCGAACAGCCGAGGATCGGGCATCCGAATTGCGGCGGAAGACCGACTCGGACGCTCCGTCACGCGCGACCGCGCCGCTCCTGGTTGACGGGGCTCTCGCGCAGGCGCAAAAAATGGAGGCACTTGGGCAACTCACGAGCGGTCTTGCACATGACTTCAACAACCTGTTGGCTGTCATCATCGGCAATCTGCAACTCATACAGCGATCCAATGGCGGCGACGAGCGTCTCGGGCGACAGGCAGCCGCTGCCCTCGACGCCGCATCGCGCGGCGCCAAGCTTACACGGCAAATGCTGGCGATCGCTCGGCGGCAGCCGCTGGAGCCTCGGGCCCTGGATCTGGGGGCACAGCTCGCCGAATTCAGAGAAATCCTGGAACGGACACTGGGCAAGGTCGAGCTTCAAATCAGCGCCCGGCCCGACGCCTGGCTCGCCATGGCCGATCCCAGCCTGCTCGAGTCCGCAGTTCTCAACCTGTGCATCAACGCGCGCGATGCGATGCCCCAAGGAGGCACGCTCAGAATCTCGGTGGAGAACCGGAGTATCGGAGAGCAAGGCGAGGCGACTGCGTTCGGACGACTGGCGTCCGGCGAATACGTCTGCCTGACTGTCAGTGATGACGGTGCCGGCATGGACTCGGCAACGCTCGCCCGAGTCATCGAACCGTTCTTCACGACCAAGGCGCCCGGCAAGGGCACTGGCTTGGGACTCAGTATGGTGCACGCCTTCGCCGTCCAATCCGGGGGCCAGCTGGATCTTCGAAGCGAGTCCGGTTTGGGAACGGCGGCAGCAATTTACCTGCCCAAAGCCAGCACGTCGGAAATCGATGTCACGTCGAAAACGCTTACGCGGCTGACGGAGGTTCCGACCGGCGACGAACACATCCTGCTCGTGGAGGACGACGAATCCGTGCGCGAGATGGCCCGCGAGATGCTCCGAAATCTCGGCTATATGGTTCGCGAGGCAGATAGCGGGGAGGCGGCGTTGACGGAGCTCCATACAGACGCCGAAGTCGATCTGCTGCTCACCGACGTGGTCATGCCCGGCAAGATCGACGGGCTTAGGCTGGGTCAAAAAGTCAGGCAGAGATACCCGACCGTCAAGGTGCTGTACACCAGCGGCTACGTCGGGGCATCCGCGGGGAAAAACACCATTAAGCTCGCACAACCGCTGCTCGGCAAGCCCTATCGGATCAATGAGCTCGCGGCGAAGGTTCGCGAGGTACTGGACGAACCTGACGCGGCCTGAGCCCTCATCCCGCTACGCCTGTGCGGATAAGGCACGAGCGAGGGTCCGTGTAGTCGGTGACGGATGCGGAGTCATTGATTCGCGGCCCAAACTGTCGCCGTGTCGCGACCCCGACGCTTGCTGCCGTACAGCGCCTCATCCGCCCGCTCGATCAAGCGCTGAGCGCTGAGCGGCTCTTTCGGATCGGTCAGAGCAACCCCGATGCTGAGCGTCGGCGCGCCTCGCTCGCAGTATCCCGGAATGCTGGAGCGTTTGAGCTTGTCGCGAATTCGGCGCACCGCGTATCCGACACCCTCCGGGCCGGGCTCGCGCAGGATGAGGATGAATTCATCGCCGCCGTAGCGCATGACGATGTCGTTCGGACGGACCGCCTCCGAAATCGTCGCCGCGACCGTTTGCAGCACCCGGTCGCCGACCGAATGCCCGAGCCGGTCGTTGATCGTCTTGAAGTGGTCGATGTCAATCAGGCAAAGCGCGAACTGATCCAGTGTTGCCGCGGAACGCTGCACTATCATGCGCAGCAGTTCCATACCGCCGCGCCTGTTCCAGACGCCGGTCAGCCCGTCGAGCATCGCCTGCCGCCGCGCTTCGCCGAGCTTGCTCGCGAGCTGGTTCTGCGCATCCCACAGATCCGCCGACCGGAGCTCTCGTTCCACTAGCTGCCCCAGGTCGGTCAGCGTGCGTCTCAGTCGCCGATCCGCCTGTCTCGGAGTGACGTCGAAAACGCAGAACGCACCGATGGGCTCGCCGGCGGCGTTACGGACCGGGTAGCCCCCGTAGAAGCAGAACCGTGGACCCTCCGTGACCAGACGGGCGGACCGCAGATCGGGATCCGATCTGAGATCGGAGACGATCAGAGGATGTCCGCAGTCGCGAATTCTGCGGCACAGGCTGTCGGCCAACGACAGCTCCCCCCGCTCCCAACCCGAGGCACCCTCGAAGCGTTGCCTGTTGCCCGAGTAGATCGACACCGCGGCCGCTCGGACGCCCAGCGCCATGCGACCGACGCGACAAATACGGTCGCAGCGTTCTCTGAGTGGCTCGTCCGACTCTCCGCGCTCGTATACGCCGGTCACTCGCATCTCGTCGGAACCGTGGATGGAACGGCAGAGCGCGGTTATGTCCCCTTCTGACTGCATTGCGATTGGGGTAGGTCGATTGCGAGTGGGACGTCATTGTTCGGTATCGTGCAAGCTGAAATCCGGACCGGCCTCACAGTATTCGGAAGCCGGCCGGGGCGATGAGCAGGCTGGTCCCGCGCGCACATATACGCGCTCCGCTATCGCCGATCTTCCGCGACATGGCCGAGCGCATCAATCACGAAGTCGACCGTGCAGCGCTTCCTGCAGCGTAACGTGCGCGCCTGTCGACAACGTGCCACCAGTGAACCGCGGAGGCGGTCGATCTGCCGCCGGCTCCCGGATACACTCGTGCAATGGCCGGCGCCAGACTAATCGACTGCATCGGAAATACGCCGCTGATTCGGCTCAACCGCGTGTCCGAGCAGTCCGGCTGCGAGATTCTCGGCAAGGCCGAGTTCATGAACCCCGGCGGATCGGTAAAGGACCGGGCGGCGCTCGGCATGGTGCTTGCGGCCCGCGAGTCGGGCGCGCTCAGCGACGGCGGGGTCATTGTCGAGGGCACCGCCGGCAATACCGGCATCGGCCTCGCGATGGTCGGCAGCGCCCTGGGCCATCGCACCGTCATCGTGATGCCCGACAACCAGAGCGCGGAGAAGATCGATACGCTGCGCGCGCACGGCGCCGACGTGCGTCTGATACCGGCCGTACCGTACAAGAATCCCGAGCACTTCGTGCATACGTCACGCCGCCTGGCCGAGTCACTGAACGAATCGGAACCCAACGGCGCTTTCTGGGCGAACCAGTTCGAAAACCTGTCCAACCGCGAATTCCACGAGCGGACGACCGGTCGCGAGATATGGGAGCAGACCGGGGGCGACGTGGACGGCTTCGTTTGCGCCGTCGGCACCGGCGGCACGCTCGCCGGCGTCGGCCGCGCGCTCAAGGCGGCCAAACCGGACGTCATGATCGGCCTTGCCGACCCGGGCGGTTCTGCCCTGCACAGCTACTTTGCGAGCGGCACGCTCGAGATCGACGGCAGCTCGATCAGCGAGGGTATCGGCAACAGCAGGATCACGGCCAACCTCGACGGCGCGCCCGTGGACGAGAGCTGGCGCATCCCCGACGACGAAGCCGTTCCGCTCGTGTACGACCTGATTCGTGACGAAGGGCTCGTCCTCGGTGGTTCGAGCGGTATCAATGTCGTGGGCGCAATGCGCATGGCGGCGACGCTCGGCCCGGGCCATACGATCGTGACGATGCTATGCGACTCGGGCCTGAGATATCGGGCAAGACTGTTCAACGCCGACTACCTCGCGTCGAAAAATCTTGCGCTGCCGGACTGGTGGGACGGCTGAGCTACTCGGCCACGGCCTGGAACTGGTACATCGCCTCGACGACCGGCGACAGCGGCTCCCCGTAACGGCCGAACCAGGTCTGGTACAAACGCCGGATCCGCGCGGTCCGGTACAGCGACGCAAGCGCCCGGTCCGCGGCGAGCCGGAAGTCGGTGTCGCCGCGCCGGATCATCAGCGCATATGGCTCAAACGACAGCGCCGTGCGCGTGAGGCTGTACTGATTGGCGGCGTTCTCATCGCGAAACACCTGGCCGATCAGCATCGCCCGGTCGGACGCGTAGCCAATGACTTCCCGGTCGTTCAACAGCCGCATCCCTTCGTTATGGTTGTTGATCAGCTTGAGTTCTATGTCGAAGCTGTTGACTTCGATGACCCGGCGCATCACGGCCTCGGTCGTCGTGCCTTCGAGAACCGCGACGCTGGCGCCGTCAATGTCATCGACGGTATTGATTGGGTTTGCCTTGCGCGACAGCACGGCGCTGCCCGTGATGAACGTCATCAGCGTGAAGTCGACGCGCTGGCGGCGCGTCAGCGTCACGGTCGTCGCACCGCATTCGATATCGACCTGACCTTGCTCGACCGCCGAAAGACGCTCTTCGATCGTCGTCAGCGGCGTGTAGGTGACGTCCAGCGATTCCAATTCGAGCACGTCCTTGATCGTCGCCGCGATGTGCCGGCAAAGATCGATCGAGTAACCGGCCGGATTGCCGCTGCGGTCGTCGAACGACAGCGGCGGTGCCGACGGAACGTAGCCGATTCGAAACTCTCCCGTCTCTTTGATCCTGGCCAGCGTGTTCGAGTGCTGGTCGGCGTGGGCCGTGGCGGCGGTAACGGCGAACAGAAGGACAATCAAGACGCGCATCGGCGGTCTCCTTTGTTAATTGAACGGCCGTCGCCGGCCCGATCACGATCTGTTTTGAGACAGGTTCTAGTCTCTCAAGTCGAAGTCCGCGAGTCTACTGGCGTCCTGAGGCGTGCGAACTCATGACTCAGGACACTAGTCGCGGGAATCGGCCCAGTCGGCGAGCGAGCGGTTCTCCTTCGCGAGCCGCTCGAGCAGCGGCGCCGGCTCCCAGTTGTCGCTGCCGAAGCGCTCGCGAAACTCGCAGATTCGTTCGTACACCGTCGCAAGGCCGACGGCGTCGGCGTAGAACATCGGTCCGCCGCGCCAGGCCGGGAAGCCGTAGCCGTACACGTAAACGACGTCGATGTCGGACGGACGCTGGGCGATGCCCTCCTCTACAATGTGCATGCCCTCGTTGATCAGGGCGTAAATGAGCCGATCGACGATTTCGTCCGCGGCGATGTCGCGTCGCTCAATGCCCAGCTTACCGGCCTGAGCCTCGATCAGGGCCTTCGACTCGTCGTCGAACCGGTAGTCGCGCGTTTCCGGGTCATAGCTGTACAGCCCCGCGCCGGACTTCTGCCCCAGACGGCCCATCTCGACGAGCGCATCGGGAATCGCGAACGCGCGCGGGTCGCCGCGCTCCGCTTCCGGCAGGCCCTGCCTGGCCTTGTAGCCGACGTCGAGGCCTGCCAGGTCGAAGACCCGCATCGGACCCATGGCCATACCCCAGCCCTGCATGGCGGCATCGATCGTCTCGGGCGTACCGCCCTCGATGAGACACAGGTTGGCTTCGCGGCCATAGCCCTTGAGCATACGGTTGCCGATGAAGCCGTAGCAGACGCCGGAAACGACGGGGATCTTGCGGATGGCCTTCGAGAGCTTCATGCAGGTCGCCAGCACGTCGTCGGCCGTCTTGTCGGCGCGCACGACCTCGAGGAGCTTCATGATGTGTGCCGGACTGAAGAAATGCAGCCCGATCACATCCTCGGGCCGGCCCGTAACCGCGGCGATTTCATTGACGTCCTGGTAGGAGGTGTTCGTGGCGAGTATCGCGCCGGGTTTCGCAATCTCATCGAGCTTTGCGAAGATATCCTTCTTGAGCTCGAGGTTCTCGAATACGGCCTCTACGATCAGCTCGGCGCCGGCAAGCGACGCGTAATCAGTTGTCCCGCTGATGCGCGCGCGCGTTTCCGCTGCCTGTGCCTCGCTCATCTTGCCGCGCTTGACGCCGCCGGCGTAGTTCTTCTCGATCGTCTTCAAGCCCCTTTTCAGCGCCTCATCGTCAACTTCCAGCAGTGATACCTCGAGACCCGCGTTCGCAAAGTTCATGGCGATGCCGCTGCCCATGGTCCCTGCCCCGATTACGCCGACGCGGCGGATGTCGCGCAGCGCCGTATTCCGGGGCAGACCGTCTACCCGGGCAGCCGCGCGCTCCGCGAAGAACATATGCCTCAAGCCCGCCGACTGCGGGCTCGCCATGCATTCCGCAAACGCCTCGCGCTCGACGGCCGAGCCCTCGGCGAACGGCAGCCGGCACGCGGCTTCAACGCAGTCGACGATTTTCTGTGGCGCGAGCTGGCCCCGAGCCTTCTTCGAGAGCTCAGCCCTATAGTCCGCAAACAGTTGGGCGTCTTCGTCGGGCGATGCGAGTTCGCTCGTCCGCCGGCACCCGGAAGCTCGATCGGCGAGTTCGCGAGCGTAATCGATGGCCGCAGCGGGGAGGTCGCCTGCGACTATGCGGTCGATGAGACCGGTTTCCAGCGCCGTGCTCGCGGGGACGGGCGTTCCCGAGGTCATGAGGTCCAGCGCCGTCCTCGCTCCCGCAAGACGGGGCGTTCGCTGCGTGCCGCCCGCGCCGGGCAACAGCCCGAGTTTCACCTCGGGCAGCCCCACGCGCGCCGACTCGAGCGCGATGCGATAGTGGCTGCCCAGCGCGACTTCGAAGCCACCGCCGAGCGCGGTCCCATGCAACGCGGCCACGACGGGCTTCGGGCAGGCTTCGATCGCGTCCACGACCTGTGGCAGCCAGGGGTCTAAGGGCTGCTTGCCGAACTCGGTGATGTCGGCGCCCGCGATGAACGTCCGCCCCTCGCACTGGATCACGATAGCTCGCGAGTCGTCTCGCCCCGCGGCTTCGATCGCCTCGAGCAGGCCGCTGCGGACCGCGTGAGACAGGGCGTTCACCGGCGGATTGTTGATCGAGATGACGCCGATATCGTCGACGAGCGAGTAGCTGACGGGGTTTGTCATGGTGTTCCTCGGGGTTGCTTACTGTACGCGCGGGCCTGAGATGATAATCTATGTTCAGAACCTCTTTCACGACCCATCCGGAATCCGCCAGTCCGCTGAACCCGATGTACAGGCAGTTAACAGATCAGGCAGAAAAGTATCTCAAGTCCTTGAATACCGGGGATAATATTGCGACGCAGCTGAAGCATGGCCTGGCGAGGCTGTTGGCTCACGGCGAAGCCAATGCCGATGCCGCGTGTCGGGTTCTCAAGCTCAGCCGGCGAACGCTGCAGCGGCGCCTGAAAGCCGAAAAGACCAGCTTTCAGAAGGTGCTGAACGAGGTGCGCGCGGAGCTCGCAGTGCGCTATCTGAGCGATCGACGGCTGAAGTCGCTGGAAGTCGCCATGCTGCTCGGCTACTCGAGCATCAGCTCGTTCACAACCGCGTTCAAGTCCTGGTACGACATGCCGCCAATCGAGTATCGGCAGAAGATTCTGAGATTCAGCTAGGGAGACGCTGGAGGCTTCCTGGCCCCGTCCTCGCTCTGCGTTTTGCGCTATGATTCGCGGCCTCACGGTTCCCGCGGACACTCCGAATGCACGACAAGCCAGACTTCTATATCGACGGCCGATGGCAGGCGCCGGCGGCGCCCGAGTCCCTCGATGTGATCAACCCAGCCACCGAAGAGGTCTGCGGCCGCATCAGTCTCGGCGGTCGCGAGGACGTCGAGCGGGCCGTCGGCGCGGCGGTACGAGCCTTCGACACGTATTCTGTAACCACCCGTGAAGAACGTCTCGAACTCCTCGACAGCATCCACGAGCAGTTCAGGAGACGCTACGACGAGATTGCCGATGCGATCACGATGGAAATGGGTGCGCCACGGACGCTGGCCCACAATGCCCAGGCGGCGAGCGGAATCCAGCACCTGAAGGCCGCGATGCGGGTGCTGAAGTCCTACGAATTCGAACAACGCAACCGGACGACGTTGATCGTCAGCGAGCCGATCGGCGTCTGCGCGCTGATCACGCCCTGGAACTGGCCGATCAACCAGATTGCGGTCAAGGCCTTTCCGGCCCTGGCCGCCGGCTGCACGATGGTGCTAAAGCCCAGCGAGATCGCACCGTTCAACGCCATGCTCTTCGCCGACGTGCTGCACGACGCCGGCGTGCCGGCCGGCGTCTTCAATCTCGTCAACGGCGACGGTGCGGGCGCCGGCACCGCCCTGTCCGAACACCCGGACGTCGCCATGGTGTCGTTCACGGGCTCGACGCGTGCCGGCACGCTCGTGGCCAGGCACGCCGCGCCGACGATCAAGCGCGTCGCCCAGGAACTCGGCGGCAAGTCGGCGAATATCCTGCTCGACGACGCGGACTTCGAGCGAGCCGTCGCCAAGGGCGCACTCGACTGCTTCGAGAACACCGGCCAGTCCTGCGATGCCCCGACGCGCATGCTCGTACCGGCTCCGCGCATGGAAGAGGCGGCGGCGATCGCCGCGAAAACCGCCGAAGCCGTCCGGGTCGGCGATCCGGCCGATGCGGACACCGAGATGGGGCCGCTCGCGTCGGAGCAGCAGTGGTCAAAAGTGCAGTCGCTCATTCAACGGGGCATCGACGAAGGTGCGCGCCCGGTCGCTGGCGGTACGGGACGTCCGGACGGCATCGGTCGCGGCTTCTACGCACGGCCGACGGTGTTCGCGGACGTCAGCAACGATATGACGATCGCGCGCGAGGAGATCTTCGGGCCCGTACTGTCGATAATCGGCTACGCTGACGACGACGAAGCTGTGGCGATTGCGAACGATACGGACTACGGACTGTCTGGATATGTATGGTCCGACAACCGCGAGCGCGCACGCAGCGTCGCCGCGCGCCTTCGAACGGGCGGCGTACATATCAACGGGGCCTGGCTGGACCCGATGGCGCCGTTCGGCGGCTACAAGCACTCGGGGAACGGCCGCGAGTGGGGAGCCCACGGCCTGCGAGAGTTTCTCGAGTTGAAGTCGATTTACGGCTACGAGGAAAGAACATGAAGCACCGCGCCTGTGCGCTGTTCCTGGCCCTGGCGCTCGCGGGCTGTCAGGGCGAGTCGGCGCGGCCCGAGCCGACCGGCAAGGGCGGCGTACGCATGATCAATGCGCTCGACGACGCCCCGCAGGTCAGTTTCTTCATCGAGGAGCGGCGTCTGGAGACCGTCGCCACCCAACGGGCGAGCAGCGTCTCTCGCTGGGACGATTTTGAGTACAACTTCAATTTCGAAGCCGACGTACTCGGCCAACTCCAAGCGACCCGCTTCGCGACCCGGACTCTCAAGGTCGAGCGTGACCGGGAGTACGCGCTGATCCTGACTGACGAGCTCGATAACCCGACGATCACGGTCTGGGAGACCGCCGAACGCGCTTTCGATGGCACGGAAGTGGTCTTCGAAGCACGTTTCGCGCACTTCGCATCCGCGGGCCGCGCGGACTTCTATTTCCTGCCCGCCAGCGAGGCGCCCGCCGTCGATAATGCGCTCGGCACGCTCGAGTCGGGCGAGTTCCTGGCGCCGATCGACATCGACGAAGGCGACTACGTGCTAACGATTACCGCGGCCGGCGACCCGTCAACGGTGCTGTTCGAGTCGACGGAGACCGCGTATAGCCGAGCGATTGTCTCAACCTTCGCGCTGACGGACGGCCGGTCAGCCGACAGTGCCCCTTACACCGTGCAACGAATCCCGAACAGCGGCGGCGGCACCACGCTGCGCGACGTCCGCTTCGGTCCGACGGTCCGCCTGTTCCAGGCTTCCCTCACGCTGGCGGATGCGGACGTCTATCGATCAGAGGACCTCGCCAACGTGATCGTCGCCGATCATCGCTTCGGTGACATTACGAGCGACATAAGCATCGATCCCGGCACTACCGAGTTCACGTACACGGCGGCCGGCAACGCGAGCGTGACGCTGCTCGAGACCGACATCGATGCGACCAATGGCCGCCGGTACAATCTCGTCGTTTCGGGCGATGACAGCGACCGCTCGGGTGTCTCCTACCTTATCGATCGCAGCCCGGTCGCCAGCGAGGCGCGGCTGCTGGTTTTCCAGGCGTCGGCGAACCATCCCGACGTCGACGTGTATGCGGTCGGTCGCGACGCCGGGTTCACGGGCGATGGCCGTACCCTGTCCGGCCTGGACCTCGGCGCCTTCAACACGATCGCCTTCGGACCGCGGGAACTCGACCTGTACGTGACGACCGCCGGCGAGGACACGGTGCTCGCAGGGCCCTTGCCGCTGGACTTGCAGCTTGGGGACTTCGTCGAGCTCATCGTGCTCGACACGGTCGACCCCGCGACGGCGGAACTCAGGGTCGTGCCGGCTCCCTAGACGCAAATCCAAGCGCCCGCATGGCCGCCGCGGCCGTCAGTGCGCCGGCGACCTGGGCAGCAATGAATGCCGGTGCATGACCCGGCGCGATTCCGGAAAACGTATCGCTTAGCGTCCTGCCGATCGTGACCGCCGGATTGGCGAAACTCGTCGAGGCGGTAAACCAGTACGCCGCCGTGATGTAGAGACCGACGCAAGCCGCAACCGCACCGGTGCCGTGCCGCAGGCTGCCGAGTATCGCGAACACGAGGCCGAACGTCGCCACGCCTTCAGCAAACCATTGCGCGACGCCGCTTCGTGACCTGCCGGAAAACTGCAGCAGGTCGAGATCGAACATCAGGTGCGCGGCCATGACGCCTGCAACCGCGCCGATGAGCTGGACCGCGATGTAGGCCGCGCTGTGTGCCGCACCGATCTCGCCCCGCGACAGGAAAACGAAGGTCACTGCCGGGTTCAAATGCGCCCCCGATACGGGACCCAGTACCCAGATCAGCACGACGAGCATCGCGCCGGTCGCAATTGCGTTGCACAAGAGGGCAAGCGCAACGTTGCCGTCGGCGAGCGTCTCGGCCATGACGCCCGAACCAACAACGGTCGCGAGCAGCAAACCGGTCCCGAGCGCCTCGGCGGCGAGTCGTTGCCCCAGCCGCGGGGCGACTTCAGCCATCGCCGCTATCCACCGCTGGCAGGTTCGAGCGACGCGTGTATGCCCTGCAGTGCTCGTCGCTGCTCGGCCGGGTCCATTCGCTCGAGGTCGAGCGTGAGCAGCCGCTCGATGCGTGCCCGCAGGTGACGATAAGCCTCGTCGAAAGCTGCCTCGACGTCCTTTCGTCCGGCGGGGTCGGGAATTCCCCAATGAGCCGTGACGGGACTCCCTGGCCAGATCGGACAGGACTCCGCCGCGGCGCTGTCGCACACGGTGATCACGATGTCCATCGGGACGGCATCCTCGCCGCTGAAGACGTCCCAGGACTTCGAGGACAGTCCGTCGACCGGATGCCCCTCGGACTCGAGCTTCCGAATGGCGCCGGGATTGACCTTGCCGGCCGGCTGGCTGCCGGCGCTATACGCGTTCAGGCGACCGTCACCGAGATCGTTGATGAGGACTTCGCCCAGTATGCTGCGCGCCGAATTGCCGGTGCAGAGAATAAGGATGTTCATTCGCCGGAAGGTAGCCCGAATTCGTCACCGATCCACGGGATGATCGCACAGGATGCGGAACGGCTACCACCGCGGAACGGCCGTTGTCGTCAGGACGCGATGGCGACCTCCGCGGCGTCGCTGCCCTCGCCATCCCTCGCGCCTGTCTTTGCGCTGTACATGGCCTGATCGGCAACGCTGATCAGGTGCCAGAGATCCTCGCCGTGGTGCGGCATCAGCGCGACGCCAACGCTGGCGTCGCACAGTATCTCCGTGCCCTGGATGATGTAAGGCTCCGACGCCGTGCTGACGAAGCGACCGGCGATGCCCATGGCCTCGTCCGGGGAGACGGACGGCAGCACGATGGCAAACTCGTCGCCGCCAAGCCTGCCGATCACATCGGCGGACCGCAGGCAGTGCTGCAGGCGGTTGGCGAACGCCTTGAGCAGCGCATCGCCGGCCTGGTGACCGTATTCGTCGTTGACGTGCTTGAAGTCGTTGAGGTCGAAGTACAGCACGGCCGCGCGAGATTCCCTGCGAATACACACGGTCGCCTGCTGTTCGAAGCCGCGGCGATTGAAGACGCCGGTGAGCGGATCGCGCAGCGCATCCTCGAGCATGCGGTCTTCGTCGCGCTTGCGTTCGCTAATGTCGATGACCGTCACCGAGAAATCCTCGCCGAGCGGTTCGGCCACGATGCGCAGCCAGCTGTCCTTCTCGCGGCCTTCGGCTTCGAAGCTCATGATCGTCGCGCTCAGCTCGTGGTTCGCGAAGTGCTCGATGAGATCGTTCGGCGCCAGTTGTTCCAGATCCTTCAAGGGCGCACCGACAAGCTCGCCGGGCCCGTAGTCGATGAAGCTGTCGGCTGCCCGGTTCGCGTAAATGCATCGGAATTCCCTGGAGTCACCACTCTTGTCCGGGCCGAATCGCAGAATGCCGTTACTGGATGTCTCGATCAGAGTACGCACGAGATGTTCGCTGTTGGCGAGCTTGGCCTGCGCCTTGCGGCGCTCGGTCACGTCGCGGAACACAACGACGGTCCCCCGGGTCCTGCCCGCATGGTCGATCAGCGGCGCCGCGGACATCTCGTAGGCGGTCGAGTTCTCGAGCATGAGCGTCTGCGTCATGTCCATCTCGATGGCGCGCTTGAGCAGTCCGCGCGCGTCGGGGAACTCTTCCCAGAGCAGCCGGCCGAGGAGCGCCTGCTCCGAGTGGCCTAGCATCTCCGCGGCGCGCCGATTCGCACAGATGATCCGCTCGTATTTGTCGAGAACGACGATCGGGTCTCGGACGTGGTCAAACAGCGTCTGGTATGCAACCGGGCTGAACTCGTAGACCCGGAGCCTCAGGGCCGCGTAGACGAACAGCGGAAACAGGGCCGCGAGACTCAATGCGAGTACCGGAGCGTCGCGATCGCCGACACCGAGAAAGACATTGGCTATCGACGCGGCGAACGGTGTCACCGCACAGGCAATCAGTAGCATGACCGTGCGCCGATGAGCGGGCGCGATCGACGGCAGCCGGCTGGCCATCGCCAGTACGGTCAATCCGAACAGGCCGTAGGCGAACGGTGCGTGCACCCGGACGAACCAGGGCTTATCCGTGAGATGTTTGATCTCGATACCCGCATCCGAGTACACAGGCTCCCAGATCGCGAAGTGCATCGAATTGGTCACCGCGAGAATCGTCGTCGTGACCGGTATCACCGACAACGCCACGAACAGCAGGGGGTTGGGCGGCGCCTCGGTGTACTGCCGATAGACGGCGTAGAACGCGACCGGCATGAAGCCACCGGCGAAATACGCCAGCACGCGGCCGATGCCGAACAGGTTCAGATCGTTCGTGTTCTGCGACAACAGGGTGCCGGTCACGAGCATGCCGATCAGAAACAGAAAATAGCCGACGATGCTACGCGGCGATGTCCGCGCAACGAATACGGCCAGCGCAAGGTAGCCGAGCGCCGCCAGCGCCAGCACTGGCAGTATCAGCGTCTGAAGGGCCGACATCAGTCGGCCCCGCCGGGCAAGGGAGTGTTGGCCTCGCGCACCATCCACTGATGGTATCGGCCCGGAACCGCGGGAACTGAGACCTGTGCCGCATTTGCGGGCTTGCCAGGGAGACTCTGACGTATTCAGATGCCTTCGCGCGTATCCGAGATCAGCGTATCGACGACCGCCTTCAGACTGTCTTCAACGCTTTTTCCGGAGGCCCGCTCGAGCTCGTAGTCCTTGAGCTGGCGGTGCGCACTCGTGCCTCGCGTCACGATGTCGCGGACGTTGGATATTTCCTCCGTACAGCCCAGCGCCTCGGCATCTTCCGAGACCAGTCCGAGCAACTCGTCCAGGAGTTCGTCGAACGGCACGACCGTGCCGCGGGCGAGATCGATGAGCCCTTCATCGAAGCTGTAGCGCATCGCACGCCAGCGGTTCTCGTGAATGAGCATCGGCGTGTACAGTCGCCAGCGTTGATTGCTCTTGCGCAGGCGATACAGCATTCTGAGCATGCACACGAGCAACGACGCAAGCGCTACCGCGTCGTCGATGCGCGTGCACACGTCCATGACGCGCGTCTCGAGCGTCGGAAATTTCGCGCTCGGCCGCATGTCCCACCAGATACGCGTCGTATCTTCGATGAGTCCGGCGTCCATGAGAACGTTCACGTGCCGCTGGTATTCGGCCCAGCTCGCGAAGCGTTCGGGCAGGCCGGTGCGCGGCAGTGCGTCGAAGATGGTCAGTCGATAACTCTTGAGTCCCGTATCGCGACCGCCCCAGAACGGCGAGGAGCAGGACAGCGCAAGGAGGTGCGGCAGGAAATACGACATCTGGTTCATGAGATCGATGCGCAGCTCGTTCTCCTCGATGCCGACGTGCACGTGCATGCCGCATATCACGAGCCGACGCGCGGCACCCTGCATCTCCGCCGTCAGTGCCTCATAGCGGTCTTTTTGTGTCTGCTTCTGCTCGGTCCAGGCGCTGAAGGGGTGTGTCGATGCCGCGATCGGTGCGCAATTGTGTTTGTCGGCGACCTCGACGATCACCCGGCGCAGGCGGGCCAGGTCCTCGCGCGCCTCCTGTATGTTGTTGCAGACCTTGGTGCCGATTTCGATCTGCGACCGCAGAAGCTCCGAGGTTACCTGTCCCTCCGCGAGACCCTCGCATTCCTGCTGGAGTTCCTTGGGCGGGTCGATGACGAGGCTGCGCGTCTCCTTGTCGACCAGCAGGTATTCCTCCTCGATCCCGAGCGTGAAAGCGGGCGACGTCTTGTTCATTGTTATTCTCCGATGCCGTAGCTCAAGCAGATGCGCGATGCCGATCCATTGGGATGCGGTCAGGAATCGACTCGATGATTCGATGCATGATGTTGCCGATTCTTGTCACGCCGGCCGGATCGTTGACCAGATCCTGACGAATCTCGATACCGACGCATGGCAGATCCCGCGTCTCGGCATGATTGTCGATCGTGTAGTCGGCCGGCGCCTTGCCCGAGTAAGGTTCGTTGTCCCCGACAACGTACCCTTCCGCCTCGAAGCCCTCGATGAAGAGCGGTCTGAGACTCGTGTCCTTGTCCCACAGGATACCGATTTCGCAGTGCCTCGCCTCGCCGTTCATTACGGGCGTAAAACTGTGGATCGAGATGAACGCGGGCTTCTCCCAATGCAGGCGCAGACGCTCGATCTCGCGCTCGATGGCCTCGTGGTAGGGCCAGTAGATTTCATCCGCGCGCGCCTGTTTTGCGGTAGCTCTCAGATTCGTATTGCCGGGCACGAGAATACCGTCGCCATATGCAAGGTATGCGCTCGGATCCATCAATTCGCGATTGCAGTCGACCACGAGGCGAGAGTATTGGGCAAGCACCGCTGTAACGCCGAGGCTATCGGCCAGGTACTCCGTCAGCGAGCCGGCGCCGATATCGATCGCGAGATGGCAGCGGCGGGCAAACGGGTCGAGGCCCATGTCACCCAGGGACGCCGGGAAGGCGCAGGATGCGTGGTCGCAAACCAGCAGGATGGGCCGGTCGGACTCCGGGTGCATGACGTAGAACGGTGGCGGCTCGTCGGCGGCCAGTACGGAACAGGCGGATTTGGTCGTATTGCTGTCGGGCATTCAGTCGCTTAAGGAAATCTCGGATATCTGGACAGTGTACCCCGGCCCGTTGAAGGTCGCTATGCGGAGAGTCCCTACTGCATAGTCCGATTGCCCCGGCCGCTCAGGCGGAGGCGCCCTGCCGCGCGTCCTCCGCCCACGGTCTGAAGGCGGCCACCGAGTCCGGCCGCGCGATGTAGTGACCCTGCGCGAAACTGACCCCCAGCGCACCGAGCTTGTCGAACACCTTCCGGGTTTCCACGCGCTCCGCGATCGTCTCGATGCCAAGCGCCCTGCCAACATCGTTGATCGCCTTGACCATGCTCTCGTCGACGCGGTCCTCCGCGACGTTGGCGATGAACTGCCCGTCGATCTTGAGATAGTCGACCGGCAGCGTCTTGAGATAGGTGAAGGACGACAGCCCGCTGCCGAAATCGTCGAGCGAGAACTTGCAGCCCACACCCTTCAGTGTCTGCATGAAATGGACGACGCGCGGCAGATTCGAAATCGCAGCCGTTTCGGTGATTTCGAAGCAGATTGCACCGGCCGGGAGATCGTAACGTCCGAGCTCCTTGATGACGAAATCGAGGAAGCGGTCTTCGGACAGGGACGTGCCGGACAGGTTGATCGCAATCGTGTAGCGCGCCTCCCCCGCGTGGCTCGTGTCCGCAAGGTCCTTGAGTGATTTGCGAATGACCCAGCGATCCAGCGTCGACATGAGGTTATAGCGCTCGGCGGCCGGAATGAAGCTGCTCGGATTGATCAGCTGACCGTTTTCGTCGCGCATTCTGAGCAGCAGCTCATAGTGGCCACGCTGCTCGCCACTCGGATCGATGCCAATGATCGGCTGGTAGTACAGCTCGAACCGCTCGTCGTCCACGGCCCGGGTGATGCGCGACACCCATTTCATCTCCTCGTGCCTGAGCGAAGCATCGCTGTCCAGGTACAGGTGAACCTGGTTGCGGCCCTTGTCCTTGGCCGAGTAACAGGCGACGTCGGCGGAACTCATGATGTCAGCCACGCTTTCCGTGTCGGCCGTTACGATGACGACGCCGAGTGACGCGCGAATCGTCGTGAACGAATCCTGCCACTCGAATCGATAGCCCTCTATCGCGCTGCGAATCGTCTCCGCGACCTGCATGGCGCGCTTCTGATCGCAGTGTGCAAGTAGGATTCCAAACTCATCGCCGCCGAGGCGGGAAACGGTATCCGTCGAGCGTATGTTGGCCTGCAGTATCTCCGCGAGCTGGCAGAGCAGCTCGTCGCCGGCCGTATGTCCGAAGGTGTCGTTGACTACCTTGAACTGGTCGAGGTCCAGGTAGATCAGTGCGTGTACCTGGGCAGGATCGGCCTTGAGCGCGTCGACCCCGGCGACAAGCCGGTTCTCGAACTCGCGTCGATTGATGAGACCGGTCAGAGCGTCATGCGACGCCTGGTAGCTGATCTGGCGGAACAGCCGCGACTCCTTGCTCGTGTCGTGAAACACCATGACGCAGCCCACGATATTGCCGATACGATCGCGAATCGGTGCCGCCGAATCCTGGATCGGGACGTCGTCACCGTTGCGCGCAACCAGCGTCGACTCGGCGGCCAGGTTGATGACACGGCCTTCCTTGAGGCAGCGCATGACGGGGTTTTCCACGGGTTCCCGCGAGCGTTCGTTGACGATGTTGACAACTTCGGTCACGGGACGATTCCTGGCCGATCGCTCGTCCCAGCCGGTCAACGCCTGCGCGACCGGGTTGATGTAATCGATGACGCCCTCGCCGTCGGTCGTGATGACGCCGTCACCGATGGACTGCAGCGTGACCTGAGCCCGCTCCTTCTCCTCGAACACCCGCGTCTCCGCGCGCTTGCGTTCGGTGATGTCCGTGATCGTGCCCTCATGGGCGACGATCTTCCCCGCGGCGTCCAGCACGGCTCGTGAGTTCTCGAGGACGACGATCTGCTGGCCGTCGCGCCGCTTGAGCCGGTACTCGAAATTCTTGACCATGCCCTCGGCTTCCAGGCGCGCAAAGACGCGCTCGCGGTCGATCGGGTTGACGTACAGGTTGGTCGTGCGGCCCACAGCCTTGAGCTCGTCTACGTCGTCGAAGCCGAGCATCTCGACGAGCGCCGGATTGGCCGCAATCAGGTCGCCGTCGCGCGATGCGATATAGACGCCGTCGACGACGTTCTCGAACAGTCCCCGGTAGCGTGACTCGCTGTTGCGGAGCCGCGCCTCGTCCTGCTGCCGCCTGATCGCGATGCCGGCAAGTCGTGCGATGCGGCTAAGGCGACCGGGCTCCTCGCCGGCGGGCTCGCGTGAGCGTGAGACGTACACGTCGAGCGTACCGATCACCCGCCCCTTCGCGCCGTGCAGGAGTATCGACCACACGGCCCCGAGGTGAGCCCGGTCGAGGAGTTCGATGTGCGGACGCCAGCCATCGTCGCGGGCGACGTCCTTGACGATCCGGTCCGCACCGTGATGCACGGCCGCGGCCGCCGTGATGCCGTCAGCGCGTACCGGGATTTTGGTCAGCAGGCGTACCAGGTCCCTCGGCAGATCGGGCGCCTCGGCCAGCCTCAGATGCTTGCCATCGCTGTCGAGGCGCATGATCGCGGCCCGGGTATCGTCGCCGAGCCGCTTGACGAGCTGACACACGGCAGCGAGCGTCTGGTCGCAGGGCTTGCTGGCCGCCACCATCTCGAGAATCTGATTCTCCGCGCTGGCCAGCTCCTCACCTCGCTTGCGCTCGGAGATGTCGGTAATGCTGGCACGAATCTGGTAGCGGCCGCCGATCGCTATGCGACTGAATCGAACTTCGGCCGGAAACTCGCGGCCCGATCCGTCGCAATGCATCCACTCGAAAGTCGGGTTCTCGCCGGCCAGTGCACGATCGATGTGACCGCGGCGAATGCCGAACGACGGCGTCCCGTCCGGCTGCATCTTCGGAGTAATCGCCTCGGGGCCGCAGGCCATCAGACGTTTCCGTGACAGGTTGAAGAGTTGCGAGGCCTTTTCGTTGACGTCCACGAAGCGCTGCGATTCGGTGTCGAATACGATGATTGCCTCTGGGGCGTTCTCGACCAGCGCGCGGTACCGTTCCTCGTTTTCGCGCAGCGCGGTCTCAGCCTCGTGCCGGCTGGTAACGTCGCGCATGCTGATCACGTATACCCGGCCGCCGGGTGTGTCGACCGCGTTCGCGCCGAGTTCGACGACGAACGTTTCGCCACTGGAGCGCCTGGCCGGCGTCTCCGCGCGATCGTACTCGACATGCGTGTCGCTGATGTCGGCGACGAAACCCGCCAGGAACTCGTCGAGCGGCTGGCCCGCCGCCGCGGGCAGAATCTCATTGACGTGAGTCCCGACCAGGTCGTCCTTGGCTTTGCCGAAGTAGCGAGCGCAGACCGGGTTGCAAAGCCGGATGATGCCGTCGCTGTCGAGAGACATCAGCGCCTCGCTGACGCTGTCGAAGACGACGTCGACGGGCGTCATGGCGGCCGCCGGATGCGCGGGTATGGACTGCGTGATCGTCGCTTCGAGGTACTCGTAGTGCTGGTCGACCCGACGCAGCAGCTCCATGAATTCGGCCTGTCCCTCGACCGGTTCCTCGAAGATCCTCTGTGTATTCGTGTCCTGCATCTCGTCCATGAAGTCGGCGCCTCGAGCCGGTTGTCTGGACCCGGTGTTCCGTCACCGGCCGGCAAATGATTCAATCCTGTTCAGAGACTAGGCAGGTGACTCTTTATTGTCTGTGATGCAGCGCAGGTTCCGGAGAATAAGTTGGGAAAATTTTCCCGTTTCTTATGTCAGCTACGATGATTTTCAATGACTTGCAGCGCCTGGGGCCGAACGCATGTCAGGTCACTTGACATAACGCAGGCATCCTTTCAACTCGCTTCGCTGACCTCGAGCGGGATCGCCATTGCGGTGCTCAGGGAGCCGTCGCGGGTATCGATGCCGGCCTGCACGTTGAGATAGACACGCCCGGCGCGCAGCGGTACGACGGTCACCTGCCGCGACGCGTACTCGTCTTCGTCGTCCGGCGTCAGCATGACAGATTCCGGCTGCTCATCGCCCAGCTCGATCGCGGTTGCATCGCTAATCCGATAGCTCACGGTAACCGGGAAGCCGCCGAGCGATGACAGCACCTGGATATCGATGGCGACGGGCTGTCCGACTACGGGCGTGCCGATGACGCGGTAGGCGATCGCAAGCGGCGTCACGGCATCGCCGTCGAGGACGATGCCGGCATCGCTTTCGGGCGTGAAGTTCACGACCGGGGCGCCCTCGTTGGTCAGCGCCTCGCCGCTTGGTTCCGCCGGTTCCTCCGCGCCCCCGCAAGCGGCCAGAGCGATCGCCGCCAGCGCCGCCGCGCAGATAGACCTCGATTCTCTCATCAGCTTCAACTCCGGAATCCCTAGAGCGGCCAGTCGCCGCGGACGGTCAGCCTGAAACATACACGATCCGGCCCCCGAAAGGGCCGACGCCTCCGGCACGCGACGTTGTGCGATCCAGGTCCGGCTTCGGTCATCGACAGTTGCTAGACTTCCCGGTCGAAGATGCGTTTAGGGCAACACCAGCCCGAACGAGGGAGGATGGCGAGCATGGGCGAGAAGAAGATCCTGGTTACGGGCGGCGCCGGCTACATCGGCAGCCACGTCGTCAAGCTGCTGGGCGATAGTGGGGAACACGTGGTTACGCTCGACGACCTGTCGACGGGCTTCGAGCAGGCCGTCGTGGCCGGCGAGCTCGTCGTGGGCGACACGGGCGACCGTGTGCTTCTCGACCGGCTCTTCGAGCGCGATCGTTACGACACGGTCATGCATTTCGCCGCGCACACGGTCGTTCCGGAGTCCGTCGCCGACCCGCTCAAGTACTACCGCAACAACACGTCCAGCAGCCGCGTTCTTCTCGAGGCTGCACAGCGATACGGCGTCGAGCACTTCGTGTTCTCCTCGACCGCCGCGGTCTACGGTGTCCCCGAGGGAGGCCGGGCGGATGAGAACACACGCCTCGAACCGATCAATCCCTACGGTACGTCGAAACTGATGACCGAGTGGATGCTGCGCGATCTCGGCGTCGCGGGCGGACCGCGTCATGTCATCCTGCGCTATTTCAATGTGGCGGGCTGCGATCCGGCCGGCGCGATCGGCCAATCAACGCCGAACGCGACCCTGCTCGTCAAGGTTGCCTGCGAGGCCGCGGTTGGCAGGCGAGCGGGCGTGTCGATCTTCGGCACCGACTATTCGACGCCGGACGGCACGGGTCTGCGCGACTACATCCACGTGTCCGACCTGGCACGCGCTCATGTCGACGCGCTCGGCTATCTGCGCCGGGGAGGAGAATCCTGCACGCTGAACTGCGGCTACGGGCACGGCTACAGTGTCCGCGAGGTGCTGCAGGCCGTCGCGGAAGCCAGCGGTGAAGCACTGAACATCCGCGAGGAGCCGAGGCGAGCCGGCGACCCGCCGGAACTGATCGCCGTTGCCGACCGCATTCGCGCGACGCTGGGATGGACGCCCCGCTTCGATGACCTCGGAGAGATCGTCCGGACCAACCTCGAATGGGAGCGTCGCATCGCCGCGCGCGATCCGCGCGCCTACTGGGCGGCTTGAACGCTCCGCCGCGGCCCGGTGCTAAACTTCGGACATGAGACTTCCGCGCCCACGATCGCTTAACGGCCTGATCCTGGTAGGCTTCGGGCTGGTCGCGCTGCCGCTGCTCGTCGCGGTCCTGTGGGCGCTGTTCAGCCTCGAACGGCTGGCCGAGCAAAGCGAGCGCCTCGTATCGACAGGGGTCGCGGCAGCCGAGAACAATCGGCTGCTGATCGAACACGTCGGCTCGCTCGACCGTTCCGCGCGACAGTACAACGTACTCGGCGGCGAAGAGCGGCTGCTGTGGATGCGCGAGGATCTCGCGACGCTCGAGAACCGGCTGGACAGGATGCGTCCGCTGACCGACAAGGCCGCCGCGACCGATCAGCTCGAAGCCATCGGCGAGGCGGCACGCGGCATCGTCGCCTCGCTGTCGCTGCCGGACATGCGCCCCGAACAGGCCGAGGCTGTGATCGAACGCTTTGGCCCGCTGCGTGACGACGTGTCGCGGCTCACCCGGATCTTGAGCGCACAGGTCGACCTGGAGCTTCGCGCCTTGCAGGAGAGTACTCGCGAGGCCCAGGAGATCTCGGCGTGGCAGGTGGCCGCTCTGCTGCCGGGAACCATCGTCCTCGTCCTGTTCTTCACGTTGCTGATCGCGAAGCCGATTCGGCAAATCGACCAGGCTATCCGCGAACTCGGCAAGAGCGGTTTCTCGCACCCGATCAGGATCAAGGGTCCGACGGACCTCGAACGGTTGGGACGGCAGCTCGAATGGCTGCGTCAACGCCTGCTCGAACTGGCGCAGGAGAAGAACCGCTTCTTGAGGCACATGTCGCACGAACTCAAGACACCGCTGGCCAATATTCGTGAGGGCGCGGATCTGCTGCTCGACGGGACGGTCGGCGATCTCGACACGCCGCAGCGCGAGGTCACGGGCATCCTGCGGTCGAACGGCATCAAGCTGCAGCAGCTGATCGAGAACCTGCTGAGCTTCAGCGCCTGGCAATCCAAGAACGAGGTTCTGACGCTGACCGAGTTTCCGATCCGCGCACTCGTGATTTCGGTCGCCAAGCAGCAGCGCCTGGCACTCAAGGGGGCGCACATTCAGCTACGGCTCGACGTGGAGGACATGATCGTCGTCGCCGATCGCGACAAGCTGCGCACGGTGCTCGACAACCTCCTGTCGAACGCGATCAAGTTCACGCCAAAGGGTGGCTACGTGACGATTCGCGCGGCGAGCATGCCCGAAGCCTTCGTCGTCGAGTTTGCCGACACGGGGCCCGGCATACCCGAGGACGAACGACCGAAGATTTTCGAGGCCTTCTTTCAGGGGCGCCGGGAACAGGGCGGACCGGTCGGTGGCACAGGTATTGGACTGTCCGTCGTCAACGAATGCATCCAGGCGCACGAGGGTGCAATCGAGCTGCTCGATACCGGTGAGTTTCCTGGCGCGCACTTCCGGATCGTGATTCCGCAGAAGCGCATGCCGCAGGCCGTGAGGTTGGCCGCAAATGGCTAGAAGCGCTCTCATCATTGTGCTGCTGGTGGCCATGAGCCTGGCCGCCGGCTGCGCGCAGACCCGCAGCTGGCTGGACCGGTCGACCGGCAGAGACGCCGACCGGCGGTCGGACAAGGTCGTGCTCGGCGCGCCGGACGCCGAAGACTATCTCGTCGAGCTCGAAGAACTCGCCACTGGCGATCCGGCCACCCAGGTCGAGATTTATGCCGACGCGGAGTCTCGCTCGACGCTGACCCCGGATCCGTCGACGAACCTTCGCTTCGCGCTCGTCCTCGCGACGCCCGGTCACTCAGAGCATGATCCGTCCCGCGCGCAGAGCATCCTGCGCGAGCTGCTCGCCGATACGCCGCTAATGACCCGGTCGGAGGTTGCGCTTGCCCGGATCTACCTGCAGTCGGTCGAGGAAAGCCTCGTGCTCGCGGCCGAGACGCGCAGGCTCAGGCAATCCGACTCCCGCGCGGCGCGCACCGAGGAACGCGCGATAAGCCAGCGGCTGGCATCCGTGGAAGCGGAAAACCGCCGCCTGCGCACGGAACTCGAAGAGGCCGAAGACAAACTCGAAGCGATCACGTCGATCGAGCAGGCGCTCCGCGAGCAGGAACAGCCGCCAGAGTAGCCGGCGGCGCAAGCCCGGGGCGCGCATCCTTGCCGAACCCCCGGTGACGCACTACCCTTAGCATCCCCTCCGCCGACGGTGCTTAACGCATGCCATCCAAGACCGACAAAACCGAAGGCAGGATACTGCTCGTCGACGACGATCCCGGACTCTTGAGGCTCCTGTCGATTCGTCTGCGCGCCGAGGGCTACGAAGTCGAGGCCGTCGAGAGCGCCGAGCTGGCGCTCGCGGCCCTGAGCCGCTTCGGGCCCGATCTCGTCATCACCGACCTGCGAATGGACAAGATGGACGGCATCGGGCTGTTGAAGGAATTGCAGTCGCGCTCGCCTGGCCTTCGCGTCGTCATCATCACGGCGCACGGCACCATTCCCGATGCCGTCGCGGCAACCCAGAGCGGCGCGTTCGGCTTCCTGACCAAGCCCATCGACAAGGACGAGCTGATGGCGACGGTCGACCGTGCCCTGAAAGTTTCGGGCCTGACCGAGGTCGACGAGGACTGGGCCTCGGGCATCATCACACGTAACAACGCCATGAAGGAGATCCTCAACCAGGCCAAGATGGTGGCAGCCACCGACGCGCGCGTGCTGATTACGGGCGAGTCCGGCACGGGCAAGGAACTCCTGGCTCGCGCGATTCACAATGCAAGCCCTCGCAGCGGCAAGCCGTTCGTGGGAATCAACTGCAGTGCGATGGCCGAGAACCTGCTCGAATCCGAGCTGTTCGGTCACGAGAAGGGCGCATTCACGGGTGCCACGCGCAGCCATCGCGGACTGTTCCAGGCCGCCGACGGCGGCAGTCTGCTGCTCGACGAGATTGGCGACATGCCCATGCGCCTGCAGGTCAAGCTGCTGCGTGTCCTGCAGGAAGGCCAGATTCGGCCGGTCGGCAGTACCCAGGCCATCGATGTGGACGTCCGGGTAGTCTCGGCGACCCACCGGGACCTGCAGGCCCTGATGACCGAAGACAAGTTCCGCGAGGATCTTTACTATCGGCTGAACGTCGTCAACATGAAGCTGCCGACTTTGAACGAGCGGCGCGAGGACATCCCGCTGCTGGTCGCGCACTTCCTGGTTACGATCGCGCGGGAGGCGGGTCAGGAACGCAAGGTCTACGCACCGGAAGCCGTAGAGATGCTGGTCACGGCCGAGTGGCCCGGCAACATTCGCCAGCTGTACAACATCGTTCGGCAGAATGTCGCACTGTCCCGCTCGCCCGTGATCAGCGCGGAACTCGTGCAGCAGTCGCTCGGTGAAAACGCAGGTAAGCTACTGTCGTTCAGCGATGCCCGCGACGAATTCACGCGTAACTACCTGTCGCAGATACTGCAGATAACGACCGGCAACGTCAGCCAGGCGGCGCGCCTCGCGAAGCGCAATCGAACCGACTTTTACAAGCTGCTCGCGCGCCACGATCTGAACCCGGATCAGTTCAAGACGCACTGAGCGCCGGCGCTCATTCGAATGCTGCGACGCTCTTTTTCGAGTAGCCGTCGGCGGACATGCCGTACTTGTTCATGAGGTCGTAGAGCGTCGGCCGCGTGACGCCCAGTAATTCGGCAGCCTTTGAAACATTGCCGAAGCTCTTGGTCAGCGCGACCCGGATTGCCTTCGACTCGGCGTGCTGGCGAACCTCCCTGAGATTCAGCGACTCCGGCTGTTCGCCGTCCACCCTGAGGCCCAGGTCTGCCGCACTTACGAGCTTTCCGTCCGCCATGATTACGGCGCCTTTGATCTTGTTCTCGAGTTCGCGGACGTTGCCGGGCCAGGAGTAGGACTCGATGGCGTGCATGGCGTCCTCCGTAAAGCCGTTCAGGGCGCGCTTCTGCTTCTTGCAGTACTTCTGTAGCAACGTTCGGGCGAGAATCAGGCGCCCCTCCTCGCGGTCGCGGAACGGCGGAATGTTGATCGTGATTTCGGAGATCCGGTAGTACAGGTCCTCCCGGAACAGGCCGTCGCTGATCAGCGTCTGGGGGTTCTGGTTGGTCGCGCACACGACGCGGACGTCGACCGGGATTTCCTGGCGCCCGCCGACCCGTTCGATGACGCGCTCCTGCAGGAAACGCAACAGCTTCGCCTGCAGGGGCATCGGCATGTCGCCGATCTCGTCCAAGAACAGCGTACCGCCGTTGGCGACTTCGATCTTGCCGATCGTCTGCTTGTGCGCGCCCGTGAATGCACCCTTCTCGTGACCGAACAGCTCGGACTCGAGCAGGTTTTCGGGGATGGCCGCGCAGTTGATTGCGACGAAACTCTGGTCTTTGCGCGGGCTCAGGTTGTGCAGCGCACGCGAAAGCAACTCCTTGCCCGTGCCGGACTCGCCGAGCAGAAGTGTCGTCACGTCGTTCGGCGCGACCTTTTCGATCATTCGGCAAACGGCCAGCATGCCTTCGCTCGCCGCAACGATGCCGTCGAGCGGCGATTCATTGACCCGGTTCTGCAGGCGGCGATTCTCCTGCTCGAGCTCGGAGATATTGAAGGCCCGGTCGACGAGCAGCTTGAGGGTATCCGTATCGACGGGCTTTTCGTAGAAATCGTAGGCGCCCTCGGCGACCGCCGTTAGCGCGTTCTTCTGGTCGCCGTTGCCCGTGACGACGATGACCTTCGTGTGCGGCGCGAGCTTGAGGGTTTCCTTGAGCGTCTTGAAGCCTTCGTCGACGCCTTCGGGATTCGGCGGCAGGCCCAGGTCCTGCAGCACGACCATCGGTTCGCGGCGCCTGAGTTCGACTATCGCCTGTTCACGATCCTCGGCCGTGAACACGTCGTAGTCCTCGAAACACCACTTGAGCTGTTTCAACAGGCCCGTGTCGTCTTCGACAATCAGCAGCTTGCGGCTCGCCTCGGTCATGACTTGTATCGTAGCCCCTCTACGCAAAGCAACTATTTTGCCACGAAGCAGAGGCTCCATGCAGGCGCCAGGTCACGATACCGACTGTGACCCGTGTCGCGGAAACGCTCAGAGCGTGGCCGCGCAGCCCGTGATGCCGCCATCAACGGGAATGATCGCGCCGGTGACGTAGCTGGCCGCGCGGGATGCCAGGTAGATGGCGGCACCGGCCATGTCCTCGGCCTCGCCGATCCTGCCGACCGGCACGCCGCGCCGAATCTCTTCGCCGTGGGCCTCGAGCGTGGCGGCCATCATCTTGCTCGGGAACGGCCCGGGCGCTATGGCATTGACCGTGATCTGGCGCTCGGCCAGGTGGGCAGCCAGCACGCGGGTCAGGTGATGCACGGCCGCCTTGCTCGGCCCGTAGGAAAAGGTCGGCAGTCGGTTTACGTTGATTCCGTCGACGGAGCCAACGTTGATGACCCGCGCCGGCGACCCCTGCTTCGCCCTCGACTCGAGCAACGGCAGGAGCGCCCGGGTCAGGAAGAACGGTCCCTTGACGTTGATGTCCATGACCTTGTCCCAGCCGGCCTCGGGAAACTCCTCGATGGGCATGCCCCAGGTCGCGCCCGCGTTGTTGACGAGGATATCGAGCCCGTTTTCGAGGCTCTCGAGCCGCTCCACGAGTGAATGCACGCCGTCGAGCGTCGACAGGTCTGCGGGCAGCGAGATGCAGCTGCCGATCGCGGACAGGCGCTCGGCCGTTGCATCCGAGGCCTCGGCTTTGCGGGAACTGATGTAGGTCTTCGCGCCGTTGGCCACATAACCGCGCGCGATCATCTCGCCGATGCCCCTGGAGCCGCCCGTCACCAACGCCACTTTTCCTTTTATATCAAAGAGTTGCTGCATTTCTCCTCCCGCGGCATCGGCGCCCTGGAAAATCGGTCAATCGCGCCGATTAACGCTATTGACAATCATTCTCATTTGCAGTTGAATTGTGTTCAGGATTCGAGGATTGAAACGCATGTACGTTTGTGTTTGCAACGCTGTAACCGAGAACGAGATTCGCGACGCTGCCGACTCCGGCGCCGATGATCTTTGGACGCTGCAGCAGGAGCTGGGGGTCGCCTCGGGCTGCGGCTCGTGCATGGATGCGGCCTCCGAGATCCTCGACGAGCGCAAGGCAGCACGCGAAACGCAACAGCCCGATGCGCGCCCGATACTGTACCGCCCCGCCATCGCCTGATTTGCCGGCCGTAGCGGTGGGCCCAAGCCGTTGATCCAAAAGCACTTTCGCAGTTGCGAGTGATAATGATTGTCACTTCGCAATTTCCGCTTGTGCGCGCGACGGCGCCGACTACACTCTCGCATCAGGCGACCGAATCCCAACTGCTTCACGGAGAACTCAATGAAAGGCGATGCGACCGTCATCAAGCACCTGAACACGATCCTCAAGAACGAGTTGACTGCGATCAACCAGTACTTCCTGCACTCGCGCATGTTCAAGGACTGGGGACTCAACAAGCTCGGAGACCACGAGTACGAGGAGTCGATTGACGAGATGAAGCACGCCGACGAGATCATCGAGCGCATCCTGTTCCTCGAGGGACTGCCGAACCTGCAGGATCTTGGCAAGCTGCGCATCGGCGAGGACGTTCCCGAGGCGCTGGCCTGCGATCTCGCGATGGAAATGGATGCGATTCCGGACCTTAAGGAAGCCATCGCCTACTGCGAGGAAATCAAGGACTACGTGAGCCGCGACCTGTTCGACAGTATTCTCGATTCGGAAGAAGAGCATGTCGACTGGCTGGAGACCCAGCTGGCGCTCATCGACAAGCTCGGCGTGCAGAACTACCTGCAGTCTCAGACATAGCAAGAGAAAGGCCCCGCCATTGGTCGGGCCTTTTCTTAAGCCAGAGGAATCGACCCGCTCAACGATTGTCCGTGACGATCCGCCCGGCCTGGATGACGAGTTCGATCGAGCGCTCCGGCCTGCCGAATACCGAAAGATCCTCGAGCGGGTTTTCGTTGAACAGCACGACGTCGGCGTTCCAGCCCTCGCGTATCTCGCCCAGGAGTCGGTAGATCATGAGCTGGGTACTGATGACGACGTTGTTTTCCTTGACGAGTCTCGCGGTCGCGTCATCGATCAAGAGACCGTGCTCTATGCAGCGCACGCCGTTCTCGACCAGACGGGTGACGGCTGCAGCGTGTGGATCGGGTCGTACTCCGAAACGCCGCCGCCGCCGCCCATGATCTTGATCTGAGTGGCGCCGCTCTTGAGATTCTCGCGTGTCGCCATGAGCGTCTGGTCGACGCCGTCGGCAATGACGGCGAGCTTGCCGCCGAGGTACGGAGACAGGTTGCCAAGGCCCTGATGCTCCTCATGCCGCTCTCGCATATCGCCATGCCCCGCCGTCTGCGAAATGATTGCGCCCGAAGGAAACAGCCGCGGACCAGGAATCTCGCCGCTATCGATCGCTCTCGCGAGCGCCGGGGGCGAGCCGCCCGCATCGCGGATGGTCGTGAAGCCGTGGTCGAGGTAAAAGCGTGCGGCCTGCGAGGCGAAGGCGCCCTGCACGACCGGGTTCCTGTATTCGAGGCCGGCCGTGACGTGCCAGGCGAGATGCGAGTGCAGGTCGATGAGGCCGGGGTAAGTACCCGGCCGTTGCCTTCGATGATCAGAGCGCCGGCGGGCGCGCGGATCTCGTCGCTCGAGACATCGGCGATCAGGCCGTCGCTGAGCAGTACGCTGCGCGGCTGGGTTCGCTCGTTGATGCCGTCGAAGACATGGACGTTTCGAATCAGGACGTCCTAGGCCTGCGCTAACGACGACAGGAACAGGACGAGAATCAGTAGTCTTTGCATTTGCATCCCCGGCTGGAATCGGCTGTCGCCAAGATACCGAGGCCGGTTTGCAATCCGCAACAGTTATTCGTCAATGAAGCCAGGCGAGTTCTCGGGAAGCGAGTTGGGGAGCGACATGCTCGGTGCTTTCTGCCGCTACGCGCGCGATGCGATGGCCGCGCCGGGCCAGCTCCGCGACGATCACGACAATCGCCGCGAGCATTTCACGTTTGATGGCCGGGGTCGCCTGCGTTCCCAGCGTTTCGAGGTCGGCGGCCCGGCCGTACCTTTCGACGCGCTCGAAGTTGGTCATGAGCTGACGCTCGACCGCGCTCAGTCGAGCTGCGGACGGGCTCGAGATGGCCCGCAGATTGAGTTCTCGGAAAGCGACGATGCCGAGCAGTCTGCATAGCTCGGCGTAGGCCTTGTCGAGATCGGCAGCCGCGAAGCTCTGCCACACGCAGGCCGGCATCATCCATCCGCGCCGGTAAGCCTTCACCCAGTGGCGCGTAGCCCAGAGCAGCAGCTGGCCACCGAGTGGATAGTCGCTGATTCTCACTCTTTCCTTGCCTGCCATGCACATCTCCATAATTACGAATGATTCTCATTTGCGTTTATAGCAGTATGGGCGGGGACATGCAATGTCGGGCCTTTATCTGACGCGTGCGTCTCGATTTTTGGTGGATTCGGGCCGAACTCGCTGCCGGCGGCAGAACGCCTGCTATTCACCTCGCGCTCAGCGGGGCTGCTCAGAACGCGTCGGCTTTACGCTGCGGACTCCGTTGTTATTGGCGACAACACGAACAGGATGTTGTCAATCGGAAGTGGACGCTGAGCCTGTCACGACTATCTGTGTCCTTCGAGAGCCACCTTGATGAAATGCCAGATCTCCGATCCAAAGCCATTTAACCAATGCTCAGGTGGCCCACGCCGCGCCTCAGGTTTCTGTACGTCTGCCGAATCGAACCTGAACCCAGTACTTTGCATCGCCGTGCTCAAAATACGCGGCTTCGTCCTCTCTGTTCGTGGTCATCGCCCGCAGCCGGTCCAGCCATTCCCGACCAGTGAACGTCTCATCCAAGTCCAGCTGTTGCAGCTTTCCAAGGTCGGCTTTCTTGTGGGTCGTGCCCGCGCTTTTCTGAGGTATGGCGGGAAGCTGCCGCTGCGCAATTAATGGAATAGCCTCTTCGAACAGGTCCAGTTCCAGCTCAAGCACTCGCTGGTAGAGCTCATTGGCAGTCTCCGCGGGTCGCACGTCCAGTTCTCGCTGCAACGCGATAGGTCCGCTATCGACACCTTGTTCCATCCAATGCAGCGTTGCGCCATACGGCGTGCCTTCGAGAATCGACCAGGACGGCGTATGCCAGCCCCGGTTATACGGCAACAATGCCGGATGCAGGTTGAGCGCTCCATGACGTGGCACATCGAGGATAGCTGCCGGTATCAGATCCGGATGGTGTACAGACAGCAGGTAGTCGGGTGCCAGCTCCTGCATCCGCAGAACTCCGGCTCTGCTCCGGAGTTGTTTGCTTTCCAGTACGGGCACGCCATTCACCATTGCCCGCATCCGACGGGCCTCTTCGCTATCGGAATCCGAAACAAGCAGCGCGAGCGGTTGCCAGTCACGCGCCAGCAATGCCCGCAACGCTGCTACCCCGATCTCTCGATTGCCCGCGAACACAAGACCAGGATAGCTCACGACGGGCCTTCCTCCTCATTGCCACGAAAATAATCCACGGTATCTCGCCCCGGTTGACTAACGCCTTCCCGACTGAGGACTTTCATGGCCGTCATCGCCAGTATGCGAAGGTCCAACCATAGCGACCAATTGTCCACATACCACACGTCGAGTTCGAAACGCTTCGGCCAGTCAATTGCGTTGCGACCGTTGATCTGAGCCCAGCCGGTCAGGCCTGGTTTGACCTCGTGACGGCGCGCTTGAAAATCGTTGTACCGATCCATGTATTCCAGCAGCAGCGGCCGCGGTCCCACAATGCTCATGTCACCCTTCAAAACGTTGAAGAGCTCCGGCAACTCATCCAAGCTGGTGGAACGCAGTCTGCGTCCAAACGGCGTCAGCCGTTCTCCATCCGGGCGTTCTTCGCCATCAGAACACTCCGCACTGATCATGGTGCGGAACTTGTAAATGGTAAACGGCCGACCCGCAAGTCCGGGGCGCATCTGACGAAAAATGATGGGCGTACCGAGGCGCCAACGAACGAGCAAGGCCAGAATCAGCAAGACTGGCGCTGCCAAAACAAGACCGGAGATTGCCAGGATCACGTCGAGACACCGCTTGGCTGAGTGTGACTGCATAGCGCGTAACACTACCGGACACCGCCCAAAGCGGCCAGTCGATCAACAATCACGTGGAGTTCACTAGCATGTCCATTTTCGACGGAGAGAACGCTCACTTCTCTCCGCTATCGTCCGTACAACGAAATCCCTGTGCAGACCTCACGCGCGTTCTGTCCCGGCATTACAACGCCGAACGGGACGCCGTCGCACGGCTGCATCGGAACGATTATCAGCATCGCCTCTAAGCTTGTGTTTTGACTGGGGTTCTTCTACCTTAGCGCTCCCGCCACCTTGAGCGCCTGCCATCGAATATCAGCCATGCTGCGACCTTACTGTGGCCATCTGCTGACCAATGAATCGGACGTCGATGACTAGCGGGCCTGCCAATATCCTCATTGTGACCGACACGCTGCAAGCCGGTGGTGCGGAACGCGTCGTCTCGGACATGGCCAATTACTGGGCGGACGCCGGGTTGAGAATCACAGTGCTGACCTTGAAGAGCGCGAAGGTAGCCGACTACTACCAGCTTTCGGATCGAGTCGATAGGCAATACCTGAATGCAGGCGACGTCCCGACATCGGCCCTGGGGAAGCTACCCGGCATCTACAGCCGGGTTCGGCAGCTTCGCGGCGCCTTCAAGCGTATCGCGCCGGATACGATCATCAGCTTTATCGATGTGCCTAACATATTGACGATCATCGCGGCGCTGGGCCTCTCGTCGCGGGTCGTCGTTTCCGAACGAGGATGCCCCGATGTTGCTGCCCGGCACCCCGAAATGGCGAATCACTTTGCGCTCGGTGGCCACTGGCGATTTTTGCGCCGACGCCTGTATCGTTACGCCGACGTGGTTACCGCGCTCAACGCCGGCACCGCGGAATGGCTGGCAGGCGAATGTGGGACGGAGGTCGCGGTCGTTCCCAACGCTATCCGGCCCATGCCGATCATTGATACGCCGCGCGAAAAAACGATCGTCGGCATTGGCCGGCAGCAAAAGATCAAGGGATTCGATCTTCTGGTCGAGTCCTTCGCCCGAGTTGCGGACAGCCACCGGACCTGGTCACTGGTCCTCATCGGTGACGGTCCGGAGCGCGCCGCGCTCGAGCAGCAGGCTCAGGCACTCGGCCTATCGGCCAGGGTCAGGTTCGTTGCCAAGCAGACGGAAATCGAGCCGTGGATGGCAAGAGCGGGGATCGTGGTTTCGCCATCGCGATCCGAGGCCTTCGGCAATGTTGTGCTCGAGAGCATGGCCATGGGCGCGCCAATAGTCTGCACTGCCTGCGCTGGCCCGAGCAGCATTGTCGAGAATGGCGTAGATGGAATTCTCGTTCCGGTGGCTGACGTGGCTGCGATGGCAGACGCGATCGCCAGGTTGATCGAGAATCCGGAGATGCGCCGCTACTTGGGCCGTCGCGCACGCAGCGTCCGCGAGAAGTACTCGCAGGCTGCGGTCATGCCACTCTGGAACAAGCTGATGCACACTTAGAATTGCGGGGCAGTTCTTATCCGGCCGGCGTTGTCCCACCGTCGCTGCGCCTCAGGTGGCTGTTGGAAACTGTCGGCCGGTGTTCACCACGAGCCATATCAAGCGCCTCGCGCCAGGAGAAGTCCCTGCGGGGTGCGAAGTACTCGAATATCTGCCGCACAACTTCCAGGTCTACGGCTTCGTCCACTGTCCAGCGATACGCGGTCAGGTCCTCATCGAGTTCGACATTTGCCTTTGTAAACGAATCCGACCTGCGCATGTACAACGTGACATGCTCCCGTAGTGATGCGTCTGTAGCTTCTTCATGCGAACGCCTCAGCGCCGAGATGGTACACGCCTCAACGTCGAGACCATGCGGATAGCTGGGCGGTTCAACGTTGCCGACGTAGTCGCTTCCGCTTTTCTTCAGCAATGCGACGACACTGTCAACGATGTGAGGATCGACGAGCGGGCAATCGCCGGTTACGCGGACGACGATATCGGCACCGTATTCGCTCGCCGCGAGAAAGTAACGCTCGAGCACATCGAGCTCGCTGCCCACGAATACGTCGATATTCCTACTCCGCACGTAGTCCACTAGCGAAGTGTTTTCCGGCTCCCCCGATGTTGCGACCAGGAGCTGATCGACGGACTCCGCGCCCGCCAGTCGATCGAGCAGCAGGCCGATCATCGGCGTGCCGCAAATCTCGCGCATGACCTTGCCGGGCAAACGAGTTGAACCCATTCGCGCCTGGACAATTAGCACCGTCTTCATACTTGCCCTCCGCCACCCGCAGCGCAGCTGGTCTCGATCCGCTGAACGAACCACCCGGAATCTACGCCAACATAGCCTGCGCGAAGGAACAAGCGCCGCGAGACTTCGTTCTCGGGTAGCACGAACGCCCAGATCTCCGCCTTGGGCTCAAGCCTACGAACCGCGCGCAGCGCAGCTGAAGCCACACCTTGCCCGGATGCGGATGGGTCGACCAGTATTGAGATCTCGAATGAACGATCTGAGCCCTGCTTCCGCGGTCGCCTATCTAGGCGCAGCATGCCTACGGGCGCCTCATCCCGGACGACGACGTACAGCTGCCGATCCGCATCGTTCAATACTCCGTTCAACCACGCATCGTGCTCGGTTCGTGTTGGAGCCCGAGGATTCCGTGAGTAGCGCCGAACGCCGGGACCCTGCTGCCAGTCGAAAAGTGTCTCTGAATCTTCAACACCGGCCGTGCGCAGCCCGATGGAGCCGACTGTTGCACTGACAATCTCCGGGATCACACGATGCACACCACGGCCATCACAAACCTCGACCGCAGATCGGCTCATCGCCTTCACGCGCTCAGGAACCTCCAGCATTTCGCGCAGTGCGACCGCAAGCTCACGGAGGCTCTCCGGGCCCAGCCGACCGAGATTGCGGGCAGCCCCAGCCGCGTGCAGCGCAGATGCAACGTCAATCTGGTTGCTGGCCGTCGAAACTAGCAGACTTGGCAGCCCGAGCGTCGCTCGCTCCCAGCTCGTCGTCCCCGCGGCACCGACCGCCAGATCTGCGTGTGTCATGACCTCAGCAATATCGGCAACATCGGCGGCGACACTGAACGTCTGCTCGGCCGTCGTCAGGCTACGACAGCGATCGACGAGCTCCTCAAAGTGCGCCGCTGTCGAATTCGACAGCACAGCCACCTCCGCCGGACTGCCGACATCAGCAAGTACCTCAAGAATTGCGCCAGCAACGTTGTCAGCATCGGTGCCGCCCATCGACACAAGCAGCCGATCGATACGTCCGGCTCGGCTGCTGCGGCGCTCAATGGCGGTCGAACGCCAGCGGTGAAACTCCGGGCGAAGCAGCGCGTATGAGCTTCCGGCAAGCACCTTGCAGTAATCGGGAACGCGGTCCTTGTACTCGAGCGGGTCTCTGCCGAGCGTCTGGTCTACGAGCATGTCGCAGTCGTGGTCCCGATTGGGCAAGTCGTCAAAGACGACACATCGATCGCCGATTGAACGCATTGCGCGCTCGACGCTCTGATCGAGATGATAGCCATCGATCACGACCACGTCGTAGGCAGATTCGCCATCGAGGACACGAAGCGGGTCCACGCGATTGAACTCAAGAATCGACGGCACCGCGTCGATCGTGTCGCAGCTGGTTGCGAAATCACAAGTCCAACCCCGGGACGCCAACTCTCGCGCAACCGTCATGCAGCGCATCACGTGGCCGGTACCCATGCTCGGCGATGCGTCACAGCGAAATAGTGCCAACATCAGATTGTCCGGTCGACCATGGTTATCAGATCATCGAGGTCCGCCAGCCCGGCATCAACTTGGACAATCGGATGCCCGGCTCACGGTCCTGCCACTTCGTGTGCCGGCGATTCGAGACCGTTCGGAAACACATCAACCGCAGCGCCCTCGGGTCGAGACAACAAGCCAACAGATATCCCGAGGATTGCCGCAACGAAGGCGTTGTAATGGAACACACCCGACAGCGACACAAAGCCGATGAAGGTTATCGCTCCGAAAAAGACAGCCTCGATCCGGCGATCGTAGGCATTTCGCGCACGGCCAAGACGCCGCAAGGCGAATGCAAAGACGCCATAGAACAGCAAGAGGCCTATCAGTCCGGAGTTGTAAAGCAGATCAACCGGTGTTGAATGTGAGGTAATGTCGTAGCGACTACGAAATGCCTCAACACCGTGCCCGAACACCGGGCTCTCGGACCATCCTTCGATACCGCGATCGAGCCAGTCACGGCGCTTGCTATAACCTCCGTACCCCGCAATGTCATCGCGAACTAGCAGAAGCTCAACACCAAGGGAAACACGATACGCTCCACGCTCTATCACCTGCATGAGCGAAGCGTTAGTCACTACTACGGCGACCAACGAGAACGCTATCGCGGCCAGGATGGCCAGGTTGCGATACAGAATCGTAACGAGCGAACGAAAATAGAAGGCGAAAGACACGAGCAGAGCGACTGCGAGCCCCAGATTCGCCTTGATCGAAGTAGTTGCGAAGATGTGTCCGACGATGACGATCGCGAGGCCAGTCAGAAGGATTGGGCTGCGAATCATCAGGCCGAGCGCGAATACAAGAAACAGGCAAAAGACGTAGCCGAGCGCCACAGCGTTGTAGGAAAATGCCTCCGGATAGGACAGCGGAAAACCGCTGGAAACCGTGTATAGAACGGCGCCAGCCAGGCCGCCGAACAACGCCCCCTTGATGACCGTACGCTTAGGGTAGGAGGTCACCAGCGTCGAGAACAGCACAAGGGCGAGCAGGAACGCGATCGCAGGTGAGATCGTGTTAAACGCCAGCCGCGGATCAGGCGTCCAAAGAAGCTGGGTAAACATGTAGAGTATGAATACGGCGTAGCAGGCCGCTTCTTTCGGAAAACGCCAGGTTGGCCTGATAGCGGTCGCCAGAAACAGTATGGCCATCAATGCGACAGTGAGCCAGATCGAACTGAATACTTCGACGAAACCCATGCGCAGCATGAGTGAAAATGCGGCGGCAGCCGAAAGCAAAGACCCCGCCACATTGAGGAGCCCTGAGTTTGTTTTTTCGAGCGCCGACACCACTCCAGCATCGTTGGGCAGCTCTCCGACCGCTGTCTCTGCAGACGTAGTGTCTAGTTGATCAGCCGCCATAGCTGCCCTCTGCCGTGCTGGCGTTTGCGCCCTCGTTCACGTACTCACGCAACGCCGCGAACGCGCCTCTGTATCCGTCAATCTGAGCGTCGCTAACCGAGCGCGACCATACATTGTGGCTGGCACTGAAATACGGCGCAAGGAAGCGCATATAGGCTTCGACGATCTCATCACGTTCTGGCTGCGCCTCGTTCAGTTTGGACCGCACGAGCGTGGGCAATTCCCTGAGCGTCCCGACTTCGCTTACGCTAGGAAACTCGCAGACGGGTGAACTGCCGAGCATGATGGTCGGCTTGCCCAACAACGCTGCCTCGAGCCCTACCGTGCCCTGAATAGCAACTACGAGTTTCGCGCGTTCGATTAATGCCCGTGAGTCGACATGCGGCGCCACGATACGCACGCCGGGCAATGAGACCAGGTATTGCAACTGCGCCCGACTTCGACTCGATATGTCGCTCTTGTGCACTTTGGCCAGAATGTTCACATCGGGAGGCACCGAGCGGGATAACAGGTTCACAACCCACTGCTGATCGCTAAAGAAAGGCGCCCACACGTCAATCGACGACTCGGGTTGGAAGTGAAAGCCAAATGCGACAAACTTGTCTGATGGCACACTTGTTTCCAGCTGCATCTCGCCGAGCGCCCTGCGGTTCAGATGACGTTGCCTCAGGAAACGAATCGCATTCACGACGCCAAGGCTCGTCTTCTTCTCGGTGTATTGCCAATACGCCCGGTCGCGCCCTCGCTTGATCGTACTGGCGACTTTACCGAGGCGCCTGGGCAACTCTCGTACATGTCTCTCGAGCCCGCGCGGCTTGGGAGGTATGTAGGCGTAGGCCTTGGTCTTACCGCTCTCGAACTCTTCCAGCGACTCCACTGCCAGACGACGCAATTCCGAAGGCGTCTGCTCCCGGATGACCACCCGGGATGAGGGGAGCACGCCGGTTCCGAACGACATCATGCCTGTGGGTATTACGCTAAAGAATATCGAGAAAATTGGAATGCCAAGCGACCGCGCGACCGCGAATGCCATACAGGAATGCACGCCGTCAGTACCGGTGACGACTACACTCGGATCCAGGCGCTCGAACAACTCGGCGAATCTGCGGCCGAGAAAGGTCAGGTATGAGAGCGCGTCGTGTTCAGCCAACTTGCTGACCACGCGATCGCTCAGCACGATATTGCGTATCGTCGGCACGCCCGGCCTCTCGAGCGAGGCAAGGTAGGCCGGATCCGGATCCGGCATCGTCTCCCTTAGCGACGTGCGAACGCAGTGCACGTCGGCACGGCGGAGCGCCTCTGGCAGGTTCTCCGGCACATAGTCAGGCGGAAGGACGTACTGGTAGTCGCTGTCATCCACCTGAGCCACGCGAAAAAAAACGCGCTCAAGGACACGTTGGCCGTAACCCATCGTGACGATACGAAAGTTGGGTTTCACGGCTCGGAAAGTCCGTTCTCGGGTTTGACCAGCGACCATGACATGGGTGTACCCTTGCTGGCATCGACCGCCAGGCGCATACCCAACAGAAGGTCGTAGTATTTTGGCGCGAGTCCGAATCCAGGGCGAACCAGGCGCAGATTCTCGCGGGTCAAAACATCGCCCGCCTTCGCGTCTTTCGCGACGTATACCGAGCGCCGGAACACGAGGCTCGGTTTTTCCGCCGTGGTTGGACCGTATCTCGTCTGCCCCAGGGATTGCCACGCGCGCTCGGATTCGACGACCAGCGAGCGAAGCTCGTGCGGCTCGAGTGAAAACGCCGAGTCGACCCCGCCGTCTGCCCGGCGAAGTGTGAAATGCTTCTCGATGACTGTCGCTCCATGAGCGACCGCCGCGATCGCGCAGCCGACGCCCATCGTATGATCGGACAGGCCTACCTCACAGTCGAACATCTCGCGCAGGTGCCGAATCGTGACCACGTTGCTGTTGTCGGGCGTTGCCGGATAGGTACTCGTGCATTTCAGCAGAACGAGGTCCGTGCAACCCGCTTCGGTCGCGGTACGCACGGCATCGTCGATTTCCTCCAGCGTTGCCATACCCGTTGAGACGATCATCGGTCGGCCGGTCTGCGCCACGCGCCGGATCAGCGGCAGGTCCACCATCTCGAACGATGCAATCTTGTAGGCTGGAAAATCGAGCGTCTCGAGAAAATCCACGGCCGTTTCGTCGAACGGACTACTAAAGCAGGCCAGACCATGGCTCTTCGCCCGCTCTGCGATATCCGCGTGCCAATCCCAGGGCGTGTGCGCCTCCCCGTACAGGTCGAAGAGCCTGCGCCCGCTCCACAGACTTTCGGGATCATCGATAACGAACCCGTCGCTGTCGACGTCGAGCGTCATCGTCTCGGGTTTGTAGGTTTGCAGCTTGATTGCATCGGCGCCAGCCTCCGCCGCCGCGTCGACAATGGCGATCGCCCGGTCGAGTGACTGATTGTGATTGCCGGACATCTCGGCGATTATGTAGGGGCGGGCATCGAGGCCGATCGTGCGATCGCCGATCCGGATGCCTGATTTCTCCTGGGTCATTACTCTCGCTTCCGTTTTCCGCCGGCCATCAACGGGATGAGGCCGACTGGCCGGTTTCGCCAAGGCAATCCGCCACGGCATCGACGACAGTCTGCTGCTGGAGTTCGGTCATCGTCGGAAACATCGGCAGCGAGAAAGCCGAATGTGCGTAGCGTTCCGATTCCGGGAACTGGCCTTCGCCGAATCCCGCCTCTCGATAGTACGGCTGCAGATGCACCGGGATGTAGTGAACGTTGACGCCGATTCCAGCGGCGCGCAGTGTCTCGAATACCCTTCTGTGCCTCGCGGGCGACGGGTTTCCCGCGAGGCGAACAACGAACAGGTGAAAGGCCGACAGGTTGCCAGGCAGAACGCTCGGCAGCTGCAGATCCAGACCGGAAAGCTGCTCCATATAGCGCCGTGCGATCTCGTTGCGCCGCCCGACGTAGTGTTCGAGTCGCCCAAATTGGCTCAGCCCTAGTGCCGCATGAATATCGGTCATGCGGTAGTTCAGGCCGAGCTCGTGCTGTTCGTAATGCCAGGGCGGTGGATTCCCGCGAGCCCGGTCATCGACGAACAGCGCCGCATCCCGGGTGATGCCGTGGGTTCGCAGCCGCGACATCCGCGCCGCCAGTTCGGAATCGTTGGTCAGCGCCATGCCGCCCTCACCGGACGTGATGATCTTGACCGGGTGAAAGCTGAACACCGCAACATCGGACCAGCGGCAACTGCCCACGCGTTCGCCGTTGCGCGCCGCGCCAACGGCATGCGACGCGTCCTCCAAGACTCGGAAGCCGAACTCACGAGCCAGCGACCAGATCTCCTCCTGCTCTGTCGGCTGCCCGGCAAAGTGCACGGGCACGACTACTTTGGGCAGCGTACCCTCACGTCTGGCCTGCACGAGCTTCGCCCTGAGCGCCGGCACGCTCATGTTCCAGCTGACGGGATCGATATCGACGAAATCGACCGTCGCGCCGCAGTACCTGCCACAGTTCGCCGAGGCCACGAACGTATTCGGCACGGTCCACAGGCGATCGCCGGGCCCGAGTCCGAGTGCCATGCACGCGATATGCAGGGCCGAGGTTGCACTGTTGACGGCGATGGCGAAGCCGGCATTCACGTGACCCGCGACGGCGCCCTCGAATGCCGAGACCGCGGGCCCCTGGGTGATAAAGTCTGCCCCAAGCACCGCCGTTACGGCGTCTATGTCGTCCGAGGTGATTTCCTGGCGACCGTACGGGATCACTGCTCGCCCGCCTCCGCATTCATGGCCACGATTTCATCGGTTGCGAGGAATCGAGGGTTGGTACCGGAGTGAAACTCGAAGCCGGGCTCCACGGCCTTGCCCTTTTCACCCAGCAGGTTTGTCGCGTAGTCGATGATGCGATTGAGCTGTGTCGTCGGCGTGATGACGTAGTGATCATCGAACTCGAGGGTCAGGTGCGAGTCGTCAGCCGGACACATGACCTCGTGCAACTTCTCGCCGGGCCGAATCCCGATGGTCTTGTGTGGCATGTCCGGCGCCATCGCTGTCGCCAGGTCGACGACCTTGACCGACGGAATCTTCGGCACGAAAATCTCGCCGCCTTGCATACGCTCGAAATTTTTCAGCACGAAGTCCACGCCCTGCTGCAAGGTAATCCAGAAGCGCGTCATGCGTTCGTCCGTGATCGGCAGGAATTTCGCCTGTTGCGCAATCTTTTTTCGAAAGAACGGAACGACGGAACCGCGCGAACCGACGACGTTGCCGTAGCGGACGACCGAAAAGCGGGTGCGGTTCGTTCCGGCATAGTTGTTGGCCGCGACGAACAACTTGTCGGAGACGAGCTTCGTCGCTCCGTACAGATTGATCGGGCTAGCCGCCTTGTCCGTCGAAAGTGCGATCACTCGATCGACGTTGTTCTCCATGGCGGCATGAATGACGTTCTCCGCGCCATGGATGTTGGTCTTGATGCACTCCATCGGGTTGTATTCCGCCGCCGGAACCTGCTTGAGCGCCGCTGCGTGGATGATGAGGTCCACACCCTTTACGGCCTGCATGAGTCGATCGCGGTCGCGGACGTCGCCGATGAAGTAGCGCATGCATTGCCGATCGAAGTGCTGAGCCATTTCGTATTGTTTCAACTCGTCTCGCGAGTACACTATGAGCCGGCGGGGATCGTGATTCGCGAGTATCGTCTCCACGTACTTCTTGCCGAACGAACCGGTGCCGCCCGTAATCAGTATCGATTTGCCCTCAAACATGCCGTGACTTACCCATCAGCCGCCTCTACGGGCGAAAGAGTGTTCTGGAAAACCGGCCCGCCCGACGCCAGGTCGCTGTACGGTCCCGAAGCGACAATCTCACCGTTCTCGAGCCGCACGATCTTGTCGCAGTCCTTGAGCGTACTCACGCGGTGGGCAATCATCAGGATCGTGATGTCGTCGCCGAGCTGCATGACTTCGCTCATGATCGACTGTTCCGTCCCGCTGTCGAGCGCACTTGTCGCCTCGTCCAGGACCAGCACCCGAGCCTGCTTGTACAAGGCACGCGCGATGGCGATCCTTTGACACTGCCCGCCGGACAGGCGCACGCCGCGCTCGCCGACCTTAGCATCGAGGCCGGCAGCGTCACCGGCGATCAAGTCTTCGAGCTGCGCAGCCCTGGCGGCGCTTCGGACGCGGTCCATATCGATTTCGCCGCGAGGCGTCCCCAATGCGATGTTCTCGGCGAGAGTCGCGTCTGCCAGGAATATCGTCTGCGGCACGTGCGCTATGGAACGCTGCCAGGCGCGAATCGCCTTGCCCTGCAGCGGCTGGTCGTCAACCGTGATCCGCCCGGAATCCGGCGTCAAAAGGCCCATGATCAGATCGAGTAGCGTACTCTTGCCGCTACCCGTCGTACCGACAAAACCGACTCGCTGGCCTCGCTCGATGGCCAGGTCGATACCCTGAAGCACCACGGGACTCTCGGGCGAGTATCGAAAATTCACGTTCTCGAGGCGCAGCCTGTCATGAAACGGCAATGGCTCAATCTCGTCGTCCATGTCCTCGGGCATTGGCTGATCGAGCAGCTCGATAACGTCTCGAAACGAGTCTCGGCTGCCGACGATGTTGGACCATGCCGCGTAGGCCTGCTGCAGCACCGGCAGCATCCTTTGCGCACCGAAAGTGAGTGCGCCGAGAACGGGCAAGGCTTCTCCCATGCCGCCATCCCGGCCGCTCAGCGTTAGCGCCAGCAATGCGATCATGATCATCGCCAGCGCCTCGATGACGAAGCGCGGACTGTGCGCGATGAAGACGTTGTTCCCCTGCGCCAGTCGCCAGCGTCGATCGGCATCCCGATACGCCTCGACATACACGGACTGATTGCCGTCGAGCAGCACGTCGCGAATGCCGCCGACACCTTCCTGGAGCGACTTGACGACCGTCGTGTTCTCCTCCGCGATCGTGACGCTGTTCCGCGCCAGGTGCCGGCGCGCTATTCGGCTGACCACGACGTAGCTGATTGCAAAACCCGCCATCGCAGATACGGCGGGTACAGGATCGATAAGCACCAGCGTCGATGTGATCGCAAGGATCAGAAAGACCGAAGACATGAGAACGACAATGGGCTGCAGCGCACCCAGGATTGTACGGCCCACCTTGCCCGTCACACCGCTGATCAGCTCGTTGCTGCTCTTTTGCACTTGCACGTTATAAGGCTGGTAGAGCGTGCGACGGTACACCTCGACGCTGAGGTCGGCGCCCGTCGCGAAGCTCAGGCGCGTAGTCGCGAACGAGACGAGCACACGGAACCCACCCGCAGCTACCGCGGCGACGCAAAACGCGATGGCCAACGGGGCGATCAATTCATTCGGACTCGAGATGCCGAATCGACTGGCCATCTCGCTCATCCACGGTTGTGAATACAGAGTCTCGGGTGACGCCAGCACCGCGATGAACGGAACGACGGCTCCCAGGCTGACGATCTCCGCCACTGCGCTCAGCAGTACCAGCGCCATGAGCAGCGTGTACTGGCGGCGACGCCGTGGCCCGAGATGACGCCAGAGACGCCTGATCAGGGTGGTGTACGAAACGGGGCTCATATGCAAAACCTGGGCAGGCCCGGCATTCTCAAAGCGCGGCCCGCACCTGCGTGATCAGGCGCCAGCCGAGGAGACTGACAAGTCCCGCTATCGCGCCGAGGAACGCGCCGCTGATGACCATCAGTTTGCGCCTCGGCGTCTTGCGAACCTCGGGCGCAATTGCCGGGTCAATGACCGCGAACGCATAGTCGGGTCGGGCGTTAGCCAGCATCAGTGTCTTGGTCTCGTTCTGCACAAGCTCGTACATGACGCGCCGCAGGTCCACGTCGCTCGTCAACTCGACCTGCGCGTTGAGAAATTCGATGTTGCGCTCCGCCTTCGCAATCGCCCTGCTGCGAATGGACTCGTTCGCCAGGGACACATAGTCATTCGCCCAGGTAGCCGCCGTATCCGGGTCCTTCCACAGTACCGACACGGTGACCGTGCCGTCCTCGTTGTCCGGCCTGATTTGCAGAACCTCTTCACGGAACATCTTGACGGCCCACCACAGGCTCTTTCGCTCGCCGTCCAGCGGGATCAGCGTGTCGACGAGGTCGTAACGTTGGATGAACGTCTCGGCCATCTGTCGCGACTCGAGCAGGGCCTCGGACTCGTGCGTACCACCGACCGATCCGAAGTTCAGGCCCGCGAGGCCCCCGAGGCCGCCCAACTGGGAGACCAGTGACGACCCCGAACTCATGCTCGCGTCATCGACCTGCGTGACGACGACCTCGGCGGCGAACTTGGGCGTTGCCGTAAGCGCCATGTAGACGGATGCGACGATGAACACTCCGACCACCGCGACGACGAAGAGCTTCGCCCGCCAGATGTCCGCGGCCAGCCCGATCATATCGATGTCTTCGCTGTGTACGGCGCTAGCCATTGGCCGCTCCTCCCGACCGCGATGACGCAGGCGTGAACTCTATACTGGCGATCAACTCGCACCTTCCTGCTTCGCGGCCAGTTTCAGACGTCGTATCTCGGCACGCAGCGATTCATATTCCGACAGCTTTATCTCGAGGAACTTCCTGGTCAGTCGCGCCTTTGCCTCGACGCCACGGGGCGTTAGCAGGTACAGATAGGCGCGCCGATTCTTGCTGTTGCGAAAATTGCTGATCTTGACCCAGCCTTTCGCCACCAGCGCCCGGAGACAGTAGTTGGTACGACCCAGGCTCACGCCCAGTGCACGCGCCAAGTCACGTTGGGTGATCTCCGGATTCTCCTGGAGCAGTTCGACCAGGCGATAGTGCAGCTCGTCGCTTTCCATCTAGAGGCTCATAGTGATCGCGCGCTTTCGCGACAGGCCCGTCTGGTCAAGCGGGAAACGGGCATGTATAAACACGAATCGGTAGTGTGTTCATGGAATGAACGCCGAATACTAGCGAGCGCAAAGAATGCTGTCAACATGATGAGTCACAACGAAAAGTTCCGGCTTGCAAGGCTCGCTCCGTCGCCTTGCCATGACCCCGTGTGGCATAATCGCGGCCGCCAACGCGACCTCCTAATTCTCAGCGCGCTGCCCGGCGCCGCGACATCCTGAAGCAACTTGCGTGAACCGAACCTGGACGACATCGAGCACCGACAGCCCATCCGTCGCGCTGTTCCTGCCCTCATTGGCCGGCGGCGGCGCGGAGCGGATATTCGTGCAACTCGCCAACCGCTTCGCCAGCATGGGCGTCTCGACGCATCTCGTTCTTGCCGAAGCCAGCGGCCCGTACCTGCCCGAGGTGGCAGAGTCAGTGCAGGTGATCGATCTGAACGCAGCCGGCGTTACCCGATCGCTGGGCAAGTTGATCGGCTACCTGCGTCGAACCCGCCCGGCGGCGCTACTGTCGGCGCTCGAATCGGCAAACCTCGTCGCGGTGTTGGCGGCCCGGCTGGGCCACCGGCCGGCCACAAGCGCCATTGCCATTCGCGCTGTGCCAAGCGCGGCTGTCGCCTATGCTTCCACACCGCGCGCGAGGCTTCTGCGTTGGCTGTGCCGCATAGTCTTCCCGTTCGCGGATCGAGTCATCGCGAATTCCAATGGCGTAGCGGACGATGCGGCGGAATTCCTGCGCATCGATCGGAAGCGTGTCGATGTTATCTATAATCCGCTGGAAAGCGAGCAGATTGCCCGACTGAGTCGGGAGAAGGCCGGGCACGACTGGCTGGACGACGGCGATAAGCCCGTCGTCCTCGCGGTGGGCAGGCTTGACGTGCTCAAGGGCTTTCCCAGCCTGCTTCGTGCATTCAGCCTTCTGTCCAGGGAACGTCCTTGCCGACTGGTTATTCTCGGTGAAGGCCGCGAGCGAGCGGCGCTGGAAGAGCTGTCCGGGCAGTTGGGCCTCGGTGAGGATCAATTGGCCATGCCAGGATTCGTCAGCAACCCGTTTAGCTGGATTTCCCGGGCTGACGTCGTCGTCAGTACGTCGATCGCCGAGGGCTTTCCCAACGTCATCCTGCAGGCCCTCGCCTGCGGCACACCGGTCGTCAGCACGCGCTCCGCCGGCGGCGCCAGCGAGATTCTCGAAGACGGCAAGTGGGGAGAAATCGTGCCGATTGGCGACGAGCCCGAACTCGCGGCGGCCCTGGGCCGTGCGATCGACCGTCCTCGCGATATCGACCTGACCCTGCGCGCCCGAGACTTCGATCCCGAATCCGTAGCCGAGCAGTACCTGCGGGTGTTGCTGCCAGCCGGTACGACGTAGTCCCTTGGATAACAACATCGCAGTCATGCTGGTGGGGCCGCTCGCGCCGCCGATGGGCGGTGCAACGCGGCACTTCATGACCCTGCACGAGGACCTTCGCGCCGCGCCCGATTTTGAGGTCGATCTCGTAAACACCTCGCGGCGCGAGGACTTCCGCAGCAAGTCGAAGAACCTGGCCGTCTTCGCGCGGACCTTCCGGGCAATCGTCACGCGTGGCTGGCGAAGTGACATCGTCTCGTATCACGCCAGCGACCGTGGGATGTTCCAGTTCGGCCCGGTCGTCGTCCTGCTCGGAAGGGTCATGCGCAAGCCGGTCATTCTCAGGGTATTCGGCGGTTCGTTCGGTGACTACTACAAGCGCAAAGGCCGCATTGGAAAGTGGCTCATACGTAAATTCATCTTGAGCGCCGACGTTTGCCTGCTGCAAACGCACAGAATGATCGACCAGCTGCAACCGGTTGCGTCCGGTCGGCTGGAGTGGTTTTCGACCTACGTACGCGCGGCGACGCCGCCCGATTGCGCCAGAACTCCGGACAGGAATCGCTGCAGCCGCTTCGTCTTTCTCGGGCACATGTGGAAGACGAAGGGCGTCGATACGATGCTCTCGGCCGCCTCGATGCTTCCCGAATCGGTGTCGCTCGACTTATTCGGAACGCTGGACGAATACACGGCAGAGGAAATCGACGAGCGTGGCATGCAGCGCGTTCGCTACCGCGGCTTTCTTCGCCACGACGAGGTGAACGAACGGCTCTGGGATTACGATTGTCTCGTGCTCGCGACTTACCATCCCAGCGAGGGCTATCCGGGCGTCATCGCCGAGGCCTATGCGCATGGCTTGCCCGTGATAACGACGCGCTGGCTCGCGATTCCCGAAATTGTCGATGAGACAACAGGGATATTGATCGAGCCGGATCGCCCCGAGCAGCTCGCGGAGGCGATACTCGCCATGCATGAAGACCCGCAACGTTGGCAACGGCTGAAGCAAGGCGCTACCCGTCGAGCAGAGGACTTCAACCACGCGAAGTGGGCGCAGACGTTCGAAGGACTCTGCAAAGAGTTGCTGAGCGACGAGAGAACTGCTGGCAAGCCATGAGAATCATCTACCTTCACCAGTACTTCACAACGCCATCGATGAGTGGCGGCACGCGGTCTTACGAAATCGGCCGCAGGCTGGTCGCAGCCGGTCACACCGTCGAGATGATCACGTCCTGGCGGGAAGACTCTGACGTCCGCGACTGGCGCCAGGAACGGATCGAGGGCATGCGCGTTCACTGGCTGCCCGTACCGTACTCGAACAGCATGGGTTTCGTTGACCGGCTACGCGCCTTCATGCGATTTGCGTTCGGCGCGGGCCGCTACGCGGCCACGCTCGAAGGCGACGTGATCTTCGCGACGAGTACGCCGCTGACCATCGCCCTGCCGGCCGTGCATGCGGCACGCAAGCTCGGGGTGCCAATGGTTTTCGAAGTGCGCGACCTGTGGCCGGAGCTGCCAATCGCGATCGGCGCCCTGAAAAACCCGGTGCTCATTCAGATGGCCAGGCGTCTCGAGCGCCATGCATACCGCAATTCGGCGCGCGTGGTCGCGCTGTCGCCCGGCATGGCCGAGGGCGTGATTCGCGGCGGCGTTGCTCCGGAGCTCGTTACCGTCGCACCAAACAGTGCGGACCTCGAGACATTCCAACGCGATCCGGATGCGGGTCTTCGATTCCGTCGGGAGCTTGGGATTCCCGCATCGAAGGTTCTGGTCGGATACACGGGCACGCTAGGCCGGATCAACGGCGTCGAGTACCTCGTTCGACTGGCCGCAGCGCTTCGTGACGACCGACGTTTTCACTTCCTGATCGTCGGCGACGGCCTGGAGCGTGCGGAGATCGAAGCGCTCGCGAACGCCGAGAGCGTGCTCGGCGATAATCTCACGATGCTGTCCAGCGTCCCGAAGTCTTCCATGCCGGCAGTCTTGTCGGGCGTCGATATTGCGACCTCGCTATTCGTTCCACTGCGCGAGATGGAAAGCAACTCCGCCAACAAGTTTTTCGATGCTCTCGCGTCGGGATGCTGCGTGGCCATCAACTACGGTGGCTGGCAGGCGGCACTGATCGAGGACGCGGACTGTGGCCTGAAACTGTCGGTGAACATCGATGAAGCGGCGCGTGCACTGCAAGCCCTTATCGACCGTGACGGCGAGTTCCAGAGGCGCGGCGCAAATGCGCGGAAGCTTGCGTTGGAACGCTTCTCGCGCGACCATATCGCGGGCCGCGTTCGCGCTGCGATCGAGGACGCCGTGCTGACGTCGAGCAGAAACTCGTGACCAGTGCTGCCGAGCCGCAAAGTACAGCGAGGCACGGCGTGTAAGGACCCGGCAACCCTGACACGCTATCTAACGAGACCTCATGAACATGGTCAAACGCCTATTCGATTTGCTCGTTGCGGGCCTGAACGCACCAATACGGCTCAGCGTCATCGCTATCGTTGCGATCGTATTGCTTATTGCCGACGGCTGGCCGCCATTCTTCATTCAGCAACGCCCGGGGCTGGGCGGGAAGCCGTTTCGCATCGTCATGTTTCGTACGATGCGCGGGATTAATCCCGGTGCAATGCTGGGCATTGGCGCTGTCGCGACTCGGGACGTCGAGGAGAACTGCCTCGTCGTTGACAATCCGGCGCGGGTGCTGCGGCAACTCGAACCCTACGGTTAGATCGTGTCGATAGCCGTGCTCTCCCTCCATCGGAACAGGGACGCCCGTCGGCGTTTCGGCGCGCGGCCCCCCGCTTCCGGCGCCGCGGGCATTGCGACTGCTGCGAGGTACTCGTCGTGTGCGGCATAACCGGACTATTTCACGCCAACGGCAGCGCCGTCGATACCGCTACCCTGTCCGCAATGACGTCCGCGCTCTACCATCGCGGACCGGATGACGACGGTATCCACCTGTTCTCCTTCGAACACAGGATAAGCAAGGCGTGGCGGGAAGACGTCTCGGAACCTGTCCCGACGCACGACTTCGAGGGCGGATTCGGATTTCGCCGCCTGAGCATTCTCGACCTATCGGATAGCGGCCACCAGCCGATGCAGTCCGACGACGGGCACGTGGTGCTGGTCTTCAACGGCGAAATCTACAACGCGTTCGAGCTGCGTCGCGAGCTCGAAAAGGACAACTGCCCGTTCTACTCGAATACCGATACCGAAGTCATTCTGCGCCTCTATGAGCGCTACGGCTGGTCGCGCACGCTCGACATGCTCAACGGCATGTTCGCGATAGCGATTGCGGACCTTGACCAGCGCCGCCTGTTACTCGCTCGGGATCGCCTGGGTATCAAGCCCCTCTACTGGTACCGCAGGAACGGTCTGTTCATGTTCGCCTCCGAGACCAAGGCCTTCCTGCGGCATCCCGAGTTTCGGGCGGCTATCGATCCGGCATCCGTCGATGAGCAGATGCTGTTTCGCTACAACGCGGCCGAAGGCTTCGCACTCGAGGATGTCAGGCAGCTGGAGCCGGGCTGCTGGATAAAGTTAGAGCCGGACGGCTTCGCAATCAAGCGGTACTGGGCGATTCCCGATCGACAGGGCACCGCTAACGTGTCGGATGTGAACGCACGCGAACGATTCGAGTCGGAGCTGAGGCGCAGTATCCAGATGCAACTCCTAAGCGACGTGCGGCTCGGCACGCAGCTGTCGGGGGGAATCGACTCGTCACTCGTATCGGTCATCGCGGCGGAGAACAGCGACACCGATCTCGATGCTATATCCATTGTTTTCGACGATCCCCGGTTCTCCGAGGAGCGCTGGATAAGGCAGGCCGCTGCCCGCAGCAGGATCGACGTTCATCGCTATACGATGACGGCCGACTATTTTCTCGACAACCTCGAGAAGGCGGCCTGGTCGATGGACCAACCCATGAACCACCCGAATGCACTAGGTATCTATTTCATCGCGCAGCGGGCTCACGACCATGTGACGGTGCTGCTCAGCGGCGATGGCGCGGACGAGTTGCTCGGCGGCTACCCGCGCTTTGCTCACGCGGTTCTACGTCCGCGGATAGCGTCACTCCTTCCGCTGCTCAAGAAACTGCCCGGAGTGGGCAACAAGATCATGCGCCGATTCGAGGTGTTGCCCGGGCTCGACCTTGCGGACTGGTTCATTCTGAGTTCCGCGTTCATGTCGCCGGCGCATTTTGCGTCCCTGCGGCCCGACTCCGATGTTCTCGAGGCCGTGTCACGGCGCCGAATTCTGTTCGACGAGGGTGGCGGTGAACCTATCGAGAACTGCCTGCGCTACGAGCTGCGGACCTACCTGGTCGATCTCTTGATGCGCCAGGACAAGATGTCGATGGCACATTCAATCGAGAACCGCGTTCCCTTTCTCGACCACAAGCTCGTCGAGTATGTACGCGAGCTGCCCGCGAGCATGAACGTGGGGCCGAGCCCCGGACTTCGGAGCACGAATGTCCGCAACACCAAGAAGATGCTCAAGGCGATGTCCCGCGAGTACTTCGGCGATGCCTTTACCTACCGTCCGAAATCCGGATTCTCGTTGCCATTGGCCGACTACTTCCGCGATGCGCGCTTCGCTGAACGAATGCAAGACTCGTTACTGCCGGGTATCGCATCACGGGGCCTGCTGGACGCTGCCACTGTGACGCGATGGTGGAACAGCATCGACAGCGCTTCGCCCCAAGTTGTAGAGTCTCTATGGGTCTGCGTCGCATTCGAGCTGTGGGCGCAGATTCACATCGATCGGGGCGGCGTCGCGTGACCGAGAGCATCGACGCCCGCGTCGCCCGGTTTCCCTCGCTCGCCGGCGCGGATTATGGCGAAGCGACATCGGTCCGCGCCGCCTTGCTCGGCGTCGAGACGATCAACATCCGCAACATCTCGCCGGATCAACTCAGCGTGTCCGTGCCCCTTGCGACGCCGGAACAGCTATTCTGCCGGCGAACAGGGGACTATTGGCAGCTCTCGACCGACCCACGCGTATTGGTCAGGACGGGAGACCCTATCGACATGGCGGCCATCGGATCCCTGATGCAGTTCGGTGCAATCGTTCCGCCAGGGACGACCCATCAGCCGATTCGTCGCCTGATACCCGGCCGGGTCAGTGTCCTCGAGGCGACATCCGGATCGGTGCAGGATCACGGACCTGAAACGTCCTGGAGCCCGGCGGGCAGCTCGACTGGTGCACCCGGGGAGCGATTGACTGCGGCGATCGACACGACACTTAAAGCGGCCTGCCCCGACGGCAATCCGATCGTGCTGTTCAGCGGCGGCGTCGATTCGGGCGCTATCGCGGCACGAATTGCCGAGCTGGGCTGGTCCGACGCCCTGCTTCTCAATTACGCAATGAACGACGATGACGAGCAGTCGCGGCATGCGGCCCGCATGGCGCGGGAACTGGGGCTCCGATTCGAGCGAGTCGTCCGTCGTCCCGAGTTCGGCGACACGTTCCTGGGCCGGATCGGCGAGGCCTATCGCCAGCCGTTCTGCGATATCTCCTGTATCCCGACAATGGAGCTTGCGGATGCGGCCATCGCGCGCTCGTCGCCGGATCGGCCCATTATCGACGGAACGGGTGCAGACGGCGCATTCGGGCTGTTTCACAAAGCTCGGCAATGGGCGCGATTCTTCGCTGCGCCCAGGGCGCTGCGCATGGCAGCGGCGAGCCTGTACGACCGGATTGGCCTCGCTGCGCGACACGGACGCGTCGAGTACACGATGCGCCTGCTCGCGCGAGCGCTGCACGCATCCCCCGCCGTCGCCGCCGTGGCACAGGCTTCGCTGCGAAGCGAGTTGTTCGACGCGGGCGAAGATCCGACAGAGTCCTCATCGATGCTTCTGGGATGGCTGGACGACACGATCGGCCGCGAACGAGGCCGGAGCTACCTCGCGGCCCTGGACTTGTCGCTGGTGTGTGCCGACCGATACGCACAAAAGAACAAGGCTCTTTTCGACGCAGCCAACCGCAAGGTCGTTTACCCGTTCCTGAGCAAGGACATTGTTGCGATGGCGTTGACCGAAGCCCCCGATTGGCCGGATGCGACGTCCCCCAAGCATACGCTGAAGGCAATCCTCGCGGACGCGGTATCGCCAGATCTCGTCTATCGTCCGAAGTCCGGATTCCGGCCGCCGATCCTTGAGTACCTGCGGCGCGACAGTTTCTTGGAAGCGCTCGGCATGCTGATCGACGAACCGGGCGAGTTGCGCGACGTCGTGAATGTGCACGCATTACACAAGGCAACCGGGCTTGTCGCCCGGGGCGCCGAACTACCGGCCACGACCGTCAGCATCGTGTGGACCGCGCTGATTAGCTACCTGTGGCTGCGCGAAACGAGCTCGCCTGACGCAGTGTGACGCGCCGACGGCTGGCCTCCCCTCGGCAACGGGACGATCAGGCCCGGCGTTGCCGCTTTTCCATGAGGAACCAGGTGATATCGTCCTGCGGGAAGCTGGGGTCGCGGCGATACGCGAAGCCGTAGTCTATGAGCTCCAGATCGTCAAAACGATCGAGTATCTCGCCAGCGAAATCCCGCTTGAACAACTTGCCGGTTTCGCGTCGATACACTACCTCGGTTGGTGCGGGGTTGTAATACTCGGCGACCATGACGTAGCGGGAAGAGGCTTTGTGAAGCGTATCGTATACATCATGAAGACGATCCGGATTGATGTGAATCAACACACCCTTCGTAAATGTCAGCTGCCAGGTTCGTGCCGGCTCGAAGTCGAAGACGGACGACACGGTCAGATCAACGTCGGGTAGGTTCTTCTTGATCTCATCTCCGGCCTTCTGATTGATTTCGACGGCCGACAACTCAGCGTCCGGCAGCAAGTCGCGGATCGCGAGGAGATTCATACCGATGTTTGCGCCGAGTTCGAGTACGCCATCGACGTTTGAGGCTCGACTCAACACCTGCGAGAAGAACGCCCGATTGGCTGAGAGCATCTTGGCACCTCGATTGCGGTCGCTGTAGTCGTCGCCGAAATCGCCGCGCCAGAAAGCCTCTTGCTCTGTTTCCATACTCATATCGGAATTCTCTATTGTCGCAACCGGACCGGAGCGAGGCGGAAATCGCATTGCCGGTCGGGCAAGGCCTTCCGCGCTTCCGCTTCACGGGACGTGAGCCGATACGGCCCTTGTGCCAAGGCGCGTACTTTACCGGCGGTCGGAGCTGATTGAAACCTCGTCTCTGCCCGTTTTTGGTGAACACCGACGTCGATCGAGCCACACCGTCAGCAAGAGGCTGATAAAATTGTCATCATCAGACGAACGCGGCGTAGCCGGCACAAGGAACAATCATGCCGAACCGCACACCCGTCGAGAGAATTCCCAGATCAAGAGATGCCCATGAAGATCCGAGCCATCGCTTCCGCCTACCCGCAACACGAGTACGACGCAGCCACTGTCGCCGGCTGGGTCAATGCCGACGCAGGTTTCGTGGCCAACAAAGTCGGCGTGAACAAACGCGGCTTTCTCGCCGCCGATGAAACCGGTCTCGACCTGGCAGCAGTAGCCACGGAAGCCGTACTGCAGAAAGCCGAAGTCCAGGCGGACAGCATAGATCTGCTGCTCTACGTCACCCAGACTCCCGAGTACGGAATTCCGCAAAACAGCGCACTGCTGCAGGAGCGCTGCGCAATGCGCAACGACCTGGCATCTTTCGACATGGGCCTCGGCTGCTCCGGGTATCCCTACGCTCTGGCGACTGCCAAAGGCCTGATGGCAGCCCAGAACTTGCAGCGCGCCCTGATTGTTACCTCGGATCCCTACTCCAAGATTATGGACCGTACCGACAAGAATACCTGCGCCGTGTTCGGCGATGCGGCCACCGCCACCCTGCTCGACTGCGACGGCACCGGCAACATTGGACTATGCGATTTCGGTACCGACGGCTCTGCGCACGAGGCGTTGATCGTGCCCGCCGGACGCGGCGCACACCCGCTGCGCTCCATTCATTCCAACGCTGCCCAATTGTCCGCTGAAGAGGACCAATATCGACTGCACATGAACGGCCGGGCAGTCTTCAACTTTGTGCTGAAAAACATTCCCGCAAGTATCGATCGCACGCTCGAGATCAACCGGGTGAGCAAGGAGGACGTCCTGCAGTTCGCCATTCATCAGGGCAGTCAGTTCATGCTGGAACAACTGGCTGCGCGCAGCGGGATCAGTCAGGACAAGCTGCTGATGAACCTGAGCACCCGAGGTAACACGGTGTCCTCTTCGGTTCCTCTGTTGGTGGAACAGTACATGGAAGCTCCCGATTTCCGTGACGGGCCGATATTGCTCTCCGGCTTCGGCGTTGGCCTGTCCTGGTGCTCCACCGTGGTTCGTTTCGAGGGTGTATCTCAACCGCATTAAACGGCTCAGTGGATAAGTCGCCCTAGACTGCTTGCAGCAAACGCTCTTGCTTGAAACGCGGGATCAGCTCCGCCATAGACCAGACCGGCACACCAATCTTCTCGGCGATGTCCAGCACGCTGTGCTGGCCGTCCGCGTAGGCCAGAAAGTTCAACATATCGCGGACCGTATCATTCGACTCCTTCGTGCTCAGACTGGGGTACAGCCCGCGTTTGCCCAGCTGTGGTTCGCAACACACCGTGCTGCGAAGCCTTTCGTTCAGTTCCAGACACTGAAGCGCCTTCTGCACCGCACTGTAGCCACCATAGAGCCCGGCCGGGCTGACGAAATCCAGATTGTCCAGAGACGTGTGGTACTCCGGGTAGGTCGCGTATTTGCTGCGCATCATCGAGCACACGGGCAAATCCACACCCGGACTGCAGTACTGGCGCTCATCGCTGCCTCGCTCCAGATAGCTGTAATGGGAATAATCCGGATATACATGCTTGAGTACGTGTTGCGCAGCCTGATCCGCAAGCGTGTCGCCGGCGCGCGACGGTAGATAGGAATAGTCCCGGTCATCGCCAATGCAGGTCAGCACATATCCAGCGACGGTCTTGGCTTTCATCGCCTCGAGGTTGCGACTCAGGTAGACAATCGACCCGATGGTTTCCGGCACGATCACAATGCGATAGGTGTAGCGCCTTCGTTCCAGGCTCAACAACCATCGCGCCAGGTACGTCGTCACGATCGGTCCCGAGAGTTCATTGTTGGCCATTGAGGGATGGCACAAGTAAGACGACAGCAGCACCTCTTCTTCGCTATCGCCGGGAACAATCAGCTCGCCGTAGGTCAGATGGCCGTTCTTGAGCTCGCTGTCGATCAGGACCTCGTAGTCGCCCGGCACCAAACCGCGGCGCTGCTCTTCGGTCAAACAGAAGCCCCAGCGCGGAGAATAGTAGGAGGTGATGTACGGTATCGCCTCCGGCTGCTCCGGGAGCGAATACAAGTGTTGCTGCAGCTGCTCCAGCGGCATTCGTGTATGCACTGGCGTTGAATAGCTCACCACGTGCAGACTGTTGTGTTTGAAATCGACGATCTTGTGTCCGGCAGGGTCAACAATATACGCATCACGTATGTTCCACTCCTGCGGTACTACCCAATCGAAGCACTGGGTGCCCGTGGCGACTTCGTATTTAGTATAGGGTGCAATCCGCGTCAGTCGCTTGAGCGACTGACGCAGGCCATCCCCCGTGATACTGCGGCAGATTGGAAACAGTTCTTCCGCCAGGGCGTACATCTCATGGCCCAGTCCCGAAGTATGCTCAGTCACACGTCAATTCCTTGTTTGCTCCACTTCTTCAATGATAAGCGCTGAAGAAGCAGTCATCGTACACAGCGCGAGAACTCTCCAGATTCAACGGTGGAGGCGAGGCTCTATTTCCCGGCTGGCGTGAGTACGGGTGCCGGATGAATCCGGGGTTGGTGCCGGAGCGGAGCAGACTCTGCCTCCGCAGCTCAGTCGGCCCATCAACACGCAGGCCAACGCCTGGCGATTTCGGCCCGACACGCAGTGCCCGCTAACGACGATACGGGCGCTCCCGCGGTGGGCGCTCCAGCCATACGTAGGGGTCGCGACGCATCAGCTCGGTCGTCGACGTCATGAAGTCACACATACTGAACGCCTCCACATGCCCCAACCCCAGCGGCTCGCGCTTCAAGTCGAAGCGGCGATCGAACTCGGCGAAAATCTTGCGGTTCTTGTCACGCACAACATCCACACCGTGGTGTATCACGTACAGGTAGAAACAGCGCTTGCTCGTCACACCCTGCTCAATTACCGGGTGCTCGAATTCCTTGGTGTAGCGATAGGGAACTCCCATCGCAAACTCCGCCTGGTGAACAATCGAGGCGCTGTGAGCGGCTGGCATACCAACCGAAACATACAGCGCATCGCGCTCAATCATGCGCGCGAACGGCGAGTGATGGCCGTAGGCGTGGGCCGAACAATGACGGCAGATCGATTCCGCCTCGGCCCCCAGCGCCACCCGCGAGGAGAAGGCGTGAAACTGACGCACGGCCTCTGGCCGGCAGCGCACAAACTCGCTGAAAGCGCCCGTCTCGCTTGGCGTGTATTCCAGGTCGAAGGCGCTTTCGGTATTGCAAATCGAAAAACTGTGCGTGGGCACGACCAACGTGCCCTCGGCGCCCAGGAGATCGCGCAATACCCGGAAATGCGCCGCCAGTATCTGTTCCTTGGAACAACCGGCAATCAAACCCAAACGGCCGAAGTTGCCGGTGACGTAAACTACGCGCCCGCGTTCGACACCCAGCTCGCGATATGTCTGGCGGAGATCCCGTTCCGAATAATGCACGATGCTTCCGGGAATACTGCCTCAAGACTGGCGGTCAAGCCGCTTCCGACTCTCTAGCTATCAAATCCACAATGTGATCCAGAGTCTTTAGTTCATCAAAGGCCTCGTCCTGTACGGACACACCGAAGGTCTCGTTCACCTTCAGCATGATCATCATCAGATCCAGTGAATCGATGCCCAGGTCCGCAAGGTCTTCAGAAAAGGCACCGTCTCCCGACAGGTCGAGATTGGCGTTCTCAGACGAGACAATGCCCTTCAACTGCTCCCTGATGCTCTCTTTGTTGCTCATGCTGCTCCCTAGTCTGGTGTGTCAAGTCCTGCCCGGCAGCGTCAGCCCGACAGCGAAAAATACATGCGCCCCACTGCTTCACCGTCCACGACTACCTCGCTGCAGGTCATGCGACCAGCCATTTCGCTCTGCAGTTGTAACTCGAGTCGCGCACAGCGCATCACTGGCCGCGTCAGCTCCAGACGGGCAAACATCCACTGCCCACCTTGCGGTGGTGCACGATGCAGATGCCAGGCCTTGGTCAGCGCCACCAGGTTCTCGATGAACGTGTAGGCGTCGTTGGGACTCATAGAACAGTGATCAGCAGACAGTTCGCTGTTCGCGACTATCTCATATTCCGGGTAATCGACGCGAGCAGCGAGGCCTTCTTCTTCCGCGGACTGCAGCGCGAAATACACTGTCTCGCCTCGCAGTTGGACCTGTCCACTGCAAGCCCCGGTCGGCACATCAGACGAAGAGTCCGACACGTGTAAAGTGCAGCGGGAATTCAACAGGCGCTGGGAGAATTTTATGTCGAAACGATTGAAATCCGGGCCGAATAGATCGAACAATGCATCGCACACGCTGGTGCCGTGGACATAGTCGCGCTGGCCCTTGAGGGAAAACTCCACCTCGCGGCAGTGCGGCAATTGCGTCGCTTGAAAATTAGTCACGACTCTTTCCTCTCAACCAACGACCAACTCATTGCCGGACACTACGCGATCTCGCCTGTGACCACAGGCCCCAGTACGCGCTCCTTGTCTGCCGGGAAAGCCGAATCGCGACCGCCACACTGCGCATACTCGCCGGACGGGTGAATGCGCCGAGGCGAACGACAGTATTGTCGCATACCGTATCACTGGCTATCGACACGGCGATGGCCAAGGTGCAGTAGGGCAATCGCACCGGTACACCAAGACGACACCTTACATCGTCAACAGTGACGAGGTTAGACTGCTCTGCGATACGCTACAAGCGAGGCGAGCCGTTATCCGGCTGGCCGACCAAGCGGCACTGTCAATTCGTCTGAGCGTATCCGGCGCCCCGAGTACGGCTGCGCCTGTGATGGATGAAAGAACCAGGCCTGCTGCTTGCACCGGGTGCCCGGGCATCACAATTTGCTCGAATAGCTGGAGCTTGTCACTCTGTACTGTATGGCGTCCCCAAGGGGATTCGAACCCCTGTTACCGCCGTGAAAGGGCGGTGTCCTAGGCCTCTAGACGATGGGGACGCAGGACTGACAGTCAATGTCGTGGTGGAGCTAGGCGGGATCGAACCGCCGACCTCTTGCATGCCATGCAAGCGCTCTCCCAGCTGAGCTATAGCCCCACGGAGGACGGGACTTTACGATCGGGAGCCAGGGCTGTCAAGGCTTCCCCGATACCGCGGCAGTCTCCCAAAAACAGTGCCTTAGCTCGAATGCACCAGCAGCCGTCAGGTTAAGAAGCCGACGCCGCCCGGGCCTCGACGAGTTCGATGCCCCTCGCAAGACGCGCCAGCGTCCGCTCGCGCCCGACCAGCCACAGCGTCGTGTCGATGGGCGGAGACACGGGCCCGCCCGTGACCGCGACCCGCATTGGCTGGCCCAGCTTGCCCATGTTGATGTCGAAGTCCTCGGCGACGGACTGGACGGCCTCGTTGATCGCCACCGGACCCCAGTGTTCGAGTTTCGTCAGGCGGTCCCGGACCGCTTTCAGCGGACCGAGAACTACGGGCCGAAGGTGCTTCTTGGCCGACTTCTCGTCTATGACCTCGAAGTCCTCGTAGCAGTAGCGCGCGCTCGACGCCATGTGCAGAAGCGTATCTGCGCGCTCGTGAAAACCCTCGGCGATGTGTTCAGGATTCGGCCCGGCGGACGGATCCAGCCCGGCCTGCTCGAGGTAGGGCACGAGCATCTCGCCGAGCTTGCCGGCCGGCGTCGCGATGATGTGCTGCTGGTTGATCCAGGTCAGCTTTTCAGGATTGAAGGACGACGCCGAGTGGTTGACGTCGTCGATGTCGAACAGCTCGATCATTTCATCGACGCTGAATATCTCCTGGTCGCCGTGCGACCAGCCCAGGCGGACCAGATAATTAAGCATCGCCTCGGGCAAGTACCCCTGCCGTTCGTACTCGCGGATATCGACGGCGCCGTGGCGCTTGGACAGCTTCGCCCCGTCGGGGCCGAGGATCATCGGCAGGTGCGCGTACGTCGGCGGCTCGGCGCCGAGCGCCTCGAGCATGTTCATCTGCCGCGGCGTGTTGTTCAGGTGATCGTCGCCGCGAACGACGTGCGTTATCCGCATGTCGTAGTCGTCGATGATGACCGTGAAGTTGTACGTCGGCGTCCCGTCCGAGCGCGCAATGATGAGATCGTCGAGCTGCGCGTTGTCGAATACGACGCGACCCCGAACGGCATCGTTGACGACGACTTCGCCATCCAGGGGATTCTTGAAGCGCACGACGGGATCGACGCCTTTGCGCGGCGCCTTTCGATCGCGCCAACGGCCGTCGTAGCGAACCTTCTCACCGGCCTTCATCTGCGCCTCGCGGAGCTCGTCGAGTTCTTCCTTCGTGCAGTAACAGTGGTAGGCCTTGCCCTCCGCCAGCCATTGATCGATCACTTCACGATAGCGATCGAAGCGCTGCGTCTGGAAAAACGGCCCCTCGTCCACGTCGAGCCCAAGCCACTGCATGCCATCGAGAATGGCCTTGACATTTTCGGGTGTTGAGCGTTCGCGATCGGTGTCCTCTATGCGCAGGATGAACTGGCCTCCGTGGCGACGAGCGTACAGCCAGGAGAAAAGCGCGGTGCGGACGCTACCGAGGTGCAGAACACCGGTCGGGCTGGGCGCAAATCGGGTGCGAATCATGACGAGTGAGCGCTATGCAAATCGTGACGGAGGGCGAGTCTAGCAGAACGAATTCGGCCGTGAATCCGTATTCTCATGCGCATGCGCGGGCGAGGAAAGCTGGCATCGTTTGCATCCGTGTGACTGCCTGCTGTTTCTGTCCCTTTTTGGCGACGCTGCCGAACCAAATACACATCATGGGTTTATGCGACAACTCTAAAGTAGTATCGAAAAGATGTCGCCGTGGAGCGACAGTATGCAGCCTGCGAAAGCCGACATTGCATAACGCCCATGTCACCCGCACTGCGGTAACTTGCTGATAATACATTGCTTTTCAAATCTGGCATGCGATTTGCTTTCTTTCTTATGTAGCGATAAGGTCCGGCCCGAGAGAGAGGAAGCCCGCTCGATTGTGACGCGGCGCACATTTCCTTCGCTCGGACCTGTTCGCGATCGCCTTTGCGTTGTTTGTGGATTCGCTTTCATGGAGAATCCGTAGGCACAGATAAGGGCAAACCCGCTGAAAGGCGGGGACGCAAAGCTTCCGGTCTACGGGTGTCACCTACGATAGCGGGGCTGCCAGTCGCAAGTCGATTTCCATCGGCTGCGTCGTCAGTTCACGGCCTGTTCGTAACGTCACGCGTAGATCATCAACTACTCGGTGATACGGATCTACGACCTTGAATACTGACAATTCAACCAAGCGCTTCCTTCTGCTAATCCTGGCTACCGGCTTTTTGGGCGGATGCTTGAGCAGCGGAGGCTCAGACGAAGATGGCGGAACGTCGGACGGCGGCGGTTCCGGCGGCGGCGGTGGCACCGGCGGCAACAATCCGCCCACGATCGGCGGCTCGCCGGCCTCCCAGGTCGCGGCCAACAGCACATTCTCATTTGTACCCGACGCATCGGATGCGGACGGCGATTCATTGTCGTTCGGCATCATTAACCAACCGTCATGGACAAGCTTCAGCGAAGCAACCGGCGAACTTGCCGGTCAGCCAGACAGTGGCGACGTCGGCATGTACGACAACATTAGAGTGTCGGTGACGGATGGAACCGACACGACCTCCATGGCGCCGTTTTCGGTCGAAGTCGTTGCAGCCGGCAGCGGAACGGCGAGCGTAACGCTCAACTGGACGGCTCCGACGCAAAATGAAGACGGCTCGGACCTTACGGATCTGGCTGGTTACGTCATCTACTATGGTCTCCAATCCGGACGCTACACGGAAGAGATTTCGATCGACAATCCGAGCGTGACAACCTACATCGTCAACGGTCTCCTGGCGGACACCACGTACTACTTCGCCGCGACGGCAAAAAACAGCACCGACGAGGAGAGCCGGTATTCCGGCGAGGCAGCCAAACGTGCTGTCAATAATTGAGGTTACTGGCAACGTGCTCTCGGGGTGTTCGTCGCCTTCGTTGGCAGCAAGTCCACTCTGAATAGCGCTCGCAGCTCGATATCGACTGCCGCATCTCGTCATCGAAGCCAACGAACGGGAGGGCTCCCCGTAGCAACTCTGGGGTTCACTCTCTCGGCCGGGAAGATTCCGGTCATCAGTTGTTCGGGATCCATCGAGGCGTTCCCTATCCCCATGTCGCCCGGTATCGCAATTTGACGGCGTCCTGATCTTGTCGAGCCATCGAGCATGCTCTGCATCGGGTTATCGCAGGAACCAGGGCCTCTTCGGCACGTTCAAGGGGGGCCGGCGTCCGGTCTGCGTTGGTAGTCCATGCGCGTCAGCAAGGACGACGTGATTTCGAAGGACAAGGACGCCTTCCACAATGACGTCGCGAGGCGATTCGAACCGCTGTCGCCGCCGCGGAAGGAAAGCGTACCGCGCGTTCAGACAATGGGAACGACTTGCAGAATTCTGTGGGTCCGGTAGAGCTCGGCGGGATCGGACCGCCGACCATTTGCGTACCACGCAAGCTCTCTCCCAAGTGAGCTATTGCCCCGCGGGGCGCGCACTTCTGGGCACGATCGCGATACTGCCAGGACGAACTCAAGAACAAGCTCCCGGCCGGGAATGTCAGCAGCTTGGGATTGGCTACGAGATTTCTCCAGCCCCCTGCCCGATAAGGGCAAACGCCCTTTCGAGACGAAGCGTATTGGCGCTTTGCACGTATGCCTCGGTGAACGCTTCGATGCTCAAAGATGTCGGGCGCTCTCGGTCCGTGTCCTGGATTCGCAGGACGAGTAAGCCATGACGTGGTGAAGGGCCGCCGGCACAGACTTGCCACGCGAATACTGCCGAACTCCGGGGCCTCGGCGCGGCTGCGGGCGAAACGTGCGCGCGCCTTCATGGCGATGCGGTTTTCGCGGAATTGTCGGCCATGCGACTGTGTTCGACGGCCCAACCCGGTAATCGGTCACACCCACTGTTCTGCGTCGCCTCACGTTTTCTTTCGGCTCAGTCTGCTAAGCTCTACTTCTCCGATCCGTCCCCACAAAACTTGCTGGAAAATCATGCTGCTACACGACTTGATTCTCTCCCGGGAGCAAGACATGCCCGGCAAGACGGCAGTCTGTCGCGGCGACGAAACGAAGGACTTCCAGTCGCTTGCCGACGATATGCGACGCGCAGCTGGAGGCCTCGTGGCGCTGGGGTTGCAACCCGGTGACCGGGTCGGGGTCTACCTGAACAAGCGGATCGAGGCAGTAGTTTCCTACTTCGGTACCGGCTATGCCGGCGGCGTATTCGTGCCCATTAACCCGTCACTAAAGCCGGCCCAGGTCGCACACATACTGCGCGACTGCGCGGTCAAGGTCCTGATAACAACAGCCGCCCAGGCAACACTGATTCGAGATGAGCTCGTGAATTGCCCCGCCTTGAGCGCAATCATTACCCTCGAATCGCTGCCGGACACCGTCGCCTTGCCCGAACGGCTGATCACGCGCGAGTGGCTGCAATTGATGTCCGACGAGTCGGCTATCGACGGGCCGATACGTCGCATCGAAACTGATATCGCGGCCATTCTCTACACCTCAGGCAGCACGGGCAGGCCGAAAGGCGTTGTACTCAGCCAACGAAACATGGTTGCCGGCGCTTTCAGTGTCGGCTCGTACGTTGGCAACACAGCTGAGGATACGATACTTGCCGTCCTGCCCTTTTCTTTTGATGCCGGCTTTAGCCAGCTCAGCCAGGGCTTTTCGACGGGCTCGACGGTTGTGCTCATGGACTACTTGCTACCGCGCGACGTACTGAAGGCCGCCGTGAGGTACGACGTCACGGGACTCGCCGGCGTGCCGCCGCTCTGGAGCCAGCTGGTGCAGCTCGATTGGCCTGCCGAGATCGCGCAGACAATGCGATTCATTACAAGTACAGGCGGCGCAATGCCTACGGCCACGTTGCAAAAGTTGCGCCAGAAACTACCGAAATCCCGCGTATATCTTCAGTACGGTCTGACGGAGGCCTTTCGCGCTACCTACCTGCCGTTCGAGGAACTCGACAAACGGCCAACTTCCATGGGCAAGGCTATTCCCAACGCGGAAGTCATGGTAGTACGCGACGATGGTACGCCTTGCGCTCCGGGCGAGCCCGGCGAACTGGTGCAGCGAGGTGCACTGGTATCGCTCGGATACTGGAACGACCTGGAACGCACGCAAGAACGATTCAAGCCGACACCCGGTCAACCTGCCGGTTTGCCGATCGCGGAGCTGTCTGTCTGGTCCGGCGACACCGTCGTGAAGGACGAGGAAGGGTTTCTGTACTTCGTCGGCCGCAAGGATGACATGATCAAGTCGTCCGGCTATCGCATCAGCCCGACGGAGTTAGAGGAAGTGATTTACGGTACAGGCTTGGTCAACGAGTGCGCCGCCCTGGGCATCCCGCATTCCGAGCTAGGCCAGGCCGTGGTTGTCGCCTGCCAGGCTGAAAACCCCGGCGAAGCCACCAGGGAGTCACTTATCGCTACGTGCCGATGTACACTGCCGAACTACATGGTGCCTGCACGAATCATTTTTCGCGATGCCCTACCACGAAACTCAAACGGGAAGATCGACCGCAAGCGGCTCGCCACGGAGTTTGAGGGCCTCTTCGAGGAGTCGCAGTAGCCGATGACCCAAGCCGCTGAACCGCACCCCGCCCTGCAAAACCTCGAATATGAGGACGGAGTCTTGCTTTGGGGCGGAAGGAAGCTCACAGACGTCGCTGACGAACTCTGCGGTACGCCATTCTATGCTTACGACCGACAGCGGATGTCGCAGCGTGTACAGGAACTGCGCCGAGCGCTGCCGGAGGACCTGCATCTTCACTACGCCATGAAGGCCAACCCAATGCCGGAGCTCGTGGCGCACATGGTCGGCCTAGTCGATGGTCTGGACGTAGCGTCTGCCGGAGAACTGCAGGTAGCGCTCGGTACCGGCGTCGACCCTGCACACGTTAGCTTCGCCGGGCCCGGCAAGCAGGACTTCGAGCTGGATGCGGCGATCCGGGCCGGTATCAACGTCAACATGGAATCCGAAGGTGAGATGCGGCGCATTGCGAAACTGGCAGCGCAAATCAACATTCAGCCCAGCGTCGCTATCCGTGTGAATTCGCCCTTCGAGCTCAAGACGTCCGGAATGAAAATGGGCGGCCGTCCTTCCCCGTTCGGAGTGGATGCCGAGCGAGTTCCGGCGATGCTCCGACAACTGAAGTCGCTGGGGCTCGGGTTCCGAGGATTTCACGTGTACTCCGGCTCTCAGAACCTCCGCGTCGAGGCAATACAGGAGTCTATGAATAGCACCGTGGACCTGATTCTTGAACTGGCCGGCTCGACAGATCTCGGCGTCTCATTCGTTAATATCGGTGGCGGCTTGGGGATACCATACTTCCCGAAAGAACGACCGCTCGATCTGGACGAACTGTCCGATACCGCCGAAAAGGCAGTACGACGGCTCAAGCAGTCGCTTGACGACCCTGAAGTCATTATGGAACTCGGCCGGTACCTGGTCGGAGAAGCCGGCATCTATGTCTGCCGGGTGATCGACATAAAGGAATCGAGAGGAGCGCGATATGCGATCACGGATGGCGGCCTGCATCACCACCTGGCTGCGTCCGGCAACTTTGGACAGGTGATTCGCAAGAACTACCCGCTGGCGGCTGTCGTGCGCAAAAAAGCTGATACGGAAATCACGGTGGTTGGTCCGCTATGCACGCCTCTCGATTTGTTGGGAGACCGCGTATCAATCGATCACCTCGAGGAAGGGTCACTGGTAGCCATTCTGCAGTCGGGCGCTTACGGAAAGACTGCGAGCCCGACAGACTTCCTGTCACATCCGCTCTGCAAGGAAATCCTGATCTAATACTCGGAAATCAATGGGTGATACAACCATGAGAACAGTCAGCGAGCATCTTGAACCACAGCAGAGGCTCGATCATGTCTAGAGTCCTGGTTACTGGCGGCGCCGGCTTCATCGGATCGGCAGTCATACGGCACATTCTGAAGGATCCGCACTTCAACGGCACCGTGCTGAACGTGGATAAACTCACGTATGCGGCCAACCTCAGGGCTCTCGAAGACGCATCGGAGGACCCACGGTACATCTTCGAGCAACAAGACATCGTCGATTGGCCGGCGATGCGACGGCTGTTCGCCGATTATCGGCCGGAATTTGTCATTCATCTTGCAGCAGAATCTCATGTAGACCGCTCGATCGATGACCCATTCGAGTTCATAAACACCAACGTATTGGGAACCTGCAACCTGCTTCATGCGGCACTAGAAACGTTGGAAGGCGAGCCGACCCTGCGCTTTGTTCATGTCTCCACAGACGAGGTGTACGGATCGATGGAGTCTGACCGGTCGGCGCTGGAGGATGACGCGTATCGGCCAAACTCTCCCTATTCGGCATCGAAAGCCGCTTCGGACCACATGGCTCGCGCATGGCGTGTGACATACGGCGTTCCGGTTATCGTGACGAACTGTACGAACAACTACGGACCATGGCAATATCCGGAAAAGCTGATCCCTGTGATCATCCTGAACGCCGTCAACGACCGGCCGCTTCCGATATACGGCGATGGTGGCAATATCCGCGATTGGCTATTCGTGGAAGACCACGCCGCGGCCATCTGGTCGGCCGCACAACACGGCGAGTCTGGCTTGCACTACAACGTTAGCGGTAGCGCCGAACGCTCCAACCTCGAAGTCGTCACGCAAGTCTGCTCAGTGCTCGATGAAATCCGGCCACGAGATGACGGACGCTCATACTCTGACCAGATTGAATTTGTCCCCGACCGGCCAGGGCACGACCGGCGCTATTCGCTCAATTCCGATCGAATCGAGAAGTCCCTGGGCTGGAAGCCCAGCGTGAGCTTCGAAGAGGGCATGAGGAAAACGGTAGACTGGTACCTGACGAATGCAGACGAGTTGGTCCGAGATACGCGATCCGCTTTTGAAACACGCAGAGGATTAGGAAAATGAAGGGAATCATCCTTGCCGGAGGCTCTGGAACCAGGCTTCATCCGATTACTCATAGCATCTCAAAACAATTACTACCGGTTTACGACAAACCGATGGTCTATTATCCGATGTCGACGCTGATGCTGGCAGGCATTAGAGAGATCTTGATAATCTCTACTCCCTACGACCTGCCCCGATTCGAGCAGGCGTTGGGCGACGGCTCTCAGTGGGGACTCCAGCTCGAGTATGCAGAACAGCCGAAGCCGGAAGGACTCGCACAAGCGTTCATTATCGGCGAAGAGTTTGTCGGCTCTGATAATGTTGCTCTGATATTGGGTGACAACATTTTTCATGGTAACGAACTCGTCAACATGATGAAGCGCGCGAAAACCAGAACGGTGGGCGCGACGGTGTTTACTTACCAGGTAGCAAATCCGCGGGCTTTCGGCGTCCTGTACCTGGATGCAGACGGGAAACCGGTTGAAATCGTCGAAAAGCCGGACAAGCCGCGGTCCAATCATGCGGTAACCGGACTCTATTTCTACGATTCAGATGTTGTTGACATCGCGAAATCACTAGAACCGTCGCCACGAGGTGAGCTGGAGATCACGGACGTCAACCGGACTTATCTCGAACGCGGTCAGCTATTCGCCAACCCGCTCGGTCGAGGTATGGCCTGGCTCGACACAGGAACCTACGACTCGCTTTTGGAGGCTGCGCAGTTCATCGCAACGATTGAGCGAAGGCAAGGGCAGAAGATCTCGTGCCCCGAAGAAATCGCGTTCCGACTGGGCTACATAACTGGCGACCAGCTCCGACAGCATTCCGAGCGGCTGCAAAACTCGACCTACGGAGCGTACCTGGAAGGTGTTCTGGAAGAAGTCAATCGCGACCGCGCCTGAGAGCAATAGCGAGAAGCACATCTTGTCTATCAGCATTCCATTTCATATACCAACCGTAACGGGGCAAGAGAGCAATCGCGTATCCGCCGCGTGCGATGACCCTCGTGCGCTGCAGTCGGATGGCCCTTTCTCCAGGCAATGTGCTGCTCTCATGGAGCAACATCTCGGCCGTGGCAATATATTGTTTACGCCCTCCTGTACGGCGGCGCTAGAAATCGCCGCAATGCTTACCGTCAAGCCAGGCGACGAAGTCATCGTCCCCTCATTTACGTTTGTAACCTCGGTCAGTGCCTTTACCAACCTCGGCGCCAAGCCGGTCTTTTGCGACATTCGAGAAGACACACTCAACATCGACGAATCGAAGATCCAAGAACTTGTCGGTCCGCGCACGAGGGCCATCGTGGCCGTACACTACGGTGGCATTTCTTGTGCGATGGATGAGATCAGGGAAATCGCAGATCCGGCCGGAATAGCCGTCGTCGAAGATGCCGCCCAGGCGTTGAGCGGTGCCTACAAGAATCGGCCGCTTGGCACGGTCGGCGACATTGCGTGCTTCAGCTTTCACAGCACCAAGAACTACCATTGCGGAGAAGGCGGTGCAGTGGTGGTTGACGATCCCGAGTTATTCCATCGGGCCGAAGTCCACCGGGAGAAAGGAACGAATCGAAAGGCTTTTTTTAGGGGACAAGTCGACAAGTACACGTGGGTCGATCGCGGCTCATCCTACGTTCCTTCGGAACTGAATATGGCGTTTCTCTCTAGTCAGCTCGAGCACGTCAACGAGATACGTGCCAAGAGGAAATCGATATTCGACCGATACGCTCGGTCGCTAAAAGTGCTCGAGGACGGAGGGCATATCCGATTGCCCATTGTCCCGGACGAATGCGAATCCAGCTATCACTTGTTCTATCTATTGCTCCGGGACTCCGAATCCCGGGACGGCTTGATGAAGCACTTGAGTGACAAGGGTATCGGCACCACCTTCCACTATGTGCCTCTTCACTCGTCGCCCGTCGGGGCAGAGCTGCACGACGGGCGTGCACTACCCGTTACGGATCGGCTTCACTCACAGCTTCTGCGGCTTCCCATGTACCCTGACCTCGAGGAGCACGACGTCGACCTGGTCTGTCAGAGCATCCTGGAGTTCTTCGACGCGCCATGATGAGCAAGTGAAACTGCGCGATCGCTCGAGGCGACAACGTTGCCCCAGGTTGAAGCCGGCCGGGCTCGTCTCGAGACTCTGCTGACGCCGTCATGGCACCGTCTATCCGAGGCATGTTCGCCAACGCTCCTGGTCTCAGCCATGGCATAGCGCGCGTGGCCGCGGTTGTGCTGGGAACCTGGCCGGCGCGCCGAGTCCTGGAGTCGCCGAGCTGGTCTGCGAGCGCGCCTCCGCCCGATGCCCGTATCCTGGAGGTGGACAGCAATGAGATTGTGCTGCCCGCAAGCCCGTACGATGTGGCACCGACCCCGGATGGGTGCTGCCTGTTTGTCTCTCTCCAGCAACAAGGGGGTACCCAGCGGTCTCCCGGCGCCGTCGCGGTGCTGCATCGTGACGGCGAAGCCATTCGGTTCGGACATCGGATCCAGCTCACCGCCGCCGCGTCGGGATTGGCGCTGGTCCGAGGGGGCGCCTTTCTCGCAGTCGCACATAACCACGGGGTTGTCTTTCTCGATGCTCTGGCGGCTCGGCATGGAGACCGCGACCCGATCATCAAAACAGCACACTACGGACAGGACTTTCAGGCGGTCCAGGTTCTTGAATCGGCCGACGAGCGATGGCTCTTCGTGAGCGATGAGCACAATCGCACGATCAGCATCCTGGACCTGGACCGCGTGACCGGAGCGGTTTCGGGCACCGACATTGTCGCATGTCAGATTCGCGTCGATTTGTCACCCGTCGGGATGGCGCTCTCCACGGATGGCAGTTACCTGTACGTCGCATGCGAGATGAGCCGCGTGCCCGCCCCTGACCTCGTGAATTGGTTCGTGTGGGCAGCCACACTGCACGGAAATCTCCGACGCGCAGGCACTCTGAACACCGTAGACCTCGCACGCATTGCCGATGAGCCGAGTCGGGCAGTCGTGGCTACGACAGCTGCCGGTGGGCACCCGGTTCGCGTCAAGCATTCACAAGATCGCCAGATGGCATGGGTAACGGCGCGCGCAAGCAATCAACTGATAGCGTACTCCACGGAGAGTCCGGAAAACCCTGCGCCTGTCGCAATGGTTCCGGTTGGGCCGTCACCGGTCGGCGTTGCCGTGTTGGACGATCTCGGCGTAGTGCTCGTGGCGAATTCGAATCGCTTTGCCTCGAACGCGCAGCGCGAAACGTTTAGCGTCGTTGACATAGAACGGGCGCTAACCGGCCGGCCGGCTATTCTCGGCAGCATACCCGTGGGATCGTTTCCCCGCGAAATCGTTGTTGATGCCTCCCAAGGCTCGATCTTCGTGACGAATTTCGGCTCCGGAAGTCTGTCCGTCATTGGTGTCGAGTCGCTTCGGAGGGCGGTCGATGCGGCTCGCACCGTTTCGATCGGTTGACACCTCTTTACGACTGTTACAACCTTCAGCGCCATGGAAACCCCAGTGAGCAGATGTGCCGGCGAACGTTACGATCTAGTAGTGTCCGACAAGATATCGGAATCGCTTTATGCGGCCATGGAGGCGATGCCCCGGTCGACCGTTTATCACACTCGCCCGTGGCATCGCCTGCTCGAACGCACCGGGGGCTGGAAGACCAAGGTTGCCATCGCTCAAGATAGCGCCGGAGAGCTCGTTTGGCTTCTCCCCTTCGTCAGCAAACGACGCCTTGGCACAAAGAAGTGGAATGTATGCCTGCCGCTCAGTGACAAGGTAGGCCCGCTTTGGCGCAGCGATTTTCGACCCGCATTGTTGCCGCCGATCCCTCGTACGCTATGGCCGCTCGAGGTTCACGAATGTGTTGAAGCCGAAAGTCTTCGACGCCACAAAGCTTTTTACGAAAGCGACTTGGACCTTACGCAGTTTGATGATGTCGAGGCTCTCCGCAAGAGCTTTCATCCATCCCGCGTGCAGCGCAAGATCAGAAAAGCGGAGCGATCTGGTCTGCATGTTGAGATTGCAGAGGATGCCGTAGCATTTCACGCTTTCGAGCAACTTCAGGCGGAAACGCGCCAACGACAAGGTTCGCCGACGTACCCGCGCGGTTTTTTCAGGATCATGTTCGAGGAGTTGGCACCTGTAGACGCGGTCCGCCTACATCTCGTCAAACTCGAAGGGAAACCTGTGGCAGGCATCGTCTTTCTATTTCACCGCGAAACGGCTATTTACGGCTATGGCGCGTCGGTGAATGATCGAGACGTTTGGCGACTCGGGGCGAATCAGCTGGCCATGTGGTCCGCTATCGGCGGAGCGTACACGAAAGGATGTCGGCGCGTTGAGTTCGGTACTTCGTCTCTGACCAATCCGGACTTGAAGAACTACAAGGAAGCGTGGGGCGCCGTCAGCCGGGAACTCCAATACTCTTTTGGTATCACGGGCGCAAAGGATCCAAGCCTGCGCCTGGATGACCCGAAGGTCCGCCTGGTTTCAGCCGTGCTGCGGCGCGTTCCCCGGCCGGTGTTTGATCGCTTGAGCCAGATTCTTGTGCGCATCGCCGCGTAGCGGCCGATTCTCCGCGGGACATTCAAGGCTGCTCTGACGACTCGGGGGGCGTCAAGGACAAGTCTCCTCTCAGGACGAACAGCGAGCCAACGAGACCAACCACCAAAAGGTAGCAGCGATAGAGCACCAGCATCGCCACGATTTGGGCAGCACTCGCGACGCCGGGCTCAGTGAGGATAGCAACGCCGAGTGGTTCCATTACGCCGAAGCCCATGAAGCTTATGGGGAGAGAGCCCGCGAATAAGACCACGGCCAGAGCAGCCACGAGCAGCGGGATCTCGGTCTGCATACCCACGGCCCGGCTCGCCACGATCGCCGATGCCAGGAGTGAGCCGTGGATTAGAAATGAAATAATGGTGATTCGAATCAATACGCCAGGATGTTGCCGATACGCGAGTATTGCATCGTCAATCTTGCGAAGCACTTCTCGCTTTCTCAGCGCCCTGACAATTCCCGCAACCCCGTAGAGCGACCGAACCGCGTTGGAGAAATACAGCGTGACGGCCACAACGGAAACGAAGAGTATGCCCCAGATGTTTCGCGCGAGTTCTCCTTCAGCGACGGAGGTAAACGGTACAGCCACCGCCGCCAGTATCAATAGCGCGAATGTTCCAACTATCCTGTCCACAATGATCGCCGTAGCGGCGGCAGTTCGACCATTGGGAAGCTTCATGGCGTAGCTGACTCGCGCCACCTCGGTACCGGCCCTGCCGGGAGTAAAGGACCCAAAGAAATCGGAAACCAGGTGGAGGCGAAACAGGCGACCCCTGGAAAACCGCAGCCCTTTCGCCGCCATGAGCTGCCACCACCGCTCCATGAGCAGGACTTGCGCCGGCCAGACAAGAAAAGCCGCGAGCAGCAGCGCGCCCAATTTTGCGCTGGAAATCACCGAGCGAAGACCGGGTCGATAGAGTACGTCCTCACGCGAGATAGCTTCTCGACCGAGCGCAATCTCCCGGCCGGCCAGTTCGATCACGACGGATTCCTGTCGGAGTTTGCTCACGGGTACAGGTTGGGCCTCGGACGTGAGCACTTCGCCATCTTGTACGAAGCCGGCCGGCAGCACGATATGATCGTTGACCGTCAGGGACGTAGCAATCCAATAGCAGCCCACGGCCGTTATCAGCCATCGCAAGACCCGCAGCAACGTGTCCCTATTCATCATTCACCGCGGCGAGAGTGCTTGCTGTAGCGCGCCCTCGATTCTCTCGAGATCCCGGGCGGTCAATCGAGGATTGATGGGTATATACATCGCGTTGGTCTTAACGAACTCCGCATTGGGGCAAGCCCTCTCATACTCCGGATAGATTCCAAGCCCGCTTATCAGCGATAGATTGGACGTACCAGTGTCGATCCCCTGACTTGCCAGAATTTGCTCGAATCTTGCGGGTTCGGGCGAAAAAACGACGAACTGCCAATACACGCTGCGCGCTTCCGGCAGCACCGCGCAACTACGCGCTCCAATCTTCGCGAGTACGCGCTGCAATGCACTGGCATTTGCAATTCTGCGTGCGTCCCCCGCTTCCACCTCCGGCATCCTGGCCTTCCCTGCATCAGCCTGAAGCCAGGTAAACTGCTCAAAGTAGCTGCCCGGCAACGTCTGGTCTGGCACCAGGCCCAGGCGAGCTCCAGTCATGCGTTGCGCCATCTCATTGTTGAGGCGGCTCATCAGTCTGATGAGCGGAAATATCGCGAGCGTAAACGTCCATTTCCTTGTCGCCAGGTTCCAGACAATATTCTTGGCGATCTTTCCCCGAAGCCTGCCGGAGGGGGTCGGCCCCAGCGAAGCCTGAAACTCGCGGAGACTTGCGCCTAGCTCGGGGTCGGCGGTAATCGCCAGGCCGCCGCCGAAAGCATCAAGTGTCTTTGTGATACCAGTACTGTAGATTCCCACGTCTCCGAAGGTTCCGAGTTTCCTGCCCTGGTACTCCGCGTTTAGTGCATGGGAGAAGTCTTCGATGACGAATATTCCGTTGTCCTTGCAGATGCGGGTCAATTCTTCCGCGCGCGGCGCAATGCCAAACAGATAGGTTATCAATGCTGCCCTCGTGCGAGGCGTTATGGCATCGGCGAGCTTCGCGGGATCAAAGCAAAGCGTGTCCAGCTCGATATCCACGAAGACTGGCTTAAGACCCAGGCCAATGACAACGTCCATCATCGGCTTGATCGTGATGGGCGGCATCAGAACTTCCGATCCTTCCTCGAGATTCTGAGTCTTCAGACTTGCGAAGAGAGCCGTGCGCGCAAACGGAAACGCGATTGTATTGGGCACCCCGTAGTATCCGGCAAACCTCTCTTCAAAGTCGCGAACGCGAGCCGTGGCCTCCGCCGGCGCAATGCTGCCAAGGCGAAACGTCCTGAACCAGTTCCTGACGTCAAACCAGAATGGGTGATTTACGATCGTACGAGGAATCGCCATGTACCGGGCTCCACTGGGTTGGCATAGCTGCGCGCAGCGCCGATATTAGTCCAGGTCCACAGTCTTGGCTATGCGGGCCGCGTTGGCCATCGCCAGCAAGGCGACTGTGGTTGACGGAATCGATGGAAATACGCTGCTATCCACCACGTGCACTCGATCCCATCCTCCTGGCCGCCCCAGCAAGTCGGTCGAGAAGTCACCCTGCGGGCCGGTCGACATCGGCAAGGTGCCTCCGAAATGCCAGGTCATTGGTCGCCTCGGATTGCCCGCCGCGAAGGGAAGCAGCGGAATCACGCCGACCCGGGACATCAGCGAGACGAGCCGCCTTCCCGCCTGCTTCGCGACCTTTTTGTGCAGTTCCGACCCCTTCGTTACAATCTTGAGGACGCTTTGAGCCCCATGCTCGCCGGGCGTCAGCGACAGTTCATGGCAGCCGGCGTGATCGGAGTGAATATTGCAGATCCCGACCAAGAGCCGCCCAAGACCAGCGCTCAGGATGCGGTGCTTGATGCCGCGACCATTTTCCTGGAATCCCAACCTCGCCAAGACGATTTCGTTGGCCGAATTGATTTGCGTATGGACCCAATGTTCCGGGAAGCCCGAGACCTTAAAATCCAGAAAAGCACCTGTGAGCGTATTGACGTCGGGCCACGGAAACGGGGCTCCCCAGAGACTCAGCATGGGCACCACGAAACCTTGGGTGGACTTCATCACAACAGACCGGTCGAACAGGTTTTTCGACTCCAATACCAGCCGCGTTGAATTGATCGCACCAGCCGCGACAAAGACCCGGCTTAGAGAATGCTGTTCGGAGCTGCCGTCGCTGCGCACGCAAGTAATTCGCACGACTCCCGAATCCTCCCGAATTCTCGTGACTAGCCGGTCGGACAAATACCGGACCTTTCCAGAGCTCTCAAGTCCGGAGAGCGCTTCTGCCGAGGTGTGTATCGCTCCGTATACACACCCGGAAAAGCAACGGCCACAATAAACGCATCCACGGCCGTTCGCGGAACGCTCCGAACGAACGGCTACCCTGGCCCGACCGAAGGCTACATCGCTTGTATCTCTGAGCTGTTTGGAGGCAGAGAGCTTCTTCAGGAGCTTGTTGATATTGGGCGTCAGCTCCAACGGGTCGAGGTCCGACTTGTAGAGTGGATAGTTCTTCAAGAGGGAGTCCTCGACGGCGGAAAGGGGCATATCCTGAAGAACGAACTCATAGTAGGGAGCCAGGTCGTCTCGGGAAAAAGGCCAGTCCGCGATATCGCAATCCGCAGCAGGCAACATCGTCGCTCCCCAGACGTTACTGAATCCTCCACGGGCGAATGTGGGACTTGGCCCCCCTTCCGCCACCTCCAACGGAGCGTGCGGACGGCCATACGCGTAGATGAAGTCCGATCCGAACGCCAGTCTTTTCGGTCTCTCATCGAATATCGTGTCGTTCTTGAACACATTCTCAATGTCGCCAGAGTCCCATTCGGTCTTCGGGAGCCTTCCCAGGCGGGAAACGATTTCCTGGCTTCGTGAATCCAGCGTCTCGCCCACATCGAAAATGACAGGGCGGAACCCTCTACCGGACAGGACTCGCGCCACCGCAACCCCAGTGTGACCGGATCCGATTATGCCGATCGATTTCACGATATGATTGAACGGTCCTGGAATTGTTCTTCAATCCAGCGATCATCGTCTGCAAATATCTGCTTGGCAAGACGAACTTCTTCATCAGTGAATGCAGGGCTTTTGACGTCTTTCTTGTTTGCTCCAAATTTGACATAGACATTTCGGGCAGTTTGAACCACTCGACGCGGAAGATATCGCCCTAATGCCTCAACGAAGCCCTCCCTGCCCAGCAGATAGGCGATGACTCCGATGTTTCGACGAGTTCCAGCATTTACGATCTCGTTCTTAAGGTTGTCCTCCGAAAAGTACTTCTGTACGCCGACAAATTCTTCTATGCTGTTGATCAGGCGAAGGGGGTCCTCGCGAAGCGCTCGAAAGTGATAAAGAAATAGTCTGTCCGCAAAGACATCTTGATAATGCTCAACCGTTCGCCTTACGAAGCCGTTTCGGAAGTCTTGCCAAACCTCACCCCCACTGATCTGATACCTGTACCCGGTTGCAAATTCCTCAAAGCTCGGTTTCGTTCCAATGTGGTTGCTCAGCACTTGGGTATACCACGACAGCGCCCATGCACTCGCTGGCCGAATTCCCAGGACTATTGGCGCGTCCGGCGCGTGAACCTGAATGCGGTCGATGGCCTCTTCGTCGAGGAAATAGACTGGACTCACGTCAGCGCCTATCTGCTCGTCCGGCATATCCGCATATAGCTTGTCGTACCACTCGGTCCCCTTGTGAAAGTTCACGGAAAAGTAGTTCGTTTCCTTGCGAAACGGGCAAAAGATGGCCGGGTGCTCCTGGAAACGCTGGTATAGAAATGTCGTCGCCGTCCGTGGCATGCCGGCCACTATGAAGCGACGTGGTCGCTCAATGTTCATAATCATTCCTCCAGAAGACCAGGACGTGCAGCAGCAACCGCGCGTTCGATGGATGCAATTGAAATTTCAGTCAGGCTTTTGGAGTCAAAGTTCGTTACATTGACCAACCCGTTCTGATGGTCGACAGTGATCTCACGAGGGAAGGAACCGACCGTTATGTGGCCGAGGCAAGCGGGTTTGCCTTTCAGAGCCCTTTTCAAGTCAATGACGGACAATGATCCTCGACCTTGATCCGATGCGAATCGATTCGAATTGGCAACAAGGACGACTCCAAGGTCGTCAAGAAGCGCAACACCGACAGGCGCTGGTCCGACGGGCGTGGTCGCGATCGACACTGGCGAATCGGGTATATCCGTTTGAAACGCGATGAGCTGATTACTGGCGCGTGCAGTGACCCATGCTGTCTTCCCGTCTGCGGCTTGTTGTACGCGGACGGGGTGACCGCCGGCAATCGGTTTGGCCACGACCGCACATTCCGGGTCATGAATTGCAGTGGCGAGATCTATGGTGCTCAGGACGCCAGCGCGCTTGAGTCTGCCTCTCAACGTGGCTCCCCATACGAACCAGTTGACGAGATCTGGCGCCGCAACCCGGCTCATCTCGCACGTCACGTAAAGATATGCACCGTCCGCTGACAGCATCATGCCGAGGGGCGACAGGTCTACTGGAACCTGACTCACCAGGCGCTCCGCATCGAATCCTTCGGCACAGGCCCGACGGAGGTCGAGAATGCTGACCGTTCTATTGTGCTCGTCGCTGGCGTATAGCCAATTCCCGTCTTTGGATTCGAGAACCCGGATTGTCTGGAGGTCACGACCGTAGTGAGCAATTCCGATGATCGGGTCCTTGGCCTTCTCGCGCGCCGCAACTGCGTCTAGCAAAGCTACGCCATGGCTGTTTGCGACAGCAAGGAGATTGCCATCCTGAACCAGTGCCAGCCCCCAAGCTGCAGCGGGCAATGCTATCTCGTGGCTCAAACGCAGATTTCCACGGTCTCTAAGCAGCACTGCAATCGACCCGGGCGTTCGCTGCGTCCCTCCCGGCTTTTGCAGCGATACAAACACACAATCGCCGTCGGAAGTCGATATTGCGTCAAACGGACAGCCGGGAAGATCCGTTTCCTCAGCATCAATGTCCAGAGTCGGTCCGGATGGTGGCGACTCCGTGTCGCCCCAACTGGGTGACTCGAGGAAACGGCGCGCCGTCCCGTTGCCGAGCACAGCCACAGCAATTCGAATTACGAAATAACTGACGGCCCGCATATTTGACAAAACGCCGCGGAGGCGATGCGCCACTGTCCTTACCTATCCCCGCGGCTAGTCAATTGGTGGCTCCGTCTCGGACTCTCGGCCACCAGTGCCAGTAGCCCTTCGGATGCAGAAACCTGGCGCCGAGACTGGCATAGATGTTCATTACCGCCGTGTTGCCAATACTGAACTCCGCTTCGCCGATTCGTGCGCCACGTGCGGCAAATTCGAGCAGGGCCTTCTGGTAGAGCAAGTGTCCGGAGATGTGCGCATCCGACCTGAGCATCGCAAGGGTCAGGTGCAGCGGTCTGTCGGGTTTTGCCTGGGCCAGGAACCAGCCTTGGACCTCGTCCCCGTCCGAGATTCGCAAGCACCACTGCGGATAATCCGCGATCAGGCGATTGGACCACAAGGCGTACCGGTCATTGATGCGCTCCGCCGTAATGCCGGGCAGAAAACGGAATCGCTCATGCACAAAATCCAACAGTTCGCTTCCCGAGACATCGAACGGTTGCTCGTCCGCGCTTTGCACCGCAAGCCGCTCGACACTCGGTGCCGAAGCAAGACCAGACAGGCCTATGCGAAATCGCACCTGCGCGTCGACGTTACGAAAGCCGGCGCGCCCCAGCTTCTCCGGGTGCGGCGCTGCATCAATCTGTGTCGAAAACTCGATCCAGGAGTACGGCGCGCAGGCATCGGCCTGCACGTCCGTATCGAGATCGAAGAAGGCCGGGTCATCAAGTATCCCAACACTGGACCCCCACCAACGCGTATTGAACTCGTGCTCTCTGATCATTGCAGAACCTCCACCTCTTCGAATGCCTGGCGCCAATAGTCCTGCCCGTCCCAAACCGGACCGAAGTGATGCATCCTCCCTATCGGTACGAGTCGGTCGACGCCCGTGTTGCCCGGTACGTCAAGCCACTGCTGACCCAACGTGGAGTTGGCGACACCATAGCCGATCGTCTGGATCTGTTTCGGCAAGGCCTCAATAGCTTCATCGAATTGCGACGCCACGAAAGCGAGTACCATGGACCCTGACGGCACATCTGCGATAGCACTTCCGACCGCAAGTACCGCCGCATTGTGCGGCGCCAGGACCGCGTTCCAGCCCTGAGCGGCCGCGCATTGCCTCCACATCACATTCTCCGACGCCACATGCGGATCCGGCATACCGCGGATTACATCCGGCCACATGGCCCGTACACGATCCCGTATAGCAACAACTTCCGATCTTGTCGCCCCGAGAATTGCCGCTTTGCGCGGCGAGGTACATCCCGCCTGGCCGTATATAGCGAAGACCTTGATCAGGTCGGTCAGGAGCGCCTCAGACACGGCGTCTCGCTCGATCCACGCCTCGGACTGTCGGTCGGCAAAGGCAATACCGACGCTGCTCAGGGGGTGATCCATGGCCAGGATGGACTGCACGGCCTCGTTCGACCCAAAGGCAATGCGGATGTCCGCCTGGGCCGCCATATCGCGGTTGCGCGGGTCATTTCGATCGAATACTTCATAGTGCACATCGCTCTCGAGGTAATCGCGCAACGCCCCGCCTGGCAGATGTGTGCGGGCAAACTCGAGAAACACACCGGCCAGGTCCTCGGCATTCGTAGCGCCCTTCATTCGGATACGATTTCCGGTAAGGCTCAGCAGGATCATCGTCAGCGGACCGAGCAGGCTGACGTTTCCAGGCAACCAGATGCCGATGTTGCCGCGGCGTCGAAATACTCTGTCAACGTCGTTTGGCCGGGCCTCCGCAACCTCGCCGAAGGACTGCACGAACGGTCGCGTCAGGTTCGCGGCATCAAGGAACGTGATCAGGTAAGCCCACTCATCGCGCGTGAACCCGTCCGGTACTTGCCGGGCCATGGTCAGGCGCAAAGCGGACCAATCTGAAATAGTCTGCCTTAGCTCGAACGGCAGGTACACCGCCGAACTACCGGCTGATGACGTGAACAAATGCGCGACGCTAGACATTCGCGCAACCCCGTGCCTCCGACTTCGGCAGGCGACCAAGCAGTTCAAAGCGCTTTCCCGACCGTCCGCACGGGCAGGTGCCGGGAACAATGCGACCGACGTCCTCGGTCAGGACGCTGTGATACGGCGCGCCCGCGGCAAGCACGTTCATGAGCTGCAGCTGCCCGGGTTCGTCATCCAGTGGTCGCATCTCCAGAGAATCGCGGACGATGACGTCGGCCCACACGGGTGTGTGACGGTAACCGGCCTCGCACAGCGGATAGATGACTCCCACCTGCTCGACCAGTCCGTAGAAATCGACGACTTTTGATTCGGCTGACAAACCCGCCAAGAGCGCTTCGTCGAAGGCCTCCCGCGTAACGCGTTCGGCCTCAAGCTTTTTCCACCCACCGCTGTGGACGAAGCAGATCGTCTTGTCAGCCAGCCTTGCCCGGATGTTGTCCGGCACGCCGGCCGCTCCCCAGGACGAATGCAAAATCCAGGTAAAGCCGTACACAAGCAGATCGTCGAACTGATCGAGAACCTTGCCGAGAAGGTCCCACTTCATGCTTGAAGGGTCCTCCGGCGTCGCCAGCAGAAAGTAGATGTCGGAGGACAGTGGGCGAAGGCTCATCGCCGCCGCGATGCGCGCGGACATTTCCCCGCGCATGCGCAGCGACCGCGCGGAGTCTACTACGAGCAGTGGTCGCTCGGCCTGTCCGACAAAGTCCGAGAGAATCGCGAGTGAACTGCGACTCTGCAATGCGGAGCTTTTCTCGTCGAGCGCGATCCGGCTCGGCGTACCGCTCGTCGTCGCCGATGACAGCAGCGTCCGTTCGTGCTTGATTTCGGCGGAACTGCTGCGAAAGTCGATCCACTTAAACGTGCCAACATGCAAAAAGGGCAACTGCTCGACGGCCGTCGCCGGCTCCCAGTCTGGCCAGACCCTGGCATACTCCTCGCAGGCGCCGAGATGATGCTCGGTGAGCTGGTTCATCTCCGCGAGGAGTGCTTCCTCGTCCCGCGGTCCGTATGGCGATTTGTCGAGAAGTGCGCTCAATCTGGACTCCACGCCTCGAAAAATTCTATGTCTGCAGGTCGCACCAAGCGAACGTTGGTTCGCGAGCATTGGTCGCGAAGGACCGTGCGCCAGTTCTCGGCCAGGAGAGGCATGGCAGCGCAATATGCGTCGAAATCATGCAGCCTGCCGACCACGTCCATGACACGCTCGGCCTCAATACCGAACTCTGCCAACAGACGACTCGACTTGCCGTCGCCCTGGCCATTGAAAGCCATGACGGGCGCCAGGAATGTCGAACAGAGCTTTGCGTGCCCCCAGCGGCTCTCCGGTTGCTCCCGAATCAGTATGCACTCGAGCGTGTGCGCGATGCCGTGCACCAGGCCCACGCTGGATCGCGCCTGCGCAGCGCAGGCTTCGCTGCTCAACCTGAACCAGGCGGGATCATTTCCAAGAGGAACATCCAGCATACGACTTATAAGGGCCGCAATATCCATCCGTAGCGTCTCACTTGCCAGCGGCGAGAGAAATCCTTCGAGGGCATGCGACCACGTGTCGCCGCATGCCGATACCGCCAGGTGGTCCGGAATCTCTTTTGCGAGTTCGGGCCAGTAGACGACGTGGTCGGGCAGGAACCGGTCGTCGATGCGAATCGACTTGCTGCCGTCAATATCGGCGACTACAACCGGCGACACCTCGGCGCCGCTGCCCCAAATCGAAGGCACGGCGATCAGTTGGGTTGCCGGGCTGTAATCGGCTCGCCACGCCTTTGCGGCGTCGAGTAACTTGCCGCCGCCGACGGCGACAACTCGCACCGTACCAGGAGCAGGATAGCCGGGTTTCCCCACACGATATCGCAGCTTTTCTCGCAGCTTCGGTCGAAGAGAGGAAGTGGCCCAGACTTCAGTGCTATCGCCAGAAAGGGCGCATAGATCGTCAAGTCCCATCTCGACGGGCTCAGTCATCGAAGGGGATGCCCTTGGACGTCAGTATGTCGACGACGTCCTGGAACTTCTTGACGGAAAGCGCCTCTTCCTGCGTAAGGTGGTAGCCAAATGTCTCCTCGACGCCCACCCCCATCGCCACCAGGCCCATTGAGTCCCACGTCTCCACGTCGTCCTGTGACATTTCGAGCGTGTACTCGGACTCGTCGATTAGGAACACGTCCATCAACAGTTCCTTTAGTTTCTGGTGGTTGCTCATCTAGATTCGTTGCCTCCAATGCTCCGTCAGTTCGGCCTGCTCACCCAGCGCCCGGAGGTCGACTTTTCCGTTAGGCAATAACGGTAGCTCCGACATACTCTCGATTCGCAAGGGCCAATACGCCCGGGCGTGATTGCTCCGGAGCGTCAACAAAATGCTCCGAACCTCGGTCTTGTCAGGATGCGGTGCGACGACTAACACGAAGCCGTCTTCACCGGCGCCATCGACTTCACGGTAGGTGCCCGCGTTTCCCTGCCAAACAGCGGCAACGGACTTCAAAACGACTGGAATAGAGACTTTTTCGCCATGGCGCTTGAACACCTCGGATGACCGAGCGGTGAGTTCGACATGGCCATCGTCCATCTGCCTCCCCAGATCGCCGGTCTTCACCCAGTCTTCGGGCCCGATGGTGCGAAAGCCGGCCTCCTCTGCCTGCCCGACGGCACCATAAGGGCTGCGAAACACCAGCTCGCCTCTGGGCGACGACCTGATTTCGATACCCGGCAGCGGCCACCCAACGTGTCCTGCCTCCTCGGCAGCTTCGGCTGGTCTCAGTGTCAATCTCGGCATCGCCTCCGCGCACCCGTAGTTGTTGAATATTCTAGCGTTAGGGAAGATCTGGCGCACGTCATCGAGCCGCTCGGCGGGAAAGCGGCCGCCCGCGAAATGAACTCTGATCACGCCGGAAAATACCGAGCCTCCATAGTACTTCATGAGCAAGGGCACCTGCGCACCGACTAGACATATCATCGCGTTCTCGGCGTCCAGCAGCGCTGACTTCAGCTCATCAGGACGGGTGAGCCCCGCTGTCATGACGAGCCGTCGACCCGTCGCGCGAGCCCACAGGTACTGGTTTACGAAGCTGTAGCAGTAGGTCAGCGGAAGAGCGACAATGGTTTCGTCTACCTCTTCCGATTCCTGCTGCTCGTGCAGGACTTGCGCAAGCAACCTTGACCGTTCCCTCGATGTGATGACCAGCTTCGGTCTTCCGGTGCTACCGGACGTCAGAAGGCCGTAATGACCCGTGGAATAGGCATCTGGAAGATGCGAGAGCGCGGCCTCGATTGCGTCCTGACTGTCACCAGATTTGTCCGGCAGAAACACAAAGGTGTCGGGCGTTTCCCACGCATGATCCAACCTCTTGATATCGGCAGAGACATCACTCGCATACAGTATATTCGGCATGTGCGAAATGGTAGCCGATCCCCACAATCCAGCCAATGGGCGTGCGTCGCACTACGGTCCGTGACACTGTCGGTAGTTTCTGCGGATCGGCGCATGTATCCTTCTGCGCCGGAGCCCATTTTCTCTAAATCGGGGGTGGTTAAGTGCCCACAGTATCAATTGTCATTCCCGTCTACCGCGCTGAGGGAAGTCTGCAGGAACTCTACCGCCGGCTGGTCGCCGTGGCAGAAGCCGAAAGCCTCGAATTCGAGATCCTGTTTGTCGAAGATTGCGGAGGCGACGGGTCCTGGGAACTGATTCAGAGATTGGCGAAGGACGATAAGCGTCTACGCGGTTTGAGGATGTCCCGCAACTTCGGCCAGCATAGCGCTTTGCTTGCGGGTATTCGCGCAGCGGAAAACGACGTCATTGTGACCCTGGACGACGACCTGCAGAATCCACCCGAAGAAATACCGAAACTTCTTGCTCGGCTCGATGAGGGGCATGACGTCGTATACGGATGTCCCGAGGGCGGGCAGCACGGGTTCTACAGGAATGTCGCATCACGCATCACGAAACTGGCTCTGCAAAGCGCAATGGGCGTCGAGAATGCCGGCAAGACCAGCGCGTTTCGTGTGTTCCGGACGAAGCTGAGAAGCGCGTTCGCCGACTATCGCAATCCCTCGGTAAACCTCGACGTCCTGCTCTCCTGGGGCACGACGCGGTTCTCGGCCGTTACCGTACAGCATGAACCGCGGCAAGAAGGATCATCCGGCTACACGCTCTACAAACTAATCGGCCACGCCGCCAACATGATGACGGGCTTCTCCACTATGCCACTGCAGATCGCAAGCGTTATGGGATTTGCGTTCGCCGTGTTCGGTGGCCTGGTGCTCGCCTGGGTCGTTGGCGGTTACCTGGTGCGGGGGACGCCAGTGCAGGGCTTTCCGTTTCTCGCTTCGATAATCGCGATTTTCTCCGGCGTACAGTTGTTCTCGATCGGTGTCATTGGCGAGTACCTCGCGCGCGCGCATTTCCGGATGATGGAAAGACCTCCGTTTGTCGTGAGCGAGCAGGTTGGCGAGTCGAAGGACTGACTACCTTATCGGCAGCTTGCGCACAGGCTCGCCGGTGAGAGCGAATAGCGCGTTTGCCAGGGCTGGCGCTGCCGGCGGCAAGGGCGGCTCGCCTCCGGCGCCCGCCGGCTCAGCCGAATCAATGATGACGGTGTCTATCTGCAACGGGGCCTCAGCCATACGCATAATGCGGTAAGCGTCCAAGTTGGTATTCGCTGCGCCACCGTTCTTGATCACGATCTGCTCGCCCAGCGCGGTTGACATACCCATAATGATGCCGCCTTCGCACTGGGCTTTGACTGTGTCCGGGAGCACGACGACTCCGCAGTCGAGAGCACATGCAACCCTGTGTATCACCAGCCTACCGTTTTCGAGCGACACCTCCGCGACTTGCGCGCAGAGGGAATCGTAGCTCTCGAAATAGGCCATGCCACGCGCTCTGCCTTCAGGCAATGGCTCGCTCCAGTTGGCGAGTTCTGCTGCGGCTTCAATTACCTTTAGTGCTCGCTGATCGTGAGCGAGCAGTTCGCGACGGAACCGGTACGGATCGATCTCCAGCTCCTTCGCCAGTTCATCGATGAAGCACTCAAGAAAAAAAGCATTCTGGCTGGCGCCGATCGAGCGCCAGGTTGTAACCGGTACAGGCTGGTTAACCCGAACCCAGTCGACCCTGTAGGAGTCGAACCGATACCTGACGTCGCGAAGGCCGTATAGTGCATTCCAGTTGTCCAGTTTGCCTTCTGCCATTTGTGCTCTCAATGGCTGGCCGGACATACGAATGTCCAGGGCCGTTGGCCTTCCAGTCGAGTCTATCGCCGCACGAAGCCGCGCAACCTGCGCGGATCGGTACCGCCCCTGTGCAATCTGGTCTTCACGACGCCAGAAGTACTGAACCGGCTTGTTGACTGCGATAGCCGTGAGCACGGCGCCACCAACGGCATCGGAGTCCAACCAGCGGCCGAACGCTCCGCCAATCCGGGGAGTGTGCACACGAACACGACGAACAGGTATGTCCGCGGCTTTGGCAGCCGCCATACGAAAGTAGTCCTGCGCCTGCGATGGCGCCCACAGATGCAGGATGTCGTCCTCGTCCATCTCGACGACGCAGGACCAGTTCTCCATTGCCGCATGAGCGAGATAGGGAGCCTCATAGACTGCCTCAAAGACGCTCTCCGCCCGGGCAATCGCTGCCGCGACGTCGCCTTCGTCGTGCGCGACCATCGCCTCACCATCCCTTTCGAGACCCGAACGCATGCGGCGTGATATCGCGCCCGAATCGAGGCTGTCGTGTGGCGTTCTGCGATAGTCGATCTGCAGCGCGTCCGCGCCCTTGATTGCAGCCCAACTAGTCGAGGCCACGACAGCAGCGCCACCCGGAATTGATACTACGTCGGTGACTCCAGGAACGTCGAGTGCGGGCTTCTCGTTGATGAATTCGACATCCGCATGAAACACGGGTGACAGCCGGGCACACGCATACACCATCCCTTCTCGCCGGATGTCGGAGGCGAACACACCTTGGCCTCGAACAGTAGCGGGTGAATCGATGCGCTCTGAATTGCTGCCGATGTACCGATACTTCTTCGGGTCCCTGTATGGCGGGTCGTCGGGCACGGGCAGTTTGCCGGCTTCGAACGCCAGCGACGCATAGTCGAGTCGTTGGGCAGTCGCCTCGTGTACCACCTGCCCGGCGCTGGTATCCAGTTCGACAATTGCAACCCCCAGCTTCGTTGCGGCAGCGGCCATCAGCATCGCCCGGCCTTGTGCAGCCGCCTTTTGCAGAGGTTCGCGCCAATACACGATCGCCAGGGATCCGCCAGAGTACATGGAATTGTTCCATCGAAACGGGTCCGCAGGCTCCGCCGTCTCGACGCTGATTCGTTCTATAGGCACATCCAGCTCATCGGCAATTATTGCAGCATGCGCGGCGTGTGCTCCCTGCCCCATCTCGCTGATCGGGGAATAGAGATTGACCGTACCATCCGGTCGTATATCCAGGTAAGCCGTGAGCGTCCCCGGAATCGCTTCACCACTATCCCACCGCCCGCATCCTGCGGGAACCGATGCGGCCAGCACCAGGCCACCAGAGGCCTGGAAAAACTGCCTACGATTGATCACGACGAAGTTCCTGATTGCGCATTTCTTCAGCCGCACGCCTGATCGCCGACTCAATGCGCAAGTACGTGCCGCAGCGGCACAATACGCCGTTCATCGAATCCCGAATCTGTTCACGAGTCGGATTCGAATTTGATGCCAGCAGTGCCGCAGCCTGCATGATTTGTCCCGGTTGGCAAAAACCGCACTGAGGAACCTGCTCGTCTATCCAGGCGTGCTGCAGCGGATGCTCCCCGGCAAGTCCCTCGATTGTCGTCACACGCTTGTCTTGAACCGAAGCGAGCGACGTCACGCATGAGCGAACGGCTGCGCCGTCAACGAGCACGGTACAGACGCCGCACGCGGCGATACCGCAACCGTACTTCGTGCCAGTTAGACCCATGATATCGCGCAACGCCCACAGGAGCGGCATTGAAGGATCGATATCAAGGGACTCTTCAGTTCCGTTCAGCGTAAACTTAAAGATCATCAGAGCTCCCTATGCCACGCGCCTTGGCGCATTGCGGCTGCGAGTACCGCATGCCAGTAGATAACATAAGGTGAAGCTCGGCATCTCTGGCACGGCACGCCTCTCCTGCACAGCGCAAGTGTCTCGGCATCGAAACGGATTTCACGTACCATTCCCTGACGCAGGGAAACAAAAATCCACGACCCAAGCTAACCTGGTTCCACAAAGCGGCGCATATATGCATGAGCAAACACTAGAAAGCCCGAACTCTCCGGAGGTTTGGCTACTCCGAGTACTCGCCTGCCTCGCACTGCTTATCATGCTGCAAGGGCTATTGATCGAATTCATAGAGATTCTATCGCCCGATTACTCTTTCTCCAAAATAGCAGCTTTGTTGGCATTCGGCGCTCTTGGCGCTCTGATCGCCTACGCCGCCGTTTTCGCCCACCGCACTCAGGCGAGCAATACTGCGCTTCTTCTGGCCAGTTTGGGCTTGTTCGTGCTTATTCGAGGAAGTTGGATCGCGTTGTTCGATTCATATCAGACGAGCGATTTCGGCCTGTACTATCAGTGCGCCCTCGAGTTTCTCAACAATTCCGAGGACTTATGTACGAAACAGGTGTATCGAACCCGCGGCCTTTTCGTAGCAACTCCAGCCTTGGCCCTGTTCGGGCCGTCGCTTTTCGCGATAGAGATAACGAATCTCATCGTTGCAACCATTACCGCGCTGGTTGTCTTTATTCTTGCCAGCAAAGCTGCCGGCCCGGTCGCCGGCTTTGTCGCCGTGCTCGTCTTCTCTGTCTATCCTGACTCGCTGTATGCAATGACTCTCACATCTCACGATATTCACGGGATGATGTGGCTGTCACTCTTTCTCTTGCTTTGCACCTACATTCTTGATCTTGTCCAGACTGAAATCACGGGTTATCGCTCGATTGCCCGGCTTCTCGCCCTCTCGATAGCCTGCGGCATTGTGACATTCCTTGCAGAGTCGACACGGTCTTACGGCGTGTTTTGCTATGCCGCCTTGGTTGCACTTGCCACGATCGCGATTGCGACGAAGCGATCCTGGCAAGGACAAAACCACCATATTCGTGGCGCCGCACTATCCAGATCATTCGTCTTTGTCGTGCCTGTCCTCGTGAGCATGCTGCTCGGCAGTTTCTATGGACAGCTGGATCCCGACAGGAAGCATGAAGCCACCAATGCTCGAGTCGCGATCGTCACGGCTACAGATACCCACTCAGAGAACAAATACTCAGACCTGCAGTTATGGAGTAATCATCAATTTCCGTTGTTGCCGGCGGAAAACCGAACGACGTTTGCTCTTGTGAAGCTCGTAAATGAATGGGGCAAGAGCTATCCCACGGCGATCAAGTATCTGGCGCGGAAAAACGCCGTCCTAAGCGGCGGAAACGGCAACTTCAGCTTTGCTTTTGGTGAATCAGAGGCTCCTGAGTGGGACACGTCAGCCAAGTTCGTAGGCCGTGTAAACAACACGGCATGGCGACTGCAGGATACTCTGATACGACTTCTTAACGTAGCAATGTACCTGGTGTTGGCTGCGAGGATTCTATTAGCTCCAAGAGTTCGCTTCAAAACTGTGGAAATCGTCGCCTGGTGCTTCTCGGCAGTCGCATATGTTTTCTTCTTGTTGCTTCTCGAAACGCAACCCCGGTATGACATCTTTTTGTTGTTCCCATTTGCGATTTCCGCAGGATCGATCACTTCATACTTTGCGTCGTCTCGCTCGGATGAACGCACAAGTGCCCTTCTCCGGCCAGTGAGCCTTCAAACTGGCGTAATAACTGTCCTCTTGACCGCGACGCTCTCGCTGGTCGCCTGGCTTCCGTTGTCGGTGTTTGCAAATAGTCGTTACGGCATGGTCAATCTGAACGATTCAGTGAAAATGGACCAGGACTTCGTGGATCGGACGTATCCCGGCCGCACGCTCGGCGAGTTCTCGCTCGAAACGCTCTTCGACAAGGCGTCAGTCGACATCTCCGATGCCGAGGTGAGTCACAATCGGCTGGTCGGCATCAATATTCCTGTCTCGGACATCTCGGATCGATCTAGATTCGTCGAGTTGTTTGTCAACTTGTCAACGGGCACCGAAGAGCGACCTGCTGAATTCGATAGAATCTGTGTTCACATTGGCATATCCACCGTCGAGTGTCAGCAAACTGACGGCAAGCACTCGTACTTCTTCAGAATTGATATCGGGTCTACGGACGTTGAGCGAAACACCGACGTGTCTGTAGTTCTTTTCCCCACCGAGTCTCCGCGCCGCGAAGATCCGACGAACAGCAGAAGCGCATCAATCCAGTATCTGCGTATCTCCTGAGCAGAAGGGCCCTGGTACCCAAGGCCGATCAGCGAAGGCCCATAGCGACCTGAGGTCTTTGGCTGGATACAGAAGTCAATCACCGCCGCGTCACCGTACCGGTTCACGTACTTCGTTTGTGAAGTCTGCTATGCTCAGTAAGAGTCCTCGGAGGCCAGATACCGACTTCCAGAATTCTGCGCTTGCATAGTCTCGCTACCGCCACGAATCAAGGACAGACGCGACGATATAGCGCTGTGCGATGGGGCGGTAGCAATGTACTCCGATTAATAGAATGCTGAGCCGCATAGGTCTTCGCTACAAAGGACATATGCAAGATGACTTCAGATCATACAGCGGAGCCAAGCCACTCTGACTTCTACGACAGGCGATGGGCGGAACAAGGCGACTCGGTCAACCATCTAAAGCTGAGGCGTTTCGCAGAAATCATGTCGGCTGTCAGTGAGGTCCGACGCGAAACAGGTCACTCGCCATTGAGAATCTGCGATTTGGGGTGCGGTAGCGGATGGATAAGCAATCAGCTCAGGTTCTTGGGCGACGTCACCGCGGTTGATATTTCGCCGAAGGGCATCGAGATTGCGAAAGAACATTACCCTGATGTTACCTTTCAGGTTCACGACGCGATTACTTTTCGGGATAGTCGCGGTTTTGAGTTGGTTGTTAGCAGCGAGGTCATTGAACATGTCTCGAACCAGGCTGCATACGTTGATGCAATCAATGCAATATTGCGCCCCGGCGGCTACGTCATTCTTACCTGTCCGAATGCGACTGCAAAACGCGCAGCCGAGAAGGCAGGTTTTCTGTCACAGCCACTTGAAAACTGGCTAACTCGAAAACAACTTCTATCGCTGTTCGCGCAGCGCGACCTTATTGTCTGTAAGCACCGCGTGTTCGAACTGGACTTCGCGTATAGCGGTCTCTTCCGTTTCTCGAGTGCGCCAAAGCTCTTGAGGCTGCTTGAATCGGGTCAGCTAATACACGTGTACAACGGAGTTCGTGTCTTCCTGCGGCTTGGACTACACCACCTGCTTATTGCAAAGAAGCCGTCATAGCCGGAAGAAGTGGGTAAGAACAACACAATTGTTTTCTTCTCGGACGTGAGTTGGTCGGTGGACTGGTCAAGTCGAAAGCGAGTCGCGATCGGTCTGGCCGAGCAGGGACGTAGAGTAGTCTATTTTTCGGGCCTGCTTTCCCTTTGGCAGCGGCACACCGCTGACTGGAAGAATGCTCCGCTGCTCTCTCGCTCCGCGAAATTCGAAGGCGTTGAAGTTGTGAGCCCTGGGCGCATCTACAGTACATGGCCGAAACTCCCCTGGTGGAATCATGTGCTCGCACGCTACGAGACGCGGTTATTGAAGAGAATTCTGGGAAACGACCGAAGCGTGACGGCAGTTGCGAATCACCCGCGATTTCTTGGATCAATACGATCACTGGATCCGACTAATATCGTCTACTACCTGTTCGATGCTTATAACCTTTCCCCGGGCTGGAACAGCGGCTTGGCTAGTGACGAGAAGCTCCTCGCCTCCAGGGCCGACGAGGTTTGCGCATTCTCGGAAGAAATGACTGAACACATCCAGGATATCGTCGCCGGCAAGCTGCATGTCATCCCTACGGGCGTAGACTACGGCCAATTCGCGCATGAGGGCCAAGTCATCGCTCCTGACGATCTCGCTCACATTTCATCGCCGCGTATTGGATATGTTGGACGAATAAACCAGAAGATCGACTTTTCACTGATACATCATCTCTGCGCTCAACGCCCGAAATTCAGCTGGGTCTTTGTCGGGCCTATGTTGTCGGGCGGACTTGGCGACGAAGATCGCGACTATTGGGAGCGCTGCCTTGCGATGGAGAATTTTCATTACCTCGGCGCCAAGGCGCACTCGGAAGTCGGACTCTATCTGTGCAATATGGATGTGAACATCATGTGCTACAAAACGAGTGGTGGATGGTGGGAAAAGGGCTACCCATTAAAGGTCCATGAGTACCTCGCTGCGGGCCTACCCGTTGTTTCAGCGGATCTGAAGTCTATCGCAGGGCTAGAGGACGTACTGGCCATTGCAAAAACGCGAAGTAATTGGATTGCCGAAATCGATGAAGCCGTTTCGGCGGGAGGCGTCGGGACCAAACAAGCCAGGAGAGAAGTTGCCCGACAAAATTCCTGGGCGAGAAGAGCTGAGCGGTTAGACGAGGTAATTCCGTAATTCGCGCTCGCGCCTTGCCTTTAGGCCTGCGTCATTTCTGATCATGTTCAGGTTCACACCCTTCGCTTGTTTGTTTCGATATACAACCATACCCAGTCTGATATCTCGGTAAAATCAAGCACCGCGAAATTGCTAATTAGACTAGAACCTATTTCAAAATCACGAAGTGAACCATGACAACGTATCATAACGTAATGATTCGACTGAGCGACGAGCAGTGGGAACGGATCCGGGAACACTTTCCGGAGGAGCATATTCCAGCAGGCCGACCGGGTCGCAAGCCGATCCCGACGCGCAAGGTGCTCGAAGCGGTGCTTTGGATTCTCAATACCGGTGCGCAATGGCACACGCTGCCGCAGTCCTATCCGAACTACAAAACGGTGCACCGCCGCTTTCAACAGTGGTGCCGCCAGGACGTGTTGCGCGAGGTACTGACCGATCTTGCGAATACACTTAGAGCAAGGCCGGCTCGATGAAGAGGAATGTTTTGTCGATGCGATGTTCGCCTCGGCGAAAGGCGGCGGCGCGGAGATTGGGCCGACGCGTCGCGGTAAAGGCGTGAAAATTATGGGAATTGTCGATCGCCACGGCTTGCCGCTCGCGGTCAGTACGCATGCAGCGAATCACCATGAGGTGACTTTGGTGCAGTTGAGCTTCGACTTCTACATGATCGAAGCGAAGCCTGAAAATCTGATTGGCGATAAAGCCTATGATAGTGACAAGCTGGATGCGGAGTTGAAGCAAGAAGGCATCGAGATGATCGCGCCGCATCGTCGCAATCGCAGCGAGCGAACTCGTACTCAAGACGGTCGTCGGCTGCGTCGCTATCCGCGACGCTGGCTGGTCGAACGGTTCTTTGCATGGCTGCAATGGCAACGTCGTCTCCCGGTTCGCTGGGAACTCTACCCGCGCAACTTCCACGGCTCTGTCCAGCTTGCTTGTATCGGCAACCTACTCAAACAATTATGAGATAGGTTCTAGATTGCATAGGGTAACGGATCTCTGCCTGGCCTCGAATTGCCTTGTATCAGCCGGCGTCCAAATTTCCAGACAGAGCTAGCTTGGGCCGTCTTTTTTTACTCTGGAGGCATAGATACTGGCTAGGCGAACTGCTGCTGATAACAAGTTGCAAGCCGGTCCTGCGAACAGGCTGAATTCAAGACAAGGTTGAGACGAAGGGAAATAGGAACTGCGCACATGATAATCGGCACGCGCGACCATATCGGCCGCTCAAATGGCGACCATCGGGTTACAATTGACGTTGGCGACTGACGGATAGGGCAAATTGTAGCCGAGTAGTAACAAGATTTGCTGCCGAAACCAAGGTACCTAACGGCGTTCTACGATTTCAAGACAAGTCAGGGGACTAGGCCCTCGCTAGTATGGATTGCTTGTCGTTGCAATGCGAATCAAGAAGCACAGCAACAAGCAAACGCTCCAAGTTCTTGTATGCAGTAAGAAAGTGGCCGCTTCTCAAATGATAATGTCCGCCCATGAACCGCCGGTACAGTCTTCAGATGAACCTCCTCGGATGCGAAAAGCATGTTTGAAGCTCCTGCATACAGAGCGCGTTGAGGATCATTGCTTTCCGATTCTGTTATCTGCACCATGGGCACTAGCGACTCCTATCGGTTGGTGGCCGCTATTTGCAGAAGTTTCTTATTCTTGCGTATGTTTGCGCTTAGGGAGAGTGCTGGATGCGAGTCATTAGAAATGGAACGATGTGTCCCTTCTGCGGATCTACGTATCTTCGCCGCTATACGGTGGAAAAACTATGTGACGCGAAGGTTGAGCCGGCACACGTGCATGTAGTGGAATGCCGACTTTGCATATCGGCATGGCAGTGGCCGGGTGGGCTCACAGAATCTGAGACACAAGAGTACTATCAAAACCAATATAGTCCACTGCACCGAAATCCATACTACGATCCTGACCGAAAGAAACAAACAGCTCAGATTCAGCTCGACTTTGTTAGTTCCTGTTTCGGCCAACCAGGCTCTCTGTTGGATGTCGGAGCTGGAGCAGGTGCCTTTGTCGAGCTAGCTCGATCGATAGGTTGGAGGGCTCAGGGAATTGACTTGAGCGTGTCTTCTGAGTTCGTTGCTCAGGGTACCATTGAAGATGTCAATGGACATTTCGACGTGATCACTATGTGGGATGTAATAGAGCACGTCGAAGATCCGGAGAGCGTCATCAGAATGGCATCAACAAAGCTGACTGACAACGGTGTACTCATAATTGAGACTGGCAATTATCTGTCCACCGACAGAATTCTGAATGAGCCAAATTGGTGGGCATTTCATCCTGATCATCGTTGGTATCATTCACCGGGTGTTATTGAGGGTCTCTTACGGAAGTCTGGGCTCGGTCAAATCGAGTATGCGAAACATAATCTGCGGCCGAATGCGATAGCTCCCGATCACTATTTGGGTCCGTCCATTACAGAGTTTGTTATGAAGGCGTTGAAGCGACCTCATCGCATCACCGGTCTGAATAGGCAATACTCGGACCTCAAGGTCGCCGCGCGAAATTATCCAAATCTGGCCAGTATCGGCATTTTCGCTCTCGCCGCGAGAAAATAGGTATTCGCTTCGGGTTGCTATTTGTCAGATTCTGGCCCGTCGGATAGCTGCGAATGGCGTATGCTACTGTTCAAGTGGCCGCTTGCTGGGCAAATTGATGCTCAGGCATAAGCGTCTAGTTCTGCCACTTTTTCACGTCTACGGGAGAAGCGGCCTTGGCGACTTGGCCCCGTGAACAGCCAGCAGCAAGCGGGTGCCTTCTTCTCAAAACGCCTCTAGAGGCAATTCCGGGCAATCTCAGCTGACTCAGTCAGACTTGCGGCTAAACGACAGATGGTCGACCAACGATGACTCGAGTCCGTCCGGCCTACCGGCGCATCTCCACGCAAGATAAAGGGTAGAAGAGTACGCTACTACGCCTGCCATGATCTCGATAGTGAGATTCAAGGCGAGAATTCCTGCGCTGCTTTCACCTGGCTGGGCAAGCAATTGTTCAACACAAATGACGACCGCCACCATCACTCCCCCGGCAATTGTCGGTCGAACAATGCTCACCAACGTTTCCTTGATCGTAACCGTACTGTTTCTCGCAACGAAGAGAACATAGAGCACGAAGCCAATTGCTGTTAGAGCGGCATGCAAGGCTGCCATTCCGCTGAGCTCCGCGAGCCTGAATGCCGGCACTGCGAAGGCGAGAAACATTATGGCCTGAAACCACACGATGTACGTGCTATACCGAATATAGCCGGCGACGACGAGCATGTTGCCGGCGATACCTCGAAGCGTCATGAATATCGCGAATATACAAAATATCTGAAGAACCGGGACCATCGGTATCCACTGTGATCCCAACAGCAAACGAATGGCATCGTCCGCTACCACCAGTATTCCCAGGGACACGGGCACCACTACGGTTGCCACAGCAGCGATTACCTTTAGAAAGGCTCGACCCATTCTCGATGGATCGTCAACGAGCTTGGCCAGACCTGGAAGAACGGCGCGAGAAATTGGCATCGAAATCTCGGTGGCCGGCAGCTCCGCTATTTCCTTGGCTACCGTATACAGACCAAGAGACCCGGCGGACGTCATTCGCCCAAGCAAGACCACGTCAGCGCGCTGATTGACAAATTGTGCCACCCCGCGTGCGAGCACCCATTGCGAAAATGCCCATAGCTCTCGCCACGTTCGCAAGCACCATCGGGGGCGAAATTCGCTCATTATGTAGCTAGCGATGACTCGATAGATGCTTCCCGACAGGCTGCCCAGTACAAGCGCCCAATAGGATCTAAGGTGCACAGCGAGGGTAATTGTCGTGCCAATCGTCAGGAGCTTGGTCAGAACATTGAATTTGAAGTCTTTGGAGAAATTCAGCGATTTCTGAAAGTTTACAATCCCTATGTTCTCAAATCCGCGAAGGGCAATGGCCAAGCCAAGGACCGGGAGTATCAATTCCACCGCCTCTTCGTCGTAGAATCCAGCGACGGCGGGGCTAATGGCAAAGACCACCGCCGCGATGACTACGAACTGCGCCTGTCGAATCGTCCAGGCCGTATGGAAGTGATCGTCTCCGGCGTTCTTGTCGCGAATCAGTGCGGTTTCCACACCAAAGTCGCTCAGCGATTCCATCAATTGAACGATGACCATCGCCATTGCAACCAAACCGAAATCTTCCGGACCGAGCAACCTGGCAAGGATCACTACGCTCGCTAGTCCGAGCACTCGTACCAGCCACCGCATAGACATCGTCCATGCCGCGCCTCGCAAAAGGCGGCCAGTAAGCGATGAAGATGAGCGATTATCGGTCATAATCCGGCGTTGCCGTCTCTCGGGGACTGCCACAATGTATGGCTATTGAGTCGGATCTGCATGTCCAGGTGTACAGTATTGGCAAAAGTCCGGTGATTGTAGTTAATTCTTCGGCATTTCCAACTGGCGGGGTACGGCGATTGACAGTTCCTGATGCTTGCACTTTCACATTCCTGAGTCACTGAGTCTGCTAAGATTCTGCCGGAGTCGTTCCGAACTGTCGGCGAAATCGTGCTATCTGAGAACATACCCTTCGATCGAACCACGGAAGTGCATGCCAAGCCGGCCCTGCGTCGCGGCATGCACTATTTGAACCCGGTGGAACTCACTCGATGTCTCTAACGGCAATCGCCTTCCTGATACTGTTCGCCGTCGGATGCCTAGCTGCGCTTGTCCGGCGGCCAATATACGGATTGTATTTGTACATTGCGGATTTCTACCTGCATCCACCCTCACGGTGGTGGGGCGCCGAACTGCCGGCTATTCGCTGGTCTCTTGCAGCCGCACTTGTCACGATTCTGGCCATCTTCATTCATCGAAACAACTCTGCACGAAACTATAGCTGGACCGAGTCCGGCATAGCGAAAGTGCTTATGTTGTATGTTGCCTGGATGTGGCTGCAATGGCCTTGGGTTTTGTCGCCGCTTCAACTTGAGGGAACCATTCTTTATACGAAATACCTCCTGCTGTTTTACCTGATGTATACGCTAATCGAATCCGAGGAGGATCTTCAGAGTTTTTGTATCGCTCACGTAATCGGCTGCGCGTTCCTTGGATGGCTGATCTTCGTTTCGCCAAACACTGGTCGCTTAGAGAGCGTCGGTGGCCCAGGCATCAAGAATGCGAATACACTGGGAATGCACATCGGGACCGGGATCATATTTGCCGGCTTCTTGTTACTGACACTTAAAGGTTGGAAGCGCTGGGGTATTTTAGTGGCCATTCCGTTCCTGGTGAACGGCTTGTTCCAGACTCAAACACGCGGTGCCTTTGTCGGGATTTTTCTGGCGGGAATTGCGGCAGTCTTGTTGAAACCCAGGAGTATCAACAAGAGGTTTTACGTCGCAATGATTGCCGGACTAGTTGCAGGGCTCTATTTTGCGAGCGAGACGCTCGTGAGTCGACTATCCACGATGGAAGCGGCGTTCGATGAATCGGCGGAATGGGACAATAGCGCTGCAAGCCGGGTGGCCATAGCATCGGCGCAACTCGAGATGTTCGTCGACCATCCTTTGGGAGTCGGACACCAAGGTACTGCACACCTCAGTCAAGACTACATAGATGAGAGGTACTTGGTTCAGTCAACCAAGAAGAGATCATCTCACAATACTATTCTGACTGTGCTCGTCGATCAGGGAATACCAGGAATCGTTCTATTCGTCATCCTTGCTGCCATGGTTCTAAGAATCCTCAGTCGGCTCAAGTTTCTCGACAGGAACGGCTTGCCGACCACTCTCGGCGCAACTCGAGCAATGCTCGGTGCGGCCCTGGTCAGCATTCTTGGCGCAGGCATGTTCGCTCAGTATTTCAAAGCCGAGGTGATGATTTGGACGCTTGCCCTACTGGCTATCCTGTGGCGACTGAGTGGTCGTTTCGACCCGGCAAGGCCAGCTGTCGTCGAGCATGCCCCAGAACACCGCCGCTCGCTTACGGACTCTGCAGAACACGGCGCCGTCCGGAAGGCCGAAAGCCGCTAGGTCTGCCAGGACTCTGACTGCCATCGTCTCGCCAGGCACCGGAAGCGGGCTCTGATATTATGTTACTCAAGGCAACCACCTGCGGAGCGCCGAGTATTATAATTGTGTCTATACTCGGAGTTCTTACGAAGTAGCGCATGGACCGGATCACTATTTTGTCATCATTCAGAATTTGCCTGGGGCTGGCTCTGGTACTGCTATGTGCCCCATCGGCACACGCATATCAGTTCACCCCCACTGATGCTGAATGGCGTCAATGGCCCGGGTACTGCAAGGCCAAGTATGCCGGTACCAATATCGGCCGCAGATCGAAATTCGCCCGAATGGCTCAACCTGCGGACAAGGTGGAACTGCAGACATGGGAAGCGGCCGGAATAAACGGCGTCCATCATTACTGCGCTGGAATGCTTTATTTGCAGCGAGCGAGATTCGAGAAAGATGATTATCGCAAGCAGCGAATGCTACGAAACGCGCTCGGCGAGACCGACTTTACACTCGCGGCATCGACGGGCTCTTCCCCGTTGTTTGTTCACGTGGCTCTGCAAATGGCCATGATACAGTACGAGGTGGGAAATACGCAGGAGGCCCTCGTTCTCCTGGACTCAATCATAGCCTCGCAGCCGGGTAACGACATGGCGTATTCTGCAGCGGCAATAATGCGCCGCAATCTCGGTCAGCTGGACGAGGCGAAGGCAATTCTGCTGAGAGGTTACGAAGCAACTGGAGGGGCCTCTGCTGAATTGACGTATAACCTTGGCCTCGTCTTGTTCGAACTCGGCGAAGTTGACGATGCAGAGACGTACGCTGTGCAGGCTTACGAGCTAGGCTATCCGTTACCAGGTTTGCGCAACAAATTGCGCAAAGTCGGTCGAATGCAGTAACCGACCGGGCCTGTCGGCAGATGGTTCCATGGCAACAGTCCAACAATACCGCCTACGAATCTGCCCGAGACGTTTCTAGCATTTGTGATCGTTGAGAGCCATCTTGCCGCGAAAAAATCTACTGCTAGTCACGTATCACTATCCTCCGATTCAGGGCAGTACCGGCACCAGCAGGTCCTTGGCGTTCTCCAGGTATCTTCGGGAGTTTGGATGGGACACGAGTGTATTGACGATCGTTCCAAGCGCCTACGACGACTTCGTCCCCGAAAATGCGGCATCTATACCGCCGCACGTTGACGTTCACAGGGCTTGGGGGTTAAACACCAGAAAGAGCCTGTCGTTATTCGGCCGATATCCTCTCGCATTGGCAGTGCCTGACAGATGGCAGACCTGGGCTATGGGCGGTTACCTCAAGGGTCTCAAGGCCTCGCGGGAGCGTCGGCCTGATGCGATAATGTCGACGTACCCTGTTCCGACCGCTCACGTTATAGGGCTTAATCTTCATCGGAAACTTGGAATACCTTGGCTGGCGGAGTTCCGGGACCCTATGTTGCAGCCAAACTATCCGACCACGGGTCTCGAGCGATGGGCATTCCGCAGACTCGAAGCCCGCACGATTTCAACTGCTACACATGTCGTGGTAACGACGGATGGGTGTAGAGACTTTTATCTCAGTCGTTATCCGCAACTTTCAGAGAATCGTATTTCTGTGATTTCTAACGGCTATGATCCGGCCACCTTTGGCGACTTCGTCGAAGACGACAAGCCGGCTTCGGACAGTAAACTGATCATTCTACATAGCGGGGTGCTTTACCCCGAGGGTCGCGATCCGACGGGTTTCTTTCATGCAATACGCCGATTGTCGGATGACGGTGTGTTCGCGGACCTCGACATCGAGTTTCGCTTTCGAGCTGCGGGCAATGACGAGGAATACGGCAAGACTGTTCGTGACTTGGGGCTGGACAGATATGTCTCATTCTTGCCTCGAATTCCGTACTCGGCGGCAATCAGCGAAATGCAGGCTGCAGATGCGCTGATGATTCTCCAGGGATCAACCTGCAACAATCAAATTCCCGCAAAGCTGTACGAGTATTTCTTCTGCGGGAAGCCAATCCTCGGCCTTACAGACCCGGCTGGCGATACGGGTCAGTTGTTGGAGAACGTCGGCATACAATCAATTGCGAGTCTGGAGGATCGCGAGCAAATTGCTGGCACGATCAAGGAATTCGTCAGGAAACTGAGAAGCGACGATATTGCTGGCATCCCCAAAGAGACCGCGTGCAAGTTTTCAAGACGAGAACTCACCGGAGATCTGGGCAAATTACTTGATCGGACACTAGAGGCTACGCCTTCAAACCATGGCTAGCCCGGTTGCAGTAGTTGTTGGTGCCTGTGCTCATAGCCTAGCGATATGCCGCTCACTATACCGGTCTGGCGCGGAAGTTGTTGCATTGGCTCCTGCTCCGGAACTGCCAGGCGCATTCACCAATTCGGCAAGAGTCATCATAGTCGATGACATCAATGGGGCAGGCCTGATCTCGGACCTACTCCATCTAGCACCGTCAATCTCGGATGCCGGCACCCCAATTCTCTTTTTGACCAATGACACCATGGTTAGGACTGTTGGCGAAAACTATGAGTCACTGGAAAACAGATACCGGCTTAGCTGGAGTTCGACTCGAGATGACGTCATTTCCTTGCTCAACAAGCAACAATTGGCCGCTAGGTGTCGGGAGACAGGGCTGAACTACCCTGAATCGCGGAGGATATTGAACAGCGACGACACTACTCCAGACAGACTTGATCTCCAGCCTCCGATAATTTTCAAACCCGATATGCCGATGTCTGCCTATAAGACAATGGTGACTGCAACGATCGCAGATCTGCGCGACGCGTGGCCGACAATCGAGGCTTCCTTGCCGGCTATCGCTCAGGAATTCATTAGCGGCGACGACTCGGATATCCAATTCGCGGCACTCTATCTGGTTGACGGAGAGGTCCTGGCTCGATTTGAGGGCCGAAAGATCAGGTCTCGACCGATGGGGCACACGACAATCGCTATCAGTGAGAGGAGTGACGCAGTGCATAAACTGGCCGTCCGATTTTTCGAGGGCCTCAGACTTTCAGGACCCGCTTCGCTGGAATTGAAGCAAGATTCCAACGGGACCTACTGGGTCATTGAACCGACAGTCGGACGCACAGACTTCTGGCTCGGACTGTGCATTCGAGATGGAATAAATCTGCCATTGGTAGAGTACAATTCAGAGCGCGGCGCAAATCAAGACACGTCTGAACAGAGCAACAGATCCCTTTGGATTAACGGCGAGCGAGACCCGTTCGCGTTGATCTGGCTGTTGTGGAACAAGCCGCAAGTACTGTTTCAACACAGCCGCGTTGGAGTCTATTTCGATTGGTCGGACAGGGGCCCATTCTGGCAATGGGCAAAGAACCGCCTGGTAACGATCCCGGGCCGTCTGAAAAACAAACTGGCGCGTCTAATTCGAGTTACGGAGTCCGCATAGACACCGACGAGCCTCCTACCCGATGTAGCAGCAAGATCAGGACTCTGGTTTCCAAAGAACCGTTTCTCCTCCATCGGAATCTGATGTCATCCCGATAACAACGCCATAGCGTGCAACGACGCCGACCGTATACTCGCCTGCCGACCAGTTCCGCATCTGCTCGAACGGATGTGTGTAGTTCTTGAGCATCCACGTGTCGCCGTCGTCCAGGGAATCCCAAACCCGCGACGATCCATGCTCCTCGAGGAGAAGTAACTGGTCCGGATTGTCTGGATGAGGGACTATGTGCCCGTGATTCGCGGATCCACCGGCAGCGCTTATCGCAATAGGCGTCTCGCCACCGAAACCCAGGTGACCGGATGCCAGGGCATCTGACTGGAGTCCCGCGCCAGCCTCGACCCAGATGACTTCTCCACTATAGCCTTGAAGCTGGCCCCATACGGCCAGCCTGTCGGATCCGGGGAGGTAGACGGCCTGACCGCCCGCCTTGCCGTTTGTGCCGGGTTTGTACGGGGTGTTGTTCGACCAGGTCGCAATTCGGGACCATGTGTTGGTCTCGGGGTCATAGCAATCCCCATAGAATGTACAGTGCGCGTACAAACCGGGCCTGCCAGGACCGAATAGACTTGGATGCCAGCCAAGTATGGGCTGGCCGATATTACCCGCATCCAACCCGGAGTTTCTGGCAAGCTCCTCCCACGAAGACAAGGACGCGCCGTTTCTGCGCCTGAACCTGCGGAGTGTGTCGCTTAGATACCGGACAAAATAGTAGTCTCCTTCTTCCGGATCGAAAGTAGCGCTCCAAATGTGTCCGGATCCAGTAACGACTACACCGACATCTGTCCAGATATCATTGTCCTCATTGTAGAGATAATGGGAATGATCTCTTGACTGGCTACTCGCCGGCTTTCCCATGTATTGCAATTCGCCGCGTTGCTCGTCGTACCAGATCGTCTGCAGCTGCCACTGGACATCCTCCGGACGCTGAAACGTATTGGGCGTGAACTGAACGCTCTGACCGGGCGCCAGACTTGCAGCCGACTCAGCAAGGCTCAAGTCGCCGCCAACGCCACACGGGGTCCCTGCGCCAATGGTGCTACCGGCCAACCCGGGCGGACACGGCGTTTGAGAAACAGCGACCCGAGGCAACACAGCCGACCCGATAACCGCCGCAGTCGATTCCAGAAACCTGCGTCTTTTCATCTAAGTACCCTAGCTTTGCTCTATTTCGAGAAACCCGACTACGAGGTGCCTACACTTGTGGGCAAGGTATGAACTGCCGCGAGAAGACAATCTGATCGTAGCGCTGATACCACTGCACTGACGAATTCTGCCCGTTCATGTAGTTGGAGGGCTGAAAGGCATTGTATCCCTTGGGATGGCCGGTATTCGCGCCACTAAAGTTGATTGTATTCAAGTAGGAGAAGACCAGCTCATAATCTGTCTGTCCCTGTCGGGCCACATACGCCTCGAACAGAGTGTCCTTAACGCCATCTTGGCCAGGTACCAAATGATACAGCCATGTAACCCACTCGCCGCCAGAGTAAATCCAACAACCCGCCCCGGTATCCAGCGAGCACGAGTCGTAGTCGCCCCCCGGCTGTTTGCCTCGATACCCCTGATCGCGGCCCATTCGCTGACCAGTATCGGGTGAATTGCCGAAGTTCGTATACCATGTGGCTACCCCGTTTCTGGGGTTCATCTGCACGATTTCCTGGTTTAACGTCTGCTGCGTCGTTGCAAGGAAAGACAGTTTGCCTGCACTCGGGGTGCCGTCCAGATAGCGATTCGGATCCATCTTTATGCGGAACTGGAGCCAGAATTCAGAGCCGTCAAACTGGTCGGAGGCGAAACCGTCCGCGCCAATGTAAGACGGATGGGCATAGTAACCTCGGCGAAATCGCTCGTTCTCCGATCTATTGGACGGATCCCAAGGCTGAATCGCCAGGGTGTCACCTGCTCCAGGGTCGTCAATGCCTCGTCCATTTGACTCGCCTGACAGTGGCGAGAACGGACGCCACCAGCCCGGTGCTCCGCCTCTGCCGACAGGATGAATCAGTTCGAGGCAGCCACCTCCCGTAATCCCGTCCGATGCGTTTCGAACACATCGACCAGGAAGGGTAGTATCGCCGGGGTCGTTTCCTACTCCACCCGCCCAGCGAAAATTGTCGACTTCAGCATCCGTACGAAAATCGTGATACCAGACGACCCCTGGCTGGCCGCTGCGGAACTCCCAGTCCGCGTCGGCGTCGCCCAAATCGCACGGTGTCGTCAGTTCAGTCCCGTCATCGGCCATCAGGGAGGGCGCGCAAGGTCGAGAAGCAACTGCGATTCCCGGGACAAGGGAGGAAGCAACGGCGATAGCTTGGGAAAGGAAATCTCTACGTTTCATTTTGGGTTGGAGTCTCTGAGTTAATCGGAGTGTTTTGGCTCTGCTACGGATCGACTCTCCGGATACGCAGACAGCTTGGATATCAGACAAGCAGGTGCCCAGGGCGGAACTACGTCACAGAATTGATGGCATTTTTTTATCACACCTGTCTCCTTTACGTAATTGTCTCTTTTCAGCGACAGCAATGACATAAGCCTAGAAACTCGTGGCATCACCGAATCGACCCCACCCACTTGACTATTTCCTCGATCGTTCTATTCAGATCGCCTCTCCGTGACAGAGTATGGTCGGCCGTGGGGATCTCGAGGACTGACACGGATTCCCTGTCGAGTGCGGCTCGCCATCCGGAGTCAAGCCTGGCGAGATCCTCGAATTCTCTGGCGGTGAGGTCATGGCCACTCATTATCAGCAGAATCCGTCCTTGAAACGACCTAATTCCCGAAAGCATCCGTTCGAGAAACGAAGATGCGCCCGCAGCCGTTTCGCCGTGCGCCCGGGTGTCAGCTGAGCGGCCCGCCGCGATGGTCTTGAGGAGCGTTTTGATTGACTGCCTGATCTCGAGTCTCCCGCCTAGCAGCTTAGTCCAGAACGACTTTTGAAAAACCCTCTTCCAGTAGTAGTGCTTCAGATAGGCTTTTGCTTCTCCATGCTCCGTGCGCGCCCATGGATTCATCAGTATTAGTTCAGAAACGCGCTTATCCTCGCCACAATACATCGCTATCGCGGAGGCGGCGTCGCACAAACCCAACAAAATGACAGTGCTTAAACCTTGTCTCGACTCCAGAAAGCAGTCGATCGCTGCCCTGATGTCCGGGCCCAAGCGCTCGAATGAATCGAAGTCGCCCGCTGCGTCGCCCATCCCGCGGCAATCAAAGCGAAACACCGGAATGCCGGCTCCTGAGAAGCCTCGCGCCATCAGCACGAATTGCCGGTGGCTACCGACTCGGTATTGCGGCCCACCTACGACGACCACTATGCCGGCCCGTGCACTTGTCGAGCCTTCGTGAATTATTCCGGTCAATCGATCGCCGCCGCACTCAAAAGTGATGGGTGTTTCAGTGCTCATTGCGACTCTACCGATACAAGCAAATTCACCGTGTGCTCGATAATTGCGCGATTGACGACGATTTCCGTGGAAGACCAGAACGGATCACCACTTACGCGGAGCCCGGAAGAGGCCAGGCCAGCCAGCTCGGCGGCATTAACAAGCCGCTGACCAACAACAGAAAGCTCAGAGACATCTGCAGCGCCTCCAACCTCGAGCACACGAACTTGTCCCAACCGCCGCCCCAGCAGCTCGTCCACTGCTATCCTTTCAATCGACTGCCACAGCGTTGGCGAAAGCTCGTAGCCGGCGATCTCCAGCGGCTGGCCATCCCCAAGCTTGCCCCGCAAGCTGTCGACTGACTCGTCCGTGTCATCGTTCATTAACGATGCGGCAACGCGGAGTCGCAGAAACTGTGTCATGAACTGACGGCCTTTTGTCACCGGCTGCCAGAAAACCGTATTCGTCAGACTTCGGTCGTAGTCAATTAGGGCCTCCGCCAGCAAAGCGCATCCGAGCCGGCAGGCTACCGCGGAATCGACGCCCAGACCCCGCTCCTCCGCCCATAGGATCGCGGTTTCGAGATCACGTTTCCACTGCGGCCAGGTTGCCTCGACGAACTCACCCTCGCTGTCACCGGTCCCCGAAAGGTCGACCGCAAGAACGGCGATTCCCTGTTCGGCCAGATTTCGTGCTGTCTCCGTAAACTGCCGTCGACACTTGTTCATCTCCTCCGCAAACGGAGGCACGCACAGTACGCATTGTTTTGCCGACTCTGGACCGCGCAGCAAAACAAAGATGCTGCTGCCTCCACTATCGACGAATGCAGGCTCGAAATGCACTCCGATTAAGAATCCACTCTGGTCGCGACGAAATCGGCAAGTGCGCCTACTGTCTCAAAAGCATCGGCCGAAACGTCATCGTCTTCTATCTCGATGCCGAACTCTTCCTCGATCAGCGTTAGCACCGTTACTACAGCCATCGAATCGAATTCTGGGACTGCCCCCAGCAACGGGGAACTTGTCGTCAGCTCATCGGCTCGATCGCCAAGCTGCAATGCACTTCTCAATACCTCTCTGATACTTTCCAGCATAAACGCGCTGCTCCTTGTAGATGAGATGAACTAACGGTTGCCCGCACCGCTTTCTCTGGCGGTCGACCAGGTCGTATAGGTCAATCCCCGATAGGCTTCAATGATACCGCGTGCGCTAGCGATGTTGACGAGGCAGAAGTAATAGGGGACGTACAAAATGGTTGACAGCGCCCTGCTGTGTCTGAGTGAGGCACCGGCCGCAGCAAGTCCGTAGAACAGCAATTGGCCGAGCAGTGTAGCCCAGTACACCCAGCCATGATCGAGCAGGAATACGTTTAACGCGAACGTAGCCGACAGGAACAGCGGCACCAGCCAGCGGAGCAACTTGTGCGATATCAGTTGCCAGGCAAACAGGCCATGCTGAAAGGGATTCATAAGTCTTTTCATAGACATCACCGCCCGCCACCCTCTATTTACGATCCGCACCTTCCGCCGGAACTCTTTGCCGAAACTTCCCGCGACCTCCTCCACCGAAATGGCGCGTGACTCGTATACGCAACGACGGCCCTGCGCCACGACTTGCAAGGGGTTGATGAAGTCCGACAGCGCCTCTGCCGGCATCGATTGATAGAGATTCTTCCTCACCGAATAGATTGCACCGTCTCCGCCAACCACCGAACCCAGCGCAGACTCATATCGCTTGATTGCCGTCTCATAGCGCCAGTAGAGCGATTCTGACTTCCCCGAGTCGGAGTCAGGCTCTGTATAGGTTGATTCTCCGATCACGGCACCGATCGTTTCGTCGGCATAAGGAATCACCAAGGCGCGGATCGCGTCCCCTCGATACATCGCATTCGCATCGGAGAAGACGATCACATCGCCTTTTGCTCTCTCGACTCCGGCGTTGAGGCCCAATGTCTTCCCGCCTCGCTCCTCCATTCGCAACAACGTTATGCCCCGATCTGAATATTCGGCGACGATCTCATCGGTTCGATCATCCGAGGCATCAGAAACGACCACGATCTCGAGCCGGTCTCGGGGATAATCGAGATTCAGGCTATTTTCGAGTTTCTCCGCGATACAGTCTTCTTCGTTGAAGGCTGATACCAACATGGTTACTGCCGGAAGCTCGGGTTCACCATAATCCCGACTCTTCCGGGCGCCGCCAGCCAACACGTAGAGCAGGACCGGATAGCCGAAATAGACGTACCCGACAAGTATCACGAGACTCCAAAACACGATTTCCAGCATGCCGGCATGATTTCCTGTGTATGAGGGGACTAGGCTGCCTGAGGCACCAACGAGAGATCGTAATGATACGTCAGGCAGCACCCCCATATCTCGAACTCGCACGTAGTTTTGGTCATCCAAAACCCTTAGGATTGCGGATTTCCGACGACGATCTCACATGGACTCCATCTCAGGTCAAATCAGACTGGATTCGCCGGCCGGCAGTACGGCCGAGAATTGTTCTGTTACCGCACCGATCGTGTGCAGGCTCGATAACATCGTGCTGGCGTTGAGGGGTAACCTGCGCCTGATCGATCGGCGGATTGCGACGGAGGCCGATGCGCACTGTGTCATCGAGGCATTCAAGGCATCGGGCAAGGGGATGTTGGCCGATCTCAGGGGGCATTTCGCCCTGATGGCCTGGCAGCCCACCGAGAACCGCGCACTGATAGCCGTCGATCGCATGGGGATAGAGCGTCTGGCCTGGGGGCACGAGAACGGAATTCTCGCACTGGGGACGTCTGCGGGAGACGTCGCTCGTCGGCTCTTTGCCACTCGGGAACTCGACCCGCAGGCCCTTTTCGGCTTCATGCTGAGCCACATGATACCGGCGCCAATGACTGTCTTTCGAGGTGTGAGAAAACTCCCGCCCGCTACCGCGGTTGAGTTCCAGGGGGGCAATGTAACCGAGTTCCGCTATTGGACCCCTAATTTCGATCGCCCCTCCAGTATCGACCTTGCCGGTCTACGTGAATCTGTCTTGCCGGCGCTCTCGCGAGCAATCGAACTCAACATGCCAGACGCCGAGACAGGGTCGTTCCTCAGCGGCGGCCTCGACAGCTCGACGGTCACCGGCCTGCTGGCGCAGGTTAATTCCGAGAGCGCCAACGCGTTCTCCATGGGCTTCGGGGTCGCCGAGTTCGATGAAATGGAATTCGCGGACTCAGCGAGCCAACACTTCGGCTGCCGACACTACAAGTATGAAGTTACTGCCGACGATATCGTTGCCGCGATTCCAAAGATTGCCGCGACCTATGACGAGCCCTTCGGCAACTCATCGGCAGTACCCACGTATTACTGTGCCCGGCTGGCGAAAGAACACGGCATCAGCCACCTGCTTGCCGGCGATGGCGGAGACGAGATCTTCGGCGGCAATGAGCGCTACGTCCGGCATCGCGTGTTCGAGATCTACTCGAAAATCCCCGCGGCAGTTCGAGGCAGCATAATCGAACCCATTGCGAGTCGACTGGACCCGGAAACGTCACCATTTCCACTAAGGAAATTCTCGAGCTACGTGCGGCAAGCTCGGATACCGCTACCCGAGCGGTTCGAAAGCTGGAACCTCATCTATCGAGAGGGTCCGGAAAAGGTATTCGGCCGGGAGTTTCTGGCCAACGTGGATACACAAGCACCGTTGCACAGCATGACCGAAGTCTGGCAGGCCTGCCCCTCCGACGATTTGCTCGACCGCATGCTCTGGTACGACTGGAAATTTACCTTGGCAGACAACGATATTCGCAAAGTCTCCACGATGTCCGAATTGGCCGGGGTACGTGTGTCTTACCCGATGCTCGAAGAAGAGTTTGTGGATCTGTCCATACGAATACCATCCGGGGAGAAGATCTCCGGTCATGAGCTACGTACGTTTTTCAAGAGTGCGGTCAGGGACTTTCTTCCTGATAAGATTATCTCAAAGCAGAAGCACGGCTTCGGGCTGCCGTTTGGTCAATGGCTGAAGACTCACGAGGCCCTTCAGAGTCTCGTCTACGGTAGCCTCGAGTCTCTGCGCGCACGTGGGGTCTTCGACGAGAGGTTTCTTGAGCGCGTTGCGGCGGAGCACCGCGGGGGGCACGCATCCTATTATGGCTACGCTATTTGGGATTTGGTGATGCTCGAACAGTGGTTCCAGCATCATTCTGAACCATAGCAGCGCCGAGGCCATGCGTGGCCAGACAACCGCTCCGACAGATTCGGCGGACCACGGGACACTGTCCGGGCCCTCTGCCGCGCTTCTCTTTGAGCGCGATCATACGGTCCATGCATCCAAGAATTCGATACATATCAACGACTGTCAACGCCACATCTGGCGGCCGCGACACGGGGCGCCGGTCACCGCTACGCGGCGTGGCTAGCCGATTCTTCCCTCTATGGGGCCGTAGTCCTCAGCAGCCTCCGGGATAGCCGAGCCGCTCCAGTGGTCGAGTTTCGCCAGCCGCACGAGCAGGGCCTGTTCGGCTAAAGGATCACGGCACGCAAGCGGTTCTCCCCGTGTGCAGGGTTAGTCCTGGCGCAAGTAGCTTTTCAAGTAGCTCCTTACGAGCCCGACCTCGAACCTGGCGTCTTGGCGCCACCACGGGCCGATTCTTGGGATGCTGAACAGATTGGAGTCAGGTCGTGCCACACCCCAGTTGGTGCTCACCGCGGCTTCAAAGCCTGATTCGCGAACCATCGTCTCGTGGGTTGTGTCGTAATCCGTTCCGCGAATGCCGTTAGGATAGGCAAAGGTTGCAGGGCGCTTGCCGGTAACCTCGTATATCCAGTCACTGCATCCCACGATCTCTCGCATTGCTGCGTCGTCACTGAGCACCTTGAGGATCGGGTGGTTGATCGTGTGCCCAGCAATTTCGAAGCCCTGCTCATCCAGCGACACAACCATGTCGCGCGTCATCATGAGTCTTGGCAGATCAGCGCCGACCGCCGCCTCGAACCTGCTTAAGGCCTTGTCCCATCGCTGGGCTGGCGGCAAGTACTTGAGTAATCCAAGGGTTGATGAAACCTCGTCTGCTGGTACGCCAGGTCGGGAAGTTGCGAGGGCCTCGATAATCAGGTCGTTCCACATGATGCCCTGGTCAATGGCACCCCCAGCAATGAAAAAGGTCGCTGGAACGCCGAGCGATCTCAGAATAGGTGCTGCCAATTCGTGGTTGTTGGCGTATCCGTCATCAAACGTTATGCAAGCAGCTCGCTTTGGTAAGCTGCCTGTAGACAGTAGCCGGGCTGCTTGACGGAACGTCAAGACATTGAACACGCTATCTATCAATTCCACGTCGCGACGAAACAGCTTTGTGTCGGGCTCTCCGGGGCGCAAGGGGTCGGCAGCTTCCAGCACCTGGTGGTAGCAGAACACGACGAGACGACCTCGACCGTTCCCGGGCGACAACATGCCAGCCACAGTCCGTGCAAGTGAACGTCCATTTGCCTTGTTCATATCAGCCCTTGCCTCGCTCGAGACTCTCATACAGGGGCAGGTATCGCCTGGAAACTACCGACCATCGCCGGTTATCGCTGACAAACCGAAGCGCGATCTCGCGAATCGAATCCGAACTTTCTATGCTATTCAATGCTGAAGAGATGGTCTCTATCAGTTCCTTCCTGTCACCAGCGGGGTACAAGTACCCAGTCTGCTCATGGCTGACGAGCTCTTTGTGACCCCCGACGTCTGACGCAACGACGATGACCCGCTGCGCCATCGCTTCAAGCGGCTTTATCGGTGTAACCATATTCGTCAAGCGATCCGAAACTCTCGGGTACGCCATAACGTCAGCAACACCATAGAATGCCTTCACCTCCTGATGGCTGACCCTGCCAGCCAGGGTGACTCTTCCTGCCAGGCCCATTGACGATACAATGTCCCGGATCGCGCCTTCACGCCGGCCTCCTCCGGCGAGCAGCAGGTGCGCGTTTGGGACATTCTCGACGATACGCGGCAGCGCACGGATGAGTTCGTCGACACCCTCCCATTCGAAAAAACTGCCGAAGAAGCCGATCACCTTCTTGTCAGCAAGGTCGAAGCGTTGTCGCAATGACTCGACAGCAGCACGCTCTGGCAGAGCAAACATCTCCGATGGCAGCGCATTCGGGACTACCGTTATCTTCTCTGCGGCGACGCCTCTCGACAAGAGCTCGTCCTTGAGACCTTCACAAATGACGACGACTGCAGCCGCACGCCGGACAACGAAGCTCTCGAGTGCCTTCGAAAGCCGGTAGCGAATCGAGCCGTGCTGCGTTGCTCCCACGGATACTGCGGCGTCCTCCCACGACGAGCGCATCTCGTAGACCAGCGGAATTCCTGAGCCCAGTGCGGCGAGCCCATTGAGACAAGGAGAATGCGCATGGATAACTTGAACAGGCGCTGTACGTGTCAGTTCGCGAATACGAGCTCTCGTCATCGACACCGTGCGCAATTGCCCGCTAACGCTGGATAAGTCTGTTCCGGGCGGAACTTCTGTCCTGTGGTACCGAATACCATCGATCTCGCTCCAGGGAAGGTCTGTGACACCCTGCTTCGGGCCGGTCAGTATAGTGAGCTTCGGTCCGTGCAGTCCAAGCTCACTTAGAATGGCATGACTGCGATACGCGTATCCGCTTTGCTCGGGAAGCGAGTGGTCGAGAACATGCAAGACGTTAATGACAGCCCACCTTCTGATACAGTTCTCGTTGGCTTCCGACAACGCGCGCCCAACCAAGATTTTCAACCGCATAGGCGCGCGTCTCTTCGCGCGTACATGCCAAGCTCTGTAACGTTCTGACGGCCTTGACCAGTTCACCCGTAGACCGCGTCGTGACCAGCAACCCTGCTTTCGGCGTTGTCACAACCTCGCGGATTCCACCGACGTCCGACGCAACTACTCGCGTGCCGCAGGCGATACTCTCCAGAACGACGTTGGGCATTCCTTCCCTAGCAGATACCAGCAAGGTGACATCGGCGGACTGGTACATTGCGGCCATATCGTTATGCGGAACATTTCCGCGAAAGGTGACTCGATCCGCAACGCCCGTACTTTTCGCGAGCTTTCTGAGAGATGCTTCGTAGGGCCCCTCGCCGACTATCGTTAGGTCCGCCTCCTTGATGTCCGCCAGCGCCTCGATGGCAAAATGATGTCCTTTGTCCTCCAGCAGGTGGCCTACTGAGAGCATGGCCAGACGACCATCCTTCACGTCCGGCTCGAGTCCGCCCGCCTTAGGCGTGAATTTGTCCAGATCCACGCCGTTCCTCAATACGGTAATCTTCTGACGTTCAATCCCGATGTCGACCAGCCCTTTTTTCAGCGCTTCCGAGACCGTGATAACGGCCGCACTCCGACCGCAGGCCCATCTCACCCATTGACGAATAATCAGGTTTCCGCATTTGACGTTGACGTCTGACCCGCGGGCCGTCAGTACGACCGGCACGCCCAAGCGCTGTCCGAGAATCACCGCCGCGGCGCCGTCCGGATACAGGAAATGCGCGTCGATGATCAATGATGACCCGAATCTGCGCAAGATTTCGGCCGCAACTGGTTTCGCCCTATGCTGCCACAAGAACGGATCAATCCAGTTAGTCACTAGCGGGAGTGTTGGCACTGGCAAGTAGTGTACGCGTACACCATTGCGCACCTCCGAGCGTATACCGTTGCCGCCCCCGGGACGGAGAGCCAGAACCTCCGCGGCCACAGATTGGTCTTCCAGAATATGCTTCAACCGTTCCTCGACGAAGACGCCGTGACGCGGATTTTCGTTGTCCGGATAGAGATTCGTTACGGTCAACAGCTTCATCGGCTCACTGACCGGCTGCGACACTGCCCAGGAAGCCGTCGAACATCAGAAGGGCCCACAAGACAGCGCTGTAGTCTCGGCGACCGGATCGATGGTCCTGACCGATTGTCTCGAGCGCGGCCGGATCGAATATGCCGGAGTCGTTCAGCCGCTCACCTTCCAGCGTCTCCATCAGCTTGTGCTCCAGCGAACCCCGGAACCAGACATCCAGCGGGACGGCAAAACCCATCTTCGATCGGTAAAGGACTTCCTTAGGCAGAAGCGGCTCCAGTGACTTCTTGAGTACGTCCTTGCCGGAGCTGCCGCGGAGCTTGACGCTCGTGGGCAGGCTTGCCGTCCAAGCCACGAACTCGTGATCCAGGAACGGCACACGAACCTCAAGGCTGTGCGCCATGCTCGCCCGATCCACTTTGGTCAGAATATCGCCTGGCAGATACGTCTTGAAATCCAGGTACTGGATCTTCCGCAAGGGATCCTCGAAGTGCTTATTCTCGAGGTGCCTCGAGAAGACCTCTGAAGACCGATAGCCCTGCAAGTCACGCTTGAACGCATCCGAAAACAGCCAACCGCGCCCCTCGGCAGGGAAGATCGATACGCCATGAAGATAGGCCTCCGCAGAGTCTTTGCCGAGTGCCTGGAATGTCGTCTTGCCTCGGAAGACGCGTGGCGCCCAATCGAGTTTGGGGTAGGCGCGGCCCAGGAAACCGAACAGAGGCAACCGGATAACGTCCGGAAAGAATGAGCGCAGTCGCTCCTCCATGTTGAACAGACGATAGCGTCTGTAACCAATGAAGTTCTCGTCTCCGCCGTCGCCGGACAGGGCAACCGTCACGTGCTTTCTCGCAAGTTCACAAACCCGATAGGTCGGCATTGCCGAGCTATCCGCGTACGGCTCGTCATACAGATGCACGAGTTTCTCTAGCAAGCTGTAATCCGATGCTTCAACCAAATCCATCTTGTGATCGGTTCGGTTCGACTTCGCCACAAGCTCCGCATACTCGGACTCGTCGTAGCGCTTCTCGCTGAATCCTATTGAACAGGTGAGAAGTGAATCCGTGTCCAACTGGCGCATCATCGCCACGACAGCGCTGGAGTCAATGCCGCCGGACAGGAACGCGCCCAGCGGTACATCGGCTATCAGCCGCCTCGACACGGCTGCCTTAAGCGACTCGCGCAGCTCGGACTGGATATCGGCGGTCGGCCGAGCCACGCTGGCTTCGTCGAGTGCGACGTCCCAGTAGCGGGTCGGCGTACCGACAGGCTCGCCACGCTTGATTGTCAGGAATGTGCCAGGCTCGAGTTTCTGGATCGAGGTGAAGATACTCCGAGGCTCGGGCACGTAGCCAAACGTGAAGTAGTCTTCGATGGCTCTCGGATCCAGCGAACGTGATAGCTCCGGATGCTTCAGGAGCGCTTTGATTTCCGAGCCGAAAACCACGAACCCGTTATCGAGTATCGCATAGTGCAGCGGCTTAATACCGAGCCGATCGCGCGCAATGAACAGGGTTTCCCGATTTCGATCCCAGAGCGCGAATGCAAACATTCCATTGAACCGGTCCAGGCACTTCACACCCCACTCCTCCCAGGCATGCACGATTACCTCGGTATCGCAATGCGTCCGGAAACTGTGACCAGAGTCGATCAGTTCGGCTGACAGCGCCTGAAAATTGTATATCTCCCCGTTATAGGTCACGACGACCGATTCGTCCTCGTTGTAGAGCGGCTGCTTACCGCCTTCGAGATCTATGATCGAAAGGCGCCGATGCCCGAATCCAACGCCGGGCTCGAAGTGAAAGCCCTCGCCGTCAGGACCCCGATGCACCAGCGTATCGTTCATGGCACGCACGAGGCCTTGATTGATCGGCCTCTTGCGCAGAACATCGACGATCCCGGAGATGCCGCACATTACGCTGTCGCCTTTTCAATCGCGCTGTCGTACAAGCGCCGGTAGCGTTCGATCATGAAATCGAGTGAGAATTCCCGCTCTGCCCTACGTCTCGACTCCGAACCGTGACGCTGCCGCAATTCCGGACTGACAATGTACCGACGGATCGCATCAGCGAGTGCCGCTGAGTCTCCGGGAGGCACCAGGAATCCATTGACAGAATCAGAGATGAGCTCCGGATTGCCGCCCGTATCGCAGGCGACGACAGGCAGCCCGGAGGCCATGGCCTCGAGCACGGTATTCGAGATCCCTTCGCGCAGTGACCCGAGGACAAAAATGTCCATGGCCCCCATCAACTCCGGTATATCGTCCCGAGCACCTGGCAGCCAGCTCCTGTCCGTGAGGCCAGCATCTGCCAACGCTGCCCGCGCGGCGTTGTGCAATTCTCCGCTTCCTATCATCACCAGCAAAGGAGTCACCGATAGATTCTCTTCCTCAGTTGCAAGCACCTTGAACGCTTTCACGAGATTCACGGGGTCCTTAATAGCACTGAAACGCGTTACGCTACCGATGACAAGCTTGTCTCTGTCGTGGAACCGCTTGGGCAAGACGTCGACGGCACTGCCCGCCGTGGGGCGAAAACGTTGCGTGTCCACACCGTTCCGGAGGCGATCGACTTTTCGCTCCGGAATACCGACAGTGTTAATCAACCAATTGGCAAGTTCATCCGATACGGTCACAAACTTGTGGACGTACAGCGACATGACCCGTCTTATCCACCGATACCTGGCGTTCTTGCCATCGGGATCGAAGATATCCCAGCCATGTTCGCCATGTAGTCGTACTGGTACTCGAGCAAGAAAGGCGATGAATGCGCAGTCGAGTGTGCCGATATTCCTGGTATGTACAACGTCGGGCCTGATCCTTCGGAACAGACGGAAGAGTCGAAGATATGCACCCGGGTCCTTACCTGGCTGCTTGCCGATACTGTAGACGTCCACGCCGTTCGGTAGCCGCTTCGCGAAGTCGGTAGCTTCCGTTAGGGCAACAACCACATGGCGATGTTTCATTTGCGTCAATCCACGCAGGACGTTCACAACGCCGTTCTCCAGACCACCGTAGTCGAGCCGAAATATGACGTGGACGACAGTCGATCGCTTGTCAATGTGATCCGCCAACGCCTCACTCTCCTCTATACGCCGACGGTAGCTGACCGGCAGCAGCAGCGAGGAGTTTCCTGGCCTGATCTGAATCATTTGCATTTCGAACTGCGATGACGACGACCCTCCCGCCATCCGGACGTCGGCCCAGCAGCGCCCAGAGTTGCCGAGCCTTGACCATAGCTCCCGATGTTTCCTGGTGGCTGTCGACCACATACCAGTGCCATGTACGTGTCTCACCGCTCGGCAGTTCGAACTGCTGCTCGAGAACGGGCAGGTTATTCGATTCAACACCTGATAGTCGTTCCAGTCCTCTTGAATAGCGAGACCAGACCTCCGGAAAAATTTGATTGGAGGAACTTATCAGTTCTTTGCCGGGCTCCAGATCCGCATAGGCTGCGACAAACACGTTCAAAGTCGCACTGTCACAGCTAAATGTCGCGAGTGCCTCACGTACCGCACCGCTCATTGCCGGGCGCCAGTCTTCTCGCCACTCTCGAGGCCCTTCGCACCCTGGAATGGACTCGATGTTGATAGTTGCCTGCGAAGCGTCGGATACGCGGAGAGCAGAGTTGACGGAGAATGGTCCGGCCAGTAGCGCTGCGGCAGCGATCACGGCCGGAATGAAAGTCAGGAAAGACTCAGTGCCCAATGCCGAGTTACCGCCATGGGTGCCCTTGTCACGCGAACTCAGAACCCAAATCAGTACAATCACCGCCATGAGAAAGGCCGCGAAACCGGAGGTGCTTTCGAAAGCGCCGTACTCACCGAGGAAGGGACGAATGGTCACGATAAGCATGCTTACGACAAGAATGACGGTGAGCCGAATCGGATGGCGAGTCTTCGAGTGCTCAGCCTCGTTGTCAGCGCTTCTTTCACCTGACTTCATGCTCGGCTTGTCTGCGTAGCGTGACCCAAGCCACAGAAAAGTAAAAACCACGATCGCGAAAAGGAGCCATCCGAATAGAATATGGTCTTTGCCACCGAGGTACTTCAGGTTCGAGGCAGATGCAATTGCCATCACTATGAATGCGCGAACACCATTGGCGATAATCAAGATCACAGCAGCCGAGACGGCAAATAGCAGCTGACGTCCTATTGAACGGAAGTGCAAATAGCCGAACAGCGTTGTCACCATGAGCCCGGCCATCAGATAACGGACACCACTACAGACATCCGCGATTACGAAGCTTGCGCCTGGCAAAGTCAGGTATCGGCCTTCCCTGTATGCGGGAACTCCAAAGACGCTCAATAGAAACGATGAAATATCTGCGGTGACTTCGACCAGAAACGGTACGAAGGCATCACTTACCGGCAGCGCAAAACCCAGGAACAACAGCGGAAATGCAATGCGCGACGCCAATTCTCTGCCGAGGGTTGCAACAATGAAGGCTGGAATCAATGCAATGGCAACTGCATGTTCAACAACCTGTACCGCGGTCAGGCGCGCCAAGATCCACAACGGGACCAGCAGGAATACGGCGGACATGCCCCACAGGCTCGGTTTGATCGAGACACCAACCAGATCCGATCGGCACCGCCATATCAGGAATATGACCAGCGGTACCACCACAAGGCCGTGTGAATGATCCGAACGGTTCCACTGCCACAACATACTCGAGTAACTCTGCCAGTAGACCGCGATGACAAGCGCGCCTACGCCGAACACCAGTGCGATCCGTGTTAGCGATTCACGCCCCAACTGAGCAATCATCGTGGAGGAACGACGCATTACGCTGCCGCCAAATGCGCCCGCAATTCTGCCGAAACGTCCTCATGCGATCGGCCATCAACGAACAAGCGCATCCAGACTTCGAGGTTCATAAGCACCAGAATCAGGTCCGTATAGTCCGCTCGATTCTGATCGTGCAAATCACAAATACGCCTGATCGCCCGCGCGTCGAGCAAGTCTCTTGCGCCGAGCGCATGTGCTCCGAGCAGCTCCCATCTAAGCGATGCAAGATCGCGTTTGAACCAGGCACCGACCGGGGCTCCGAAACCGCGTTTGCGCCGGTCGATAATCTCTGGCGGGAGTTCTTGTCGTAAAGCCGCCCTCAGCAGCCCCTTTAGCGTGCCATGCGGCAACTTGTGCTCCGATGGCACCGAGCTGGCGAGTTCGACCAGCCTTTGATCGAGGAACGGTACACGACATTCGATGCTGCAGGCCATTGTCATCTTATCGGTAAGCAGAAGAAGATTTTCGGCGAGTTGGGTCTGCCAGTCGATGCGAAAGAGGCGCAGGAGTTCGTCCTCAATCTCCTCCTCGACGCGAGCCACGTGAACGAGGCCGCTATCCCTTTCTGCGAGCTCAGCGCCCAGCAGAGAATGAACCGTCAGGCGATTCGCCGTTGCGAGGTAATACGCATAGCGCTGTGCAGGCTCGAGTTCGCTGGCTTCGAAAAACCGTTTCGCATAACGGCAGATGTCCATCAGCCGGTTCTGTCGGCCGCTCGGAAGGAGTTCCGCAATCCGCGGTAGCACGCCCTGCCGGCACCAGCGCGGCAGCCGGTCCAGATACGAGTGATAGTGTCCGCCGAGGTAGCGATTGTAGCCTGCAAAAAGCTCGTCACCCCCGACGCCCGACAGGATTACCTTCACGCTCTTTGAGGCTAGCTCGGACACGAGGAACGTCGTCGTAATCGCGCTGTCCGATATAGGCTCCTCGAGGTGCCAAATCAGTTTGGGCAACAACGATGCGACGTCGGGCTGCACTTCAATCTCGCGATGCCGAGTGCCGAGTTTGTCGGCGACCTGCCGGGCGTAGGATAGCTCATTGTAGTAGCGCTCTGCCTTGCCGCCCGCGTAGCCGATGCTGTAGGTATTCAGTTCGGCATCCGTATGTTCTGCCATGAGGTGACAGACGGCGCTCGAATCGATGCCACCGCTGAGAAATGCCCCGACAGGCACGTCTGCAACCATGTGGTCTTCTACCGCACGATCAAACTCTGCACGGACCCGATCGACCCAACCGGCGAAATCGTGCGTTTCGTCCGTCGCCTTTGGCGGCGACCAATACGGCTTGAATTCGACACCGTCTGCGTCAATTGTGACCATTGATGCAGGCGATAGCTTGTCGATTCCGCTGAATATGGTCCCAGGTGCCACGGAATACCCGATAGATAGGTAGTCCACGAGGGATGACTCGTCGACCTCAGCGGATACTCCTGGCAGAGCAAGTAACGACTTGACTTCGGACGCGAACGCAAATCCTTGCTCGTCTCGTCGGAAGTAAAGCGGCTTGATCCCCATCCTGTCCCTTGCCACGATGAGGCGCTCTCGTCGCGTGTCGAAAACCGCCAGCGCGAACATGCCGTCCAGCCGCTTTACGAACTCGTCGCCAAATTCCTCGTAGGCGTGGACGATGACCTCGGTGTCGCTATTCGAGCGGAAGCGATGCCCCAACGATACGAGTAACTCGCGCAATTGCCGATAGTTGTATATTTCGCCGTTGTTGATGACGAAAACCGTCGAGTCTTCGTTCGCAATCGGTTGCTGACCACCCTCAAGGTCAATGATCGACAGTCGACGCATGCCGAAGGTCAGGGGTCCATACTCCAGGAAACCGTCGTCGTCCGGACCGCGGTGCGCTATGACCTCCGCCATGGCGCGGACATCCTCGAGCGAGTATCGATTCGCCCTGCCCGGTGTTTGAAAGACGCCGACGATTCCGCACATTCCTTCTCTCCTCGTCAGGCGAGATAGCGGACGACCCTCGGACCGAGAATCGTTGCGACACGCACCGGCAGACGCTGCCACATGGCTCTTGCGAGCCGGAATTTCGGATTAGAGGGATTGAGCTGCGGTAACGAGTTGCCTTGGCGCAGCCAGTAATACCACCCAAGCGGCCCAGGCTCGGCGCCCCACTGTTTCTTGAAGCGATGAGGGCCGGAGTCCACGGTCGATCGGCCAAAGTCGAACACCTTGTACCGTTCCCGAATACCGTACTCGAGGACGCTCCAGTACAAGAGCATATTGACGGCCTGGCGATTGTACTCTCGAAGCGACGAAGCGACGGGGATTTCAAGGAGTCCGCGGTAGCCGACAGTAATTCCAGCTGCCGCGGGCGTGTCGCCAAGATAAACAACGAACACACGTGCTGCATCGGGAAACAACTGCAGCATCCGTGCAAACATCGTCCGCGGGAAAACGGGCGTGCCGAGATCGCGCATGTTGCGGGCGAATACGACGTAAAAGTCGTCAAGCAGCTCCGCACCACCCTCGATACAACGAGCGCCTTCTTTCCGCGGACGCCGGATCTGCGCCCTTAGCTTCGACGAGAATTGCTTCCACAGTGCGTCGGCGTCGCTGGGCAGTGACAGTTGCATAGCAACCTTGTCCGTACGAAAAGGTAAGTCGAGCTTGATGCCGTCCCGATGTCGAAACTCCACGTGATCGGCACGGGCTTCATTGGCGATATCGCACACTGTGCCGACCAATACATCTCGCGCTGTGCTCGACTCGGCGAGTACACCGCAGTAGTTGAAATAAGGGATCGAAACGAAGAAGCGGCCAAACAACAAACTCGAAATCTCGGAGACCGGCAGCACGCCGACCACTCGTCCGTCTCTGCTCTCGGCAAGCAGGTAGTGGCAATTGTGACCGAACACGTCCTCCAGCAAATGCCGCCACTCGAAGAGATGATAAATCTCGGCACCGGCCGCAGAGTCGACGAAATCGTTCCATCGCTCACGATCGCTATCGGTAGCAAGGCGGACGCGCGGCGCGGATTCGACGGGCATGGCCGGCGCCTCATTTGCCACACCTTGGTTGACTGCGGAGTTCATGACGATTCGGCGTCGAGATACAGTCGATCCATCCGGTCCCAACGGTACTCCTTCAACAACGCAATCCAACGTGATTCGAACTGGTCGAGGTTGAGGTAGTGACGGAACTTTGCCTTTCGACCAGCTTGCGTCATCCGCGGCTGCTCAGGATCCAGCTCCCAAGGGTGGAAATAGAAGATGTAGGGATTCTTGGATCGACGCGCTTCCCTGTTGATGAACCAGCGTGAAACGCCCAGCGGATAGAGCCTGAAATAGCCGCCACCTGAAATCGGTACTCTCCGTCCGAATAATCGTGTCGTGCTGGCGGGTATCTCGAGAACCCCGCTCGATTCGTCAATGTAGGCCGACGACGGCGAGTCCGGCGACCCGTAGTGGTCATGGCTGACCGGATAGATGCTCGAGCTGTAGGTGTAGCCTGCCCGGGCTAATTCCTGCCAGGCCCACGGCGTTCGCTGGTCAATTGACCAGCTGGCGGCGCGATAGCCCCGAACTTCCTGTCCCGACACATCCTCCAACAGCTTTTTCGACCGACTGGCATCGGCGAAGAACTCCTCCGGCCGCTGAGACCAGACTCGGACGTGCTGCATGCCGTGACTCGCAACCTCGTGACCAGCATCGCTAATTCGGCGCACTACCTCGGGATGCTGCTCTGCCACCCATCCCAAGGTAAAGAAAGTTGCTCGAGCACCGTGTTCATCGAGACGCGCCAATGCCTTATCGACATTGCCGGGAATCCGGCATTCGATCCGGATCCACTGGTTCTTCGGAACCAGGTGTTCGAAAGCAGAAACCTGAAAGTAGTCCTCGACATCGCAACTCATTACGTGTGACTCACCTGGGCCTGCCGCCGACGTCTTCTCCTGCATATCCGACACACCAGGTCCCGCTTCGCAGCCGTCAGTCGTTTCGCAGCGCAAAGGTGACGAACAGGGATGTGGTGTCGGCTGTGAACGCCCGGGCAGCGCCAGTTTCACCAGGCGCCTGGTCGATGTGCTGGTGTGCGAGTGACAAGGTCGTTCTCGAGCCGAGTCGATAGTTGATCGCCACTATGCCGCGCACAAGTTCGTCCTCAACGTCGTCAGCGAAATCGCGATTGATGAAGGAGCCGTCCAGTACAAATTCAGTTCGTGTACCCGCATTCCAGGAGAATCGCGCGTTTAACGAGCGCTGTCCCTGGTCTTCCAAGAGCGTTCCGTCTGCAGCAGTACGCGCGGTACGCTCTTCGGCGAGTACGGAAACAAGAAACTGGGTTCGGCGTCCCTCCAAGGTCAGGCTCCAGTCAAACCGGTTCGAAATGAATCGTTCCGCCCGCCCGGGATTCGTCAAGAAATCGTCCGGATCCTGCGGATTGATCGGGTTGCCACCGCGGCGGAAGTTGAAGCCCTCTGTTGTCGGCTGCTCCAGGTAACGAACGGTAGTATTGCCACGCCGGAAGTCGTATGAGAGTGACGCCCTGAGCGATTCACCAAAACTACGTTCGCCAGCCGCGATCTCGGCATTGATCTTGTCTCCTGACTGATAGGCAAAACCCGCTTCCCAGTACGGATCCTGCGGCGACCGATCGAATGGGTCGTCCCACTTGCTCTCCTGCCCGCCGCCTGCAAATACCCGCATACCCGACCCGGCCCAGAAACCCAGTTCCGCACCTGCTTTCTGGTACTCGAAGGGAAGAAACAGTTCGTTGTCGTAATCTGTCCTGACGAAATCGTAACGTAACGCCCATGTCAGGCCCTGTCCTGATTCGTAGTTGTCAAGCGAAAACTGAGCGTCCTGCGTCTCGTTGTCAAGCGCAATCTGACTCGAATCCACGCCGAGGTTATCGTACCGCGAATCCGTGTATCGATAGCGGAGCAGCAGCGTACTGGAGCCACCCAACCTTTGATTGAAGCTCGGCTCGACGTACCATTGATCGAGATCCGTCAGGTTACCGGATATCGGCGCTTGACCCGGCAAAATGTCTTGCTCCGGCAGCTGCAACACTTGTCGCCGAGATGCGCCAACTTCGAATCTGAGGGCCTCCTCCAATGCCTTTCCGGCGAGACGCGCATCGAGGAAATGCCATGACTGATCGAGGCTGAAATCGTCGTAGTCGAAACGGTCGTATCGATAGTTGAATAGCCCATCGTACGTTGGAGTCTCTTTTGCCCAGTTCAAGAAAGGCGAAACCTGGGTAAAGCGATCATCGAACTCCTGCCCCGGCGGCGACAGGAAGACGTTGTCGGTGCGCGAAATGCCTATGCTTATCCCGGCGTCCAGCTCTGCCTCCGCGTTCATCGAAAACAGGAGCGCAAGGACGAGCAGCAAACAGCCGTTGCTTCCAGAACTACGGGCGATCTGGCTCTGTCTCCGTATTGAATCCATAACTTCCGTAATCGCCATAGTGCACCCCGTAGTACCCACCACCTGGGCCATGAATACTCTTGTTGAAGATGACGTTGATTGCCTTGTCACGATCCAGCACGTCGAGAGCGTCCTGAATCTGCTGGTTACTGGTCTTGCCGCACTCTACGACGAGGGCGACCTGCCCTGCCTGCCGGGCCACAACCTGCGCCTCACTCGTTATCAGGAGCGGTGGTGAATCCATGATAATCAGGCGGTCTCGGTACCGGTTTGATACCTCGTGCATCAGCTCTTGCATTCGGTCGCTCGCGAGCAGCTCCGTTGACTGTGAGTGCTTTTGGCCGGCTGGCAGGATTTGCACATCATTCATGTCGGTCCGGACGATGACGTCTTCGAGAGTAAGCGAATCGTCGACCAACACGTCAATAAGCCCTGGTCGATCAGCGAGCCCGCAGGCAGTACTGATGTGCGGCTTTGCGACATCCGCATCTATCAACATGACTGATACCTCCCGCTCGAGAGAAATGCTCGCGGCGAGGTTCATCGAACAAAACGTCTTGCCAACGCCGGGCACGGCGCCGGCGACGACTACGAGATTCATGCAGTCATCGCTTTGTGTGTTTCGTAGGGCGTTATCAATCAGCGGACGCTTGATGCGTCGAAATTCGTCCGCCACGGGCAGCGCGTGCTCGACCGGCACTAGCAGTCCACGGCGAATGAGTGCGGATTCATCGATCGCGAACTTCTCGCCAGTGATCTCAACCTTTTTCTTACTGGCAATTGGAATTACGGTATCCGGGACTCTTCTCGAGAAAGCTCTCGCGGTGTCCTGTCCGCTGCTTCTCGAAGCATCACTGCCCTGGTCCCGCAGGCGCCTGAGCGCATCCTGAATCTTGCTCACAGCAGCCCCCCTCGGAACAGACCGTCGGCCAGCCGCGTGATCGGGTCCTCGAAGACGATGACGGCACCTCCAACCAGGAACAGAACCAGGTTGGCCCCAGCCCATGCCGTGTTGCGCAACCTACGCCGCGTACGTTCCGCCGGTGAAACGATTAGACCAACGCTCCCGAGGACAGGCAGCCCGGTGGCTTCCGTGAGAGCTCTGCGTGTGTAAAACACCGGCTCCAGCTGATTCAGCGCGAATGCGACGGCTCCGCCGGCGCCAATGGCAAAGACAAGGACGGCGATAAGTAACAGCGGTCGATCTGGCGCCACCGGCTCTTTCGGTACGAATGGCGGCTCCAGAGGCCGGAATTGTACCTTGTCGGTAATCGTGTCGAGGCGATTCTTCGATTGCAGGGTCTCCCAACGCCTGAGTAACTCCTGGTAACGGGACTCAATGACACCATAGTCTCGGTTCAACTGTTTGAGCGAGGTCTCGACTTCGGAAATCTTGTCGACGTCCCTGCGCAGTTGGGCAACCTGTTGCCGACGCGATGCGAGCTCCTCCTGCAATGCGGCCAACTCGACGTCGGCGTTGCTGAGCTGCAGCCTGAGGTTTTGATAAACCGGATTTGCATCCAGGGAATTCGTTTCGGGATTGACGACCGGCACGCGCCCTCCCATCGCCGCGAGTTCCTCCTCGCATTCCGCCTTCAGTGACGCAATCGTCTCCTTTAACATGATCGCGCGGGGATGCTTCTCGGTGAAATTGACCAGCAAGGTCGACAACTGGTCCTCGAGCTGCGCAATGCTGCCGGACCGACTGCAGCCCGCGGCCGCCTGCGCGGGTGTCGACGGCATTAGCCCGAATATCGGCTCCTCGCCTTCGAGCTGCCGCGCAACTTCGTCACGCCGATTTCGTAGCAGTCGAATCTGTTGCTCGGTTCCCGCCACGGCCGCAAGCGCGGTCTGCAAGCGCGTATAGTAGTCGGTGCCGTCCCCCGGCATGTATCCGATATTGGAACGCTTGAACTCGGCCAGTTCTCGCTCAGCGCCGACGAGCCGTTGCTCGTGATCCGCGATCTCTGCGGCGAGCGCGCGTTCGGTCATCTCGGAATCGTCGCCCTGTGCGCCAAGCGAGGACTCGACGAACGTGTCCAGGATTGTCGCTACGACCTCGGCCGATTTCTCGCGGTCGGTGTCCTGGAAGCTGATCTCGAACACGTTGTCGCTGCTGCCCCTGACCTTTATCCGCTTCTGCAGACTCGAAATCAGCGACTCCATGGCCTGCGGCGTGTCCGCTCGCAGGTCGAGGTCGGTCTTGCGAGCCACATCCGCTAGATTCGGTCGGGTCAGCAGTGCTCGGCTAACGAGAGCCACTTCGTCCATCAGGTTCTCGCTGGCCGCGAGCCCTTGGGTCAGTGACGGCAATAGGCTGTTTGTGTCCACTAGGACCTTGGCCGATGCCTCGTAGACATCCGGCATTTTGTACACCGAAAACCAGCCTGGAATTGCGACGATCCACGCGATCCCAACGGCGTGCCACCGAAAACGCCACATGCCGCGCGCGTGATCGAGTACATCGGATAGTAGCTGCTGCAAGTTCATTGTGTCGCGATTCCCTTGCGCTAAAAGAATGACTGCGGAATGATCAATACGTCACCCGGCAGCATCTGCACGTTTTGTTCGATATCACCTTCATTGATGAGATCGTTGAGCCTGACTTTGATGGAGACTTCCTCACCGGCGCTCTTACGAATGATCTTGGCGCGATTGCCGGCGGCAAACTCGGACAGCCCGCCGACCTGAATGAGGACATCGAGCACCGTCATCCCCTGCCGGTACTGAAGCGCCATCGGCGTAGTGGCCTGTCCAACGACCCGAATCTGCTGCTCACTTTCGCCCACGAAGCCCTGCATGATGACCGTGACGACCGGAGTTCGCACGTAGTCTTCTAGTACCCCCTCAATGTCGCGGGCAAGCGCCGTCGGCGTCTTGCCCGCCGCCTGCAAATCTTCGACCAGCGGCGTCGATATCTTCCCGTCCGGTCTAACCGAAACCGTCGTGGACAGATCCGCGTGGTCCCACACGAAGATCTGCAGCGAATCACCCGGCCCGATCTCGTATTCGGCCTCGGAGGATTCGCTCGCTGCGGCGATTTCAGAGGCATCAATTGAAGGACCCGACGATCCGCAGCCTGCGAGCATCAGGATCAGACCGACGGTAAGAACGGCCGGGAACAGCCGGCCCTTGGGTGAACAAGCATGCATCACTATTGTCACCTACAACTCCGCCAGTAGTCGTTCTGCATCACCGCGTCCATCGAAATCCTCCGAACCGTCTGCCAGGAGTTCCTGTAGGATGTCCCGGGCCTCATCCCGCCTGCCGGCACGCGCGTAGCCCTCGGCGAGGTGGTATCGAACAACCGCGGCACCTTCGGACAATGATTCGGCCTCTCTCAGTATCTCTATGCCCTCGTCGAATTCGCCGGCCTCCACGAGCACCCAGCCGAGGGTGTCTAGTACGGACCAGTTCCTGGGCATCGCCTCGCGGGCCTTCCTTGCCGTCGCGATGGCACGATCGTCGCCCTGCGTGTAGTAGAGCCACGCCAAGTTGTTGAGCGCTATGCCATCATCGGGATTCACCGACAGGATGTTCTCATAGACGCCAATCGAATCGCCGTTCTGGCCTTCCCTGTTCAGGTATTGCGCGAGCAGGAGCTGGATAGACGAGTCGTCGGGATCGGACGCGAGGTAGCGATGAAGAGGCTCGTCCGCGTTCTCTTCGTCGGTCTGCATCAGGATCTGGTGCAATCGAGCCGCATAGGGCGGATTCACTTCGATCGCGAGCGCCGCCTCGTACGCGGCAGCCGCTCGCTCGAACTCGCTCGCGCGAATCCACAGCTCGCCTTCGAGCGCGATTGGCCCGGCACTGTCGGGGTGCGCGCGCTTCAGGCTCGCGGCGATTTCCATGGCTCGAACATGGTTGCCCGCGTTGGAAAACGCGAGCGCCGTCGCGCTCGCGGTGCGCAGGTCAGTGTAATCGATGTCCCCTTCGCCTCCGAGTGTCGCCAGGGCAGCCTCGACGTCGCCCGACAGCCTGCGTGCCTCGGCGAGGCGCAAGGTGATCTGTGGATTGCCGGGATCGAGGCGACGCGCGTCCTCGAACGCATCGATCGCGGCCTCGAAATCCTGTTTGCGAGCAGCGATGTCACCGAGCAGCAGATGCGACTCCGCACGTCCGGTATCGAGCGCGATGAGTCCGGACGCCACCTCCATTGCGGCATCGAAATCGCCATTCTGTGCGTGCACGCGCGCGAGCGTCTCACGCGGTGCTGTGGCCCCAGGCTCGCGCGGCAGGATTCTCTCGAGCCATTCCGCCGCGAGATCGAGTTGCTCGGCCGTCGCCGCTACGCGGGCGCGGCCGTACATCGCCCAGGTCGCCGAGCTGTCCGTCGCGACGATCCGCTCGTAGCGTACCGCCGCCTCCTCGAGCTCGCCGTTACCTTCTGCGATCTGGGCCAGGAAACGCTCGGCGACCACGTTGCCCGGGGCATTTTCGAGCGCATCCGAGAAGCTGCTTCTCGCAACCTCCACGTTGCCGTCCGCAAGTTCGATGGCGCCGACGAGGTTGTAGCCAGCTGCCTCTTCCGGCCAGTCGCCGACGATCTTCCGGGCATGCTCCCGGGCTAGCGACGTGTTGCCGCCGCGCAGCTTAACGAGCACGCCGAGAATCTCGCGCTGCAGCGCCGTCCGCTCCCCATCGATTTCGGAGAGCGTATCGAGCACCTCGGAGACTTCGCCCTGGCGGCCGGCGCCGATCAGCGCCAGTGCCAGCTGGAGCTGTGCCGCCGTATCGGTAGGATTTAGCTCGACGCTTCGCTCGAGGTCGCGAATGGCGCGGTCGGTTTCGCCCGCCGACAGCGCGACCCTTGCCGACATTGCAATCACGCGGGGATCGCCGCCCCACTCCGCGCCGTTCGCTTCGAGCGCTTCTGCTGCATCGGCTGCCTTGCCCTGGGCCAGGTAGGTCGATGCGAGCATCACGCGCGCGGCCACATTCTCGGGTTCGTTGACCAGCGCCGAGGACAGGTACATTTCGCTTTGCGCGTAGCTCCCTGTCTCGTAGGACACGGCGCCGAGCAGCATCTGTGCCGGAGCGAAGTCGGGTGCGCGTCTCAGGATGTCCTGTAGATCTGTTTGTGCCGATGCCCAGTCTTCCTTCAGCACGGCGAGGCGTGCACTGGACAGCACGGCAGGTATCGTATCGGGCGTGGCCTCACTCAGGTCCCGAACGTACCCTTCGGCCGCCTCGATATCGCCCTGTGCGAGCGAAATCTCGGCCAGGCCATACAAAGCGCTGGCGCGCCGGCCAACGTCGCCGCCCGCGATCTCAAGCGCCCTCGCGTAGTTGCGCTCCGCGGCATCGAGCTCTGTCAGCAGACGATTGAGGTCACCGGAAGCCAGCCAGACGTCGAATTCGTCGGGATACGACTCGATCAACGCGTCCAGGTTTATCCTTGCCTGCGGCAGGTTTTCCGCCGCGAGATGGGCTGCGGCGACGCCGAGATGTGCGCGGACGTCGTCCGCGTTTTTCTGCAGTGCGAGACCATATTCGGTGCGCGCCTCGGCAGGTTGACCGATGCCTCGCAGTGCATCGCCGCGAAGCCTTCGGAGCGTGCCGATCGATTCGTCGTCTAGCAGTGGATCAAGGCCAGCGTCGAGTGCGTCCTGGAACTTGCGCTGGCGGACAAGGGCATCGACGAGATCGACGTGCAGCCCGGTCGAATCGGCACCCAGCTCGATGGCACGCCGCAATTCCTTCTCCGCACCGGCCACGTCACCGACGGCCAGCGATACGCGGCCGAGAAGCACCCGCGCCCGCACGTTTTGCGGATCCCGGCGCAGCACGTCCTTGCTGTCGACAATGGCGGCCTGATAGTCCGCACTGGCGGCGGCCTCAGTCGCGCGGTCGAGGCGATCCTCATCGCTCATTCCGAGACCGCAGCCGACCAGGAAGGATGCGAGGCCCAGGACCATGACGGGCACTTTCAATCTGTTTGCTCCAAACATTTTTGTGGGCAGCCTGTCGTTGTCGACCAACCTGAGATTGTAGTCCGATACCGTTGTTTTTGCAGCGATTTACGCACGATCGAACCGGGAAACCACCATGCGGGTCCCGGTTCGGGCGCTCTAAACGCACGCTCCCTGCCCCGCAGTGTAACCTGCCGCCTGTTGCAGCTGTATGCGCCTGGACTCGGTTTCACGATTCTGTGAACTGGGTCACGAAGCCGTGAGCCGCGCCACTCACATTGATGGCCTGCGATCTCCGATCGACGTCAGGCCGACACCGCCGAGGCTGGCAGGCGGAGCGTCATTTTCGTGCCTTCTCCGATCGTCGAGTCGACACTGAGTGATCCGCCCTGGCGCCGCGCGTATTCGAGCGCCTGATAGACGCCTATGCCCATTCCCTGGCTGCCCTTGGTCGAGTCGAACGGGCGAAACAACCGCTTGCGTACGAACTCCTCCGACATGCCGCAGCCGTCGTCGTCGACCTGCACGACGACCGTGTCGCCGTCGCGATCGAGCGTCACGATGACGAAACCGTCCGCGCCGGTTGCCTCCTGCGCATTCTTCACCAGATTGGTCAGCACGGATACGAACTCGGGGCCTTCGACTTCGACACTCAGGTCGTCGGCCTTGAGCTTAAGCTCCGGCTCCGGCTGGCGGTGTGCGCAACGTTCGATCGCTTGCGAAACCAGGAACTTGAGTTCCTGCCTTTTTCTCGAGTGGTCCGATCGCCCGCGCCGAAGCTGTTCCATCACCGACTTCATCCGGTCGACGGAACGCGCGATCGTGTCGATGGCGTCATCGACGAACTCAGGATTCCGCCTGTGCTTCTCGGCGTTCGTCACGATGAGCGACTGCTGCGCAATCAGATTGTTCAGGTCGTGCATCAGGAACGCGGTCAAGCGATTGTAAGCCTCGAACTGGCGAGCTTCGGTTAGCAGGTGCTCCGACCGCGCCTGCGACAGGTGCACCGCGATATGATTTCCCGCCGTTTTCAGAAGGTCGCGATCCTCGTAGTTGAGAGTCGCCAGCGCCGGCGCCTTGTTGAGTAGCACGAGGCCGATCAGTTCCTGCTCGGCGAGCAAGGGCACAATCAACCAGGCCCGGGTCTGTGCCGCCAGCCAATCGGGCAGATCGAGCCCATCATAGCGTCCTGGTTCGCGCCGATACTCGTCGACGTCGATGACCCAGCCCGTCCTGTCCAGGAATTCGACGAGCGACTCCGAGAGTTCGAGGTCAGGGAACTCCTCGGTACTATCCCAGCCGGCCTCCTGGCTCAGTCGCTCGCCGCGCTCGTCAAGCACCCAGAGGATGCCGGAAGGGCTCTGTACGATTTCGGCGATCGCCCGAACCGCAAGCCTCAGGTTGCGGCCCCCGTCGAATTCGCCGAGGGTCTTGACGAGTCGCAGCCATTCTTCGCGATAGTCGTATTTGTTCTGGAAGAAGTGCTTGGTCAGCCAGACCTTCATCCGGGCGCGCAGCGTGCTCGACGACAGCAGTGTCGCCAGAACGACTGCCGCGCCGACGAGGAACACGATCCTGGCCATGGCGCCCCAGGAGCCACCGAGCTTGAGCAGCAGCACGCCGCCGAGACTCATCAGCAGGAAATACGCGCCGACTGCGACCAGCGTCGTCGTGTAGAACACGACCTGCCGCGACACGAAGATCCTGAGTCGCCAGTCCGGCGAGCGCCGCGCCGCGATGGCGATGGCCGGCACGAAAAACACATTGACCCAGCCGCGCGCCAGCCAGGTTACCGAGTCCAGCGCCGCGAACAGTACAGCCTGCGAGTAGTAGAACAGTTCGTAGGCGAACAGGCCTCCGAGACCGACCGACAGCGCCTTGATTCCCCAGCGGCTCGTGGTCGTCGTATTTCGATATAGCTGCTCGATCAACAGCAGCCCGGCCAGCGACAGACTCAGGCCGAACGGAATGAGTAGCTGTATCATAGACACTTGGACATCCAAGCGGGTGACGGCGATCCAGGCTGCCGGCCCGGCCAGCATGCCCGCAGCACCGAGTCCGACGCACAGCAGCAATAGCCAGCGCGCTACGCCTATCTTCTGCGCAAGAAAGGCGAGAAAGCAGACCCAGATGAACAAGCGCCCGATCTCCGCCGAGTAGATGACGGCGGGGTGCAAGATGTCGCCAAGCGTCTGGATTGCCATCGCTGCAGACCACAGCACCGAGACGAGGCAGGCGACGATTAGGACGACGCCCAGTCGCTGCCCACGCCAACTGGTCAGGAGCAGGACCACGAGAATAAGGAACGCAGCGCCCACAACCGCGTAACCGAGTACGGCGAAAGCAAGCACTATCGGCTACCACCCGCCAGCGTGTCGTTAGTGTTGAGTCGTCCCTTCACTTTCTTGCGCAATCCTCAACGAGCGACAATACGCTCGGGCCGAACGACCTGCCCTGACGTGATGTCGTAGAATCGACGAATCTCGAGCAAGGGGACACCCTGTGCAATGAAGTCGTGGTCATCGCGAAGACGAGTTGCCGCCATTCTCGTTGTCGCCCTCCTTGCTGCAATCACTTTGTATCAGCCGTCCCGCACCGGCCTTTGGCTGCAGTCCTTTTATGACTGGCTGCACGTCCCGCTCTTCGGGCTCATCGCCACAGGTCTCCTTTTCGCCTCGCCCACCGGCTGGCACTGGAGTCGCAAACTCCTCTTTGCGAGTGTCGCCACGGCCGTTCTTGGCAGCGCTACGGAGCTCGTCCAGTTGCTCGTCCCCGCCAGAAACGCATCATACAGCGACCTCGCCAACGACCTCCTGGGCGTAGCGGCTTTCATGGGGCTCGTCGCGGCCTTCGGCGGCACAATCCCCGCTCCGCGTGTGCTGAAAGCCGCCCTGCTTGGCGTATCCGCGGCGATGCTCGCCTGGTCCGCCGCACCGCTAACTAACGTGACGCTGGCCTACTGGGAACGCCACCGGGAAGCGCCATCGATCGCGCCGCTACGTAGCCGAAAATCACGTCTGTTTTTTCTCCTCGAGAACACAACCGTCCACTACGACGGCCGCACCGAGCACGGCCGAGTACTGCCGAAATTCCAGTTCAGCAGAGAACGGTCGTCTTCGGTCAACTTCCACGACCCGCTGCCGGATTGGCGCGGATTCGACACTCTCCTGATCGACATTGCCAATGCCGGGCCGTCCGAATTCTGTTTCGTACTCCGGGTACATGACCGCAAGCACCTTGAGGGCGACCAACCGGGTTCAGACCGATTCCGTCGGGAGTTTTGCATCGCCGAAGGCCGGCACGAGCTCAGCATCGATCTTGCAGATATCGCCGGCGCACCGGCCGACCGCGAAATGGACCTGGGACGGATCGAAGGAATCGTCATATACCGAAGGAAACCGGGCCCGGGACGCCGCTTTGCGCTGCACGATATGCGGCTCGAGTAACACCTCGGAAACGCTATCGGGCACCCTTGCCCCAGAGAATCACCTCCGCTGTCTGAATGATGATCATTAAGTCGAGAATCAGGCTGTGGTTCTTGACGTAGTAGAGGTCGTAGCGCAGCTTTTCGCTCGCCTCTTCCTTGGAGGCTCCATAGGAGTATTTGAGCTGCGCCCAACCTGTCACACCGGGCTTCATGCTGTGACGTTCGGCGTAGTACGGTATCTCGGCGGACAGCTCTTCCACGAACTCCGGGCGCTCCGGCCGCGGGCCAACGATGCTCATTGACCCGCCCAGCACGTTGAAGGTCTGCGGCAACTCATCGATTCGCGTTTTCCTCAAAAACGCACCGACGCGCGTGATCCGGGGGTCGTTCTCCTGGGCCCAGACGGCCTTGCCGTCCTTCTCGGCGTCGACTCGCATGCTGCGGAATTTGAGTACATTGAAGACTTCGCCGTTCCTGCCAACGCGGCGCTGGCTGTAGATGACCGGCGCGCTGATCCCCTCTTCCAGCTTGATGGCGACCACGGCCGCCAGCATGATCGGCGCACCGACGATCGCGGACGGTATCGCCACGGCCAGGTCGAAGATCCGCTTCATCACCCGGCGGACAGGTCCGTGACGGAATCCCGGCGAAAAAATCAGATAGCCCGGGTTCACGAGATCGATCTCGATCTTGCCGGTCTCGCGCTCCAGGAACTCGAGTAACTCGATCACGTCGACGCCGCGCATCTTCGCGTCGAGAAGCTGGCGAATGGGCAGGTTACCTCGCCTGTCATCCATCGCAATGACGATTTCGTCGGCATTGGTGCTCAGCGCAACGTCCAACACGGTTCGGTGGCGAATCAGCGACGCGGCGGTCTCGTCGGTGTGTGTGTCGCCCGGAGCAGGAATCGTACCGACTATCTTGAAACCGCGCCGGTCTGCGCTGCGCTTCAGGTCGAAAATCGCGCCGGCCTTCCGGCCGGCGCCGTAGATCAACGTCCGGCGTCGGAAAATGTTCTCGTCGACGTGCCGGAGGAAGAAAAAGCGCAACAGCAGCAGGAATCCCAGCGAACTGAAGACGGCGGTCGCCGCGATGCGCGGCTCGAGATTGAACGACGGAAAAAAGTAGTAGGCCGCGGCGAGCACCGCCGAACCGATCGCGACGCCGACGAGAATACGGACGATGACCTCATGGTAGTAAACGCGCTGGTGAAACTGGTAGAGCCCCATGGCCACGAGCGATACGAGCATGACCACGGCCAGGATCGCCGCCTTGGGCGCGATCGGGCCGGTGGAATCCTCGAATATCTCGACACCGCCGACGGCGATGACGGCGGCCGCGTAGACTGACACGAACAGTATCGTTGCCTCGGCCACTGCGAGAAGCAGAAGCGGCGCTCGGGCGATGTTTCTGGACCACGTTATCATTGACTCAAACGACTTTGCTCGCGCTGTACAGGTTGCCGTCTCACCGAAGCCGGCCGGGCAGGGAACGTCCCCGGGACCCGGCAGGCCACGCCGTAGTGTAGTCGCCGGCCTGTTGCACGTCCGTGAAACGATGGTCGTGTTCCGGTGTGACGAAGGTCACAGCGCTTGTTTTACATATTCTCCCGGCGTCAGTGCGCAGACTTCCATCGAAGAGGCCGAACGGCACGAGCTTAGCAGATGCCTAACTCCGATTCTAAGTTCGAGCGCCAAATAGTTGTTTTTGAAACTTTATCGCCGATCGCGGAGATTGCTGTGGGTTCCGCACCGCAAGTACGCTACCATCCGCGCCGACGTTCCGGAGATCTGTCGATGAGCAAAGCGAAAGTCCACCTGGTTGCCGCGGCAAGACCGAATTTTATGAAGGTCGCCCCGCTCTATCATGCCCTCAACACGGCGGACTGGGCGGATCCGGTGCTGGTCCACACGGGCCAGCACTACGATCGCAACATGTCCGATGCGATTCTCGAGGACCTCAGGGTTCCGGAGCCGGATTTTCACCTGGGTGTTGGCAGCGGGTCGCATGCAGAGCAGACGGGTGGCGTCATGATCGCCTACGAGACGGTCTGCATGGAGCATCGCCCGGACTGGATCGTCGTCGTCGGTGACGTCAACTCAACGGCCGCCTGCGCGATGGTAGGTACCAAACTCTGGATACCGGTTGTGCATCTGGAGGCCGGCCTCAGAAGCAACGACCGGAGTATGCCCGAGGAAATCAACCGCCTCGTTACCGATGCGATCGCGGACGTGCTCTGGACGCCGTCTGAAGACGCCGACGACAACCTGCTCGCCGAAGGGGTCGCTGGTGACAAGATCGATCGAATCGGCAACATCATGATCGATTCGTTCGAGATGCTGCGCGAATCCATCGAGGCTGCCGATGCACGCGCCGATCTCGGACTCGAAGCAGGCGGCTATGCACTCGTTACGCTGCACCGCCCCTCGAACGTGGATTCGGCCGATACGCTCGCGCCGATTGTCGACGCGCTGACCGAGGCATCGAGGGAACTTCCGATCGTCTTCGTCGCCCATCCGCGGACGATCAAGGGCCTCGAGCGCTTTGGCCTCAAAGACAGCCTCGAATCGGCCGCCGATGTCCGTCTCCTCGAGCCTGTCCCGTACGTCAATTTCATGAATCTCGTGACGGGTACCAGGCTCGTCATCACTGACTCCGGCGGCCTCCAGGAAGAAACCACGTACCTCGGTATTCCATGCCTGACGCTGCGCGAGAACACCGAGCGGCCGATCACCGTCACGATGGGTACGAATGAACTGGTCACTACCGACACGCTGGCTGAGCTCCTGCAAAGAGTGCTTGCCGGTGACTGGAAGTCCGGGCAGCGCCCGCCCCTGTGGGACGGCAGAACGGCCGAGCGGGCCGTCGAGGCACTCAGGCGGCGCCATACGGCAGGTTGACCCCGGCGCCTGGCCGGGCATTTCTCGCAACATAAGCTCCGGCATTCGGATTTTTTTACAGTTCGGACGCGCAAGATCAGGTGAAACGGCGCTCACGGGCGCCTTTTCATGAACTTGAATCGCGGCGCACCCGAGGCTAGCGAGAAAAACGTGAACTGCGTCACACAGTTGCCGCGGCGGGCGTCGGTTTAGATTACAGGCCGCCCCCGGAGCGGGAACCGGAGCACCGTCTCTCATGGGTTTCGGCGGCTGGCACGCTGCTTGCAAGCCTCCTGGGCATGCAGATGTCCAAGGCACTCGCGATTGCACTGGTCACCGTTACCGCGCTGACCGCCAGCTCGGCCGGCTGGGCGGGCACTACCAGCCTTGTCATCAATGGTCGGTCTCACCACCTGGGTTCCGACTACGACTGGAATGAGAACAATCTCGGCATCGGCATCGAATACCAGCTCCGCCAGACGGGCGCCTGGCGAAAGATCATCATGGCCAACGGCTTTCGCGATAGCAACGAAAGCATGACTTACATGGCGGGCTTCGGGCTGCACCGTCGACTGTATGAAACCGAGAGCCTCGCGGGTTTTCACGTGTATGCCGGTCTGAACGCATTCGTGATGACCCGCGAGGATGTCAACGACAACAGGCCCTTTCCGGGCGTGCTACCCAGCCTCAGCATCGGCAACCGAAAAGTCGGCGTGAATCTGACCTACCTGCCCCGCCAGGCGGTCGAAGAGATTACACGAGCCACGATGACCGACGCCGACACGTCGGGCATCCTGTTCCTGCAGCTCAAGATCGGGTTGTCGGAATTGCTCCCTTAGCCGGGGACCGACCGGAGTCGCCCTGGCCCGCATCCGTCACCGATTCGCGGGATGATCGGGCTAGCCTTCCAGAACGGCAAGCACCTCACTGGTGCGCTCTCGCATGAGCGACTCGTCGCCGCGGCTTTCGACGTTCAGTCTCACAACCGGCTCTGTATTCGACATCCGGATGTTGAATCGCCACTCGTCGAATTCGAAGCTGTAGCCATCGGTCGAATCCACCGAGTTCGCGCGCGGCCCGAACTCGGCGTACAGCTTGTCGAGCGTCGCGGCGGCGTCGTCGACCTTGCGGTTGATCTCGCCGCTCGCCGGATACATCGACTGGCGCTCGCCGATGAGCGCGGACAGCGGCTTGCCGCTCGTCGACACGAGTTCGGCCACGAGCAGCCACGGAATCATGCCGGAGTCGGCGTACGAAAAATCCCGAAAGTAGTGGTGCGCGCTCATCTCGCCGCCGTAGACCGCATCGACGCGGCGCATCGTCTCTTTTATGAACGAATGCCCGGACTTGGACTGAACGGCCTCACCGCCGGCCGTCGTAACGATATCCAGGGTGTTCCAGGTGAGTCGCGGATCGTGCACGATCTTCGCCCCCGCATGCGATTTCAGCAGGCTCTCGGCCAGCAGGCCAACGATGTAATAGCCCTCGATGAAACCGCCCGCCTCGTCGAACAGGAAGCAACGGTCGAAATCGCCGTCCCAGGCAACGCCGAAATCCGCTCCGTGTTCGAGTACGGCGTCGATCGTCGACCGACGGTTTTCGGGCAACAACGGGTTCGGAATACCGTTCGGAAACGTGCCGTCGGGATCATGATTGACCTTGATGAACTCGAATGGAAGCAGGCTCTCCAGCCCATCCAGCGCGATGCCGGCACAACCGTTGCCCGCGTTGACGACGATCCTGAGGGGCTTGAGTGCGGCGACATCGACGTAGTCGAGCATGTGCGAGACGTAGGCGTCGAACACGTCCACCTGTTGGCGACTCCCGCCATCGGCGATGCTACGCTCATCGGCCTCCGCCAGCTTGCGGATGTCGGAAAGCCCTGAATCGGCGCTGATCGGTTTCGCCTCCTCACGGACCAGCTTCAGCCCGTTGTAGTCTGCCGGGTTGTGGCTGGCGGTCACCATGATGCCGCCGTCGGCGCCCAGGTGCATGACGGCGAAATAGACCATCTCGGTTCCGCACAGGCCGATGTCCAACACCTCGACGCCGGCTTCAGCCAGGCCCTCTGTCACGGCATCCGCAAACTCTTTGCTCGATAGCCGCATGTCGCGACCGACGACGACTCGACGCGCGCCCAGGAACTCGGCCGTCGCGTTGCCGATCCGGTGACAGATGTCGGGGTTGATCTGGCCGGGAATCTGGCCGCGGATGTCGTACGCCTTGAAGCTATCGATGGTCACTGGCATGAGCTGGTGTTCCCTTTAGTGCGGTATTGTGTCGCTGCGGCGCGGACTGCATGGGCAGCGGTTATCGTCTTATTTAACGCCGAACCGGCGCAGGCTATCAGGCTGATCTGCCCCGACCGATAGCGTAGTAGCGCATACCGAACTGCTCGACCGTTGCCGGCTCATACAGATTCCGCCCGTCGAAGATGACCCTGTCTGCCAGTGCCTCACCGACACCCCGGAAATCCGGACTTCGGAACTCCTGCCACTCGGTCACGATCGCGAGCGCGTCCGCCCCGTCCAGGGCGGCATGCGCCGTCTCACGCAACGCCAGCCCGGGCTGATCCGGGTAAAGCCGCCTGGCCTCGTCCATGGCCTCCGGGTCGTAGGCCTGGACGGTGGCACCCGCGTTCCACAGCGCCTCCATCAACACACGGCTCGGCGCTTCGCGCATGTCGTCCGTTCGAGGCTTGAAGGACAGTCCCCAGAGGGCAATGGTCTTGCCCTCGAGGCTACCGCCGTAGTGACTCGAGATCTTCTCGAACAAACGACGCTTCTGTCGGTTGTTGACGTCCTCGACGGCGTTCAGCAATGCTGCCTCGTACCCCTGCCCGTCAGCGGACTTCGCGAGGGCACGCACGTCTTTCGGAAAACAGGAGCCGCCATAGCCCGCACCGGGGTAAATGAAGTGGTAGCCGATCCTGGGGTCGGAGCCTATGCCGACGCGCACCTTCTCGATATCCGCACCGAAGCGCTCCGCGAGATTGGCGAGCTCGTTCATAAAGCTGATCTTTGTCGCCAGCATCGCGTTGGCCGCATACTTGGTTAGTTCGGCGGACTGGACATCCATGCTGATCAGACGCTCGTGATTGCGGTTGAACGGCTCGTACAGTGTACGAAGCAGTTCCGTCGTACGCGGATTGTCCGTGCCGATCACGATGCGATCGGGCTTCATGAAGTCATCGATGGCCGCGCCTTCCTTGAGAAACTCGGGGTTTGACACGACGTCAAACTCGAGCGATTGGCCGCGGCTTTCGAGCGCCGCCTGTACGGTGGCCTTGACCTGGTCGGCTGTGCCGACCGGGACTGTCGACTTGTCGACTATGATCCGGTAGTCGAGCATGTGGTCGCCGATTGAACGTGCGACGGACAAAACGTGCTTGAGGTCGGCCGACCCGTCCTCGTCCGGAGGTGTGCCAACGGCAATGAACTGGAACAGTCCGTGGCTCACGCCGTTCTCCACATCCGTCGTAAACTCGAGTCGACCAGCCTCGACGTTTCGCTCTATGTAGCTGTCGAGCCCCGGCTCGTAGATCGGAATCTCACCGGCGTTCAGCCTCGCAATTTTTGACTCATCGATGTCCACGCAGACGACATGGTTGCCCATCTCGGCCATGCAGGCGCCGGTGACCAGCCCAACGTAGCCGGAACCGAAGATTGTCAAGCGCATTGGTCGTGCTACCGTTTTAGTCTCGAGAGACGGCGGATTATACAGGCAGAGAATGTAGTTTGGGGCTGTCAACGCCACGAGCATGGTCCCTGCGCGCAGCGTCAACGGGCTTAGTTCAGTTCAGGTTCGGTGGACCGGGAAAATCGACGATACGATCGCTACCGTCGCCAGCCGCGACGGTCGCCTTGCGCAGCCAGACGAGGTCGTCGATGTCGTTCTTCGGCGAGTATTCCTTGACCGCTGCGAGAAGGACCTCGCGGGCCAGGTCGAAGTCCAGCGCGGCACAGGCCGCGCCGAGCTCGTCGAGGCAGGCATTCAGCGCTCCAACCGACAACATCTCCTCATCGGCGCGCAGGATCCTCGGATGCTCGGTTCCGGTGACGTTGGAACCGATCAGCAACTCCTCGAACAGCTTCTCCGCCGGACGGAGACCGACGAACTTGATCTCGATATCGCCCTCGGGATGCTGAGAGTCACGGACAGTCAGCCCCATCAGGTTGATCATTCTGTGCGCGAGGTCGAGGATTTTGACCGGCTTGCCCATGTCGAGCACGAACACGTCGCCGCCGCGGGCCATCGAACCGGCCTGGATGACGAGCTGAGCTGCCTCCGGAATCGTCATGAAATAGCGAATGATGTCCCGGTGCGTCACGGTGACCGGGCCGCCGTTTCGTATTTGCTCCTTGAACAACGGCACGACAGATCCCGACGACTCCAACACGTTGCCGAAACGCACCATGCAGAGCAGAGTCCTGTGGGAACGAGTATTCAGCGCCTGCAGAATCATCTCAGCGAAACGCTTGGTGGCACCCATGACATTGGTCGGGTTGACGGCCTTGTCGGTGGAAATGAGGACGAACGATTCGACGCCGGCGTCGATTGACGCGCGGACGCAATGCAGCGTACCGAAAATGTTGTTGTAGATGCCCTCGAATACGTTTTGCTCGACAATCGGCACGTGCTTGTAAGCTGCGGCGTGGTAGACCGTGTTGACATCGAATGCATCGAGTACCTGCCGCAGCTTCTTCTCGTGATGTACGGAGCCCAGCAGGGGCGCGATCTGACTGCTGTTGTCCAATTCGTCACGAAGCTCCTGTAGCTCACGGTTTACCCGGTACAGCGCGGTTTCCGAGATTTCGAGCAGTACGAGTTGCTTCGGTGCGAGCTTCAAAATCTGCCGACACAGCTCGGAGCCGATTGAGCCGCCAGCACCGGTCACCAATACGGTCTTGCCTGAAACCGAGCCGCGCAGCAGCCGCTGGTTTGGGGGTACGATGTCACGACCAAGCAGATCCTTGACGTCGACGTCTTCGATCTCGTCGACTCGCGCCTTGCCGGTCACAATGTCGCCGAAACTCGGAATTGTCTGCACATGCACGGGATGCTCGGACAGCCTCTCGAGCACCTGCCGCCGCCTGAGGCGCGACGCGCTCGGCATCGCGAGCAGCACGCGCGTGGCGTCCAAATCCTCAATCAACTCAGCCAGACGCTTCGGCGAGTGCACCGAAACACCTTTCACCTTGCTTCCATGCGTCGTCACGTCGTCATCGACAAGCGCAACCGGCAGGAATTCGTCATTGGCCAACAGACTCGGCATGAGCTGAGCAGCGGCGGTGCCGGCACCGTAGATGATGACTTTCTCGCGGCGGCTGCGCGCGCGCCGGTTCAACAGGAAGACACTCGCGAGATAACGGCTCGTGCACAGATAAATCAGTGAGAACGCACCCGCCGAAATCGACCAGCGCAACGCCTGCACCGGTTCCACGAGCGTCAGAGCCCCGAGCCCGCCGACGATTGACAGCGACGTCGCGACGATTGCGGCCGAAAACAAGAGGTCGTTGCCGACGTATCGCACGACCAGTCTGTACATACCCTGCGCCCAGACGATGCTCACGCCGATCACGGCAAACAGCAGCAGGTGCGGCAACAGCGCCAACGAGTCTATCGGCTCGACGGCGACCATCCAGAAGGCCACCGCTGCGCACACCAGGAAGCCGAGGTAATCTGCGCCAACGGCGATCAATGACTTCACAGGGCGAGGCAAGCCTATGAGGTTGCCCCGCAGCTTGCGAAACGATTGTCGTCCCATCCCCTATCTCTCCTTAACGACGCGCCAGAGGGTCAACACTACGCCGCCAGGCCGAGCAGTTTGCTGTTCAACATGTTGTTATTCAGTATGTTGCCGGCGTAGTTATAACCCATTTGGGAGCTGGGCACCACAAACCGTTCGAAAATCGGGCATTTCACGATAGAACCATTCTTATTGGTTGACGCTCGACCGTTTTTGAGTCCGCTACAAGTGTCCTGTCCGATTAATTCGTTGAACCATTCGCCGCGTCTTTATTGCGTCTGGCGGCCTTGCGGCTCCTCGCCATAGCCCGCTATGACTCGTCGCCGCGCCTTGCCAGCCACAATAATCCGCCGCCGACTGGTTCAACGAATTAACCGGACAGGACACTAGTTGTTGATCGCCTGGACGGCAGCAATGGCGATGGCGGCCTGGTAAAGGATCTGCGTGACGCTCGTCCAGAACGAAATCGGCCGCATCTTTTCGGCGTCAAGCGGCACGACGATCGTGTCGCCGGGCTGGATGTCGATCCTGCCCGAGCGGCCAAACCACCGCGAACGATTCTGAACGATCACAGAGCCGTTGGCGCGAACGACGTAGATTCGCTTCTTGTCCGCGCGACGCGTGAGTCCGCCGCTCATGTTGATGTAGTCGTCGCGGTCGAGGCCCGGCAGGTGCAGGTGAGACGTGTTTTGCTGCGTCTCGCCGATCACCGTGACGACCTGGGTCTGCTTCGGCACGAGCAGTTCGTCGCCATCACGCAGCTCGATGCCCTGCGCAACGCTTGAACGCCGTTCGGAATTCAAGTTGTCCATGTCGATTACCAACCGACCGACCGGTTCGGTCGTGCGCAGCTGCCTGAGCAGCGCCTGCCCCGTGGACAACGCATCGGCGCCTCCGGATTCCGAAGCCATTTGTAGCGACAGCGACGTCAGGTCGGTCTCGAGCCGATTCGCGAGCAGGTCGATTTGCTCCTTTTCGCGCTTGCGGAGCTCCTCGCGCAGGAATACCGCGCCCTCGGGAAACGCTGCATCGGTTAGGCCGCCCGCGCGTTCGACGATGTCGGACAGCGTTTCGCCGCGCCGAATACGGTAGACGCCAGGGAAGCGCACCTCGCCCGACACCGCCACCGTCCACTGGGTGTCCCATTCCGGTACCCGGCTGATGCTCAGGTAGTCATAGGGCGTGAGGACAATGTCCGAGGCGGAATCGCCGCGCAGAACGGCAGCGAGATCGATCTCCATGACTTCGGTAACTCGCGAGTTGGTGCCGTTGACGGAGTAGCGCGCAAGCTCAGCCTTTAGCGCGTACGCGTCCTGCGCGAGACTGCCGCCCGCCCGAATCAGATCGCTGATGCGCATGCCCGGCTCCAGCGGATACTGGCCTGGCGCGCGAACGCGGCCATCGATTTGCACGTGCTTCGCTGGTTTGTCGTAAGTCGCCTGCATCTCGAGCTGCTCGATGATCGGCAGTATCGTTCTTTGCCGCCCGAGTTCCAGGCTGAAGACGTGCGCCCGATCGCGTGCCTCAAGGACGATGTTCTCGTCGGATGACGGCGTGGCAAGTGCCGCCTCGAGATCGGCCGACACAACGCTGATCGGAGCGCCGCGGCGCGCCTGGCGCCGGATCAACACGTAGTTCATGTCCACGCCATCCTTGAGCATTGCAGTCGTCGGCACGAGGTCGGTTAGGCGCATGCCCGGCCGCCAGGAGTAGAGACCGCTCCGATAGACGTGACCCTCGAGCTGGACACCGTTGTCTATGTCCGGCAGAACCACGGGGACCAGCAGCGTGTCGCCTGTCCGAATCTGAACGCGCGCGGCCTCTGCGGACTCGGCATTTACCGAAAGCACCGTGCGATTCTCGTCGCCGTCGATACGCTCGATTCGCGCACCTTCGCCGAAAGCGTCGTTCCGTAAGCCCCCGGCCAGCCGAATCGCATCGGCGACCGTCGCGCCGTCGCGCAGCTCATAGATGGCCGGCCTCTTGACGGCGCCGGCCACGCCAATCGTGTTGCCGACCGGCGGCACAAAAATCACGTCGCCCGGCTGGAGACGTTCGTCACCCGACGTATCGCCATCGATCAGCAAATCGTAGAAATCGAGACGCGCAACAGTTTCACCCGCGCGTTTGAGCTGCACCTCCCGCAGGGAACCGACTTCGCTGATGCCACCGCTGGCGTAGAGCGCTGCACTTATCGTTGCCATGCCGCTGACGACGTAAGAGCCGGGCTTGTTGACGTCGCCCAGCACGAACACCCTGATCGACCGGAGCTCGCCCATGGTCACGCTGACCTGGGTGCCGATCAGCAACTCGCGAACCCTCTCGTTGAGATCCTCTCTAAGCGAGCGGAACCGCATGCCGGCCACGTTGACCGGCCCGATGTTCGGCAGGTTCAGGATGCCGTCGCGCGACACTTCGTACTCGTAGATGCCGTTGACGTTGCCGAACAGCTGCACCCGAACGGTATCGCCCGGCCCAAGCACATAGTCAGGCGGTACGGGCCCGGCGGTCGACGGCTCGAAGTCGTCGAATTCGGACTCTGCTTCGTCAGGCTTCAGGATCTCGTAGCCGAAGGGCAGAAGCGCCTCGACGCCGATGGGTTCCTGGCCGAGTATGCGAACCTGGATTTCGAAAGAACGCAGATAGGGTTCTGCCTCGAGCCGCGCCTTGATGTCGTCCTCGTTGAGGCCCAGCAAAGGAATGACCTCGAGTCCCTGCAAAACCAGTACGCCGGCCTCGTCGAGCACGAAAAGCTGGCTACCGATGAGCTGCTCAAGTGCCGGGTCCATCATCAGTGCGTCGAGTTCCTCCGCAGTCAGCGTTGCCAATGGCAGAAAGTTGACGACCAGGCGGCTGCGTTCCCGCGCATACGGACCGGGCCGCGTGAACTCCTCGTCTTCCGTTGCCGCAACTTCAACCGGGTCTTCTGGCTCGGCATCGGCTTGCTCGAGGCCCATCGCCTCGGCCTGGGCCTGCTGCTCGAGTTGCCTGATGGCGTCCAGTGCCTGCTGGCGTTGCGCCGGTGGCAGGGAATCCAGCATTTGACGTTGTGCCGACGTCAGGTTAACGGATTGGGCATATGCCGCTGGCAGGCTCAGCATGAGCACGAGTGGGACAAGGATCAGACGTTTCATACAACGTGCAACGAGCGGCCGCCAGCTCAACGCGATGTCCAGCGGAAGAATGCGTTGAAATCGGAATCGGATACGCCGGATGCTACATCGTCGATAGCCGAGTAGCCGACGCCAAGGTAGAAGCGCCCGAACCGCGTTTCGCGTTCGTGGCTTATCTGCGCATCTATTCGATCTTGCGGAGTTGCCGAAAGCGTGTGCCTGTCGTTCGGGCTACCTGCGCGATTGATTTCCATGTAACGAAGCGTGACGTTCCAAGTGTGACCCGCGGATTGTACCAGTGTTGAGCCGAGTGAGTAGCTCAGCGAATCACCGTCCGTCGGGTGACCCATGACACGTTGTTTGTAGCGATATCCGGTCCTGTAGATCGAGTTCTCGTAGGCCGTGTTGGGTTTCTCGTCGCTGAAGCCAAATCCTCCCTCGCGCGTCTGGGTGTCTGAAACCTCAAGGTGAGTCCGGTGCGACAGCCCGGCGATTGTCCCCCAGTACTCTACGCCGAGCTGGCGCATCCAGGATCCGACCAGCCCGCCATTCGGCCGTCCGTCTTCCCCAATCCATTGCATGTACAGCGCGGCCGGTACTCCCCGGGGGAGCGACCAGCGAATGTCGATACCGCCGAGCTGATTGCCGGGCTCGTCCTCCGCGTCGACGTTGACACCCCTGTTGTCCCTGCCAAGCAGCAGGTCACCGAATGTAGACAGGTCGCACGGGCGGTCGTCGCCGCACCACTGGGCGGTACGCGAGAGGCCGATCTCGAGGCCTTTCAGCGGCCGGAAGCTGCCGCGAATTCCGAACAATAGCGCATCTTTCACGTCGCGCTCGTCATCCAGCCGCGACATGAACGTCGAAAGCGTCCACGGACCGATCCAACTCAGCCACCTGGACTCGAACGGCGTGCTCAGGTTTCTCTTGAGCATGACGCCCGGCGCCGGGCGTGCATTGCTTCCGAGAATGAGGCTGCCGTCACGCCCGGGACCGTACCAGCGATCCTGCCAGCCAGCCGTCAGCATCCAGTTGCCGACCGCAACACCAACATAGCTGCCGTCCGGACGCACTTCGTCGCCATCGATCGGGTCGTTCGCATAGGTGGCGGAGAGGTTCAGGGTAAGTCGATTGCCGATCCAGGTGAGCCGGCCGTACGCCTCGGCATCCGCACGCGGCGTGTTTTCGAAGCTTCGGATGACGCGCGCATCGGAGGACACCGAGGCCCCGAAGACCAAATCAGCCGAATTCGGCGCGAGTTCCCAGGCGAGCCGTTGACGCACGCGCTCCATGGCTTCGGCGACTTCCGGGCGCAGTTCCGCGGCGTCGCTCGTGTCGAGGGCGTGGTTGACGTCACCCAGAGACACTGGCCACGCGGTCAGCGGAATGTTCGTTACGCCGACATCGTTCAGCAGCTGTAGATCATGCCGGAGGCGCAGATCGCCAGGCGCTGCCAGCGGCTCGGCGCGGACAGGGCCGACCGTCGCGACGAACAGAAGAACAACGGCAACCGCGCGCCGGATCGTGTTTGCCCTCACCATTCGCGCAATTTTCCCCTTACAGCCGGGCCGCCTCAAGTCCGGAGTCCGCACCAGGGCTGCAGCCACGCCTACGACCGGCGCTTTCTGAGTGCCTCGAGCAATGCCCGTGTCGACGGGTTCTCGCCGACATAGTCTCCCTCACCGGTAACCGCAGCCACCATCGACGAGGCCAGCCGTTTGCCGAGTTCGACGCCCCACTGGTCGAACGAACCGATACCCCAGACGACGCCTTCAACGAATACCTTATGCTCATACAGCGCGATGAGCTGCCCGAGCGTCTCGGGCGTGAGTTCACCGAACAGAATCGTGCTCGAGGGATTGTTTCCCGAATGCCGCCGGTACGGCTCGATCCCGGCTTCGTCGAACCCGTCCATCAGCGCCTCGGCCTGCGCGAGGCAATTGGCCGCGGCAAGGTCCTGTTGCGCCTGTACGCCGCCACTGGACCGAACCGGCAGCAGGAAGTCGACCGGTATCAGCCTCGTTCCCTGGTGCAGGAGCTGGTAGAACGAATGCTGCGCATTGTTGCCCGCCTCGCCCCAGATCACGGCGCCCGTAGCGCAGCGCACCGGCTTGCCATCGGCGCGAACGGACTTGCCGCTCGACTCCATCTGCAGCTGCTGCAGGTAGGCCGGGAATCTCTCGAGCCGATTGTCGTAGGGCAACACGGCGTGGCTTTCGGCGCCGAAGAAGTTGTTGTACCAGATTCCGAGCATGGCCAGCATGACCGGCATGTTTTCAGCAAGCGGCGCCGAACGGAAATGCTGGTCCATCTGCCGGCCACCGGTCAGCAGCCGCGCGAACACGGGCATTCCGACGACGAGAGCCAGGGAAAGCCCCACAGCTGACCAGATCGAGTAGCGACCGCCTACCCAGTCCCAGAAGCCAAAGCGGAAGTCCGGACGAATGCCGAACTCGTCCATCGCTGCGTGGTTGGTAGACGCGGCCGCGAAGTGATCGGGCACGGCCTCTTCGCCCAGCCGATCGACGATCCATGCTCGGGCAGCCGCGGCGTTGGTCATGGTTTCGAGCGTGGTGAACGTCTTCGAGCAGACGATCACCAGCGTGGTTTCGGGATCGAGCTCCGACTGGAGGTCCGCGAGCTGCGTGCCGTCTACGTTCGAGACGCTGTGGAATCGCATGCCGTCCAACCAGTACGGGCGCAGCGCGCGAGCGGCCATCACGGGACCGAGGTCGGAGCCACCGATGCCGATGTTGACGATGTCGGTCAGGCGCTTGCCCGTACTGCCGACAATGCTGCCGTCATGTACGGCATCGGCGAACGCCTCGATTCGTGCGAGCACTTCCCAGATCTCGCGAACGCCCTCGGTTTCGAGTGCGACCTGGTCCGACAACTTGGAACGCAGTGCGACGTGCAACACGGGCCGCGATTCGGTCGCGTTGATCGTCTCGCCATTGAACATGGCCTCGATCGCAGCCGGCACATCGGACTGGCGCGCGAGCTGAACGAACAGCTTGCGTGTCGACGCGTTGACATGATTGCGCGAATAGTCGAGCAACAGGTCAGCCGCCTCGATCGAGAACCGAGCGGGGCGCTCCTTGTCGCGAGAGAAAAGCGCTGTGAGCGTGCGCCCGCGCATCTCATCGCGGTAGTGTGCCTTGAGCGATCGCCAGGCAATGAGGTCGGTGGGATAACGCGCCGACAGCGTCCGGTTGGCGTAGCTCTGCGCCACGTCAGGCGCTTTCTGGCGTAATGCCATAGTAGTCGAGGTACCAGTCGATGAAACGCGCGACCCCCTCTTCGACGGGCGTCGCCGGCTGGTAGCCGACGTCATTCGCGAGATCGCTCGTGTCGGCATACGTGTCCGGCACGTCGCCGGGCTGCAGCGGCAGGAGATTCTTCTCTGCCTCGGTGCCGAGCCGCTTCTCGATGGCGCCGATGTAGTCCATGAGCTCGACAGGCTGCTGATTGCCGATGTTGTAGATGCGGTACGGTGCGCGGCTCGTGCCCGGATCGGGCTGCGCCGCATCCCACTCTTCGTTCGGCTTTGCGGTATTGTCCATTGTCCGGACTACACCCTCGACTATATCGTCGACAAAAGTGAAATCGCGCCGGTGCTTGCCGTAGTTGAAGACGTCGATCGGCTTACCCTCGAGGATGTTCTTCGTAAACAGGAACAGGGCCATGTCGGGACGTCCGAACGGGCCGTAGACCGTAAAGAAACGCAGGCCAGTCGTCGGCAGCCCGTACAGGTTCGAGTAGGTGTGCGCCATGAGCTCGTTGGCCTTCTTGGTCGCGCCGTACAGGGCAAGCGGGTGATCCACGTTCTGATGGATCGAGAACGGCATCGTCGTGTTCGCGCCGTAGACCGAGCTCGACGACGCATATACGAGATGCTCAACGTCATGATGGCGGCAACCCTCGAGAATATGCAGCGTGCCGACGATGTTGCTTTCGATATAGGCATGCGGGTTCTCGATCGAGTAGCGGACCCCGGCCTGTGCTGCCAGATGTACGACCTTGTCGAACGCTTCAGCCGCAAACAAGGTCTCGATTGCCGCTCGATCAGCCAGGTCTGCCCTGACCATGCGATAGTCCGCATAGTCGTCGAGTATCGCCCCGCGCGCTTCCTTGAGCGTTACATCGTAGTAATCGTTGAAGTTATCCAGGCCAACCACGGTCTCGCCGCGGTCGAGCAGTTTCCTCGCCGTGTGAAAGCCGATGAAGCCCGCGGCGCCGGTTACGAGAATCTTCATACGGTCTTCCCGCTGCTACAAGCGGTCATCGGAGTCCCCGGCGGGCAGGACATACTTGATGTCGTACACCACCGATGCCGGTTTGCCGAACCTTCGAATGCCCTCGCTACCGAGCGCCTTGAACTCACGGTGCGCGACCGCGACCACGATCACGTCGTAGCCGCCGGCTTCGGGCTCATCGACGAGATCCACACCATACTCGGCTTTCGCATCGCCGCGGTTGACCCAGGGATCGTGGATATCGACAACGGCGCCATAGGCCTCCAGCTCCGACGCAATGTCGACGACGCGCGTATTGCGAACGTCCGGGCAGTCTTCCTTGAATGCCAGGCCCAAAATCAGCACGCGCGATTCGAGCGGCTGAATGCTCTTTGAGAGCATCTTCTTAACGACCTGGGACGCGACGTAGGTCGGCATGTTGTCGTTGATTCGCCGTCCCGCCAGGATCATCTGCGGATGGTAGCCGAGCTGCTGCGCCTTGTAGGTCAGGTAGTAGGGATCGACGCCGATGCAGTGACCGCCGACCAGGCCCGGCCTGAAGGGCAGGAAGTTCCACTTCGTGCCGGCCGCCACGAGCACTTCCTCGGTATCGATGCCGACCCGCTCGAATATCATTGCCAGCTCGTTGACGAGCGCGATATTCACGTCCCGCTGCGTGTTCTCGATGACTTTTGCAGCCTCGGCCACCTTGATACTCGAGGCAAGATGAGTGCCAGCGGTAATGACGCTCTTGTAGACCGAGTCGATGAACCCGGCGACTTCGGGCGTCGACCCCGACGTCACCTTGAGAATGGTGGGCAGTCGATGTTCCTTGTCGCCGGGGTTTATCCGCTCCGGGCTGTAGCCGACGTAGAAGTCGGCGTTCATTTGGAGACCGGACTCGTTTTCGAGAACAGGAACGCAGAATTCTTCGGTTGCACCGGGATACACTGTCGACTCGTAGACGACGATGTCACCTCTCTTGAGCACTTTACCGAGCGTCTCGCTCGCTTTGCGCAGCGGCGTCAGCAAAGGCCGATTGCTGTCGCCGATCGGCGTCGGCACGGTGACAATGTAGAAGTTGCACGCCCGCAAATCGTCGACCGAGTCCGTGACTTCGAGCTTGACAGCCTCCGCGAGCTCGTCGGGCTCCACCTCGAGCGTCGAATCCCTGCCGCGCCTGAGTTCACCGACCCGCTCGGGATTGATGTCGAAGCCGACCGTCGGGTATTGCTTGCCGAACTCCACGGCCAGCGGCAACCCGACATAGCCGAGGCCAATCACCCCGATCTTTAGCGTCTCGTGATTAAAGCTCATCCCTTCGTTTCCCTCGTCTGTTCCCGCAGTCCGTCGCGGTTTTCGCCCCGGAGAAGCCGCTGCCCGTGGTCAGGTCCCTACTAGCCCAGATACCACAGCGCCGCAAGGCCCGTCGTACTCATGGTAATCGTGTACGGCAACGCCATGATGACCATCCGCCCGTAGGAGAGGCGGATGAGCGGCGCCAGCGCCGACGTCAACAGGAACAGGAACGCAGCCTGCCCGTTGGGCGTCGCCACCGACGGAATATTGGTGCCCGTATTGATTGCCACGGCCAGCGCGTCGAACTGTTCCCGCGTAAGCCCGCCGGACGCATAAATCTCGGCCACCTCGTTAATGTAGACCGTGGCCACGAAGACATTGTCGGAGATCATCGAGAGCAGGCCGTTGGCGATATAGAACAGCGCGGCCTGCGTCTTGCCCTCGTAGGTCATGACCCAGTTGATGACGGGATCGAACAGCCCCTGGTCGGCGATGACGGCGACGATCGCGAAGAATACGACGAGCAGCGCCGTGAACGGCAGCGCCTCCTCGAATGCATGTCCGAGCCTGTGTTCCTGGACGATGCCGTTGAAGGCCGTCGCGAGCACGATGACCATCAGACCGACGATGCCTGGCTCCGCGGCATGCGTCGCCAGCGCGATCACGAGCAGAACGGCGACGACCGCCTGCACGAAGATGGCGGATCGCTCGGCGGGCGTGCGCCGATCGCTCATCTCGCGGTCGTATTCCTCGAGCACGGTACGTACCTTTACACCCAGCTGCGAACCGTAGCCGAAGACTTTCACGACCTCCAGCAACGCGCAGGTAATCAGCCCAACCACGAGCACCGGCATCGAGATGTGCGCCATCTTCTCGAAGAATTCGATGAACTCCCAGTCCATCTTCTCGGCGATGAGCAGGTTCTGTGGCTCACCGACGAGCGTCGTTACGCCGCCCAATGCCGTGCCCACGGCGCCGTGCATCATCAGGCTGCGCAGGAACTCCCGGAACTCTTCGAGGTCCTCGCGGTGCAGTTCGATCACTTCGTCGTCGGTGGACGCATCGTGATCGTGATCGATTTTTTTGCCCGAGGCGACCTTGTGATACACGCCGTAGAAACCGACGGCGACCGTGATGATCACCGCGGTCACGGTCAGCGCGTCGAGAAACGCCGACAGCACCGCAGCAGTAAACGAGAAGATCAGCGACAGGAGAATCTTGGAACGCACGCCGAGCAGGATCTTGGTAAACGTGAACAACAGCATTTCACGCAGAAAGTAGATGCCTGCAACCATGAACATGAGCAGCATGATGACCGCGAAGTTGTTCTCCGCTTCGTGAAAAACGTGCTCTGGAGTGGTCAGTCCCAGGAGCAGCGCCTCGATGGCCAGCAGGCCGCCGGGCTGCAAGGGATAGCACTTGAGTGCCATCGCCAGCGTGAAGATGAACTCGAGAACGAGCACCCAGCCGGCGATGAAGTACAGCCCCGAGAAGACCAGCACCGGGTTGATCACCAGGAACAGGAGGATCGTTGTCTTATACCATCCCGGCGAATTGCCGAGGAAATTCCCGCGCAGAGACTCTGCCAGCGTTTGGGCCATGGGTGCTCCTGTCTTTTTTTGATTCTGGTTGCTTGTCAGACGGGCGAGGCGGTGATTCTAGACGCTTCTCTGGGTCTTTTCAGTGCCGGAGTCACGATCCAGTCCGTCCCACAGGCAATTCCCGGACCCGCGCAGCCGTTCCAGCAGCGCGTCGTGCGCGGCCGTTTCCTCGCTGTTTGCGCGAATGACCGCGAGATCCAGCCTGCCGGCACGGCTCGATTGGGACGTCGCCCGGTCGCGATGGGCGTGTTCGAAGTCGCCCGTGGCGGGCTCTTCATCCAGATTGAGCGCCGTCTGGCCGCCCGTCATGGCGAGATAGACTCTCGCCAGGAGCTCGGAATCGATCAGCGCCCCGTGCACGTCACGCTTGGTCGCGTCGACCTCGTAGCGCTTGCACAGCGCGTCGAGGCTGTTGCGCTGTCCCGGGTGTATCTCGCGAGCCAGGTTGAGCGTATCGAGCACGGTCGCATGCGCCGCGATACTCGGCCTGGGATGGTGCATGAGCTCAAGCTCATGATCCAGGAAGCCGACATCGAACTCGGCATTGTGGATAACGAGCTCCGCGCCGGCAATGAATTCGAGAAATTCGTCGACGACCTCGGGGAAACGCGGTTCGGATTCGAGCGATGCCCGGCTGATGCCATGAACGCGCTCGGCGCCCTCGTCGATGTCGCGATCCGGATTCAGGAAGCGATGAAACTCCCGGCCCGTGATCCGGCGATTGACGAGCTCGAGGCACCCGATCTCGATGATTCGGTGCCCCTGGGCGGTCGAGAGGCCCGTGGTTTCGGTGTCGAGAACGATCTGCCGCATTGCGCTAGGGAGACTCTGATGCATTTTCGTCGCACACGCCGGCCGGGTCGCGGGCGAGGCAAGGCACGAGGAGCGTAGTGTACTTCACGTACATGAGCGACGAGTAACGCGGCCTCGCCCGCGACCCGGCCGGCCCAACATAAGGAATTAATTTTAGTAGGGTTGCGGTCAAATCGTCTGTCGCTTTGTTGCGCGCCTTGACCGTATCACCAATACGCTCGGCGGCACGCGTCGCGCGACAGACGATTTGACCGCAACGTGTGCGACGAAAATGCATCAGAGTCTCCCTACTGTAATTCGTCGATGCCCAGATTGGCGAGCGCATCGGCCTCCTCGTTGCCGGGATTGCCGTCGTGCCCCTTGACCCATTGCCACTCGATATCGTGACCGGCCGCCGCCGCGTCCAGAGCCTGCCACAGATCCTGGTTTTTGACCGGCTTCTTCGCCGCCGTCTTCCAGCCGCGCGCTTTCCAGTTCGGCAGCCAGGAGCGTATCCCGTCCATGACGTATTTCGAGTCGGTGTAGAGCCTGACTTTCCGGCGGCCCTTCAACGCGTTGAGCGCCTCGATCGCCGCCGTGAGTTCCATGCGATTGTTCGTGGTCTCGGGCTCGCCGCCGTGCATTGTCTTGCGATGCTGACCGGCGATCAGGACCACGCCCCAGCCGCCCGGCCCGGGATTACCACGACAGGCCCCGTCCGTGTAGATCTCAACGGTCGTTGTCAAAGCGAATTCGGGATACGCGGGTAGAGGGTTCGACCAGGCCGGCAACGACCTTCGGCTTGGTACTCCACTGCGGCCGGACAGGCGTCAGCGTGCCCACGCGCTTCTGTGCCGACAGGAGGTAGCAGGCCGAAAGCTCCGACCACCAGCGTCTGCCGCGGCGTTCCCAGACTGGCGACACCGACCCCTTCAGGCCCGGCAGCGGCCAGCGGAAGAAATAGCCGCTCAGCGCCTGGATGCGCATGTCGAGTACCTTGAGCCAGTCAGACAGCCTCCGGTCCGAGATCATGTGATCGGCGCCCGGCGGCAGTCCAGCGCCGGGAACCAGGCGCCGCAACCCCCAGAGCCCGCCGGGCCGGAACCCGAGCAGGACGACGTGGCCGTTGGGCCGCAGGACCCGGTGCACTTCGCGCAGAATCGCGTGCGGCCGGTCAGAGTAGTCCAGCGTGTGCGGCAGCAACACACAGTCCACGGAATCGTCCTGCACCGGCAGCTTGTGCGGCTCGCCGAATACCGATGCCGTCGCGGCCGCGTCGTCCGGCAGCGTGTCCGCGATCAGCGCCGCACGCTGGGTTCGCGAGTAGCGCAGGAACGCGCGCGCATCGCCCCAGAGGCCGATTTGCAGGCACTCCTCGCCGAATATGCCGTCCAGCGCCTCCTCGACGACCCGCGCCTCCTGCGTCAACAGCGACTCGCCGAGCGGCGTCGCGAGCCACTCGCTCGCAGCGTGATCTGTCCACTTGCGTAACATAAAAGTCTCAGTACGATGAGCCCGATGCAGAGCCTACCCCGAAGAATACTACAGAGTTTATGCCGCCTTGGCGTGCTCGGCGTCGCATCGGTGACGCTCGGCGCCTGCGAATCCGTACCCTTCCTGCACGCAGACGAGCCCATCGAGGAGATCCGGCTCAGCGTCACGCCGCGGCTCACGCCCGTCGAGGTACGGCACACCCGGCGTGAAATACCGGTCTGGGTGCCTCCCGGCCCTCCGGACCTGCTCGAAGAACTGCGCGAGAGCTTCGTCCTCGACTACGACGACAATCGCCGCATCGAGGCGCAGCGAGACTGGTTCGTGCGCCATCCCGACTATCTCGACCGGGTGTTCACGCGAGCGCAGCGCTACATGCCCCACATACGCGCCGAGCTCGAGCGGCGCGGTTTGCCGATGGAGCTCGCCCTCCTGCCGATCGTCGAGAGCGCCTACGATCCGTTTGCCTATTCGCACGGCCGCGCGGCCGGCCTGTGGCAGATGATCCCGGGCACGGCGAGACGCTTCGGCATTCGCCAGAACTGGTGGTACGACGGCCGCCGTGACATCGTCGATTCGACCCGCGCCGCCCTCGACTATCTCGAGTATCTGCACGAACTCAACGACGGCGATTGGCTGAATGCAATCGCGTCCTACAACTCCGGCGAAGGCAACGTCCTGCGTTCGGTGCGCAGAAACCGAAAAGCGGGCAAGCCGACCGACTTCTGGAATCTCAAGGTACCGCGCGAAACCCGCGCCTACGTGCCGAAGCTGCTCGCGCTGGTTGACATCGTCAACGATCCCGAAGCCTTCGGAATCGAATTGCCCACGCTCGTCGACGAATCGCAGTTCGTCGTGATCGACATCGAGTCGCAGCTCGACCTGGCGCTCGCGGCCGAGCTCGCCGACATCGAAGTGGATACACTCTATGCGTACAATCCGGGCTACAACCGCTGGTCCACGGACCCGGCCGGCCCGCACAGCCTGGTATTGCCCGCGGACGTCGCGGACGACTTCGTGGCCGCGCTTGCCGACGTCCCCGCGGATGAGCGGGTCCGCTGGCAGCGCCACCGAGTCAGGAGCGGCGAAACGATTTCGGAGATCGCCGAGCAATACCACACCTCCGTTGCCTCGATCCGCGCATCGAACCAGCTGCGCGGCAATACGATTCGTGCCGGCCACTACCTGCTGATCCCGGTCTCGAAAAAGCCCCTGACGGCATACAGCCAGAGCGCCGACGCGCGGCTCGAGCGCACCCGGAACCGGCGCCGGGCCGAGCACAAGCTCGAACACGTCGTAGCGTCCGGCGAGAGCTTCTGGACGATCAGCCGCCGTTACGGCGTCACGACTCGCAAGCTCGCCGCGTGGAACGGCATGGCGCCCGGCGATACGCTGTCGGTCGGCCGCAGGCTCGTCGTCTGGACCAATGACGAGAGCGCCGTCGATTCACCCAGCGTGTCGCCGGCAACGACACTCGGCAATACGACGCGGCGGCTGAACTACACGGTCAGAAACGGCGACTCTCTGTACCTGATTGCCAAGCGTTTTCGGGTGTCCATTGGCCAGCTAACGCGCTGGAACAACCTCGATGCGAGTTCGATTCTTCGGCCCGGACAGCGCCTCACCATGTACGTCGATGTCACGCAGCAGTCGAGTTAAGATACCGCCATCTGCACAAGGCTGACCGGGGAATCAATATGGGCTTCATGGCCGGCAAACGGGCCCTCATCGTGGGCGTTGCGAGCGATCGTTCCATCGCCACGGGTATCGCGGAGGCGTTCGCCCGCGAAGGTGCCGAACTCGCCTTTACCTACCAGAACGACAAGCTCAAGGGCAGGGTCGCCAAGCTTGCCGAGCGGCTCGGCCAGGACACCGAGCGCCTGTTCCCCTGCGACGTCACGAGCGATGAGCAGATCGACGCGGTGTTCGAGGCCCTCAGAAAGCACTGGGACGGTCTCGACGTTCTCGTCCACTCAGTCGGCTTCGCTCCGCGTGAGCAGCTGGAGGGAGGATTCACCGAGTCGATCACGCGCGAGGGCTACGCGATATCGCACGATATTTCTGCATACAGCCTGGCCGCCCTCGCCAAGGCAGCCCGACCCATGATGACCGGCCGCGACGCGGCCATTCTCGCGCTGACCTATAACGCGGCCGTGCAGGTCGTACCGAACTACAACGTCATGGGCCTGGCCAAGGCAAGTCTCGAGTCCTGCGTGCGTTTCCTGGCCGCCGACCTGGGTCCGGAGGGCGTCCGCGTCAACGCGATTTCGGCCGGGGCCATCAAGACGCTCGCCGCAGCCGGCATCGGCGGTTTCCGCAAGATGCTCGGCTACGCGGAGAAGGCCTCACCGCTTAAGCGCACCGTTACGATCGAGGAAGTCGGCAACGCGGCCGCGTTCCTTTGTTCGGATCTTGCCAGCGGCATTACGGGCGAAACGACGTTCGTCGATGCCGGCTGCAACATCATGGGAATGGTGTTCGACGACGACTAGAAGCGGTTAGCAGAGTCACCGCGCAGGATGCGTTTGTAGACCGCTTCGTACCGATCAGTCATCGCGGCCGCGTCGAGCGTCGCCGCCTTTGCGATATTGGCGTCGCGTACTGCCGCGGCGAAATCAGGCCTTGCGACAATACTCTCGATCCCGGCGATGAGACCCTGCGCGTCGCCGGGCCGCATTAGCCGGCCGTTGACGCCGTCCTCGAGGAACTCGGGAATTCCATCCACGTCGCTGCCCACGACGGGAAGGCCGAAGTACATGGCGTCAATCATCGCCGAACCGATCGCCTCCTTGAGCGATGGGAAGACGAACACGTCGAAGGCCGAGTAGTAGTCGCCGATATTGTCGACGAAGCCCGTGAGCTCGATGTTGTCGAGATCGCCGATCGCCGCCCGGAACGTTGCCTCGTCTCGGCCGCTGCCGCACAGGAGGAAGTGCCAGTCCGGGTGCGAGTGTTTAGCGAGCCGGGCCGCCTCGATTATCGTCCCCTGCCCCTTGTGGCTGTGGTCTAGCGCTCCGACGTGACCGATAACGGTTCTGCCCGCGTAACGGCGGCGCAGCGACGCTACGGTGTCCGGATCCGCGGCCAGCGCCGCATGCGCATCGGGAATGATGTCGAACGCGATGTCCCGGTAGCGCGTCATCGAACGCGCGACGGCCTGAGACAGCGCGACGACCGAACCGGCCCGGTAATACGCGCGATCCCTCAAGAATGACGGTCGCTGCGGGTTCGGCACACGGCGTGTAATGACATAGGGAATACCGTACACGAGCGAAGCCAGCCACCCGCTGTACACACCGCGCCCCTCGTGAATCTGCACGACGCTGCTGCCGCGCGTCGCCAGCCCCGCGGCCACGGGATTCGATGCGACTTCGACGATCTCGAGGCGATCGATTCCGGCAGAGCGGCGGCCAAGCTCGTTGCCGCGTCGTATGACCAGCCTCTGCGGATGCCCGCGCCGCGAAAGCTCGCGCACCAGGAGTTCCGCCTGGCGTTCGCCGCCGCGAAATCCCTTCGCGAGATTGACGTGGCAGACCAGCAATCGCTACTCGATGGCGACCTTGGTCGATTCGCCTTGAAGCCGGGCGACGATCGTCGCGCAGCTCGCATCGCCCCAGATGTTGATGCTGGTGCGGGCCATATCGAGAATTCGATCGAACACGAGCAGTACACCGATGGCTTCGATCGGCAGGCCGACGGCGGACAGGATTATGGCAATCGCGACGAGCGACGCCGAGGGCACGCCGGCCACGCCGATCGACGTCAACAGCGCGATCACGACGATCGTGAACTGCACCCCGACGGTGAGATCGAGACCGTAAGCCTGCGCGAGGAACATCGCCGCGGCGCATTCGTAGAGCGCCGTTCCGTTCATGTTGACGGTCGCGCCGAGCGGCAGCACGAAGCTCGACACCTCGTTTGAGACCCCCAGGTTTTCTTCCACCGATTCCATGGTCACTGGCAGCGTCGCCGACGACGAAGCCGTTGAAAAGGCCGTCAGCATCGCCGGGGATACGCCTTTGATAACCTGGAGCGGACGCACGCGGCCGACGAACCTGAGCAGCACGGGCAGCGTGACGAACGCATGAATGGCCAGAGCGAGCAGCACGGCGAATGCGAACAGCAGCAGCGGACCCGCCGCGTCGAATCCGGTTTCCGCGACGACCTTGGCAACCAGTCCGAACACGCCGATCGGCGCAAACAGCATGATCCACTCGGTCATGCGCATCATGACCTGGAAGACGCCGTTCCAGAACCTGAACAAGGGCTCGGCGTACTCGTGCGACAGATGGGTCATGAAGTAGCCGAACAGGATCGAAAAGAAGATCAGGCCGAGCATCTGGCCTTCGGCGGCGGCACGGAAGATGTTCTCGGGGACCATGCGCAGGAAGACTTCAGCGACGTCGCCTGCGCCGCGCCCCTCGACGCGAGATCGAATGTCGTCCACGGGCTGATCGAGCGCCAGCATCTCTCGAACCGGCTCGCCGTCGGCGTAACCCGGGCCGATCGCGTTGATGACGACAAGCCCGACTATGATCGCCGCGAGCGTGGTCGTCGCATAGAACAGCAGGGTCTTGCCACCCAGCTTGCCGAGCTTGCCTCCGCTGCCGATGCCGGCAACGCCGACGATGATCGACGACGTGATCAATGGCACGATGATCATCTTCAGCGCGTTCAGGAACAGCTTGCCGATGTAGCCGAAGATCGCCACGAACTGCACCCCGAACAGGCCCGGCGTGGAGGCCGGCGTCGTGGATCGGTTGACGGCAAAGCCGACGACGATGGCCAGCGCCAGCGCCGCGATGATTTGCCAGTGCAGCGGAATTTTTCGCATGTTATCCCCGGGGCCAAAAGCCCATGAGCGAACGTGGGCGTCTAGCAGGCGGTTGAAAATCGCAGTTTTTCAACAGACTGCTACGGCCTGTTGACACTATGGCGGTGAACCCTGTCGGAGGCTCTGTCTTCGTCCGGCAGGGCGGGTCGTGCCGGCTGAGGCTTTTTGAGCACGCTGCTAGAACAGGTCAGAACCGGCCACGATGTCGTCGTTGATGACGATATCGGCACTGTCGTAGAGCGACTTGACGAACGCCTGCAGGTCACCGAAACCGGACTGCTGTGCGAGCTGCAGCTTGCCCTGATCGCGCTGTGCCAGCGGGATCGACTCGGGACGTCCGGGCAGGACGGCGTCGACACTGTAAACGGCGTAACCGCCGTCCGCCGTGCGCACACGTCCCGTCACCGGGTCGCCTGCGGACGGCTTGCGGGCCGCGAACACGGCGGCCGACAGTGTCGGGTCGATCGACGTGTCGCCGCGGCTAAACAGCTGCGGCTCGGCAACGTCCACGCCCGCTTCCGCGGCTGCCTCGGCGAACGGCGTACCGCCGTTGACGGCCGCGATCAGCGACTCGGCGCGCGCGCGCATGAGCTCATCGGCACGCTGTGCCCGCAGCGCGGCCGCAACCTCGTCTCGCACGGAATCGAGCGGCTGCAGTGCCGCTGGGCGGTAGTCGGCGACCTTGAAAATCGCGGTCGTGTCCGCGTCCAGCTCGACGAGCTCCGAAATCTGTCCGCCGGTCAACACGAGCTCGTCGAAGATAGCGTCGAGTGCCGCCTGGTTGCTGCCAATGGCCTCGCCACCCGTGCGGGTGATTCCTTCGGCGCGCTCGAGGCCGAGGCCGGTCGCATCCGCGATGGCCTGCATGTCGGTCAGGTCGAACAGTGCGTCGGACAGGCTACGCTCGAGTTCGCGGTAGCGCGCGTCTACTTCTTCCTCACGCAGCTCTGCCAGCAGCTCCGACCTCACCTGCTCGAGCGGCAACGGTCCGGGTTCGAGAATCTCGTCCAGACGCAGGACGTGAAAACCGAATTCACTCTGCACGGGGCCGGCGAGTTCGCCTTCGGACATCGAGAAGATTTCACTCGCAAGCTCGACCTGGTACTGGTCCCTCGTGAGCGCTCCGAAATCGCCGCCCTGCGGACCGGTCAACGTGTCGGCCGACAGTTCGGCAGCAAGTTCCTCGAAGGATTCGCCAGCCCGAATCCTGGCCAGGATGGCCGCGGCCTCGGCCTCGGCAGCATCCTCGTCATCGCCCGACAGGATCAGGATATGCCGCGCACGGCGTTGTTCGTCCTGCAGATAGCGTCGCTTGTTGTCCTCGTAGTAGCTCGCGAGCGTTGCCTCGCTGACCGCGATCTCGTCGGCGATCTTGCTCCGCTTGAGCTCGATGTATTCGATATCGGCCGAGTCCGGCAGCTCGTAGAGCGGTGCATTGGACTCGTAGTAGGCCTCGATGGCCGCGTCGTCGATCTCGATGGCCGCGTCGACGTCCGCGGGCTCGAGCGACGCGACGGTCGCGACGCGCTGCTCGGCGAACAGGTTCAGATAGCGGCGATACTCGGCCGGGGTGACGAGAGCCGTGGCCGCGATCGAAAGCTGTAGCTGCTGCTGACGAAGCCGCTGCCGCTGAGACTCCTCGAAAAACGTCGGATCGATACCGCGCTCGGCGAGGAAGCTGCGGTAGGTCTCCAGATCGAAGCGTCCATCCTTCTGAAACTGCGGCTCGTCGCGAACGGCATCCATGACCTGCTCGTCGCTGATCCGGTAGCCGTGCTCGTTCAGGTAGCTTTCTATCAGCTGCTCGACGATGAGCTGGTCGAGCAGCTGGCGGCGAACCTGGACGCGCAGCGGGCCATCGATGGTCGCGAGCTGCGGGTTCGCCTGCATCGCCTCGCCGAATCGCTGCTCGAACAGCGCCGGGTTGATTTGCTCACCATCGACCTTGGCGGCGTAGCTCGACCCTATGAAGCTGTAGTTGAGACCGAAGAACACGAACGACAGGCCGATCATCGCAAGCAGGACGATGGCGAACGTACCCGTGAATTTCTCGCGGATGTCTTGCAGCATGGTAAACGGGCGTCGGTGATCGGAAGTGGGCGAGGATTCTACTGTTTTGGCGGCGCTAATCCAATCGCCGCGAGGCCGCTCGCAGAAATGACAAAAGGGGCCCGAAGGCCCCCTTTGCGTTGCTACTGGCGGAGTGGACGGGACTCGAACCCGCGACCCCCGGCGTGACAGGCCGGTATTCTAACCAACTGAACTACCACTCCCAAATCTGGTGGGTGCTGACGGGATCGAACCGCCGACCCTCGCCTTGTAAGGGCGATGCTCTACCAGCTGAGCTAAGCACCCGATGTTCCCGCATCCGCCGGCTCTCACCGCCTGGCACGCGTCGCCTGACAAGGCGATTAAAACGCCAAAAAGCCCGTAGCGACGGGCTTTTCGGTGCTGTCCAGCCCCGAAGGGCGCGCTAGTTTACGGCATCCTTCAAGGCTTTACCAGCCTTAAACCCGGGCACATTACTGGCCGCGATATGGATCGCCTCACCCGTTCTCGGGTTGCGCCCCATGCGGGCGGCGCGAGCCTTGACCGAGAAGGTTCCGAAGCCCACTAGCGAGACCGAGCTGCCCGCCTTGAGTGTGTTCGTGATGCTCTCGAGAACGCTGTCGACGGCTTTGGTCGCGTCGGCGCGTGACAGCCCTGCTGAGCCTGCCACGGCATCTATCAGTTCACCCTTGTTCATACATTCACCCTTGCTGATTGATGTTGAAAGAAATCAATCCAGCGCGCTCTCGTGAAGAGTCGCAATCCGCTGAATCGCCACCGGTGGCTCCGTGCTTCCACCAATGACTGCGATGCTTATACCAAGCGTCCTCAGCATATTCAAATTCCGCACAACCATGCGGGTTTCAGGAATTTAGTGCGGTCGGGAAACTTCCTTGGATTCCGACTCGTCGGCGGCCGGTTTGGACTCGCCCTTGTCGTCATCCGTCGCGGACTCGGGGATTGGCATGTGCGTCAACGCGTGCTCGAGTACCTGGTCGATCCATTTCACCGGAACAATCGTCAACTTGTCTTTGATGTTCTTAGGAATTTCCGCCAGATCCTTTTCGTTGTCGCTCGGTATCAGGACCGTCGTGACGCCGCCACGGTGGGCCGCCAGAAGCTTTTCCTTGAGCCCCCCGATCGGCAGGACCTCGCCACGCAGCGTGATCTCGCCCGTCATGGCCACGTCGCTGCGGACCGGGATTTCCGTCAGCGCCGATACCAGTGCCGTGCACATGCCGACTCCCGCACTGGGCCCGTCCTTCGGCGTTGCGCCTTCGGGCACGTGGATGTGCACGTCGAGCTTCTGGTGAAACTCGGGCTCAATCCCGAGCACGCCCTGACGGCTGCGAACGACGGTCATGGCCGCCTGGATCGACTCCGCCATGACGTCGCCCAGCTGGCCCGTATGTGTGAGCTTGCCCTTGCCCGGCACGACGGCCGCTTCGATCGTCAGGAGTTCGCCGCCAACCTCGGTCCACGCGAGGCCCGTCACCTGGCCGACCTGATCGTTTTCCTCGGCCCGGCCGAAGCGGAACTGGCGAACGCCGAGATATTTCTCGATGTTCTTGGGGGTGACGGTCACGCGGCCCTTGCGCGGCTTGAGCAGCAGCATCTTGACGACCTTGCGGCAGATCTTGGAAATCTCGCGTTCGAGATTGCGGACGCCCGACTCGCGCGTGTAGTGCTGGATAATGTCGCGAACAGCCGGCTCGGTAATCCGGAGCTCGTCTTCCTCCAGGCCGTTTTCCTTCATCTGCTTCGGGATCAGGTAGCGCGTCGCGATGTTGAGCTTCTCGTCCTCGGTATAGCCCGGGATGCGAATGACCTCCATGCGGTCGAGCAGCGGCGCGGGAATGTTCAGGCTGTTTGCGGTGCAAACGAACATGACATCGGACAGATCGAAATCGACCTCGAGATAATGATCGGCAAAGGTCGAGTTCTGTTCCGGGTCGAGCACCTCAAGTAGCGCCGACGACGGATCGCCGCGGAAGTCCATCGCCATCTTGTCCACTTCGTCTAGCAGAAACAGCGGGTTGCGCACGCCCGTCTTGCCGAGGTTCTGGATGATCTTGCCCGGCATCGAACCGATGTAGGTGCGCCGGTGGCCGCGGATTTCCGCCTCGTCACGCACGCCGCCCAGGGACATGCGCACGAACTTGCGGTTCGTCGAGCGGGCGATCGACTGGCCGAGCGACGTCTTGCCGACGCCGGGGGGCCCTACGAGACACAGAATCGGCCCCTTGAGGCGCTTGACGCGCTGCTGCACCGCGAGATACTCGAGGATGCGTTCCTTGACCTTGTCGAGACCGTAGTGGTCCTCCTCGAGAACCTCCTCGGCGCGTTTCAGGTCCTTCAACACCTTGCTGCGCTTCTTCCAGGGCGCCTTCAACAGCCAGTCGATGTAGTTGCGCACCACCGTGGCCTCGGCCGACATCGGCGACATGAGCTTGAGCTTGTTGAGTTCCGCCGTGGCCTTCTCCCTGGCTTCCTCGGACATGCCGGCCTTCTCGATCTTCGCTTCGAGGTCCGCGAGCTCGTTCGGCGCATCCTCCATTTCGCCGAGTTCTTTCTGAATGGCCTTCATCTGCTCGTTCAGGTAGTACTCGCGCTGGCTCTTCTCCATCTGCTGCTTGACGCGGCCGCGGATGCGCTTCTCGATCTGCAGGACGTCGATCTCGCCCTCGATGATTCCTAAGATCTGTTCGAGACGCGTCTTGACATCCTGGATCTCCAGGATGCGCTGCTTCTCGGACAGCTTGAGCGCCATGTGAGCCGCGACGGTATCGGCCAGCCGTCCGGGTTCGTCGATTCCCGACAGCGAGGTCAGGATCTCGGGCGGCACCTTCTTGTTGAGCTTCACGTACTGCTCGAACTGCGTGATGATCGACCGTACCAGGACGTCGATTTCCCGTTCGTCGTGCCGGTCTTCCTCGTTCAGCAGCGTGATCGCGGCGCTGAAGTGATCCGCGACGTCGATGCTGTCGACGAGCGCCCGCTCGCCGCCCTCGACCAGCACCTTGACCGTGCCATCGGGCAGCTTCAGGAGCTGCAGGATCGTCGCGAGCGTACCGACCTCGTACAGGTCGCCCGGCTGCGGATCGTCCAGATCGGCCTTCTTCTGAGCGACCAACAGGATGCGCTTGCCGGCGTTCATGGCCCTGTCCAGCGCGACGATCGACTTTTCGCGCCCGACGAACAGCGGAATTACCATGTGCGGATAGACGACGACGTCGCGCAGCGGCAATACCGGGATGCCGGAATCTTCGTACTCCGGCTCGGTGGGACTGGTCTGGTTGTCTTCCGTCACGTGGATTTCCTAATAGTGGGCGATGCCTTCGGACGTGTGTCCGAAAACCGTGAGTTCAAGCTGGTAGAGGACACGCGAGTCCCGCCGTGTCAGCCGGGCATCAGGCCCCGTCAGAACCGGTCGGTCTCGGCGGCTGCTCGATATTGACGGTCGGCGACTCATCGGACTCGTAGATAACGTACGGCGCGGTCTCGCCCGTCACGACGGCCTCGTCGACGACGACTTTCCTGGCCGTTGTCGCCGAAGGCAGATCGTACATCGTGTCCAGCAGCACGTTCTCGAGGATCGTCCGCAGGCCACGTGCGCCAGTCTTGCGCTCCATGGCCTTCTGCGCCACGGCCCTCAGGGCGTCGTCGCGGAATTCGAGTTCCACGCCTTCCATGTCGAACAGCTTGCGATACTGTTTGGTCAGCGCGTTCTTCGGCTCGAGCAGAATCTGGACGAGCGCGTCCTCGTCGAGTTCCTCGAGCGTCGCGACGACCGGCAGACGGCCCACGAACTCGGGGATCAGACCGTAGCGAATCAGGTCTTCCGGCTCGACGTCGTGCAAGAGCTCACCGATGTTCGGCTCCTCTTCCTTGGTCTTGACCTCGGCGACGAAGCCGATCCCGCTCTTCGACGAACGGTTCAGGATGATCTTGTCGAGCCCGGCGAACGCGCCGCCGCAGATGAACAGGATGTTGCCGGTATCGACCTGCAGGAACTCCTGCTGCGGATGCTTGCGGCCACCCTGTGGCGGTACCGAGGCGATGGTGCCCTCGATCAGCTTCAGGAGTGCCTGCTGTACGCCTTCGCCCGACACGTCGCGCGTGATCGACGGGTTGTCCGACTTGCGCGAGATCTTGTCGATCTCATCGATGTAGACGATTCCGGTCTGCGCTTTGTCGACGTCGTAGTCGCACTTCTGCAACAGCTTCTGAATGATGTTCTCGACGTCTTCGCCGACGTAGCCGGCCTCGGTCAGCGTCGTGGCATCGGCAATCGTGAACGGCACGTTGAGCAGCCGCGCGAGTGTTTCGGCCAGGAGCGTCTTGCCGCAGCCGGTCGGGCCGATCAGGAGGATGTTGGACTTGGCGAGCTCGATATCGTCCTTCGAGCGTTCGTCCAGGCGGTCGTTCAGCCGCTTGTAGTGATTGTAGACCGCGACGGACAGGACTTTCTTCGCCCGCGACTGGCCGATGACGTACTCATCGAGGATCTCGTTGATCTCCTGCGGCTTCGGCAGCTTGTCGCGGCCGGGCTCGCTGGCGTCCTCGAGTTCCTCACGGATGATGTCGTTGCAGAGCTCGACGCACTCGTCGCAGATGAAGACCGAAGGGCCCGCGATGAGTTTGCGGACTTCGTGTTGGCTTTTGCCGCAAAAAGAACAGTACAGAAGTTTTCCTTCTTCGTTCTTACCGCGGGTATCGTCGCTCATGCAGGATCAGCCTCAGTTCCTAAAAATTCAGTCTGTTACGACTGAGAGTGTATATATCACGCAGCTATCGGGCGTGCAAAGCACACCGTGCCATAACGAGACTTGGGTACGCTTAAGCGGTTGAAAACATGGAGACTCTGGCGAAAAACAGCTCCTCCGGGAGAGTCTCTGCCGGACCGGGTCCGACGGCAATCAGTCCGCGTTTTCGTCACGCATCTCGGTGCGCTCGGCGAGCACGGTGTCGACAATTCCGTATTCGACGGCCGCATCGGCGCTCATGAAGCGGTCCCGCTCCAGATCCTGTTCGATCTTCTTGACAGTCTGGCCGGTGTGTTTGGCCATGATTTTGTTCAAACGCTCCTTGAGCGCCAGCACCTCGTTGGCGTGAATGCTGATGTCGGTCGCCTGGCCCTGGTAGCCGGCGGACGGCTGGTGAACCATGATGCGCGAATGCGGCAATGCGAAACGCTTGCCTTCCGTGCCGCCAGCGAGCAACAGCGCGCCCATGCTGGCCGCCTGGCCCACGCAGATCGTCGACACGTCACAGTTGATGAACTGCATCGTGTCGTAAATCGACAGACCGGCGGTAACGGCGCCGCCCGGCGAGTTGATGTAAAGGTGAATGTCCTTGTCCGCGTTCTCGGACTCGAGGAACAGTAGCTGGGCAACGATCAGGTTGGCCATGTGGTCCTCGACCGGTCCGACGATGAACACGACGCGTTCCTTGAGCAGGCGCGAATAGATATCGTAGGAGCGCTCGCCGCGAGCGGTTTGCTCGACGACCATCGGGACGAGATTCAATGCGGTTGCACTCATAGTCTTTGTGTACCTGTTTCCGACGGATTCGGGGAAGCTAGTGTCCTGAGTCACTAGTCTCTCACGAATTCATGTAGTCCGTGAACGCGACTTTCTTCGTTTTGACCTTACCATTCTCGAGCAGCCAGTCTACTGCCTTCTGCTCGAGTGCAATGGGCTCAATCTGCTGCACTATCTGCGGGTTGTTCATGTACATTTCAACCATCTCGTCGGGGTTCTCATACCCGGTAACCATGCCCTCGACGTGGGACCTGAGCCCGTCCCGATCCAACTTAATCCCGTTGTCCGCGATCACCTGTCGAATGAGGAGGCCGAGCTTGACGCGCTTTTCCGCCTGCTCGGCGAAGTTCTCGAGCGGCGGCGCCTGCTCGTGGTCCTCGATGCCGAGCCGGCGCATCGCATCGTGCTGCATCGCATGCATTTCCTGGTGCTTCAGCGTATTCGGGATTTCGATAGGATTGGCCTCGACCAGCGCATTCATCAGCTGGTCGCGTACGTCGCCGCGAACCTTGTCGGCCGCCTCGTGCTCCATGTTGTCGCGAACGTCCGCCTTGAACTGCTCGATGCCGCCCTCCTCGACACCGAACATCTTCGCAAACTCGTCGTCGACGTCGGGGAGGGTCATTTCCTCCACGCTGTGCACGACGACTGCGAAGTCGACAGCCCTGCCCTGAAGGTCCTCGGCCTGGTAGTCCTTGGGGAACCTGACCTTGAAGGACTTTTGGTCGCCCGCGGTGACCTTGGTGAGCCCCTTTTCGAAGTCGGGGAGCATCTGTCCCTGGCCGAGGACGACCGGCACGTTACTGCCCTGACCGCCGTCGATGGCCTCGCCGTCGAGCGTGCCGTTGAAGTCGCAGGTCACTCGATCGCCGACCTTGCTGTCGCGGTCGACGGGCGTCCAGGTGGCCTTCTGGTGCCTGAGCTTCTCGATCATGTCGTCGAGATCCGCTTCGCCGATGGTGACGTCGGGCTTGTCGACAGCAAGTTTGTCGAGGTCCTTGAGCTCGACCTCGGGCATGACCTCCAGGGTCGCGACATAGGTGAACGAATCGCCCTCACCTTCATTCTCGGGCTCGATACTCGGCTGGCCGGCCGGATTCAGGTTTTCCTGCATGATGGCGTCGGAGTAGCTCGTCTGCATCAGCTCGGACAGGACCTCCCGGCGAATCTGCTTGCCGTAGCGCTGCTTGACGACTCTGGGCGGGACCTTGCCCGGCCTGAAGCCGTGAATCTTGGCCGTCTTGCCGACCGACCGAAGCCGGGTGTTGACCTCTTTCTCGATGCGCTCGGCGGGCAGCTCCACGCGCAGCTTGCGCTCCAGGGTACCCGTCGACTCAACCGTGACCTGCATTTTTCGTTGTCCTTTAAAACGCCGACGCCGATCCGTTCGGGATCAGCGTCGATTACGGCCCGAAAAGGCCGACAATTAGTTTTATTTCAATGGCTTACCGGGGACTTCGCAACGGGAAGCGCCCGGTGCGAAAGGAGAGACTCGAACTCTCACGGGTTGCCCCACTGGAACCTAAATCCAGCGCGTCTACCAATTCCGCCACTTTCGCCGTCCCGGCACGGTACGCAAGCGTCGTTCCCGTCCAGCCGGAAATTATAACGCAAAGTTTCGGGGCGTAGGAGTCTCGAAGCCGGCCGCAGACTCGAAGCCTGAACCGGCCAGGGGCGCGGCATGCGATTCACTGGGCATTCTCCGACAGGGATCACGTACGCGCGGCCGCAATTCCCCTAGGATGTTGAAAACGCTGGTCATTCTCTGTCAACGCCGGGTACCAAAGATGAAGTCCCGCCTGTTCATATCGCTGTTCGCGCTGCCGTTCTTTGGCGTCGGCGTGGTCATGCTGTACTCGGTCGGCACGATGCTCTTCGACGCATCGCGCGTGTCTGCCTGGATCCCGACACAAGCGACGCTCCTCGCGGCCGGCTACGAAACCCATCGCGGCGACGACTCCGACACCTACGAGGCCTACGCCTCGTATCGCTACCGATTCAACATGCAGGTCTACACGGGCGACCGGGTCGCGTTGAGCGGCGGCGGCGACAATATCGGCGACCACCAGCAGCTGCTTGGCCGGCGGCTTTCGGAGAGCCTGTCCCGCAACGAACCGATCACGGTGTACGTCAATCCCGACGACCCCGGCCAGTCCATCGTCGATCGCACGCTGCGCTGGGGCCTGGTCGGCTTCAAATCGATCTTCGTGTTCGTTTTCGGCGGCGTGGGCCTAGGCCTCCTGATTGCCGCCTGGCGAACGCCCGCCGAAAAGGACCGGACCGAGCCGCGCTTCGTCGACGCACCCTGGCTCATGAACGACGACTGGCAGAGCGGTGAGATTCTCTCGGGCTCGAAAGCCGCGATGTGGGGCGCCTGGATATTTGCGGGCTTCTGGAACGCGGTTTCGGCGCCTCTGCCGTTCCTGCTCTACGACGAAGTTACGAACAGGCAGAATTATGTCGCACTGGTCGGCCTGCTGTTCCCGATCGTCGGTATGGGCCTCCTCTACTGGGCGATCCGACGCACGCTCGAGTGGCGTCGCTTCGGCCGAACGCCCGTCGTCCTCGATCCGTTTCCCGGCTCGATCGGCGGCCATGTCGGCGGAAGCATCGACCTGCCCTTGCCCTATTCGTCCGCCACTCCGTTCAGGCTCACGCTTACGAACATATCGAGCTATGTGTCCGGCAGCGGCAAGAATCGCCGCCGCAAGGAGCGGGCCCTGTGGCAGGACGAACTCTGCGCGCACGCGGAGCCGTCGATGCGCGGCACGCGCCTTTCGTTCCGCTTCGACGTGCCGGAAGGCCTGGATGCCTCGGACGCCGCACCCTTGGGCGATACCTACACCCTGTGGCGCCTGAACCTGAGTGCCGAGCTCGACGGGACGGATCTCGATCGCGACTTCGAGATCCCCGTCTATCCGACCGCCGAACGCTCGCGGCGGCTGAGCGACAGGAGCGCGCGGGCATCGAATGCGATCGGCGACTCGGTGCAGGAACAGGCCATTCGCGACATCGTGCGAGTGAGCAGCGAGGGCATGGGCAAGCGACTCGTGTATCCGATGGGCCGCAACCTGATGTCGAACTCGATCGGCATGCTGGTCGGTATCGCGTTCGCCTACGCCGGCGGCTGGATTGCGCTCGAGGAAGGCCGGCTGATGTTCGGCCTGGTGTTCGGCGGCGTCGGCGCCATCGTCGCCGCGCTCGCGTTCTACATGATGTTCAAATCGCTTGAAGTGAGCCGCGAGGGCAACACGATCCGCTCGATCCGACGCCTCCTGGGGATTCGCCTCAGCAGTCGCGAAATGCAGGTCGGCGACGTTCATCGCCTCGAGAAGGCCAGCGGCATGCAGACCCAGTCGGGCGGCAAGCACACCGTGTACTACCGCATCTCGGCCGTCGACCGCGATGCCAACGAGATGCTGCTGGGCGAGGGCTTCCGCGGCGAATCCGGCGCCAGGGCGGCCGAGATCTTTCTGATACGGGAACTCGGCATCGTCTGAGCCGCCCGCGCGGTTGCCCGCCGTCCTCGATTCGGCCACGATTGAGGCATGGACGTATTCGATCTCAGGCGGTCAAAAGAGGACCGCGCCTTGAGCCGCGACGATCTTGACAGGAATCCGTTCGTGCAGTTCGAACGCTGGTTCACGGAAGCCTGCGAGCACGTGCCGCTCGAGCCCAACGGCCTGGCCCTCAGCACGGTCGATGCGGAAGGCCGGCCGACGTCGCGAACCGTGCTATTGAAGACTTTCGACGAACGCGGCTTTGTGTTCTTCACGAACTACTCGAGCAACAAGGCCACCGATATCGAGGGAAACCCTGAGGTCTGCATGCTGTTCTTCTGGCGCGAACTGGGGCGCCAGCTCAAAATCAACGGCCGCGCCTCGAAGATTTCGACCGCTGAGACGCTCAAGTACTTCGCCACGCGTCCGCGTGGCAGCCAGATCGGCGCCTGGGTGTCCGAGCAGAGCAGCGTCGTTTCATCGCGCAGCCTGCTCGAAATGCAATACGAGAAAATGAAACGGAAGTTCGCGAACAACGAGGTCCCGCTGCCGTCGTTCTGGGGCGGCTATCGCGTCGTGCCCGAGGCGATCGAGTTCTGGCAAGGGCGAACGAACCGGCTGCACGACCGGTTCCTGTACTCGCACGTGGAGGACGACAGCTGGACGATCGAGCGGCTGGCGCCCTGATCGCGCGGTGTCCGGGATCGTGACGCCCAGGATCCGGTCAGGCGATAAATGGTGGGCCCCCGGGGACTCGAACCCCGAACCAATGGATTAAGAGTCCACTGCTCTACCAATTGAGCTAGAGGCCCGCGCCCCTGCGTCCGGCAGCCGGACCGCAGCAGTGGGGTGGACGATGGGACTCGAACCCTGGCTGGTTCGAGCGACCCAGTTTCCGCCTTCTATCGATCGTTCTCGCCGAGACCGACCGGGATTGCATTAAACAATCGATCCCGGTCCGTTGAGAGAAGGCATAGTCTCCAATCAACAACAAATAATGGGGTGGACGATGGGACTCGAACCCACGACGACCGGGATCACAACCCGGGGCTCTACCAACTGAGCTACGCCCACCACTGAAACTGCGACGAACTAGACTACCAAAAATTCCCTCGATGGCGCGCCCGGCAGGACTCGAACCTGCAACCCTCGGCTTAGAAGGCCGATGCTCTATCCGGTTGAGCTACGGGCGCTAAACGTCGTTCGGGCTCGCCTTGTCCTCCTGGTCGGGGCAGACGGATTCGAACCGCCGACCCTCTGCTCCCAAAGCAGATGCGCTACCAGACTGCGCCATGCCCCGCCATCAGAGGACGCGTCGCGGAGCCATACGGCTATCCGGGACACGCGCGGAGCGCATGATACGGCGGCCCCCTAACTGCGTCAACGACTTAGCCCGCGTCTGCCAGCGATTCGCACGGGCATCGGTGGCAGCTGCGGATCAGCGCCGTTGTCCCGGGCCAGCCGCTACAGCGTACGGTCCAGGTTTGCTATCGTTCCGGACTTTCGAATGCACCATGAAGGATTGCCTACGATGAAATCCGCCCCGCTCGCCCTGACGCTGGCCCTGCTCGGGCCGCTTGCCGCAGGCCAGGAGTCACTTCCGTCGCACCCGAGGATCGAGGTGGAAACCAGCGCCGGAGATTTCACGCTCGAGCTGTCGACGTACCAGGCGCCGGAGACCGTCGCGCATTTCGTGGAGTTGGTCGACGACGGCTTTTACGACGGGCTTGTATTCCACCGCGTCATCGAAGGTTTCATGATCCAGGGCGGCGGCTACACGAGCGACTTCGAGGAGCGCGAAGACGACGTCCGGCTTCAGAACGAGTCGCGCAATTCCCTGAGCAACCGGCGCGGCTCGATCGCGATGGCGCGGACCAGCGACCCGCACTCCGCCAGTTCGCAGTTTTATATCAACGTCGCCGACAACCAGCGGCTGGACCCGCAGGCGTCTCAGGGTCGCTGGGGTTACACGGTGTTCGGCTTCGTCATCGAGGGCATGGACACGGTCGATGCGATAGCGACGGTCGAGAAAGAGGCTCGGGCCGGCTTTCCCGATGCACCCGCGGAGAATGTCGTGATCAAGTCGATGCGGCGAGTCGCGGGCGACTGAAGCCGGCCGGGGCGCCGGAGTGGAACCGGAATTCGGGGTCCGGCCCGGTGACGAGCGACGCCTCGATCGCCAGCAGCTCGGCAACCCGAAGCTCGACGTCGGCGTCGCTTGCCCCGGTCTCGGATCTCGCGAAGGCAAGATAGTGCTCGAAGTGCCTCGCCTCCGAACTCAGCAGTCCGAGGTAAAAGCGGCCGAGTGCGTCGGGAAGCCTGGGCGCCACGGCGGCGAAGCGCTCGCAGGAGCGCGCCTCGATGATGGCGCCGACGAGAAGCACGTCAAGCAGGCGTTCAGGCTCTCGCTCGCGAACGGCTTCCTTGAGCCGGCCGGCGTAGCGCGAAGCGCTCAAGCGTTCGAACGGGATATCGAATTCGCGCATGATCTTTCGAACCTGCTCGAAATGCCTGAGCTCCTCGCGCGCGAGTCGTGACATCCGGTCGGCGAGCGCGCCGCGTTCGGGATAGCGGTAAATCAGCCCGAGGGCGGTCGATGCGGCCTTGAGTTCGCAGTTGGCGTGGTCGAGCAGCAGTTCGGGCACCCGCTCGACTGCCGAGTTCACCCACGACGTCGGCGTCTCGACGGACAGGAAATCGCGTATCGGCGCCGGCACGTTCATAGTGCGTCCAGCACCTGGTCGACGATCTGCGGACGGTCGGCCGGTTGCTTCGCGAGCATGCTGTCGAGCAGCCGCTGATGTTTCGCATGCGTGACCGGCAGCTTCGGTAGTCGCGCCTTGGCATGCTTGTAGATGATTCCCATCGCGGTGTCCGCCTGGAACGGCTTCTCGCCCGTCAGCATCTCGTAGAAGATAATGCCGAGACTGTAGATATCGCTGCGCGCATCGACGGCGTCGCCGTGGCCCTGCTCGGGGCTCATGTAGTAGGGCGTGCCGAAGATCTCACCGCTGCCGGTCAGGGCCATTTTCAGGCGCAAACGCTTTGCGAGACCGAAATCGATCAAACCGATCGAGCCGTCGTCGCGCAGCATGATATTGCCCGGCTTGAGATCCCGGTGCAGCACGCCGACCTTGTGAATCTCGCCGAGCGCACTCGCGATCTGGCGAAGATAGCTCACGGCGTCGGCCTCGTCGATGCCGTCCCTGATGCGCCGCTTGAGGTCGCCGCCGCCCAGGTACTCCATCACGATGTGCGCGTGATCGTCCGCGACGCCGAGGTCGTAGATGTGGACGATGTTCGGATGATCGAGTTCGGCGATCAGTTCGTATTCCTGCAGGAAGCGGTCGAAAGCGCCGATGGCATCGGTCGTGTCGGAGACCTGTTGCATGACCTTGAGCACGACTTTGATGCCGTCCGAGTCTCGCTCGCACAGGTACACGGCGGAGTGCCCCGACACCGCGAGTTTGCGTATGAATCGATAGCCGCGGATCAGCGGCTGTATGCCGATGGCCCGATCGCCGACGAACAGCGATCCCGTGCTCGCCCTTCGCCCGCGCATCTCGAGCATGTCACTCAGGCGAACGATGAGCGCATCGTGGCGGATTTTCTCGCGCGGGAAAAAGGCCGCCGCACCCGCCGCCTCGATCGACGTCCGCTCGTCTTCGTCGCCGAAATAGCCGATGGGCGGGAAGCGTTCCTGCGTCCGGAAACGCGTCAGAACGTCGAGCCCCTCGTATTCACCGAGCTTGTTGCCGAGTAAGACGATGTCGTTGTCGGCACCGGCAAAGCCGTCGGAAAGCTGCCCGGCCTCCACGGGGTCGTAGGCAAGGATCGTCGCGTCGGGCCAGTGGGTCGTGACATGGTGCATCAGCAGGGACCGAAAGTCGGCCTGGCTGTCGATGATCATGACCTTGATACTCATTTCGGAGGTGCGACGTCGCGCGCTACCAGTGATGCCGGAATCGCGAGTCCGCGCCGCTTTGCATCCACGCTCACATGCCGATGGCAGGCTTCAGGCTCTTTTGATTCCCGTCTCGCGCCTGTTTGGCCGCGTCGTTGCGGCGTCTCTCCAGCTCATCGAGGTACTCAGCGGTGACGTCGCCGGTCACGTATTCTCCCGAAAAGCACGAGGTATCGAACTCGGTGATCTTCGAATGATCGTGGCGAACCGAACGAATCAGCCCGTGCAGGTCCTGGTAAATGAGGCGATCGGCGCCGATGGCCGTCTCGACCTCCTCGAGCGTGCGGCCGTTCGCCACGAGCTCGGATGCCGCCGGCATGTCGATGCCGTAGACGTTCGGGTGACGAACCGGCGGCGCGGCCGATGCGAAATAGACCTTCTTCGCGCCGGCTTCACGGGCCAGACGGATGATCTGTCGCGAGGTCGTCCCGCGAACTATCGAATCGTCAACCAGCAGGACGTTCTTGTTGCGAAACTCGAGCTCGATCGCGTTGAGTTTCTGTCGCACCGACTTCGTTCGTTCCGCCTGACCGGGCATGATGAAGGTCCGGCCGATGTAGCGGTTCTTGATGAAACCCTCGCGGTACTTGACACCCAGGTGGTAGGCAACCTGCAGCGCCGACGTACGGCTCGTATCCGGAATCGGAATGACGACATCGATATCGTGATCGGGAAACTCGCGGACGATCTTGCCCGCCAGCTCCTCGCCCATGCGGAGCCGTGCCTTGTAGACGGAGATATCATCGACTATCGAGTCGGGACGCGCGAAGTAGACGTACTCGAATATGCACGGCGTGTGCTTGACCTCGCCCGGGAATTCCCGGCTGTGCAGTCGCCCGTCGTTCTCGATGAGCACGCACTCGCCGGGCTGCACGTCCCGCAGACGCTCGAATTGAAGCACGTCGAGCGCGACGCTCTCTGACGCGACCATGTAGTCCATGCCGAGGTCGCCGTCCCGACCGCCGAGGACCAGCGGACGAATGCCGTTGGGGTCGCGAAACGCGACGACCCCGTAGCCGACGATCATCGCGACCACGGCGTAGCCGCCCTTGCAGCGCGCATGCACGGCTTCGACCGCACCGAACACCTGTTCCGGGGTGGGTCCGCCGTTGGCGCGGACGTGCAGCTCGTGGGCGAACACGTTCAGCAGCACCTCGGAATCCGAGTCGGTGCTCAAGTGGCGGCGGTCTTCGTTGACCAGAAGGTCGTTGAGTTCGTCGTGATTCGTGAGGTTGCCGTTGTGGCCGAGGCAGATGCCGTACGGGGAATTGACGTAGAACGGCTGCGCTTCCGCGGAACGCGCACCGCCGGCCGTTGGATAACGATTGTGTGCGATACCCACGTTTCCGGTGAGCCTCAGCATATGGCGATGGCGGAACACGTCCCGCACGAGACCGTTGCTGCGCCTCTGCCGCAGACCGTTTTCGCCCCAGGTCACGATGCCCGCGGCATCCTGGCCGCGATGCTGCATGACCGTCAGCGCGTCATACAGCGCCTGGTTGACCGGCGAGTGGCTGACGATTCCGACAACTCCGCACATAGCTACTTGAGTACCTCCGGTACGTTGATGGGCAACGACTCGATTGGCTCATCGGGAGTAATCGCATCCAGGCCGAGCGGCGCCATTTCCTCGACCCAATCGGCCACGACACCGACGTGACGAATCATGAAGGAGTCGGTCCACCAGAAGTCCGACGCGAATCCCGCATAGCGCCCGCCGAGTATGAACAGGGCGACCAGCAGGACGCCGCGCAACAGACCGAACACCGAGCCGGCGAAACGATCGACGCCGTTCAATGCCGACATGCGGATCAGCTTCGACAGACCCCAGCTCGCAATGCCGCCCAGCGACAGGATGATCGAAAAGACGAGTATGCGCCCGAACCAGACCTGCATGCCTTCCGAACTCAGCCAGCTTTCGGCGAGATCGCCCACCGACGGCCCGAGATACAGTGCCGCCCAGATGGCCAGCACGAGCGCGGCGACGGAGATACCTTCCTTGATGAGGCCGCGGACGAATCCCACGACGATTGAGATGAGTATCGCGGCAGCGATAATGATGTCGATGTACGGCATGGGGACTCAAGTCGGCGCGATTCTCGCAGCGGCAGAGCCGCAGACGCGAATTCTAGCAGATCAAGGATGCGGAACCACCTGCCCCGCGTGCCCGGCGGCGGCGAGCCGCGCGGCCATCGCCTCGGCCGCCTCGCGGTCCTTTTGCGGTCCTATACGAACGCGATGCAGCTGCCCGGAATCGGCATCGACCTGGCTCAGGAAAGCCGCGAAGCCCTGCTTGCGAAGCCCTGCGGCGAGTTTCTCGGCGTTGTCTTGTCGGGAAAAGCTGCCGAGCTGCACGGCCCACATGCCCGTGCTCGATGCTGCCGGAGCCGGGGCGGGTTCGTTGCTCGTACCGGCCGGTTCCGGCTCGGACGCGGCGGCCGGCGCCGGCGCCACCGGCGGGGCGGCGCTTTGCTGCTCCGGGCCCGCGTCCTTCGCGACGGCCGTCGCCCGGGGCGACGGGCGTTCGACGGCTTCCGCGGTCGGCGACGGTACCGGTGCGTCCCGATCTCGATTGAGCACGACCGTCTGCATGGTCTGGTCCGACTGTCCGGGAAGCGGCACGCGCTCGGTCACCGTCCCGCCATCCGCCGGCGGACCGTCAAGGAATACCGGTACGACGAGAACGACGACGGCAACGAGGACGATCGCGCCGATGATCCGTTCTTTCAATGCTCTGTCCATAGTGTTTGCGGCCCAGCGTCGCGATTATAGACCAAGCGCCCCGAGCGCGGGCCCGACCAGGTAGAAGGAACCCGTAACCACCACCCGGTCATCGGAGCCGCTGGACGCTCGGGCAGCCTCGAGTGCCGCCTCGACCGTCGGCGTCTCGAGACAAGCCTTGCCCGACGCATTGGCCACCCGCCTTGCGAGTTCGCGAACGTCGAAGGATCGCGCGTCGTCGAGCTGAACGCCGATCCAGGCGTCGACGTGCGGGGCGAGTACAGCCACGAGGCCGTCCACGTCCTTATCGTCACGCATGCCGACGATGGCCACGGTCCTGCCCTCCGGAGTAGCGCTCCCGAGCGCCGCGGCCAGCGCCTCGGCGGCCGCCGGGTTGTGCGCCACGTCGAGCAGCCACCGCCGATCGCTGATGACGCGCTGCATCCGCCCCGCGACGGACAGCGACCCGAGCGCGCGGTTGACTCTGTCCTTTTCGAGCAAGCCCTCGAAACCGGCCGCCTCGAGAAGGGCCAGCACGCCGGCGGCATTGCCGAACTGCGCAAGACCCTCGAGCGCGGGGGCAGACAGGCCCTCGAGCGCCAGCTGCCTGCCCCGCCAGTGCCAGACCCCGTCGCCAACCGACCAGTCATAGTCGCGGCCCGCGAGGATGAGTTCGGCACCCGTTGTCGAGGCCGTCTCCAGCACCGATCGCGGCACCTCACGCGATGCAAAAACGGTCGGCCTCGAGTTGCGCATGATCCCGGCCTTCTCTCGGCCGATCGCCTCGACGTCGTCGCCCAGCCAGTCGCAATGATCGAGTGAGATGTTCGTGATCAGGCTCGCGTCCGGATCGATCGCGTTGACGGCATCGAGCCGGCCCCCCATGCCGACCTCGAGTATCGCCTGGTCGACCCCGCGATCCGCAAACACGGCGAGCGCGGCGAGCGTTCCAAACTCGAAGTAGGTCAGCGGCACGTCGCCTCGCGCCGCGTCGACCCGCTCGAAGGCCGCCACGATCTCCCGGTCGCTCGCGACCTTACCGTCGACGACGATTCGTTCGTTGTAGCGGCGAACGTGCGGCGAGGTATAGGCGCCAACCAGGCTGCCGCCGCTGCGGCACAAAGATTCTGCCAGCGCCACCGACGAACCCTTGCCGTTCGTGCCCGCGACCGTGAGTACGTTTGCGGGGCGCGCTAGCGCCAGTCGGTCGAGAACGGTGGCGGTTCGGTCGAGGCCGAGTTCGATCTCATGCGGCGAGAACGAGGCAAGTCGTTCGAGCCAGTCGCTCAGACGCGTCGCCGCCGGGCTCATCGCGCTCAGGCAGGGTCAGGCTGAGGCCGATTCTCGAACTTTGCCAGCAGGTCCGCGATCTGCTCACGCAGCTCGCGCCGATCGACGATCATGTCGATCGCTCCGTGGTCCAGCAGGAATTCGCTGCGCTGGAAACCCTCCGGCAGCTTCTCGCGAACGGTCTGCTCGATTACGCGCGGTCCCGCGAATCCGATCAACGCGCCGGGTTCGGCGACATTGACGTCACCGAGCATCGCGAGACTCGCCGATACGCCGCCCGTGGTCGGGTCCGTCAGGACGGAGATGTACGGCACCTTGGCGCGCCCGAGGTGGGCCAGCGCGGCTGAAGTCTTCGCCATCTGGAACAGCGAGAACAGCGCTTCCTGCATGCGCGCCCCGCCGCTTGCGGAGAAGGAGACCAGCGGCATGCCGTTGTCGGCGGCATGCCGCGCCGCGCGGGCGAAGCGTTCGCCGACGACCGAACCCATGGATCCGCCCATGAATGCAAATTCGAACGCGCAGGCGACGACCGGTCGCCCGAGCAAAGCACCCGTAACCGCGACGAGCGCGTCTTTCTCGCCAGTCGCCTTCTGAGCCGTCGAAATGCGGTCCTTGTACTTTTTGCTGTCGCGAAACTTGAGCGGGTCTTCGGGCTCGAGGTTCTCGCCGATCTCGTTGATGGAGTCGGCATCCAGGAACACTTCGAGACGTCTGCGTGCGCCGATACGCATGTGATGGCCGCACTTGGGGCAAACCTGAAGATTGCGCTCGAGCTCGTTCCGGTACAGCTGCGCATCGCACTTCGGGCACTTGATCCACACGCCTTCGGGAACGGATCGCGTGCGCTTCTCGGTACTGATGCGCGATGGCATCAACTTTTCGAACCAGCTCATGGCGCTATGGTATTTCCATTATTTGGGCTTTGCCACCAATCAGCCGCCTTCTGCGGGACTCGCGCTCGCTCTCGTCGCGGCGTCGTCGAACGTACCGGGCGGGTAATCGACGCGCACGAGCATCAGGCCCTGCGGCGGGGCCGCGACGCCTGCGCGCTTGCGATCGCAGCTCTCGAGCACCTCCCTGGCCCAGGCCACCGGCTCTTCCCCGGCGCCGATCGCGACCAGCGTCCCCGTGATATTCCGCACCATGTGCTGCAGAAAAGCGTTCGCGCATACGTCGATGGTCAGCCAGTCGCCGTCGCGCTCGACCCGAATCGAGGTCAGCTCTCGCCTGGGTGTCGCTGCCTGGCAGCCTGCGGACCTGAAGGCGGAGAAATCGTGCTCACCGAGCAACGCCTGTGCCGCGCTGTGCATCGCGTCGGCGTCCAGCGGCTGGTGGACCCACCACGCGCGGTGACGATGCAGCGCCGATCGCACGAGGCGATTCAGAATTCGATAGCGGTAGCGGCGCGCGAGCGCCGAGTATCGGGCGTGAAAATCGTCCGCGACATGCCTTACCCAGCGTATGCTGATGTCGTCAGGCAGCTTGCTGTTCGCGCCAAGCAGCCAGCCACGCAGCGAACGAACGCTTTGCGTATCGAAATGGCCGACCTGCCCGCTCGCGTGAACGCCCGTGTCCGTCCGACCCGCGCATACGACTTCGACAGGCTCGTTGGCGACGTGGGCAAGCGCTTCCTCGACGCGCTGCTGCACGCCAACGCCGGTCTTTTGACGCTGCCAACCGTTGTAGGCCGTGCCGTCATACTCGATGCCGATTGCGATCCGCATGCTCGTGCGCGTTCGGGCCCGAATCCGGGCCGCCGACCCCGGTCAGGCACTAGCTCGGCAGGGAGTCGAGGAGCTGCTGCGCCTGCTGACGCTGGCCCTCGTCACCCTCGTCGAGCACTTCTTCGAGAATACTGCGCGCACCGGACGGATCGCCCATGTCGACGTAGGCCCTGGCGAGGTCGAGCTTTGTGCCGACTTCGGTCATCGTGCGCGCCTCGTGCAGACCGTCGTCCATGTCGTCCGCCGAGAGCGCCTGAGTCAACGACGTACGCTCTTCGCCGACTCCGGGCATGGGCTGTTCGACGGTCTCGTCGTCGCGTGGCTGCTCAACGGTTGCCTCGTCGGCAGGTAACTCCATTGTATCGCCGAGTTCGCTGACCTGGAGGGCCGCGGTAAGGTTGTCGAGGTCGAGATCCATGTCAGTGCTCGCTACCGCGGGCAGTTCGCCGGTTTCGTCGAGGTCGGAATCCACGGCGTAGGCATCGGCGGATAGCGATTCGGTCTTGGCGAAATCGAAATCGTCGTCGCTATCCAGGTCTGTCGCCAGCATCGTCGCGTCGTCATCGCTCAGCGACTCCCGCGTTGCCGTGTCTTCGTCGTCAACGATCGTTTGTATATCGAAATCCTCGGGCAGGACCTGGGTTGCGCCCGTCGCTTCGAGCAGCGACTCATCGTCGGCCGGGTTCATCGTCGGACGCTGGCCCGTTTCGTCAGCGGCCAGCCGCATCTCCGAGGTGGGTTCGAGCTCGTCGTCGTCGATCCTCACGTCGATCTCGGTCTCGGTCTTGGTCTCCGGCGTACTGTCGAGCTCAAGGGGATCGAGCTCCGGGTTCTTGCCGGTTGCTTCGAGTTCGTCGGCGACGGAATCGCCGCTGCCTGTGACCGCAAAGTCGTCGTCTTCGTCGAGCGGAGCGATCTCGGTGACGTCGGCGTCGCCGAAACTGTCGGCCACGACGTCGTCATCGTCATCGTCCAGGTTCGCAACCTGGGTTTCGTCACCGTCTCCGAGTCCGGAGAGGTCGAGCCCGAGATCGTCGAGATCGATCTCGGCGGTGGCGTCGGGCGACGGTCCGGCGCTCTCGGCGTCGTCGCTGATGACCGGCAATTCGGCCGTACCGCCCGCCGTGCCGAAGTCCTGCTCGACGGTGTCTTCGGCCTCGGCTTCGAGCGACGGGGCTTCGGTCGTCGGCGATTCGCCGGCGTCCGCCTCCTCGTCGAAGAAGAAATCCACGCCCTCGGCATCGTCGGCCGGCGCCGACGTATCGCCATCGGCATCGCCGCCGAAGTCCATGTCGAGTGCGCCGTCGTCGCTATCGGATTCGCCGGCATCCGCACCGCCGCCGAAGTCCATGTCGAGCGCGCCCGTGTCATCGCCGCCGGAATCGAAGGTCAGATCGACGGCCCTGGTTGCGCCCGCCACACCTGCGCCGGCGAACAGCGCATGGTCGGCCGCGATTTGCTGGCCCATGATCACGGTCTTGTCCCATTCGGCGCTCTCACCGTCGCCAACCGCCGCCCGCAGGCGCTCGGCCGCATCGATGAATGCGTCGCGATTGCCCCAAACGAAATAGGTCTCGCAAAGCTTGGTCAGGAGGTCGGTGCGTTCCGGCTCCACCTCCAAAGCACCATTGATGAGATCGGCCGCCTGATCGTACAGCCCATAGGCCATGTGGAAATCGGCTTCTGCAATCGGATCGGATTCGTCGAGATTGACGGCTGTCTCGCTCGAGTAGGTGTCTTCGATCGAAGCGTCCTCCCCGGACTCGGGGGGAGCGATGTCGGGCATCTCGGTCGGTTCGGGCGCCGGAATATCCACGGCCGACGTTTCCATCGTGTCTTCGATTCCCCTGGACGATTGCTCCACGACGACGAATGACTCGTCATCGTGACTGGGCGCCTGCAGCGATTCGGTCTGCGACAGATCGACCGCGCCTTCCGTGATGAGCGTGTCGCCCGAGTCGGCGTCGAGCGGCGCATTCCACGAATCGTCGCCGTCGGCGCTCCTGCCACGGCGCAGGAACCAGGCCAGAACGCCGACGACCAGCAGCAAAACGCCGCCGATAATCATCGCGATCTTGCTCGTCACGTAGCCCAGGATCTGGTCGACCAGCGACGGTTCCGGAGCCGGCGTGGAAATCGTGGTCGTCGGCCGCTCGGGTTGCGGCTCGGCGGGCGCTTCCGCCCCGGTTTCCAAATCACTGTCGGCCGCGGCCTCGACGTCGGCGGCTTCGTCGACGACCGGCGTCGTCGAATCATCCCCCTGCTCGTCCGCCACGAATGGATCGTCGCCCGCACCATCCGCGGCCGGGCCCGGCTCGACCGGCGCCTCGTAAGGTTCACCGCGTATTTCAGCGAGTTCCTGGCGCAGCGCTGCGAGTTCGTTGTTGCGCAGGCTGATCAGTGCGGGGTCCGTGGGAATGTCCGTGGCTTCGATCTCGGCGATCTGGCTCTCGACGAGCTCTTCCCGCGTCATCGGCTCGGACGCGGCATCGCCGGTCTCCGAACCCACACCGATGCCGACGGGCTCCTCGTCAGGCGGAACGAGCGTCAACGATTGGGCGGTATCGTCGTCGGTCGTCGATTCCGCGAAATCGTCGGCGGCCGTGTAACCCGGCGATTGCCATGCGTCGTGCTGCCGCCGAACTTCGGCCAGCGCGGTACCCCGGTCGATACGGCCGATCTCGGCGGCGCTCGGCAGGCGCAGCGTGCTGCCCTGACGGAGGTTGTTGATGTTGCCGCCGAACGCCTCCGGATTGGCTTCGTAGACTGCAAGCATCGTCTGGTTCATCGTCAGGCCGCTGTCGGGTCGAAAGGCGGTGGCGATGCCCCACAGCGTGTCGCCTCGCTCGACCGTGTAGAAGCCGCCGGGTGCTTCGTCGCGGACCGGCGTCGGCGCGACCGCGGTATCGACGGCCGGCTGATCGTCGATCGGCGTCGCCGCTGCGGGCTGTTCAGGCTCGTCGCCCGCCGGAGCCGGCCTCGGACTGACGGTTGACCGCGGAACGGGCTGCGGCGCCGGCGGACGCTCCTCGCGCGGTTCGGGCGCCCGCTGGATCTGGCCGCTGTCGGCGGGCGCGCTGCGCTCGGGCGCGCGGACAACGGGCTGCTGTGCGGCTGGCGGAGCGTAGGTCGGCGGATCGAGCAGCATCGTATACTCTCGCAGCAGCCGACCGCTGGACCAGGACGCTTCGACGAGCAGCGTCAGGAACGGCTCGGATATCGGCACCGTCGAACTGAGCCGCACATGGGCCCCACGCTGGCCACTCGGCGGAACGATGTCGAAGCGAATGGCCTGAAGGAAAGCCGGCCGGTCGAGATCGTAGCGATCGAAGATCTCCGCGGACGCAAGCCCGACCCTGAGTGTCTCGAGCTCATCGGGAGTCGCCGACAGCAGTTCGATGCGCGCGACCAGCGGTTCGTTGAGTGCCGACTCGAGCCGTACCTCGCCGAGGCCCAGTGCCCAAACCTCGCCTGAGAGCATCAATATCAGCGCTAGCGAGAGACGATAAAGACGTCGCGGCATAGTTTCTTCTCCAGCTCCCCGAGGGCGCCAGGCGCTATTTGCGTTGATCCCCGTCACGGGGTTTGTAAAGCGCCGGCGCTGTTGCGTGCAGACTATATCTCAAAGATGGTTTTTTGCCAATTTTTCAGCAATTTGGACGCTATTTAGAGCCGCGCCCTTACGTACATTGTCGGACACGACCCAGAGGTTCAATCCGCGCGGATGCGAGATGTCTTCGCGCACCCTTCCGACGTAAACCGGATCGCTGCCGGAGGCCTCCGCAACGGCGGTCGGATAGCTGCCGGTCGTCACGCCGTCAACGAGTTTCACACCGGGCGCGTCCGCCAGGAGCGCACAGGCCTCCGCGGCCGAAATCCTGTCGCGAGTCTCTATGTGCAACGCCTCCGAGTGGCCATAGAAAACCGGCACCCGGACCGCCGTTGCGTTCACCCGGATCGCATCGTCCCCGAGTATCTTGCGCGTCTCCCAAACCATCTTCATCTCCTCTTTCGTGTAGCGATTGTCGAGAAAGACATCGATGTGCGGTACGGCGTTGAAGGCAATCTGGCGAGTCTCGCCGTCGAGCTCCAGTGGCCGGCCGTTGAGCAGCTGCGCCGTCTGCCGCGCAAGGTCTTCGGTAGCCTGGCGCCCCGCCCCCGACACGGCCTGGTAGGTGGCGACGTTGATACGCTCGATGCCGACCGCGTCGTAGATCGGCTTGAGTGCCACGACCATCTGGATGGTCGAGCAGTTCGGGTTGGCGATGATGCCGCGCGCGCCGTAGGCGCCTATTGCTGCCTCGTTGACCTCGGGCACGACCAGCGGGATGTCGTCGTCGTAACGGAACTGCGAGGTATTGTCGATCACCACGCAGCCGCTGGCGGCCGCCTTCGGCGCGTAGAGGGCCGACACCTTCGCGCCCGCGGAAAACAGCGCGATCCGGACGGTTTCGAAATCGAATTCCGCAAGGTCGCCGACGTCCAGCGAACGGCCATCGAACTCGACCTGCCGGCCGACGGAACGAGCGCTCGCCAGCGCATGCACCTGCCCGACCGGGAATTCTCGCTCGGCGAGAATGCCGAGCATGGCTTCGCCCACGGCGCCGGTGGCGCCGACGACGGCGATATCGAAGCGTTCAGACATGATCGTTCAAGGGTCGCTCGCAAATGGTCGTTTCGCTCGCGGGCCGAAACGGCCCGCAGCTTATCCAATGACAGGTGTATCCGATCTGACGTCCGCGTTCTGTGCGCGATTACGCAAATAATGATCAATCAATACAAGCGCTACCATTGCCTCGGCGATCGGCGTCGCGCGCAGACCCACGCAGGGGTCGTGCCTGCCCTTGGTCGTGATCTCGGTTTCGGCTCCGCGCCTGTCGATCGTCTTGCCGGTCACCGAGATACTCGACGTGGGCTTCAGTGCGATGCTCGCCAGAAGATCCTGTCCTGACGAGATACCGCCGAGCGTACCGCCGGCGTCGTTCTTGGCAAACCCGTCCGCCGACATCTCGTCGCGGTGCTCGCTGCCATGCTGACTTACCGCGGCGAAACCGGCGCCGATCTCCACGCCTTTCACGGCGTTGATGCTCATGAGGCCGCTCGCGATGTCCGCTTCGAGCTTGTCGAACACGGGCTCGCCGAGCCCGACCGGCGTGTTGCGAACCCGAACGCTGATCTTTGCACCGATCGAGTCGCCGGCCTCACGCAGCGAATCCATGTACGCCTCCAGCTCGCCGAGGCGCTTCGGATCCGCGGCGAAAAACGGATTGTCGTCGACAATACCCGGATCCGTCGCCTCGAGTTCGATCGGTCCAAGCTGCGACAGGTAACCGCGGATTTCCACGCCCAGCCTGTCATGCAGGAACTTTCGCGCTATCGCGCCGGCCGCGACGCGCATGGTGGTCTCTCGCGCCGATGACCTGCCGCCTCCGCGATAGTCGCGGATGCCGTATTTCCGCTGATACGTGTAGTCGGCGTGCCCCGGGCGAAACTTGTCCTTGATATCGCCGTAGTCCCTGGAGCGCTGGTCCTTGTTTTCGATCAGCAGGCCGATCGGCGTGCCCGTCGTCTGGCCCTCGAATACCCCCGACAGGATCTGCACCCGGTCCGGCTCATTGCGCTGCGTCGTGTGCCGGTTGCGGCCCGGGCGGCGGCGATCCAGGTCTGTCTGAATGTCGGCTTCCGCGATCGGCAGACCTGGGGGGCAGCCGTCGACGACGCAGCCCAGCGCGGGCCCGTGACTCTCGCCGAACGTGGTTACGACGAAGGATTTTCCAAAACTGTTGCCCGCCATCCGCCTCGTGTCCGTCAGTCCGGCGCTGCCGCCAGCGCGATCAGTTCGTCGCGGGTCAGCAGGAATACGCCGTCGCCCCCATGCTCGAACGAGAGCCACGTAAATGCAACACCGGCGTAGCGCGCCTCGAGAGCACCCCGGCTGTTTCCGACCTCGCAGACGAGAATACCGCCGGGCGCGAGGAATTGCGCAGCATCGTCAAGGATGCGAGCGACCGCGTCCAGACCGTCCTCGCCCGCCTCGAGACCGATGGAGGGCTCGTGCCGGAATTCCTGCGGGCGCGACAGCATGTCGCCACGGTCCACGTAGGGCGGATTGCTTACGATCAGGTCGTAAACCGGCGCGGGCGCCTCACCTAAGAGCCCGTCGAAGATGTCCGACTCGACCAGCCGCACACGATCGCCGAGCTCGTGCCGGTCCACGTTGATGCGGGCAACGTCGAGTGCGTCGGCCGAGATGTCGAGCGCGTCCACGCTCGCCTCGGGGAAGGCGTATGCCAGCGCGACGGCGATGCAGCCGCTGCCGGTGCCGAGATCGGCTGCGCGACGCACGCGCCCGGGATCGATCCACGGCACGAATTGCTCGAGTATGGGTTCGGCGAGTGGCGAGCGCGGTACGAGCACGCGCTCGTCGACATGGAATCGAAGCCCGGCAAACCACGCCTCGTTCAAGAGATACGCAAGCGGCAGGCGCTCGTCGATCCGCCGCCTCGCTAGGTGACCGATTCGCGCGTGCGCCGACGCATCGACGGGCCGCGTGTATACCTCGGCACCGGCATCGTGCGGCAAGCCGAGCACGGAGAAAACCAGCCAGGCTGCTTCGTCGATCGGGTTGTCGGTGCCGTGACCGAAGTACATCGGCGTGCGCTCGAAGTCCTGCGCGGTCCGGCGGATCAGGTCTTCGACGGTAATTGCGGGTTGCTCGGTCATGGTGGCCAGTGTGCCGCGAAGGCGGCGAATCTATCACGCGCGGGCCGCATGCAGTTAGCCCGCATCCGTGCCCGTGTAATCGGTGACGAATGCGGGCTAAAATTGCACGCCCGCCTCGTTCCAGAAACCGGTTCTTTCAACATGCGTCCCCGAAATCTCCTGCTGGCCCTGGTCCTGGGCCTTTGCCTGACTGCCGGCGCCTGGCTGGCAATCCGGAGCGCGCCGCCGCCGGCAGGTCCGATGACGGCGACCGTGTTGCCGGCTGGCGGGCAGGTGCCGGCCTTCCGGCTCGTCGATCATTCCGGAACGCCCGTCGACGAGAGTGTCTTCGTCGGCCAGTGGGACCTCGTCTTCTTCGGCTTCACCAACTGCCCGGACGTGTGCCCGATCACGCTGGGCGTACTCGCAGCCGCCCGCCGCGAAATGGCGGCTGACGGCATGCAGACGCTGCCGCGCATCGTCCTCGTCAGCGTCGACCCCGACCGGGACACTCCGGACAGCCTGGCTCGTTATCTCGACTCCTTCGGCGACGGAACGCTCGGCATTACGGGCGAGGAAAGCGAACTGCGCAAACTCACCGATGGCCTCGGCATCTTTTTCGACAAGCGCGAACCGAACGAGGACGGCTACTACGTGGTCGACCATTCGGCCGCGGTGCTGCTCATCGATCCGGACGGTCGCTTTCATGCCCTGTTCGGCACGCCGCATGCGATCGAGAACTTCGTGCACGACCTGCCTGTACTGATGTCGTCGTGACGATCCGGCTGACAACGCCTGGCGCGCTCGTCCTGTCCTTTCTGGTCGCGGCGTGCTCGGCCGAGAGCCCGGCGCCACTGGTCGCGAGCGACGTCGAGCTTTCGGCCGCGCGCGCCGGCGTGCCGATGCGCGCGGCCTACCTGAGGCTGCGCAACAATACCGGCAAGCCGGTTCGAATTACGTCCGCCTCGAGTCCGAGCTTCGAACGTGTCGAGCTGCACGAGACGATTTTCGACAACGACGTCGCGCGCATGCGCCCGGTCACATCCGTCGTGATCGAAGCGAATGCCGAGATAAGCTTCGAACGCGGCGGCATGCACCTGATGCTGATGCGCCCGGTCGGCGACGCGGCGTCGGCGGAGCGGGTTCGACTCGACCTGTTCGATGGCGAGCGGCTCCTGATCTCGGTAACGGCCATGCAGGAGCCGCGCTAGTGGGCCGCCTTTTCGCCGTTCTCCAGCATCTGCTGCCGAGGCATGCACTGACGGCGCTGGTCTACCGGCTCGCGCGGATCCGATACACGCCGGTCAAGAATGTGATGATTCGCGGCTTTGTCCGGCTTTTCGATGTGGACGTGTCGGATGCGAAACAGCGCACGCCTGACGATTTCGCGACGTTCAACGACTTCTTCATACGCGAACTCGCCGACGGCGCGCGGCCCGTCGATCCGGCGCCCGGGCGGGTCGTCTCCCCCGTCGACGGCACCGTGAGTGTGGCAGCCGCGTTGCGCGATGACTCGATCGTGCAGGCGAAGGGAATCGACTACTCGCTCGCCGACCTGTTCGCGATCGACCTCGCCGAAGCGCACGCCTTCGACGGCGGCAAGGTCGCGACAATCTACCTCGCTCCGTACAACTACCACCGCGTGCATATGCCGTTCGATGGAACGCTGACGGCCATGCACTACGTGCCCGGCGATCTGTTCAGCGTAAACTCCGCAACGGCCAGGTCCATCAACGGCCTTTTTCATCGCAATGAGCGGCTCAATGTGATGTTCGATACGGCGTTCGGACCTGCGGCGCTGGTATTCGTGGGCGCGCTCAACGTCGGCAGCATCTCGACTCCGTGGACAGGAGAAATCCGCCCGCGCAGGAACGGCATCGTGGAACAGCCGGGCAAAGCGAACCTGCCCGTGACCCTCGAGCGCGGTGACCTGCTCGGCTGGTTCAACATGGGATCGACCGTCATTCTGCTGTTGCCCCATGGCTCGTTTCGTTGGCATGACGACCTCACGGAAGGCAAGGTCGTTCGCATGGGCCAGGCGCTGGGCGAGACGACCGCCGGGCTGCCGCCGGTCGGCGACATCGCGGCCGATGACTGACTGGCGGCCACGCTCCGGCCTCGATACGGCGCGCTTGCGGGCATTCCTGCTTGGCCGCGCGCGCCGCTACTTCGGTGAGCGCGGCGTCCTCGAGGTCGATGTGCCGGCCCTGGCCGAAGCGACCGCGACCGATCCGAACATCGAGAGTTTCGCGGTCGACGAGACCGCCTTCCTGCAAACGTCGCCCGAGGCCTACATGAAGCGCCTGCTGGCAGCCGGCTATCCGGACATCTACTCGATATGCCGGGTCTTCCGCCGGGGTGAGACTGGCCGCCGTCACCTGCGCGAATTCACGCTTGTCGAATGGTACCGTCTCGGCTTCGAGCTCGATGCCATCGTCGACGATGCCGTGCACTTCATCGCCGCCGTGCTCGACCGCGAGGCGCTCGTCGACACGATGACGGTTTACGGCTACCGTGACGTCTTCATGCAAACACTGAACGTCGATCCGCTGACGGCCGGCATCGGCGAACTGGCGGACGCGGCGGGCGCCGACAAGAATCTTAAGGATTCGATCGCCGCGGACCGGGATGCCTGGCTCGATCTGCTGCTCTCTACGCGTATTGCACCCCAGTTCAATGAGCGTGGCCTTACGGTGTTGAAGCACTTCCCTGCCTCGCAGGCTTCGCTGGCGCAGCTCTGCCCGCAGGACCCGGCCGTTGCGGAACGCTTCGAGGTGTTTCTCGGCGACCTCGAGCTTGCCAACGGTTTCGTGGAGCTGACCGACGCCAGCGAGCAGGCGGCGCGAATGGATCGCGATATCGACGTGCGCAGGACGCTCGGTCGGTCACCGGTGCCGCGCGACGAACGCCTGATCGCCGCGCTCAGGGACGGACTGCCGGCTTCGGCGGGCGTTGCGATCGGCTTCGAGCGCCTGCACATGATCGCCGCTCGTAGCAGCGACATCCGTTCTGTTGTCACATTCGTTTAGGAGCGAACAATGCCAAGCGATTACAGCCTGCTCGACTCGCAGCTCAAGGCGCTCATTGCCGATGAGCCCGACAAGCTGGCGAACGCAGCCAACTTCATCGCGCTGCTGTACAACGCGATGGATGACGTGAACTGGATGGGTATCTACGTGCTGCGCGGCGACGAACTCGTGCTGGGTCCGTTCCAGGGTCTGGCAGCCTGCGTGCGCATACCGATGGGCAAGGGCGTTTGCGGAACGGCTGCCGCGACGAGGTCGACGCAGCGCATCGCCGACGTTCATGCGTTCCCGGGCCACATAGCATGCGACGCAGCGTCGCGCTCGGAACTCGTCGTGCCACTGCTCGCGGAGGACCGCCTGGTCGGTGTCTTCGACATCGACAGTCCCGAACTCGACCGGTTCTCGGCCGACGATGCGGCGGGCGTCGAGCGGCTATGCGCAACCTACTGCCGGCTGACGGCGTTCGATGACGGCTATCTCTGAGACCGCTTCCAGAGAACCGGCGTCCCTTGCCTACTTCACGCGGGAAGCGTACTCGCCCGAGCGCGTATCCACCTTGATGACTTCGCCCTGATCGACGAATAGCGGTACCCGCACCACGGCACCCGTCGACAGAGTTGCGGGTTTCACGCCGCCACTCGCCGTGTCGCCCTTGACCCCGGGGTCGGTTTCGGTGATTTCCAGCTCGACGAAATTCGGCGGCTCGACGAGCAGCGGCGAGTTATTGAACAGCGTGATCTGACAGATGTCCCCGTCGGTGATCCATCTCGCTGCGTCGCCAATGGCCGTTTCGTCCGCGGCGTACTGTTCAAACGTATCCGGCACCATGAAATGCCAGAAGTCTCCGTCGGTGTAGAGATACTGCATCTCGGTATCCATGACGTCCGCGGCCTCGACCGACTCGCCGGATTTGAAGGTCTTGTCGACGGTCTTGCCGGTCTTCAGGTTGCGAATACGGACGCGGTTAAAGGCCTGGCCCTTGCCGGGCTTCACGAACTCGTTGTCCACGATGATGCAAGGATCGTTGTCGATCAGAATACGCAAGCCGGAGCGAAACTCGTTTGTGCTGTAGCTGGCCATGAACGGGGTCCCGGAATCGAAGCGGCTATGATACCGGAGTCGGTCCCAAGCGCCAGCCTGTCGGGCAGGCCGGTCATCGACCGGGCCCCGGCTTTCACTCCCCGTGCCCCCGTGAGCCCGATTCCGGGCTTCTGTTCAGACCGCTTCGTCGCACCGAGTGCAAGCGCGGCATTTCGCCGGGCAGAGCACTGTCGCCGCTCAGCTCCAGGCACGTCCGAAGCCGCTCTGAGCTTGTCTTACCATAAGCACGTGCCGATCGAACATAAGCAGGACCCCGCGGCTTTCAGCATGCATGGAATGCAAAATATCGTCGACCGGTTCATGGAACAAAACCGGAGACCTGTCACAATTTGGCATCTGCGTTTGCAGAACTCGATTCGGCCGAAGCCTAGACTTCGATTGCTTGGACACGCGCGGGTGCCACGGATCGCACCCTCGTATCACACGACAGGGACGTTGCTTTGAGCGGCAATCACAGCATTTCAATTGCGGTCTTGACGAACAGTCAGGACGATGTCGAACGAATCAACAGCACGCTGCGCGGCGCCGGCCATGCGGCGCACTGCCACTGGGTCAAGCGCTCCGACAAGTTGGCCGACGTTCTGTCTGACGAGCGCGTAGAGCTCGTTATTCTGAATTGCGACAGCTACAGCGATTCGGTGCGTCAGGTCGTCAAGCAAAAGGACTGCTTCAATCCCGAAATCCCGGTCATCGCGCTGAGAGAAGAGGCGACCGAAGTCGCGATTCACGAGGCGATGCGAAGCGGTGCCGTCGACCTCGTGTCTCTGGGTCTCAAGAAGCGCATGCTGGCCGTCATTTCACGCGAGCTTCGCGCACTGCGAGCCGTGCGCGCGCTGAACTCGACGATTCAGTCCGCGAACACCTACCGCCGTCAGATCCGGGATCTCATGCAGAGCACCCGCGCGGCGATAGCGATAGTCCAGGAAGGCATCGTCATCGAAGCCAACGAGCCGTGGCTCAGGTTGTTCAAGATCGCATCGCTCGACGAGATCGAAGGCATGCCGCTCATGGACCTGTTCGCTCGTGATCATCATGCCGCGATCAAGGGCGCACTGGTCGCGACGCTCGGCGGCCGCTGGCAGGAGGGCCAGCAGCTCGAGGCGAAATCGCATTTGGACGACGGCGAGGCGGATGCCTTGAAAGTCGGCTTCACGCGCATCGAGCGAGACGGGTCACCCTGCATCCAGGTGCTGATCCAGACGCCCGACCCTGCATCTCAGGAACCGACGAAGCTCGTACACGGCGCCCTGCAGCGCGATCCGAGCACGCTGTTCTTCCAGCGTGCACAGTTTCTCGAGCGCGTCATGAAACGCCTGTCGAAGAAACCGTCGTCGGGCCAGCACATCATGGCGTATGTCAAGGTCGACAACTTCAAGGAACTGCAGAAAGAGGTTGGCATCATCAAATCCGAGGACTGTCTCGTCGAGTTTGCCGAAGTGCTGCGCTCCAGGCTGCATCCCCAGGACATCGCCGGCCGATTCGAAGGCACCGCCGTCATGGTGCTCATGCACCGCGGCAGTCCGCACGACGTGCAGGTTTGGGGCACGCAGCTCATCAAGAAGCTCAAGGAGAACGAGGTCGCAATCGGCGGCAAATCCGTCAGCATGAGCTGCACGATAGGCATCAGCGGAGCGAGCCCGGTATTCTCGAACCTCGAAGACTTCGTCGCCGCGACGGTCAAGGCATGCCGCGCAGGAGTCAAGGCGGGTGGCGGTAAGTGCGTTGTCAACGACTTCGATGAAGCCAACACCAAGCAGCGCAAACTCGACCGAGTCTGGGTCAAGCGTCTCAAGGCCGCTCTGATGGAGAATCGGTTCCGGCTCGCACAGCTGCCGATTGCCGGCCTCAGGACCGATGGACTGAAAATGTACGACCTGCTCGTCCGCATGGTGGGTGAGCAGGGCGAATCGGTGTTGCCGTCGGAATTTCTGCCGGCGGCAGCGCGCAACAACATGATGAAGAACATCGACCGCTGGATGATCAAATCCGCTATCAGGTTCTGCGACAAGACCGAGTCGGATCGGGTCTTCGTGCGTCTGTCCCTGCAGTCGATCATGGACCCCTCGACGGCAACGTGGATCCAGGAGGAGTTCGACAAGCACGCGTTTGAATGCAGTCGTATCGTGCTGCAGATTCCGGAACGCGACGCCGCGAAGCAGATCAAGCAGACCCGCGCGCTGGTACACAAGCTACGCAAGATCGGCATCGGGTTCGCGTTGGAACACTACGGTGTCGACAAGAAGCAGTTCCGGATTCTCGACCTTCTGAAACCGGACTACATCAAGATCGACGGCGAACTCATGCACACGCTCATGACCGACAGCAACATGCAGAGCGCCGTGGAATCCATCGTAGCCGCCGCCCGGGAACGCCAGATTCGCACCATCGCGGAACGCGTCGAAAACGCAAACGCCATGGCGGTACTGTTCCAGCTCGGCCTCGATTTCATGCAGGGACACTATGTTCACGAGCCCGAAGTCGTTCTCGAGGACCGCGACAGCGGCACCCACGAGACGCTCGTGGAACTCGAAACGGCCAACCTCACTTAGGCCCTGGATCACGCGAGACCGGAGCCGAGTGTGACGACAATCACACTTTATTACCGGAACCACGCGCTATCTCCGCACCTTGAGCGAACATACAATTGTGGTCGAGCGAATGCTTGGGGGGCCTCGTGCCCCTCGAACCGCAACGAACGGGGATCGATGACGTGAAGGACTCAAGGAAGACGCTGCTACCCGCCCTGCTGGCTGTCAGTGGCGGTATGATCGGCACGAGCGCCGGAGCGATCGAGCTCGGGGAGATTAACGTACAGTCGGCCCTTGGCCAGCCACTGCGGGCCAGCGTCGCGTTCGCGCTGCATCCCAGCGAGCAACTCGCCGACTACTGCATCAGTGTGCGCCCGGCACCGCAATCGAGCGGTATTCCGACGATCGACGCCGCGCGGATCACCGTAGCGAACGGCGTGATCAACCTCGCGGGCCGCTCAGTCGTCAACGAGCCGATGGCATCGCTGCGCCTCGACATCAACTGTCCGTACACGCCACATCTCGTCCGAGAGTACATGATCTTCCTGGACCCGGCAGTCAGCCAGAGCAGCACTGCCACGGCTACAGCCACTGTGGCTTCAGAGCCGCCGGCTCGCGCGTCCGCGGAGGCAGCTGCCACGCGCCGCAGGACGGTGGCGGCAAGACCGGAACCGCGGCCCTCGGCGGATTTGATCGCGGGTGAACGCTATCGCGTCCAGCCCGGCGACACGCTTTCCGAAATCGCGCAACGAGTCGACGGCCGCACGGTGAACCTGTGGACCGCCGTCAACGAGATCTTCGTCGCGAACCCGGACGCATTCCTTAATGACGACCCGAACCGCCTGAAGGCCGGAACCTGGATTACGGTTCCGGCGGCAGTGCTCGGCGGCTCGAGCCTCGCGGCGTCGGAGTCAGCCAGCGAGACAGGCAGCCTTGCCGCGACACTGTCGCCGGCCAGTGCGGCTGCGGCTGCCGAAGCGGCAGAGGCGCCGGCGGCGACCTACGACCTCGTCGCCAACACAACGCCGGACGCGGTTGAGCCGGCTGTCGTGCCTGATACGACCGTTTTCGAAGCTCCGCAAACGCCGGCTGCCGAGCGGACCCCGGCAGAGACGCTGACGACCGGCGATGTGATCATCGACCAGCAGCCCGAAGCGACGCCGGCTGCGGCACCGGACGTCACCGGTGTCGAAACCGACTCTTCGGCATGGGGTTGGTGGTTCGGCGGCGCCGGGCTGCTGTTGCTCGGTGGCCTCGCGATGTTCGGCCGCCGCAGAAACACCCCTCCGCCCAAGGACCTCGAGGCGAGGCAAGACAAGCCGAAACGCTACCTCGAGGAATCGCCGGCCGTGGAGGTCATCGAATCGCATTCGATCCCGACCGATATCCGCGACGTGGACTACAATCTCAACGACGATTCGCCGACCGAGGAGAACCTGATCATCGACGCCGATCTCGAACATGGCACCGGCCTCGATGCCGGCGTCGACGTCGACGTCGCAGAGGACTTCAGCTTCGCGTCGACGACCGAGCTCGATCTCGAACTGCCGGCCGACGCACATCACGGCGATGGCGCTGGTTCGGCCGCAGGCTGCGACGACACGGTCGAACAGGAGATCACGATCGAGCAGGAAGCGCCGGCCATCGATCAGCTGCAGACCGATGACGACTATGACATGTCGGTCATTGTCGACGTCATGCAGCTCAATGACGACGAGATAACGGAGCGTGACCTCAAGGCCGTCGTCGTACCTGACGACGACGAAGATGCGGAAACGGTTTCGAGCGACTACACGATCAGCCAGGAAGCGGACTACGATATCGTCGAGCAGCGTTTCGAGGACGAGCTGAGCGCAACGCAGGCGCTGAACGCCGAAATCGAGCGTGCAGCGGCGGAGCTCGCGAAAAGCGCGGGCGACGACGTGGCCGACCAGGTCGGCGAAAGCCGTGTCGAAGAGGCGGCCGCCGATGACGCGTCCGGGCCCGCTGAGGAGGACCCTGCGATGGCCACGGCGCAGATGGCTACGGTTACGCCGATCGACGCCACGGCCAACCTGCCCGGCGAAGGCTCGGACAACACGGTAATCGGCTTCGATGACGTGACGGCAGAGATGCCGCGGGCGACCGAGGAAGACGACGTTACCGCCGAAATGCCGGCCCGCTCAGGCAAGCGCAGCTAGCAATCATCCCGCGCATCGGCGACGGACGCGGGCTGCCCTTTCCGTCACGGATCACCCGCGCTGGCGGGCGCCACGCCTTCCAGCCTTTCGACCTTGCGCCAGCCTTGCGGCAGCATGCGACCGCGCAGGGCCCGCTCGCCGTAGTAGGGATCCGTATCGGCCCAGCGCAGGGTCATGACGCGCTTGCCGCTATACACCTTGAGATCGCCGTCCTCGGGCACGACGGTGGCCGCAAGCATCGATTCCTCGCCGCTCTTGTACTTCGGACCCGGGATGTTTATGAGCTTGTTGCCCTTGCCCCTGGCGAGTTCCGGCAGCTCGTCCATTTCAAACATCAGTAGCCGCCCGGTCGAACTGACGGCGGCAATGAGGCACTCCCGGCCGCGCGGCACGGGCGACGGCACCGCCGCGCGGCCCCCGGCCGGGACGCGCAATACGGCCTTGCCGGCCTTGTTACGCGAGACGAGGTCCTCGAGCGTCGCGACGAATCCGAAGCCGGCGTCGCTCGCGAGCAGGTAGCGGTCGCCGGGATCGCCGATCATGGCGCCGCAGAACTGCGCGCCATCGGGCGGCTTGAAGCGGCTGGACAGGGGTTCGCCCTGGCCGCGCGCCGACGGCAGAGTATGCGCCATGACGCTGTAGACGCGCCCCGTGCTGTCGATGAACATAGCGAGCTGGTTGCTGCGCCCGCGAGCCGACGCGAGAAAGCCGTCGCCGGATTTGTACGACAGGCTCAAGGGGTCGATCTCATGCCCCTTGGCGGCGCGCGCGAAGCCACGCCTGGACAGCACGACGGTCACGGGCTCGTTGGCGACGAGCTCGGTCTCATCGAGCGCCTGGGCTGCCTCACGCTCGACGATATCGGTCCGCCGCTCGTCGCCGTAGGCGTCCGCGTCCTCGAGCAGCTCCTTCTTGATCAGGGTCTTCAGGCGCGCGGCACTCTTGAGCGTCTTTTCGAGAACCTCTCGCTCTTCGTTGAGCTCGTCCTGCTCGCCCCTGATCTTCATCTCTTCGAGCTTGGCCAGATTCCGCAGACGAAGGTTCAGGATCGCCTCGGCCTGGACGTCCTTTAGCTTGAAGCGCTTCATGAGCACGGGCTTCGGCTCGTCCTCGCTACGAATGATCGCGATGACCTCGTCGATGTTCAGGTAGGCAACCAGCAGACCGTCGAGGATGTGCAGCCGATCGCGAACGATGCCGAGGCGGTGCTCGAGGCGGCGCTTGACCGTGTCCTTGCGAAAGCGAATCCACTCGGCGAGCAGCTCGAGCAGATTGAAAAGACGCGGCCGGCCGTTCAATCCGATCACGTTCATGTTCACGCGCAGCGTCCGCTCGAGGGCAGTCGTCGAAAACAGGTGCGACATGAGCTGGTCGGCGTCGACACCGCGCTTCTTGTCGATCACCAGCCGGGTCGGCTCCTCGAGATCCGACTCGTCGCGGATGTCCGTGGCCTGCGGCAGCTTTTTACTCGTGATCTGCGCGGCCACCTGCTCCTGGATCTTCTTGCCCGACACCTGGAACGGCAGCTCCGTAATGACGATATTGCCGTCCTCGAGCCGATACTTGGCCCGGAGCCTGAGCGTCCCGGAGCCGGTCTCGTAGATCTCTCGTATGTCGCCGGTCGGCGATACGATCTCCCCGCCCGTCGGGAAGTCAGGCGCTTTGATATGTTTCATGAGCGCCGCGACGCTGGCTTTTGGATTATCGATCAGGTGCACGAGCGCGCTGACGACTTCCCTCAGGTTGTGCGACGGGACGTCGGTCGACATGCCTACTGCAATGCCGGTCGTACCGTTGAGCAGAAGGTTCGGCAGACGCGCAGGCAACAGCGCGGGCTCTGAGAGCGTGCCATCGAAGTTCGGCACCCAATCGACCGTGCCCTGACCGAGTTCGGAGAGCAGGCTCTTCGCGTACGGTGCGAGCTTTGACTCGGTGTAGCGCATCGCTGCAAAGGATTTCGGATCGTCGGTCGACCCCCAGTTGCCCTGTCCCGCGATGATCGGATAGCGATACGAAAACGACTGAGCCATGAGCACCATGGCCTCGTAGCACGCCGAATCGCCGTGCGGGTGGAACTTGCCGATGACGTCGCCCACGGTACGGGCGCTCTTCTTGGGCTTCGAGGTCGCCGACAGACCGAGTTCGCTCATGGCGTAGACGATGCGCCGCTGTACGGGCTTGAGGCCGTCGCCAATCTGCGGCAGTGCGCGATCGAGGATGACGTACATCGAGTAGTCGAGATACGCCTTTTCGGTGTATTCGCGGAGCGACTGCTGCTCGACGCCTTCGAGGTTTAGCGTGTTTTGCATATCGGTGCCTGTCCTGGATTTCGCTAGACTTCAGCCAGATCGCCTTTCGATTCGAGCCAGCTGCGGCGGTCTTTCGCGCGCTTCTTGGCCAACAGCATGTCCATCGTCTGATCAGCCCGATCGCGGCCGCTGACCGTCAGTTGCACGAGCCTGCGGGTGTCTCGATTCATCGTCGTCTCGCGAAGCTGCTCGGGGTCCATCTCGCCCAGGCCCTTGAAGCGGGTCACGGTCACCTTGGCCTTCTTCTTCTCGGCTTCGATGCGATCGAGTATTCCCTTGCGTTCGGACTCGTCGAGCGCGTAGAACACTTCCTTGCCGACGTCGATGCGATACAGCGGCGGCATGGCGACGTACACGTGGCCCGCAAGCACGAGCTCGCGGAAGTGCCGAAGGAACAGCGCGCACAGCAGGGTTGCGATATGCAGACCGTCGGAATCGGCATCCGCGAGGATGCAGATCTTGTGGTAACGCAGGTTTTTGAGGTCGTTGCCGCCCGGATCGATGCCGAGCGCGACGCTGATGTCGTGGACCTCCTGCGACGCGAGGATTTCGCTCGCATCGACCTCCCAGGTATTCAGAATCTTGCCCCTGAGCGGCATGATCGCCTGCGTATTGCGATCGCGTGCCTGCTTGGCCGAGCCGCCGGCCGAGTCGCCCTCGACCAGGAACAGCTCCGAGAGCTCCGGTTCCTGCGACGTGCAGTCGGCGAGCTTGCCGGGCAGTGCCGGGCCCGTCGTGACTTTCTTGCGGACGACCTTCTTTGCGGCCTTGAGTCGGCTCTGAGCCTTCGCGATGGCGAGCTGTGCGATCTGGTCGCCCGTCTCCGGGTGCTGGTTGAGCCACAGCGAGAAACCGTCCTTGATGACGCCGGCGACGTAGCCGGCCGCCTCCCGCGAGGACAGGCGTTCCTTGGTCTGCCCCGAGAACTGCGGATCTTCCAGCTTGGCGGAGAGGACGAAGTTCAAACCGTCCCAGACGTCCTCGGGCGCGATCGTTACGCCGCGCGGCAGCAGGCTGCGAAAGTCCGCGAATTCGCGGATCGCGTTGGTCAGGCCGGTGCGCAGTCCGTTGACGTGCGTGCCGCCCTGCGCGGTCGGTATCAGGTTGACGTAGCTCTCGGTGACCGGCTGGCTGCCGTCGGCGGCCCAGACGAGCGCCCAGTCCACCGACTCGTTGTTGCCACTCATCGCGCCGGCAAACGGCTCGGCCGGCAGCCGCTCGCCGGCGCCGATCGCCTCGAGCAGGTATTCCTCCAGTCCGCCCGAATAGAGCCACTCGTGCTTTTCGGCCGGCTTTTCTACCTTCAGGCGCACGCGCAGCCCCGGGCAGAGCACGGCCTTGGCCTTGAGCGCGTGCTTCAGGCGCGCAATCGAGAACTTCGCCGAATCGAAGTACTGCGGGTCGGGCCAGAAGCGAATTGTCGTGCCCGTATTGGCCTTGCCGACCTTGCCCACCGTGTCGAGCTTGCCGCGTTTCTTGCCGCCGGCGAAGCTCATGTTGTATTCCTTGCCGCCGCGGCGTATCCAGACCTCGAGGTTTTTCGACAGCGCATTGACGACCGACACACCGACGCCGTGCAGGCCGCCTGAGTACTGGTAGTTCTTGTTCGAGAATTTGCCGCCCGCGTGCAGCCGCGTGAGGATCAGTTCGACGCCCGGGATCTTCTCTTTCGGGTGGATGTCGACGGGCATGCCGCGGCCGTCGTCGTCGACTTCGAGCGAACCATCCTTGTACACCGTGACGTCGATCTTCTTGCAATGACCGGCCAGCGCCTCGTCGACCGAGTTGTCTACCACCTCGTGCGCCAGGTGGTTCGGCCGCGAGGTGTCGGTGTACATGCCCGGGCGGCGCCGCACGGGTTCGAGGCCGCTTAAGACCTCAATGTCCGCGGCATCGTAGTTTCTAGAAGCCATCTAGCAAGCCCTGCGAATGCACGGGCGGATTCTAGCCGCAATAGACAGCGCTTGCACGAGCGCGTCGGCGGTCCCGGCAGCCGGGATCAATCCAGGTCGGCTCTCAGCGAATCGCGAACGCTGCGACTCAACGGACCGATCTCCACTCGGTAGTTGGGATGGTCGATCCCCGCCGCAAGCTCGGCGCCGCCATTGAGCGCTTCTATCATGCTGTCGTCCAGTTCGAAGCGCAGGAAGTGCACGGCCGAGGTTTTCTCTCCGTCGGACCGATCGAGGTCTTCGTCGGCGATCGCGTACACACGCGCGAGGTCCCCGACCTGCACGTAGACCTTGTCCTCGATACCGATGAGCTGCTTGAGCATGGCCTTGCGCTCGTCGACTTCGGGGAACTCCACCATGAACGTAGCCTTCCAGTTCCTGCCGTCGGGAATCAGCGGATTGTAGGCTGCGAGTTCCTCGTCGATGCCGTCGGCCTCGAAGATGCGCTCGATGCGTAGCATCTCCTGGACCTGGTACTGCATCGTCAGGCGGTCTTCGAAATACAGCGCGGCATTCGTGCCGAGCTCCACGCGCCGGTTCTTCTTGTGTTCGAGCACCCGGCTGCGAAACGCCGGACGCTGCTCGGCGTAGGCTTCCAGGCTCATGAGGTCGCTACGCGTGAGCTTGGTCGATCCGGTCGTCGTGGTGTTCATATTCCGTAGGCCTTGCGTAGCAGGCTCATTGGGTTGCCGGACTCGTGCGTGTCCAGTTCGTGAGTGATCTGGTCGGCGGCCATCGGGCAGTCGCTCGCGCAGTGGTCCGCTTCGGCCTTCCTGACGCGATTGACCACGGGCCTCGCGATCTTGCGCGACACGCCGTGGAACTCCTTTTTTACCGCGTAGGTGCCATCGTGACCCGAACAGCGCTCGATGGCCTCGACCGTCGTTCCCGGAACGAGCTCGAGCACGTCACGCGTCTTCATACCGATGTTCTGCACGCGCAGGTGACAGGCAACGTGATAGGCCACCTTGCCGAGTTCCCGCGCGAAGGTCGTTTCGAGCTTGCCCTCCCGATGACGCTGCGCGAGATATTCGAACGGATCGAACATGGCGTCGCGGACCTTCCGGACCTGTTCGTCGTCCGGAAACATGAGCGGCAGTTCCTGCTTGAACATGAGCGTGCAGCTCGGTATCGGCGTGACGATGTCCCAGCCGTCGTCAACCCAGCGCGCCAGCTGCGGTATGTTGAGCTGTTTGGCTCGTTCGACGGCGTCGAGATTGCCGAGTTCGAAGTTCGCCATGCCGCAGCACGCCTCCCGTTCGGCGAGCGCAACGGGAATGCCGTTGTGCTCGAACACGGCAACCAGGTCCTCATCGATTTGCGGGCGGTTGCGGTTGCCGTAGCAGGTCACGAACAGGACCACCTTGCCGCGCGTCCTGTCGGTTGGATCCGCCCCCTTCCCGTCGGCGTTGATGCGCGCTCTCAAGCGCTTGCGCGCGGTATTGGAGTGGTACTCCGGCACGGGCGCATCGCGGTGGATGCCGACGGTTCTCTCGATCAGATTGCGCGCTCCGGTCGAGCGGTTCGCCGCGTTGACGATGGCGGACACCACCGGGATGCCGGCGATCCTGCCGACCGTATCGGTCGCCGCGAGCATCTTGTCGCGGAACGAGGCGCCCTGGTCGCGGAAGCGCTTCGCCTTGGCGCGCAGCATGAGATGCGGGAAGTCGACGTTCCACTCGTGCGGCGGAACGTAGGGGCACTTCGACATGTAGCACATATCGCAGAGGTAGCAATGATCGACGACGTCCCAGTAGACCTCTTTGGCGACGCCGTCGACTTCCATCGTGTCCGACTCGTCAACCGCGTCGAAGAGCGTCGGGAACGCATGGCAAAGATTGAAGCAGCGCCGGCATCCGTGGCAGATATCGAAGACGCGCTCGAGCTCGGCATCGAGGCTTTGCCCGTCGTAGAAGTCGTCGGAACGCCAGTCTATCGGGTGCCGCGTCGGCGCCTCGAGACTGCCCTCGCGCTTGTCGCCGGAAGTGCTCATCGAAGAGCAGGCCGGGCCGGGAGCGGCCCGGCCTGCTTCATTCGTCAGTCGTCCAGCGTGTCCAGCGCTTTCTGGAAGCGGTTGGCGTGTGAACGCTCGGCCTTGGCCAGCGTCTCGAACCAGTCGGCGATCTCATCGAAGCCCTCGTCGCGAGCCGTCTTGGCCATACCCGGATACATGTCCGTGTACTCGTGCGTCTCGCCGGCAATGGCAGCCGCGAGATTCGACGACGTAGAACCGATCGGCAGGCCCGTCGCCGGGTCGCCGACTTCTTCGAGGTATTCGAGGTGACCGTGCGCGTGGCCGGTCTCGCCTTCAGCCGTGGAACGGAAAACGGCCGCGACGTCGTTATAGCCCTCGACGTCGGCCTTTGCTGCGAAATACAGATAACGACGGTTGGCCTGGCTTTCGCCGGCGAAAGCGTCTTTCAGGTTTCCTTCGGTCTTGCTGCCTTTCAGCGACATGTTTTGCCCCCTCGTTGTGTGCTCGATTTTTAGACAGTGTCTAAGAAGGCAACAATGTAGTCCTGGCGTGTTGCGCTGTCAACGCGTTGAAGCGGCTCGGGACATACTGTAGCGTAACGCCGTCCGCGCGAGCCGAGTCACGTTGCAGCCACCGCCATGAGCGCACCCAAGAACGCCGCCAAAGCCGTCAATCTCGAGAAGGCCCTGGCCGACCTCGAGTCCCTGGTCGAGGAGCTCGAATCGGGCGACCTGCCCCTCGAGAAGGCCATGAAGAAGTTCGAGGAAGGCATCAAGCTGACCCGCGGCGCGCAGGATGCCTTGAAGAAAGCCGAGCAAAAGGTCGAGGTACTGTTGAAGAGCGCCGGCGGCGACGAACTCGAGGCGTTCATCGCCGACGGCGAGGACTGAAACGGACGGACCCGGTTCGCTACGGTTCCATGAGCTCCATCAGCGCGACCACGGTCGACTCGACGCCGGCCGTCACGGCAGGCTCCGGCGAAATCTTGAACAGCGGTGAGTGGTGGCTGGGCACGGGCTCTCCGCCGGCGGCTTCGCGTTCGAAATCCTCGGCCGGCGTGCCGCCGACGGCCCAGTAGACGCTCGGGATTTCCGGATCGACCGTAAACAGCGGGAAATCTTCGGCCCCCATGCCCGTCGGCGGGATGTCGACGACCCGATCGCTGCCGATCTCGCCCTGCCAGGCTGCCCTGAGCCTGCGCGCGAGCGGCGCATCGTTGGTCGTCGGCGGCACGCTCTCCTCGGAAACGATGACCTCGGGAAGCTTGTCCTCGGGAAGGCCGGCGACGCGTCCCATGTTTCGGGCGATGCGCTCGATGCCCGCCAGCAGGACTTCGCGGGTCTCGAGACTCGTGTTGCGCACGGTGAGCTGCAGCTGCGCGCGGTCCGAGATGATGTTGTGCTTGGTGCCGGCGTGGAACGATCCCACCGTGACCACGCCCGGCGACCTCGGCGCGAGTTCGCGCGCCACCAGCGTTTGCAGTGCGAGCACGATTTGGCTGCCGAGCACGATCGGGTCTTTGCCGCGATGCGGGCTCGCACCGTGCGCGCCGACGCCGTGAATGATGATGTCGACGGTGTCGGCGCCCGCGTACGGGCTGCCTTCGGACACGTTGATGACGCCGGCCACGTCGCTCGCCGAGACGTGGAAACCCAGTGCGTAATCGGGCTTGCCGAATCGTTCCCAAAGCCGGTCCTGCTTCATCGCTCGCGCGCCGAGCACGCGCTCTTCGGCCGGCTGGACGATCAGCATGAGCGTGCCCCTCCACTCGTCCTTGCGCGAGGCCATCTGCCTTGCCGTGCCGATCAGGCTCGTGATGTGCACGTCATGTCCGCAGGCGTGCATCGTATAGACGAGATTGCCCGTTATCGGATCGCGCTGTTGTTTGCGCGACGCGTTCTCGAGTCCGGATTTTTCCTCGACGGGCAGGCCGTCCATATCGGCGCGCATCATGACCAGTGGGCCGTCGCCGTTCTCGAGCAGTGCGACGACGCCCGTGCCGCCCACGTTCTCGGTGACGTCGAAGCCGGCGTTACGAAGCTCGGACGCCATGCGCGCGGCGGTCTCGTGCTCGACCAGCGACAGCTCCGGATTGCGGTGGAAATGGTCGAACAGCGGCCAAAGGTAGTCATCGTAGTCGCGCTGCACGGCGTCGCTCAATTCGCTCGCCTGGAGCGGCAACGCAATGCAAAACGCCGCGACGATGGCGGTCAGGAATCTGGTCATGGGAGTTTCTCTGCGGGTCTTCAAATGTAACAGCTAGTGTCCCGATACTCAGACGGGCCGTCAACAGATTCGCATCGTGAGCGTGGCGTGCCGGGCGCATGCGCGCCGATTGGATGTGCTGGGCGAGATGGCCCGTAGAAGCGACCGCCGCGCAGACCGCGCCTGGCGAATCGAGTGGGCAGGAAGCTCAGGTATTCGGCGCGCCGTTGCCCTGCAGGCGGTTGATCAGCGAACGCAGGAACACTTTGTTGAAGCGCAGCTGGCAGGACGAGGACACCTGCTCCATGAGCGTCGAGCTGACGCGCAGTATCGTCACGGGCCCTTCGGCCACAATCGATGCCTGACGTTTGGCTCCGCGAACGTAGCTCGTCTCGCCGAAGCACTCGCCGTTCGACATGCGGCCGACGACGTTGCCGTTGGCCATGACCGTCACCTTTCCCGAGACCACGATATAGAAGCGATCGTCGATCTCGCCCTCGCGGACGATATCGTCGCCGTCGCGGTACTCGTGCCAGTCGGATGCCCTCAAGACCTCCCAGATCTCGGCATGCGAGAACTCGTGGAAGAAGGTCAGCGTACGCAGCAGGTCGAAGTGTTCCTGGTTGTCCAGGCTGTCGTACTTGGTGCGAAGGTCCTTGTAGACACGCGTCAACTCGGCGGCCATCGCCGCGCCCGTGCTGAGGCGCTGTTCGGGATCCTTGAGCATCGACACGGCCACGACCTGTTCGAGTTCGTCGGGCAGGTCGTCGCGGTAGGTATGAATCGGCGGCGGGGTCGCGTACACGATCTGGTGCAGCAGCTTGGACAGGTTGTCCGCCCGGAACGGCCGGTAGCCCGTCAGAAGCTCGTACATGACCGCGCCCAGCGAATACAGATCCGATCGCGGCGTGAGCTCCTCGGACTGGACCTGCTCCGGCGACATGTAGCTCGGGCTGCCCGCAATGCCCTCGATGCGAGACACGTCGGAATCGCTGACGATCGCGATGCCGAAGTCGATAATGCGCACGTCGTTGTCGATCGTCAGCATGATGTTCGACGGCTTGATGTCGCGATGGATGACGCCGCGGCCGTGGGCGTAGTGCAGGGCCTTGGCGCACTTGTAGATGATTTCGACGACGTCGTCGACGCGCAGCAGGTTGTCGGGCTTGCAGTACGCCGCGAGCGTGCGCGCGCCCTGGATGTGCTCGGTGACGACGTAGTAAGCGCCGTTCTCCTCACCTGCGTCATAGATCGGCATGATGTTCGGGTGCTGCAACATCCCGACCATATGCGCCTCGTTGAAGAACATCTTGCGCGATACGCGGGCTCGATCCGCTTCCGGATCCTCCTCCATGTTGTAGACCTTGATCGCGACGTCGCGCCGGTAGTACGGATCGTGCGACAGGTACACCATGCCGGTGCTGCCCTTGCCGATCTTATTGATGATGACGTACTTGCCGATCTTGTCGGGCACGTCCCGCGAACGATTGATTTCGCTTACCGGGCTGGCCATGTCACTCCACAGGTCAGTTCATTAGCCACCCGTACAAAGCCAATGAAATCAACGCATAGACGGCGGCTGCGAGGTCGTCCAGCATAATTCCGAGCCCTCCGCGCAGTCTGTGATCCAGGTCCCGAATCGGCCACGGCTTGAGGATGTCGAAGACTCGAAACAACACGAAGGCCGCGGCGAATCCCGCGAGCGAAACGGGCGCCAAAAACAGGCTCAGGTACATCCCCGCAATCTCGTCCCAGACGATGCCGCCGTGATCGTGCACGCCGATGCGACGGGCGCTCTCACCACACAGCCAGATGCCCGCGACGACCAGCGCGGCCGCAATGGCCAATTGGACATAAAGGCCCATGTCGAGGGTCAGCCAGAACAACAGCACGCCGGGCAGCGACCCGATCGTGCCCGGCGCCTTCGGCGCTAGCCCCGTGCCGAAACCGAACGCCAGGAAATGCACCGGATCGGTCAGTACCGTGCGGACCAAGCTGTTTGCGTCGTCGCTCACGAAAAATGCCGGTAACCGGAATCGCGGATATCGATTTCGACGCCGCCGAGCCGGGCGACCAGCCCCGGGCTCTCGACGACCGTCCCGATACGGGTCAATGGCATCACGCCCGGATCCGGCGGCGTGCCGGGAGTCGTGAAACAGAGCTCATAGTCATCGCCGCCCGCCAGCGCGAACTGCCGCTGCTGTTCAGCCCCGCAATAGTGCTTAAGCGCATCGGACAGCGGCAGAGCATCGATGTCGATCTCCGCGCCGACGCCGCTTGCGTCGAGGAGCCGTCCGAGGTCGCCGACGAGGCCGTCGGAGATGTCGATTGCGGCACTCGCCACGCCGACCAGAGCCTGGCCGTAGCCGACTCGCGCCGCCGGGCGGACAAACCGGTCGACGAGCTGGCGCACGGGCCGGCCGTGCTGCAAGCCATCGAGACCGGCGGCGGCATCGCCGAGCGTGCCCGTGACATAGATGCCATGGCCGGACATCGCGCCACGGCGCGTAATTGCCTCGCCGGGCTTGATCTCACCCGTTACCTGGACGGTCACGACCACACGATCGGACGACGTCGTGTCGCCGCCGACGAGCGCGACGCCGAATTCCCGGGCAGCCGTGTACAGGCCCTCGGCGAACGCCTCGAGCCATTCGGCGTTCGCGGCGGGCATCGTGAGCGCAAGCGTCATCCAGCGCGGCACGGCACCCATGGCGGCAATATCGGAGAGGTTCACGGCGACCGCACGGTAGCCGACGTCGATGGCGTTGTAGCCGTTCGGAAAGTGCACGCCCTCGACGAGCGTGTCGATGACGCTGACCTGGTGCAGGCCCGGCGTGGGCTCGAGCACGGCGCCGTCATCACCGACGCCGATCGCGACGCCGGCATTCGCGCCGGGGCGGGTGAAGAATCGCCGGATCAGCTCGAACTCGTCCATCAGGCGGCCGGCATCCGGCGGCGCTCAGCCAGCCTTGATCTCTAGCTGGCGCAACGACCGCGCGGCGTTGTCCAGGCAGGCGTTGATGTATTTGTGTCCGTCCAGCGCACCGAAGCGCTTGGCAAGATTCACGCCCTCGTTGATCACGACGCGGTACGGGACGTCAATGCGCTTCTTCAGTTCGTAGACGCCTATCAACAGCGTGCCGAGTTCGACGGGGTCGAGCTGCCCGAGCGGCCGGTCAATGAGCTCGTCGATGGTCTTCTCGAGCTCCGCGCGCTCGCTCAGAATCTCGGGTAGTGCCTCATCGAAGAATTCCTGGTCCACGCGCTGATACGCGACCTGGTCGTGGAACTGAGACAGGAGCTCGTCCGTATCGTGACCGGCGAGCTGCTGCTGGTAGAGCGCCTGCAGCAAGAGTTCGCGAGCGCGGGTTCTTGCGCCTGAACTGGCCCTGTCATTCATTGCAGTGACCGTCAGTCGATGCGGCGCAGCAGGTTGACGGTCTCTATTACGGCCATCGTCGCCTCCTCGCCCTTGTTGCCCGCTTTCGTGCCGGCACGCTCGATCGCCTGCTCGATCGTGTCTACGGTCAGCACGCCGAAACCGACCGGTACGCCATGTTCGCGCGCGGCGGCGGAGATGCCACGCACGCACTCGCCGGCGACGTAGTCGAAATGCGGCGTGCTGCCGCGAATGACGGCGCCGAGCGCGATGATGCCGTCGAATCGACGCGATGCCGCGATCTTCTGCACGACGACGGGCATCTCGAACGAACCCGGCGCACGGAACAGCTCCACATCGGCCTCCGCGGCGCCCTGCGCGCGCAGCGTCTCCAGCGCGCCCTTGATCAGCGACTCGACGATGAAGTCGTTGAACCGGGATGCCACGACGGCGAAGCGTGCATCGCGAACGATCCGATCGCCCTCGGTGGTCTTGATCTGCTTCATGGCTTCCAGCCGGCGTTAAACGTAGTCGACGATTTCGAGGTCGAAGCCTGAAATCGCGTACATCTGCTTCGGCGCCGATAATACACGGATTTTGTGCAAACCGAGGTCGCGCAGGATCTGCGCCCCGACGCCGTAGGTTCGGAGCACGGCATCGCCCGATCGGGCCGCCTTGACCTCGTCGCGATCGAGCTCCAGGCTGTCGGCCGCTTCCGCGATGTCGCGTGACGTCTCCTGTTCGCGAAGCAGGACGATGACGCCGGCCTCCTCCTCCGCGATACGCTGCATGGCGTCGCCGAGCGGCCAGCCCAGCGACGGGCTCCTGACGCCGATCACGTCACCAAGCGTGTCCTGGATATGCACGCGAACCAGCGGTGCCTCGACGTTCGTCGGATCGCCCTTGACCAGCGCAACGTGTACCGCGTGATTGATGCGATCCTCGAACAGCATCATCCGGAAGCCGCCGTGCGCGGTGTCGACGGCATGCTCGGCTATCCGTTCGACGTTGCGTTCCTTCTCGAGGCGGTAGCGTATGAGATCGGCGATCGTGCCGATGCGCACGCCGTGGGTGCGCGCGAACCGCTCGAGATCCGGCCGCCTCGCCATCGTGCCGTCTTCATTGAGGATCTCCACGATGACGGCGGCCGGCTCGAGGCCCGCAAGCCGCGCGAGATCGCAGCCGGCCTCGGTGTGACCGGCGCGGGTCAGCACGCCGCCCGGCTGCGCCATGACCGGGAAAATGTGGCCCGGCTGGCTCAGGTCCTCAGGCTGAGCGTCCGGCGCCACGGCCGCCTTGACCGTGCGCGCCCGGTCGTGTGCGGAAATACCTGTCGTGATGCCTTCGGCGGCTTCGATGGACACCGTGAAATTGGTCGCATGGTGCTGGTCGGTCTCGGTCACCATCAAAGGTAGCCGTAGCTGCGCGCAGCGCTCGCGCGACAGCGTAAGGCAGATCAATCCGCGGCCGTGCGTCGCCATGTAGTTGATGTCTTCGGGCCGGACCATTTCGGCGGCCATGAGCAGGTCGCCTTCGTTTTCGCGGTTCTCGTCGTCGACCATGATCACCATCTTGCCGTCACGAATGTCGGCAATGATCTCGTCGATGTTCGAGAAAGCCGTGGCCTTGGCGGCCGGGTGGGTAGTCGGGGAGTTAGGCATAGCCATGCGCCTTCAAAAAGTCGAGCGAAACGCCCTGGTCGTCCTGACTCAGCAGCCGTTCGAGATAGCGTGCGAGTAAATCCACCTCGACGTTGACGATCGTGCCGACGGCGTAGCCGCCGATCGTAGTGACCTCGGCCGTGTGTGGAATGATATTCAACTCGAAGGAGTCGCCCGATACCTCGTTGATGGTAAGGCTGACGCCGTCGATGCAGATCGAGCCCTTCTTCGTAACATAGCGCCGGTACTCAGCGGGAATCTCGATCGACAGGCGGATCGAGCGGGCGTCGGAAGCGATGCTCGTCACGCTGCCGATGCAGTCGACGTGGCCGCTGACGAGATGCCCACCCAGCCGTTCACCCAGGGCCAGTGCGGGCTCCAGGTTGACCCGCGACCCGGCGTCGAGCCGGCCGAGGTTCGTGACGTTCAGCGTCTCTGTCGACACGTCGGCCGCAAAACCGCCCGCGCCGAGTTCGACGGCCGTCAGGCAAACGCCATTCACCGAGATGCTTTCGCCGGGCTCGAAGCCTGCCCAGTCGAGGTCGGGCGATTCGATCGCAAGCCGCACATCGCCGCCGCGCGGTTCGATTGCGCGTACGTTCCCCAAGGCCTTAACGATTCCCGTAAACACCGATCAGTCCTCTCTGGCGGGCCGGGCCGTAACCCTGATATCGCGGCCTACCCGGCGAATATCGCTTATGTCGAGCGGCCGCCGGTCCGCGAGCCGCTGCCATCCCGGCAGGTCGAGCATTCGCCGGGTCTGACTGCCCATGATATGGGGCGACTGGTAAATCACAAGCTCGTCCACGTAGTCTGCCTCGAGCAGACTGCCCGCAAGCCGCGGTCCGGCTTCGACGAGCAGCTGGTTGATTTCGCGGCGGCCGAGCTCGGCCAGCGCCGCGGCAAGGTCGACCCGTGAGTCATCCCCGGGCAATGCGATTACGTCGGCTCCGCGCGCGGCGAGCAGATCACGCCGCGCATCGTCGGCGCAAAAAACGACGACCTCGCCCGGGAGCTCGAAGAGCCTGGCATTGGCGGGGGTCTTGAGCGACGAATCGATGACGACCCGCGTGGGTTGCCGGCCGCCCGTGTCGAACTCCGCCGCCCGGACGTTCAGGGACGGGTCGTCCGCGAGTACCGTGCCGACCCCGGTCAGGACGGCTGACGATTCAGCGCGCAGACGCTGCACGTCCCGGCGCGCCGCCTTGCCCGTGATCCACTGGCTTTCGCCGCTCGCCATCGCGGTTGCGCCGTCGAGGCTCGCCGCCAGCTTGAGGCGCACGAACGGGCGGCCACGTTCGACGCGCATGAGATAGGCGCGATTCTGCGCCCGCGCGCCAGCCTGCATGAGGCCTGGCCGCACGTCGATGCCGGCGGCTGCGAGCCGCTCCGCGCCTTTGCCGTCAACGGACGGGTTCGGGTCGGGCAGCGCGAAAACGACGCGGGCCACGCCCGCGTCGATGAGCGCCTGGCTGCAGGGCGGCGTCCGGCCGTGGTGGGCGCAAGGTTCGAGTGTGACGTAGGCGGTCGCGCCGCGCGCATCGCCCGCGGCCTTGAGCGCATTGACTTCGGCATGCGCATCGCCCGCGCGAACGTGGAATCCCTCGCCGATGACCGCGCCGTCGCGGACCAGCACGCAGCCGACCATGGGATTCGGATGCGTCGTGTAGCGGCCTTGCCCGGCGAGCTTGAGGGCGCGGGCCATGTGCGCGCTGTCGGCTGCGGTGAACTCGGACATCGTTTGCGACCGTCTTCCGGGCGACTCAGGACACTAGCCGTTCTTCTTGCCGTACACGTCGGGTAACAGCGACATCTGCTCGCGGTTCGCGGCGGCGTCCGAGATGCGCTGCAGGCGCTTGATCTCGTCCTCGAACTCGTTGACGTCCTGGAAACGGCGGTAGACGCTCGCGAAGCGCACGTAGGCCACCTCGTCGAGTGCGCGCAGCTCTTCCATCACGAGTTCGCCGACCAGCCTCGACGGCACTTCGCGCTCGCCCATGGTCCTGAGCTTATGCACGAGATGCCCGATGGCCTGCTCGAGTTTCTCGCTCGGTACGGGCCGTTTCTCGAGCGCGCGCACCATGCTGTTGCGCAGCTTGGTTTCGTCGAACGGCTGGCGGCTGTTGTCGTTCTTGATCAGCCTCGGCATGACCAGTTCGGCCGACTCGAAAGTCGTGAACCGTTCGTTGCAATCGCCGCACTGCCGCCGCCTGCGAATCTGCCGGCCATCCGCGGCCAGGCGCGAATCGATGACCTTGGTTTCCTCGTGGCTGCAGAACGGACAGTGCATGCGTGCCTCATCTCAATCGGTCAGAGATTGCTGACCTTCCGAGTTGCCGCGGCGTTGCCGTACACGGGGAAGCGGCCGCACAGTTCGAGGACCTCCGCCTTGACGCGTTCGATCGTCGCTTCATTTTCGATATCGTCGAGCACGTCGGCGATCCAGCCCGACAGCGTCCGCGTTTCCTCGACGCCGAAACCGCGGGTCGTGATTGCGGGCGTACCGAGCCGCAGGCCGCTCGTGACGAACGGCGACTGCGGATCGTTGGGCACGGCGTTCTTGTTGACCGTGATGTTGGCGCGGCCGAGCGCCGCGTCGGCGTCCTTACCCGTGATACCGCGATCGATCAGGCTGACCAGCATCAGGTGATTGTCCGTGCCACCCGAGACGATCGGGTAGCCGCGCTCGGCGAGCGTGGCCGCCATGACCCTGGCGTTCTCGCATACGCGTTCCTGATAGTCGCGAAACGACGGGTCGAGTGCCTCCTTGAACGCCACGGCTTTGGCGGCAATCACGTGCATGAGCGGACCGCCCTGCGTACCCGGGAATACGAGCGAATTGAACTTCTTCGTCAGTTCGTCGTTCTTTTTGGCAAGGATCAGACCGCCACGCGGTCCACGCAGCGTCTTGTGGGTCGTCGTCGTGACGACGTGGGCGTGCGGCACCGGATTCGGATAATGCCCGGTTGCCACGAGGCCGGCGACGTGCGCCATGTCGACGTGCAGATAGGCGCCGACGCCGTCCGCGATCTCGCGGAATCGCGCCCAGTCGATGACGCGCGAATACGCGGAGAAACCGGCGATGATGAGCTTGGGCTTGTGCTCCTTCGCGAGCGTCTCGACCTGGTCGTAGTCGATCAGAGCGGTTTCGCGGTCGATTCCGTACTGCACGGCGTTGTAGAGCCTGCCCGAGAAATTGACCTTGACGCCGTGGGTCAGGTGGCCGCCCTCGGCCAGGCTCATACCGAGCAGCGTGTCGCCCGGATCGATCAGCGCCATCGCGACCGCGGCGTTCGCCTGCGAGCCCGAATGCGGTTGCACGTTGGCGTAATCGGCGCCGAACAGCTCCATGGCGCGCGCAATCGCGAGCCGCTCGGCCTCGTCGACGTACTCGCAGCCGCCGTAGTAGCGCTTGCCGGGATAACCCTCGGCGTACTTGTTGGTCAGAACCGTGCCCTGCGCGGCCATGACACGCACGCTCGCGTAGTTCTCGGACGCGATGAGCTCGACGTGCTCCTCCTGGCGGCGCGCCTCGCCGTGTAGCGCCTCGGCAAGTTCGGGGTCGAATTGGTCGATCGACAGGGACGGATCAAACATGTGCGGGTATCTCCTGAAATCCAGGGGCGGGCTGACAAACGGGGATGGTACCTGTTTCGGCGTCCGCTGGGCAGGCCGGCGGGCCGCAGGAGTTCAGGCGTCGGCGGCGACAAAGGCCTCGACGACGCGGGTCCAGGCGCGCGCAAGGTTCCGCCGGTTGTAGCCGCCGCCGCCCGTGCCGATGATCCTGCCGCCCGCGTGCCGCTCGGCGATCCGGCACAGCGATTCGGCCGCCGCGGCATGCGCCTGCTCCGTATATTCGAGATGCGTGATCGGGTCGCCGCTCAGGCTGTCGGCGCCGCACTGAAACAGGATGAACTCGGGCCTGGCCGCCTCGAGGTAGGCCTCGACGCGGCGCCAGGCAGCCGCGAACTCGGCGTCGTCGGCGCCCGGCGCGACCGGGATATTCAGCTTCGTGCCGCGCGCCCGGCCCGTGCCGGTCTCGTGCTCGGCGCCCGTGCCGGGATAGAGATGGCGTCCGTCCTCGTGAATGTCGGCAAAAATCAGGTCCGGATCGTCTTCGAAGCCGTAGAACACCCCGTCGCCGTGATGCGCGTCGATGTCGACATAGGCAATGCGCTCGATCCCGTGCCTGGCACGCAGGTACTCGGCAGCCACGCCGCAGTCGTTGAAGACGCAGAATCCCGCCGCGCGGTCGCGGGCCGCATGATGCAGACCCGCAATCGGTACGAACGCCCGCCGCGCATCGCCGCGCATGATAGCGTCGGCGGCGTGCAGGACGCTGCCGACAACGTCGAGGGCAGCCTCGAAAATCCCCGGCACGGCCGGCGTGTCACCCTCGTCCAGATACCCGGAACCGATCGCCGACAGACGCGATACGCGGTCGATGTGAGCGGCGGCATGGAAACGCGCGAGTTCGTCGACACTGGCCCGGTGCGGATGCGCGAAATGCACGTCAGACGCGGCCGGCGATGCCGCGAGTTCGGTCTGAAACACGTCGTGACGATCGGTACCGAACGGATGCGGGTCGCCGAAGCCGTAACGAGCCAGCTGCTCACCCTTGTAGACGTGCACGTCCCCGCTCATCGAATTACCCGGCGCGGTTTCCTATCGGCGCAGCATACCGGATAATGCGCGCTCGCAGGCAAACCGGTTTCCCGCATGGCGCAGTACATTTACACGATGAATCGCGTGGCCAAGATGGTTCCGCCGAAACGCTTCATCCTTCGCGATATCTCGCTGTCGTTCTTTCCCGGCGCAAAGATCGGCGTGCTCGGCCTGAACGGCTCCGGCAAGAGCACGCTGATGCGCATCATGGCGGGCATCGACACCGAGATCGACGGCGAGGCGCGGCCGCAACCCGGCATCAAGGTCGGCTACCTGCCGCAGGAGCCCGAGCTCGATCCCTTAAAAGACGTTCGCGGCAATGTCGAGGAAGGTGTCGGGGAAACCAAGGCGCTCGTCGATCGCTTCAATGAGATCAGCATGAAGTTCGCCGAGCCCATGGACGACGATGAGATGAATGCGCTACTCGAGGAGCAGGGCAAGCTGCAGGACGCCATCGACTCGGCCGGCGCCTGGGAGCTGGACCGGAAGCTCGAGATCGCGGCGGACGCCCTCAGGCTGCCGCCCTGGGACGCCGACGTCACCAAGCTGTCCGGCGGTGAACGCCGCCGCGTCGCGCTGTGCCGGCTGTTGCTGTCGCAGCCCGACATGCTGCTCCTGGACGAACCCACGAACCATCTCGACGCCGAATCGGTCGCCTGGCTCGAGCGCTTTCTGGACGAATACCCGAGCACGGTCGTCGCCGTCACCCACGATCGCTATTTCCTCGACAACGTGGCCGGCTGGATCCTCGAACTCGACCGCGGCCACGGCATACCGTGGGAAGGCAACTACTCGTCGTGGCTCGAGCAAAAGGAGGCGCGGCTCAAGACCGAGGAGGCAACCGAGAAAGCCCGGCAGAAAGCGATGCAGGCCGAACTCGAGTGGGTGCGCAGCAACCCGAAAGGCCGTCAGGCCAAGTCCAAGGCCCGGCTGCGGCAGTTCGAGGAGATCTCGTCGCAGGAATACCAGAAGCGTAACGAGACCAACGAAATCTACATCCCGCCCGGTCCGAGACTCGGAGACGTCGTCGTCGAGGCCGAGCAGGTACGCAAAGGCTTCGGCGACAAGCTGCTGGTCGATTCCTTGAGTTTCTCGCTGCCGCCGGGCGGCATCATGGGTGTGATCGGCCCGAACGGGGCCGGCAAGACGACGATGTTCCGCATGATCACGGGCGCCGAGAAGCCCGACAGCGGTTCGATCCGCCTGGGCGAGACCGTGCAGGTCGCCGCGGTCGATCAGTCCCGCGATGCACTCGACGACAGCAAGACGGTCTGGGAGGAAATCTCTGACGGCCAGGACATACTGACCGTGGGCAACTACGAGACATCGTCGCGCGCCTACGTTGGCCGATTCAATTTCCGCGGCTCGGAACAGCAAAAGAAAATCGGGCTGTTGTCGGGCGGCGAGCGCAACCGCGTCCATCTCGCCAAGACTTTGCGCGCGGGCGGCAACCTGCTGCTGCTGGACGAGCCTACCAACGATCTCGACGTCGAGACGCTGCGCGCGCTCGAGGAGGCGCTGCTGGAGTTTCCGGGCTCGGCCATCGTGATTTCACATGACCGCTGGTTTCTGGATCGCATCGCCACGCACATCCTCGCCTTCGAAGGCAACAGCGAGGTCGTGTTCTTCAACGGCAACTACGCCGACTACGAAGCCGACCGACTGCGACGCCTCGGCAGCGACGCCGACAGCCCGCATCGCATCAAGTACCGGCGGCTCGAGGCATAGTAAATCAGCGCGATGGAGCTACTCTTCGCGATTTCCGTGTTCTTCGTCCTGGTCGCCATCGTGTTGGTGCTGTCGACGTTCAGGCACCTGAAGCGCGGCCGGGTCATCAAGGCCGGCGGATCGGCAGCGGGCGGCGTGACGACCGCGTCCGTCGGCGGCGCCGGCATGGCGTTCGTCGCCAGCATCTATGGCTATGCGCAGCTCACCGACGAGGCGCCGGTGTGCTCGATCAAGTTCCGGTCCACCGCGCCCGATGCCTACGCCGCCAGAATCATGATCGCGGGAGAACCCGACCGCGTCTTCGATCTGACAGGCGACGAGTGGCAGATCGACGCGCGCGTCGTCACGTGGCAGCCTCCGGCCACGATCCTCGGGCTCGATCCGATCTACAAGCTCGACCGGCTCAGCGGGCGATACTCGAGTATCGACGACGAGCGCAGCCAGCAGAGGACGGTACACGCCCTCACCGATCCGAACGCCCTCGACGTATGGGAGGTCGCACGGCGCTTCCCGATGCTGATGCCGGGCGTCGACGCTTACTACGGCACGGCCACTTACGTGCCCATGGCCGACGGTGCGCAGTACGAAGTCACGCTGAGCCGGGATGCACTGATCGCCCGGCCGCAGAACGACGCCGCGCGAGCCGCGCTGGGAAGATGGTCCGGCCCGGACCGGTAGGAGCGGCTTCCAGCCGCGATAAGCCGTTCACGATGTCGATGCCTGATCGCGGCTGGAATCCGCTCCTACGATGATTTCTGCGTTTTCACACGGCCCCAGTCGTCACGTATTATGTCGAACGGCGATGCCGCGCGAGCGCGGCTCGTGCATACTGGCTTCGGCGGCGCTTCCCGCGCCGCCGTCCGGCACTACTGAAGCGGCCGCTTGAGCCGCAAGGTGACGAGCGATGGCGAAACAACTGCAGGGCGCGAGCGGACTTGCCGGTGACGGCAGCGATCACCTTGCGCTCGAGTGCCCATACTGCGGTGTGTACGCCAACATGACGCCGCTCGCGGTGCCGTCACCCGAGCGCATTGCCGAAACCACGCCGAAATACGTCGGGCTCGTCTACCAGTGCGATGCGTGCAGGGCGCCGGTTTTTCTGCGATTCGCGGTCAAGGAAATCGCAGGCGACCGCATTGAGCTCAACCGAAATTTTCTCGAGCTGGAGCGGCCGAAGGAGCGCTTCCCCTTTTCCTACCTGCCCAAAGACACCGAGGTCCTGTTTCGTGAGGCGCTGAGCTGCTACGCGGGCAACAACTTCAACGCTTTTGCATCGATGTGCCGCCGCTCGGCCGCGACCGCTTTCGACGCGCTCGGCGACGGCGGCAAGCTGCGCGCCTTCGAGGAAGTCATGGTCGCGCAGGACATCGCGGGCATCGACGACGAGACCTTCGCGCCGATCAAGGCGGTGCTGTTCGAATCCGCCGGCGAGGAAGACCTGCCGCTCATGAATCGCGGCCAGGCCGGCATCCTGCTCGAGATCTTAAAGGACCTGTTCTACCAGTGCTTCGTGCGGCGCGGAAAGCTCAACCGGGCGCTCAAGGTGCGACGGTTTTTCGTCGAGGAGAGCGCGGCAAACCTGGCCGATTCGGCCTGACCGGCGGCCCCGGCTCGATGTCGAAGTGCAGCACGTCTTCGCGGTCGCCGAGCGACGAGTACAGCGCGACGGCCGGCTCATCGCCACGATCGGCCTGCACGAAGACCATCCAGGCATTGCACGCCCGGGCTATGCCGCGCACCTCGCCGATCAACGCGGTCGCAACGCCGCGACGGCGATGCGATTCGAGCACGGCCAGGTCGTAGATGTAGAGCTCGCTCCTCGCCTGTTCCAGCTTCCGGAGTTCGTACGCGACCAGTCCGCCGACAACGGCATCGCCATCGCGCGCGACGAGCGCGACTATGCGGTCATCGGCGAGCAGCTTGTCCACGTAGCCGCCGCCGGGGCGAGCGCTCGAGTAGGCTTCGACGTCGTCGAACGCCTCAGCGAACACGGCCATGAGCTGCGCGTAATCGTCCATGTCGCCCGGACGCAGGCGCCGGATGACGAATGCCTCGAGGTCACGCATAGCCGGCAGTGTAGCGAATGTCGACGACCGCGTGGCCATCGGTCATCGTCGGCTCATAGCGATTGCGACTATGCGGCGCAGGCGGGAGCGGCGTATGATGGCGAAAGCGCCATTCAATGAGGGGGGGTCTCATGAACTGGCAGGAAAACGTGGCATCAGCCGCGGTCCTGGCCGCATTTCTGGCGGCCGGTTGTGCGAGCCAGGAGCCGACCGACGTCCCGCGGCCGCCGCACGCCACGGCGTCGACAGCGGCCCCGGCGGCCGAAGCCGCGCCAACCGTCACGTCAGACGGTGCGTCATCCGGGCCCGCGAAGACCGTCGTCGAAGCGCTGCCGGCCGCGCAGCCGCCGCCGACCGAGGTGGCGGCGTATGCGGCGCCACCCGTGGCGCCAGTGGTTTGCAGCTACGAGCGTCGCACCGGCAGCAATCGCAAGATCAAGGTTTGCCGCCGACCGCAGACGGCGCTCGACGAGGAAGACATGCGCCGAACCTTCGATTCGCTCAGACGCTCGCAGATGGGCGAGCCCCGCTAGCCCGAATGTCTCACCGATTCGCGGGATGATCGGGCGGCGTCAGCCGACCGCGAGCCTCGCGTTCCTGAACATTCGCATCCACGGACCGTCCGCGCCCCAGTCGTCGGGGTGCCATGAGTTTTGCACCGTGCGTACGACGCGCTCGGGGTGCGGCATCATGATCGTCACCCGTCCGTCGTCCGAGGCCAGCGCGCAGATGCCGTCCACTGAGCCGTTCGGATTGGCCGGGTAGCGGTCCGCGACCTGCCCGTAGTTGTCGACGTAACGGGCGGCGATCGTGTGCGAGGCCATGAAGCGGTCGCTGTCGTTGTCGAACTTTGCACGGCCCTCGCCGTGCGAGGTGGCGATCGGCAGTCTCGATCCCACCATCCCGTCGAAGAAGATCGACGGGCTCTCGACGATCTCGACGAGGCTCAAGCGGGCCTCGAACTGTTCCGACCGATTGACCAGAAAGCGCGGCCAGTGATCGGCGCCCGGAATCAGCTCGCGCAACAGCGAGAACATCTGGCAGCCGTTGCAGACGCCCAGCGCGAAGGTATCCGTGCGTTGGAAGAAGGTCTCGAACTGCGCGCGCGTCCGCTCGTGGAAGAGAATCGACTTTGCCCAGCCGCCGCCGGCGCCGAGCACGTCACCGAACGAGAATCCGCCGCAGGCGACAATGCCGTGGTAGTTGTCCAGCGTATCCCTGCCTGCCAGCAGATCGCTCATGTGCACGTCGACGGCCGTAAAGCCCGCCCGTATGAACGCGGCAGCCATTTCGTACTGGCTGTTGACGCCCTGCTCCCGCAGCACGGCGACACGCGGCCTGGCGCCGCCCGCGGCGCGCAGCTTGCGGGTCGGATCGTCGGCCGGCGAAAACGTCAATTCGACGTTCAGGCCCGGATCGCCATCGTCGAGCAGCTGGTCGTACTCTTCCTTCGCCGTCTGCGGATCGTCACGCAGCGATTTGATCTTATAGCTCGTCTCGGCCCAACGGCGCTGCATCGTCGCGCGGTCGAGGTCCAGCAGAATCTCGCCGTCACGCTGCACGCGCAGACCCGGTACGCCGCCGACCGTGCCGATCGCGCGTGCGTGGACACCCTGTCGGTCCAGCACCATGTGCACCTGCGTCAGCTTGTTTTTTTCAACCTGGACGACGGCGCCGACCTCCTCGTTGAACAACTCGCGCAGCAGATCGAGGTCGCTGCCTTCGAACTGCAGCTTGGCGCCCAGCCGGCCGGCGAATACCATCTCGGCGACCGTCGCCAGCAGGCCGCCGTCACTGCGGTCGTGATAGGCGAGCAACATGTCCCGCGAGGACAATTCCTGGATAGCCGCAAACAGGCCGCGCAGCGCCGCGGCATCGTCGACGTCGGGCGCCTCGCCGCCGGGCCGCGTGTAGGCCTGGGCGAGGCACGAGCCGCCGAGTCGCCGTTCGCCGCTGCCGAGATCGAGCAGCAGCAGGTAACTCTGGGTTTCGGTCTTTCTGAGCTCCGGCGTCAGGTGTCTGCGCACGTCGGTCACTGGCGCAAACGCCGATACGATCAGCGAGACCGGTGCGACGACCTGGCAATCCCGCCGGCCCTCCCGCCAGCGCGCCCGCATCGACAGCGAGTCCTTGCCTACCGGTATCGCCACGCCTAGCTCGCGGCACAGCTCATCGCCGACGGCCTTCACGGTCGCGAACAGATTGGCGTCCTCTCCCGGATGGCCGGCGGCAGCCATCCAGTTGGCCGACAGCCGCACCTTCGAAAGATCCTCGATTGGCGCTGCCGCGATATTGGTGATCGATTCGGCGACCGCCATGCGGCCCGAGGCCGGTGCGTCGATCACGGCCAGCGGCGTCCGCTCGCCCATGGCCATCGCCTCGCCCGTGAAGGCGTTGAATCCAGACGCCGTGATGGCGACGTCGCTGACGGCAACCTGCCACGGCCCGACCAGCTGGTCACGCGCGGTCAGGCCGCCCACGGTGCGATCGCCGATGTGAATCAGGAAGGACTTGTCGGCGACGGCGGGAAAACTCAAGACCCGAAGCGCGGCCTCCTCGAGTTCGATGCCGTCGAGGTCGAGCAGGGGAAGCTCATGCGCCACGCGGGTCACGTTGCGGGTCATGCTCGGCGGGTTGCCCAGCAGCATCGACATCGGCATATCGACGACGCGATCGTCGAACTCGCTATCGCTGACCGCGAGCTGACCGTCGTCGGTCAGCGTACCGATGACCGACACCGGGCAGCGTTCGCGCTCACACATTGCCTTGAATTCGTCTATTCGATCCTCGGCAATGACGAGCACGTAGCGCTCCTGCGCCTCGTTGCACCAGATGGCCATCGGCGACAGACCCGGCTCAGCGTTGTCGATCTCCCTGAGTTCGATCGTCGCACCCAGCTTGCTGTGATCCACGGCCTCGGGTACGGCGTTGGACAATCCGCCGGCGCCGACGTCGTGAATCAACAGCACGGGGTTTTCGGCGCCCATGGACCAGCAGCGGTCGATGACCTCCTGTGCGCGGCGCTCCATCTCGGGATTGCCGCGCTGTACCGACGCGAAATCCAGATCCTCCGTCGAGGTGCCGCTCGCGACGCTGGACGCGGCGCCGCCGCCGAGTCCGATCAGCATGGCGGGCCCGCCGATGACGACGATTTTGGCGCCCGGCGGCACGTCGATCTTCAAGGCGTGCTCTTCGCGGACGTTGCCGACGCCGCCCGCGATCATGATCGGCTTGTGGTAGCCGCGGATTTCGTACTCGGGCAATCCGGGAACGCGCGCCTCGAAGCTGCGAAAATAGCCCGCGAGATTCGGACGGCCGAACTCATTGTTGAACGCCGCGGCGCCGATCGGGCCGTCGATCATGATGTCGAGCGGCGTCGCCATGCGCTCCGAGCGCGGAAAGCGCGTCTCCCAGGGTTTTGGCGATCCGGGAATCTGCAGGTGCGATACCGTGAATCCGGTCAGTCCGGCCTTAGGTTTGGCCCCGAGACCCGTCGCGCCTTCGTCCCGGATTTCGCCGCCGGCGCCCGTGGCCGCGCCGGCGAACGGCGAGATGGCGGTCGGATGGTTGTGCGTCTCCACCTTCATCAGGATGTGGATCGGCTCCTCCGAATAGCGGTACTCGCGGCTGCCGCCGTCCGCGAGCAGGCGATCGCCGCGCACGCCTTCGACGACGGCCGCGTTGTCGGAATAGGCGGACAGTACGCCGCCTGGCGTCGCCTCCGTCGTCGAACGGATCATGCCGAACAGCTTCTCGTCGCGCGCCTCGCCATCGATGACCCAGTTCGCATTGAATATCTTGTGCCGGCAGTGTTCGGAATTTGCCTGCGCAAACATCATGAGCTCGGTGTCGGTCGGGTCGCGGCCGATCGCCGTATAGTTGGCGACGAGATAGTCGATCTCGTCGTCTGACAGCGCAAGTCCGAGCGCGGCGTCGGCTGCCGCGAGGGCCGCCCTGCCGTCTTCGCCAAGCGCAACGACATTCACGGGCGAGGGCTGCTGATGCTCGAACAAGACCGCAGCGGCTTCGCCGGACTCGATGACGGTCTCAGTCATGCGATCGAACAGGGTAAGCGAGAGTGCCAGCGCGTCGTCGGTCCCGGCCCCGCCGGCAAACTCGATCGCATAGCAGATACCACGCTCGATGCGCGCGACGCCGTCGAATCCGCAGGCGCGCGCGATGTCGGTCGCTTTCGACGACCAAGGCGAAATCGTTCCCGGACGCGGCACGACATACAGGGTCGTAGCCCGGGCCGGGAGCTTGCCGACCGGGTCGCCGGACAGCAGGAGTTGCTCGAGCCGTGCCTGGCTACCGCGCGCGAGCGGGGCTTCGAGTTCGACGAAATAGGTGTAGCGGGCGAACAGCGCCTCGACGCGAGCGTCAAGGCGCGTGAGGGCACGCTTTTGCCTCGCCAGGCGGAAGTCGGACAGCGCCGGCTGTCCATCGAGAACCAGAATATCGACGTCTTTCTGACTTACAGGTGCAGGAATGGACAAATCGCTCGGCCTGATGTCGCTCGTTGGTCTGCGGGAGTCGCGATCATACCTCAACGACGCGCGGGCTTGATCGGCCCCGGCTAGCGGAAGCGGTATCGCCGATGGTCAGGATCGCGCTTAAAAGGTGTGAACTGACGACTCAGGACACTAGCTCGACGAATCGCCGGGCGTGTAGATCGGCACCGGGAACGGCGTGACCTTGTCACCCGAAACCTCGGAAATCTTGCTCGCGCCCTGCTTGTCGACTTCGTCGATGCGGACGATGGAATGCATCGGGAGATAGGTGCGGCGAACGTTGTCGAATTCGGCTTTGATCTTTTCCTCCGATGGGTCGACGACGACGGTGCTGCGCTCGCCGAATACAAGCTGCTCCACCTCGACGAAACCGAACAGGCCGCCCTGGGACACGCTCCTGGCGTATACCTCGTAGACCTGCCCCTGGTTCAGGAAGATGACTTTGTATATCGGCTTGTCGCCCATCGATTCGCTCGGCAGCGCCTGAGAAAACGCGTAAGTCTACCGAAATCGCGGGCGCCCGCGAAGCTGTCCGTCACGGGCTAAATGCGTCTTTATGTGGGATTTTTTCTACAGGCCGCTTCGAATCGGGCACGGCGTCACGCGCGATTATGTGAACTGCTCGGCATCGTATCTTGTTGATCTTCTGCACTATTCACTATTGAGCGCCAGTCGGTACCGACTGCCCCGCGCAGCCTTCGGGCACAGGAACGAGCCTATGCCGCTACATATGGAGATCGTCAGCAAGCACCGCGACATCGTCGGCGACGACGCCGTGCGCGAGTTCCACGACGAGGGCGGCACGATCGGCCGCTCGTTCCAGAACGACTGGATACTGCCGGATCCCGACCGCTACATCTCCAGCAAGCACGCCGCGATCGACTACCGCGGTGGCATCTACTATCTCGTCGATCTCAGTTCGAACGGCGTATTCGTCAACGAGGACCGCAAGCCGCTCGGCCGCGGCAACACGCAGCGGCTGTTCGACGGCGATCGCCTGAAGCTCGGCGAATTCGAGATAGCCGTATCGATCAGCGAAGGCGAGAGCATCGTCACGCCGCTCGAAGAAGAGCAGCCCGTGTTGCCCGAAGCAATCGAGCAGTCCGTCGAGGAGGATCGCATCGAGAGCGGCGTCAAGTTGCTCGACGAAGACGAACTGGCCGACGACGATCTCAACGATCTGCTGTTCAGTGACGAGGCCGCGGCCGAAACGTCGGTCGAGGCACTGGACTTCTTCGACGAGGACGCAGGCGTCATTCCCGACGACGGCAAGGCGGAGCCGGCGAACGAGGACGTTGTTCGGGACTCGGCCATGGACGCTTTCCTGAACGGCCTCGGCATGAGTCTCGAGGACCTCGGCAAGGACGCTGACGGCGACGAAGTCATGCAGAACGCAGGCGAGTTGTTTCGCGAGTTCGTCGAGGGCACTACGCGTCTCCTCGCCAGCCGCGCCAACCTGAAAACGGCCTTTCGACTCGACCAGACCATGATGCTGCCGCGGCACAACAATCCGATCAAACTGTCGGAGAACACGGACGAATCGATCCGCAAGCTATTGCGCGGTCGCGATGGCGAGTACCTGCCGCCGCGCGAGGCCGTCCGCGAGGTCTGTCGCGACCTCCTGTTTCACCAGGACGCATTCCTGGACGCAATGACCGCCGCATTCGACGATTTCGCCGACCGCTTCGATCCGGACGAGTTGCTGGGGACCTTCGGCGAATCGAATACCAGGCCGAAACTCGGCTTCCTGGGCGGCAACAAGCGCTGGGAAATGTACTGCGACATCTATCCGGCGCTGACGGAAAAGGGCGGCGGCCGCTTTCCGCAGCTGTTCGCCGAAGAGTTCGTCCGCAGTTACGAACACCAGATCGCCGAGTTCAAGCGCCTGTTCCCGGACGGCGCTCCATATCCGCTGACACTGGCGGCGTCCGGCAAACTGCAAGAGGTCGCGGAAGCGCCGGGCAACGACGACGAAGCGGTCGACGAGGACGCGGATTAGACCAGAAATCTCACCGGTTGCGGCGGTTCTCGATCAGGTCCGCGACGACGGACGGATCGGCCAGCGTGGACGTGTCTCCGAGCTCGGCGAAATCATCGGCGGCCACTTTGCGCAGAATCCTGCGCATTATCTTGCCTGAACGAGTCTTTGGCAGTCCCGGCGCCCACTGAATCAGGTCCGGCTTGGCGATCGGGCCGATCTCGCGGCGGACCCACTGCTGGAGCTCGGCGAGCAGTTCGTCGCTTGCCTCGACACTGCCCATGAGCGTGACATAGGCGTAGATACCCTGTCCCTTGATGTCGTGCGGATAGCCGACGACGGCCGCTTCGGCGACGTCGCGGTGCGCGACGAGAGCGCTCTCGACTTCGGCCGTGCCCATCCGATGCCCCGAGACGTTCAGGACGTCATCGGTTCGGCCGGTAATCCAGTAGTAGCCGTCCTCGTCACGCCGCGCACCGTCGCCCGTCGTGTAACAGTTGTCGTAGGTCGAGAAATACGTATCGACGAAACGCTGATGGTCGCCGTACACGCTTCGCATCTGGCCGGGCCAGCTGTCCGTGATCACGAGGTTGCCCTCGGCGGCCCCCTCGAGCGTTGCGCCCTCGGCGTCGAGCAGTGCCGGCCGGATGCCGAACAGTGGCCGGGTCGCGGAGCCGGGCTTGAGCGCCGTCGCACCGGGCAGCGGGCTGATCAGGATGCCGCCCGTTTCGGTCTGCCACCAGGTGTCGACGATCGGGCAACGGCTGTCGCCGACTACGGTGTAGTACCAGTCCCACGCCTCCGGATTGATCGGCTCGCCAACCGAGCCCAGCAGGCGCAGGCTCGTGCGCGAGGTGCGCTCGACGGGCTCGTCGCCCTCGCGCATGAGCGCGCGGATCGCGGTCGGCGCCGTGTAGCAGATGTTCACCGAGTGCTTGTCGCAGACTTCCCAGAACCTCGACGATGTCGGATAGTTTGGAACGCCCTCGAACATCAGGGTGATCGCGCCGTTGGCGAGCGGCCCGTAGACGATGTAGCTGTGGCCGGTCACCCAGCCGACGTCGGCCGTGCACCAGAACACGTCACCGTCGTGGTAGTCGAACACGGCCTCGTGCGTCATCGACGCGTACACCATGTAGCCGCCGGTCGTGTGCAGCACGCCCTTCGGCTTGCCGGTCGATCCGGACGTGTAGAGGATGAACAGCGGGTCTTCCGCGCCCATCTCCTCGCAGGGGCAGTCGGCGTCCACCTCGGCCTCGAGTTCGTGCAGCCAGGCGTCGCGTTCGGCCTGCCAGCCGATGTCGGCGCCCGTGTTGCGAATTACGAGCACTTTCTCGAGCGTCACGACGTCGGGATGCTCGGCGGCCTTGTCGACGTTGTGCTTGAGCGGCACGGTCTTGCCGCCGCGTACGCCTTCGTCGGCCGTGATGACGATGTTCGACTCGCAGTCGTGGATGCGGCCGGCCAGCGCCTCGGGGGAAAAGCCACCGAATACAACCGAGTGCACGGCGCCGATTCGGGCGCAGGCGAGCATCGCGACGGCGGCCTCGGGAATCATTGGCATGTAAATAGTGATGCGATCGCCCTTCTTCGCGCCCAGCGACTTGAGCGCGTTGGCGAGCCGGCAGACTCGCCCATGCAGGTCGCGGTAAGTTATCTCGAGGTCACGCGAGGGATCGTCGCCTTCCCAGATAATCGCAACCTGGTCGCCGCGGCTCTCGAGATGCCGGTCCACGCAGTTGTAGCAGGCGTTCAGCGTTCCATCGTCGAACCAGCGGATGTGCAGATCGTCTTTCGCGAACGACACGTCCTTCACGTTCGTAAACGGCTTGATCCAGTCGATGCGTTCAGCCTGCTCGGCCCAGAAGCCCTCGTTGTCCTCGATCGACCGCCGATAGAGCTCGTCGTAGCGCTGTTCGTCGATCAGAGCGCGCTCGCGCGTCGCATCGTCGACCGGGTAGATGTCCTTCATTGCGTCTCCGTGTTTCCGGCTTAAGGAGCTTGTTATTTGTCGTCGGCCGCCTTGAGCGCCAGAATTCGCCTGGCCTGCACGAGATGCGGGCGATCCAGCATTTTGCCGTCCAGCCCGATCGCGCCGGTATCCGGGTTTTCCTCAAACAGCGCAACGATGCGTCTTGCGCGCTCGACCTCCGCATCGTCCGGCACGAACGCCGCGTTGATGATTTCGACCTGCGCCGGATGGATTGCGAGCATGCCGCCAAAGCCGTCGCGGCGAGCGGCCAGCGCGTACTCGCGAAGTCCGTCCGCATCGCGAAAATCCGTGTAGACCGTGTCGATGGCCGCGACCTCGGCCGCGGCCGCGGCGAACAGGCACAGCGAGCGGGCGAGTGCGAACGGCGGCAGCCAGCCGCCATTCGCCGCGCGGGTCGCACTGGCGCCCAGCGCGGCACTCAGGTCCTCGGCGCCCCACGACAGGCCGCGAAGACGATCGGTTGCGCCGGCGTAGCCTCCGAGCGAGAACAACGCCCCGGGACGCTCGGTGCACAGGCACACGATCCCGGTGCTGCCGCGGTCGATAGCGTGTGCATCCTCGTACTCGTCGAGCCGCGCCGCGAGATCGACTGCGTCGGCCGCACTCTCGGGCTTCGGCAGCATGATGCCCGCCGGCCGCGCCGGCATGACGGCCTCGAGATCGTGGTCGGCATCCTCGGTGTCGAGCGCGTTGATCCGGACCCAGGCGTCATCGCGGCCGCCGACGTGCGCGGCCGCGATCTGCCGGGCCTCGGCTCGCTTCGACGGCGCCACGGCGTCCTCCAGGTCGACGATGATGGCGTCGGCGCCCACATCGACGGACTTCTCGAGCTTGCGCTCGCTGTCCGCGGGCACGAACAGAAAGCTGCGAATCATTCCGGCCGCTTCAGCATGAGCGCCGAGCGGCGACATTCGCCCACCAGCTCGTCGGCCTGGTTATAGGCGCGATGCGCGAACTCGACGATGCCGTTGTCGGGCCGAGAGCGGCTCTCGCGCAGCGTCAGGACCTCGGTCTGGATCCTGAGCGTATCGCCCGGAAACACGGGCTTTGGAAACCGGACGTCCGTCCAGCCGAGATTCGCCACCGCGGTCAGGTGGGTCGTTTCGTTCACCGAGATTCCGACCATGAGACTCAAGGTAAGACAGCTGTTCACGATCGGCCGTCCGTACTCGGTGGACTTCATGTACTCGGCATCGAGATGCAGCGCTGCGGGGTTGTGGGTCATCGTCGTGAACAGAACGTTGTCGGCTTCCGTAACCGTGCGGCGAATCGGATGATCGATGAGCTGACCGACCGAAAACTCCTCGAAGTAGAGACCTGGCATGGGCGCCTGACCCGTGGCGTTGGCAAACAGGCGAATAGTATAGAACCTATCTCACGATTGCTCGCAGCCGCGCCGGCGGCTATTTTTTCGCAAGTCAAGGCGCAGCGAGCGCCGTGTAGTATAACTACATCAGCGAGCTGCAACGCGGAATTGCGGAAAAATAGCTGCCGGCCCAAAGGGTTGTGGCGCGAACGGCCGCGATGCGGCGTTGCTCGTCGCTTATTTGGAATGACCAAACAGCGCTTCTCGCGCCTTGCCTCGCGGCCGTTCGCACCGCAACGCGGCTGCGAGCAATCGTGAGATAGGTTCCAGTGCGATTGGTCTTCGGGAGGACACCATGCAGCTAACTCGTCGCGAGTTTACGCGCGCCGCGCTGGGCGCCGGCACGACCCTGGCACTCTGCGGCCGGGGTGCATTGGCCGCGGATCACGAATTGATTACCCGGCCGATCCCGTCGAGCGGCGAACTGATTCCGATCGTTGGCCTCGGCACCAACCGGTATGGCGTCGCCAGGAGTGCCGCAGCCCGCAAGCCCCTCCTCGCCGCGCTGGGGCGATTTCATGCGCTCGGCGGCACGCTCGTGGATACGGCGCCCATGTACCGTACGTCCGAGGCCGTGCTCGGCGACCTGATCGCGGAGCTGGGCGTTCGCGACGCGCTGTTTATCGCCACCAAGGCAGACAAGGCCGACGGCCGCGACGCGACCGCTGCGCAAATGCGGTCTTCATTCGAGAAGCTCAAGACCGGCAGCCTGGACCTCATGCAGGTCCACAACCTGCTCGGCTGGCGTGAAGCGCTGCCGGTCATGCGCGATTGGAAGGCCGAGGGCCGAATACGCTACGTGGGCATCACGACCTCGAGTAGGAGTCAGTACGGCGACTTCGAGGCCGTCATGCGCGAACAGGAACTCGATTTCGTACAGGTCAACTACTCGCTGGAACAGCAGACGTCGGCCGACCGGCTGCTGCCGCTCGCCGCGGACTCAGGGCTAGCCGTGATCATCAACCGGGGATTCGGCGGTGGCCGCATCTTCCAGAAGCTCAAGGACCGTCCGCTGCCCGACTGGGCGTCGGAATTCTGCTCGAGCTGGGCCCAGTTCCTGCTCAAGTATGCGTTGTCTCACCCGGCCGCGACCGTTGCCATACCGGGCATGACCAAGCTGCGGCACGTGGAAGACAACATGCTGGCCGCTACGGGCCGCATGCCGGACGCCGCCGAGCGCAAGAGAATGGAAGCGTTCTACGACACGATCTAGGGAGACTCTCTAGCCCGCAGATGCTCGTTTGATCGCCTCGCGGATCATTTTGCGCGCATCGTCGATGCCGTGCCAGTCGCCGATCCTGACCCACTTGCCGGGCTCCAGGTCCTTGTAATGCTCGAAGAAATGCTCGATCTGCTCGAGCGTAATGTCGGGCAGGTCGCTGTAATCGTGCACGTGGTCATAGCGCTTCGTGGTTCTCTGCGAAGGCACGGCGATGATCTTCTCGTCCTGGCCCGCGTTGTCCTCCATGATCAGAACGCCGATCGGCCGGACGTTGATCACGCAGCCCGGAGCCAGCTCTCGCGTGTTGCACACGAGCACGTCTATCGGATCGCCGTCCTCGGACAGCGTATGCGGAACGAATCCGTAGTTGCCCGGGTAGGACATGGGCGTGTACAGGAAACGATCGACAACGAGCGTGCCGGCCTCCTTGTCCAGCTCGTACTTGATCGGCTGGCCGCCGAGCGGCACCTCGATAATCACGTTGACGTCGTCGGGCGGACTGTGCCCGATCTGGATGGCATCGATGCGCATGGCTATCCCTGAAAGGGTCTACTTGACGCTTTCACGACCGGCAGCGGACGCGTCGCGGATCATGTCGAGCAAGGTATCGGCCGCGACCGGTTTGCTCAGGAGCCTGCATGCCGGCACGTCGGATACCAGCGTGCCGACGGACGCCGACGTGTCGCCAGTCAGGAGAATGGCCGGCAGCTCGTCGCCGGCGAAGCTACGCAAGCGCTCGATACAGTGCAATCCCGTCGGCCCGTCGCCGAGATGCAGATCGGCGACGACCACGTCCGGGATGCCGCGGGCGCGCGCCACGGCCATGGCCTCGTCGGCCGTCGTCGCAACCGAGACCGTGTGCCCGTCGGATTCGAGCAACATCGACGTGGCCCGGATGACCGCGTGATCGTCGTCGATGAGCAGCACACCGAGCCCGGCCCGTGCATCGGCGCCGGGCCGGGATCCGGCGTTCGTCACGCTGCGCGGCAGCGTCACCGCGAAGCAGCTGCCGCCACCCGGGCGGGATTCGACGTCGATGGGATGGTCGAGCAGGCTCGCTAAACGCTGGACTACCGACAGGCCGAGGCCAAGTCCCTCACTGTCGCCGCCCGGATCCCGGTCGAGCTGATGGAACTCGTCGAAGATCGGCCGCAGGCGGTCCTGGGGAATGCCGACGCCGGTGTCGGCGACCTCGATGCGCACGGCGTCGTTCATGTGCAGGCAACGCAGCTGCACGAGCCCCTCTTTCGTGTAGCGAATCGCGTTGGCGACGAGCTTCTGGATCATCTGCTCGAGCAGGCTCGCGTCCGTCCGCACGACGTCGCTGCAATTGTCGACCAGCAGCTTGAGGCCCTTGGCCTCGGCCTGGCCGCTGAACTCGGCCGACAGCCTCAGAAACACGTCGCGAACGTCGCAGTCTCCGACGTCGGGCTTGATCGCCCCGGATTCGAGCTTGCTGATGTCCAGCAGGGAATTCAGGAGATCGGACATCGATTGGAGCGCGGCCGTCTGCTGTTCGACGGCCCGTATCGAGTGCTCGCAGTCTGCCGTCTTCTCAAGTACCCCGTTCAAGAGGTTCAGCGTCTGCAGCGGCTGACGCAGGTCCTGGCTCGCGGCCGCGAGGAACGTGCTCTTGGCACGATTGGCGCGTTCGGCCTCGTCTCGAGCCGCAGCCAGCTGCTCACGCACCTTGACCTGGTCGGAGACATCGCGAATCGCCGCCGAGGTCATCATGCCCTCCGGCATCTCGAACGCGCTCAGGCTGATTTCGACCGGGAATTCGGAGCCGTCCCGGCGCAGGCCGTAGAGATCCAGTCCGGCGCCCATTTCGCGACGGCGGGGTTTGTCGAAGTACGCCCCGCGGTGTCCCGCGTGCGCGGCCCGGAAACGTTCAGGCAACAGGCTTTCGATGGGCCGGGTAAGGAGTTCGTTGGGCCGGTAGCCGAACATGGATTCGACATGCCGATTCGCGAGCACGATCAGGCCGCGCCGGTCGACCACGATCATGGCGTCTGGCGCGGCGTTGAGCAGCTCGGCTACGATTGCCCCCTCAAACTGCATCGGCCTCTCCGCGTTGGTCACGGTTGTTGTCGTTCGATTATGCCATCCGTTGCCTGCATAAGTACATTTACGTAGATCGAAAAATCGAGAGATCGGAATGGTTTTCCCGAGCACTGGCCCGGATCCGGGCAAGCCGCGCGGCACGCCCGCTCCGCGACGGAGTCAGCAGTCCGCTGAGACGCCGTGGTCGTGGCTGCCGCGGGTCGGCAGGTCGACCTCGGTCGCGAGCCGGTCGATCAGCTCCTGGTTGTCGGCGACCGCCGCCTGCTCGATGGATTGCCGCGGCCAGTACGGCAGGAACAGCTCGATGAAGTCGATCATGTAGCGCCGGATCGCGCGGTCCCGCGGCAGGCCGATCCACGTCGTGACGGTCGGGAACAGGCTATCGCCGCAAATCACCTGCAAGTCCTCGCGGTCCTCTTCGACCACCGCCATCGGCGCGATGATCCCGACGCCAAGACCCATGCGCACGTAGGTCTTGATAACGTCGGCGTCCCATGCCGTGAAGACGACGTTCGGCTCGAGCCCCTGCTGCTCGAAGGCCCCCAGGAACGACGACTTGCGAGTTGCGCTGAACACGTAGGTCACGAGCGGGTGCTCGGCCAGCGATTTGAGCGAAAGCTCGCTGCCGGGCGCCGCCAGCGGATGATCCTTGCGGGTCAGCACGATACGGTCCCAGCGATAGCAGGGAATCCGGTTCAGTTCCGGAAACAGCGACTGCGAGCCCGTGACGATCGCGAAATCGACGCGCCCCTCGGCGACGAGGTCGGCGATTTGCTCGGAGGTGCCCTGGTGAAGCTCGAGCGCGACCTGCGGGTACTGCTCGCGAAACCGGCTTATGACGTCGGGCAACACGTACCTGGCCTGCGTGTTGGTCGTCGCGATGGACAACGTGCCTTCCTGCTCCGCCATGAGTTCCTGGCCGACGCTGCGAATGTTGTCGACATCGCGCAGGATGCGTCGCGCGTATTCCACGATCGTCTCGCCCGCCGGCGTTACGCCGACCAGCGCCTTGCCCTTGCGCGAGAATATCTGCACCCCGACCTCTTCCTCGAGCCGGCGGAGCTGTTTGCTGATGCCGGGCTGGCTCGTATACAGGCGCTCGGACGCCGCGGTGATGTTCAGGCCGTTGTCGACGACGCCGAGCAGGTACTTGAGCTGTTGTAATGTCATGTGGACCCGTTTGACCGCTACCCGCTCGGGCGGGGGCCGCCCGTGGTACCGCGGCTCGATCGACGACCGTTGCTTTGCTCCCGCGCGTCAGGGGACGCCGGGAACGCAAGAGTCGTCATGGTAACCAAATCGCCGCGCTGTCGACAGCCGAATGCCCGTGGGACACGAGCCCTCGAACGGCAGCGCGAACCGGTTGCAGAGCTGCTCGGATCAGATCCGGGCGGAGCGTGCCGGGGGAATCAGTCGGCCTCGAGAATGCGGCGGGCCAGGACCTTGATGCGTTCGCCGCGGATCGCGATGTCTTCCTCGAGCATCGCGATTTCGTCCAGTATTTCGTCCTTGATGCTTTCCTTGCTCGACATCTTGGTCAGCAGCGTGTCCAGTTCCTCGATAGCCGCGAGCAGCTTGGGATGGGTACGAAGCTTGGCCTGCTTGGCGTCTTTTTTCCTGCCGCTGGCGTCCTGCTCCTGAACGCGGGGAAACCTGTAGCTGCGATACGACGGCAGGAACGAACCGTCGGGCCGATCGTAGATCAGCCTCAGGACGTCGACCGCGTTGATACTCGTGATGTGGTACTTCTCGATCTGATGCGGGCTTTCGACGCCCATTTCCTTAAGCGTCGGGTACTTGGTCTCGACTGACGTATTCATGTGCACCTTCTCCCGCGGTGTTCGTACCGGCGCGCGGCGTTCTGCCGGCCTGTCTCCGGTACCGAGGCGGCCGGCCGGCCGAAGCCTGCATTCTGACAAATAGTGACAGCGCTGTCAGCTATTGCATGATCGCCTGGCGCGCGCAGGCGGCCCAGGCTTGCACGGGACAGGAACGAATCACGTCCGGGCCTAAAGGGGGGTCCCGTGTACTGCCACTCGATCGTCGGGACGATAATCCGCCTTCAACGCAGCGCGAAGCGCTTGATCTTGCCGGTCTGGGTCCTGGGCAGCTCATCGATGTACTCGATGTGCCGCGGGTACTTGAACGGCGCAATCGTATCCTTGACGAACTGTTTGAGTTCGTCGCTCAGCGCGTCGGACGGCGGCTGGCCCGCCGCGAGGACGACGAACGCTTTTGGCACGTGCCCGCGCTCGCTGTCGGGCGCCGCCACGACGGCGCATTCGCGGACGGCGCCGTGGCCCAGCAGGGCGCTCTCCACTTCGGGACCCGAGATGTTGTAGCCCGAGCAGATGATCATGTCGTCGTTGCGCGCAACGTACCAGTAGCGTCCGTCTGCGTCCCGCTTGAAACGGTCGCCGGTGAGGTTCCAGCCGTTCCGAACGTAGTCCGTTTGCCGGTCGTCAGCGAGGTACTTGCAGCCCGTCGGCCCGCGCACGCCGAGCAGCCCTTCAGCGTCGTCGCCCAGTTCGTTCATCTGCTCGTCGAAAATTGCGAGCTCGTAGCCGGGCACGGGAACACCCGTGGACCCGGCGACGTCGTCGTCGCCGGTCATTGACAGGAAGATGTGGATAATCTCGGTCGCGCCGATGCCGTCGATCATCGTCGCCTGCATGCGCTCGGACCACTCCTCATAGATCGGTTTCGGCAGGTGCTCGCCCGCCGAGACGGCGATGCGCAGCGAACCGAGCTTGCCCAGCAGGTCTTCGGCCAGCAGCACCTTGTAAGCCGTTGGCGCCGTGAAACAGATCGTCGCGCCCGTCGCCTCTATCGCGTCGGCAAGAACCGGCGGCGGCGCGCTGCCCAACAGGACCGTGCTCGCTCCCGCATACAGCGGGAACGTCAGCAGACCGCCCAGGCCGAACGTGAAGGCCAGCGGCGGCGAGCCGATGAACACGTCGTCGGCCGTCGGCTTCAGAACCCGCTCCGAGAAGGTCGCGCACATGGCGATAACGTCGCTGTGATAGTGCATGCAGCCCTTCGGGTCGCCGGTCGTGCCGCTCGTGAACGCGATCAGGGCGACGTCGTCGCTGGCCGTCGGGAAGGCATCGAACTCGGTGCCGTAGTCCTGCATGGCGGCCATGAGGGCATCCGATTCGAGTACCCGGGGCACGCCCACGGCCTCGAGTTCGGCGGACAGCGCGCTGTCGACCAGCGCGTGCGATACCTGCGCCTTGTCCGCGATCGTCTCGAGCTCGCGCGCCCGCAAGAGCGGCATCGTCGGCACGGCGACGGCACCGCACTTCAGCACGGCCAGGTAACAGGCCGCGAACAGCGGCGAGTTCGGGAAGCGCATGAGCACGCGATTGCCGGGCTTCACGGCCTCCCGCTCGACGAGCAGGTTGGCGATTCGATTGACGCGCTCGGCGAGCTCCGAGTAGGTCCAGCGCTCGTCGAGCGAACGTACCGCGGGGCGGTCGCCGCGGCCCTTTAGGATATGCGCGTCGAGCAGCGGATCGACGCAGTTGAGCACGGCCGGAAACTCAAGCGCCGGCAACGTGTTCAGGAAGACGGGTCGCTGGTCCTCGGGCGGTAGATTATCGCGGGTGAAGCTATCGGTGTGGGCCGTGGGATTCATTGCTCCTCCTCATGCCGGATCGGCAACAACGCAGGTCGTTTCTATTTCGATTTTCGCGCGCGCTTCCATGAGCCCGCTGACTTCGACGCAGGCCATGGCCGGGTAGTGCTTGCCGATCACGGAGCGATAGACTTCGCCGAACTCCTTGAGGCGCGCGAGGTACTCATCGCGGTCGGTGATGTACCAGGTCATTCGCACGATATGCTCCGCAGCGGCGCCCGCCTCGGCCATGATCGCAAGCGTATTCTCGAGCGTCTGCCGGAACTGGTCGACGAGATCGTCCGAGGCGAATACGCCATCCTTGTCCCAACCGACCTGGCCCGCGACGAACACGAGTCTGCCGGCATCGACGGCAATACCGTTCGCGTAGCCCCTGGGCCTCGGCCAATCCGGCGGCAGCAGGGTTCTCATGCGTCTTGCTCCTCGCCGACCAGGTACTCTTCGAGGCGCCCGCGCACGTTTCTGCCGAACGGCGTCGGACGCATATCGTCGAGCGCGACGTTCGCGAGTACGTGCCGGCTCGACAGCCGCTTCTCGCCTTCCCTGCTCGCGTCGATCCGAAACGTCGCCGAGGTTCGACCGAGCTTCTCGACGACGAGTGAGAACTCGAGCTCCTCGTCGCAGTAGCTCGGCGCGAGAAACGTGGTCTCGATGTGCACGGTGGGCACGCCCAGTCGCTGACGGACGTGCAGGTCGCCGAACGGCATGTCGAGCGCCTCGCGGAAGAAATCCTCGATCGTCGCGCTGATCAGCTCGTAGTAGCGCGGGTAGAACACGATGCCCGCGGGGTCCGTGTGCCCGTGGCGAATGCGAAACCTGGTCGAGTAGCGCTTAGCCATCGGCTTCGGCCGCCTGGGCGAGATGCGCGCGTGCGATCACGACTTTCTGAACTTCGGATGCGCCCTCGTAGATTCTGAGCGCGCGAATCTCGCGGTACAGTTCCTCGACCTTGTTGCCGGCGAGCACGCCGTCACCGCCGAAGATCTGCACGGCCTTGTCGATGACGGCCTGCGCGGACTCCGTGGCGTAGAGCTTCGCCATGGCCGCTTCGCGGGTGATCCGCGCCTGGCCCCGGTCCTTCGCCCAGGCCGCGCGGAAAACGAGCAACGCGCTCGCATCGATATCGAGCGCCGACTCGCCGAGCATGCCCTGCACGAGCTGAAGGTCGTGCAACGGCGCGCCGAACAGCTGCCGGCGGCGCGAGCGCCCGGTCGCCTCGTCGAGTGCCCGGCGCGCGAAGCCGAGCGCCGCGGCACCGACGGTCGGCCGGAAGATATCGAGCGTCGCCATGGCCGCCTTGAAGCCGCTGCCGCCGTCGCCGAGCCGGTTGCCGGCCGGCACGCGGCAGCCGTTGAACTCGAGCGTTGCCAGCGGATGCGGCGCGATGACGTCGATGCGCTCGGCGACCTCTAGGCCCGGCGTGTCCGCGTCCACGACGAACGCGGACAGGCCGCGCGCGCCCTCGGCCTCGCCCGTGCGAGCGAATACGACGTACTGGTCGGCGATGCCGCCGTTGGAAATGTAGGTCTTCGTGCCGTCGATGCGCCACTCGTCGCCGTCGCGCTCGGCGCGAGTGCGCGTCGCGGAGACATCCGAGCCCGACTCGGGCTCGGTCAGCGCGAACGCCGCGCAGCGCTCGCCCGCCGCGACGCCGGGAAGATAGCGGGCCTTGATGCGGTCGTCCGCGAACAGCGAGATCGTTCCCGAACCCAGGCCCTGCATCGCGAACACGAAATCCGCGAGACCCGAGTAGTAGGCGAGCGTCATGCGGATCAGGCACAGCGAACGGACGTCGAGGGCCTCATGCACGCCGCCGTATGCGGCGGGGACCGCGTAGCGCGTGAAGCCGGCCGCGCCGAGCATCCCCAAGAGCCTGCGGCAGCTCGCATCGAGATCGTCGTGCAGATCGCCGCTGTCGACGAAGGGCAAGAGCTCCGACTCGCACCAGGCCTCCAGCTCGGCCGCAAGCCTGCGATGCGCGTCGTCGAGAAACGGCCAGTCGAGAAAGCTCGGGTCGGCCACGCGTCAGTCTCCCTCGAATACCGGCGTCTTGCCGTCGACGAAGGCGCGGTAGGCGCGCTCGAAGTCGGCGGTTTGCATGCAGATGGCCTGCGCCTGGGCTTCGGCCTCGATGGCCGTGTCGAGGCTCATGTCCCATTCGACGTTGAGCTGATTCTTGGTCATGCCGTTCGCGAAAGCCGGGCCGGCCGCTATCTCGCCCGCCAGCTCCTCTGCGGCGTCGAGCAGCGCCGAGGCGTCCACGATGCGATTGAAGTAGCCCCAGGCGAGCCCCTCGTCGGCGGTCATCTTGCGGCCCGTATACAGCAGTTCGGCCGCGCGGCCCTGGCCGATGATCCGCGGCAGCATCGCACAGGCGCCCATGTCGCAGCCGGCGAGGCCCACGCGGTTGAACAGGAAATAGGTCTTGGCGCCGGGCGTCCCGATACGCAGGTCCGATGCCATCGGTATGATCGCGCCGGCGCCGGCCGACACGCCGTCGACGGCCGCGATCAGCGGCTGCGGGCAGTGACGCATGGCCTTGACGAGGTCGCCCGTCATGCGCGTGAACTTCAACAGATCGCGCATGTTCATCTCGACGAGCGGGCCGATGATGTCGTGCACGTCGCCGCCCGAACAGAAATTGCCGCCGTTGGGCGCGAACACGACCGCCTTCACGGTGTCCGCATACACGAGTGCCCGAAACGTGTCGCGCAGTTCGGCGTAGGAATCGAAGGTCAGTGGATTCTTGCGATCGGGCCGATTCAGCTGAACGGTCGCGACCCCGTCGGCAAACGACCAGAGGAAGTGTTCGGGCGAGAAGGATTCCGGCTTGATCGACATCGTACAGTCCCTCGGGGTTACATGACCTCGCCGCCCGCGACGGCGATCGCCTGACCGCTGATCGAGCGGCTTTCGTCGGCGCACAGCCAGAGCACGGCGGCGGCGACTTCGGCGGGGTCGATCAGCCGCTTCTGCGGATTGTGTTTGACGAGTTCGGCCAGCACCTCGTCCTCGGACCGTCCCGTTCGACCCGTGAGGTGCTCGATGGCGCCGTCCGCCATGGGCGTATCGGTAAATCCCGGGCAGACGCAGTTGGCCGTGATCGGCGTCTCGGCAAGTTCGAGCGCCAGCGCGCGCGTCATGCCGAGGACCGCGTGCTTCGACGCCGTGTACATCGAGACGTAGGCGTAGCCCTTGAGCGCCGCCGTGCTCGCGATGTTGATGATCCGTCCGCGCTTGCGCTCGCGCATCCCGGGCAGCACGGCCTGCGTGCACCGGAAGGCACCGTAGACGTTCACGGCCATGATCTTCTCGAACGACTCGAGCGTCGAACGCTCGAACGGCGCCGTGCTGACGATGCCTGCGTTGTTGACGAGGACGTCGACCGGGTCGATCGAGGCGATCGCTTTGGTCACGCTGTCGCCATCGGCGACGTCGAGCGGCATTGCCTCGATGCCGGGATGCTCGGCGGCGACGGCGTCGAGCCGCTCGGTGTCGCGGCTCGCGATCGTGACCTTCGCGCCCGCGCCCGCCATGGCCTTCGCGATCGCGAGCCCGATGCCCGTCGATCCGCCCGTGACCAGCGCATGCTGGCCTTCAAGGCTGTTCATGACCGTCCCCCGGTATCCGGAATCATGTTTCGCCGCCCTGCTCGAGGTGCTCGCGCAGGCCGATCATCGTCGACTGCAGCGCCTTGAGCTCGCCCTGGCTTAAGCCCTCGAAACCGTCGGCGACCCAGCGCGCATGCTCGATCGCCATCTCCTCGAACGTTGCGCGGCCGCGCTCGGTCAGGCTGATCGTGAAACTGCGGCGGTCGTCCGGATTGGCGCGCCGCTCAACGAGGCCGTCGTGCTCCATGCGGTCGACGAGACCCGTAATGTTGCGACTGGCGGACGCGAGCAGCTTGGTCGCGAGCGCCGTGACCGGCAGCGTGTGGCCCTCCGAGCGGTACAGCTGCGACAGCACGTCGAAGCGGGTCAGGCTGTGGCCGAAGGTCTTCTTCATGCGGCTGCCCAGGCGCTGCTCCTGCAGCTTGGCGCAGCGCAGCAGTTCGAGCCACAGGCGAACCGATTGCTGCTCGCGGCGGTTACCGATCAGGCGCGTGGCTTCCATGCGCTCACTTTAGCGCAATTTACTTTATATATAAATACTTCATGTATAAACTAACTGGGAGCTATCGATCGCGAGTCTGAAAGTATGAAAATTGCGGTAATCGGCGGCGGCCCGGGCGGGCTGTACTTTGCGCTCCTGACCAAGAAGGCCCGTCCCGACTGGGAAATCGAGGTCTACGAACAGAACCGCCCCGACGATACGTTCGGCTTCGGCGTCGTCTTCTCGGACGAATCGCTGGACGAGTACGAATCGCGCGACGCCGAGACCTATCGGCGGATGCGCGAGGAGTTCGCCTACTGGGACGATATCGACATTCACTACAAGGGCAAGGTCATGAAGTGCCGCGGCAACGGCTTCTGCGGCACGTCGCGCGTGCATCTCCTGAATATTCTGCACGACCGCTGTCGCGAGCTCGGTGTAACGCTCAACTTCGAGGTGTCGATCAGTCCCGGCGAGCTGGACGAGCGCTTCGCCGACGCCGACCTGATCGTCGCCTGCGACGGCATCAATTCGGCGATTCGCGAGGCGCACAGCGGCCCGGACGGCTTCGACGTCTCGGTGGCGGTGAAGAGCAATCGCTTCTGCTGGATGGGCTCGACGCGGCCGCTCACGGATTTCACGTTCTTCTTCCGCGAGACCGAGCACGGCGTCGTCTGCGCGCACACCTACCAGTACACGCGCGAGCGCTCGACCTGGGTATTCGAGATGAGCGACGCGTGCTGGCAGGGCCTGGGCTTCGACAAGCTCGACGAACAGGCATCGGCCGCCGCGCTCGAAGCGCTGTTCGCCGAGGAACTCGACGGTCATCCGTTGATCCTGAATCGCTCCTACTGGCGGCAGTTTCCGCGCATCTTCTGCAATCGCTGGCACGTCGGCAAGGCGGCGATACTCGGCGACGCGAAGGCGTCGGCGCACTTCTCGATCGGCTCGGGAACCAAGCTCGCGATGGACTGCGCGATTGGCCTCCACGAGGCAACGATCGAGCACCTCGAAACGAACGGTCTCGACCGCGTGTTCGCCGAGTACGACCGCGAGCGGCGCACGCCCGTGCAGATCACACAGCACAACGCCGACGTGTCCCTCGCCTGGTTCGAGCACATGGAACGCTCATTCGACATGGACCCATACCAGTTTGCGATGGTGCTGATGTGCCGGGCGAAATCGGTAACCTACGACAACCTGAGGCTTCGCGATCCCGCGTTCGTCGCGAAGGCCGACGCCGAGTGGATTCAGCGCTACTTCGACGAGACCGGCAACGACTACCGAGAGCGCTCACCGACGCCGATGTTCACCCCGTTTCGTCTTCGCGGCATGGCGCTGCGCAACCGTGTCGTCATGTCGCCGATGGCGCAGTACTCGGCCAACGAGGACGGCAACCTGACGGACTGGCACTTCGCGCACTACTGCGGCGCCTCGCGCGGCGGCATGGGCCTGATGTTCATCGAGATGACCTGCCCCTCGCCCGACGCGCGCATCACGCTCGGCTGCCCGGGCCTGTGGACCGATGAGCACGAAGCGGGCTTCAAGCGCATCGTCGACTTCGTGCACGCGAATACGCACACGCGCATCGCCATGCAGCTCGGCCACTCGGGCCGCAAAGGGTCCACACAGCTCGGCTGGGAAAAGATGGACCACCCGATCGACGACCCGGACAAGAACTGGCCGCTGGTCTCGGCCTCGCCGATACCGTGGTTCGAGGGCGAGAGCCAGGTGCCGGCCGAGATCGACCGCGCGACGATGGACCGGATTCGGGACGATTTCGTGCAGGCAGCGGAACGGTCCGCGCGCGCGGGCTTCGATATGCTCGAACTGCACTGCGCGCACGGCTACCTGCTCGCGAGCTTCCTCTCGCCGCTCACCAACCGGCGCGACGACGAGTACGGCGGCACGATCGAGAACCGGCTGCGCTACCCGCTCGAGGTATTCGAGGCGATGCGCGCCGTGTGGCCCGACGAGCGGCCGATGTCGGTCAGGATCTCGGCGACGGACTGGAAGCAGGGCGGCATCACCGAACAGGACACGTTCGCAATCGCCGACGCCTTCCGGAGCGCCGGCTGCGACCTCGTCGACGTGTCGGCCGGCCAGACCGTGCCCGACCAGCAGCCGATCTACGGCCGCATGTTCCAGGCCGGCTTCGCCGAGGCCATCCGTAACGTGCCGAAGATGGCGACGATGGCCGTCGGCGCGATCACCGACGCCGCGCAGGTGAACACGATCCTGCATACGCGCCGCGCCGATCTCGTCGCGATGGGGCGCACGCATCTCTGGAATCCGTTCTTCACGCGCCAGGCCGCGGCCTGGTACGGCGTGGAACTCGAGGACGGAGACTGGGAGAAGCAGTACGAGGCTGGCCAGGTACAGGCGTACTCGACGCTAGCGAAAGCCTGCGAGCAGCAGCTCGAATGGCAGCAGAAGGCGCGGCCGAAGCGCCACCCGACGTTCCGGAAACCCGACGAATAGGCCATCGTTGGTACCTCGCCTCGGGACCCGCGCGAAGGCCGTGCGCTAAGCTCGGCGCAGAACAAAAACCAAGGGGTTGGAGATGCCAAGACTATTCGCGCTGGCAGTCTTTGCGATCGCGGCGCTGCCGCTCGGGGCCACAGCTCAGGACGGCGAGCCGTCGCTCGAGGACTGGATCGGCGATACGGCCGCGACCAACCGCTACCGGCTCGACTTCGACGGCAGCGAGTTCTCGGGGCCGGCCTGGGAGCGGCTGTTGCTCGAGGGCCACCGGGCGCGGTTCTTCCTGCTCGGCGAGGAGCATGGCATCGCCGAAAACGCGACGCTCGCCGCGATGCTGTTCACCGAGCTGACCAAGTCGGGCTACAGCAAGTTCCTGATCGAGATCTCGCCGCCGATGGCCGCCGTCATCGACGAGACGCTCAAGGACGGCGGCCTCGACGCCTTGAGGCAGCTGTACGCGGAGCCGGGCGGCGAACCCGCATTCTTCGGCATGGCCGAGGAAGCGGAGATGCTCGCGGCCGTGCGCGCTGCCCTGCCCGGCGACGAGCCCGTCCTCTGGGGTGCCGACTACGAAGTGGCGGGCGACCGCAGGCTCCTGCGGGAACTCGTGGATCGGCCGAAGCCGCCGGCCGCCGAGGATGCGCTCCGACAACTCGTCGATGCGTCCGCGGCCGGTTGGGAGCAGCACGGCACGACCGGGAACCCGGAGTTCATCTTCACGTTCGCGGGCGACCCCGAGCTCGTTCGTGACGTCGAGGACGCTTGGCCGAACCGCGACGCCAAGAGCGCGTCGATCCTCGAGACGCTCAGAACGACGCTTACGATCAATCGCTTCTGGACGAATGGCGATGGCTATGCATCGAACGTGCTGCGGGCCGGCAACCTGCGGGAGAACTTCCTCGAGCACTGGCACACCGCGCTCACCCGGGGCGACACACCGCGGGTCATGGCCAAACTCGGCGCGAATCACCTTATCCGGGGTCGCAACCGGACCAACACCTGGGACCTCGGCAGCCTGCTGCCCGAACTGGCCGCCCTGGAACAGAGCACGGCGTTCTCGGTCATGGTGATTCCCGGCAAGGGCTCGCCGACGGCCGTACTCAATCCCTCGACGTGGGACTACGAGCCACGCGCACCCAAAGACGGCTACCACAAGGATCTCGACCCGCTCATCGACGCCGCGTGGGACGACGCGTTCACGCTGATCGACCTCGAACCGATACGGGCCGTGCTGGCGACGAGACCGGCCGCGGCCAGCGAGGCGTTAACCGGTGTCGTCTTCGGCTACGACATGCTGCTGGTCATGTCGGGCTCGACGGCATCGGCGGTCTTTGAGCACGATTGAGCCGCAGGTCGTGAAGGCAAGCTACCGCAGTCTTACCGACAGATCGTTCAGCGTGCTGGCAAGCGCGGCCTGCCGATCGTCACCGCGGCCGTCGAGGTCGCCGGCCAAAGACCTGAGCGTCGAAGCCAGCCGCCGGTCGCGCTTGCCGTTGCCGAGCGCCGCCGTGGTCGAGTCGAGCGCGCTCGAGATGGCTCCGGCCGTCGACGCGGAAAGGGTGCCGTCACGGCTGAGCTGATCGACGTAGGCCTGCGCGACAACAGGCTCGGCCGGCCAGCTCACGGGGTACTGCTGCTGTGGATTGAACACCTCGCCCTGGTCGGCGACGGTCGCCGCCGCGATTTGCTCGGCGGTCAGATACTCGCTGGGCGTAAGTGTGAGAACGTCGAGCCCGCGGACGATCTCGGTGCCGTAGATCTTGCCGCGGTACCAGTAGGTCGACCAGAATCCACCCGTCAGCAGGTTTTCGGCGTCGATCGGACCGCGATCGAAGTAGGCGATCTCGACCGGCTTGGCCGAGTCCGTGAAATCGATGACCGAGATGCCGCCCTGGTACCAGGCCTGCACGAAGATGTCGCGGCCGGGCACGGGCACGATCGCGCCGTTGTGCGCCACGCAGTTCTCTTCCTCGACCTGCGGCGCCGGCATCTTGAAGTAGCTGCGGAACTCGAGCTTGCCGTCGACGATGTCGTAGATAGCGTCGGCTCCCCAGTCGAGCGGATCGAAGGTCCGGCAGCGCGGCCGGCCGCCGCCGCCCCACTCGTCCGTGAACAGCACCTTCGTGCCGTCGTTGTTGAACGTGGCCGAGTGCCAGTACGCAAAGCCCTGGTCGACGACCGCGTCGATGCGCTGAGGCTTCAAGGGGTCGGAGATGTCGAACAGGATGCCGTTGCCCGAGCAGGCGCCCGCCGCGAGCTTCTTCGACGGGAATACCGTGATGTCATGGCACTGGTCGGTTTGGCGGGTCTCCTGGGTCTCGTCGCCGTGGTCACCGCCGCGCCAGAGGCCTGCGAGCACGCCCGTCTCGGGATCGGCAAACACGGCGGGGCTGTCGACGATGCGCGCCTTCGAGGGGTCGTCGACGGGTATCTCGATCACGTCGATCCGGAACAGCGCCGTGCGGTCATCGCCCGGCGAATCGTCGAAACAGCTCTCCATTTCTTCCTGCTCGCGAACGGTCGACGTGCCCGAGTTGTAGACAATGATCTTGCCGTCCTCGTCGGGGCCCGACACGACGGAATGCGTGTGCGAACCGCGGCAGGTTTGCACACCGCCGACCTGCACGGGACGCGTGAGATCACTGATGTCGAAAATACGCAGTCCGCGGAACCGCTCGGCGCTGACGTCCTCGGTGACGCCCTCGAGCCCGCAGTCGACGCGGCCGCGGCTCTCCTGTGCCGACATGAACAAGAGGTCGCCGACGATCGACACGTCACCCTGCCCGCCAGGACAGACGATCGAGGACAGGTGCTCCGGCACGCCGTCCTCGCCGAGCCGGTAGACGTTGAAACCGTGGTAGTTGCCGGCGACGAGCACGTCGCCCGAGAAAGCCATGTCCGTGTTCGAGAAGCTCAGCATCGGCGAGCGCGGCTCCTTGAGGCCCGTCGGCGTCTCGGCCTCCTCCTCGCTGTCGTCGTCCACGGGCTCCGGCGGGATGCCGGCCGGATTGTCGGGATCGAAGAAGCCCGGCGGCTTGCGCATCGAGGCGATGAGCTCCATGTTCCAGATCGCCTCACCGGCGTCTTCGAAGCCCGGCGCGAGCCCCGCCCGCGGATCGTTCGACAGCGACACGAGCAGCGCATTCATGCGCTCGATCTCGGCGGTCTGGTCGTTGGTAATGTCACCCGTGAACTCGAACAGCACGGGGTCGTAGGCCGCACCGGGCTGCTCCATCAGGTCCTCGACCATTGTGACCGCGCCCTCGTGGTGGGTGATCATGAGCTCGAGGAACAGCCGGTCGAAGTCGGTGCCCGTCGACGCGGCAAGTTCGGCCATCTGCTCGGGCGTCGCCATGCCGGCCATCTCGTGCGACATGTGCATCGCGGAATGCTCGGTCGGGTCGGGGACCTGTTCGCCGCGCTCGCGAAGCCACTGCTGCATGAACGCGATCTCGTCGCCCTGCGAGACGTTGATCCGCCCGGCCACATCGATGAGCTCCGGCCGGTTGGTGCGATCGGCCACGAGCTCCGCCATCTGGATCGCCTGGTGATGGTGCGGAATCATGTCTGCCATGAAGCGCACGTCGTCCGGCGAATAGCTCGTGTTGGCGATCTGGACCGCCTCGTCCGCGCTCAGCTCGCGGGCCGGCTCGCCCGGGGCGCCCGGCTGGATGATCGTGACCTGGGCGGCGGCGGCCGCTGCTGCCGTGAGCAGGACGGCGCCCGTTACGGCGCGCGGGAGGGCTGCAAGCGGACGGGAAGAGACTGTTGGCATCGATGGTGCTCCCTTAAGGACGCATGGTTGGAAGAATGTTCGGCGGGAGAAGAATCTAGCAGAACACGACCATTTTTGACTACCGGGTTCGGAGAGCGAACATGCGTCGGGCGTCCCCTGGTGTCCGCCCGCAGCTCGTTGGATGTGTCAGGAATTGTGTGCGGGAGCATGAGTTTTTCTCACGTCTCGCGCGAATTTTTATCGCTTGAGAACGGCCGGGCGAGCCCCTACTTTTGCGTTGCCGGAGAGGAAATGACCCGGCGTTCATTGGGCAAACATCGGAGGCTTAAGCAATGCGCAAAGCCACTATCATTGACGTAGCAGAGCGCGCGGGCGTGTCGATCAAGACTGTGTCCCGCGTGGTGAATGCCGAGCCGCACGTCCGTCCGTCGACGAAGGAAAAGGTCGACCTGGCGATCGCGAGCCTGGGCTACGAGCCTAACCAGGCCGCCCGCAGCCTGGCGAGCCATCGCTCCTGACGGGTGACCGTGCCGGGCCGCGAAAGCGCCCGGCCGTTACGCAACACTCGCGCCTGGCAGCCGCCGTGTGCACCGCAATCAAGACACTAGAGATTTCATACACGGGCAAAGCCCGTACCGACTGCAGACGCAGGCGTCGTATCCGGGCGCCCGCGGAACAAGGACGTCTACTTTGAAAGGAGACAGAACCATGACTTCAGATAAGACAAACAAGCGTGACGCGTTCACGCTCAGCGAAGGCGGCGCGACGCTCAAGAGCTCGCCCGCGTTCGTCCCGCAGGTATCCAGCGATCGCATCAACGATGCCATCGCGAAGCGTCTCGAGCCCGTGCCCGAGAACCAGCCCGACACGAACGAGGAAATGCTGTCCTTCTGGGGACGTTTCTGGATTCGGAGGCTGCGCAGGGCGGCGTAGTCACACTACCGTCTACTGCTGCGTCGAGCTTCTGAGCCGTTCCTGCGTCTCCTCGAGGCGCTCGATGCGAGCGACGGCGTCCTCGCAGGAGCGGTATTCGATGCTGTCGCGGCGCTCGGATTGCAGGACGTAGTCACCCTGCTTCTCGAGCATGACCGTCACGTGGTCGCGCGGCGCGAGCCGGACCTCAGCCTCCTGCGGCGGCGCGCCGTTTAAGACGACGCGGTATTCGCCGTCGGGGAGGAACAGCGTTTCGTCGGCGCCTAAGGAACCGTTGGCGACCTCGACAGCGCCCTTAAACACGCTGTAGCTCGTCGCCACGGATTCGGCCAGTGCGCGCTTCAGTTCCTCGGCGCTGCCGGCCGTCACGTAGCGTCCGCCCGATGTGGCTGCGATTGCTCTCAAGCTCGCCGTGTCCTCGTCGGCGGCGCTCCCCAAGCCAAAGCCGATGATGTGCACGACGATGCCCTGCTCGCGCAGGTCGCGCGCGGCCCGAATCGGATCGCCGCCGCAGCTCTCGATACCGTCGGTAACGAGCACGACCGCGCGGTCGGCCGAGCGCGCGCCGAAATCGCGGCCGGCCTGGTTCAGTGCGTACGCGATCGGTGTCTGCCCGAGCGGACGAAGCCCTGCGATAGCATTCCGTATCGGCTCGCGGTTATCGTCCGCGAACGGCACGAGCAGCGTCGAATCGGCGCAGTTGTTGGACTCGCTCGGGCTCGTGCTGCCGTAGGCGCGGAGCGCCAGGTCCAGGTCATCGGGGAACCAGTACGAGACGTCTGCCAGGATGTCCTGCGCGACGACCATTTTCGGTTCGCCGTACATGCGGCCCCACATACTGCGCGAGGCGTCGACGACGATCTCGATCGCCTTGTCGTTGAGTGACGCGACCGGACGCCCGTTCTTGATTGCCCTGACGTCGAGCGCGGCGCAGCTCGCGTCCTCAACGGTGACCGAGATTTCGGCCTCGCGGGTGCGGCCGTCGATACTCGTGGCGAAGGCGACGATGCGGTTCTCGCCCTCGTCCAGCGTCAGCGTGCCGACGAACGTGCCGCCGGCGAGCTTCGCGGGCACGGGCTCGGAGCCGTTGACGCTCAGCGTTACCGTGTCGACACCCGTCGTACGCAGGTTCAGGAACGCTTCGGGCAGCTTCGACGGATCCTCGACCCGGGTCAGGCTGCCGCCCGTGGCCCAGGAGATCTCATCCAGGATCTCGCCGCCGGTCTTGTTGGAGCCGAGCAACAGCGTCTGCACGGTCACGCCGTGCTTGTGCGCTTCGATTGCTGCCTTGTGCGCGCGCCGCCGGTCGGACTGGCCGTCCGTGAACAGCATGATCACGCGCGACGAATCCGGCCGGCCGTTGCGTTCAAACTCGGCGAGCGCGGTTTCGATGCCGGCGGCCAGGTTGGTCCTGCCCGAGCGCGGCAGCGCGACGAGCGCCTCGGCCACCTTGTCGCGGTCCGAGGTCAGACCCTGCACGAGTTCGCTTTCGCGGTCGAAACTCACGACGCCAATCTGGATATCGCTGCGCGGCGACAGGTTTCTGACGAGACCGACGGCGCCGTGGGCGCGAAAGTCCTGTTTGTCCGTGCTTCTCAGGCTCGACGACGTGTCCATGACGAAGATCATGTCAAGATAGCGCACTCCGCCGATGGCGGAGGCAACGCCCTCGATCTCGATCACGCGCTGGTCCGGGCGGACGACGTGGTCGAACGACGGCGACTGAATTTCGATCTCCAGGCCGTTCGGCGGAGCATCGGACTGCGCGATGGCCGAGGCCGCCGCGAGAAAGATGAGACCGCAGCCGTGAAGCGCGGCCGAGAGTTTTGAAATACGCATAATAATCACCTGCTTATGTTGGATCATAAGCACGAGCGCGTGCCTGAACCGAGAACCGGCGCACAGTTTGGGATGTGCGCCGGATCGCAGCATATGGGCGCCAGTCGCCATCGGGCACCAGGTGCCGGTTGAAGAATGCCAGCATTTTGTTAAATGCGAAACGAGCAGTCAGCCAATAGATCGCTAGCGAACCAACTCGCTACTCAGGTTTGGCCGTTCTATTGGCTCACACAATTGTCTGGCGTCGTCTTCGGTGCCAGTCAGCCAGTCGATCCACTCGTATTCATGCTCCAATATGATCGGCATCCGGTCGTGAATTCGTCCTACCTGATCGTTGGGCCGCGTAGTGACGATGCAGAACCCGTCGAAGCTATCGTCCTCGGCGCGATACCTGGCCCACAATCCGCCGAGCGCGAATACGGGTTGCTCGGGGAACGAAAAAAGATACTGGTCGCGCTTGCCGCCCCTGGGTCCTTTGGGCTCGTAGAATCCTGAACAGATGACCAGACAGCGTTTATCCCTGGCCGAATACTTGAACATTCCGTTGGTCCACATCGATTCAGACCTGACATTGATCGGCACCCTTGTGCCCTTCTCCCGCATCCACTTCATTTCAAACCGCCAGCGGATCGTGGCGAACTCCGTTCCGTCTTCAATCTGGCGGACGACAAGTCGATGATTGGCGGGATCGCCAGGTTTCTTCGCTGATGGCCCGAGCCTGGCGGAAGGCTCGTACAATTCCGCCGATTCCGACCACAACCAGTCTTCGGAAAACAACTGGCGGATAGCTTCCGTCGCAGTCGTCAGGCGATAGGCTCCGCACATACCGCTTGCCTCTTTCTTGTTTATGGACACGACTTTAGCAGCGCTCGACCTCGGCTGCCGTCACACCTTGTGCCGCCAACACATAGGTCCTCGCACACTCGATGTGCTAGCGTAGCGAGAAAAACAATACCGGAGATCGGCCATGCAAAAGTACCTCATCCTTTGCGGTCTCTTTCTTTGCCGCGGCGCCATCGGCCAGGACGCATCCAGCTCCACCGCGCCAACAGACATTGACGTTTTTGCCCGCGACAGCTACCGCATTGACTCGCTGGTTTGTCCTTTCAAAGACCGCATCGACTATGAGCCGGGTGAGATCGAGTGCGGCCTTCTGAGCGTGCCGGAGAATCGTGAAGACCCCGACACGCGCTTCATCGAGCTGCATTTCGTCAAGCTCGTTTCCACGTGGGACGACGTGGAAGCGGAAGACGATGACGACGATACGGACCTGGCGCCCGGCCGGCGTGACGATCCCGTGATCTACCTGACCGGGGGCCCCGGTGCCGCAGCCGAGTACTACGTCGATCGTTTCAAGGATCACGGAATCCGCAAGCATCGCGACCTCTACATCCTCGAGCAGCGCGGCATCGTCAACTCGGGTGACTTCTGCAGAACCTATGCCGAGCGCAATGTCGGTCTCAAGAACGTTGCTACGCTCAAGGAGAGCGCGGCAGCGCTTCGAGGCGAAAGCCGGGCGTGTGCCGAGAACGCCACCGCCGCGGGCGTCGACCTCTCGGCTTACAACACGATTGAAAACGCGCGCGACGTCCGGGCGCTCCGTGTAGCACTCGGCTTTGACCAGTGGAATGTCTGGGGAATTTCGTACGGCACCATTCTTGGTCAGGCCTATATCAAGGAGGATCCGGACGGCATTCTCGCTATCGTTCTGGATGCCATCGTGCCGCTCGACGCGCGCAGCGAACCCATTTCGTGGCGCGTAATCAACTGGTACGACCGCGACCTCAGAAAACTCGACGAACTTTGCAAAGCCGATTCGGCGTGTGCGAGGCGCTATCCGGACCTCGGCGAGCGCGTGCGGGACGGAATACGCGCGGCGTCGACACAGCCCGTGACGGTCGACGTGAAGGACACCGAATACTACCCGACGGGTAAAGCCCACATACTCAGTGACTTCGCAGGTTTTCTGCCATTCACGCTGTTCTATGAGCAGTCGAACTATCCTGCGCTGCCCGCGATTATCGATGCGTGGGCCGACGCCTTCGAGAATCGGGACGAGACGTTGTTCAGAGCCCTGGCCATCGCCGGGTCGTCCGGCATGGCTGTCGGCATAAGCCCCGGAATGTATGACGCCATCATGTGCAACGATGGTTTCCGGGACGCGATGGTCGAATCCCTGGCCCTGGACCGGAGTGAATTCCCCGTGCTGACGAATGCCGTGCTACCCGAAGGGGATACCGAGGCGCGGGCAGAGATGTGCCACGATCTCGGAATGATTCCGCGGCCTGGCGCTCAGTATGCGGCTGTCGAGACCGACATTCCGACCTTGCTGATCGAAGGCGATATGGACCCGATAACGCCGCCGCCACTCGCCCACGTCATCGCACCCGGCTTCAGCAACGCTACCTACGTAGAGTTCCCTTACGCCGGCCACGGCCCGTCCAGATCGGTCGAATGCGCCGGGGATATGCTCAACAAGTTCTACGACGATCCCGTCGCGGCGCCCGACCTCAGCTGCGTAGACGAGATGGAGGCGCCGGAGTTCATCAGCCTCTACAGATCCTCGTTCGCGCCGCGCATGATCGCTCTGGCTATGGAAGACAAGGAAGAACTGCCGAAGGTCGCTGCCTGGGGCGGCATCAGCATTCTGGGCGTCCTGGTCGGCTTTTTGGTGCTGACTTTCGCACCGCTTGTCCGGCGTATCGAGAAACGCGAACCGGCGCCCGCCGATGGCGCGCGGCTCGCGGCCTGGGGCGCGGCATGCGCTGGAACGGCGGCACTCGCGATCCTCGGAGCCGCCGCCGGCGTCAGTTACGAGCTGTCAGAGGTCCTGCTGGTATTGGGACTGGTTGGCTGGGCGGCGCTTGGCGCCTGGCTCGGCGTGGTTTCCGGAATCCTTGGTGTCGTCGCGCTAGTACTGACTGTCAGGGCTCGCCGCAACAGTGCATTGCCGGCTGGTACGCTCACCGGATTCGTGATCACGAGCCTCGCGGCCGTGAGCTTGAGTGTGTTCCTGATGATGTGGGGGTTGGGTCCTTAGCTGGCGGAGCGGGTGGGATTGATTCGCGCCTGCGGCGCTCACCCTTCGGGCGGCCTTCGGCCGTCTGTCGCGCGGCTTCGCCGCGCTCGGTTGACTTGAATCGGCCTGCGCCGCTTCGTCGCCCCTTGCTCCGAGATTGGTCGAACCCGAAGGACGGCTTTCGATCACAGCCGTCTCCGCTGGTTCGCGTTACCGCGGAAATTTCTCTTACCGACTGCTCTACTTTGGGTTCCCGCGGTTGGCGTGGAATACACACTAAAAACGCGTCGAAATATCGATCGGCCTGCGCCTCGCCGAACTCAAGGATGCCGCGTCGGTAGATCCGTTGCAGATCTGCTTTCGCGTCTTCGTTAATCCTGTAGTTCGCCATTGCGCCGCAACTCTTCCCTTATTTCGGCGCGTATCTCTTCGCGGGTCATCTCCGTGAATCCGCTTTGCTCAGCATGAATCAGTCGGGCACGAACCGCTTCGATCTCGCGAGCTTTGCGGATGAGATCATTCACCGCTTCGCTGTTGCTCCTGTATTCGTGTTCGACGTTCACCTTCTTGTTGAGCCACTCGGAGTTCGGGCTCGTCAGTGAAATACTTTGGCGTGCCATAGCTGCTCCTCAATTGAGTCAGTTTGGTGCAATATTACACCAACTAAGCACCAAGGTGAAAGCTAAGAACCTCGCTGTACCGCGACTCCTTGTAGCCTATGCCGCTGGCGACTCCTAAACACGGAGGTCAGCCGGATAACAAGATATGGGATATCGGAACATGCCAAGAGGCACAAAGAGAGGCTAACGCCTGGGGCGTTAGCCGCTTGATTTCACACCTGGTTGACTGGCGGAGAGGGTGGGATTGATTCGCGCCTGCGGCACTCACCCTGCGGGCGGCCTGCGGCCGTCTGTCGCGCGGCTTCGCCGCGCTCGGGTCGAACCGGTGGGTTCTCTTCCAGCACCCCCATCCACAAGTAAACAAATAGGCCCCGCGAGGGGGCCTTTTTGTTGACTGGCGGAGAGGGTGGGATTGATTCGCGCCTGCGGCGCTCACCCTTCGGGCGGCCTTCGGCCGTCTGTCGCGCGGCTTCGCCGCGCTCGGGTCGAACCGGTGGGTTCTCCTCCAGCACCCCCATCCACTGGTCAACAAAAAGGCCCCGCGAGGGGGCCTTTTTGTTGACTGGCGGAGAGGGTGGGATTCGAACCCACGGTACGGTACAACCGCACACCTGATTTCGAATCAGGCCCGTTCGACCACTCCGGCACCTCTCCTGCGGTCATTTCCCGCGCGGCGCGATTGCCGCGCGGGCCGCGCATTGTACGCAATCCGCCGACCATAATGCCAGCACGGCGGTCCTCGCTGGCTACCTGATTCACTTTGGCTCGCCTTCGACACTCTGCAAACCCTTACCAGCCGTAAGGTATTGGCCTGTCGGGATTTTTTACGTTTCCAAGCGGTTAAATCGTAGCCCCGGTTCGCTGATTTTCGGCCGTGTCTCGTGTAATTTGGCCCTATGCGTGCGTTGTTCATCATCCTGATGGCGTCACTGCTCGGCACCTGTTCCGAGCCGCCGGATCTGCTCGACCAGATTCTGGAGATCGGCGAGTTGCGCGTCGTGACGCGCAATACGCCGTCGTCGTACGTCGTCGCGCCGGACGGGCCGTCGGGGCCCGAGTTCGATCTCGTGCGCGCGTTCGCCGACGAGCTCGGCGTGGCGCTGATCATCGAGTCGGTCGACAGCGTCTCCGAGATCGTGCCGCGCCTGCTTGCCGGGCAGGCGCACATGGCGGCGGCCGGGCTGTCGATCACCGAGTCGCGGCTCGAGTTCCTGAACTTCGGCCATCCGTACGAATCCGTCGACATGCACCTCATCTACAAGCTCGGCACGGGCAAGCCGCGTTCGATCGACGAGGTGGTCGGCCGCTCGATTGAAGTGCTCGCGAGCAGCAGTCACTCGGATCGTCTCAATGCGCTGCGCGAGGTGTACCACGACCTGCGCTGGACCGAGAACGCCGATGCCGAAGTTGCCGAGCTGCTCGCCAAGGTCGCCAACGAGGAGGTCGACTTCACGATCTCGGACTCGAGCGACTTCGACATCCTGCGGAACTTCCATCCCGATCTGCGGATCGCGCTCGATCTCGAAATCGGCGACCGGCTCGCCTGGGCGTTTCCGAAGCGCGCCGGCAACAGCCTGCTGGCTCGCGCCGATACGTTCCTGTTCAATGCCGAGCGCAGCGGTCTGCTCGCGCAGGTGCGGGACCGCTACTACGGCCATAACGAACAGTTCGACTATGTCGGCACGCGCAATTTCATCCGGCACTTCGAAACCCGGCTGCCGCGCTATCGCGACTGGTTCGAGACGGCCGGCGAACAGTGGGGCGTCGACTGGCGCCTGCTCGCCGCGATCGGCTACCAGGAATCGCACTGGCGCTCGCAGGCAGTGTCGCCCACGGGCGTGCGCGGCATCATGATGCTGACCCAGGACACGGCCGCATACCTGGGCATCGAGGACCGCGTCGATCCCCGGAGCAGCATCTTCGGCGGCGCGCAGTACTACGCCCGGCAGACTGAACGCATCGCGGACACCGTGGACGAGCCCGACCGCACGTTCATGGCGCTCGCAGCCTACAACGTCGGCTTCAACCACTTGAAAGACGCGCGCAAGATTACCGAATGGCGCGGCGGCAATCCGGATGCCTGGGTGGACCTGTCGCAGTCGCTGCCGCTGCTCGCGCAGCGCAAATGGTACTCGCAGGTGCCCTACGGCTATGCGCGCGGCTGGGAGCCCGTGCTGTACGTCAACAACATTCGCAGCTACTACAACCTGCTGCAGTGGCTGACCGAGAACGAGCAGTTACCGCCGGCTGAGGAAGAAACGGCGGAGACGAGCGCCGCAATCGTCCCGCAATAGGCCGCCGTTGATCTCGGGGCGATGCCTCAAGGCCTTCGAACCCGACAGGTCGATCACGCTGCCGGCCGCCCCGCCCTTCTCATCGTAGGCGCCGAACACGACGCGCGGCACGCGGGCCTCAGCGATCGCGCCCATGCACATCGCGCAGGGCTCGAGCGTGACGTACAGCGTTGCCGTGGTCAGCCGATGATTTGCCAGCGCCCTCGCCGCCTCGCGCAGGGCAACGATCTCGGCATGTCCCGCCGGATCGTGGTCGGCCAACGTACGATTGTGGCCTCGGCCGACGATCTCCCGGTTGACGACGACCACGGCGCCGACGGGCACCTCGCCCGCGTCCTCGGCTTCGGCGGCCAGTTCCAGCGCGGCCCGCATCGCCTCGACGTCGGCCTCGTCCCACGCGCTCATCGGGTGCATCCGTTGTTCGACATACTGCTCATTTAATGTGCTGTCGGCGTCAGAGTCTGACGGCTTCGGCGGACGAATCCAAATGCGTCGCCGGCCATGATGCGCCTTTGGCAATCGGATTCGATCGACGTATGATCGGCGGCCGTTGCCGCCACACCGAGCCCGAGCCGAATGATCGACCGAGTATCACCCGCCCTTCTGCTGATCGCTGCTGCCGCGGTCGTCCCTGGGACAGCGCTGGCGCAGGTCGACGAGGACGAACTCGGCGCCTGGTACATGTACTTCTTCAACGCACCGATGGAGAACAGCCAGTTCGGCTTCCAGGGTGACCTGCAATACCGCAACTGGGATCTCCTGGGCGATCTCGAGCAGCTCCTGCTGCGCGGCGGCGTGACGTGGCGGCCGAAGTCCGGTGGCGCGATGCTGACGCTGGGCTACGCCAACATCACGACCGGTGAATACGGCGGCAGCGACGACACCGTGAACGAGAACCGCATCTACCAGGAGGCGCTCCTCTCGCAGAAGATCGGCGAGCGTATCTACCTGCGGCACCGCTTTCGCTACGAGCAGCGCTGGGTCGAGAACCAGGATTTCCGCACGCGCTTTCGCTATGCCCTGTTCGCCAACATCCCCTTAAACGGCACGTCGCTCGGCAAGGGCGCCTGGTATTTCTCTGCCTACAACGAGGTCTTTCTAAACGGCGAGCGCGATATCGGCGACGGGCGGAGCGTCGAGATCTTCGACCGCAATCGTCTCTACGGCGCGCTCGGCTACGGCCTGACGGACACGCTCGCGATCCAGGGCGGCTACATGTACCAGTACACGGACACGATCGAGAAGGGCCAGCTGCAGATCAGCCTGCACCACAGCTTCTAGAACCTGTCTCGAACTAGCAGCCTGTTGAAAAAGTCGTGATTTGGGATACTAGCGCAAGGGTATATGGAGAGCGGTGATGCGCGGCGAGATTGATCCGCAGGCTTCGATGTTCAGTTACGTGGACCTGGAATCACGGATTCCGAAGGGACATCCGATCCGCAAGATCCGTGGGATCGTGGATGAGGCGCTTGCAGAACTGGAGCCAGCGTTCGAGGAGATGTATTCGGATCGGGGCCGGCCGTCGATCCCGCCGGAACAGTTGCTACGCGCCCTGCTGCTACAGATTCTCTTTACCGTACGCTCGGAACTATTGCTGATGGAGCGGATCGACTACGACCTGATGTTTCGCTGGTTCATCGGCCTGGGCATGGACGATACAGTCTGGAACCACTCGGTGTCTTCTAAGAACCGGGACCGGCTGATGGCCGATGACGTGGATGAGCGGCCGTTCGAGGCGATCAACAAGCAGGCGTACGCCAACCAGCTGTTGTCGCGGGATCACTTCACGGTCGACGGGACCTTAATCGAGCCCTACGCCTCGATGAAGTCGTTCAAGCCGAAGGACGGTTCGGGCGATGACGACGATGGCGAGAACTTCCATGGCCAGAAACGCCGCAACGAGACCCACGTCTCGAGCACGGACCCGGATGCCTAGCAATGCCGCAAGGGGCCGGGCAAGGAGGCGAACTTACGCTACCTGGGTCACATTCTGACCGAGAACCGCAACGGTCTGATCGTAGGCGCCTCGGTGAGCGGGGCCAGGCTAAGTCATGAGTGGCCGGAAGCGATTGAACTTCTGGCGGAACAACCGATCCGTCCAGACCAGACCGTCGGTGCAGACAAAGGTTACGATGTCAGCAACCTTGTGGATCCGTGCCGGGAACTCGGGTTTACGCCACACGTGGCCCAGCGCCAGTACAGTCGCGTAGACGGTCGTACGACGCGCCATGCGGGCTATGCGATCAGTCAGCGCAAACGAAAGCGGGTCGAGCAGCCGTTTGGCTGGATGAAGACCTTTGGGCTGCTGCACAAGCTTCGCCACCGTGGCCGCGACAATGTCGTCTGGCTGTTCCGATTGACGGCGACGGCCTACAACATCACCCGAATGAAGGCGTTGATGGCATGACCGCGGCGGAACGGCGCACAATTCAACTCGCAACGCCATTGCCGGCATTACAAACAGCGTCAGCCACGTTTCCGCTGAAACGCCGATCACAGAAATCGCCCTCGGCGCCAAATCGTCGACATCACAGAGTCGCTGCCAATCCGGCCGGCTTCGACGATTTTTCAACAGGCTGCTAGAGCGAAAGTGCTGACGCCGCGCTACCGAAACTGACCGGCTAGTCTACCTAGCGGTCAGCGCCATTCACCGAGTGTCATAGATGTTCCTGAGCCAAGTACGTTTACTCTTTTCGGCTTGGCCTACTTGGCCTAGTCTTCGCCCGACGGCGGGCGGACGTTCTTCTCGGTGATGTCCCAGCAAACCAATCCGCTCGGATTCGCTCTGAAAGCGGATAGTGTGTACAAGGGGCCGTCAATGTCAGGCGCAAAACCGTTGGAGCGAGCTGAAACCGGCTGAAACCGGGCCGACGACGGCAGATCGAGGCCGCCATCGGGCGGAGCCGGCCCAACCCGCCCGTCCCTGCACGGTGGCCCGGGTGGTGATGAACAGGACGCAGCAGCGCGTCGTTTCACGGCAACAGTGCGAGGTACACCAGATCGAGATCCGCGAGTAGCGGCCGTGGGACCTGACGGAGCGAGCGACCACGTCGTACTGAGGTTCGACGCCGACTCGGCGAACCGCACGAACGTGATTACTCCTAGCCACTACATTTCGGTCGGAGAAAACGGCGTTACTGCCGAAGGTTTGAAGAACATGCTCGCTGCCGACCTTGCCGCGACGGCCGCCAACCGGTCCGTTACAATAGACTTAGACAGCACAAGCTACTACTGACATATCAGCCGATTGATTGTGGTTTGCCAGTGATTCAAGCAAACCCGTAACGCAGTAAGGAGACAGAGAGCCATGCCACAATTCAAACTTGTGTTCGCTTCGATCCTGATGATCCTCGTGGCAGTGCCAGCCGCCGGCACGCCGCAGTGGATGCAAGATGCGTATCCGGTAGGTGACGTATACACGTACGGTGACGAGGGTATTCTCGCGGTGTTCCTTGAAGGAAACACTTGCCGTAACGAAAAAAACTACTTCCTGATCAGTCCAATGTACGTCAACAACGCCAACCAGCTAATTGCGATGATATTGGCGGCCAAGGCGGCCGGTCAGAAAGTACGCTTGTTCGAAGAGTCCGACATCGATACCGTAAGTTGCTTCGTGAAGGGCGTGTGGATCAAAGACTGAGGAAAGGCCCGCGGCCGCTCAGGGACTACTGCGATCCAGATAGACCCGCCGGCCCGCACTATGGATCAGTCCAAATGTCCGGAAGCAGCGTGCCGTGAGGAGCGACCCCGCATAGGCCTTCCGTGGAATAGCTAGCGTCGTCTCTGCCAATCCGTCCAGCTTCGACGATTTTTGAACAGGCTGCTAGTGTCCTGCGTCATTGGTTCGCATGATTTCAGAGCCACTGGTTTTCGCCGTGACAAGGCGCATCCGTTGGCTTCGGCCGACCGCTGGCTTGTACCTGCCGATGCGCATACAGTTGTGGATGTCCATACCCTACGATTGTGAGGCGCGTTCACCATGAATGTCGCAAGCGTAATCAAGTCCAGAGGCAAGCTGAAAACGCTGATCTGGCTCATCCTGTCTCTGGGCTTACCGCTCGTTTCCATAGCCGAGCAGATCGACGACCCGGGTCGCGCCGATACCGACGTGGATTTTCGCTGGGGCGTTTCCATTCCGATGGCAGACGGGGTTGCGCTGAACGGCACGTTGTACCGGCCGAAGGGCTCCGGTGACGATCCGCTGCCGACGATCGTGACGATCACGCCCTACATCAGCGATCGCTATCATCCGGATGCCCAGTACTTTGCCCGCAACGGATTCGGTTTCCTGATTGTCGATACGCGCGGCCGCGGAAACAGCGAGGGTGAATTCAAACCGCTGGATCTCGAAGACGGGCGTGACGGCCACGACGTTGTGGAATGGATCGCGAAACAGCCGTGGTCGAACGGCAAGGTCGTGATGCGCGGCGGGTCCTACGGCGGCTACAACCAGTGGGCGACAGCACGCTACTTTCCCGACGGGCTGGCAACCATCGTTCCGATCGCCTCGCCTTATCATGGCATCGATTTCCCGATGAACCACAACGTGCCGTATCCGTACGTCATCCAGTGGCTGACCCTGACCGCCGGCAGAACTCCGCAGGGGAACACCTTTGGTGACGGGGGTTTCTGGAACCGGAAGTATCTCGACTATCACGAATCCGGCCGTCCCTTTGCCGAACTGGACGACATAGTCGGTATGCCGAACGAGACCTTTGCCAGATGGGTGTCTCACCCGATGGCGGACGACTACTGGGCGGCGCGCGTGCCCTCGGCCAACGAGCTTGCGCGCCTCGAGCTGCCGATTCTGACCATCACGGGCTACTACGATGGCGATCAGCCGGGCGCGATGGAGTACTACCGGCGTCACATGCAGCACGGCAGCGCCAGGGCTAAGGCCAATCACTACCTCGTTTTCGGGCCGTGGAATCACTCAGGTACGCGGCTGCCTACCCAGGAATTTGGTGGTCTGAAGTTTGGCGACAAGATGATGTTCGACGCCTTCGCGCTGGATCGGGATTGGTACCGCTGGACGCTCGGCGAAGGGCCGCGACCGGAGTTCATTGCCGATCGCGTGAACTGGTTCGTGGCCGGAGCGAACAAGTGGAGATCGGCCCCGAGTCTGGCAGAGGTGGCTGATTCGGAGCTCGTGCTTCATATCGTGTCGCCCGATACCGACGCTGAATCTGCGTTTGCATCCGGCACGCTGACCCGTTCGGCGGCCGAAGCGAGCGACGTGGATCAGTATGTCTACGATCCCCTTGACCTCGGCAAAGCGCGCGCCGGCACAGCGGACAGTTACATCACCGATCAGACCGAGGTGATGATGACCGACGGGGACGGCCTGATCTACCACAGCGAAGCATTTGACCGTCCGTTGGAGATCGCCGGCTACATCAGACTCGAAGCCTGGCTCGAAACCAATGTGCCCGATACGGACATCAACGCGACCCTGTACGAGGTACTGGCCGATGGCTCCAGCATCGCGCTGACAGGCCAGACGATGCGTTTGCGGCATCGCGATGGACTGGATCAGGAGCGACTCATGCAGCCCGGCGTGCCGGAAAGGGTCGTCTTCGACCGCTTCACTTTCTTCTCCAGGCAGATCGCCGCGGGCAGCCGCTTAAGGCTGTTCCTGCGGCCCGCCAACGGGCTCGCGCAGCAGCGTCACTACAATGGCCCCGGCGCCGTATCCATGCAGAGCAAAGATGACGCGAGGACCGCCGTCGTGAGTCTGCAAATGGGCCCGCAGACGCCGTCGACTCTGACGCTGCCTGTAGTGTCAGCCGGTACGTCTGAACCCGGTCAGTAGCAAGCGTTGACGGTCACATCGACGAAAGACTCGACGCCGTATCACTCCCACTCGATCGTCGCGGGCGGCTTACCCGAGATGTCGTAGGTCACACGCGAGATGCCGTCGACCTCGTTGATGATCCGAAGCGATACGTGTTCCAGAAAGTCGTACGGCAGGTGTGCCCAGCGCGCCGTCATGAAGTCGATCGTCTCGACGGCGCGGAGCGCCACGACGTAGTCGTAGCGGCGGCCGTCGCCCATGACGCCGACCGAGCGGACCGGCAGGAACACGGCGAAGGCCTGGCTGGTCTTGTCGTAGAGATCGTTGCTCTTGAGCTCGTCGATGAAGATGTCGTCCGCGAGCTGCAGGAGTTCGACGTACTCGCGCTTGACCTCGCCCAGCACGCGGACGCCGAGACCGGGGCCCGGGAACGGATGCCGGTACACCATCTCGCGCGGCAGGCCGAGCTCGACGCCAATCTTCCGCACTTCGTCCTTGAACAGCTCGCGCAGCGGCTCGATCAGCGACATGCGCATGTCTTCTGGCAGGCCGCCGACGTTGTGGTGCGACTTGATGACCGCCGCCTTGCCGGTCTTGGCGCCGGCCGATTCGATGACGTCGGGATAGATCGTGCCCTGCGCGAGCCACTCGATGCCTTCGAGTTTGTGCGCCTCCTCGTCGAACACCTCGATGAACGTGCGGCCGATGATCTTGCGTTTTTCTTCGGGGTCGGCGACGCCTTCGAGCGCCTCGAAGAACCGGTCGGCCGCGTTCACGCGAACGACGTTGATGTGCATGTGCTCGGCGAAGGTCTCCATGACCTGATCGCCCTCGTGGTGGCGCAGGAGCCCATGGTCGACGAACACGCAGACGAGCTGGTCGCCGATCGCCTCATGCAGGAGCGCCGCGACGACCGAAGAATCGACGCCACCCGAGAGCCCGAGGAGTACCTTGCCGTCGCCGACCTGCTCGCGGACCGCCGCAATCGCATCGGCCGCGATGTTGCCGGGCGTCCAGTCGCCCGCGCAGCCGCAGATGTCGAGCACGAAGCGCTCGATCATGCGCTGCCCCTGCGGCGTGTGCGTGACCTCGGGGTGAAACTGCACGCCGTAGTAGTGCCGCTCGGCGTCTTCCATCGCGGCGAGCGGCGAGTTGCGGCTGCTGGCCGTGACGGCAAAGCCCGGCGGCGCGCTCTCGACGCGGTCGCCGTGGCTCATCCACACCTTGAGCCGTGCCTCGCCGTCGACGTCGCTCAGGCCCCCGAACAGCTCCGAGTCGCCGGGCGTGATCTCGGCATAGCCGAACTCGCGATGCGCCGATGCCTCGACCTTGCCGCCGAGCTCGGCCGCCATCGTCTGCATGCCGTAGCAGATGCCGAGCACGGGAACGCCCAGGTCGAACACGGCGGACGAGACGCGCGGCGGATCGTCGAGGTTGACCGATTCGGGACCGCCCGACAGCACGACGCCGGCGGCGCCGAAGGCCCTGATCTCATCGTCGGACATGTCCCAGGGATGGATCTCGGAGTAGACGCCGCACTCGCGCACGCGGCGCGCGATGAGCTGCGTGTACTGGCCGCCGAAGTCGAGGATCAGCAGCCGGTGGGCGTGGATATCGCGGCTCGGCTGGCCCTCGAGCGATGCTGCCTGGCTCATCGTGTGTCTCACCTCGTCGTGATCAGCCGCTCGTGCGGTAGTTGGGCGCTTCCTTGGTAATCGTCACGTCGTGCACGTGGCTTTCCTTCATCCCGGCGCTCGTGATCTTGACGAACTCAGGCTTGGAACGCATCTCGTCGATCGTGCCGGAGCCCGTGTAGCCCATCGCGGCACGGATGCCGCCGACGAGCTGGTGCACGATCGCGACGAGACCGCCCTTGTAGGCGACGCGTCCCTCGATACCTTCGGGCACGAGCTTCTCGAGTTCCTCGGTCGCGTCCTGGAAGTAGCGGTCCGACGAGCCGTGCGACTGGCCCATGGCGCCCACCGAGCCCATGCCGCGGTACGACTTGTACGAGCGGCCCTGATAGAGCTCGACCTCGCCCGGCGATTCCTCGGTGCCCGCGAACAGGCCGCCGATCATGACCGAATAGGCGCCCGCGACGAGCGCCTTGGCGATGTCGCCCGAGTAGCGAATGCCGCCGTCGGCAATGAACGGCACGCCGGGCTTCGCTAGCGCCTCGGCGACCTCGGCGACAGCCGAAATCTGCGGCACGCCGACGCCCGCGACGACGCGCGTCGTGCAGATCGATCCCGGTCCGATACCCACCTTGACGCCGTCCGCGCCGGCCTCGACGAGTGCAAGCGCGGCATCGCCGGTCACGATGTTGCCGCCGAGCACCTGCGTGTCGGGGTGCATGTCCTTGACGCGACGCACGCGATCGATGACGCCCTTCGAGAATCCGTGCGAGGTGTCGACGACGATGATGTCGACGCCGGCTTCGACTAACGCCGCGACCCGGTCGTCGGTGTCGTAGCCCGTACCGACCGCGGCGCCGACCCTGAGCGCGCCGCTGTCGTCCTTGCAGGCGCGCGGGAAGTCCTTCGCCTTCTGGAAGTCCTTCGCCGTGATCATGCCCTTGAGCGCGTAGTGCTCGTCGACGACGAGCACCTTCTCGATGCGATGCTGGTGCAACAGCGACAGCACTTCGTCCTGGTCGGCTCCCTCGCGAACCGTGACCAGCCGGTCCTTGGGCGTCATGACCTCCGACACGGGCGCGTCGAGGCGGGTCTCGAAACGCAGGTCGCGGTGCGTGACGATACCGACGGTCTCCTTGCCGCTCACGACCGGCACACCGGAGATGCCCATCGCGCGCGTCAGCTCGATGACCTCGCCCACGCTCATGTCGGGCTCGACCGTGATCGGGTTGCGCACGATGCCCGACTCGAATTTCTTGACCATGAGCACCTGGCGGGCCTGCTCTTCGATCGACATGTTCTTGTGAATGACGCCGAGACCGCCCTCCTGCGCCAGCGCGATCGCGAGGCGCGCCTCGGTGACCGTGTCCATGGCCGCGGACAGAATGGGAATGTTGAGCGTGATGTCGCGAGTGAGGCTCGTACTCAGGTCCACCTCGCGGGGCAGCACGTCGGAATAGCCGGGCTGCAGCAGGACGTCGTCGAAGGTCAGGGCTTCCTTGGCTATTCGCATGTGTTCCCGCCGGTGCATTCAGGTGAATCGGCGAATTCTACGCCCCTCGGATTTGCGGGTAAACGGCAATGTCCGCCGCCGCGCCGTTATACTCGCGTGCATGATCGGATCGAGCGCATCCTCCCCGGCCGAAGCCGCTATTTCGGTGAGCCAGCTCAATCGGCAGGTCAAACGGCTGCTCGAATCGGGCCTGGCGCGGCTCTGGGTCGAGGGCGAGATATCGAATATGGCCAAGCCCGCCTCGGGCCACGTGTATTTCAGCCTCAAGGACGAATCCGCGCAGATCCGCGCCGCGTTTTTTCGCCAGCGGCAGCGCGGGCCGACGCACAGGCTCAAGAACGGCGACAAGGTGCTGGTCTACGGACGCGTGAGCCTCTACGAGCCGCGCGGCGACTACCAGCTCATCGTCGAGCAGGTCGAGCCCGCCGGGGAAGGCGCGCTCAAGCGCGAATTCGATGTGCTCAAGAAAAAGCTCGCGGCCGAGGGCCTGTTCGACGCGGACCGGAAGCAGCCGCTGCCGGCGCTGCCAATGCGTATCGGCGTCGTGACCTCGCCGAGCGGCGCAGCGGTCCGCGACGTGCTGACCGTGCTAGGGCGACGCTTTCCCGCCGTGCCCGTGATCATCTACCCGTCGGCCGTGCAAGGCGCGGCAGCGCCGGCCGAGCTCAAGCAGGCGCTCGCGACCGCCGTCGAACGCGACGAGTGCGACGTGCTGATCCTGTGCCGCGGCGGCGGCTCGCTCGAAGACCTTTGGGCGTTCAACGACGAGTCGCTGGCGCGCGCGATCGCGGCCAGCCCGATCCCGGTCGTGAGCGCCGTCGGCCACGAGGTCGACTTCACGATCGCCGACTTCGTCGCCGACGTTCGCGCGCCAACGCCGTCCGGCGCAGCCGAACTCGTCGTGCCCGACGCCGCCGACTGGCTGCGCGCCGTCGGGACGCTGGCCGCCCGCCTGACGCGGCTCTCGGGCCGGATCGTCGAGGAACGCGCGCAGTCGCTGGACTGGCTCAGCCGCCGGCTCCTGCGGGCGAGCCCGGCCGGCCATGTCGCACGTCAGGCCGAGCGGCTCGCTGCGCTCACGGGCCGGCTGGCGGCGGCGACTCGCCAGCGGCTGCTCGGGACCCGGGCCAGAGTGGCGACGGCACGCGCCGAGCTCCTGCGGCTCTCCCCGGCGCTCGCGGTCGAGCGCTTAGAGCGGCGCCTCGGCGAGCTCAGGTCGCGCCTCGTACTCGCCAACGAGCAGCAGCGCGACCGCCTGTCGCATCGCCTCGAACTCGCGATGCGAGGGCTTAACGCCGTGAGTCCGCTGGCAACGCTCGATCGCGGTTACGCGATCGTGCTCGACGGCGCGGGCCGCGCCGTCACCCGGGCCGGCGATCTCAAGCCGGGCGATGAAATCCGCGCCCGCCTGAGCAAAGGCAGCATCGTGGCGAAAGTCAGCAAAGTGAATCCGGGCGGCCATAGCGGCGATAGCGACGATGACTGAACGCGGCCACGAGAGCACTCATGACCATCCCTGAAACCGCTGCCGGGCGCTCGGCGCGGCTCATTGCGCTCGTGGCGCTGGCGGCCGTGGCCCAGGCCGCCGCGGTCGAGAACTCGCCGCGGCCGGGCGGCATCGTCCTGATCGACGCGGGCCCGGTCGGCGAGGACAAGCCCGCGGTCAGCTTCGACGGCGATCCGGCGCTGCTGTTCAAGCAGGGAGAACGCTGGACGGCTGCGATCGGCATACCGCTTTCGGCCGAGCCCGGCGAGGTCGTCGTCATGCTGGACGACGCAGCGGTCGCGATCGACATCCAGCCGCACGGCTACGCCGAGCAGCGGCTCACGATCAAGAACCGGGAATACGTGACGCCGAACCAGCAGCAGCTCGATCGCATCGGCCGCGAGCGCGTGATCATCGACAATGCGATCGACAACTGGCGCGATGCCGAGCTCGATGCCATCGCACTCGAAGCGCCGGTCAGCGGCAGGCGCAGCTCGAGCTTCGGGCTGCGGCGCTTCTATAACGACCAGCCGCGTTCGCCGCACAGCGGCATGGATATCGCGGCCGTCGAAGGGACTCCCGTGCTTGCGCCGCGGGCCGGAATCGTCACGGCCGTCGGCGACTTCTATTTCAACGGCAACACGGTGATCGTCGACCACGGCCAGGGGCTCGTGACGATGTACTGCCACCTGAGTGCGATCGACGTCGCCTTCGGCGATACGGTCGATACCGGTGAGCGCCTGGGCGCGGTCGGCGCGACCGGCCGGGTCACGGGACCGCACCTGCATTTCGGCGTCTACCTGGGCGGCAACGCCGTCGACCCGGCCATCCTGCTCGACGAGTAGACCGCGCGGCGCCGGATGCTGTACTCCGCCGGCCGTTTCGGCCATTATCGGCGGGCAAATATTTCGGACGTTTGTCCGCTAACCGCACGAGCAGGAGAACACGCCCCTGGAGGCGTCGCGACCGACCACCCGGAGAAGCCCCATGTCCCGCCGTATGCCCGCTACATTGATGCTCGTCCTCTCGTCCCTGGCCCTTGCCGCCTGCGAGGTGACGATCGACTCCGACACTGCCGAGGCGGCGCCGAGCTTTGAGATCGAATTCGATCCGAGCTTGAGCGAAAGCGCCCAGGACGGCCGCCTGCTCGTGATGCTCGCGACCCACGACGACGAGGAACCACGCTTCCTTATCGACAATTCAACCGACACGCAGCTCATCTTCGGCATCCAGGTCGAGGACTGGCAGCCGGGCAGCCCGGCCGCGATCGACGCGTCGGCCCGGGGCTTCCCGCTCGATCTCAGCGAGGTGCCGGAAGGCAGCTACTACGTGCAGGCGCTGTTGAATCGGTACAGGGATTTCAATCTGTCGAACGGCAAGGTCGTGAGCCTCCCGCCCGAGCGCGGCGAAGGCCAGCAGTGGAATCGTAAGCCCGGCAACTTCTATTCGGAGCCCGTCAAAGTCGATATCTCGCGCAACTCGACGACGCGAATCGTCCTCGATCAGGCGATTCCCGAGATCGAGCCCCCGGCTGACACCCAGTACGTCCGCCACATCAAGATGAAGAGTGAACTCCTCTCGGAGTTCTGGGGCGAAGACGTCTACCTGGGCGCGCACGTGCTGCTGCCGCACGGTTTCGACGAGAATCCCGACGCGCGCTATCCGCTCATGGTCAACCACGGGCACTTCCCCTACGACTTCTCGGGCTTCCGCACCGAGCCGCCCGATCCCGACCTCGAGCCCGACTTCAGCGAGCGTTTCGGTGTCGAAGGCTACAACCGCATCCAGCAGCAGGAGGCCTACGCGTTCTATCAGCAGTGGATCAGCGATGACCATCCGCGCTACCTGGTCATGCTCGTGCAGCATGCGACGCCCTACTATGACGACTCCTACGCCGTGAATTCGGGGAGCCAGGGACCGTACGGCGACGCGATCAACCACGAGCTGATCCCGTACGTCGAGGAACAGTTCCGCGGCATCGGCGAGGGCTGGGCGCGCTTCACCTACGGCGGCTCGACGGGCGGCTGGGAGGCGATGGCGACGCAGGTCTTCTATCCCGAGATGTTCAACGGCGCATTCATCGCCTGTCCCGACCCGATCGACTTTCGCGCCTACCTGACCGTCAACATCTACGAAGACGACAACGCGTACTACTACGAGAGCCCGTTCCAGGTGCTGCCGCGCCCGGGCCACCGCGACTACCTCGGCAACGTGCATGCGAGCCAGTACGACTACAACCGTCTCGAGGCCGTGCTCGGCGACAAGACGCGCTCGGGCCAGCAGTACGACATCTGGGAGGCGACCTACTCGCCGATGGGTGACGACGGCTACCCGGTTCGGCTCTGGGACAAGGACACGGGCGAGATCGATCACGAGGTCGCGGAGTACTGGCGCGAGAACTACGATCTCGTGCATATCCTGCAACGCGACTGGGCGACGCTCGGGCCGAAGCTCGAAGGCAAACTCCACATCTACGTCGGCGACATGGACAACTACTACCTCAACAACGCCGTGTACCTGGCCGAGGAGTTCCTGGAGAGCACGACCGATCCGTACTACGCGGGCGAGGTGGACTACGGCGACCGCGCAGAGCACTGCTGGAACGGCGACCACGAGAACGGCAACCACATCTCGAGGCTGCGCTACAACACGCGCTTCCTGCCGAGGATCCTGGAGCGCATCGAGACGACCGCGCCGGAGGGCGCCGATCTCACGAGCTGGCGGCACTAGCCGGGCCGCACAGCTCTTCAGAGCCAGCGCCGCACGGCCCGCCGATACTCGGCGTAGGCCCGACCGAAGCTTGCTTCGAGCGCGCGTTCTTCGGGCTTGATCTGAAACTGGGTGAGATAGACGACGAACAGCGGCACGACGGCGAGTGACGCGAGGCTGCCGAGCCAGAGGCCGAAGCTCACGAGCGCAAGCGCCAGGCCCAGGTACATCGGGTTGCGCGTGAGGCGATAGACGTCCGTTCGCACGATCGTGGATGATTTGCCCGGCGTGTGCGGATTCACCGTGGTGCCGTGCCACCGGAAGGCGATCACGCCGCGGACCGCGACCAGGATGCCGGCCGCGAGCAGCGCCGCGGCGGCGATTCGGGCGCCGGGCAGGTCGAAGGATGCCGCCGGCACGCGGCGCAGATACCACATCGCAATGGCCGCGATCAGGAGAACGACGACGGGTGGCACCTTGAGCTCGAGCGCGCGCATCGGGCAACGGAGCTAGCTATGCTGACTCCGGGCAGTGCGAGTCGAAGAAGTCGCACAGGACCGGGCGGAACGCGTCCATCTCGACGAGAAACGAGTCGTGGCCGCGTATGCAGTCGAGCTCGACGAGTTCCGCGTCGTCGACGACCTCGGCGAAGCCCGCCGCAAGTTCCCGCTGCTGGTGAATCGGGAACAGGATGTCGGTGGTCACGCCGACGACCAGCGTCTTCTCGAGTTCGAGCCGCCGGAACGCCGACTGCAGCGAGCCGCCGTACTCGGCCAGGTCGAACAGATCCGACGCGTGCGAAAGGTACAGATAGCAGTTCGGATCGAAACCGCCCGTGAACTTCTGCGCCTGGTAGTCGAGATAACTCTCGACCGAGAACTCGATCTTGAAACGGTCGCCCGTGCCGCCCTCGCCCGTCGCGCGTTCACGGCCGAAGCGGCCGCGCCACTCCTCGGCAGAGCGATAGGTAATCATGCCGAGCTTGCGCGCGAGCCGCTGGCCGACGATTGGCGGATCGTCGGGGTCGTAGTTGCCGTTTTTCCACTTGGGATCGGTGCGAATCATTTCCCGTTGCAGGGAGCGCACGGCGATCGAGAACGGCTCGGCACGCGTCGCCGAGGAGATCGACACGAATGCGCGGGTCGCGCCCGGGTGGCGGATGCAGTAGGCGAGCCCCGTCATGCCGCCCATCGAGCAGCCGACGACGGCGTGCAGGCACTCGATTCCGAGGGCCTTGACGACGCCGTGGGCCGCGTTCGCGACATCCTCGAGCGTCAGCACGGGAAAATCCAGCCGGTAGACCTTGCCGGTCTCGGGGTTGATCGATGCGGGTCCCGTCGAGCCGAAGCAGCTGCCCAGGGAATTGATGCAAATGATGTAGTAGCGATCGATGTCGAGCGCCTGGCCCGAGCCGATCATGTCCTCCCACCAGCCCGCGGACGGATCCTCGGGCGACGACGCGGCGTGCGCGGACGGCGACAGCCCGCTGAAGATCAGGATGGCGTTGTCGCCGCGCTCGTTCAGGGCCCCCCAGGTTTCGTAGGCGAGCGTCGGCGATTCGATCGAGCCGCCGCGGTGCATGCCGAAGCGGCCTTCGAGGGTGATCGACTTGCGAGCGGCGGACATCTCACTTCCTCACATGCTTCATCATGCGCTTGCGCTTGCGCTCCTGGCGCGGCGTCAGCGTGTTGCGCTTGCCCTTGAAGGGATTCTTGCCGGTCTTGAACTGCAGCCGGACCGGCGTGCCTTTCAGTTTAAACGCCTTGCGGAAGCGGTTCACGAGATAGCGCCGGAACGACTCGGGCACGCGCTCGGTCTGGTTGCCGTGGATTACGATCACGGGCGGGTTGCGGCCGCCCTGGTGGGCATAGCGCAGCCGTATGCGCCGGCCGCGCACCAGGGGCGGCGGATGCGCCGTCACGGCGGCCTCGAGTTCGCGGGTCAGCTCGGTCGTCGACATGTCGCGCGTGGCCGCCCGATAGGCCCGTTCCACGGCGGGCAGGACGTCGCCAACGGCCGTGCCGTGCAGCGCCGAGATCGTCATGCGCTCGGCGAAGTCGAGAAACGGCAGGCGCCGGTCGAGCTGGTCGCGCACCGTCTTGCGCGCCTCCGCGGACAGGCCGTCCCACTTGTTGATAACGACGACCAGCGCACGGCCGCGCTCGACGACGAGACCCAGCAGGCTCACGTCCTGCTCGGTGACACCTTCGCGCGCGTCGAGCACGGACACGACGACCTGGGCGTCCTCGATGGCCTTGAGCGCCTTGACGATGCTGAACTTCTCGACGGTCTCGTGCACGCGCGACTTGCGTCGGATGCCGGCCGTATCGATCAGCAGGTAGTTGCGGTCATTGCGTTCGAACGGCACGGCGACGCTGTCCCGCGTCGTCCCGGGCTGGTCGTAGACGACAAAGCGGTCTTCGCCGAGCAGGCGATTGGCAAGCGTCGATTTGCCGACGTTCGGTCGGCCGACGACGGCCATGCGCAGCGGCTTGTCCTCGTCATCGTCGGCATCGGCGTCCGCCGAATCCGGCGCGTCGAAGTCCGCCAGAACGGCATCGATCAACGCCGAAATGCGGTGACCGTGCGCAGCGGAGATCGCAACCGGGTCGCCGAGACCCAGGCTGTGGAATTCGCTGGCCGCGATGTCCTTGTCGAGCCCCTCGGACTTGTTGACCGCGAGCCAGCTGCGCCGGGCGTTACGGCGCACAAGATCGGCGACATGCTCATCGGCCGCGGTCACGCCCGCGCGCCCGTCGACGAGCACGATCGCGACATCGGCCTCCTCCAGCGCCCTGATGGTCTGGTCGACCATGGCCTCGTCGATACCGACCTCGCCGCCCGCGACGCCGCCCGTATCGATGACGAGGTACGGCTTGGGCCCGACCTTTCCGTAGCCGTACTGGCGGTCCCGAGTCAGCCCCGGGAAATCTGCGACGATGGCGTCGCGGGTACGCGTGAGCCGGTTGAACAGGGTCGACTTGCCGACGTTGGGTCGACCGACCAGCGCGACCACGGGCAGCATGGATCGACCGGGACCTCCGCCAGGGTTCACCGACATAGTGGTAACAGACCCTGGGCACGACACCTACGTGCCGGGCTGTCCTTCTGCGATGTCGGGCGCGCGGTTCGGCCCCCGCTCGGGTTCGACGACTTCGTATGCGGCCAGCGACCCGCTGTCGCTCTGGACGTACAGCAGCGTGCCCAGAACGACCGGGGCGCTCGTAATCGGCGACTTGCCGAAGCGCATCCGCGCCAGCGGCTCGCCGCTGGCGTTGCTGAAAAAGTGAACGTAGCCCTCGAAGTCGGCGGCGACGACCGCGGTTCGAAACGGCACCGGCAGCGTCGGCTCGCGCCTGAGCAACGCGTCCTGGCGCCACTCCTCCGCGCCGTTACGGCGCGCGAGGCCGATCAGCACGCCCGTGTCGTTTACCGTGTAGACGCTGTTCCAGTCGGCGCTGACGCCGACGTAGGTCGAGATCTCCTGTCCCCAGAGCTGTTGCCCGGACTCCGCGGCCAGCGACGTGACGCGGCCCTGGTAGCCGGCGGCGTAGATGTCCTGGCCGACGGCCGTCATGACGCCGTCGACGTCGGCCAGCCGTTCGAGATCGGAGCGGCCCGACGCGGGCGACAGAAGCGACTCCCAGTTGACGTCGCCACTCAGCATATCCACCGACACGACGCGGCCGTTGTCGAATCCCGCCACGACGTCGTTGCCGACGACGAGCGGCGGCGACGAACCGCGCATGGTCAGGACCGGCAGGGTCTGAATGATTTCCCACTCGAGTTCGCCGTCGAAGCGCTTGAGCGCGCGCAAGCGGTTGTCGGCGGTCTGCACGAACACGAGGTCGTCGGCGACGACGGGCGGCGCGACCGACTCGGCGGCTGCGAGTACCCGCCAGCGTTCGCTGCCGTCCCCGGCATCGAGCGCGATGACCTCACCGTCGACGCCGATGACCACGACCGTGTCTTCGCCGACGCCGGGCCCCGCGGTCACGGGAACATCGAGCTTTGTTTGCCAAAGACGGCGGCCGTTGTCGGGATCGAAGGCCGAGACTTTGCCGTCGACACTTGCCGCATAGATGCGACGACCGTCTCCGGCGGGCCTAAGGCCCAGCCTCAGGTACTCGGCCTTGTCGCCGAGACCCGCGTCCCACACCTTGCGGACACGAAGCTGCGGCTCGAAGTCGAGCAGTGCGGCCGGCTTCAGGTTTTCCTCGTCCTTGTCGCCGAACAGACCGCAACCGCCGAGCACCGCGGCTGCGAGCAGCAACGCCAGCAGTTGCCGGGCGTGGATCATTCGTCGACCTCTTCCGCCGCAGCAGCGGGCTCGGCGCCGTCGTCGGCCGTGTCCGCGGCGCCATCCGTCGCCAGATCGTCCGCCGCCTCCTCGATGAGGGGTTCCTCCGAGAGGCCGGGCACGGCTTCGACGGGCAGGTCCAGCAGCTTGAGCTGCACGAAGTCCTGATCGACCGTCGCGCCCGAGCCCGTCTCGAACAGCGCGCGCTGGTAGGCCAGACGCGCGTCCTCGGGCCGCTCGAGGGCGACGTAGGCATCGCCGAGCACGTCGGCGTAGCGCTCTGCAAAGGCGCCGTCTTCACGACCGCCGACGAGATCCACGACCTCTTCCGGCTTGTCCTGATACAGGAGGACTTTGGCGAGACGGATACGCGCGATGTCCTTGAACTCCTCGTCGGTATCCATCGACAGGATGGCGCGCAGGCTCTCGGCCGCATCTTCGTCCCGGTTCTGGTCCATGTACATGCGCGCCATCGCCAGCCGCGCCTGCACGAGGTAGTTGCTCTCGCCGTAGCCGGCCTCGAGCTGCTCGGCAAGGGCCTCGGCATCGGCGACATCGCCGTCGACGACGACGTCGGTCAGCGCGTCGTAGATGCCGGACGCCTGGTAGTCCGCCTCGCGCTCTGTATTCTCGTAGTAGTTGTAGCCGAACACGCCAAGGATGCTGACGGCGAGCCCCGTGATGACATAGCTGCCGTTGTCGGACCACCATGCCCGCATCTTGTCGATTTGTTCCTTTTCCGAAAGTAGATCGTCCACTGCCTTGAACCCTTACTCGTCGCCCCGGCGTTCCGCCGGCGCCTCGTTTGCCATCAATGTGCCCAGCGTGGTGGCGAGTTCGTCTCGCGGCACGCTGATCTGTTCCCCGCCACTTCGCAACGGCTTCACGCCGACGCTGTGACCCTCGATTTCCTGCTCGCCCAGTATCAGAGCGAACGTCGCATTGCTCCTGTCGGCACGCTTCAATTGCGACTTGAAGCTGCCGCCGCCCAGGTTCACTTCGACCCGGACGTCCGGGATACGATCCCTCAAGTCTTCGGCCATCGCGAACGCCTCGACAAGCGCGCCGTCTCCCACGGCGACGACGTACGCGTCCGCCACCGCGTCCGGCGTCTTGCCGCCGCATGCCTCGTAGAGATCCACGAAGCGCTCGATGCCCATGGCCCAGCCGATCGCCGGGGTCGGCCGCCCACCGAGCCTTTCCACGAGCCCGTCGTAGCGTCCGCCCGAGCAAACGGCACCCTGCGAGCCCAGCGCATCGGTTACCCACTCGAAGACCGTGCGGCTGTAATAGTCCAGCCCGCGTACGAGTCTCGGATTCACGCTGTAGGCCACGCCGGCCGCATCCAGCAACTCGCGGAGCGCGTCGAAATGCTCGGAAGACTCGGCATCCAGGTGGTCAAGCATCACGGGCGCCGCCTCGATGAGCGGCTGCATCTCGGGATTCTTGCTGTCCAGAATCCGCAGCGGGTTCTGGTCGAGGCGGCGAATACTATCCCGATCGAGCTGATCTTTCACGTTGGAGAAATACTCGACCAGCGTCTCACGGTAGCGCGCGCGTGCAGCCGAGGTTCCCAGGGAGTTGATCTCGAGTCGGAGGCGGGATATGCCCAATCGTGACCATATTCGGGAGCTCATGATGATGAGCTCAGCATCCACGTCGGGTCCGTCGAATCCCAGTGCCTCGACATCGAACTGGTGGAACTGCCGGTAACGGCCTCGCTGCGGCCGTTCCCGGCGGAACATCGGCCCGGCCGTCCAGAGCTTCTGCCGCTGGTTGTGCAGCAGGCCGTTGCTGATTCCGGCGCGCACCATCCCGGCCGTCGCTTCGGGCCTGAGCGTCAGGCTTTCGCCGCCGCGGTCCTCGAAGGTATACATCTCTTTCTCGACGATGTCGGTGACTTCGCCGATGGAGCGTTTGAACAGCTCGGTTTGCTCGAGGAGCGGCAGGCGAATCTCGTCGTAGCCATAGGACGTAACGATCTCGCGCACGACGCCTTCGAGGTACTGCCAGGTCGCCGAGACGCCGGGCAGGATGTCGTTCATGCCTTTGACAGGTTTGGGTTTCACGGTGTCTGGAATCGGCTTCTAGCGGGTTGCGATCGTCAGGCGCGCGGTGCGGCCGCTGCGTGCGGCGGCGGGTATGTCGTAGGCCTCGCCGTCGAGGGCCATGCTCACGTTGTCGGCATCGCCGACCACGACCGAGAACGGCGGGGTGCCGACGAGATTCGACGTGCGGCCCTCGCGGCCGAGATCGAAGAACAGGCGCTCGCCGCGGGCGTCGGTCACTTCGGTCCAGCAATCGCCGCTGAATCGAATGGTCAGCGTCGACTGGCCTTCGGCGACCGGGATCGCCTCGGGCGCCGGCTCGACGATCTCGGCCTGCGCCTCCGGTGGGTCGTCGCTCGGAACGTCCGCCGGCCGATCCTCGCTCGTCTCCTCCTCCGCCGTATCCTCTTCTTCGTCCGCCGCATCGCCCGCCTGTCCCGCGGCTTCAGGAGGCGCGGTGCTTGCGGACGGCGCGGCCAGCTCGGTGTCGGCGGCCGGGTCGGTTGCAGGCCCGGGCGCCGCGGGCTCGCGTACGAAGAACCACCAGTAGGCTAACCCTAAGACCAGCGCGATGGCGACCAGGGCCAGCCAGGGGCCCGGCGCGACGTCGCGCGGTGCCCGGCCGGACAGTCCGACGACCGGCAGATCATCCGGCGCCTGGTTGAGCGCCTCGTACTCCGCGATGGCCTCGTCGACGCTGATGCCGACGAGCAGGGCGTACTTCCGCAGGTGCCCTCTGGCGAACACGGGCGCACCCAGGGACTCGAACTGGTTTCTTTCGAGCGCCCGGACCTTGGGCTCGTCGAGATGCAGTTCCTTGGCGACTTCATCGACCGAGATCTGCTGCTCGCGGCGCGCCGCCGCCAGGCGTTCGCCGGCGACCGGTTGCGCCGATTGCTCTGCCGATTCCTCCGCGGCGTCCTCCGCCAACTCTCGCGCAGACTTGTCGGCCGACTCCCCCGCGGACTTCTCAGCCGGTTCTTCCGCGGCGTCGTCGCCGGGCGCGCTGGCAGCGTCCTCGCGGTCGTCTTTGTTGTCGGACGTTTCGTTCATGCGTCGCGTTACGGCGAGTTCAAGATCTGCCGCGCCTCGGGAGACGATGGATGATCTCTCAAGAGCTCGTTTTCGCAGGCGGCCTGCGCGCGCTTGTCACCGAGGTCCTGCTCGATCAGCACGCAGAGATACAGGACCGGCGCCGTCGAGGGATGCTGGGCCCGGTAGCGCTGCAGGAACGCGCGTGCGCCCAGGTTGTCGCCCGTGCGGTGCTTCAGCGCGGCCATCTGGATGAGCGCCTCGGCGTGCGAGGGCTTGGCCTCGAGCGCCTGCCGGAAGTAGCTCTCGGCCGCCTCGTAGTCGGCGGCCTGTGACAGGCAGACACCGGCGTTGGTTGCCATGATCTCGGGATTGTCGTTGGTGCTCGCCGAGATCGAGCGGTCGAACTGCCGCTTCGCGTCGTCGAAACGACGCTGGTTACACAAGAAGATCGCGTAGGCGTTCTGCACGTCGAAATTGCGCGGCGCGAGACGGATCGCCTTGTTGTGCGACTCCTCGGCCAGCCGCATGTTGTCGAGGCGCTCGTAGGTCATACCGAGCGTCGACCAGACCAGCGCTTCCGTGCCGTCGAGTTCGGTCGACAGGATCAGGCGATCACGCGCGAGTTCGTATCTGCCGTTGCGAAAGTAGCGAATGCCGAGCTGAAAATTCGCGCCCGCGGCGTCGCTGTTGTCGGCCACCGACGCCGGCGCCCCGGTCGTCGTCGACACGCAGCCGGCCAAAGCCGATACCGCGGCCAGCCACAGGGTCAGCGCCGCGGCGTGAAATTGGTGCTTGCGATTCATTGGCTTGCCCCCCCGGCTATGCCGTCGCTCACGGTCCGGACCGCGCTCATGCCGTCGCGGCCCGCGCGGTCTTGTCGCGCATCGTCTTCTCGCCAAGCCGCACCTTCACCCGGTCGCTCACCTTGCCCGCGAGCTGTCCGCAGGCCGCGCTGATGTCCTCGCCGCGCGTCTTGCGCGTGGTTACGACGAGATCGCGGCGGCGCAGCCGCTCCTGAAACGCGCGGATCGTGCCGGACGCCGAGCGGCGAAACTCGTTGCCGTCGAACGGATTGAACGGAATCAGGTTGACTTTCGCAGGCTTGCCCACGAGCAGCGATGCCAGCTCATCGGCGTGAGCCAGGGTATCGTTGACGCCGCAGAGCATGACGTACTCGAACGTGATGAAGCGGTTCGAGTGCTTGGCCGCATACCGCCAGCAGCTGTCGAGCAGCGCGTCGATCGGGTGCAGCTTGTTGATCGGTACCAGGCGATCGCGGAGCTCGTCGTTCGGCGCATGCAGTGACACGGCCAGGGACACGTTGCAGTCGTCGCCAAGCCGGTCGATGTGCGGCACGATGCCGGAGGTACTGATGGTCACGCGCCGGCGCGACAGCCCGTAGGCGTAGTCCGACAGCAAAAGGCGAGCCGCGGGCAGCACGCTGCGGTAGTTGGCCAGCGGCTCGCCCATGCCCATGAACACGACGTTGGTCACGGCGGGCTCACCGTTGTCGCGTCGCGGCAGGTCGGCAATCGCGAAATAGACCTGGCCCACGATCTCGGCCGCATCGAGATTGCGGTTGAAACCCTGTGCGCCGGTTGCACAAAACGCGCAGTCGAGCGCGCAGCCGACCTGCGATGAAATGCACAGCGTGCCGCGCGTAGCCTCGGGGATGAACACGGTCTCGATGGCCTGGCCCGAACCGCTGGCGAACAGCCATTTGACCGTGCCGTCCGCCGACTCGTGCCGCGACAGGCACTCCGGCAGGCCGACCGTCGCGGTCTCTACGAGTTTCTGCCTGAGCGCCTTCGACAAGTCCGTCATCGCGTTGAAATCGACGACGCCGCGCTGGTGAATCCACTGCGCGAGCTGGCGTGCGCGATAAGGCTTCTCGCCGAGCGAATCGAAATAGCCCTCGAGCTCGCCCACGGGCATGCCCAGCAGGTTGGTCCTGCTTTGCGGCTGCATGTCGGTGGGCGGGCTCATTGCGCTGTCGGGTGTTACCGCGTCCGCGGACAAACACCGTCTTCGAAGAAGAAGGCGATCTCGGTAGACGCGGTGTCGGCCGCGTCGGAACCGTGCACGATGTTCTCTTCGATGCTGTCGGCGAAGTCGGCGCGGATCGTCCCGGCGTCCGCTTCGGCCGGATTGGTCGCGCCCATGATTTCACGATTCTTCGCGATGGCGTCCTCTCCCTCGAGCGCCTGGACCATCACGGGACCGGAGGTCATGTAGCGGACGAGGTCTGAGAAGAACGGCCGCTCCTTGTGCACGGCGTAGAAGCCCTCGGCCTGCTCCTGGCGGAGGTGCAGCATCTTCGCTGCGACTACCCGGAGACCGGCCTTCTCGAAGCGCGAGTAGATCTCGCCAATCAGGTTTTTCTGTACGCCATCGGGCTTGATGATGGAGAGCGTCTGCTCAACAGCCATTGCGGAGTTCCTTATCAGTGAAGCGCCAAATATCGAGGCCGCGGGTACGACGGCCAAGGGCATTCCCTGACTATCGACCGGCGAGCGTAAACCCCCGATTTTACGCGGCTAATACAGGGTGGGCAACGCGTTGCGCGTGATCAGATATTGAAACTTTCGCCGCAGCCGCACTCGCCCGTCACGTTGGGGTTGCGGAAGCTGAAGGCCTCGTTGAGGCCGTTTTTGACAAAATCGACCTCGGTGCCGTCGATCAGCGCGAGCGCCTCCGGATCGACGACGACCTTGACGCCTTTGTCCTCGAAAACGACGTCGTTCGCGGCAATGTCCTCGGCATAATTGATGACGTAGGAGTAGCCCGAACAGCCGGTTTGGGTGACGCCGAGCCTCAAGCCCACGCCATCGCCGCGAGCCTCGAGATAGGTCCGTACGCGATCTGCCGCGGAGTCCGTCAGTGAAATTGCCATGTTTGCCTCGAGTTCTATTCCTGCCGGGCGCCCGTCAGCGCGGCATACAGTGAACGTACCGCATCCTCGAGTACGAGTATACGGCCTGCCTTCTGCACCGGTATATCCAGATTTTCCGATATTGGGGCGCCGCTGAAAGACTCAAGCTCGGCCACGTCTCGACCCTCGAAGGCGGCGCAGAAGGCCTCCGCGGCCGCGATCAGGTGCGGGCATGCCCAGGCGCGGAAGCGAAGCGTCTCGAGGCGCGCGTCGCTCACGGCGGCGGACAGTTCGACGCGTACACCCTGCGACTCCACGAGCACGCGTACACCGTCATCGAGCGCGCCCGCATGCGCGGGGTCGGCGAACCTTAGGCGCACCGCTTCACTGTAGGGGTCCTGCGTCAAGCCGCACGTCCGGGTGCCAGTTCGCGGAGCCGCTCGACGGCAGCCGTGTAACGTGCGATCGCCACGTCGATGTCCTCGGTCCGGGTCATTCGACCGAAACTGAATCGAACGGCACTCTGGGCCGTTTCGTCGCTACACCCGAGCGCGCGCAGCACATAGGACGGTTCCTGGTTGCGCGAGTTGCAGGCCGAGCCGGTCGCGACGCACACGGGCTCGAGCGCAAGCATCAGGCTTTCGCCCTCGATGTCCTCGACGCTCGCGTTGAGTATGCCCGGCCAGCCGTGCTCGCTGCTGCCGTTGCGCTGCACGCCTTCGACCTTCGACAGCCCGGACCAGAGGCGCTCCGCCAGTGCCTCGACGTGCGCGCGATCCTCACGCATCGACTCCGCGGCTATTCGCGCGGCCTCGCCGAACGCCGCGATGAGCGGTACCGGCAAGGTGCCCGGGCGCAGGCGCCGCTGCTGCCCGCCGCCGAACAGCTGCGGCTCGACATGACAAGCCGGTCGATCCGCGATATACAGCGCGCCTATCGCCTTGGGCCCGTACATCTTGTGAGCCGTCAACGACAGCAGGTCCACGGGCTGCGATCCGAGATCGATCTCGAGCTTGCCCGCCGACTGCGCCGCGTCGACATGAAAAAGAACGTTCCGATCGCGGCAGAGGGCGCCGATCGCATCGATATCCTGGATCACGCCCGTCTCGTTGTTGACGTGCATGATCGACACGAGCTGGGTGTCTTCCCTAAGCGCCGCCGCGAGATCGTCAATATCCAGCCGCCCGTCCCGCGACGGCTCGAGCCAGCTCACGTCGAAGCCCCGCTTCTCGAGCGCGCGGAAAGCATCGACCACGGCCTTGTGTTCGGTGGACATCGTGACGAGGTGCCGGCCGCGGTCGGCGCGATACGCCGCCGCGCCCAGTATCGCGAGATTGTCGGCCTCGGTGGCGCCCGATGTGTACACGAGCGTTTGCGGCGCGCAGTGAATAAGCTCTGCGATCCGCCCGGTCGCGGCTTCCACGGTCTCCGCGGCCTTGCGTCCCGCGACATGGATGGCCGACGGGTTGGCAAACGCGCCGTCGGGTGTCAGATGAATTGCCAGGCACTGCGCGACGCGCGGGTCCACGGGTGTCGTGGCCGCGTAGTCGAGATACACCGGGCGCTGCTCGGTCACCTGCCGATTCCTGAGGTTTTGCGCTCGACCGCGGTCAGGATGCCGCGAAGGATATTGACCTCGTTCTCGTCGACACGGGCGCGAATGAACAGGCGTCTCAAGCGTCGCATGAGGTGGCGGGGATTGTCCGGATCGAGAAACCCGACGTCGGTCATCACGCGCTCGAGGTGTTCGTAAAAGTGCTCAAGCGCACCGGCCGTCGCGGGCGGCGCATCGTATTCGTATTCGGGCCGCTTCTCTGAACGCGCGGCGCGAATCTCGTAGGTAACGACCTGCACGGCCATTGCCAGATTCAGCGAGCTGAACCCGGGATCAGCCGGTATCGTGAGCAGCGTGTCGCAGTGATCGAGGTCGGCATTGCAGAGGCCCGTCTTCTCGGGCCCGAACACGCAGGCCACGGTACCGGCCGCGCTCTCATCGATCATCCTCGCCGCGGCGTCGCGCGCGTCCAGGCAAGGCCAGTTGATCGCCCGCGAGCGCGCGCTGGCGCCGACCACGTACACACAGTCCTGGATCGCGTCAGCCAGGGTTTCGTGGACCGTCGCGTTCTCGAGCACGTCGTCCGCCCCGGACGCGCGAGCCGTCGCTTCCTCGTGGGGAAAATAGCGCGGCTGGACGAGCGCCAGGTCCGTGAGGCCCATGTTCTTGGTGGCACGCGCGACGGCGCCGATGTTTCCGGGATGGGTCGTGCCGACGAGGACGATTCGTATGGACATGGGCTTCTTGGCCGGTTCAAAGTCCGGTATTCTACCGCTCCGGCCGCGCTTGGCCGAACCGCCCGATCGTTCTTTCTCATCACCGGATTCCCTCATGCACGCATTGCTCAATGTGGCCATCATGGCGGCCCGCAGCGCCGGCAACACGCTGGTTCGCAAGCTGGCGGCGCCGCATAAGCTCAAGGTCGAGCAGAAAGGCCTCAACGATTTCGTGAGCGATGCGGACCTGGCAGCCGAGGAAGCAGTGATCAGGACCGTGCAAAAGCACTACCCGGATCACGCGTTCCTCGCCGAGGAATCCGGCGTAACGGGCGAGTCCGATCACGTATGGATCATCGACCCGCTGGACGGAACGACCAACTTCCTGCACGGCTTTCCGCAGTTCTGCGTCTCGATCGGCGTGCAGGTGAAGGGCCGCGTCGAGCACGCGGTCGTTTACGATCCATTGCGCCAGGAACTCTTCACGGCCTCGAAAGGCGAAGGCGCACAGCTCGATGGCCGGCGCATCCGGGTCAGCGGCCAGGCCCAGCTCGAGCATTCGCTGATCGGCACGGGATTCCCGTTCCGCACGGCCGACCACCCGATGGACGCCTATCTCAGGATGCTCGAGAAGGTGCTCAAGAACACGTCGGGGGTCCGCCGGCCCGGCGCCGCGGCGCTCGATCTCTGCTACGTGGCGGCGGGCCGCCTCGATGCCTTCTGGGAGACCGGCCTGTCTGCATGGGACCTGGCCGCCGGCGGCCTCATCGTGCGCGAGGCCGGCGGCATCGTTTCCGGGCTGGACGGTAGCGAGCACTACCTGGAGTCCGGTCACGTGCTCTGCGGCTCGCCCAAGATCTACGCGGGCCTCGCGCGACTCTGCACCCGCGAGATCAAGGCACTCCTGAACCAGGCCGAGGCTGTGTGACGTCGCGGCTACAGCACCCGGTCGAGGTCGGCGATCAGGTCTTCGACGTTCTCGATGCCGACCGACAGACGGAACAGGCCGTCACCGGCAGCGTCTACGTAGGCCTCGAGCTCGTCGCCTTCGAGCGCATAGGACGTATGCGCCAGCTCGTCGGTCTTCATCAGGTACACGAGGCTTCGATGATGGCCGAGCGACACGGCGTAGTGAATCACCTCGAGCTCCTGCATCATCCGCGCGGCCAGCGCTTCGGGATCCTCGACGCGAAACGACAGCATGCCTGAGTAGTTGTCCATCTGTTTCGCGGCCAGCGCGTGCTGCGGATGCGACTCGAGGCCCGGGTACAGGACACGCTCCACGTTCGGATGCGCCTCGAGGAACTCAGCGATCGCCAGCGCGTTCGCCTCGTGCGCCTGCATCCGCAGCTCGAGCGTCGCGAGTCCGCGGATGATCAGCCAGGCGTTGAACGGGCTGATGACGCCGCCGAAGTGCGACAGCCCCTCGCTGCGCAGTCCGGCCAGGTGTTTGGCGCTGCCGCAAACCGAGCCGCCCATCGCGTCGCCGTGGCCGCCCATGAACTTGGTCAGCGAGTGCACGACGAAATCGGCACCGAGTTCGATCGGCCGGGTCGCAACGGGCGTGGCGAACGTCGAGTCGACGGCCAGCAGCGCGCCGTGCTCCTTCGCAATGGCCGATGCCTCGGCGATGTCGGCGATGCGCAACAGCGGATTGGACGGCGTTTCGAGCCACACGAGGCGCGTCTCCGGCCGCATCGCCTGGCGCAGCTTGTCGAGACTCGTCGTGTTGACCGTAGTCAGCTCGACCCCGTAGCGGCCGAGCGTTTCGCGCGCGAACTCGGCCGTACCGGGATAGTTGGTATTCGCCATCACGAGGTGGTCGCCCTTGCCGAGGACGTGGAACAGGAGCGCGGTCGTCGCGGCCATGCCCGTGGCGAAGGCTAGACCTGCCTCCGCGCCTTCGAGCGCCGCGAGTTTCGCCTCCAGCTCGGCCGTCGTCGGGTTCCCCCAGCGCGTGTACATCCACGGCGTGTCGTCGGTGAGGTTGTTGGCCGAAAACCCGACCTGCTGATCGACGACGAAGGTGCTCGACATGACGATGTCGGGCGCCGACGGACGATTGCCGCGGCCATGGTCGTCCCCGGCGTGAATCGCGAGGGTCCGGCTTCCGGTTTTGCCCGTCCCGTCGCCGTCGCTCACGGCAGGTCGTCCACGAGGTCCGGGTCCTTGACGGGCTCGATGAGATCCTGCTGGTTGACACCCAGCAGCAGCGCCGTCGCGCTCGCCGTGTAAATCGACGAATAGGTACCGACGATGATGCCGACGATCAGCGCGATGGAGAACGGCGCGATCGATTCACCGCCGAGCGTCAACAGGGCAACGAGCACGAGCAACGTGGTCAGGCCCGTGATCAGGGTGCGCGCGAGCATCTCGTTGATCGATACGTTCATCGCCTCTTCGGCGGTCTTGCCGCGCAGCTTGAAGAAATTCTCGCGAATCCGGTCGAACGCGACGACCGTATCGTTGAGCGAATAACCGATCACGGCGAGGACGGCCGCGACGACGGTCAGGTCGAAGGGCAGCGCGAAAATCGAGAAGAAGCCGACCGTCACGATGACGTCGTGCGCCAGGGCCGCCACGGCGCCCGCGGCGAACTTCCACTGGAAACGGAACATGACGTAAGCGAAGATCATGAGCAGCGCGAACAGCATCGCGAGTCCGCCCTGCTCCGCGAGCTCCTCGCCAACCTGCGGACTCACGCTCTCGAGACGGCGGACCTCGACGCCGCCGGCTTCCCGCGCAAGCGTCGCCTCCAATTGCTCCCGGAGGTCCGAGGTCTCGACGTCGCCCTGCGGCGGCAGCCGGACGAGAACATCGGTGTCCGGCCCGAACTGCTGGACCTGCGCATCGTCGAAGCCGTCGGCGGCGAGGTTCGCGCGAATGCCTTCGATGTCGGCGACCTCGCTGTAGGCGAGTTCGAGCAGGATACCGCCCGTGAAGTCGATGCCGAATTGCAGTCCGCGCGTCGCGAGCGAGCCTATCGATGCGACGACGAGTACGACCGAGACGGCAAGCGCGGCCCTGCGGCGCGATCGGCCCAGGAAGTTGATCTCTGTCTTGTCCTTGATCAGGCGGAACATACGGGCCTCACACGGGAAGGGTCTTGAGCCGGCGGCCGCCGAACGCCAGGTTTACGACCGTGCGCGTGCCGACGATCGCAGTGAACATCGAAGTGACGATGCCGAGCGACAGCGTGATTGCGAAGCCCTTGATCGGACCCGTGCCGAAGGCGAACAGAACGATCGCCGCGATCAGCGTCGTGATGTTGGCATCGGCAATCGACGACAGCGCTTTCTCGTAACCGGAATCGATGGCCGACTGCACGGCGGATCCGGCCGAGAGCTCCTCGCGTATTCGCTCGAAGATCAGGACGTTCGCGTCCACGGCCATACCGACCGTGAGCACGATGCCGGCGATGCCCGGGAGCGTCAGCGAGGCCTGCAGCAGCGACAGCGCCGCGACGATGAACACGAGGTTCGACAACAGCGCCAGGTTGGCGATCATGCCGAACCAGCGGTAGTAGATCGCCATGAATACGATGACTGCCAGGAAGCCGACCTTGATGGCGTTGAAGCCGCGTTCGATGTTGAGATCGCCGAGCGTCGCACCGATCGACCGTTCGTCGATGATGTAGACGGGCGCTGCCAGCGCGCCGGCCCGCAGCAGTAGCGCCAGTTCGCGCGCTTCGGCCGGCGTCAGTCCGGTGATCTGGAAGTTGTTCTTGAATACGCCCTGAATCGTCGCCGTGCTGATGATCTCCTCGGTCGTCATGATGCGCGACACGAGCTCGCCGTCGCGCTCGTAGGTCTGACGCTCGCTCTCGATGAACACCGTGGACATGGGCTTTTGCAGATTGCTCTGCGTCGTCTCGAGCATGCTCTCGCCGCCCGCCGAATCGAGTTTGATGAACACGGCAGGCTGGCCTTCCGACGAGAATCCAGACTCCGCGTCGACGATTTGGTCGCCCGACGCGATCACCTTGCGCTTGAGAATGGCGCCAGGCTCGTTGCCGCGGCCCGGGTAGCGCCTGGAACCGGGCTCGTCGCCGGTCGTATCGACGAGCCGGAACTCGATTGTCGCGGTTGCGCCGAGGATGTCGACGATGGCGTTGGGGTCGTCGACGCCGGGCAGCTGGACCACGATCCGGTCGACGCCCTGGCGTTGCACGATGGGCTCGGCGACGCCCAGCTGGTTGACGCGGTTGCGCAGCGTCGTGACGTTCTGCTCGATGGCGAGGTCCTCGCGCGCCTTGATCTGCTCTTCGGTCATGCGCACGTTGAGCGACCGGCCGTCGGCGCCCGTGCTGATCAACACGTCAGGATCCGATGCGCGGATGATGCGCCGCGCCTCCTCCATGTCGGCCTCGGTCTGCAGCCGGACGTTGACGACGTTGCCGTTGCTCTCGGCCCTGTGGCGGATACGCGCATCGCGCAGTCGGTCGTCGAAGTCCTGGACGTAGAGCTCGAGACGGGTCGCGACGGCCGCCTGCATATCCACTTCGAGCAGCACGTGGACGCCGCCGCGCAGGTCGAGGCCCAGGCTCATCGGGCTCAGGCCCAGCGCGCGAATCCAGGCCGGGGTCTTCGGCGCGAGCGTCGACGCGACGCCGAGCTCGCGATCGTAGCTCGTCCGGAGTAGCTGGCTGGCCCGGTCCTGGTCGTTGCCGTCAGCGAATCGAATGACGGCGCGGCCGTCCTGGATGTAGGCGGCCTCGGGCTCGATACCGGCGTTTTCGACGACCCGAACGAACTCGTCGAGCCTCGTGTCCAGCGCCGCCTCTTCGCTTGCGAGCTGCACGGCCGGCGCACGGCCGTAGATATTCGGCAGCGCCAGCAGGACGCCTCCGGCAACGATCATCAGAACGATCGCGTTCAGCCACGCAGGATACCTGTTCATCGATTGCGACCGATCCGGTTCAGGCCGCGCTGACCGTGCCCTTCGGCACAACCTGCGAGATGCTCGCTTTCTGCATCTTGATGACCGTGTTCTCACCGACCTCGACGGCGACGTAGTGTTCGGTCACGTCGGTGATCGTGCCGAGAATACCGCCGGCGGTCAGCACCTCGTCACCGGTTTTGAGGCTCGCGACGAGTTCGGCGTGAGCCTTCTGCTTCTTGTTGTTCGGTCGGATCAGGATGAAGTAAAACGCACCGAAGATGATGAGCATCGGCAGCAAGAAGCTGAACGGATCGGCCTGCTGCGCGCCCTGCGCGTAGGCGTTGCTTATGAAGAAGTCCATTGCTATTCCCGAGGGCGAACCCAAGTGTGATCGGCGCTGCGCCGGCTGGCGGGCCGGAAAAGCGCGGTATTATCGCACAGGTCTATAGACTGTGGGCGGCTCGGGGGAATTCAAAGCGAGGCCCGGTCGCGGGCGTAGGTCGCGCGGACGCCCGCAGCGAAGGCCTCCACCCTCCCGGCCTCGATAGCCGTTCTCGCATCACTCATAAGCTTCTGATAATAATGGAGATTATGGATCGTCGCGAGGCGCGGACCGAGAATCTCTCCGCACTTCTCGAGGTGCCTCAGGTAGGCAAGGCTGTAATTCGTGCAGGTGTAGCATCCGCAGTCCGGATCCGGTGGCCCGGTATCGTCCGCGTAGCGGGCATGGCGGAACTTGACCGTGCCGCGCGAGGTGTACAGCTGGCCGTTGCGGGCGTGACGCGTGGGAATCACGCAGTCGAACATGTCGACGCCGCGCTTAACGGCCTCCGCGATGTCGACGGGCAGCCCGACGCCCATCAAGTAGCGAGGCGCCGACGCCGGCATCTGCGCCGCCAAACCATCGAGGACCGCATTGCGTTCGTCCTCGGGTTCGCCGACGGCGAGCCCGCCGATCGCATAGCCGTCGAAACCGATCGTTTCGAGGCCTGCCAGCGATTCCTGGCGCAGCGCATCGTAGATGCCGCCCTGGACGATGCCGAACAGCGCCTCGCCGCGTCCGGGCTCGGCGTCCTTGAGTTCGTCGAAGCGCCGCCTCGACCGTTCCGCCCAGCGTAGCGACAGCTGCATGGACGTCCGCGCCTCGACTTCGCTCGCCGGGTACGGCGTGCACTCGTCGAAGATCATCGTGACGTCGGCGTCGAGTTCGTGCTGCACCTCCATCGACCGCTCGGGCGTCAGGAAGACCTCGTCACCGTTGACCGGCGAGCGAAACTTCACGCCCTCCTCCGACAGCTTGCGCATGCCGGCCAGCGAGAACACCTGGAAGCCGCCCGAGTCGGTCAGTATCGGCTTCTCCCAGTGCATGAACTCGTGCAGGCCGCCGTGCCGGCGAATCACATCGCTGCCGGGTCTCAGCATCAGGTGAAACGTGTTGCCCAGGATGATCTCGGCGCCGTCGGCCGCGACCTCCTCGGGGGTAACGCCCTTGACCGTGCCGTAGGTGCCGACCGGCATGAACGCGGGAGTCTCTACCGTGCCGCGGCGGAACCCGAGCGTGCCGCGGCGCGCCAGGCCGTCGGTCGCGTGCAGCGCGAATTTCACGCGGCGGGCTCCGGGGTCAGGAACATGCTGTCGCCGTAGCTGAAGAAGCGATAGCGCTCGCGAACGGCATGCGCGTAGGCGGCGAGGACGCGCTCGCGGCCCGCGAACGCGGCCACGAGCATCATCAGCGACGAACGCGGCAGGTGAAAGTTGGTAAGCATGGCGTCGACCGACCGAAACTCGTAGCCCGGCATGATGAACAGCTCCGTCTCGCCGCGGTAGGGGCGGAGTTCGCCCCCGGTCGACGCGCACTCGAGCGAGCGCACGACCGTCGTGCCGACGGCGATGACGCGCCCGCCCGACGCCCGGGTCTTTTTCGCGAGTTCAACGCAATCCTCACCTACGTCGACACGTTCCGAGTGCAGCCGGTTCTTTGCGATGTCCTCGTGCCGCAGAGACTGGAACGTACCGGCACCGACGTGCAGCGTCACCCAGGCGTGGGCGATGCCCGCGGCACGCGTCTCCTCGAGCATGGCCTCGTCGAAATGCAGGCCGGCCGTCGGCGCCGCCACGGCGCCGGGATCGCGGGCGTACACGGTCTGGTAGCGCTCCCGGTCCTCGCCGACCGAATCACGCCCCAGGTACGGCGGCAGCGGCACGTCGCCGTGCGCGTCGAGGAAGTCCATGAGCCTGGAAGAGAACTCGAGGTCGAACAGGTCGTCCTCGCGGCCCCTGACTTCGGCGCGGACGCCGCCCGCGAACTCGATCACGCCGCCGGGCTTTGGCGACTTGCTGGAGCGGACGTGTGCAAGCGCTCGCGTTTCTCCCGTGACGCGTTCGATCAGGAGTTCCGCGTGGCCGCCTGTCGACTTCCGCCCCACGAGCCGCGCAGGAATGACACGCGTGTCATTGAACACGAGGAGATCGCCTTCGCGGAGCAGCGACGGCAGATCGCCGAAACGGAAATCGCTGAGCCCGTCAGCGACCGCGAGCAGGCGGCTTCCGCGGCGCTCGGCCGTCGGAAAGCGCGCGATCAGGTCTTCCGGCAGGGAATAGTCGAAGTCGTCGAGCTGCATCCGGCGAAGGGTAGCAGAGCACGACTCGCGTGCGGGGCCCGCCGTTGTCGAACGTCAGGTCCGCTGCTCGCAATTCGGCACTGGCGCAACGGGCGGCAGGGGTGCCAGCACCGGTTTGACCGGCAGCGGCGGCATTGCCGGCAGCGGGCTGATCGGCAGCGACGGCCCGAGCCAGCTCGTCCGGTCGTCGGGCACCTCCACCTCGATGGTTTGCTCCTTTCGGTCGCGCATGATGGCGAGCTTGAGCTTTTCGCCGGGCTGATACGACGTCAGAATGCGCATGCAGTGACTGACCGACGTCGGGTCGCGACCGTCGATGCTCTGAATGACGTCGCCGTCCCGGAGTTGAAATGCGTTCGATTTGGGTGCGCTGATCACGAGCAGACCCCGGTCCGTGCCGAAATAGCGTCCGAGTTCCTCGCTCAATTCGACGAGTTCCATGTCGCCCCAGCCGCCGCGCCAGCCGCCGAACGTAAACGAGAAGGTCTGCGCCTCGCCGGGCGATAGCACGATCTTCGGCTGAAGCGTGCCGGCGCTGCCCGTGTACAGCTTCGCGTGCATGTCCATGACGCGCGGTTCGACCTCGATCCGGCCGACCTTGCCGTCGCGCAGGTACTCGATGTCGATTGCTTCGCCGGCCTCGACGCCGCTCATGAATTCCACGAGCTTCATCGCCGCTTGCTTCGACGAGTCGGCGGCCAGCGTCGTATCGTCAACTGCCGTGATCACGTCGCCGGACCTCAAGCCCCCGTCATCGGCCGCGCTGCCTGGGGTTATGCTCAGGATAGCAACGCCCTCAACCGGCAGGTCGCCGACCTCCATGTCGATGTTGATGCCGATCATCGGCCGGTCTTTCTCGAGCATTGCCCAGCGCTCGGCCTCGCCCAGCGTCCCCAGACGCTCGTTGCTGAGTTTCGCAATGCGCCGCGCGGCTTCCTCGAGCTGCCGTTCGGCCTCGCGCATCGCCTGTGCCGCCTCGGCCTCGCGCCGCTCGAACTCCCGGGCGAGCTGCTCGTCGTCCGACTGCGCAATCGCCTGCCCGCTTAGCAGCAGAGCCGCTGAAACAGCAAGCAGTGTGGTGCGTGTACTCATCGCGTGATACTCCTGAAACTCGCTAGAACGCCGTCCGCTGGGTCTGCGCATAGCGCAAGCCCACCAGCAGCTTCATCAGCCTGACGCGCTCGCGCCAGAAAACCTCCTCGTCCTCGGGGCTCAGCCGAGTCTCCGGATCGCTCAGCTGGTAGTCGATTGCGGCAATGCGGTCCTCGAGCTCGAGGATCGTTGCCTGCGTGCCGGCGCGCACGACATTGGGCTGCTCGGGCAGCGAACGGAGGTCGCGCTCGAGCTGCCGGGATTCGACCTGCAAGGCCGTCAGCGCACTCACCTCCACGGTGTTGGTCGGCGCGTTGCTCGGCACGACCGGATACGTCGCGTTGTCGACCAACGTCGCGTCGTCGACCGGCGTAAGCCGCGGCACGATCAGCGCTGCCATCAGGAACATCGCGGCGATGCCGCCCGGTACGTACCAGGTCGAGGGCCGGCGCGATCGCGGCGTCCTGATCAGCCCTTCCGCGTCAGCCTGCTCGCGGATACGGTGCCAGACCGCGCGGGGCGGCATCGTTTCGGGCAGATCGTTGAGCCCGCGCGTCAGGGCGCCCCGCTCGTCTGCGGTTAATCCGTAAATCATTTCTTCGTCCTTCCCGTCCCGACTCATCGTCAGTAACTCCTTGCCGCTGCGCCATCCGTACCGGGCAGCAGGTCATTGCATGTCAGCATCGGCTTCAGCCTCTGGTAGGCGCGCGATAGCTGCGATTTGGAAAAGCTCTCCGTCTTGCCCATGAACTCCGCGATCTCCTTGTGCGTGAAGCCCTCGACGTCGTGGAGCCATACAACGGCCCTGCTGACGTCCGACAGGTTGGCCAGCGCCGAATCCAGATCCATCGCGTCGTCCGGATGTCGGCTAATGCCGTGACTGAGCGCATCGCCCGGCGTGACGTCGTCGAAGCCCTCGGCCAGCGAGTTGCCGCGGCTGGTCCACGCGGAGCGCAGGAACATGAGCGACTTCGTGACTGCTATGCGGCGTATCCAGCTTCCCAGCGCCGCCTCGCCGCGGAACTTCGCAATCGAGCGCATGATTTCCATGAAGGTCTCCTGGGTGAGATCTTCGGCATGCGCCGGCACCTTGGTAAACCGGAGGCAAAGCGAGTAGACCGGCGTCGAGAATGCGCGATAGATGATCTCGTGCGCGCGCGCGTCACCGCGCGCCGCCCGCTTGACGATCGCTTGGTCGATCTCGATGTCGGCGAACTTGCTCATGTCACGCCCCGTAGATGCCGATGCGGGCGAAAGCGTCGCAAAATGCTGTCCGGTATCGCGCGAGTGCCTGTAGCGGCGGCGCAATTCCCCGCCTATACTAGCGCCGCGCGGCCCTCGGCCGCCACGAAACCTCAACCGAGCCGGGGTGGCGGAACTGGTAGACGCAGTGGATTCAAAATCCACCGGTGGTGACACCTTGGGGGTTCGAGTCCCCCTCCCGGTACCAGGCCAGGGAAACTCTGCCTAGGCGTCTATATGCTTCCAGCGATGAAATACTGCCCGCGCTGCGGCGCGGAGGTCGTTCGTTCGATTCCGGACAACGACAACCGCGAACGCTGGGTATGCCGGCGCTGCGATACGATCCACTACCAGAATCCGCTGGTCGTCGTCGGCTGCGTCGCCGAACAGGACGGCAAGGTACTGCTGTGCAAACGGGCGATCGAGCCTCGCTACGGCTACTGGACCGTGCCGGCCGGCTTCATGGAGCTCGGCGAATCGCTTGCCGAGGGCGCGGCCCGGGAAACGCTCGAGGAGGCCTGCGCACAAATCGAGATCGGCCACCTGTTCGCGTCCGTCGATGTCGTGCACGCCGGGCAGGTTCACCTGTTCTTCACGGGCAAGGTCAGGGGCGGCTTCGGCGTGGGCAGCGAGAGCCTCGAATCGAAGCTGTTCGCCGAGGACGAAATTCCCTGGGACGAACTGGCCTTCAAGAGCGGCCGCTACGCGCTGGAGATGTACTTCAGGGATCGCGGCGAGAACCACGGCGTGCACATTCACGAACTCCGGCGCGCCCGCCTGTAGGTGCCGCGACCGTCGCGGCTCATGCGCGCGTTCAGCGAATCAGTCGGACGACGCTAGTTGCCGGCGTCGCCGCCGCTTTCCGAATCTTCGGGCTCCAGCGTACGAGCCAACTGCTCCGGCGGCATGTAGCCGCTGATCAGCGTGCCGTCCTCGAGCACGATCGCGGGCGTGCCGGACAGGCCGACCTCGCGGCCCAGCACGTAGTGGTCCTGCACGATCGAGGCGTCGCACTCATTGGACTCGAACGCCTGGTCGGCCTTGGCCGCCGTCAGCGCACCGTTGCGATCCTGCGCGCACCAGACGTTCTCGGCCTTGGACCAGGAATTGGAGGCCGGTCCGTTGCGCGGATACAGCAGGTATCGCACTTCGATGCCCTTGTCCATGTACTCGTCGATCTGCGCGTGCAGCCGGCGACAGTAGCTGCAATCGACGTCCGTGAATACGGTGACGGTGTGCCGGATCTTCTCGGGCCGGAACGAAATGACGTCTTCGTCCCTGATCGAGGCCATGATCTGGCGGCGCGAATCGTTGCGGGCGATGTCGGTAAGGTTGGCGCGCGTCTCGAGGTCGATGATCTCGCCCTGCAGCAGGTAGCGCATATCGGCCGACACGTAGGCGACGATGGGGCCCTGCTGGATTTCGTACCAGCCTTCGATCGGGGCACGATCGATGCTTTCCGGCCGGATAGTCTCGAACATGTCGGATATCTTGGCTCGAACGGCTTCGAGCTCCTCGTCGTCCGCGGCAAGCGACGGCGGCGAAGCCAGGATGCCCGCGAGCGCGAGCAGGCCGAAAATCGTTGATAGCTTGTTCATGGGGCTGGATTCGTGAGGCTGGTCGGGTTGACTGAAGTATCAGTGTAACAAAGGCCGCCGGCGCGGCGCGCAAGCACTCCAGATAAGACCCGTTTCAGGCAAGCTTTATTTCGCCGAAGCGGCGAGATTCAAGCCCGCGAAGCTGCCCGTCGCACGGGCCCTCGAATTACCGGGTCGGACTAACCCCGGGGATGATGCTCCGAGTGCAGGTCCTTCAGACGCTCGCGCGCTACGTGCGTGTAGATCTGGGTCGTCGACAGGTCGCTGTGGCCGAGAAGGAGCTGGACGACACGCAGGTCGGCCCCGCGATTCAGCAGGTGTGTCGCGAACGCGTGCCGCAGGCTGTGCGGCGACATCTTCTTGCGAATACCGGCCTTCTCGGCGTAACGCTTGATGATGTGCCAGAAGGCCTGGCGGGTCATGCGATTGCCGCGACGCGTCGGGAACAGGTAATCCGTCTGCCGTTCCAAGAGGATCTCCATGCGCGGACCGTCGATGAAATCTCGAATCCAGCGCTGCGCGTCATCGGTCAGCGGTATCAGGCGTTCGCGGTCGCCCTTACCGACGATTCGCAACACGCCCTGGTTAAAGTTGATCTGTGACTGCTGCATGTTGATCAGCTCGGAAACCCGCAGGCCCGTCGCGTACAACAGCTCGAGCATCGCGCGATCGCGGTGACCGAGCGGCTCGTCGGTGTTCGGCGCATTCAACAGCGCGTCGACCTCGTCTTCAGTCAGCGTCTTGGGCAGCGAGCGGCCGATGCGCGGCATCTCGATATCGGCGGTCGGGTCGGTGTCCCGCAGCCCCTCGCGCATGATGTAGCGGAAAAAGCGCCGGAAACTGGATAGCTGCCGCGCCGTTGACCGCGGCTTGGCGCCGGATTCGACGCGCTTGGCAATGAAATTCAACAGGTCGGCCTTGTCGGCCATGTCGATCGACTTGCGATCTTCGGAAAGACCCCGGCCCAGCGTCATGAGGTCGGCACGATAGGCGCCCAGCGTATTTTTCGACAGACCGCGCTCCATCCAGATCGCATCGAGAAACCGGTCGACGAGCTGCTCGGAGCGCTCGACGGCGGCTGGATCCTGCTTGTTGCTATCGTCGCTTGCCATAGTGTCCATCGGGTGACTATGCGTTCCTTCGCGGCGTTACGGATGCTCGCGGGACACGTACCCGCAATACATATGGTTTTGAGTATGATAGCCGTGCCCGGTTGCAGGCGTGACCGGCTTCACAGAATGATGAAGGCATTAACATAAAGTGAAGTACGTCACACGCGCGCTCGAGGGCCTCTGGGGTCTCTACTTCTGGCTAGTGTTCATTGTTTGCGTGCTCGCGTCGCTGATCGCCGTCACATTCGTGCCGGGTCTCGATCGCCGCGTTCGTTTCACGACCGCCGCGTCCCGCGCGGCATTCAGACTCGCTGGCATCGCCGTCGACATAACGGGCTTCGACAGGCTGCCGTCAGGCAACTCGGTCGTGGTCGCCAACCACGCGAGCTACATCGACGGTCCCCTGCTCAAGGGCTTTTTGCCGGCGCGGTATTCGTTCGTCATAAAGGGCGAGATGCGGAGTATTCCCGTGGTTCATTTCCTGCTGCGGCGCTCGGGCTCGCGATTCGTCGAGCGCTTCACGACCTCGGCCAGCGCGCGCGACGCGAGGCACATCGTCAAAGCGGCGCGCGACGGGCAGTCGCTCGTTTTCTTCCCTGAAGGCACGTTCAGAGCCTACGAAGGCGTCGGCCGCTTTCGCGCGGGCGCTTTCGTCGCCGCGACGCGCGGCGGCATGCCGGTCGTGCCTGTCGCCATATCGGGTTCGCGCGACATTCTGCGCGCCGGCACCGCGATGCCGCGCTTCGGCCGCATAAGCATCGAGATCCTGCCGCCGATCCTGCCCGACGATCCGGCCTTCGCAGACCACCGCGAGCTTGCGGAAGCGGCGCGCCAGCGCGTGCTCGAGTCGCTTGCCGAGCCGGACCTGGCCGCCGATGGAGACGGCAATCACGACTATTGAGCCCTATAGATGGGGCGCCTTACCACGATCGCCGTATTGCGGTGCTCTTGAATTTTCTGGAAAGTAGCCGACTTTTTATGGCCATAGCTCAAGTGGAGACAGGTTCATGAGTTCCGATTCGATCGTCATCGTTGCCGCCAAGCGAACGCCGATTGGCGCATTTCAGGGCGCGCTCACGGGCGCGACGGCAACCGAACTCGGCGCAGCCGCGATCGGCGGCGCGCTGGGCGCCGTCGATTTCGACCCGGCGCTGGTCGGCGAGGTACTCATGGGCTGCGTCCTGCCCGCGGGCCTCGGCCAGGCGCCGGCCCGCCAGGCTGCGCTGGGCGGCGGCGTCCCGCTCGGCGCCGCGTGCACGACAGTGAACAAGATGTGCGGGTCCGGGATGAAAGCGATCATGCTCGGCTATGATGCCCTCCGCGCCGGCAGCGCCGGTGTCGTCGTGGCCGGCGGACTCGAATCGATGAGCAACGCCCCGTACCTGCTGCCCGGCGCGCGCGGCGGCTACCGCATGGGCCACCGGGAGATCGTCGATCACATGTTCCTCGACGGCCTGCAGGATTTCGACGAAGGCCACATGATGGGCCACTACGCCGAGCAGACCGCCCGCAAATACGGTTTCACACGCGACCAGCAGGACGCCTTCGCCATCGAGTCGGGCACCCGCGCGAAGCGCTCGGTCGAAGACGGCACGTTCGAGGCGGAGATTGCGCCGGTCACGATCCGGTCGCGGCGCGGCGATTCGACGGTCACCGAGGACGAAACGCCCGGCAAGGTCGATCTCGACCGCATCCCGGACTTGAAGCCCGCGTTCGCCAGGGACGGCAGCGTGACGGCGGCAAGTTCGTCGTCAATCTCGGACGGTGCGGCTGCCGTCATCATGACGACCGAGTCGCGGGCCCGCGAGCTCGGCCTCGAGCCCCTCGCGCGCGTCGTCGGCCACTCGAGTTTTGCACAGGAGCCGGCCTGGTTCACGACCGCGCCCGTCCATGCGATCAAGACGCTGCACGAACGTCTCGGCTGGAGCCCGGACGACGTCGATCTCTACGAGATCAACGAGGCGTTCGCCGTGGTCACGATGGCGGCCATGACAGACTGCGACATCCCGCACGACAAGGTGAACGTCCACGGCGGCGCCTGCGCGATGGGACACCCGATCGGCGCCACGGGCGCGCGGATCACGACGACGCTGATTCACGCGCTCAGAAGCCGCGGGCAAAAGCGAGGCATCGCTTCGCTCTGCATCGGCGGCGGCGAAGCCGTCGCGATCGGCATCGAGGTCGACTAGCCGCGCTAACGCGGGCAATCAATCCAAACGAGAAGACACGACCAGGAGAGACTCATGGAACTCGCATCCGCCAAGGCCGTCATTTCGGGCGGCGCATCGGGCCTCGGGCTCGCAACCGCCGAGCGGGTAATCGCGGCGGGCGGCCACGTGACCCTGTTGGACCTCAACGAAGCGCAGGGCGAGGAGAGCGCCGCCCGGCTCGGCGAACGGGCAAGCTTCGTCAAAACCGACGTGGCCGACGAGAACAACGTCCGCGACGCGGTCGAGTCGGCTCGTGCGTTCATGCAGGGCATCACGCTGGCCGTCAACTGCGCCGGTATCGCGACGGCGGGGCGGACACTCGGCCGCGAGGGCCCGTGGCCGGCCGAGAATTTCAATCGCGTCATCCAGGTGAATCTCGTCGGTAGCTACAACGTCACCAAGGAAGCCGCGGCTGTGATGCAGCACAACGAACCCGACGGCAACGGCGATCGAGGCGTCGTCATCTCGACCGCGTCGATCGCGGCCTTCGAAGGTCAGATCGGCCAGGCCGCCTATTCGGCATCCAAAGGCGGCGTGGTTGGCATGATGCTGCCGCTCGCACGCGAGTTTGCCCAATTCGGTATCCGCGTGAACACGATCGCGCCTGGCATATTCCTGACGCCGATGATGGCGGGTATGCCAGAGGAGGTGCAGGAGTCGCTGGGCCAGCAGGTACCGTATCCGCAGCGCCTCGGCCGGCCCGAGGAGTACGCGAGCACGGCCGCGTTCATCTACGAGAACGCCTACGTCAACGGCGAAACGATCCGGGTTGACGGCGCCATCCGCATGCAGCCGAGGTAGCTACATGCCGGAGTAGTTCGGGCCGCCGCCGCCCTCGGGGACCGTCCAGACGATGTTCTGCGTCGGATCCTTGATGTCGCAGGTCTTGCAGTGCACGCAGTTCTGCGCGTTGATCCGGAACACCTGCTCGCCGCCCTCTTCCACGATTTCGTAGACCCCGGCCGGGCAGTAACGCTGTGCCGGCTCGTCGTAACGCGGCAGGTTGTGCGCAATCGGCACGGAAGCGTCCTTGAGCCTCAAGTGTGAAGGCTGGTCTTCCTCATGGTTGGTGCTCGAGAGAAACACCGAGGACAGCTTGTCGAAGCTCAAAACCCCGTCGGGCTTGGGATAGTCGATCGGCGTGGCGTCGTCCGCCGCGTCGAGCGACTCGTGGTCGGGCACCGTGTTGTGCCAGGTGAACGGTAGCCGGCCGCCAAAGATGTTTTGGTCGACAAACGTGAACGCCGCACCCCAGAACGTGCCGAGCCTGTTCAGCGCCGGCCCGAAATTTCGCGCCCGGTGAAGTTCGTCGTGAACCCAGGACGCCTCGAGCTTCGTGGAATAGCCTTCGAGTACGCCCTGCCCCTCGTCGCCGGCGGCGAGCGCTTCGTGAACGGACTCCGCTGCCAGCGCACCCGACTTGATGGCCGTGTGCGCGCCCTTGATTTTGACGCCGTTCAACAGGCCCGCATCGCAGCCGACCAGCATTCCTCCCGGAAACACGAGCTTCGGCAACGACTGCAGCCCGCCCTTGTTTACGGCTCGCGCGCCATAGGCGATGCGCTTGCCGCCTTCGAGCACGCTTGCGATGACGGGATGATGCTTCCAGCGCTGGAACTCGTCGAACGGCGACAGGTGCGGATTCCGGTAGTTGAGCGCAACGATCAGGCCGAGGAAGACCTGGTTGTTGGCAGCGTGGTAGAGAAACCCGCCGCCCTCGGTGTGATTGTCCAGCGGCCAGCCGGCCGTGTGCACCACGCTGCCCGGCTCGTGTCGATCCGGATCGATTTCCCAGACCTCCTTGAGCCCGATGCCGTAATGCTGCGGATCGGCGTCGGCGCGCAAATCGAAACGCTCGATGAGCGACTCGCCGAGATTGCCTCGGCAACCCTCGGCGAAGATCGTGTACTTGCCGAGCAGCTCGTAGCCGGGCGTGTAGGCGTCTTTCTTCCGGCCGTCCTTGCCGATGCCCATGTCGCTCGTCGCGACGCCGGTCACGCGGCCGTCGGCGTCGTACAGCACCTCGGACGCGGCGAAGCCGGGAAACACGTTCGCGCCCAGAGCCTCTGCCTGCTCGCCCAGCCACTGGCAGAGACGGCCCAGGCTGATGATGTAGTTGCCCTCGTTGTGCATCGGCCTCGGCACGAAGGCGTTGGGCACGCGCGTGGACGTGTCACTGCCCCTCAAGAAATACACGCTGTCGCCCGTGACCGGCGTTTCGAGCGGCGCGCCTCGTTGTTTCCAGTCGGGGAACAACTCGTCGAGCGCACGCGGCTCGAAGCAGTTTCCGGACAGGATGTGCGCCCCGATCTCGGAGCCCTTCTCGACGACGACGACCGACAGGCTGTCGTCGAGCTGCAGAAGCCTGCATGCGGCCGACAGTCCGGCCGGCCCACCGCCGACTATGACCACGTCGAATTCCATGGACTCACGTTCTTCGCTGTTGCTCATTGCCTGCTCTCGCTGCCTGTGCTCGTTGCGTTCAGCCACCGCCGCGGCTCTGCGGCCGGCCCTGTCGTCGTGTAATCTTGCCACGCTTGGACGGAGCTTCAATTAGCACATTAAAGGTATGCGTGACGCTTAGACAGGAATGGGAGCGACGATTGGCGGAGAACGGCTACGTCCGGGACCCGTCCCAGGAGAAGCTCGTCGGGATTTTCGGGTCGCTTCAGGCACGCCTGGCGGAAGGCACCGGCCGAACGGGCCTCCTCGATCGATTTCGCCGGCCGAAAGCCGTACGCGGCCTATATGTATACGGCGGCGTGGGCCGCGGCAAGACCTTCCTCATGGACCTCTTCTACGAAACGCTGGAAGAACCCAGGAAGCGCCGGATACACTTTCATCGAATGATGCGGGACGTGCAGCTCCGATTAAAAGGGCTGAAAGATCTCGAAGACCCGCTCGATCACGTCGCCGCCGACCTGGCCGCCGAAACCCGGGTGCTGTGCTTCGACGAGTTCTTCGTCAGCGACATCGGCGACGCAATGATTCTCGGCCGCCTGCTCGAGGGGCTGTTCCGTCGCGGTACGACGCTGGTTACAACCTCGAACTCGCACCCCGACGAGCTGTACCGGGACGGCCTGCAGCGCAGCCGCTTCCTCCCGGCGATCGAACTGCTCAAGCAGTACACCGAGGTCGTCAATATGGACGGCGACGTCGACTACCGCCTGCGTCTGCTGGCGCGTTCGGGCACTTACCTGACACCCTCCGGAGCCGCCAGCGACGCGGCCCTGGAACGACTGTTCCGGGAATCCGCGTCGAGTCAGGTCGAGACTGACCACGCGCTCGAGGTCAACGGCCGCGAGATCGTCGCGCGGCGCTGCGCGAAAGGCATCGCCTGGTTCGACTTCAGCGAAGTGTGCGAAGGACCGCGAAGCCAGGCGGACTACATCGAGCTTGCGCGCTGGTTCCCGACCGTCATCGTGTCCGGTGTACCGGAACTCGACGCCCGCAGCGACGACGAGGCGCGGCGATTCATCTCCCTGGTCGACGAATTCTACGACCGCCGCGTCAAGCTGATCGTGTCCGCGGACCGGGAAGCCACGGCACTGTACGCAGGCAAGCGGCTCTCGTTCGAGTTCGAACGAACGAGTAGCCGACTCGTCGAGATGCAGTCCAACGAGTACCTGTCCTCCCCGCACCTGGCCTGACGACTGAACGCGCCATCCTCAGCGGAAGCGGTCTCAAGAACAATCGTGATCGCGCCGGCGGCCATGTTTGTTTTTGAGACCGCTTCTGGTTACTGTGGATAGCCAGTTACACGCCTCCGGACCGGCACGCACTCATGGGCGACGAACTCATTCTCGACGAGTTTCTACCGTATCGGCTCGCTCGACTCTCGAGCAAGGTGAGCACGACGATTGCGCGCGCTTACGATCGCGAGTTCGGACTTTCGATTCCGGAGTGGCGGGTCATCGCGATTCTCGGCCGCTTCCCCGGACTCTCGGCGGTCGAAGTGGCGGAACACACGTTTCTGGACAAGGTCGCCGTGAGCCGGGCGGTAACGAAGCTCATCAAGGCAGGCCGCATCGACCGTCAGTTCGCCGACGCGGATCGGCGCCGCTCGATCCTGAACCTGTCGGAGGCGGGCCGGGAAGTTCACGACGGCGTCGCGCGCCTCGCGCTGGCGTTCGAGCGCGACCTCGTATCTGGGCTCGAAGAAGCAGACGTTGCGGAGCTGAATCGCATCATGGACCAGCTGCTCGATAAGGCCTCCAGCCTGTAGCAGTTCCAGCCCGCGAATCGGTGACGGATGCCGGCTACTCGCCGATCTCGGTGCGTACCCGTATAAGCTCCGGGAAGAACTCGTTGTCGATCGCCTTCCTCAGGAAGGACACGCCGGACGAACCGCCGCTGCCGCGCTTGTGGCCGATGATGCGCTCGACCGTCTTGAGATGATGGAAGCGCCAGAACTGGAAGTTGTTGGCGATGTCCATGAGCGCCTCGCAGCTTTCGTACTCGGTCCAGTACCGCTTCGGGTTCTCGTAGATCGTCTTGAGGACGGCGACAACCTCGTCGTCTTCGTCACGCATCTTCGAAAAATCCCGGTCGATCGCTCGCCGGGGCACGGGCAGGCCCTGCCGCTCGAGGTGCATGAGAAACTCCTCATACAGACTCGGCGAGGCGAGAGCGTGGGTGAGCTTCGCATGCCATTCCGGCTGGTGTTCGTAGACCTTTAACATCGTCCGGCTCTTGTTGCCGAGCATGAACTCGAGAATCCGGTACTGCGCGGACTGAAAGCCGGACGCCTTGCCGAACACGTGCCGGAATTCGGCGTATTCGCTCGGGGTCAGCGTGTCGAGTACACCCCACTGATTGTAGAGCTGGTTCTGGACGTGCCGCACCCGCGCGAGGTTCTTGACCGCGGGCGCCATTTCGTCGGCGCGCATGTAGCTGATGGCCTGGCCGATCTCGTGGATCAGAAGCTTCATCCAGAGCTCGGCCACCTGGTGCTGGATGATGAACAATATCTCGTCGTGATGCGCGGGATCGGACAGCGGCACCTGGGCCGACAGGAGCCTGTCCAGGTGGAGGTAGCCGGTGTAGTCGTCGTCGCGCGACAGCTTGGTGTGGATCGACTTTTCCATCTTCCGGTTTTTCATGCCAACGGCCTTTCTTAGGGATAGTTTCAATTGTACTTAATGTATAATGCCGGCGCCGCAAGCGCGGCCGGAGCGGAGCATAGTGACACGACAAGAACACCGCCGGGGAAGCGACCGCATGGAACGCATTCTCGACGCCATCGTTGCATCCCGGGTTTCGTCTGACGTCCTCGAAAGCCGAGCCCAGATCAAGCTGTTCCTCGCCAGGTATTTCGCGCATGTTCCGGTCGAAGACATGCGCGGCCGGTCCGAACGCATCATGGCGCGGATTGCGCTGGACCACCTGGCCTTCGCCGCCCGCCGCAAACGCGGCGAGGCAAGGATACGCATCTTCAACCCGACGGAACAGGACGATGGCTACACGTCCCGTTTCACGGTCGTCGAGATCGTAAACGACGACATGCCGTTCCTGGTCGATTCCGTGTCGGCCGCAATCAGCCGCCACGACCTCGCCGTGCACATCACCGTACACCCGGTGATTCGCGTCACGCGCGGCCGCGGTGGCCTCGTGAGCGCGATCCACGCGGCCGACTCCGGCGAGGGCACGAAAGAGTCCTTCATGCGCTTCGCGATCGACCGCGAAACCGAGACCGACCGGCTCGAGGCCCTCGAAGCCGACCTCAAGAACGTGCTTCGGGACGTCCGGCTGGCGGTCGATGACTGGGCTGCGATGCGCGAGATGATGGCCGTCGCGCGCGAGACGCTGGAGCAGGGTCCGACCGGCGTCGACGAAGACCTGCGCGAGGAATCCAAGGCGCTCCTCGACTGGATGATCGATGACCGTTTCACGTTCCTCGGCTATCGTGAGTACCGGCTGGCCGAGCGCGGGGAGCGCATCATTCTGAAGCCCGTGAAGGGCACCGGCCTGGGGCTGCTTTCCGGCGAGGAACACAGCACGGGCAAGGACATCGAGCTGACGGCGGAGATGCGGCGCATCACGCGGGCGAAAGACTGGCTCATCATCACCAAGGCCAATTCCCGCTCGACGATCCATCGCAATGCCTACCTCGACTACGTCGGCATCAAGCTGTACGACAAGAACGGCAAAACGTTCGGCGAACATCGCTTCATCGGCCTGTTCACGTCGGTGGCCTACTCCGAGAGTCCGCGCAACATTCCGCTGCTGAAACACAAAGTCCAGCGCGTCATCGAGCGAAGTGGCGTGGAGCCATCCGGTCATCGCGGCAAGGCGCTGATGCACATCATCGAGACCTTCCCGCGCGACGAATTGTTCCAGAGTTCGGTGTCGGACCTTGCCCGCACGACGCTGGGTGTCCTGAACCTGCAGGACCGCCAGCGAGTACGCTTTTTTCTGCGCCGCGACACCTTCCGCCGTTTTTTTTCCTGTCTCGTGTACGTGCCGCGCGAGAAGTACACGACGGCGGTGCGCCGCCAGATCGAGCACGTGCTGCTCACGGCCTTCGACGGCAGCTCCGTCGATTCGAGCGTACAGATTTTCGAGTCGCCGCTCGCACGCGTACACATCATTGTCCGTACCGCGTCCGGCGAGCGGCCGCGAATCAGCATCGCCGAGATCGAGAAACGCATCGCCGACGTGGTCGTGACGTGGACCGACCGGATTCGCGAGGAGCTGCTCGATGCCTTCGGCGAGGACGACGGGCCGCGCATGTTCCGCCGCTACGGACAGATATTCCCCGCCGGCTACCAGGAAGACACCTCGCCGCGCGATGCTTGCACCGACGTCAGCCGCATCCACAGCATGCGCGAGGCCGGCAAGAACCGCTCGGTGAATCTCTACGCGCCGGCCGGCTCGGAACCTGGCCATATGCATTTCATCGTCTACAGCATCAGCAAGCCGCTGTCGCTGTCGGCCGTCATGCCGGTGCTCGAGAACATGGGCGTCGACGTCTACACGGAACGGCCATACGAGCTGGTGCTCGGTCCCGAAGACACCTACTGGATACAGGACTTCCATCTGCGCCATGAAAGCGGCGATGAGTTCGATGTCGAGGCCGCGGCCGAGCGCTTCGAAACCTGCTTCATGCGGGTCCTCGAAGGCGAGGCCGAGGACGACGGCCTCAACCGGCTCGTCATTCCGGCCAACATCGACTGGCGGCAGACATCCCTCTTGCGCTGCTATACGAAGTACCTGCTGCAGCTCGGGATGCCGTTCAGCCAGGACTACATGGAGGACGTTCTGATTGCGCACGCAGGACTGGTCCGCAAGCTCGTCGAGCAGTTCGAGACCCAGTTCGACCCGGCGCTGAAGTCCACGACGCGCAAACGGCAGCTCGAGCCGATCAGTACGTCGATCCGCCGCGCCGTACGCCGGGCGCGTAGCGTCGACGAGGACCGGATACTGAGCGCCTTCGCGAGCGCCGTCAGCGCGACGCTCAGGACCAACTACTTCATGACCGGCGCCGAGGGCGCGGCGAAGCCCTGCATCTCGATCAAGCTGAACCCGAAGGCGATGCCGGAAGTGCCGCTGCCGAAACCGAAGTTCGAAATTTTCGTGTACTCCTCCGAAGTGGAAGGCGTACACCTGCGGGGCGGCGACATCGCCCGTGGCGGGCTGCGCTGGTCGGATCGCCGCGAGGACTTCCGCACTGAGGTCCTCGGGCTCATGAAAGCCCAGGTCGTCAAAAACACCGTAATCGTACCAACGGGCGCCAAGGGCGGTTTCTTTTGCAAACACCTGCCAAGCGGAGACCGCGACGCGATCTTCGCGGCCGGTGTCGAGTGCTACAAGACATTTATCCGCGGCCTGCTGGACATCACGGACAACGTCGTTGACGGTGAGGTCATCACGCCGCCTGGCGTCGTCAGGCGCGACGGCGACGATCCCTATCTTGTCGTCGCGGCCGACAAGGGCACGGCGACGTTTTCGGATATCGCGAACGGCATCTCGGCCGAGTACGGCTTTTGGCTGGATGACGCGTTCGCATCCGGCGGGTCGGCGGGCTATGACCACAAGAAGATGGGTATCACGGCGCGCGGCGCCTGGGAGGCCGTCAAGCGGCACTTCCGCGAGCGAGGTCTGAATACACAGAAGCAGCCGTTCACGGTCGCGGGCATCGGCGACATGAGCGGCGACGTGTTCGGCAATGGCATGCTACTGTCGCGAAAAATCCAGCTCGTAGCGGCCTTCAATCACCAGCACATATTCCTGGACCCCGAGCCCGATATCGCCGCGAGCTACCGTGAACGCCAGCGACTGTTCCGCAAGGGCCGCTCCAGCTGGAGCGACTATGACGAGACGCTGATCTCGAAGGGCGGCGGGATATTCTCCCGCCAGGCCAAGACGATTCGCTTGAGCGCCGAAGTCCGCAAGCTGCTGGCCGTCGACGAGAAGGCGATGAAGCCGGACGACCTGATACGCGCAATCCTGAAAATGCCCGTCGACCTGCTCTGGAACGGTGGCATCGGCACCTACGTCAAGGCCAGCAGCGAGGGCAACGACGACGTCGGCGATCGCGGCAACGATGCCGTGCGAATTGATGCGAGCGAACTCAACTGCCAGGCCGTCGGCGAGGGCGGCAACCTCGGACTCACGCAGCTCGCGCGCATCGAGTACAGCCAGCAGGGCGGCCGCATCAACACCGATTTCATCGACAACTCGGCGGGCGTCGACAGCTCGGACCGGGAGGTCAACATCAAGATCCTTTTGAGCGATGCCGAGAAGACCAAGGGTCTCGGCCGTGAGGAGCGTAACGAGTTGCTCGCCTCGATGACCGACGACGTGGCCGAGCAGGTGTTGCGCAACAACTACCTGCAGACCCAGGCGATCAGCATGAGCGAGGTTCGCTCGCTCGAGCGCATCGACGAGACGGCGCGGCTGATCACCAATCTGGAGCGCGCAGGCGTGCTCGACCGCGAACTGGAATACCTGCCGGACGACGTCGAGATCGAGGAGCGACGCAAGCGCAAACAGGGCTTCACGCGACCCGAGCTGGCCGTGGTGTTGAGCTACGCGAAGATCGACCTCTACAACGGCCTGATCGGGTCTGACGCCACGCTCGAGGACTTCCTGCGCGCCGACCCGCTGCGCTACTTCCCCGAGCGCCTGCGCAAGCGCTACGCCGAGCTGTTGCCCGGTCACCGTTTGAGCCGACAAATCCTTGCGACACTGATCGCCAACGGCATCGTCAACCGCATGGGACCGACGTTCGTCAAGCGTATCCAGATGGATACCGGGGCGAATGACGTAACGATCGCGCGGGCTTATATGGTGGCCAGGCAGCTCATTCGCGCCGGCGACCTGTTACGAACGATCGAGGGCTACGATCACGAGATACCGGCCAGCGCGCAGATGTCGATGATGTTCGAGATCAGCCGCACGCTAAGGCACATTTGCTACTGGCTCATAGAACGATTCGGTGACGAACTCGCCATCGACTCGGCTGCAGAGCGTCTCAAGGAACGCATGCAGACCATGTACACGCGCACCGCGTCGATCATATCGACCGCGGCCCGCCAGCGGCAGGAGTCGGCGCGCGACAATTACGTCGCCATTGGCGTACCCGAGAAACTCGCAGGCCGGATGTCGGCCCTGCTCCTGACACGGGCGGCGCTCGATATCGCGGACCTGTCGGCCGAATACAACCGTGAGCTGCTCGATGTGGCCGCTCTGTACTCGACGTTCAACGAAAACCTGGGCCTCTATTGGTTCCATGACAGCGTCGAGGATCTCGTGGTGCAGGGCCGCTGGCAGTCGATGGCCCGCAGCCACCTGCGCGAGGAGTTCTACCGCATACGCCGCGATCTCGCGGCCGTCCTGCTCAAGTCGCGCAGCAAGCGCGACATCCGCAAACGCGTCGAGGAGTGGCTCGAGCAGCGCGGCGAGAACGTTGAGCGCTTCAGGGCGACGATCGCCGAAATGAAGCTCCGCGGCGAAATCGATTTTGCTACTCTCACGGTGGCGGCCCGCGAGCTCAGGGAGCTCATGGCGACCTGAGGCCGTACCGGCCACAATCGACTTGGGAGACGACATGGCAGGCAAGCTTGTTCTTTGCAGGCACGGGCAGAGTGACTGGAACCTTAAGAATCTGTTCACGGGTTGGACGGACGTCGATCTGACGGAACAGGGTATTTCCGAGGCGAAAGCCGCGGGGCGGCTATTGGGCGATCTGGGCTTCTCGTTCGACGTCGCCTATACGTCGGTCCTTACGCGGGCGATTCGAACGCTGTGGATCGTACTCGACGAGATGGACCGCATGTGGATCCCGGTGCACCGCGACTGGCGGCTCAACGAGCGCCACTACGGCGCGCTGCAGGGCCTCAACAAGGCCGAGACCGCAGCGAAGTACGGAGACGAGCAGGTACACATCTGGCGGCGAAGCTATGACACGCCGCCGCCGCCGCTCGAAGCCGACGATGAGCGACACCCGTCACACGATCCGCGCTATGCCGGCATCGACGGCCTGCCGGGCACCGAGTCGCTGAAGACCACGCTCGAGCGGGTCGTGCCGTGCTGGGATCAGCGTATCGCGCCGGAGCTCTCGGCGGGCAGAAACGTGCTCATTGCTGCTCACGGCAACAGCCTGCGCGCGCTGGTCAAGATGCTCGATGGTGTTTCCGACGAAGACATCACGGGCTTCAACATTCCGACCGGCATCCCCTTGAGCTACGAGCTCGACGACGATCTCAAGCCCTTGAACCGTGAGTTCCTCGGCGATCCGGAGGCCGTCGAGAAAGCTGCCGCCGCGGTCGCCGCGCAGGGCAAGTCGGCTTGATCGCGGCGCTCGGCGATCGCAAACCGCGGGTCTCGCGCGTCGACACCTACATTGCCGATAACGCGACGCTGATCGGCGACGTGCGAATCGAGGATCAGGCCTCGGTGTGGTTCAACGCGGTACTGCGCGGCGACAACGACACGATCTCGGTCGGTGAGCGCAGCAACGTCCAGGATGCCGCCGTACTGCACACGGACCCGGGACTCGAGCTGTCAATCGGCAAGGGCGTGACGATCGGCCACCAGGTCATGCTGCACGGCTGCACGATCGGCGACAACGCGCTGGTCGGCATCGGCACGACGGTTTTGAACGGCGCGGTCATCGGCAAGAACACCGTGGTGGGCGCCCATTCCCTCGTCACCGAGGGCAGGTCATTCCCGGACGGCGTCCTGTTGATGGGCGCACCGGCCCGCGTCGCGCGCGACCTGTCGCCCGAGGAGATCGAAAAGATCGGTCTGTCCGCCGAGGTCTACGTAAGAAACGCGCGCCGCTACGCGACGCAACTCGAGGCGCTGCCGCAGCCAAGGCGTTGAAAGCTACCCCTGTTCGCGCGGATGCGAGCGTTGCCGCGCGGCGTTCGGATCGACGACGCGAACCAGGCCCTCCTGACTCGTCGACGCGACGAGCTTGCCGTCGGCCGAAAAAAACTGGCCGCGCGACAGGCCGCGCGCACCCGAGGCGTTCGGGCTGTCGATCGAGTAGAGATGCCATTCATCCATTCTGACCCGACGATGAAACCACAGGGCATGGTCGAGGCTCGCCATGATGACGTTGTCGCGGATGAACGATAGGCCGTGCGGCAGAGTACTGACTCCCAGCAGTTCATAGTCGGACACGTAGGCAAGCAGATTCTGGTGCAGGGATTGATCGTCGGGCAGCTCCCCCATCGCGCGAATCCAGACGTGCGCGCTGGGCTCGAGCCTCTGGCGCGCCTCGAACTCGAGCGGCCTGACCGGCCGGAACTCGAACGGCCGCTTCTCGGTCAGGAAACGGCGCATTTTCATGGGTACGCTGTCGGGCAGGTCGCTCGCGAATTCGTGCAGAGACCTGAGCCCGTCGGGACCCGGCACGTCCGGCATCGGCGCCTGATGCTCCAGCCCCTCCTCGGGCGTCTGGAAAGATGCCGCGAGGTTCAGAATCGGCCGACCGTGCTGAATCGCGACCACACGGCGGTTCGAGAAGCTGCCGCCGTCCCGCGATCGATCGACTTCGTACACGATGCGCGCATTGATATCGCCGCGGCGCAGGAAGTAGGCGTGCAGGGAATGCGCGACCCGACCCTCGACGGTGTGCTGCGCCGCGGATAGCGCCTGTCCCAGCACCTGGCCGCCAAACACCTGCGGGCTGCCGATGTCGCGGCTCTCGCCGCGGAAAATATTGTCTTCGATGCGCTCGAGCTTGAGCAGCGTAATCAGGTCGTCGAGAAAGGCGTGCACCTCCGCGCTCAGGCGTCGACGAGTCCGCCGTCGACGGCGATGCCCGTGCCGCTGACGAACACGGCGTCATCGCTGACGAGGAACAGGACGACTTTCGCCACCTCGACGGGCTCGCCCAGACGCCGGGCAGCCGAATTCGAGATGCAGTAGTCGCGCAGCGCCGTGTCGCGCCTGAACGCGTCGCGACTCGCGGGCGTCATGATGCCGCCCGGCTGCACATAATTGGCCGTAATCCCGAACTCGCCCGTGTCGAGAGCCATGTCCCGAATCTGGCGTGCGAGCATGGCCTCCGACTTGCGCCATTGGTCGCCCGCGGCGACCGCGAACGCGCTGCGCAGATAGCCGACGGAGACGATGCGCCCGCAGGGACTCTTCTTGAGCTCGGGCAGCGCCGCGCGGCAGATGGCGCCGGTTTGCTCCGCGCGCTGCGCAAGCAGCCGATCGAAGTCCTCACCCGGGCCATCGATCGGTGTCCGCCGCTCGTAGGGAAGGTTTACTACCAGCATGTCGATGCCCTCGAGCCGGTCTCCCGCGGCGCTGATCGTCGCCGCCCGTTCCTCCGGATCGTTGAGGTCCGCAACGATCGCGTCGACGCCTTTTACCGAGCGAAACACCTGCTCGACGCCGCTGTCCCGATTGTCGATCGCGATCGCGGACGCGCCATGTTTCACCAGTGTGCGGGCCACGGCCTCACCGATACCGTTCCCCGCCTTCGTTACGACAGCCTTCAGACCATACAGTCTCAAGGGTTCCGCCATTCGTGCTCCTCTCCCGGCAGCGACCTCGTCGCTCAACGGGCCAGACTATTCATGAGGAAACGCATAGTCAGCGAATTGCCGCCGCAATTCAATCTTCTTTATCTTGCCGGTGGCCGTGTGCGGCAGCTCGTCGACGAAAGCAACGTCGTTCGGTATCCACCAACTGGCGACTTTGCCGTCGAACCAGGCCAGCAGCTCGCTCTTGTCGGGTTCGGCGCCCGGCGCGGGCACGACGATCAAGAGCGGTCGCTCCGACCACTTCGGGTGCGGCACGCCGATCACGGCCGCCTCGGCCACGGACTCGTGACCGACGGCCGTGTTCTCGAGCTCGATAGAACTGATCCATTCGCCGCCCGACTTGATGACGTCCTTGGTCCGGTCGGTAATCGCGACGTAGCCCTCCGGATCGATGGTCGCGACGTCGCCGGTCTCGAACCAGCCGTCATGGGTGTGCGTCCCCGCGCTGCCTTCAAGCTTGTAGTAGTCATTGCAAACCCACGGGCCACGCACCTGCAGCGCGCCGAAGGCCACGCCGTCGCGCGGCAGCTCCCTACCCTCGTCGTCGACGATCCTGAGCTCGCAACCGAACATTGCCCGGCCGGCCTTGGTCGCGAGATCCAGCTTGTCGTCGGGGCTCAGGCCTTCGAGCCCGGCCTTCAAGGTGTTGACCGTGCCCAACGGGCTCATCTCGGTCATGCCCCAGCCCTGGATGACGACGACGTCATGCCGATCGCGGAAGGCCTGCACCATCGAGCGGGGGACTGCCGCGCCGCCGATCACGGTCCGCTCGAGCCTGTCGAGCGTCTGCGCCGCGTCGTCGCAGTACTGAAGCAGCGCCGACCAGACGGTCGGTACACCGAGGGCGATCGATACCTCCTCGGAACGGATCAGATGACAAAGCGTTTTGCCGTCACCCATTTTCGGTCCCGGCAGAACGAGCTTGGCGCCGACCATGGCGGCCGAATACGGTATGCCCCAGGCATTGACGTGGAACAGCGGCACGACCGGCAGCACGTTATCGCGGCTCCTCAGGTCGAGTGCGTCGGGTGCGACGCTCGCGTAGGCGTGCAGCACGGTCGAACGGTGGCTGTAGAGCACGCCCTTCGGATCGCCGGTTGTTCCCGACGTGTAACACAGCGCGGCAGCGGTGTTCTCGTCGAACTCGGGCCAGTCGAGCTCGGCCGACGCGTCGGCAAGCAGCGTCTCGTAGCAGAGCAGCCCGTCGAGCGACGAATCGGGCATATGCGCCTCGTCGGTCATGACGATGAAACCCTCAACGCCGTCGAGCTGGCCCTTCAGTTTTTCGATCAGCGGCACGAACATGCTGTCGATGAAGATCCAGCGGTCCGCCGCGTGATTGACAATGAAGACGATCTGCTCGGCGAACAGCCGCGGGTTGATCGTGTGACAGACATAGCCCGCACCGGACAGCCCGTAGTAGATCTCGAGGTGCCGATGGTCGTTCCACGCCAGCGTGGCGACGGTATCGCCCGGCTTCGCGCCCAGCGTTTGCATCGCGTTGGCGACGCGGCGCGCGCGGCGCATGCAATCGCGCCAGCAGGTTCTGACCGGCGGAGCGTCCGCCGTCACCGAGACAATCTCCCGCTCGCCGTGGTACAGCTCGACGTGCCGCGCGATCGAGCCGATCGTGAGCGGCGTGTCCATCATGAGTCCGCGCATGGCTTATCCTCGTTGTTGTTTTTTCGCGTCAGTCGAATTTAGCAGAAGCGCGACAATTGCACCGCATTCGGCGTTATCACTCGTCAAAACCGTGATATTCTTGCTCGCAGCCAAAGCGTCTCAAGTAAGCAACAAAAGCATCTGTTTATTCACGCAAAACGTGACCTGGCTGCTTAGCCGAACGAGACGAATGTAGTACTACCACTGCGAACACATTCCGAAGGGGGGAAACATGTCCGCTAGTTCTTTGTTCAATGGTTGCGAGATTCGCCGCCTGGTCGGCGCCGCCGGCGTCGTCGCTGCCGCACTCGCAATCGCACCCGCCGTAAACGCCCAGGACGACGTCGTCCTGGAGGAGATCATCGTCGTATCGCAGAAGCGCGAGCAGACCCTGCAGTCGCTCCCGGTCGCGGTCTCCGTGGTTACGGCCGACACGATGAGCGAGGCCATGGTGCTCGACGTCAAGGATCTGCAGACGCTCGTACCGAGCCTGCGCGTCAGCCAGCTGCAGACGAGCGGCAACACCAACTTCCTGATCCGCGGCTTCGGCAACGGCGCCAACAACGCCGGTATCGAACCGTCGGTCGGCGTGTTTATCGATGGCGTCTACCGCTCGCGTTCGGCCTCGGCACTTGCGGACTTCCCGAACCTCGAACGCATCGAAGTCATCAAGGGCCCGCAAAGCACGCTGTTCGGCAAGAACGCATCGGCCGGCGTGATAAACGTCATCACGGCGAAGCCGAGCCTCGACAGCGTGTCGGGTTCGGTATCGGCCACCGCGGGCGAGTACAGCCAGTTCATCCTGAGGGGCGACGTCAATGGCCCGCTCACGGACACGTTCGCCGTATCCCTGTCGGGCAGCCACAACGAGCGCGACGGCTACTACGACAACCTGCAGACCGGCAACGCGCTCAACGAGCTGAATCGCCAGACGGTTCGCGGCCAGGCTCTGTGGGCGCCGAGCGACACGGTCGAGCTGCGTTTCATCGCCGACTGGGACAAACTCGACGAGGCCTGCTGCGGTGTCGCCAACCTGCAGAACGGCCCGACCGGCGGGGCGATCCTTTTATCGGGCGGCCAGCTCGTGCCGGACGCACCGTTCGCCTACGAAGGCTTCTACGACTTCGATCCGACCAATGAAATCGAGAACGACGGCGTCTCGCTGCAACTCGACTGGGATATCAACGACTCACTGACGCTGACGTCGATCACGGCGCTGCGCAACCAGCAGCGCTTCGACAACGCGGACGTCGATTTCACGAGCGCGCGACTCATCAGCGACGTCACGGGCAACCTGACCGATACCGACATCGAGACGTTCACCCAGGAGATCAGGCTGTCGGGCGGCACCGACTCCCTGGACTGGGTGGTCGGCGGCTTCCTGTTCGACGAGGATGTCGAGCAGCGCAGCGGCATCATATACGGCGACGCCTTCCGCACCTACGCGGATATCCTCGCGACGCAGGCCGCTGGCGGAACCCCGATCGTCGATCCGTCGCCGCTCGGCGACCTCGAGACCGCGCTCATGCTGCCGGCCGGGACGTTCTTTGCCGAAGGCCAGGGCAATACCGAGCGCGCAACTCTGACCAACGATGCGTTCTCGTTGTTCGGCCAGGTCGATTTCGATCTCGGCGAGCGAACCACGGTAACGCTCGGCATCAACTACACGAAGGACGAGAAGGACACGAGCGTGAACATCACGGGCACGGACGTGTTCTCGGACCTCGATTTTGTCGAGGTCGGCTTCGCCCAGGCATTCACGACGGCCACGATGCTGCCGCCGACGCCGGAGAACATCGCGCTGTTCGCGCAGGCCAATCCGGACGGCTTCGCCCAGCTGCAGGCGCTCAGCATGACCGACTGCACGCCGACGTCTCCGGCGGGCACCTGCAATCCGCTGCTCGGCCTCCAGGTGCTCCAGTTCCTGCCGCAGTTCGTGAACTACCCGAACGCCGTCGAGACGGGCTCGTCGGAGGACGACGAAACGACCTGGTCGGCACGCATCGCCTACGACCTGACCGCCGACCTGAACGTCTACGTGAGCGCCGGTACCGGCTTCAAGGCGACCTCCTGGAACCTGTCACGCGATTCGCGGCCGTTCGGGAGCGATATAGCCGCACTCGAGCAGGCGGGCCTGACGGTCAACAACCTCGTGTCGGGTACCCGCAACGCCGGCCCCGAGGAGTCCACGCTCTACGAAATAGGCCTCAAGGGTCAGTTCTCGAACTTCCTGTTCAACATGGCCGTCTTCGACCAGTCGATCGAGGGCTTCCAGTCCAACCTGTTCCTGGGCACGGGCTTTGCGCTGGCCAACGCCGGCGAGCAGTCGACGACGGGCCTCGAGTTCGATTTCACGTGGCTGCCGATCGACGACCTGCAGATCAACTTCTCGAGCATGTTCCTGGACCCGGAGTACGATGACTTCCAGAACGGCAACGGCGTCGGCGGTCCGGCGGACCTGAGCGGCCAGCAGCCTGCCGGTATCAGCGAGACGAGCATTACGACCTCGGCCCGCTGGGGCTTCGACGTTTTCGGGGGCCGAGCTTTCTTGCGCGGCGAGTACATTTTCGAGAGCGACACGCAGGTCAACGACAACGTGCCGAAGGCGGTCGCATCGCGCGAAGTCAGCATGTTCAACGCGAGCGCCGGCATCGAATGGGACAACGGCTTCAATGCGAGAATCTGGGGCCGCAACCTGAACGACGACGAATGGCTGCAAAGCTCGTTCCCTGCGGTTGCGCAGGCCGGCAGTTTCTCGGGCTACCCGAACACGCCGCGCACCTGGGGCGTCACGCTCGGGTACATTTTCGACTGAGCGCGTTCCGGCTTGCGACTGGCTCGAAGCGGGGCGGCAGGACGATACCTGCCGCCCTTTTTTTCACTTTACTTGGCGGAACGGCAGGAATGGCTCAAACGACTCTCAACGTGGCCCTCGCCCAAATCGCTCCCGTCTGGCTCAACCGCGCGGCGACGACCGAGAAGATCGCCGAATGGATTCGGCGGGCCGGGCGGGAAGGCGCCGAACTCGTCTGCTTCGGCGAAGCACTGCTACCCGGATACCCGTTCTGGGTGGAGCGCACGGACGGCGCGCGCTTTGAATCGGCATTCCAAAAGCAGCTCTACGCACACTACGTCGAGCAGTCGGTCGTCATCGAGCGCGGCGATCTCGACCCGCTCCGCGCCGCGGCAGCCGAGGCCGGGATCGCCGTCTACGTGGGTACGATGGAACGCGCCGCGAACCGCGGCGGTCACAGTCTCTACTGCTCGATGGTCTACATCGACAGCACCGGGACGATCGGATCGGTGCATCGCAAGCTCGTGCCGACCTACGAGGAACGGCTGGTGTGGGCGGCCGGAGACGGCCACGGCCTGAAAACCCATCCGCTCGGCGCGTTTACGGTCGGCGGCCTGAACTGCTGGGAAAACTGGCTGCCGCTGGCACGCGCCGCGCTGTATGCGCAGGGAGAAGACCTGCATGTCGCCATCTGGCCTGGCAGCGAGCGCAACACCTCGGAGATTACGCGCTTCATCGCGCGCGAGGCCCGCGCCTTTGTCGTGTCGGTATCGGGCCTGATGAGGGCCGGCGACATCGGCGATGACCTGCCGCATGCGAAACAACTCAGGTCCGCGGCCGACGACGTCATGGCCGACGGCGGCTCCTGCCTTGCCTCGCCGACGGGCGACTGGGTGCTCGAACCCGAGACCGGAACGGAATCGCTGCGCATCGCGGAGATCGACCATCGGACGGTGCTCGAGGAACGCCAGAACCTGGACGTCGTGGGCCACTACTCGCGCCCGGACGTAACCGAGCTCAGGGTGAATCGCCGCCGGCAGGCAACCGCGACCTTTGTCGACGCCGACTAGTCGGCGGTCGCCTGCTCGCCGAAAAAGTACATGCCCAGGGTTTCCGCCACGCAGGCCGGCTTGCGCTCGCCCTCCACCTCGATGCGAATCTCGGAGGTCAGGAGCAGTGCCCCGCCTCGGCGCCTGGCCGACAGCACGGTCGCGCGGGCCCGAACTCGCGCGCCGGAGGGGACCGGCGTATAGAACCGCACCTTGTTGACGCCGAAATTGATTGCCCGCGTCAGCTGCTTGACCTCGATGAAGTCCTTGGTCAACGCCGGAATCAGCGCCAGCGTCAGGTAACCGTGCGCGATCGTCCGGCCGTCGGGCATCTCGCGTTCTGCGCGCTCGGTGTCGACATGAATCCACTGGTAGTCGGATGTGGCTTCGGCGAACTGGTCGATGCGGGTCTGATCGATGACTCTCCAGTCGGACAGTCCGACTTCACTACCTTCAAGCGCCTTGGCGTCCTCAATGGATTCAATAACGTGCAAATTCGGTCCCCGCGCGACTCCGCGCTTGATCGTGCCACGCTAGAGATACACAGTTAGCGTCCCGGCCGCAAGCCTTTGAGAGACAAGCCGTTGCCAGAAACCCGTCTGTTTGCCGTCGTGCTGGCCGCCGGTGCGGCACGCCGTTACGGCAGCACGAAACAGCTTGCGACGTTCGGTGACGAAACGCTCGTACATCGTGCAGCGCGTATTGCTCGCGAACTCTGCGCCGAGCGCTCACTGCTCGTTGTCGGTCACGACGCGGCCGAGGTCGTCCGTGCGGCGCGTGGCCAGTGCCAGTTCCTCGCGGTCAACGACCGTTTCGCCGACGGCCTGGGTACATCGCTTTCGCTTGCGGCGCGAGTCCTCGACGGTTCGGCGGATGCTTTCGTGCTGCTGCTTGCCGACCAGCCGCGCGTTACGCTCGAGCACCTGAAGGCGCTCGCCGGGCGCTGGCGCGTCAAACCGGAATCGGTCGTCGCTACGGCCTACTCGGGAACGATCGGGGCGCCCGCGCTGTTGCCGGCAGCACTGTTTTCGAAGCTTGCGGCGTTGAGTGGCGACCACGGCGCTCGCGCGCTGTTCGGCGACGCCGACCTGGAACTCGACAGCGTACCGTTCGAGGCCGCGTCCATCGACGTGGACACGCCGGACGACCTGGCCGCGCTCGAGAGGGAGCGGCCGCCGACGAGCTAGGGAGACTCCAGAAGCAGTTTCAAACAGCGGACCTTGGCGCGGCCGGTTCCACGCCCGGGTCGCCGTGGCTCGCGCAGCGTTCGCAGTTCACCCAGCCCGAATCGCCGTTGACGTAGTGCTCTTTCTTCCAGATAGGCAGACGCACTTTGAGCGCGTCGATGATGTAGCGACAGGCCTTGAACGCCTCGTCACGATGCGCGGCCGAGACGCCGACCCAGACAGCGCAGTCGCCGATTTCGAGCAGGCCGGTACGGTGCACGCAGTACGCGTGCAGGACGCCGAAACGCTCGATGGCTTCGGCGACGACGCGCTCACCTTCCTTGATCGCGAGCGGCTCGTACGCCTCGTACTCGAGCCGCTCGACCTCGTGGCCGTCGTTCAGGTTGCGTACCCAGCCCTCGAAGGCCGCGTAGCCGCCGGCGGCCGGGTCGAACAGGCGCTCGCGCAGCGCCTCGGTCCGGATCGGATCGGTGCTGATCTCAATCATTTCAACCTCCGGCGACGGGCGGGAACAGCAGTACGACGTCGCCGTCGGCCACGGGCGAGTCCCAGCCAGCCATATCGTCGTTGATAGCCACCTTCAAGTGGCTGAGCGGCTCGGTCGAACCATGCCGATTCGCGGTCGCCGCGAACACGTCCGCCGCCGTCTCGGCGTCGGTACTGATCGATTCCTCCGCCAGGCCTGCACGCTCCCTGAAGGCGGCGAAGTAACGTACCGTGATCGTCTTCAAAGCCGCCCCCCGAGCGCACTGGACGCGAGATCGTCAGGCGTGTTGACGTTGTCGAGCGAGCGGGGATTCGGCTGCACGAGCAGGGCCGCATCCGAGCGAATCAGGATCTTGCGCGGACAAACGATGCCTTCGTCAACGAAGCGTCGTATGCGCGCGACGCTTGCCGCCGGATAAATCGCGCACAGCGGCTCGGGCAGACCGTCGTGCGAAGACTCGAAGGCCGTGAACGGCGCGGTCGCGTCGCGATTGGCGACCAGATAACGCAAGGTGTCCGCATCGAGATTGGGCAGGTCGCAGGCCACGATGAGCCAGTCGGCCTCGGGGTGGGTCTCGAGCGCCGACAGTATGCCGGCCACGGGTCCGAGGTCATCGTAGCGGTCCACGATCGTGGCGTAGCGCTGCCGTTCTTCGTCGTCAGCCTGGTCCTTGCGCGTCGATACGAACTGGCGCTCGGTCACCCGCGCAAGCGCCGCCATCGCGCGCTCGAGCTGCGTCCTGCCGTCGAGTTTCAGCAATGCCTTGTCGCGGCCCATGCGCCGGCTCCGCCCGCCGGCCAGCACGAGACCGAACAGCGGCCGCGAGTCAGTCGGCATGGCGAAAATCCTCCTTGCCGCCCCGCTTCGCGAGCAGCCGCGTCTCGCCGATGACGATGTCGTGCGACAGCGCCTTGCACATGTCGTAAATCGTCAGCGCCGCCACGCTGGCGCCCGTCAGCGCCTCCATCTCGACACCGGTCTTGTGATGCACGCGGCAGCGGCACTCGACGATGACGTCCGACGCCTCGATCTCGATCGTCACGTCGCATTTCTCGAGCCCCAGCGGATGGCAAAACGGGATCAGCTCATGCGTGCGCTTCGCGGCCATGACGCCGGCGATGATCGCCGTTGCGAACACCGGGCCCTTCTTGCTTTGAATTTCATCGCCGTCGATAGCTTCGCGAACGGCATCCGGGAGATGCACCACGGATCGCGCCAGCGCCTCGCGGGCGCTCGCCTGCTTGTGGCTGACATCGACCATCGCCGGCCGATTGCCCTCGTCGATGTGACTCAATTTGCTCAATGAAGGGTCTCCACCCGGCGCCGCGCGCCGGCCTGTCGAATGCGATGCTCAGCCACCGATCCGGTACATCTCCACCTTGGACAGCGGCTGCGCGGCGGCTACTTCCGGTTGGCGCTGTTCACTGTAGCGGTCCGAACGCCTGAGCCAGACTCGCTCGAGGATCTCCGCGAGCCCGGCCTCGCCGACACCGTGCCGGAGCGGCGTGCGAAGATCGGTACCGCGCGTGGCGAACAGGCAAGTATAGAGCACGCCGTCCGCCGACAGCCGCGCCCGGCTGCAGTTGCCGCAGAACGGCTCGGTCACCGAGGAGATGAAACCGATCTCGCCGCCGCCGTCGGTGTATTCGTAGCGGCGCGCGACTTCGCCGGGATAGTTGCGCCCGACTGCGGTGACCGGCCAGCGCGCCTCGATCATCTCGAGCAGTTCGCGCGACGGCACGACCTCCTCCATGCGCCAGCCGTTGCGATTGCCGACGTCCATGTACTCGATCAGGCGCACAATGTGGCCGCTGCCGCGGAAGTACTCGAGAAGATCGAGCACCGTATGGTCGTTGATGCCGCGCTGTACGACGACGTTGATCTTGATCGGCGATATACCGGCGCGCTCGGCGGCTGCGATGCCGTTCAGCACCTGCCGAACGCTGCCGCGTCCCCCGCTCATGCGCGCGAACACGTCGTCGTCGAGGCTGTCCAGCGAGATCGTGACGCGCTTCAGGCCCGCGCTCTTCAGGGCAGCCGCAACGGGCTCGAGCAACGTGCCATTGGTGGTCAGCGCCAGGTCGTCGACGCCCGCAAGGTCGGCCAGCCCGGCGACCAGATCGGGCGCCTGCTTGTCGAGCAGCGGCTCGCCGCCCGTCAGCCTGAGCTTGGTCACACCGAGCCCGACGGCGACGCGGGCAACCGTCAGTATTTCTTCGTGTGTCAGGCGCTGGCTGCGCTTGAGGAACTCGTAGTCCGCGTGGAACGTCGACTCGGGCATGCAGTACGGGCACCGGAAGTTGCAGCGGTCGAGCAGCGATATCCGGAGGTCCTGCAGCGGCCGACCCAGCCGGTCGGCCGTCGTCCTGCCGGAGGCTACTGCGGGTGGGCCCGTGTTGCGGTCTGCTTCCATTCTCTAATTCTGCCCGAAATCAAACTTTATTTTCCGTCCGATTGACGGCATCCTGATCCGCCGTCATACCCTGGGCGTCCGCAATGAAGGTAACGTTTTCCGACGAAGAGCTCGGTTTTCGCGACGAAGTGCGTCGCTTTTTCCGCGACGAGTATCCGGCCCGCATCATCGAAAAGAACGACCGGGATATTCCTCTGACCCGCGACGACATGGTCCGTTCCCAGAAGGCTCTGCACGCACGCGGCTGGGCCGGCGTCAACTGGCCGGTCGAATACGGCGGCACGGGGTGGACGCCGGTCCAGAAGTATATCTTCGCGACCGAAATGGCCGACGCCAACGTGCCGCCGCTCGTGCCGTTTGGTCTCAGCATGGTCGGCCCGGTCATCTACACGTTCGGCAGCGAGGCACAGAAACAACGCTTCCTGCCCGACATCCTTGCAAGCGACGTCTGGTGGTGCCAGGGCTATTCGGAACCCGGATCCGGCTCCGACCTCGCGTCGCTCAAGACGCGCGCCGATCTCGCGGGCGATCACTACGTCCTGAACGGCACCAAGACCTGGACGACACTCGGCCAGTACGCGGACTGGATCTTCGTCCTCGCACGCACCAACACCGACGTCGCGCGACGCCAGGAGGGCATCAGCTTCCTGCTCGTCGACATGTCGACGCCGGGTGTTTCCGTGAAGCCGATCATCACGATCGAAGGCGACCACGAAGTCAACGAAGTGCACTTCGAAAACGTCAAAGTGCCCGTCGACGATTTGGTCGGCGACGAGGGCAAGGGCTGGACGTACGGCAAGGTGCTTCTGCAGCACGAACGGGCCAACATCGCCGGCGTCGCGCCGTCGTGGTATCGGCTCAAGAAGCTCAAGGCGCAGGCCGCGGAGTCCGTTCGCGGCCAGGCGCCGCTCGCCGAGGACCGTAATTTCACGCGCCGACTGGCGGAGGTCGAGATCGAGCTGCGCGCGCTCGAGTACACCGAGCTCAGGACGCTCGCGGCCGTGGCATCCGGCAAGGCGCCCGGGCCCGAATCATCGATCCTGAAGATCAAGGGCACGGAGATTCAGCAGGCCATCGACCTCCTCTATCTCGATGCCGCGGGCTACTACGCGCTGCCCTACGTCCCGGCGCAATACTCACTCGACTTCGAGGGCGAGCCGGTCGGCGAGCACGCCGAGACCAACACGTCGCTGCGCTATTTCAACTTCCGCAAGGCGTCGATTTACGGCGGGTCGAACGAAATCCAGAAGAACATCATCGCCAAGCACGTGCTCGGACTGTAGGTATGGACTTTTCGCTCAACGAAACCCAGCACATGCTGGCCGACAGCATCGACAAGTTCCTCGCGAACGACTATGACTTCGAGCGCCGCATGCAGTACGCCCAAAGCGAGCGCGGTTACAGCGACGAGGTCTGGCAGACCTTTGCCGAGCTCGGCTGGACGGCCGTGCCGTTCACCGAGGAAGACGGCGGTTTCGACGGCGGTCCGGTCGATCTCATGGTCGTCATGGAGCGCTTCGGCCGCGGCCTCGTCGTCGAACCCTACCTCGCGAACATCGTGCTGGCGGGCGGCGTCTTGAAGCGCGCCGCCAGCGCCGGTCAGAAAGAGCGCTGGCTCGCCGGGATCATCGGCGGCGAGGTGCAGGCCGCGCTTGCGTTCGTGGAGCCGCAGGCGCGCTACGATCTCGACGACGTCGTCACGACGGCTGCAAACAAGGACGGCGGCTGGACGCTCAACGGACGCAAGGGCTACGTTCTGAACGGCCGCAACGCGGACGTCATCGTCGTTCCGGCCCGCACGGGCGGCAGCCAGCGGGACCGCGACGGCGTCACGCTGTTCGCCGTCGCGGCCGACAGCGACGGACTCGACGTTCGCGATTATCCGACCGTCGACGGCCACCAGGCCGCCGAGGTCGTCCTCGACGGGGTGCAGGTGTCAGCCGATGACGTGCTCGGGGAGCGGGACGCCGGCGCCGGCATCCTCGCGGCCACGATCGACGATGCCACGCTCGCCGTGTCCGCCGAGGCCGTGGGCATCATGCGCGCGATGACGGACAAGACCGTCGACTATTCCAAGAACCGCGTGCAGTTCGGCGTGCCGATCGGCAGCTTTCAGGCTTTGCAGCATCGCATGGTGGACATGCTGACCGACTGCGAACAAAGCCGCTCGCTCCTGCTTTGGGCAACCATGGTGGCCGATGCGCGTCGCGAGGACGCGCCGCGGGCGATCAGCGCGCTCAAGTACAAGATCGGCACGACCGGCCGCACGGTCGGCGAGGAAGCCGTGCAGCTGCACGGCGGCATGGGCGTCAGCTGGGAGCTCGACATCGCACACTACTTCAAGCGGCTGACGGCCATCGGCCGGATCTTCGGCAACTCGGACTGGCACCTGGACCGCTTCTCCACTGGCACCGGATGATTCCCGCGCCGCTGGTCGAATTCCTGAGCGCCAACCAGGAGGTCCTGTGGCTACTCACGCTGCTGCTCGACCTGTCCGGCACGGTGCTTTTGTACCGTGTTTTCGGCAAGGTCGGCCTGCAGGTGGCGATCGCCACCGCGATCATCCTCGCCAATCTGCAGGGGCCGAAGCTCACGATCATCTTCGGCCTCGAGACCAGCCTCGGCGTCATCTTCTACTCGAGCATCTTCTTCGCGACCGACGTGCTGTCGGAGAACTATGGCAAGGACGAGGCCGCGAAGGCGGTCTGGATGGGATTCACGGTCAGCGTCATTGTCCTGGTCATGATGAGCCTCGCCCTCATGTTCCAGCCCAGCACGAATCCGAAGACCGCGGAGTTTTCCGCCAACGTGCACTCGGCGTTCGGCACGATCCTGAATTTCTCACCGCGTTTCGTACTCGGTTCGCTACTCGCCTACCTGATCAGCCAGCGTTTTGACGTCTGGGCGTTTCACCGTATCAAGGCGATGACCGGCGAGCGCCACCTCTGGCTCAGGAACAACGGCTCGACCATGGCGTCGCAGGCCGTGGACACGGTGCTGTATTCGCTGATCGTCTGGTGGGGCACGGTTGACCTGAAGACCGCCCTCGCGCTCGGCGGCGCCAAGTATATGTTCAAGCTCGCCATTGCGGCGATCGATACGGCGTTCATTTACTGGGCAAAGTCCGCGTTCGCCGCGCGGCGCGAGGCCGGGCCAGGGACCGCCTGATAGACTCGTCCGGGCAGTCGCAGGAGATCGCGTGCAAGCATCGGGAATCATTACACTGACCACGGATTTCGGCCACAAGGGGCCGTTCACGGCGGTCATGAAGGGCGTCATCCTGGGGCGTTTCCCGGCCGCCCGCGTCATCGACATGGGCCACGACATTCCGGCGCAATGGCCACCCGAGGCGGGCTTCTGGGTCAGCCGCGCCTACCGCTACTTTCCGAAAGGCACGGTGCACCTGGCGATTGTCGATCCCGGCGTCGGCACCGAGCGCGACATCCTCATGGTCGAAGCGGACGGCCATACGTTTCTCGCGCCGGATAACGGCCTGCTCGGGCCGTTGCTCGACCGCGTCTCCGACAAGACCGTGTTTCACGTCGATGCAAAAAGACTGGAATCGATCGGCGTTGCCGATCCCAGCGCGACGTTCCACGGCCGCGACATATTCGCGCCGATCGCCGCGGAGCTGGCCTCGGAACGAATCAGGCTGAGCGACCTGGGCAACCCGACCGGCGACTGGATTCCCGGCTGGGTCGACGAGCCCGTGCGCGCGGGCGACCACGTCACGGGCAGCATCGTCACGGTCGACACGTTCGGCAACCTGATCAGCAATATCGACGCGACGATGATTGGCGAATTCGGGCAACCCGTCGTCCGGATCGGGCAGCGGCAGCTTCCGATGCAGCAGACCTATGGCCGTGCCGAACCCGGCGACTACCTGGCCCTGATCAACTCGTTCGGCGTCATCGAAGTGGCGCGTGCCGAAGGCGACGCAGCCGAAGGACTGGGGCTGGGCCGCGGCGCCCCGATTACGGTGCTCGATAGTCCGGCCTGAGCGGAGCGGCGGGGGTCAGCCCACGGCCTGCATTGCCTGCTTCTCAATCTTCGCCCAGGAATCCCGCAGCGTGACGATACGGTTGAAGACGCGCGCGCCCGGCGCATCGTCGACCGGGTCGGGCCAGAAATAGCCCAGTCGCTCGAACTGCACGGGCACGCGATCGCCCGTCTCGCCGAGCGCGGGCTCGAGCCTGGCGTCCACGACGTCGAGCGACCCGGGGTTCAGCACGCTGTGAAAATCCTCGGCGGCGTTCGGGTTGGCGACGTTGAACAGACGATCGTACAGGCGGACCTCGGCGTCGACGGCGTGTGCGGCCGACACCCAGTGAATCGTGCCCTTCACCTTCCGGTCACTTTCCGGCATCCCGCTCTTCGTCGCCGGGTCATAGCTGCAGCGCAGCTCGACCAGGTTGCCCTCGTCGTCCCGAACGACCTCGTCGCAGCGGATGATGTAAGCGAATCGAAGCCGCACCTCGCCGCCGGGTTTCAGGCGGAAGAATTTGCGCGGCGCGTCCTCCATGAAATCGTCCTGCTCGATCAGCAGCTCGCGCGAGAACGGCACCTCGCGCGTACCCATCTCGTCGTTGCCCGGGTGATTTTTCGCCTCCATGAGCTCAACCTGGTCTTCCGGGTAGTTGGTCAACACGAGCTTGAGCGGCTTGAGCACGGCCATGCGCCGCGGCGAAGAATCGCCGAGCGCCTCGCGCACGCTGTTTTCGAGCATGCCCATCTCGATCAGCTTGTCCTTCTTGGTCACGCCGGCCCGCTTGACGAAGTCGCGCAGCGCGGCGGCGGGATAGCCGCGGCGTCGCAGGCCGGCTATCGTCGGCATGCGCGGATCATCCCAGCCCGACACGATCTTCTCGTCGACGAGCGCGGCGAGCTTGCGCTTGCTGGTAACGGTGTAGGCCAGGTTGAGTCGCGAGAACTCGATTTGCCGGGGCCGCGCGGGCGGCTCGGCCTGGTCGAGCAGCCAGTTGTACAGCGGCCGATGGTCTTCGAACTCCAGCGTGCACAGCGAGTGCGTGATGGCTTCGAAGGCGTCGCACAGCGTGTGGGCGAAATCGTACATCGGGTAGATCGGCCACGCCTCGCCCGTGTGCTGGTGCCGCACGTGGCGTATCCGGTACAGGGCCGGGTCACGCAGGTTGATGTTCGGCGAAGCCATGTCGATCTTCGCACGCAGTACGTGCTCGCCGTCGGCAAATTCGCCGGCCCGCATGCGCCGCAACAGGTCGAGGTTTTCCTCGACGCTGCGATCCCGGTACGGGCTGTCCTTGCCGGCTTCGGTCAGCGTGCCACGATACTCGCGAATCTCCTCGGCGCTCAGGGAATCGACGTAGGCAAGCCCCTTTTCGACCAGCAGCTCAGCCGCGGCATAGAGGCGGTCGAAATAATCCGATGCATGCGTCAGCCGCTCGCCCCAGTCGTAGCCCAGCCAGCGCACGTCATCCTCGATCGCGCGGACGAATTCCTCGTCTTCCTTACCCGGGTTGGTGTCGTCGAAGCGCAGGTAGGTGCGCCCGCCGGTCTCGGCAGCGACGCCGAAGTTGAGGCAGATCGACATGACGTGGCCGATGTGGAGATAGCCGTTGGGCTCGGGCGGAAAACGGGTAACGATCTCGGCATGCTTACCCGACGCGAGGTCATCGGCAATGATCTGGCGGATGAAATCCCGCGGGGCGGTGTCGCTCATTTGCTGCACGGTCCTGGCGAAGTGGAGCCGTATTGTAGGGGCCAGCAAACAAATAGGCCATGCCGCGCGCCTCCTGTACAATACCGCGCTCGAATTTTGGCCCGACACTCGATACCCAGCGACGACTACCCATGCCGAACATCACGCTGCCGGACGGCTCGGTCCGTGAATACCCAGAATCGACCAGCGGCGAAGCCGTAGCCGCAAGCATTGGCAAGGGACTCTTGAAGAGTGCCGTCGCCGTGCGCGTGGACGGCGAGTTGCGCGACCTGACCCGGGAAATCGATGCGGATGCCGACGTGGAAATCGTTACCCGTGATTCAGACGACGGGCTCGAGCTCTTGCGTCACGACGCCGCGCACGTCCTTGCCGAGGCCGTCAAGGAACTCTGGCCGGACACGCAGGTGACGATCGGCCCGGCCATCGAGAACGGCTTCTACTACGACTTTGCGCGCGACGAACCGTTTACCGACGACGACCTCGAGACGATCGAGAAGCGCATGAAGGAAATCGTCGACCGCAACGAGACGATCGAGCGGGAAGTCTGGAATCGCGACGAGGCGGTCGCCTATTTCCATTCGATCGGCGAGGTGTACAAGGCGGAAATCATCGCCGCGATTCCGAGCGACGAGCCGATTACGCTGTATCGGCAGGGCGAGTTCATCGATCTTTGTCGAGGCCCGCACCTGCCGGCGACGGGTAAGCTCGGCAAGGCCTTCAAGCTGACCCACGTGTCGGGTGCGTACTGGCGCGGCGATTCGAACAACGAGATGCTGCAGCGCGTCTACGGCACAGCCTGGGCCAATGACAAGCAGCTCCGGCAATACCTGCACCGGCTCGAGGAAGCCGAGAAGCGTGACCACCGCAAGCTCGGCCGAATCATGAACCTGTTTCACTTCCAGGAGGAAGCGCCGGGCGCCGTGTTCTGGCACCCGAAGGGCTGGAGTCTGTTCCAAAGCCTCATCGGCTACATGCGCGAGCAACAGGCCGAAGCCGGCTACCGGGAGATTTGCACGCCCGAACTCATGGACCGCTCGCTGTGGGAAGCATCCGGCCACTGGCAATCCTTCGGCGACCACATGTACACGACCGAGACCGTGGACGGCCGCCACTACGCGATCAAACCGATGAACTGTCCGGGCCACGTACAGGTGTTCAAGCAGGGCATCACGAGCTATCGCGACCTGCCCGTGAGGCTTGCCGAGTTTGGCAAGTGCCATCGCTACGAGCCGTCCGGCGCATTGCACGGCATGATGCGCGTGCGGGCGTTCACGCAGGACGACGCGCACGTGTTCTGTACGGCGGCACAGATCACCGAGGAGTCGATTGCAGTCTGCAACCTGATTCTCGGCATCTACCAGGGCTTCGGCTTCGACGACGTGCGAATCAAGTTCGCCGATCGACCCGAGGTCCGGGTCGGCGACGACGCGGTCTGGGACCAGGCCGAGGCGGCGCTCCTGACCGCGCTCGAGTCGGCCGGGCTCGAATACCAGCACAACCCTGGTGAAGGGGCGTTCTACGGGCCCAAACTCGAGTTCGTGCTGCGCGACGCGATCGGCCGCGACTGGCAGTGCGGCACGCTGCAGGTCGACCTCAACATGCCGGGCCGGCTAGGCGCGACCTACATCGGTGAAGATGGCGAAAAGCACACCCCCGTCATGCTGCACCGCGCGATCTTCGGCTCGCTCGAGCGCTTCATCGGGATCCTGATCGAACACCATTCGGGCAAGCTGCCGCTCTGGCTGGCGCCGGTACAGGTAAAGGTGCTCACGATCACGTCCGAAGCCGACGACTACGCGATGGAAGTAGCCAGCGCCCTCAGGGCGAGGGGGCTCAGGGCCGACGTCGACGTCCGCAACGAGAAAATCTCCTACAAGGTGCGCGAGCACAGCGTCGCCAAGGTGCCGGTACTGTTCGCGGTCGGCGGGCGCGAAGTCGAGACACGGAGCGTCGCAATCCGGCGGCTGGGGTCGCGCCGGCAACAGGTCGTTCTGCTCGACGAGGCTATCGAAAGCCTCGTCGAAGAGGTCGAAACCAAGTCGGCCTGAGCCGTTCCTGAGCCGCCGTCAGGCAAACGTGACGAGACCGGCACTGTAACTGTGCGGCGCGTCACAAATTCCGAAGCTTTCGGCGCCCGCGGCGTCATTCGCCATAACTCCGTCGATATACTGCGTCCAGGCGAGAACTGCATTCTCGATTGGACATAAGGCAAACGGAGAAGCCTACGTGGGGCTGGACCAGGTCAATACACAGGTGCTGCTGCTGCACAGCGAGCAGAGCACGCTCGATCGACTAAGCGCCGGCATCGACGAGCGCTATACGGTACACACGGCAACGAGCGGCATGGAAGCGCTTACGACGCTGGGCGTGACGCCGATCCATGTCATCATCTCCGCCAAGAACCTGCCGGGCATGAGCGGCGTCGATGCGTTACGCGAAGCGAAGAAGCGTTCTCCCGACACGGTAGGCATCCTGCTGGCGAGCAACGACGACACGGGCGTCGAGGCGCTGGTGGGCGAGAAGGAAGTCTTCCAGGTCGTCCGTGACCTTAAGCCGGAAGACCTGGGTTCGATCATCGATAACGCGACCCAGCGGATGCGCCTGATGGCGCTCGCCGAGTCGGCCAACGACGGCGCCGCCGACCCGGACGAGTCCGGCGAACATATCGTCATGGAGACGTCCGAGAACGGCTCGACGATCATCAGCGACGCCACGGGCCAGACGCGGGCGCTCAATCCGAGCAGGATGGCGGCGAGCCCAGCCAAGGGCGCTGCCGCCGTCGACGTGCTGGCGCTGTCGCGCGACGAAGAATTCCTGGCGACGATCAATGACTCGACGGCGGGTGCGCACACGATTCTAACGGCCAATACGTTGGGTGAAGCCGAGAAACTCATCGCCAGCCACAAGATCGGCGTGGTCCTGATCGACGCCGCCGTAGCCGGCCGAAACGCTGAGAAGCTGACGCACCATCTGCAGAAGAAGGCGAACAGGCTCGTCAGCATCGTCGCCGGTCGTCGCGACGACGGCGATATGCTCATGGATCTGATCAACCGCGGCAAGGTTTATCGCTTCCTGTTGAAGCCCGTGTCGCCCGGCCGCGCCCGGCTCGCAATCGAAGCCTCGGTCAAGCACCATCTCGAAGCGCCTGACACGGCATTCAAGGTCGCTGCCACGGCGCCGGAGGCAAAACCCCGGACTCCCAAACCCGGCCCGCGGCAGGCGCCGGCCAGGCCCCCGAAACCGGCTCCGGCCGCGCCGACCGATACGTTGCCGGACCGAGCGCTGGACAGCGCCTTCGGTAACGACGGCAATCGCCTGAAGGACTCGATGTCCGGGCTCGTCGCCTCGGTCAGCGACAGGCTTTCGGGCGACCAGACGGGTATGCCGGCGACGCTGGTCGTCGAGTCCGACGACGATCGGACGGGGAGCAAGCTGCCATTGTTCGCCGGCATTGGCGCCGTTGTCGTCGCCGTCATCGCGGCCGGCGGCTACTTCATGTTTGCCCCGTCGACCGAGGTCGCCGAACCCGAGCCGGCCGAAGCGGCCGCCACGGCCGTCGAAGAGCCCGCGCCCGAGCCTGACAGGCCGGACCCCGAGCCGGCAGAGCCTACGCCCGCGCCGGCCGCGGTCGTCGAACAGCCGAGCCCGGCAGACGACGGGCGAACGATCGAACTGGTCGATTCCGCACGACTCGCACGCGGCGCCGGCCGGCTCTATGCGCCGGACGGCAACAATGCCATCGAACTGTTCGCCGAGGCACGCCGCCTGAGCCCCGGCGACGACGAGATCGCCACGGAGCTTGAGGCAGCGATCGACGAGACACTCGCCCTGACGGAAGCGGCACTCCTCGAGCGTCGAATCGACGATGCCGCGACCGCGATCGAGCGGGTCGGCTTCGCAGTACCCGGCCACCCGCGCCTGCCGTTCCTGTCGGCGCAGCTAGCACAGCTTCAGCTGCGTGAACACCTGGATTCGGCGCGCGCGGCGATTCGCGGTGGTCGCTTCGAATCCGCGTCCCGAGCGCTCGCCGACGCGCGCGCCCTGGGCCTGCCCGATGTGGCCGAGATCGATGCAGCCGCAGCAGAGCTGCGCACGGCGAGGAGCGAGCAGCGGGTCGATGACGTACTGTCGCGCGCGGCCGCAAGCTTCGACGCCGGCAACCTGGTCAGCCCGGACAGCGACAACGCGCGCTACTACTATTCGCTGGTTCTCGATAGCGAGCCGGGCAACCGGACCGCATTGCAGGGGCTCAAGGCCGTTGCGGCGGCGCTGGTGCTGAGAGCCCGCAACGCCGTCGACGCCGGGGACCTGGATCGCGCCTCGTCGCTGCTCGACGAAGCCCGCGCGATCGATCCGGCCAACGCCGAGCTCGCCGCATCGATGAGCGCGCTCGACCAGGCCCGCGACGCCCAGGCGGCGGCGGCGGCGCCCGAACCGGCCGAAACCGTGGCCGAAGAGACCGCGTCCGGCGAAGCAGGCGAACAAGCCGGTGCCGCCGATTCCGGCGAACCCGAGGTCGTCAGCATGAGTTCGCTCAATCGTACGCGCTACGTCGCCCCGCGCTACCCGCGTGCGGCCGAACGGCGCAATACCTCCGGCTGGGTCGACGTCATATTCACGGTCGGTATCGACGGCAAGGTTCAGCAGGTCGTGGTGACCGACTCCGAACCCGAAAACACATTTGACACCTCGGCCATTCGCGCCGTCGAGCGCTGGGAATTCGAGCCCGTGCTCGAAGACGGGGTCGCGGTCGAAAAACGTGCCGGCGTGCGCCTGATGTTCGCTCTCGAATAACTTGTTCGGGGCGGAAACCTTCCGTTGTGGACTAGGCCGACAGCGGCCGGTACCCTTGTGGCGCCTAATTCACGCAGGGGTACTCAACCGTGTCCGATTACGAGGCCGAGCGGCCGAAACCCGCACGCAAGCAGCAGCAGCGCAGCGTCGTCACCCAGCAAAAACTGCTCGACGCGGCTACCCAGGCTTTCTCGGAAAACGGCTTCAAGGGCACCTCGACGCGCGATATCGCCGAGCGGGCCGGCGTTCACCACCCCCTGATCACCTATCACTTCAAGAACAAGGATCAGCTCTGGCGCAGCGCCGCCGACCGAATATTCCGCGAGTTCAATATTGCGCTGGTCAAGGCGATGGCCGAAGTGCCGGAGCACGACCCGCGCGGCCGTGCGGTCGCGTTCGTTAAGACCTACGTGGACTACGCCTATCGTCAACCGGCGCTGCACAAAATCATCTTGCAGGAGTCCAGCAAGCCCAGCGACCGGCTGGACTGGCTTATCGACAACCACCTGCGGCCGCTCTACTCGGAGGTCGTCAAGTCGCTCAAGGAGCTACAGGAAATCGGCATCGCGCCGGCCGGCGACCCGGCGCTGCTGTTCAACATGGTCCGCGTATCTGCCGGCGGGCTGCTGGCGCTCGCGCTGGAGATCAAGGGCACGAGCGACATCGACTTCGATAACGAAGGGGAGCTCGACAAGCTCGCCGACATGATCGTGAACGTGTTTTTCTCCGGCAACGGTGCCGCGACGACGCCTGACGCGGAAGGCTAGCCTGCATCCGTCACCGATTCGCGGGATGATCGGGCAGGATTTTGTTCGCACAGGGGTTTTTTTGAAGGCGCGCAATACTCACCGTATTGCCAACTGAGGAAAAACCCCTGTGCGAACAAAAGACAAGCGAGGGCCCGCGCAATCGGTGACGGATGCGGGCTAGAACTTATCTTAGAGTGGATCGTGACCGACCCGCGAGGTGCGCCTGCATCTCGGCGACGATTGACAGCGCAATCGCCGCGGGGCCGCGGCCTCCCAGGTCCAAGCCGGCGGGTCCGTGCAGACGGTCGCCGAGCCGCTCCGCCGAATCACCGAGCGAGTCCAGGATACGATCGCGCCGCGCCGGCGGACCGAGTAGTCCCAGGTACGGGACGTCCGCGGTCGCGAGCGCGGCAAGGTAGCGTTCGTCGCTGACGAGGTGATGGCTCATGACGATTGCCGCATCGAAAGTGTCGAGGTCGACGCCGTCGGCGATGGCTTCCGCCGGCGAGCAGACGACACGCTCAGCGCCGGCGAGGTCGCCGCGCTCGAGGTAGCCCGGGCGATGATCGGCCACCGTGGTCCGCCAGCCGAGTTCCGTGGCGATGCGCAACACGGGTCCGGCGTCAAGGCCTGCACCGAGGATCAGGAGGCGCGGCACGGTCTCGGCGATCGCAATGAGTACGGACGCGTGCGTGCCGGCAAGCGAGACGTTGCGCCGCGCGCTGTCGCGTCCCCCGAGGGCGCCCCGGGCGAGCGCGAGCAGTTCAGCGGCCGCCTCTCCATCGATGCCGGAGACCGATTCGGATTCACCGTTGGTCACGGCCGTCGCGCCGGACAGTGGGCTGTCCGGCGTCGTGACGGTCGCCACGACGCCCCGCTTGTGGCCGCGCGCGAGCTCGGCGATTGCAGCAAACGGCGCGTAGTCTTCGGCGGGCAAAAGCGGCTGCAGGAACACCCGCATCATCCCGTCGCAGCCGACGCCCAGGCCCCAGAGATCTTCGTTCTCGAGCCGCAGGTCGTAGTCGACCCGCTGCGGCCGGCCGGTCTCCAAAACCGCGCGCGAGCGAATGGCAAGGTCGCCTTCGAGGCATCCGCCTGACAGCATGCCCTGGAAGATTCCATCGGCTTCAATGAGCATGCGGGCGCCGGCCTTGCTGTAGGTCGAACCCGCGGTCTCGTAGACGGTGGCAAGCACGAGCGACTGCCCGGCTTCGCGGCGCCTGTCGAAGAATTCCAAGAGTTTCTGGTGATTCACTGCTGTCATCCTGCGGTCTCGCCGCGGTCAGGCGCCGTGCCGGCCGGCCCCGGCGCTTCGGCCGGCCCGGACGTCGACGCGGCAGGTCCTTGAAACCCGGCGAACCGCTACTACGTCTCTCCGACAGCCAAAACGTCGAAAAATGCCCGTCGACATCGAGCGGGCATGCAAGGAGCAGGATTATGAACGAAACCGCAAGCCGACCGATAGCCGTGACCGACGGCGACTTCGCCGAGCGGGTCATCAAGGCCGAGCAGCCCGTGCTGGTCGATTTCTGGGCCGAATGGTGCGCCCCCTGTCGCGCTCTCGGTCCGGCCATCGAAGCGCTCGCGGCCGACTACGAAGGCCGCGCCGTTGTCGCCAAGGTGGACATCGACGCGAACCAGCAGGTTGCCGAGCAGTTCGGTATTCGCTCGATTCCGACGGTCATGCTGTTCGACAACGGCCAGGTGGTCGACACCTTTGTCGGCGTCCGCCCGAAGGACGACTACGCCGCGGGACTCGATAGACTCGTCTGAACCGCGCGTCTGCCCCGGCCGTCGCGCCGGGGTAGAGGCCTACCGAGTAGCGGTGGGTCGTCGTTCGCTACGCGACGCGTATAAACCGAGCATTTCCATGGCGACGTGAGCCGCCGCCAGTGAGGTAATCTCGGCGACGTCGTATTGTGGCGCCACCTCGACGACATCCATGCCCACGACATTGATGCCGGCAAGTCCGCGCAGGATAGACAGCGCCTGGTGACTGCTCAGCCCGCCGCACACCGGCGTGCCCGTGCCGGGCGCGACGCTCGGGTCCAGGCAGTCGATGTCGAAGGTCAGGTACACGGGCCGGTCACCTACAACCCCGCGTATGCGCGCGACCACGGCTGCTACGCCCAAATCGTGAACCTCGGGCGCGTCGATGACGTTGAAGCCCAGCGTGTCCGGATTTGCCGTCCGCAGGCCCACCTGGACCGAGCTTGCCGGATCGACGAGACCGTATTTGGCTGCCCAGAAGAACATCGTGCCATGGTCGATACGATCGTTGGTGTCGGCCCAGGTGTCACTGTGCGCGTCGAAATGTAGTAGCGACAATGGCTTACCGTACCGCGCGGCGTGCGCCTTAAGCAGCGGATAGGACACGAAGTGGTCGCCGCCGAGCGACAGGAGCGCGGGACCCTTATCGATGATCTCGCGGGCATGCGCCTCGATCTTGTCGGGCACGGACTGCGGGTCGCCGTGATCGAAGAAACAGTCACCGTAGTCCGCCACGGCAAGCCGATCGAACGGGTCGAACGCCATGCCGTAGGGGCGCTCCCAGGCCATGATCGTCGACGCCGCGCGGATCGACCGCGGACCGAACCTCGCGCCGGGGCGGTTGGTCGTCGCCGTGTCCAGCGGTATGCCCGTCACGGCAACGTCAACGCCCGTGAGATCGCGCGTGTACTTGCGGCGCATGAACGAGGTCACGCCCGCGAAGGTCGGCTCCGGCGTCGTACCGAGCAGATCCTCGCGGGTGATTGCGTAGTCGTTGCCGAATTTGTCCAGGTCTACACCCCTACCTGCCCACGCGCGTCGTCCGGAGCAAAAGCGGCTTCGGCGACGCGGTCCGCGCTCCTGCCGACGTACTTCAGGAACGCCACGAGTATGGCCATGCCGGCGAGTAGCGATATCCACGGCGGCAGACCGTAACCGCCGGGAATCGTGCCGACAAAGATCGCGACCGCGCCGACCGTCAACGCGTACGGCAGCTGCGTTCGGACGTGCTCGATGTGGTTGCAGCCGCTTGCGACCGACGACAGCACCGTCGTGTCCGAAATCGGCGAACAGTGGTCGCCCCAGACGGCACCCGCGAGGCTGCAGGAAATAGCCGAGAACAGGATGTGCATGCCCGTGTCGTCGGCCATGCCGTTGGTCATCATGACGGCCCACGTCAGCGGGACGACCAACGGCACGAGGATCGCCATGGCGCCCCAGCTCGTGCCGGTCGTGAAGGCCGTGACGGCAGCGAGCACGAAGACGATAACCGGAACGAGCGCCACGGGCAGCGAGTCAGCCAGGATCGTGACGAGAAAGCGGGCCGTGCTGAGGTCGGTGGTCACGTCGGACAGTGACCATGCGAGCACCAGGATGATCATGCCGAACAGCGTCGCGCGAACGCCGCCGTACCAGGCATCGACGGTCTCGTGCATCGACAGGATGCGCTGTCCGATCGACATGCCCGCCGCGGCCAGCACGGCGACGAAGGATGCATACATCATCGACTTGTACGGATCGGTCGCCTCGAGGATCCTGGTCAGCGTGAAGCCGTCCGTCCGACCCTCTGCCTTGAGGTCCGCGATGCCCAGCGCGGTCAGGCTGACCCCCAGCGCGAAGATCAGCACGAGGATCGGAACGAACGCATTCAGTGCGCGCAGCGGAATATTCTCCTTCGGCTTGAGATCCTCGCCCTCGATGGATGGCAGCGCATCCTTCGCCACGGGTTTCACCTGGCCGTTCCTGGCCCGGACCTCCGCCTTGAGCATCGGGCCGTAGTCGAGCCCGGTCGCCGATACGAGCAGAACGAAGGCAATCGCCAGGATCGGGTAGAACGCGTACGGCAACGAATCGAGAAACACGCCGTAGGCACTCAGGTGGGCGAGCCCGTCGACCGAGGACAATGCCTGGTCGATCAGGCCGATCTGGTAGCCGATCCAGGTCGTGATCAGCGCAACACACGCGACGGGCGCGGCCGTGGAGTCGACGATGTAGGCGAGTTTCTCCCTCGAGACCCTGAGCGAATCGGTCAGCGAGCGCGCGGTGTTGCCGACGACCAGCGTGTTGGAATAGTCGTCGAAGAAAATCATGAGGCCCATGAGCCACACGGCCACCTGACCGCCGATCGCGGTCTTCGCCCGGCTGACGATCAGGCGCACGACGCTTGCCATGCCGCCGTTGCGCGTGATGATGCCAACCATGCCGCCGATCATCATCGTGAACAGGATAATCGATGCGTGATCGGCATCGGCGATCGCACCCCCGGTGTACACCTGAAAACTGTCCAGCAGACCCCAGAGCGCGCCTTCGAGCGTGAATGACTGCATGGCGGTCGCGCCGAGCCACATGCCCATGAGCAACGCGGGGATCACGTTTCTGAACACGAGCGCGATGAAGATCGCCAACAGCGGCGGCATCACGGAGATCCAGCCCGGAATCACGCGCACGCTCGTGCCGGCGCTGGCCCCGCCGCTCGAGGCGTTCACGTTCACGCTGCCCGTCGCCGCGACGACCAGTTCGTCGAAAACTGCCTGCCCGTCAACGTCGGCGCCGGCGAGATAGCGCTCACCGCCGACGTCGAGGCGGACATCGGCGCCCGGTGCCACGTCGGTGACCGTCACGGTCGCGGGGATGCCGCTCAAAAACACCTTCGGCGCATCGATCTCGACGGCGCTTGCAAACGGCGCGGCTGCGAGTGCCGCGAGTAGCGTTGCGGCGCGGAGAATGCCTCGGCAGTGCGCCACCAGGGTTGCAGCTTTGATCTTGTTTTTCCTTACCGCCACGGCCGCGGCCATGGTACCACGCCTGCGAGCTAGTCCTGCTCCGCGGCGCGCGCGAGGTCGGCCTCGATCGTTTTGCCGGCAAGCCGGTAGTGCAGCGCCGCCCACGGCAACACGATCGTGCCCACGGCCAACAGGCTCAAGCGCATGGACTCGCTGCCGAACGTGCCGGCGAGCGCGTCGCTCAGCGCACCCGTCGCGGGCGGGCCGAGCGCGAGGCCGATCGTGTTGATCAGGAGCAGCATCAGCGCCGACGCGACCGCGCGCATACGCAGCCCTACGAGACCCTGCGCCTGTGCGAGCACCGGCGCCAGGTAGACGTTCGAGATCATTGCGGGCAGCACGAACAGACAGAGCGCCACTGACGCGGACGGGGCAAGAAACACGCCCGCATAAAACACGGCAGTAACCAGCATCGCGAGGCAGAGAAAACGAAACGCCCGTTGCTGCCCGCGCCGGCCGATCCGGTCCGCCAGGTAGCCGCCGCCAAGGAATCCCGCCCCGCCGGCAACGCCGATGATGATGCCGAGCCAGAGACCTAATTCGGCGAAGCCCATGCCGTGACTGCGCGCCATGAACGTCGGCATGAAATTGATGACCGAGTAGCCGACGAATGAACAGAGCCCCGCCGCCACGCCCATGTGCAAGAAGGAGCGGCGCGTTACGAGGATCCGAATCACGTCGCCGAGTCCGGGCTGCGTGCGGCGGTCCGTCCTGCCCTCCGAGGCGCCGCGCACGGGCTCGGCGAGCGTGAACCTCACGAGCGCCGCGAGCGCGAGGCCCGGGACGCCGACGATGACGAAGGCCTCACGCCAACCCAGGTTTTCGACGACCCAACCGCCGGCCAGGTAGGCAAGCATGATGCCCGCCGAAATGCCGAGCGTATAAAGCCCCATGGCAGTGGATCGCTCGGCCGGCGGGTAGAGGTCCGCGATCATCGAATGCGCGGGCGGGCTGCAGCCGGCCTCGCCGATACCGACGCCGATGCGCGCCAGCGCCAACTGCCCGATGTTCTGCGCGAAGCCGGAAAGCGCCGTCATCCCGCTCCAGATCGCGACCGCCGCGGCGATGAGGTTGCGGCGACTGTAGCGGTCGGCAAGCTGCGCCACGGGCACGCTCAGCGTGATGTAAAACAGCGCGAACGCCGTGCCGCTCAGGAATCCGAGCATCGCGTCGCTGGTGTTGAACTCGGCCTTTATGGCCGGCAGCAGGATCGCGAGAATCTGCCGGTCGACGAAGTTGAACATGTACACGATGGCGAGAATCGCCATCGTGTAGCGGCGTGCGCCCGTCGTGAACGTCAAGGCAGAACGGCTTGGAAGAGGAAGAAGAAGGTGATGGCCAGCACGGCGCCGGCCGGGATCGTGACTACCCAGGACACGAAGATGTTGGCGACGACGCGCAGGTCGATGGCCTCGATGCCGCGGGCAAGCCCAACACCCAGGACCGCGCCTACGAGCGTATGCGTGGTCGAAATGGGTATGCCGGTCCCCGATGCGATGACGATCGTGGTCGCCGCCGCAAGCTCGGCCGCGAATCCGCGGCTCGGCGTGAGGTGGGTGATCTTCTTGCCGACGGTCGCGATAACGTGCCGGCCGAAGGTCGCGAGGCCGATCACGATGCCGACGCCGCCGACGAACAGAATCCAGATAGGCAACGCCGACTGCGCCGCGATGACGCCGGACTGGGCGACGCTGACCACGGCCGCCAGCGGCCCGATCGCGTTGGCTACGTCATTGGAACCGTGTGCGAAAGCCATGGAACAGGCCGTGATGACCATGAGGATGCCGAACACTCGCTCGACGGTGTGAAAATGCTGGTCCTGCTCGGCCTCGGAATCGGCCTCGATGCGCTGAATGAAGAAGGCGCCGATCGAGGCAATGATCACGGCGATCCCTGCGGCCAGCAAATAGCTGTCGCGCGTATCGATATCGAGTCCTACGTGGCTCAGGCCCTTGAGGATCGTGACGAGCGTGATCGTGAACGCCGCGAGAAAGATGTACACGGGCACCCAGCGCTTGGCCCTGGCGAGCGGATTGTCGTGCTGCAGAACCAGGCGCAGCACCGACTGGTAGATCAGGAAGGCGATGAAGCCGGCCGTGAGCGGCGAGACGACCCAGCTCATCACGATCGTGCCCACCTGGCCCCACTTGACCGCGTCGACGCCGATGCCGACGGCGGCAAAGCCGACGATCGCACCGACGATCGAATGCGTCGTCGACACGGGCCAGCCCTTGCGCGACGCCACGAGCAGCCAGGTGCCTGCCGCAAGCAGGGCCGAGAGCATGCCGTAAATCAGGAGTTCGGGAGATCCTTCCAACAGGCTCGAGTCGACGATTCCCTTGCGGATCGTCGACGTGACGGCGCCGCCTGCCAGCACGGCTCCCAGGAACTCGAAGACGGCCGCGACCAGTATCGCCTGCTTGATCGTCAGCGCTCTGGATCCGACCGACGTCGCCATGGCATTGGCGACGTCGTTGGCGCCGATGCCCCAGGCCATGAAGATGCCGAACACGGCAGCCAGTCCTATATATATGAGTTCAGCTTCCATCCCGTCGCCCGGCGGCCGTCAACCCCATCGTTTTTGTTGTTCTTGGGCGGACGCTGTCGATGCGGCCCTGCCCTGTCCGGATAAATCAGTGAGCCAGCAGCACTTCCAGGCGCCGCCCTACGCTCTCGGCCATGTCCGCGACGTCGCCGGTCTGCTCGATGACCCGGTACAGGAAGACGACGTGCACGGGATCGAGCGAGCCCTCGATCGCGAAGAGTTTCTTGCCGATCTCGATCTGACGCCGGTCGGTCTCGGTCTCGATGGCGTCGAGCCGTTCGATCAGCCCCTCGACGAGCTCGGCCTCGGCGCCGCGGAAGCCGCTCGCGAACAGCTCGTCGAGCTCGTGGACGCTCTGCCGTGCGAGCTCCGCCGATTCGACGACCAGGTCGACGAACGCCAGCACGTCGTCGACGATCGGCGCCGGGATCTCGAGCCTGCGGATCAGGATGGTGCCGGCCACGTCGCGGGTCAGGTTGGCGATCTTGTCCTGGGCGAGCAGCAGCTCCAGGAGATCCTGTCGCGGCACGGGCATGAACAGGCTCTTCGGCAGATGCAGGCGAATCTGCTTTTTCAACGCGTCTGCACGCTGCTCGAGATGTTCGACCTCGGCGTGCACGCGCTCGGCGGCGGCCCAGTCGCCACCGATGGCGGCGACGAACAGCGGTTTGAGGTTCTGCGCGCAATCGCTGACGATTCCGACGTGGTCTTCAAGCGGCCTGACCGGCGAAGACCCGAAGATATTTGACACGACGTTGGTCATCGACAACTCCGCACGAACGATCGGACTACCCTTCCTGAGGCGACGGCGGACCGGGCACAGCCCCGGCGCCAGCCGTCAGGAGCGTAGATCATACCGGCTCCTGCGATCGCCGCAATGCCGCGCTCGGCCGGGAAAACCGGCTCGATCGGCGGCGTACACTCGCGGGGCAATGGCGGCGGGGCTGGTCACGCGGTGGGACGGCTCCCGCGCCTATGAGCGCGCCCCGGCCCGGCCTCGCCCCGACGCCGTTCGCCCAGCGAAAATGTGGTAAAAAGAACGGGTTGCGGTCATATCGCCTGTCGACTGCTTGCGTTCCATGCGCGTATCGACGCACGCTCGGCAGACGACATGACCGCATCGTATGTGCCGGCAAAGAAGCAGAGTCTTTCGGATCCCGCGCCCCCTTTTCGTAACCTGGACGTAACGCAACGATGGCCTACTGGTTAATGAAATCCGAGCCCGATGCCTACAGCATCGACGACTTGAAGCGCGACAAGCGCGAACCCTGGGACGGCATCCGCAACTACCAGGCGCGCAACATGATGCGCGACGACATGCAGATCGGCGACGACGTGTTCTTTTATCACTCGAACTGCAAGGAGCCCGGCATCGTCGGCCTCATGAAGGTCGCCAGCGAAGCCTATCCCGACCCGTTCCAGTTCGATCCCGAGAGCAAGTACTACGATCCGAAGAGCGATCCCGACGATCCGCGCTGGATACTCGTCGACGTCAGGTTCGTGAGGAAGCTCAAGCGCGCGATCTCGCTCAAGGAACTCAAGGCCAACCCGGCGCTCGATGGCATGATCCTGACGCGCAAGGGAAACCGGCTGTCGATCATGCCGGTCAGCAAGGAGCACTGGGACATCATCCTGGACATGGAGTAGGACCCTGCGGCGCGCGCTGAGCATTCTGGGTCTGGCGGGAGCGATCGGCGCGGCCCTGTGGATGACGACTCCTCCGCCCATCGGCGACTACGAGCCGGGCCTGCCCGACCTCGATGCGGGCGTCGAGGCCTTTATCGCAAGCCGCGAACGCAGGGCACATGCGAACTACGGTCTCGTCAGCGGCACCGAACAACGTATTCGCTGGCAGACGCCGGGCCGGCGCAGCGACTACGCGGTCGTCCACCTGCACGGTTTCTCGGCGTCCCGGCAGGAGACGGCACCGCTTGCCGACGTGCTGGCCGATGCGCTGAATGCCAACCTCTTTGAGACACGACTCACGGGCCACGGCCATGCGACGGAACCGATGGCCGGCGTCAGCGCCGAAACCTGGTTGGACGACGCCGTGGCCGCACTCGCCATCGGCGAGACGCTCGGCGAGCGTCTGATCGTACTGAGCACGTCCACGGGCGGCACGCTATCGCTCGCGCTGCTCGGACACCCGTCGATGAGCAGCGTGGACACGCTCGCGATGATCTCGCCGAACCTCATGCCGGCCGATTCGAACGCCAGATTCCTTACCCGGCCGGGCGGTCCCCTGCTCGCGAAACTGCTGGTCGGCGACACGCGCAGCTGGACCGCGCACAACGACCTGCAGGAGCGTTACTGGACGACGACCTACCCGACCGATTCGGTTGTCGAAGTCATGCGGCTCGTCGACCACGCGGCCGGCAAGCTGCCGGCGAGGATCGATCAGCGCGTCATCATGTTCGTCTCGCGCGACGATCGGGTCGTATCCCCGCGGGCGGCCCTCGATGCCTTCGCGGCCATCGAGGCGCCGGCCAAGCGGCTCGTCGAGATCGACGATGCGGGCGACCCGAGTGCGCACGTTCTGGCCGGCGACATCCTCTCGCCCGCATCGACGGCCGACGTTGCCGCGACGATCGTCGCGTTCGTCGAGGGTGTCGAGATTACAGCGCCCCGCGAGCCCTGAGTTCGTCGTGCACGGGCGCGGCGCCGCCGAGCGCCAGCATGATGACGAGATCGCCGGGCCGGGCCCACTCGAGCGCCGCGACGAACGACTCGATTTCGGTCTCGTGGTGCTCGATCTGGCCGCCGCCGAGTCCGAGTCTCATGAGTTCGTCGCGGATGAGGCCGTAAACCTCGCCGTGTTCGCGACCGCGATGGTAATTCGCGAGTTCCGAGACGACGACGCGGTCGAGTCCGATCGCGTACGCATCGCGCGCGAGTTCGCGAATCAGCGCGTCGGGTCGGTCGCCGGCCTGGCCGAAACACAGCACCCGCCGCTTCGCGGGCAGCGCGCTCGCCATGTCGAACAGTGCGCTCATCGCCGCGGGATTGTGGGCGAAATCGACGAGCACGCGCGTGCCGCCGGCGTCGTAGACATTGCAGCGTCCGGGATTCTCGTCCTGCGACATCGACAGGAGCCCGGCTCTTATGCTCGTCAGGGATGCGCCGAGCGCCTCGGTCAGGGCCGCCGCCGCCAGCGCATTGGCCGTGTTGTGCCGCGCGGCGCCGCCGAGCGTGATCGCGATGTCGCGGTCGTGGCAGACGAGCTCCCGCTCGCCGCCCGCGACGCGCGTAAGCTCGGTGTCGTCCAGCACGTAGGCCGGCCCGCCTTTCGCGAGCACATCGGCCATCGCTTCGCCGCGCGGATCGAGCCCGAACCAGGTGATCCGGCCCGGGTAGTCCCGCGCCCGCGCCACGAGGCGCTCATCGTCGGCATTGAGCACGAGAACGCCGTCGTCGCGGACGGCGCGGCTCACGATCCACTTGATCTCCAGTAGTTCCTCGATCGTGTGCGAGCCGAAATCGCCCAGGTGGTCCTCGGCGATATTCGTGATCAGGGCCGCGTCCGCCCTGTTGACGCCGAGTCCGCGCCTCAAGAGCCCGCCGCGCGCCGATTCGAGGATCGCCACGTCGACCTCGGGCTGCCTGAGGACCGCTCGGGCGCCGCCCGGGCCCGACCAGTCGCCGCGGTCGATGACTCGGTCGTCGACGGCGATCCAGTCGGTCGAGCTCGACCCCACGTGCAGGCCGGCCGTTCTCAGGATATGCGTCGCGAGGCGAACGGCCGTGGTCTTGCCGTTGGTGCCGGTCACGAGCCCGATCGGCACGGCTTCGAACCTCGCCCAGTCGAGTGCATCGACGTCCGGTAGTGCTCTCGATGGCCAGGTCTGTGCCGTGCGACCGAGCCCCAGCGAGACCTCATCGTCGTCCCACAGGAAGCGTGCGCCGTGCTCCGCCGCGGCGGTCTCGAGCGCGAGCAGCGCGGGATTGGCTTCCTCGGCCCGCGACGCCGACAGAGCCTCGCGCGTGGCGTCGAAGTCGGGCGCATCCGTGCCGTTGAACTCCGCGTCGATGACCTGCCACGCCCACTCGTTGAGTTCCGAGGCCGCGTACAGCGCATCGATCGGCGCCGTGAACGCGAAGCTGACCCCGCCTTCGAGATCCCGGCGCGCGAACTCGGGCATCGGCCAGCCGAGCGCGTCGCTCATCTCGTTGACGCTGGCCCGCCACAGGGCGTCGACCGCGTCGATCTCACCGGGCTCGCACTCGACGTCGAGAATCGCGGCGGGACCGTCGAACAGCAGGCTCGGGCCGGTCAGTCGTCGCGCATCGAGAAACTGCACCGGCGTGGCCTCAGTCGGCTTCTTCGCCGCGGGCGATGCGCACGCCGCGCTCGTCGCTGATGATCTCGATATCGTCGTCGATCTCGAAGCCCTCGACGTCGGGCAGCTCGATCGTCGCCGTCGCCTTCGCGTCCTTCGAGTCCACCTTGGCGCCCGAGTTGAAGTAGATGATCTGCTTCCAGGTGCGCTTGATATTGTCGCCCAGGATCAGCACGAGATCGCCGACGTCGGCGGACTCGAGCGCCCGGGTCGTCGCCTCCTGCTCGTCCGGGATGACCTCGATGCGGTCGGCGGAAATGCCGAGCTCCAGCAGCCGGTTCTTCTGCATGATCGCGACGTCGTCAGGCCCGCGGCCGCGGCGATTGTCGTCGCAGCGCAGGATGAAGCGATCGAAGTGCCCCGCGGCAATTTCGGCGATCTCGCGAATGTCCTCGTCGCGCCGGTCGCCCGGCGCCGCCAGCACGACGGTTCTCTTGCCGTCGACTTCGAAACGGTCCACGAGCGTGCACATCGCGCGCACGGCGGCCGGGTTGTGCGCGTAGTCGAGAATGACGCGGAACGGGTGTTCGTTGTAGATGTTCATGCGGCCCGGCGCCTGGAAGAACGTGGAGTCGAAGGTACGCAGGCCGTGACGGATGTCCTCGAGACTGAGGTCGAGGTTCAGCGCGAGCGCGGCCGCGAACATGGCGTTCTGCACGTTGTGCAGGGCGCGGCCCTCGATCGTCGCGGGAATCAGGTGCGTCCACAGGAGCGGCGTATGGCTCTCGTTGTCGTAGATCGTGATCATGTGACCGTTCATGCCCTGCTCGAGCACGAAGGCCTGACCGCCGGCCTGGATGTGCTGCTTTACGAGCGGGTGCGACGAATTCATCGTCACGTAGCATAGTTTCTCGGCCTCGGTGTAGTCCGCCATCTGCAGGCAGTTCGCATCGTCGGCGTTGAGCACCGCGGCGCGCTTCGCGATCTCGACGGGCACGCGCTTTACCCGCGCGAGCTGCTCGATCGTGTCGATGCCGCCCAGTCCCAGGTGGTCGGCCGACACGTTCAGGCAGCAGGCAACGTCGGCTTCGGGAAAGCCCAGGCCGCTGCGCAGCATGCCGCCGCGCGCGACCTCCATGACGGCCGCGTCGACCGACGGGTCGCGCAGGATCATCTGCGCCGACACCGGCCCGGTCATATCGCCGGACACGCTGAGCTTGCCATCGATATAGACGCCGTCGGTGGAGGTCAGCCCGACCGTGCGGCCGCTGAGCTTCAGGATGTGCGCGAGCATGCGCGACGTCGTCGTCTTGCCGTTGGTGCCCGTGACGGCCGCGATCGGTATGCGGCTCGGCGCATCGGGCGGGAACAGCATGTCGACGACGGCACCGCCGACATCGCGCGGTGTGCCCTCGCTCGGCGCCACGTGCATGCGGAACCCGGGGCCGGCGTTGACCTCGCAGATCGCACCGCCCGCGTCGCGATACGACTCGGTGATGTCGTTGCACAGGAAATCGACGCCGCCGATGTCGAGGCCGATCGCCTTGATCGCGCGTATCGCCATCTCGCGGTTGTCGGGGTGAATGGTGTCCGTCACGTCGATCGCGGTGCCGCCCGTGGACAGGTTGGCGGTCGACCGCAGGTAAACGATTTCCCCGTCCGCGGGCACCGTGTCCTTATCGTAGCCGAGCTTTTTGAGGAGCCGCTCGGCCTGGTGATCGAACTCGAGGCGAGTAAGCACCTTCTCGTGGCCCACGCCGCGGCGCGGGTCCTCGTTGACGATGGCAACCAGCTGCTCGATCGTGTGCGTGCCGTCGCCGACGACGTGGCCGGGTTCGCGCTTCGCCGCCGCGACCAATTCGCCGTCGATCACGAGCAGCCGGTGGTCGAAGCCCTCGATATAGCTTTCGACAATGATCGAGCGGCCGTGCTCGGAGGCCTTGTTGAAGCCGGTCTCGACCTCGTCGGGAGTCTTGAGGTTGGTGGACACCCCGCGGCCGTGGTTGCCGGCCAGCGGCTTGACGACGACCGGGTAGCCGATGCGCTCCGCCGCCCGCACGGCCTGTGAGGCGCTGCGCACGATCATCTGCTTCGGCACGGGCAGACCGAGGTCCCGCAGGGTGCCGTTGGTCTCTTCCTTGTCGCCGGCGAGTTCGACCGCGATATTGCTCGTGTTGCTCGTCGTCGTCGCCTGGATCCGTTCCTGGTAGCGGCCGTAGCCGAACTGAACCAGGCTGTACTGGTTCAGGCGCAGCCACGGGATGTTGCGCTCCTCGGCGGCCGCCACGAGCGACGCCGTGCTCGGCCCCAGTGCGCGCCGCTGCGCGTAGCGGATGAAACTGTCGCGCTCCCCGGCAAAGTCCCAGCTCGCGTCCGGCGATCCCTTCGGCCTGATCTCGTCCGGCAACAGGCTGTGGATGAGCTTCAGCGCGAGATCGCTGGCTTCCCGGCCGACGGCCTTGTCCTTGTACTGGAATACCATGTTGTAGTGACCGGGCTGACCCTCGATCGAACGCGTGCGGCCGAACGTGACGGCCGAGCCCGCCACGTTCTGCAGTTCGATAGCGACGTGCTCCATGACATGACCGAGCCAGGTGCCCTCGTCTTCGCGCAGCCGGCGCACGAAACCGCCGGGCTCGCGATACGAACAGCCGTGCTCGTTGAGACCCGGCAGCATGTCGAGCAGCGGACCGACGAAGTCCTCGCCGAGTCTGCCGGTCGGCCAGTCCTCGAGCTCGCCCAGGTCGAGTACGTGCCTGATGACCGGAAAGTGGGCATACAGGTTCGGCCCGACGTACACATTGGTGGTGACTATCTTCATTGTTTTGGTCCCGACTTCGCCGCCGTCGGCGGTTTCCCGCGGCGGTTATTCTTCTGCCTGGGCGCGGCGGGTCGCGATCTCGAAACGTCCGCCAGACACCAGGATGTGCAGCTTGACGTTGATCAGGCTGACCGGCTCGCCACGTCGTGCCCTGTCCATCGAACTGTAACTCAGATCGGTGGGGTCGATCACGGTAATGCCGCCGCTGCCCACCACCTCGAGCTCGTCGTCCGGGCGGATGAACGCCGCCGTATCCTCGTCCAGGCCGATGCCGACCGCGAACGGATTGTAGGCCAGCGCAGTCAGCAGCCTGCCGAGCCGGTCGCGCTGGCGGAAGTGCTGGTCGATGATGAACTTGTTGGTGAGCCCGAGCCCCGGCGCCAGGGTCACCATGTCGGGGCTCGGGGTGCTGCCTTCGGAGCCGCCCGCGATCATGTGTTCGGGCATGAACGCCGCACCCGCCGACGTCCCGGCGACGTGCATACCGTCCGCGTTGCGGCGACGTATGCGCTGCGCGACCTCGGTGCCGCCGAGCGTCGTCGACAGCCTGAGCTGGTTGCCGCCGGTCATGAACACGCCGTCCGAGCGATCGATGTAATCGAGGTACTCGCTGTGCTCGCAGTCCTCACGCGTCTCGAACGGCAGCACCTGCGCGTGCGGCACGCCGAGTTTGCGAAACAGTTTCTCGTAGTTGCGCCCCGTGTCTTCTAGTTCGGACGCGGTCGGGATGATGCTGATCCTGGCCGACTTGCCGCCGCACAGCTCGACGAAGCGATCGAGAATCTCGGGGTCATGCAGCTTTTCCTCGGCGCCGCCGATGGGAATGATGTAGCCGCGCTCGCGGCCGTCTGTGGTATCTGAAGGCATAGTGAGGCGTTGCGGTCTTTAGTCGGATTGCTGCTCGAACGGCCCCGCGACAACCGCGCTGCCGGCCGTGACGTGCCAGCGGCCGCCGAGCATGACGTCGTGGATGCGATTGTTTTCGTCGAGGACGATGAAATCGGCCGCGCCGCCGATGATGACGCGGCCGCGATCGTGAAGCTTCAGAAGCCTCGCGACATTCTCGGTGAACGCGGGCAGCACGTCTTCGAGGGACGCACCCGAGTCGAGCAGCGCCGTCAGGGCCGAAGCCAGGTTCGCCGGCGCGCCAATGTCCATCGACAGCATCTCACCCTGCTCGTTGAATACGGGCAGGCAGCCGCCGCCGTCGGAACTCACGGTCACGTTGTCGCGCGGGGCGCCCGAGTCCAGGTAACGAATGAGACCGTCGTCGGCCGACCAGGCGTCCTCGCCCTCTTCCACCGGGAATGCCGTCAGGTCGACGACGCATCCGCGCGCCGCGAGTTCGAGGGCTTCGTCGAACAGCGCGCGCCTGCGATTCACGTGTGTCGGATTGAACACACGGGGCGGCAGCTCGGTCTCGTCGAGGGCGCGGCGCACGAGCTCGAGACCGCGGGCGCCGTCGCCCAGGTGCAGGTGCACGACGCCGGCCTTGCCGGTCATCAGACCCGCGACGTGCGCGTCGCCGGCGATACGAACGAGTTCATCGAAGGTGGGCTGGCTCGAGCGGTGATCGCTCAGGGCGAGCTCGCCGACGCCGATGATCGGCTCGACGAACACGATGTCGTCGCGAACGCTGCCCGTCAACGTGACGGGCGGCACGTGGTAGCCGCCGGTATGGCAATACGCATTCAGGCCCTGTTCGCGAAGCCCGTACGCGGCCGCGACCAGCGAGCGCGTCGAGCGGGTCGTATCGTCGGTGCCAAGTACGCCGACGACCGACGTAATGCCGGCGCGCGTGAAGTGCGACAACGGAACGGGCGGCACGCGGCTCGCGAAGCCCGACTCACCGCCACCGCCGGTCAGGTGCGCATGCCCGTCGATGAGCCCGGGTGTCAGCCGCCGGCCGTCGAGGTCGGTAAGCTTGAGGCCCGGAACCGAAACGTCATCGGGGTCGTTGACAATCGCCAGCAGTCTGCCGCCGCCGATCAGCAGGTGGCGAACGCCCAGGTCCTTGGGATCGAAGACGTGGGCGTTGGCTAGAAGATGGAGCATGGATCGCGCCGGGACAAAAGGCGGCTATTGTACACTTTGCCCATCGCCAATAGGACACACGTCGGATGAATGACGAACTGCCTCTGGGCAGGGATACGGACTACCCGGACGAATACGCGCCGGCGGTCCTGTTCCCGATCGCGCGCTCGGACGCGCGGGACAAGCTCGGCATCGCGGAGCCGTTGCCGTTCGTCGGCGTCGACATCTGGAACGCCTGGGAGCTGACCTGGCTCAAGCCGAACGGCCAGCCCGTGGCGGCGAGCGCCGAGATTCGCGTCCCGGCCGACAGTCCGAACATTGTCGAGTCGAAATCGCTCAAGCTATACCTGAACTCTTTCGCGATGAGCCGCCACGCCGGGGCCGATGTCGTCGCCGGGATCATTCGCGGCGACCTGTCGGCGGCCGCCGGAAGTGACGTCGAGATTCGCATTGTCGAGGCGGCCGACCCGGCCCCGGACGAGATCGCGACGCTGCCCGGCACCTGCCTCGATGCGCTCGACGTCGACTGCGAAGCCTTCGACGTCGATCCCGGGCTGCTGGCCGCCGGCGGCGACTCCGTCGCCGATCAGGCACTCTACACGCATGCGCTCAGGAGCCTGTGCCCGGTCACGGGCCAGCCCGATACTGGCAGCCTGCTGGTTCGCTACTCGGGCCCCGCGATAGACGCCGCAAGCCTGCTGCGCTACGTCGTGTCCTACCGTCGCCACCAGGACTTTCACGAGGCCTGCGTCGAGCGAATCTATTCGGACATCCGGTCACACTGCGCGCCTGTCGACCTCGAGGTATACGCCCGTTACCAGCGCCGCGGCGGCATCGACATCAATCCGTTTCGCGCATCCAGCGAGCGCGACCCGGGCAACCCGAGGCTCTGGCGCCAGTAGTCACAGCGTCAATCGTCCCCGATGTCCTGCGGGTCGATGCGATGGCCCCAGCCGCGCTTGGCTTCGAGATAGCGCCGATTGCTTTGGCGCACGCCGTGGACGTGCTTGACGGGCGTGATCGCGGCGATGCCGTGCGCGCCCAGATCGTCGATCTTCTTGGGATTGTTGGTCAGGAGGCGAATCGGCCGGTCACCGACGAAGTACTTGAGCAGCGCCGCCGCATCGCTGAAGTCGCGGCTGTCGTCGGGCAGCCCTAGCGAGCGATTCGCCTGGTACGTGTTCTCACCCGCGTCCTGCAGGAGGTAGGTAGCCGCCTTCGCCCAGAGGCCGATGCCGCGCCCTTCGTGACCGGACATGTAGACGAGCGCGCCACCCTGTTCGTCCGCGTCGAGACGCTCGAGCGCCTCCATAAGCTGCGGGCCGCATTCGCAGCGCTCCGAACCGAACACGTCTCCGGTCAGGCAACTCGAGTGCACACGAACCAGCGGTTCGGTCCAGGACTTAGGATCGCCGAGCAGCAGCACGCTGTTCACGGCCATCGCCGAGGCGAGCGACGCGAAGCTTTGCTGCGCATCGGCCGCGCGCAGTTCGTCGGCGAGTTCCTGAACCTTCTTGAGCTCGGTATTGCGGACCGAGGCAAACCAGGTGACGTTGAGCGTGCGTCCGCCGATGTCGAGCGGCAGCGGGATCGGGCCCAAGATACTGATCGTATCCCCGTTGCCGGAGGGCGCGGCCATGTCGATCCGCTGGCCGTTGCGATCGATCCGGAACAGCGTGCCGGCGGCGATCAGGCGCTCGCGCACCGTGGGGTCTAAGTAGCTGAACATGGCGCGGATTATGCAACAAGCGGCGGCCGATAGCCGCGCCGGTCCCCGGATGCGGCCGGCAGACGCCGAAATCTCTTGCTGACCTGAAGGTCATCAATTACACTTTACTGACCATTGAGTCATTAAGGTGTCGGCCGTGCCCACCGAACCGCGTTACCAGCGACGCAAGGAAGACCGTCCCAAGGAAATCGCCGAGGCCGCCTTCGAGGTTTTTGCCGAGAAGGGCTACGCGGCCGCGCGCGTCGACGAAGTCGCGAAGCGCGCCGGGGTCAGCAAGGGTCTCACCTACCTGTATTTCAAAACCAAGGAAGAACTGTTCAAGGCCGTGATTCGCGGCGTCGTGGTTCGACGAATCGACTCGCTGATCGACGAAGTCGACAGTACGGAGCTCACGGCCGAAGCGTTTCTGCGCGGCCCGATGGTTGCGTTCATGCAGCGCATTCCGGGTTCGCGCATCTCGATCGTGCTGCGCCTGCTGATTGCCGAGGGCCACCGGCACCCGGATCTGCTCGAGTACTACTACGAGAACGTCGTGGGGCGCGGCCTTGCGATGCTGCGCCGTTTTCTGGAGCGCGGCATCGAAACGGGCGAATTCCGCCGCACGGCGGTCAATGACATGCCGCAGCTCATCGTCGCGCCAATGCTCCTTTCGGCCATCTGGAAGATGGTGTTCGTCAAGCGCTCGCTCGACACCGACCGGCTGATCGAAGCACACATGGACATGATCCTCGAGCACATAAAGGCCTGAAGGAGTCGAGCCATGAAGCTTAAGCCACTCGTCTTCCCGATCGCCGTCGTTCTGCTCTGCCAGGGCTGCAGCGGCGAAAACGAGAGCCACCGAATTGTCGGCGAGCTTACGTCGGACCGCATGGAACTGGCCGCCGAATTCAGCGAGCCGATCGTCGCCGTGCTTGCCGAAGAAGGCGTCGCGGTCAGCGCCGGCGATGCCCTGATGCGGCAGGACGACTCGCGGGCCCGGGCCAGGCTGGCCGAGGCCGAAGGCGCACTCGACCAGGCCGGGGCGCGGCTCGACGAGCTCGTGCGCGGGCCCCGCAGCGAGCAAATCGACGCCGCCCGCGCCGATCTCGAAGGCGCCGAGCGGGACCTCGAGTTTCGCGTGGCACAGCACCGGCGCGCGACCGAGCTCGAAGAAAGGAAACTGGCCTCGCCCGAGAATCTCGATCGCGCCACGGCCGACCTGGAAGCGGCACAGGCACTGGTCGGCCAGCGCAGCGCCCGCCTCGAGGAGCTGTTGGCCGGAACGACACTCGAGCAACTCGCGCAGGCCGAAAGCGCCGTGCGCCAGGCCGAGGCTCGCCGCGACGCCGCGAAAGTCGATCTCGAGCGGCACACGATTCGCGCGCCGGCCGACGGCATCACCGATGTGCGCCTGTTCGAACTCGGCGAGCGCCCGATGCCGGGGCAGCCCGTCATGATCATGCTCGGCGGCGAACAACCCTACGCGCAGGTGTTCATTCCCGAGGCGCTGCGCGCCCGTGTCACGACGGGACAGGCGGCGCGCGTGTTTGTCGACGGTCTCGAGCCGGTGATCGCAGGGCGCGTGCGATGGGTATCGAGCGAAGCGGCGTTCACGCCCTACTTCGCGCTGACCGAGCGCGACCGCGGGCGCCTGAGTTTCCTGGCCAAGATCGATCTCGAGGGACTCGAGGACCGCCTGCCGGACGGCGTTCCGGTCGAAGTCGAACTCGGCCTCGACCAGCCGGCGCGTTGATCGACGTGGAATCGCCGTCGGAATTCGCGATCGAGGCCCGCGGACTGACCAAGCAGTTCGGCAAGCTCGTGGCCGTGTCGTCGCTGGATCTCGACGTGCCTCGCGGAGAGATATACGGCTTCCTGGGCCCCAACGGCTCCGGCAAGTCGACGACCATTCGCATGCTGTGCGGATTGCTGCCGCCGAGCGCAGGATCCGCGTCCGTGCTCGGCACGCGGATCCCGGGCGATGCGCGGCACCTGAAATCGAAGATCGGGTACATGACGCAGAAATTTTCGCTGTTCGCCGATATGACCGTGCTCGAGAACCTGATGTTCATCGCCGAGATCTATTCCTACCCGACCGGCCGGCGGCGGCAACGCCTCGACGAACTGCTCGACCGCTACAAGCTCGTCGAACAGCGGAACCAGCTCGCCGGCACGATGAGCGGCGGCCAGAAGCAGCGGCTCGCGCTCGCGTGCGCGGTCCTGCACCACCCGGAGCTGCTGCTCCTGGATGAGCCGACGAGTGCCGTCGACCCGCAGAGCCGCCGAGACTTCTGGGCCAACCTGTTCCGGCTGGCGGAAAGCGGCACGTCGATCATGGTATCCACGCACTACATGGACGAAGCCGAACGCTGCCACAGGCTCGCGATCCTCGACCGGGGCGTCAAGGTGGCCGACGGTACACCCGAGGACCTCAAGGCCGATACCGGCATGCGCGTGGTCGAAGTATCGGCCGATGATCCGTACGGAGCGCAGGCGCGACTCCTGGCGATCGATACGATCGCAAGCGTCACGCAGCTCGGCGTGCAGCTCAGAGTCCTCGTGCCCGACACGGTCGGCGACCCGATTGGCGTCGTGTCGAAACCGCTCGAGGATGCCGGCATTCGGGCGGCCGTCGTGGACTCCCGGCCGACGCTCGAAGACGTATTCGTCGCGGCCACGATGAAGGACCGGAGGGAGGCGGCATGATTTCGCTGTCGCGCCTGACGGCCATCATCAAGAAGGAAGTGCGGCAGCTCAGACGAGACCGCCTGACCTTCGGCATGGTGATCGGCCTGCCGATCGTGCAGATGCTCTTGTTCGGCTATGCGATCAATACCGACGTGCGCAATCTCAAGGCCGCGGTTGCCGACCGGGCCGATACGCACCTGTCGCGACAGTTCGTTGCATCCCTGGCCGAGAGCCAGGTCGTGCGTATCGTCGATCGGGTCGAAGACCCCGGGGACCTCGAGGAATTGCTGCGCGCCGGACGCATCTCGATCGGCGTCGCGATACCGCATGACTTCGACCGTCGCAGCATCGATGCCAATCGAGCCGCGGTGCAGCTCCTCGTCGATGGCAGCGATCCGACCATCCTCGGCGTCGCGAACCAGCTCAGGTCCATGCCCGTGGACTATGGACCCGCCGCGACCTCCGACCGGCAGAGCGGCAACATAGAGGTCCGCGCATACTACAACCCGGAGCGCAGGACGCCGGTAAACATCGTGCCGGGGCTGATGGGCGTCATTCTCACGATGACGATGATGCTGTTCACGGCCGTCGCAATCGTGCGCGAGCGAGAACGCGGTAACCTCGAGCTTCTGATCAACACGCCGGTCAGCTCGGCAGAGCTCATGATCGGCAAGGTCATTCCCTACATCCTGATCGGACTCGTACAGCTCGCGCTGATCCTCGTGGTCGGCATGCTGCTGTTCGACGTGCCGATCCGCGGCAGCGTCGCGCATCTATACGGAGCCGCCGCCCTGTTCATCGCCGCCAACCTGTCGCTGGGCCTGTTCATTTCGACGGCCGTGCACACGCAGTTCCAGGCGATGCAGATGACCGTGTTCATCCTGCTGCCATCGATTCTGCTGTCCGGGTTCATGTTTCCGTTCGATGGGATGCCGACGGTCGCCCGGTACCTGGGCGAGGTGCTGCCGAATACCCACTTCATCCGCCTGACGCGGGGCATCATGCTGCGCGATGCGCGACTCGGCGACATGCTGGCAGACGTGGCCTACCTGGCGGCTTTCACGGCCGTGGCGATGACGGCCGCCTCGGCACGTTTCTCCAAGCACCTGGACTAGCCCGCAAATCGGTGACGGATGCGGGCCAGGACCTATCTCAACAAGGTGCGCCTGAGGTCGTCGGCGCTGACGCAGGCGCATTTCGCCGGGCGCGTGCGAAACTCCTGCTCGCAATAGTACGCGGCCTGGGCCGGGCAGGCAGGCCGCAGGTCGCGCGATTGGATGCCGCTCGAGCCGACACAGCCCGCGCACATTGCAAGGATCACCGACAGCAGGAATACATTTCGATTAGCTACCATGATACTACTCATCAAATTAATTGATAAAATCTTTGCTTCCGTTCAGGAATCTCGATGTATCATGGCAGCCGGAAACGGCGAAGACTATCGACGATGTGTGATCACACCGATCCGAGGGCCTGATGGATGAAACACCTTGATCTTGCCGCGCTCCGAAGCCTGGTCGCCATCTCAGACACGCAGGGCGTCACGAGTGCGGCGGCTCAGATTAACCTGACGCAGTCCGCGGTCAGCATGCAGATCAAACGACTGGAGCACCTGACAGGCGTGAAGCTGCTACGGCGCAAAGGGCGCGGCATCGTGATCACGGACGCCGGTGAGCAGCTCGTCAGTTATGCGCGGAGGCTGCTCGCGATAAACGATGAGGCCTGGGGGCGTCTGACCAACGACGAGTTCGAAGGTGAGTTGTCGATCGGCGTCCCACCGGATCTCTTGAATCCGCAAGTACCCTTCGTACTTCGAGAAGCTCGTCGACGATATCCACGAATCAAGGTCAACCTGGTTACGGCACTCACAAAAAGCCTCAGGGCACAGTTCGAGGACGGCAAGCTCGACCTGTTCCTGGCAACCGAGGAGCGCGCGCGACGAGGTGGAGAATTGTTGTTGCGCGCCAATCTGTGTTGGTGGGGCGCCCGGAACGGCAATGCCTGGAATCTGACGCCGTTGCCAATTGCGATCTGCAACAATTGTGCTTTGAAGCCGGAGCTGATGCGTTCGTTGACAAAGAGCGGAGTGGCCTGGCAGTTCGTCGGCGATACGGACACGGAAGCGACCATTCAAGCATTGGTTTCCGCGGATTTGGCGGTCACGACGACGATCGAATCCCAACATCTTCCCAACTGCGAACGCGTCGGCGAAGGCGTACTGCCACAACTTCGGCCGACCATGGTGAACCTCTATGTGGAAAGCAACAGAAACCCGTCACTTTCGCAAAAGCTCGCGGAAATCGTCCGAGACGCGTTCCGGCGCAAGCCAGGCACAGGACCGTACGCGACCAGTCTCCGTGACGAGTGGCCGTCCGTCGTCGAAGAGAAGCTTCTCTAATCCGAGTTCGCGAATCGGTCTCGGATCCGGGCCGAATGCGCGAACAGCGGCTGTTTCGGAGCGGCAAGCGAAGTCTTCAGCAGCGTTTCTGCCGCGGCGATGTGCCGGCTGAATCGTTTTTCGACTGGCTCTAGCCCGCATCCGTCACCGATTCGCGGGATGATCGGGCAGGATTTTGTTTGCTCAAGGGTTTTTCCGAAGGCGCGTAATACTCAATGTATTGCCAACTGAGGAAAAAGTTTTGAGCAAACAAAAGACAAGCGAGGGCCCGTGTAATCGGTGACGGATGCGGGCTAGGGAAGCGTGCGGGCGGAGCGTTGCGCTCGCAAATGGGCGGCCATTCTGGTCAAATCTTCGCCGATGACCAAATCACAGGAATCGGCTCCAACCGTCTTCGTGGTCGACGACGACCCCGCGATACGCTTCGCCATGCAGGCGCTGATGGACTCGGTCGGCTTGAGCCACGAGATTTTCGGCTCCGGCGACGAATTCCTGTCGGCCGTCGACGATGACCGCGCGGGCTGCCTCGTGCTCGACATTCGTATGCCCGGACTCGGCGGGCTCGAACTGCAGCAGGAGCTGCTCACTCGCGGCAACACGCTGCCGGTCATCTTCATTACGGGTCACGGCGACGTCCCGATGGCCGTCGAGGCGATGCAAAAAGGCGCCGTCGACTTCATCCAGAAGCCGTTTCGCGACCAGGACCTGCTCGACCGGATCGGCGAAGCGCTCAAGACCGACCGCGAGCAGCGTGAGGCCAAAAACGCCAATGCCATCGTAGCCGAGCGCGTTGCCAAGCTGACCAACCGCGAACGCGAGGTCTTCGACCTGGTCGTCACGGGCAAGCCGAACAAGGTCATTGCCTACGAACTCGGTGTGAGCCAGCGGACGGTGGAGATTCACCGTGCGCGGGTCATGGAAAAAATGCAGGCTCGCTCGCTCGCCGATCTCGTCAAGATGCACCTGGCGAGCCAGAACTAGTGTCGTGAGTCAGCCGGCCGGCCTGGCCGCCGCCCGCTCATCCTCGTTGGCACAGTCGATACAATGCCTGGCGTACGGGTATGCCTCGAGACGCGCATCGTGGATCGCGCCGCCACACGCGAGGCAGACGCCGAAACTGCCCTGCTCCATGCGCTCCAGGGCCGCGGAGATCTTCCGGACCTCGTCTCGCGCCTCGTTGCCCAGCGCATCGACGACTTCGCTGTCCTCCATCTCCTTTGCGCGCTCCCCGGAGTCGGCGGCATAGCCACGGCGAACGTTGGTGGTTATCCGATCGAGCCGGCCTTCGAGCTCTTCCTTCTTAACCAGCATGCTAGCCTTCAGCGCTGACTGTCTCGCCGCATCCATAAACCGCTCCGAAGGACGAAAGCGTTTTACTATAGGGTTTTCGGCCGGCGGACCAGTATCGGTACAAGCCACTATGCGAAGCCACGGAGGAGGTAGGTAAAAACCGTTAGACGCTAGGCAACAGGCCGTATGGCTCGCACCCCGGCGGAAGCCTAGTTTTTCTTGGTACAGCAGTGACCTTCTCGTATTCTTTGGAGCCCCTGCCCGGACCGCGCGGGGGCAGAACGACAGAAACCCGACACGATTCCCTCGTGCGTATCGTTGACAGGAACCGCCATGCAAAGCATTTCCCGCGTACTGGCCGTCATTGATCCCACGGTAGCCGAGCAGCCCGCGCTGGCACGCGCGGGTTGGCTGGCGAAGCACGCCGGCGCCGAGCTCGAGCTACTGGTTTGCTACTACAACGAGTACCTGAGCGGCGATCGGCTGTTCGACTCGCCGTCGCTCGAGAAAGCGCGCGCCGAGCTCATGGACGGTCAGTCGAAGTACCTCGAGGAGCTGGCAGAGCCCTACCGCGAGGACGACGTCGTCGTTCGTACGTCGGCGATCTGGGACCATCCGCTGCACGAGGGTATCGTGCGCCACGCGGTAGCCGTGGACGCCGACATCGTCTTCAAGGACACGCATCACCACAGCTCCGTGTCCCGGGCCTTGCTGACCAATACGGACTGGAACCTGATCCGGACCTGCCCGATGGCGCTGTGGCTGGTCAAGCCGCGCGAGGTCAAGGCACAACCGACGTTCGTCGCGGCGATAGACCCGATGAACGAGCACGACAAGCCGGCCGCGCTCGACGACGAGATCCTCCAGCTCAGCAAGGCCCTCGCCGACTGTGTGGATGGCACGGTGCACGCGTTTCACTCCTACGACCCGCGAATCGCCGTCGCTACGGCGACCGCTAACGCGTACATCCCGGTATCCCTGCCGTTCGACGAGATCGAACAGCAGATGCACGAGGAGCACGAGAAGCGGTTCAAGGAAATCGTGTCGTTCCATGGCATCGCGGATGGTTGCGCACACCTGGTCGCCGGCCTTGCCCACGAAGAGCTACCCGAGGTCGCCGGGCAACTCGGCGCCGACGTCGTCACGATGGGGGCCGTCGCGCGCAATCGCTGGAAGCGCCTGTTCATCGGTGCGACGGCGGAGCGCACGCTCGAACACCTGCCCTGCGACCTGTTGATCGTCAAGCCCGACTGGTTCCAGACGCCGGTCGAATTGGACGTTCAGGACCTCGGATAGGCGTGCGCACGACGGTCGGCTCGCGCATGAGCAGGCTGTGTCAAGACTCCAATACTGTCGTAGGAGCGGCTTCGTTGCCCGGACGCTAGCAGTCTGTTGAAAAACGCAGTTCTTCGACAGCCTGCTAGTCAGCCTCGATACGGCCGCTGTCGATAGCCTCGCCGGCCATGGTCAGCAGCCTGGCGGTGTCGACGGGCTTGCTCATCAGCGTGCAGTTTTCGAGCAGCCGGGCGTCCTTGACGACTTTCGAGGTATCGCCGCTCACGACGAAGGCCGGAATCTCGTGTCCATAGTGCTCGCGAACCCTGGCGACCGCCTCGACGCCCGTTGACCCGTCGATCAGGTGGTAATCGGATATCAGTAGGTCGGGTACGCAGTCGAGCTCAATAGCCAGATCGAGCGCCTCGCGCGCCGATCGGGCGCTCGCGACGAGATAGCCCTCGGCCTCCAGAAGCAGGCCCCAGGCGTTGGCGACGTTGACGTCATCCTCGATCAGTACGATCAGGCCGCCGGTTGCGCCATTTTCAGCGGGCTCGTCGGTTTGTCCGCCGCGGCGCTGGGCCGCGCCGGCCGATTCGGTCGCCACCAGCGGCACGTGGACAGCGAACTCGGAGCCTTCGCCGACTTTCGATTGCACCTCGATGCGGTGTCCGAGCAAATCGGCCAGGCGCTTGACGATGGCGAGGCCCAGACCGAAGCCCTCCTGGCTACCCTTGCCGTCGCGGATCTGGTGAAACTCGCGGAAGATCTCGTCGCGCTGATCGTCGTCGATGCCGACGCCGGTGTCGGCCACCGTGAGCACGCAGTTGTCCCTGTCGTTGTGACAACTCATCCGGACGCTGCCGGACTCGGTATAGCGAATCGCGTTCGAGACGAAGTTCTGGATGATCTCGACGAGCAGGTTGGGGTCCGAGCGGACCACGGCGTCGCAGCCCTGCGATTCGAAAACGAGCCCCTTGTGCTGCGCCTGGCGGCTGAACTCGGCCGAAAGCCGATCGACGATTCGCCGGATCGGGAAGTCTTCAACCTCCGGCGTAACCGCGCCGGCATCGAGCCGGCTGATGTCGAGCAGCGAATTCAGAAGATTGGTCATCGCCGTGAGCGAATGCGCCTGGCTATCGATCATCTCGATCGCACGCCCATCGCTTACCGTTCGCCTGAGCGCCCCATTCAGCAGGCTCAGGGCCTGCACTGGCTGCCGAAGGTCGTGGCTGGCCGCGGCCAGGAACGCGCTGTTGGCCTTGTTCGCGCGCTCGGCCTCCTGCTTGGCCTCCAGGATTTGCTGCTCCATGGCCTTGCGCTCGGTGACGTCGCGAATCACGCTCGAAACGAACAGCCCGTGCGCCGTCTTCGCGGGACTCAGGCTGATCTCCACCGGAAACTCCTCGCCGTCCTTGCGCAGCGCCAGGAGCTTTTGTCCGTTGCCCATCGGCCTCACGGCCGGGTCGGCCTGGAAGGCAGAGCGGCTGGGGACATGCCCTTCCCGTAGCCGCTCCGGCAACAGCATCTCGATCGGCCGGCCCATGAGTTCGGCGCGCTGGTAACCGAACATGGCTTCGGCCTGGCCGTTCGCGATCGCGATCTTGCCTTCATTGTCGACGATGATCATCGCGTCCGGCGCGGAGTCGAGCAGGGTCCGGAAGTAGGCCTCCGATTCGTCATCGGTATCGACCGCGCGCACCGTACTGGCGACGAGCAGTCCGTCTTCGGTCTTGACCGGAATCAGCGCGATCTCGGCGCGAAAACTCGTGCCGTCCTTGCGGCAGCCGTGCAGCTCCATGCCCGAAAGCATCGGCCTCGCGTGCGGCGCCTGCTTGTATTTGTCCCGGAAGCGCTCGTGCCTTGCGCGGTTCGTGGTCGGCATCAGGATTTCGACCGGCTTGCCGACCAGTTCCTCGGACGAGTACCCGAACAGGTCCTCGGCGCTGCGATTGACGAACTGGATCATACCGGCCTCGTCGGTGACGATGGCGGCGTCGCTCGTCGAATGCAGAAGCTCGCTAACGACTGCTTCAGGCAGGTCTGTCATGGACATGGATGAGGACATGGAATGATCTTACTGCAGCGCGAATTATAGGGTGAAAGTCACATCAAATGAGAGTATTTCTCATGCTGCCGAATCCATACGTAACCTCACGTATAGGTGGCTTCCTACCCCGCTGATAGCCTGCGCGAGGCTTCGAGGGCTATACTCCGGAAAATTCAAAAATGCGGCGACGTCCAAGAGGCCGTTCCTGCCTTTCGCAGGCCTCTCGGAGTTGACGCAATATGCGACACGAGAACGAGGGGCCGTCCTTTGGACACGAAATCTCAATACAACGACACGGTGGTTCGCCAGTTCACGATCATGGTCGTGGTCTGGGGCGTCGTCGGCATGCTTGTCGGCGTCGTGCTGGCCGCGCAGCTCATCTGGCCGGCACTGAACTTCGACCTGCCGTTTTTGACCTACAGCCGGCTGCGGCCGCTGCACACGAACGCGGTCATTTTCGCATTCGGCGGCTCGGCGCTGTTCGCGACGTCCTACTATGTCGTGCAGCGCACCTGTCACGTCAGGCTCGCATTCGACAAGCTGGCGTCGTTCACGTTCTGGGGCTGGCAACTTGTTATCCTGCTGGCAGCCATCACGCTGCCGCTTGGCATTACCCAGAGCAAGGAATACGCGGAACTCGAATGGCCGATCGACCTCCTGATCGCCGTCGTGTGGGTGGCCTATGCGATCGTTTTCTTCGCCACGATCATCAAGCGTCGCGTCAAGCACATCTACGTCGCCAACTGGTTCTACGGCGCGTTCATCATCACGGTCGCGATCCTGCATATCTTCAACAACCTCGCCGTGCCCGTGACGCTGACGAAGTCCTACCAGATCTACACGGGCGTCGTCGACGCGATGATGCAATGGTGGTACGGCCACAACGCCGTCGGATTCTTCCTGACGGCCGGCTTCCTCGGGATGATGTACTACTTCGTCCCCAAGCAGGCGGGACGTCCCGTGTACTCCTACCGTTTGTCGGTCGTGCACTTCTGGTCGCTGATCGCGATCTACATGTGGGCGGGTCCGCATCACCTGCACTACACGTCGCTGCCCGACTGGGCGCAGACGCTCGGCATGGTGTTCTCGGTCGTGCTGCTCGCGCCGTCCTGGGGCGGCATGATTAACGGCATCATGACGCTGTCGGGCGCCTGGCACAAGCTCCGCACCGACCCGATCCTGAAGTTCATGATCGTCTCGCTGTCGTTCTACGGCATGTCGACCTTCGAGGGTCCGATGATGTCGATCAAGACCGTCAACGCGCTCTCGCACTACACCAACTGGACGATCGGACACGTGCATTCGGGCGCGCTCGGCTGGGTCGCCATGATGACGATCGGTTCGGTCTACTGTCTGCTGCCGCGGCTCTACAACCGCGACAGCATGTACTCGACGAAGCTCATCGACGTGCACTTCTGGACCTCGACGATCGGCGTCGTGCTGTACGCCGTGTCGATGTGGATCGCGGGCATCACCGAAGGGCTGATGTGGCGAGCCGTCAACGACGACGGCACGCTGACGTACTCGTTCGTCGAATCGCTCAAGGCCGTCGAGCCGTATCACGGCCTGCGGCTCCTGGGCGGCCTCGTGTTCTTCTCGGGAATGCTGATCATGGTCTACAACGTCTGGAAGACCGTAGCCGCGCAGAAACCCGCGCCGGTTGCCGTCCTGGATCCGGCTTGAGGAGCGCCTGACGATGCGTCACGAAACAATCGAGAAAAGCGCCAACCTCATGATGATACTGATCGTGTTCGCGGTCAGCATCGGCGGCCTTGTCGAAATTATCCCGCTCATGTTTGCGGCCGAGACGACCGAGCCCGCGGAGGGGATCGAACCGTATTCGCCGCTGCGCCTCGCTGGCCGCGACGTCTACGTCCGCGAAGGCTGCTACAACTGCCACTCGCAGATGGTCCGGCCGTTCCGCAGCGAGACCGAGCGCTACGGCCCGTATTCCACGGCCGGGGAATCGGTTTACGACCGCCCGTTCCAGTTCGGTTCCAAACGCACCGGGCCAGATCTCGCCAGGGTCGGGGGACGCTATTCGGATGCCTGGCAGCGCCTGCATCTCGAAAGACCCCGCGCGCTGGTTCCCGAGTCCAACATGCCGGGCTACCCATGGCTCAACGAGAACCTCGTCGATGCGGAACTCCTGACAGCCAAGCTCAAGACCTTGCAGCTGCTCGGCGACCCGTACACGGACGAGCAGATTGCGGGCGCGGCGGAGGCCGTCAGCGGCAAGACCGAAATGGATGCGATCGTCGCCTACCTGCAGGGGCTGGGGACCAATCGGTCGAACCGCCGATAGGGAGACGTCAACCGGTGGATATCAACGACTTCCGTGGCCTCGTAACGGCCGTCACCCTGGTCGCATTCCTCGGGGTTTGCGCGTGGGCATACAGCAGCAGGCGCAAGCGCGACTTCGAAGCGATTGCCGAGCTGCCGCTTGAGGAAGACAAGCTCGTGAACAGCGACTCGCAGGAGAAATCGTAATGGCTGCATTCTGGCAATGGTTCGTCGCCGCCGGAACGATTGTGTTCGTCATCTGGTGTGTCTGGATCATCTGGTGGGCGACCAAGCAAGGACCGCAGAACGTCGCCGACGACGAGGTCGTGGGCCACAAGTGGGACGGCGACCTCGAGGAATGGAACAACCCGGCGCCCAAGTGGTGGCTGTATCTCTACTTCATCACGCTCGGCTGGGGAGTCCTGTACATGGTTCTGTATCCGGGCGTTGGCGCCTTCGACGGCGCGCTCGGCTGGTCCTCGGCGGGTCAGTACGATCGGGAGATGGCTGACGCCAACGAGCGCTACGAGCCGATTTACCAACGTTTCGCATCATTGTCCTTCGACGAGCGCATGGCCGACCCCGATGCGCTGCGACTCGGCGCCAGCCTGTACGCCAGCTATTGCACGACCTGTCACGGTTCCGACGCGCGCGGGGCAACAGGCTACCCGAACCTGACCGACGACAGCTGGATCTGGGGCTCGAGCGAAGAGCAGATCTACACGACGCTCATGAACGGCCGTAACGCGATCATGCCGCAGCTCGGCGCCGCCCTGGGCGGCGACGCGGGCATCGACAACATGACGACCTACGTGCGCAGCCTGTCCGGCGCCGTCGAGGCCGACGCCGGCGCAGAGGCCATGCAGCCGATGTACGTCGCGCTGTGCAGCGCCTGCCATATGCCCGACGGCAGCGGCAACCCCGTGCTCGGCGCACCGAACCTGACCGACGACGTCTGGCTGTACGGCGGTAGCCAGGAAGACGTGCGCTACACGATCGCCAACGGACGCAACGGCATCATGCCGGCGCATGGCGAACTGCTTGGCGAGAACCGCGCACGGATTCTCGCGGCCTACGTCCGGAGCCTGTCAGGCGACACGACGGAGTAAAGCGGAGGCAAGCTTGATACAGGAGGAATACCGCGGGGCCCGGCAATGGAGCCGCGATCGGCAGGCGATCGCGATCGTGGTCTGGGTGTCCTTCCTGTCAGCCGCCGTCGAAACGATGCTGTTCTTCGCATTCTTCGATCCCGTCGAACTCGCCGGACTGTTGGACGATGACATCGCGATCGGCCGCGAAGCGGGCTATGCCGCCGGCTTTTTCTTTTTCTGGGTCCTGTCCGCAGCCTGCGCGGCGCTGACCGCCTGGCTGGTGCGGACCGCGCCCAAGCGCGACGCCGCGCACCGCTGATGGCAACGGCCAAGGACATGCCCGCGGGCCAGGCCGCCGCGCTGTATGAGAGCGCGAAAAAGATATACCCGCGCGAAATCAAGGGACGCTTCGCGTCGCTGTCGAAAATCGCGACTCTGACGCTGCTTGGCCTGTTCTACGCCGTGCCATGGCTCAACTGGGACGACCGCCAGGCCTTCCTGTTCGACCTGCCCGCGCGCAAGTTTTACCTTCTGGGCCTGACGCTGTGGCCGCAGGACTTCCCGTTCCTCGCCGTGCTTCTGATCATCGCCGCGCTGACGCTGTTTTTCTTTACGGCGCTCGCCGGCCGGCTCTGGTGCGGATTCGCCTGCCCGCAAACCGTCTGGACCGAGGCCTTCATCTGGATGGAGCAGTGGACCGAGGGCACGCGCTCGCAGCGCATGAAGCTCGACAAGGCCCCCTGGAGTTTCGACAAGCTCAGACGCAAGGGCTCCAAGCAGTTTCTGTGGATCACGTTTTCGCTCTGGACCGGACTCACGTTCGTCGGCTACTTCACGCCGATCCGCAGTCTCGGCGCCGAGCTCCTGACGCTCAACGCGGGCGGCTGGGCGTACTTCTGGACGCTGTTCTACGGCTTCGCCACCTACGGCAACGCGGGCTACATGCGCGAGCAGGTCTGCAAGTACATGTGTCCCTACGCGCGCTTCCAGAGCGCGATGTTCGACAAGGACACGCTGATCATTTCCTATGACGAGAGCCGCGGCGAACCGCGCGGCAGCCGCAAACGCTCGACGGACTACAAGGCGGCGGGGCTCGGCGACTGCATCGACTGCACGATGTGCGTGCAGGTCTGCCCTACCGGCATCGATATCCGCGAGGGCTTGCAGTACGAGTGCATCGCCTGCGCCGCCTGCATCGATGCCTGCGACTCGGTCATGGACAAGATGGGCTACGAGCGCGGGCTGGTCCGATACACGACACATCACGCGCTGCACGGCGAAAAGACCCATGTTCTCAGACCCCGGGTCTTCGTCTACGCGGCCCTGCTGCTGATCCTGAGCGGCGGCCTCGTCACGGCAATGGCGACGCGAACGCCGATCATTCTCGACGTCATTCGCGACCGCAACCAGCTCTACCGCGAACTGCCCGGCGGCGAGTACGAGAACATCTACACGATCAAGATCATCAATCAGCGAAACGAGGCTCGCGAGTTCCGGCTCACGGTCGACGGCCCCGACGGCATCGTCCTGGACGGCGCCCCCGAGGTAATATCGGTTGCGGGCGGCGATGTGTTCTCGCTGCCCGTCCGGGTCCGGTCGAGCACGGCCAGCGCGCCGGGCATCAACACGATCGACTTCACGGTGGTCGACCTCGACAGCCGGGAGTCGCTGGTCGAGGACAGCCGGCTGATCGGCCCGCTGCCCTGAGCAGAGCGGGCGTCCGGCCCCGCCCCGATGCAGACGGCAATCCCTATGGAAGACACTGACACGACACCCTGGTATCGCCAGTTCTGGCCCTGGTTCATCATACTGCTGCCGGCGACGGCGGTTGTCGCGAGCTTGTATACGGTGTCACTCGCCTATCGCACGACCGACTCGCTCGTCATCGCGGCCGAGGGCGGCGTCGACGTCGTCACCGAGCAGATTCTCGCGGCCGAACGGCGCGCAAGTGAGCTTGAGCTCGTCGCCACGGTATCGATCGACTCGAACAGTGGCGCAATCGACGTCGGAATCTCGAGCAGCGGCGAACTCGGAGAACCGTCCGCGATCGAACTGCTGTTCTCGCACCCCACCGATGCGCGCCGTGACCGGCTCACCGTATTGTCGCCGGCGCTGCCGGCCGCCGACGGCACGCCACGCTGGTCGGGCCACGTCGTCGATCCTCCCGCAGGTCGATGCTACCTCGTGCTGCGAGCAGGCGACGACTGGCGCCTGAGCGGCACCTGGGACGGGGCATCGATCGTCACCCTGCGACCGGTCCGCTCGGGCGATGGAGCCTGACCGCTGCTACCACTGCGCACTCCCGGTACCTCAGGATTGCAGCATCACGGTCGACGTCGACGGGCAGCAGCGTGCGGTGTGCTGTCCCGGCTGCAAGGCCGTCGCTGAACTCATTCGAGCCTCCGGACTCGACAGCTACTACGCCATGCGCGACGCGCCGACGCCGGGCGCCGGCCGCCCGGAGGGCGAGCTGTCCGAATGGGAGGTATTCGACCACGCCGACATGCTGGATGCGTTCGCCGAGGCGAAGGACGGACACTACACCGTCACGGTGTACGTCGCCGGCATGTACTGCTCCGCCTGCAGCTGGCTTATAGAGACGACGCTCGGCACCATGGACGGCGTCAGTTCTGTCGACGTCAACCCCGTATCGCATCGGGTACGGGTGCGCTTCGACCCGGCCCTGGCCGGCCTCGGCCGGCTGCTGGCGACGCTCGCAAGCCTGGGCTACAAGCCTCAGCCGCTCGCGCCCGAGTCGGCCGCCCGTCCCGAGCTCGCCGAGCAGCGTGCCGCGCTCAAACGATTGCTGGTCGCGTCGCTGGGCATGATGCAGGTCATGATGTTCGCGATCGCGCTGTATGCCGGCGAGTTCCAGGGTATCGACCCGGCCATGCAGCGCTTCTTGAGAATCGTGAGCCTGCTGGTTACGACGCCAGTCGTTTTTTACTCCGCGCGGCCTTTCTTCGCCGGCGCCGTGCGCGGCCTCCGCGCGAGAATGCCCGGTATGGATTTGCCCGTCTCGATCGCCATCGGTGCCGCCTACCTGGCCTCGGTTTACGCAACCTTCACGGACGGGCCCGCCGTCTGGTTCGACTCCGTCGTCATGTTCGTGTTCTTCCTGACCGTGGGTCGCTACCTCGAGATGCGCGCACGGCACCGGTCGATCGACCGGACCGTCGCGCTGACGTCACTGCTGCCGAATACGGCGACGCGGATTCTCGAGGACGAACGGGAAATCGTGCCTGTCAGCCGGCTGATCGCGGGCGACCGCGTGTTCGTGCCAAAGGGCGAAGCCGTACCGGCCGACGGTGTACTGATTAGCGGCGACACGCACCTGGACGAGAGCGTGCTGACGGGCGAGTCGCGGCCCCGGGCTCGCAATCCCGGGGATCGGCTGCTTGCGGGAAGCGTCAATCTGGGCGACGGGATCGAGTTCGACGTCGTGACGACGGGCATCGACACCACGCTCGGCACAATCGGCCGCCTGAGCGAGCGGGCCCGCTACGCCCGTCCGGCGTTTGTCCAGGTCGCCGACCGGATCGCAAGCAAAGTCGTCGTCGCTATCCTGGGCGTTGCCGCGATCGTCGCGACGGTCTGGAGCCTGACCGCCCCGGAGCGGGCCTTCGAAGTCACGCTGTCGGTGCTCGTCGTGACCTGTCCCTGCGCGCTTGCGCTCGCGACGCCGGCTGCCTTCGCGGCGGCCGGCAGCCGGCTCGCCGAACTCAAGCTGCTGCTGACGAATGGCAATGCGATCGAGGCCCTGTCACGCGCGACGCGCATCCTGTTCGACAAGACCGGCACGCTGACCTTTGGCCGGCCGGTCGTAGTCGACGTAGAGGTAACGGACGAGCGATACAACCGTTCGCAATGCCTGGAGTTTGCCGCTGCCCTGGAGTCTGCATCGTCGCACCCGATTGCGCTCGCCTTCGCAGACACGTCGCCGGGCCATGTAGTCGAGGGTCACAGGACCGTCGTCGGCCAGGGGCTGTCGGGAACGATCGACGGCATCGAATGGCGCATCGGCAGGCTCGACTTCGTCGCGCCGGGAAATGCGGAGTCAGCGGCGGCTGCAGACGCCAGCGTCTGTCTCGGGCAAGACGGCCGCCTGGTCGCAAGATTCACGCTCGAGGACGCGCTGAGGCCCGGCGCCGGCGAGGCCATTCGGTGGCTCGAGCGGGAGGGCCTGGAACCCGCCCTTCTGAGCGGCGACGCGCCGGTCGCGGTCGCGGCGGCCGCCGAACGTCTCGGCATCGGCAAGGCAGCCGGCAACTGTTCCCCCGAGGACAAGCTCGAGACGATTCGTGGCTTGCAGGCCGAGGGACACGTCGTCGTCATGGTCGGCGACGGAATCAACGATGCGCCCGTACTCGCCGGCTCCGATGCCTCGATCGCACCCGCACACGCGGCGCGCCTCGCCCAGACCAGTGCCGATGTCATCCTGCTCGGTGACTCGCTCGTCCCCGTCGTGACTGCGATCGGAATGGCACGGCGAACCATGCGGATCGTCCGCCAGAACCTCGCCTGGGCGATCGTTTACAATGCGCTGGCGCTGCCGCTGGCGGCGCTGGGCCTCGTGCCGCCCTGGGCCGCGGCGATCGGCATGAGCGCGAGTTCCCTGATCGTCGTCCTGAATGCGCTCAGGCTCGGCTCGTATCGTTGAGCATCCTTCGATGGACATACTGTATCTGCTGATTCCACTTGCGCTGCTCCTGCTCGGCGGTGCCGTCTGGGCCTTCTTCTGGGCCGTCGGCAGCGGCCAGTTCGACGACCTCGACACGCCCGCCGTGCGCATCCTGCTCGACGACGACAAGGCGCCCCCGGACGAGCCGGACGATTGATGATCGACATGGCACCCCTGTTGGCGGCTCTCGTCGCCGGCTTCCTCGGTAGCGCCCATTGTCTCGGCATGTGCTCGGGCATCTCGGGCATGATCGCCGTGAACGCCGGCCGGCGCGCGCTATCGGCGTCCCTGCCCCTCGCGCTCACGTACAACCTCGGGCGTGCCCTGAGCTACGCGGGCCTGGGTGCGCTCGTCGCAGTCTTCGGCGAAACCGTGGTCCAGGCAATGCCGGCCATGGCCGGCCCGGTCCGGCTGATCGGCGGCGCTCTCATCGTCCTGGTCGGCCTGCAAATCGCGTTCAACCCGCGCATTCTTGCGCCGCTCGAACAGGCAGGGCTCAAGCTGTGGACACGCATTGCACCGGCCGCCGGCAAGCTGCTGCCGGCCAACACGCTGCCGCGCGCGCTCGGGCTCGGATTGTTGTGGGGTTTCATACCCTGCGGCCTCGTCTACAGCCTGCTACTGATTGCCGCGGCGAGCGCCGAGCCGGCAACCGGCGCCCTGATCATGTTCGCTTTCGGTGTCGGCACGGGTCCGGCCATGCTGGCCACGGGGCTCGGCGCGCTGCGCCTGTCGAGTCTTGCAGAGAAGGCGCGGCCCGCGGCGGGCCTGCTCGTGATCGCGATCGGCGTGTTGACGATAGCGTTCCCGGTGAGCAGCCTCATGGGCGGCGCCGCCGACACGGTGCATCACCATTGATGGTGTAGGCTAGCGCGATGTCGTTCGCAGACGAACTCAGACGGCGCAGTGTCTTTCGCGTCGCTGCGGCCTATCTCGTCGTCGGCTGGCTGCTCACCGAGGTCCTGACGACGATACTGCCGGAGCTCGGGGCGCCCCCCTGGGCCGCCCGAACCGTGATCCTGCTGTTTGCGCTTGGTTTCGTGCCAACCGTCGTTTTGTCATGGATCTACGAGATCACGCCGGAGGGCATCCAGCGGGAATCGGAGCTCGCGGACGGGCATCGCCGGACGCACGGCACGTTCGACTACGCCATTATCGCGACCGTGTTCGTGCTGGTCGTCGCGCTGGCGGTACTCGGCGCACGCACGGCGAGCGACGATGCGCCCGAATCCGCCGATGTCGTCAGCGAGGCATCTCTGGCGGTACTGCCGTTCGTCAACATGTCGTCGAGCGAAGAGGACAACGAGTACTTCTCCGATGGCCTGACCGAGACGCTGCTGCATATGCTCGCCCAGGTGCCGGAACTCAAGGTCGCGGCGCGCACCTCCAGTTTCGCGTTCAAGGGCCAGAACAAGCACGTCAGCGAAATCGCGCGTGACCTCAAGGTTGCGCACATACTCGAGGGCAGCGTGCAGAAGTCCGGCAACCGGGTGCGTATCACGGCGCAGCTCATACGCGCCGAGGACGGCTTCCACGTCTGGTCACAGAGCTTTAACCGGACTTTCGATGACATCTTCATGATTCAGGACGAGATTGCGATCCACGTCAGCGAGGCGCTGACGGCGTCGCTGCTGGGCTCAAGCCCGACGACGGCGGTCGCAGGCATCGGCACACAGAATGCCGACGCCTACAACCTGTACATGCAGGCCCTGCATCTCGGCGCCAACCTGTCCTACGGCGGGCTCAGGGCCGCGGAAAACATGCTGGAGGCGGCACTCGAGACGGATCCGGGTTACGTCGATGCGAAAGTGCAGCTTGCGATGAACTACCTGGAGCAGCGCGCGACGGGCCTGCTTGCGAGCGCCGATGCGCTGGATCGGATTGAAGCGCTAACCTCCGAGGCGCTGGCCGAACGCCCCGACGATCCGCTCGCTGAAGCGCTGAACCTGTTCAGCAACGTCATTCGACACGATATCTCGGCGACGCCCGAGACCTTTTTCGACAGCATCGACGGTCTCGAGGCCCTGGTCGCGGCGAATCCCGGCAACAGCCAGATCAGCGTCATGCTCGCCGACCTGCTCGTGGCGCTGCAGCGCTACGAGCGGGCACTCGAGGTGCTCCTGGGCGCCGTCGAGCAGGACGGGTTCAACGCCCGCCTGCATTTTGAGGTCGGGCTGGTATACAGCCTGATGGGCCGCCTCGAGGAATCGCGCGCGGCCACGGCGCGTTCGCTCGAGCTCAGGCCGAACCAGCCGAGCGCGTACATGCTGCTGTCGAGATTGGCCCGGCTCGAAGGCGACGGCGTCGAGGTCGTGCGCCAGCTGCTCAACGCGCTCAACGAGGATCCCCGGGACCACGAGCTGCCCGGTGACATCGGTCTGTTCCTTTACGGCATCGGCCTGTTCGAAGCGGGCGACGACTTTCGTAACCTCGTCATTGCGATGGCGCCCGAGAGCGAACACGCGCTGCTGCTCGACGTCGTGCGTGGTATCAAGTTGGGCGATCTCGAAGCAGCCGATGCAGCCGCTCGACATGCCATCGAGTCGGATATCGGCACCCGCCGTGGCGGATTCCCGCGCACGATCCTGTTCCTGATGCGGGAGGGCCTGAGAAACGGCGACTTCGACGAGGTCACAGCCTGGCTCGAGGCGACCGTGCCCGGAATCTTCGACATCGGCGCCACGGCCGTGACCTCCAAGTACCGCCAGGCGCAGGTGGCCGCGATCGAGCCCTGGCACGCGGCCCTGCCGCACGATGAGTTCGTCGAACGCACGCAGCAACTGCTCGGCATTGCCAGCGATTTCGGGCTCGACCCGACGGCCGACCCGAACTCGAAACTCGCTATTCAGCTCATGACGGGCGATGCCGAGGGCGCGCGCCGGACGGCCCTTGCCGAAGTCTTCACGCAACCCGTGACCCGTCATCTCGACTGGAAGCGCGTCTTTGCCCAGCCGCTGTACCGCGAGTTCGCGGCGGACGCGGAGGTGCGGGCGGCGCTGGCCCGCTGGCAGGAGCAATACGACGTGATGCAGGACAACGTGGCCGCCTACCTGGCGAGCCTTAGCTCGGAGGAATGAATACGTGAAGATACTGCGCCGTATCGTACTGGGACTCTCCGCGCGATGCTGGCTTCCCCGGACGCGGGCCAGACCTTCGACACGCTGCTCGCGTCCATGAGTGCCGAAGACCTCGAGGAAATCGCGGGCCTCATGGCCGAGGCCATCCGCTACTCGGAGTCCGGTCGCGCGCGGAGAAAGATCATCATTCGTGTCAGCGACTGATCCGGCCCCCACGGATTCCTGCTGAGTTGCCCTGTGGTAACGCCCGGCGTCTACGCAGTAGCGACAAGTAATAGCTACAAGCCGTAGCTACGGCTTGTCGCTGTGGCTTGTCGCTATGGCTTTGTGAATGCACACGTGTGCGCTACACTAGGTCCTCCCGTGCAGGAGGTACGCCATGACACGTTTGAACATCGCACGCGCCCTGATGGTTATCGGCCTCGCCGTAGGACTCGAGAGCCTTCGCCAGACCTTTCTTCATATCGGCGATCCCCTGTTCACATTGCCGCCCGAGTTCGGTGGCGGCACGACGCATGCGTGGTACCACGCCCTGCGCGAGGCCGTGGGCGATGTCGCGACGATCTGCGTCATGCTGCTCGTGTTCTTCGGCACGCCAAGGTTCCGCTCCGTTGCTACCTGGTGGATCTGCCTGATCCTGCTGATCGGGTACTACTCGCCGTTCTGGGTCGGAATACCGTTCAACTCGGCGCTCGCGGCACCTTCTCTCGCCATCGACCTGCGGCACATGGCGCAGGCGGCCATCCCCGTGGCCGCGCTGTTCGTCGGGCGACCCGCCTTCACCGGGGAGACGTAGCCGAATGGTAAAGACTCGCACCGACTCCCGGCGGAGTTTCCTGAAAGGCAGCGCCGCGTTGGCGGCGGCAGGCGTACCGACGCTGGCGCACGCGGGCGAGCCGGGTTTTGTCGTCGATCCGGCCCCGCGAACGACGCTCGGCGTCGTCGACTCCGACAGCAAGTTCCCGGTTCGCCGCGTCTATTGCCTGGGCCGCAACTATGTCGCGCACGCCGAAGAGATGGGCGACGACCCCGACACGGCGCCACCGTTTTTCTTCATGAAGCCGACGGATGCCGTTTGCGCTGCGCGGGACGGATTCGTATACCCGTCGATGTCATCTCGCGTTGGCTACGAAATCGAACTCGTCATCGCGCTCAGGTCGGGCGGTCGGGATATCCGACGCGAGGACTCGCTGACGCATATCTACGGTTACGGCGTCGGGCTCGATATGACCCGCCGCGACCTGCAGGACGAGGCCAAGCAGCGGCGCAGGCCCTGGGAGGCAGGCAAGAGCTTCGACGGGTCGGCGCCCACGGGCCCGATCAAGCCCGTATCGATGACCGGGCACCCGGACGAACGCAGGATCTGGCTCAGCGTCAACGGCGAGGTCCGGCAGGATTCGAACACGGCGAAACTCCGCTGGGGTATCGCGGAAACGATCGCTACGCTGTCACGCTATTTCGCACTGGCGCCCGGCGACCTCATCTACAGCGGCACGCCGGCCGGCGTCGGCCTCGTCGAGAAGGGTGACGTCATGAGGGGCGGCGTCGACGGCGTCGACGAGATCGAAGTCGACGTCCTTTGAGCGACACTAGCAGGCTGTTGAAAAACTGCGTTTTTCAACAGCCTGCTAGGCGTCGAATCCTCCGCTGCCGCGCCTTACGACGTTGAGCGCCGCGCGGGCTCAGTGGTACGTGCGCGGCGGCTCGTCGGGGCTCGACTCGGCGGCTGCCACGGCGTCGGCCTCCTCCTCGACCCCGGCTTCCGCGGCTTCAGCCGGGTCTGCAGCGTCATCGCCGTCGGCAACCGCATCCTTGGGCTGCGCCGGAACGTCGGCCGGCATCTCGCGAGGCTCCGCAGTTTCGTCGCGCTTTGCAAGCTCCTCGATGGCTGCGGGCGCTTCGGCCTCTTCCTGGACCTCGGCTTCTCGAGCTTCAGCCGAGACCGCGGCATCGTCGCCGTCAGCAACCGCATCCTCAGGCTGCGCCGGACTATCGGCTGGTGTCTCGTGAGCCTCCGCAGTCTCGTCACGCTTTAGAGGCTCCTCGATGGCTGCGGGCGCTTCGGCCGCAAGGCCCGGCACCGGCGTGGGCACATCGAACAGGGTCTCCGCACCGCTCGCCATGTGCTCATAGAGCTCCCGGTATTGCTCACCGATCGCCTGGAAGTGTTCGGCCGTGCGACCGAAGTGCTCGGTGACCTGGCGTCGGTAATCGTCAAAGCGCTGCTGCACATCTTCGGTCTTCGCCGCCTGCTCCCGTGCGCGACGGTCCGCGAACAAGTAGCCGGCGCCACCGCCGACGAGCAGTGCGCTCACGCCGATAAACGTCATGATTACGATGTCATTCATGGCTTGCCCTCCGCGAATTACCGCTCGATAGTAGCGCGTTTTGCCGCGGCAGCCGAGATTTTCAGCTGCGTTCGCCGCGGCGCGCCCTTGAACGCCGTCACTAGCCCGCCAGACCCTTGAAGAACAGCCTCGCCGAAACGATCGCGAGGAACGCGCCGAAAGCGAGTGTCAGCTTTCGCTCGTCGAAGGAATGCGCGATACGCGCGCCGATCGGCGCGGTCATGACCGTGGCCGGCGCGATCAGCGCGAATCCCGGCAGGCTTACGAATCCGAGGTTGCCGGGCGGCATGCGCGGATCGCCGTAGCCCGTGACGATGAAGCCGATCGTGCCGGGCAACGCGATCACGAGGCCGAACAGCGCCGCGGTACCGACGGCGCGGTGGATGGATGTTCCGAACAGCGACAGCGTCATGACGAGGAACACGCCGCCGCCGATACCCATCATGCTGGAGACGCAGCCGATCGCGGCGGGGATGATGCCGATCAGCGGCGACCCCGGCACGTCGTCCGTGACGTTCGGCGTCTTGCGAAACAGTACCATCCTCAGGGCGAGCAGCAGCGAAAAGCTCGCGAATACGAGTGCCAGCACGCGGCTGTGCACTTCCGAGGCAATCCACGCGCCGAGCAGCGAGCCGGCCAGCAGGAACACGGCCCAGCGTTGCACGATGGCGACATCCACGGCGCCGCGCTTGTGATGCGCGCGGGCCGACGAGATCGAGGTCGGTACGATCGTCGCAAGCGAGGTAGCGACGGCGATTTGCATGCGGATCGCCGGTTCAACGCCGAGGATGCCGAGCATCGTTTCGAGCACGGGGACGATCACGATGCCGCCGCCAATCCCGAACAGGCCCGCAAGGACGCCGGCCACGCAGCCCGTGGCGAGCATACCTGCGCCGAGTGTCAGCCATTCCTGCATGGGCAGAACTCTATCGTCTGAGCTCTGTCGCGTGGAATCTCAGGTGCTCTTCGATGAACGTCGATATGAAATAGTAGCCGTGGTCATAGCCTTCGTGGATGCGCAGTTCGAGCGGCAGGCCGCTCTCCTCGCACGCGGCCTCGTACAGCTCGGGCTTGAGCTGCTCGGCGAGGTAGGGATCGTCCGCGCCCTGGTCCACGAGGATCTTCGAGTAGTGATCGGTCAGCGTCGAGCGGCGCGCGACCTCGCAGGCGTCGTAGACTTCCCAGGTTGACCGGTCGTCACCGAGATAATAGCCGAGCGCCTTCCGGCCCCAGGGCGAATGCAGGGTCGTGCAGATCGGCGCAAACGCGGACAGCGACCTGAACATCTCCGGATTCTTGAGTCCGATCGTCAGTGCGCCGTGGCCGCCCATCGAGTGCCCGGTCAGCCCGTGACGCGCGCGGTCGCCAGGAAAATGCTCGAAGACCGTGTCCATGAACTCGGTCGTGATGTAGCTGTACATCTTGTAGTTGGCGGACCACGGCGCCTCGGTCGCGTCGAGGTAGAAGCCTGCCGCGAGACCGAAGTCGTACTCGCCGTCGGGGTCGTCGGGCACGTCCTCGCCGCGCGGGCTCGTATCGGGCGACACGAGCATGAGCCCGAGCTCCGATGCGATGCGCTGCGCGCCGCTTTTGACCATGAAGTTCTCCTCGGTGCAGGTCAGACCCGACAGAAAAGTCAGGACGGGCACGGGCCCGCTTGCGGCCTGCGGCGGCACGAACACCGAGAACTGCATGTCACAGTCGTTGACGCGCGACGCGTGCCGGTAAAAGCCGATGCGGCCCGAGAAACAGTTCGTTTCGTTGATGGTTTCCACGTTCATGGCGCCCGATTATTGCGCATTTTTGCGCGCGAATCGCGTCTCGATCAGCGCCCGGCCAACCCGGCCAGCCACGCTACATCCTGCGGAATACGAGCGTCGCGTTTGTGCCGCCGAAACCGAAGCTGTTGCTCATCGTTGTTGTGAGGCCCGCGTCGTGAATCGTCTCGGTGACGGGTGGCGTGTCGGCGAGGGCCGGGTCGAGATCGAAGACGTTGATGGACGGCGCGATGAAGTCATTCTCGAGCATGAGCAGGCAATGTATTGCCTCGTGCGCGCCCGTTGCGCCGAGCGAATGGCCACACATCGACTTGGTGGAGCTGAACTTCGGCAGGTTCTCGCCGAACAGCTGCTTGATACTGTTGATTTCGACGACGTCACCAGCCGGCGTGCTCGTGCCGTGCGTGTTGACGTAGTCGATGGGTTCCTCGACCGTTGCTGCCGCAAGCTGCATGCAGCGCAGCGCGCCCTCGCCCGACGGCGCGACCATGTCGTAACCGTCCGACGTCGCGCCGTAGCCAGCGAGCTCCGCGTAGATCTTCGCGCCGCGCGCCTTGGCATGCTCGTATTCCTCGACGACGACCATGCCGGAGCCGGCCGCCGCGACAAAGCCGTCGCGATTGACGTCATAGGGTCGCGAGGCGTGCGTCGGATCGTCGTTGTACTTCGACGACAGCGCGCCCATTGCGTCGAACATGCTGGTCTGGTTCCAGTGCTCTTCCTCACCGCCGCCCGCGAACACGATGTCCTGCTTGCCGAGCTGGATCTGTTCCCCGGCCGCGCCGATGCAGTGCGCGCTGGTTGCGCAGGCCGATGTGATCGTCATGTTGACGCCCTTGATCTTGTACGGCGTCGCGAGACACGCCGACACCGAGCTGGACATGCTGCGCGGCACCATGAACGCACCGACCCGGCGCACGCTGCGGTTACGCACCGTATCCGCCGTGAAGATGATGTTCTCGCTCGACGCACCGCCCGAGCCGACGATGAGCCCGGTGCGCGGATTGGAGACGTCCGAATCTTCGAGTCCGGCATCGTCGATGGCCCACTGCATGGCGATATAGGCGAACGCCGCCGAGTCGCCCATGAACCTGAGCTGCTTGCGATCGATATGCTCCTTGATATCGATATCGACGCTGCCGGCGACGTTGCTCTTCAGGCCCATCTCCTTGTACTTCTCATTGAAGCTGATGCCCGAGCGCCCCGCCTGCAGGGAGTCGACGATGGCTTCCTTGGTGTTGCCAATACAGGACAACGCACCGATACCGGTGATCACTACGCGACGCATGAGTCGTATCCCAGAATTGAATTGTCTAGAAGTTGTCTGTCGACGAAAACAGGCCGACGCGGAGGTCTTCGGCCGTGTAGATCTCACGACCGTCGACGGCCATGGAGGCATCCGCGATCGCCATCGTGAGCTTACGCGAAATGATGCGCTTGATGTCGATCTGGTAGGTCACGAGCTTCGCGGTCGGCAGCACCTGGCCGAAGAACTTGACCTTGCCGCAACCCAGCGCGCGGCCGCGGCCCGGAAAACCGGCCCAGACGAGATGAAAACCGACCAGCTGCCACATGGCATCCAGCCCGAGACAGCCCGGCATGACCGGATCGCCTTCGAAGTGACACTGGAAAAACCACAGGTCCGGGTTGACGTCGAGTTCGGCCCTGATCTCACCCTTACCGTACTTCCCCGTGTCGTCCGTGATCAACGAGATGCGGTCGAGCATCAGCATGGGCGGTAGCGGCAGCTTGCCGTTTTCCATCCCGAACAGTTCGCCCTTGCCGCAGCGAATCAGGTCGTCGTAGTTGTAGGAATCCTGGTGCTTGGGGAGATCCGTGGCGGTGTTGCCTGCGTTGCTCATTGCCTCTCCGGAACATGACTAAAGGTCAGGCGCGCGGTCGGCGCGCGTAGTCTCAGGGGTCTGATTCTACGCTTCGACCCATTCCAAGGCTTTTGAATTCGCGCCATCTTGCGCGACCGGCAGAGGCAGCCGGCCCTCAGGTCTTGTCGTAATCCAGCGTGACCTCGGCCGTGACCGGGCGGGACTGGCAGGCCAGTATGAAACCGGCCTCGACCTCCCACGGCTCGAGACCGTAGTTGGTCCGCATGGTTACTTGCCCCGAGCGAAGGTGGCAGCGGCACGTGGCGCAGACGCCGCCCTTGCACGAGTATGGCAGCTCGATGCCCTCCTCCGCGGCGGCATCGACGAGATTGTCGGCATCGGGAGCCATGTCGAAGTGCTTGCGGTGACCATCCATGATGACCGTGACCTCGGCCGCCGTGCTCTCAGACCGTTCGCCCGCGGTCTCGACGGCGGGCTTGCGCGGCACGCCGAAGCGCTCGGCGTGAACGGCATCGGCCGGCATGCCGAGTTCGACGAGCGTCGCGGTGACCGTATCGATCATCGTGTCGGGGCCGCAGACGAACGCCTCGGACGGCGTCGTGCCCCCGGCGAACGCCGCGTACAGCTCACGCACCTTGTCGGCATCGAGGCGCCCGGCCGCAATGGGAAATTCCTGGTCCTCGCGGCTGAACACGAATTGCAGTTGCAAGCGGTCGGGGTAGCGATTCTTGAGCGCGTACAGGTCGTCGATGAACATCGTCGTCGCCTGGCGGCGGTTGCCGTAAAAGAGCGCGACTCGACGCTCGGGCTGGTCGCGCAGGATCGTCGTAACAATCGACAGGATCGGCGTGATGCCGCTGCCGGCCGCGAACGCCAGCGCCGTGCCCTTGCCGTCGCCGCCCTTGTCGAGGTGAAAACGGCCCGAGGGCGGCATGACGTCCAGCGTGTCGCCGGCCTCGAGTTCATCGCTCGCAAACTCTGAAAACGCGCCGCCGGCCTGGATACGGATGCCGATCTCGAGCGGCCACTGCCCGGGCGCTGTCAGGATGCTGTAGGTGCGCCGCAGCGACCGGCCCTGCCGTTCGATCGCAATCGGCAGGTGCTGGCCGGGCAGGAATGCGTATTCGTCTCGCAGTTCGACGGGCACGTCGAGCCGGATGCGCAGCGAGTCGCGGGTCTCATTGTGCTTCGCGGCAACCTTGAGCGGATGAAACTGCTTCATTTCAAATGCACTTGAAGTACTCGAACGGCTCCAGACATTCCTCGCAGCGGTAGGCCGCCTTGCAGGCCGTCGAACCGAACTCGCTGACGAGCGCGGTAGACACGGACCCGCAGCGCGGGCAGGCGACAGCCCGGTTACCGCGCAACAGCGCGCGCTTGCCGCCGCCCTTCTCGGGCGGCGCGATGCCATAGCCGCGGAGCTTGTCGCGGCCCGCGTCGCTGATCCAGTCGGTGGTCCACGCGGGCGAGAGCTGCCGGTCGATGCTGACCGACGCAACGCCATGGCCTTCGAGGGCCTCGACCACGGCACGCTCGATGAACTCGGTCGCCGGGCAACCGGAATAGGTTGGCGCGAGGGACACTGTGACACTGTCGCCGTCGAGCTCGACGCCGCGCACGATCCCTAAGTCGGTGATCGTCAGGACCGGAATCTCGGGATCGGGCACAGCCGAAAGCCAGGCCATCACCTGCTCCGTCGTAAGCGTGGCGGCGGCCGCGGGCGTCACTACCAGTTCGCTCCCGGGTGCGAGCGCTTCAGGTGCTGCAGTTCCGCGATGATGTAGCCGAAGTGTTCGGTATGCAGGCCCTGTCGGCCACCGCGGGCCATGAACGTCTCGCCGGGCACTTCGAGTGCCGCCTCGGCGAAAACGGCCCGCACGTTGTCCAGCCAGGTCGTCTCAATGGCGGCGAGGTCCGGGCCCGCGAACTCGCGCGCGACAATGTCATCGACCTCATCGCCGTCGAAGAACTCACCCGTGAAGCGCCAGCTGTCGGCGAGCGCCGACGCGACTCTCTCGTGGCTTTGTTGCGTGCCATCGCCCAGGCGGACGAGCCAGTTGCCGGCGTGCCGCAGGTGGTAGCGAATCTCTTTCACGGCACGCGCGGCGATACCCTTCAGGCGCTCGTCACGGCACTCCGACAGCGCCTCGAGCTGAAGCAGGTAGAAACTCTCGAACAGGAACTGGCGGACGACGGAAACGCCGAAGTGTCCGTTCGGCTGCTCGGCGATCAGCAGATTGCGAAACGCCTGGGCTTCGCGCAGGTAGGCAAGGTCGTCCTCATCGCGTCCCTTGCCCTCGAGTTCGCCGGCATAGGCATAGAACATGCGGGCCTGCCCCAGGTAGTCGAGCGCGAAATTCGCGGTCGCGAGTTCTTCCTCGAGTTCGGGCTCGCCCGCCACGCGCTCGGTCATGCGCTGTCCGATGATCAGCGCCGTATCGCCCAGGCGCAGGACGTAGGCCAGCAGTGCTTCGTCGGCATTCATAGATTCTTGACGCCGTCCGGCACCTCGTAGAACGTCGGATGGCGATACACCTTGTCCTCGGCCGGCTCGAAGAAGGCCGAGGTCTCGGCGGGATCGGACGCCGCGATCCGATCGGAGCGCACCACCCAGATGCTGACGCCTTCCATGCGTCGCGTGTAGGTATCGCGCGCATGGTCGAGCGCCATCTCGTCATCGGCCGCATGCACGCTGCCGGCATGTTTGTGGCTCAGGCCCGACTTCGAGCGGATGAAAACCTCGTACAGGGGCCATTCTTCACGTGTCATATCGATGCTCCGTTCAGGCGGCCTTTTTGGCCCGCTTGGCGGCGTAGGCACGCGCAGCGTCACGCACCCACTCGCCATCGTCGTGGGCCTTCTGGCGCTTCGCGAGCCGCTCGCGGTTGCACGGGCCGTTGCCGGCCAGCACGTCGTAGAACTCCTGCCAGTCGATCTCGCCGAATCGGTAGTGGCCGGTCTCGTCGTCGAACTCGAGTTCCTCGTCGGGCATCTTGAGCCCCAAAAAGTCGGCCTGCGGCACGGTCACGTCGACGAACTTCTGCCTGAGCTCGTCGTTCGAGAAACGCTTTATCTTCCAGGCCATCGACTGCGCCGAGTGCTTCGAGTCCTTGTCGTTCGGACCGAACATCATGAGCGACGGCCACCACCAGCGGTTCAGCGCGTCCTGCGCCATCGCCTTCTGCTCGGCCGTGCCGCGCGACAGCTCGAGCATGATCTCGTAGCCCTGCCGCTGGTGAAAACTCTCTTCCTTGCAGACGCGAACCATCGCGCGCGCGTAGGGTCCGTAGGAGCATCGGCACAGCGGAATCTGGTTCATGATCGCGGCGCCGTCGACGAGCCAGCCGATCGCGCCGATGTCGGCCCAGGTCAACGTCGGGTAGTTGAAGATGCTCGAATACTTGGCCTTTCCCGACAGCAGGTCGCCGACCATGTCATCCCGGGATATGCCCAGGGTTTCGGCCGCGCTGTACAGATAGAGACCGTGGCCGGCCTCGTCCTGCACCTTGGCGAGCAAAATCGCCTTGCGTTTCAGCGATGGCGCCCTCGTCAGCCAGTTGCCCTCGGGCTGCATACCGATGATTTCGGAATGCGCGTGCTGCGAGATCTGCCGGATCAGCGTGCGCCGGTAGGCCTCGGGCATCCAGTCTTTGGGTTCGATCTTTTCCTCGGCATCGATGCGCGCCTGGAACGCGGCCAGTTGTTCCGGGGTCTCGGCGACATCCGGCTTTGTCGGCTGGCCTTTCTGGTCGAGCCCTTGCGTGTACATAGCCTCGCCTCACGACGTTTCACGATGAGCCGATAATGTGTCACGCTTTCTTGGCCTTTTCAAGGTTTTTTGTATCGCTTTGGCTCTGCCAAATCCGGCGATCCATCAACTCGCGGGACACCCGGGCACGCCGCCAGGAGTTCCGTTCGCCGGCGAGTGATGGCCGGCCGCATGCCTCTATCGACATGGTAGATCGGGATCTATCCGGTATTGGGGCCGGTGGGGCCGCGATTTATGTCGCGTTTGGGACGTGCGCAACGCCGATATTCTTTACATCCACCTCGGCAGGACGGTCGTCCTGCCACGCAAGCTACTGAATTCAATAAGGTGTGTCGCATTGGCACGGCTCTTGCTTCGCCTGTATGCAAAGGAAACGCTACGAGCTTAAGGATGAGAGAACGATGAAGAGATTTACGCTCGCGCTGAGCGCTCTGCTTGCACTGACCGCGTCCGGCTTCGCCAACGCCGCCGTCCTCCAGGTCTGGGACCTCACGAACAAGAGCCCGGGCGCACTGGGGGCCGACTACGGCCTGCGGCTCAATCAGACCAACTCCCTCGGGCTCTCCGGCTCGTCCAACAGCCTGATCTTCGATTTCGAGCGGCCCGGACACGGCGTCCAGATGCGGCTCGTCGACATCGGCGGCGCCCTCGAGCTGCGGCTGTCCGGCACTGCTTACGGCTCGCTGTTCGACAACAGCACGAGCGACGGCTACGGCAGCGACTATGACGGCAGCTACCAGCTCGACTTCGTATGGAACAACGTGCAGGCGAACGTCGGCTCTTTCGACCTCGTCGCCGAACTCGGCATCAGCCAGTACACGCAGGGCACCGGCTCCGGCACGGTACTCGGTCTTGGCGGCGGCGCGGCCTTCCAGGGCGCGAACGTGCTGTCGCTGTTCGACTGGTCAGGTCGCTTCGACCACACGATGGACGTGACCTACGCGACCAACCCGGATGCCGAAGGCTGGCTGACGTACGGCAACGGCCGGCACAACGGCGATTACGGCTTCAACATGACGGTCGCCGTTCCCGAGCCGGCAACGCTGTTTCTGCTCGGCATCGGGCTGCTGAGCCTCGCGCTGACGCGCCGTTTGCAACCCGCCAGCGTCCGGAAGTCTTAAGCCCGGCTGTTCCTGATGTCCTTAGTTCAGAGCAACGTCGTGTCGGCCGACGCCGACCGGCCGCGGAACAGTGCCACCCGTTCGCCGCGATCGTTGTCGACGATCACGGAGTAGACGCCGCTGCGCCGGCCACGATGCTCTTCGCTGGCGGCGGCAACCAGCGTGTCGCCGAGTTTGCCGGGCTTCAGGAATTCGATATTCGCCGACGCCGCGACGGTTAGCTGGTTGTAGGCATTGCAGGCGAACGCGAACGCGGTGTCCGCGAGCGTGAAGATCAGGCCACCGTGGCAGAGATCGAAGCCGTTCACCATGTCCTCACGTACCCGCATCGTGGCGCGCGCCTGGCCGGGCACGGGAACCTCGACCTCAATGCCAAGCATGCGCGAAGCCTCGTCCGCTTCGGCCATCCGCTGTGCGCAGGCCTTTGCCAGTTCGAGTTCGTTCATTCGCGCGTCCGCAAGCCCCCGAAGCGCTTGTAGTAGTCGGAATCCGGCGGCGGCAGCGGGCCGCCAGCCGTCTCGACCGTGTCGCCGAGGTAGGCATCGCAGGCCCTGAACAGGCCACGATAGAGTTCGCGGCAAAGCGCGTAGGCTTCCGCGCCGTACCAGTTTCGAGGCAGCAATTCGGCCGGCAGCTGCGGATCGCGCAACAGCAGCCGGCGATACTCCTGGATCAGTAGCGTACGCAAAAGGAAGGCGGACCCCGTGTTCACGCCGGGATCTTTGGCGAGCGCCCCGCGCGCGGCGTCAAAGCGCTCGACGAAGGTCCGGTAGCCCCTGTCCAGCTCATCGAGATCCCATGCGTTTGCGGCCAGGCGCTGCATGCCGCCCGGCTCGCCCACGTCGCGGCTTTGCAGGACAACGACGGCATCGCGGACGCCCAAACGATCGAGCGTGCTGTCGAGATCCTGGTCGTCGGGTGATGGATGCGCAAGCACGTTAGTCGTCAACGCGCCGAAGCCCAGCCAGCCGCATTCCCGGCGTACGGCATCGCGCTTGGCGGCGGCGAGGCCCGGGAGCAGCAGCAGGCGCCACTGGCCATCCCAGCTCGGGCGAGGCTCGCCGTAGATGCGGTGCGTGGCTGCGCGGAAGCGATCGCGGCCATCGGCGGTCAACGAATAGTAGGAACGCCGCCCGATCTGTTCGGACTCGAGCCAGCCGTCCTTTGCCAGGCGAAAAACCGACGTGCGGACCAGGCGCTCGCTTACGCCGAAGTCTTTCAACAATGCGATCAGACTGCCGAGCCAGACGCTGCCGCCGCGCGGCGCGATCGAATCGCCGAACACGGTCGTAATCAGCGAGCCGGCTCGTATGGTCGGCCGGGCACGAAATTCCTCGATCAGTCCGGCTAGGGCCGCATCGACCGGCGTCGTGGCGTGATTGGCTTTCACTGAGCCGCAACGTACAATCTGATACGAAATAATTCAATTTTTCCCCAATTTTGTATCTCGCGGACGGACGCCGCCCGCGCCGGAGCACAGGCATGAAACTCGGAAATCTCGTTCAGGACCGCTGGGTCGAAGGCGACGGCGACGGCAAGCCGCTTGCGAGCGCCGTAACCGGCGATACGGTCGCCGCTATCTCCAGCGCGGGCATCGATTTCAAGGCAATGCTCGAGTACGCCCGCTCGGTCGGCGGCACGAACCTGCGCAAACTGACCTTCCACGAGCGCGGCGAAATGCTGAAGGCGTTGGCAAAGTACCTGATGGAGAACAAGGCCGGGTTCTACGAGCTGTCGACACAGACCGGCGCGACACGGGCCGACAGCTGGATCGACATCGACGGCGGCATCTCGACGCTGTTCGTGTTTTCGAGCAAGGGCCGCCGCGAGATGCCGAACGACACCGTGTACCTCGACGGGCCGCCCGAGTGGCTGTCGAAGAACGGCACGTTCGTCGGCCAGCACATCTATACGTCGAAGCTCGGCGCCGCCGTGCACATCAACGCATTCAACTTTCCGGTCTGGGGTATGCTCGAAAAGCTCGCGCCGACGCTGCTCGCGGGCGTGCCGGCGATCGTCAAGCCCGCATCGAGCACGGCCTACCTGACCGAACGCGTGGTCCGCAGCATCATCGATTCGGGGCTCCTGCCTCAGGGCGCGCTGCAACTCGTCTGCGGTGGCGTCGGTGACCTGTTCGATCACCTGAACTGCCAGGACACGGTCGCGTTCACGGGTTCGAAGAACACGGCCGAGATGCTTCAGCAGCATCCGCGCGTGATTTCCGAGTCCGTCGCATTCACGGCCGAAACCGACTCCCTCAACGCGTCGATCCTGGGCCCCGACGCGACGCCGGAGACGCCCGAGTTCGAACTGTACGTGAAGGAAGTCATACGCGAGATGACCAGCAAGGCGGGCCAGAAGTGCACGGCGATTCGCCGCGTGATCGCGCCGTCGGCCGTGGCCGCCGATCTCGTTCGGGCCCTGTCGACGGCGCTTGGCGAAGTCCGTATCGGCAATCCCGGGATGAAAGGCGTCGACATGGGTGCGCTTGCGAGCCAGGGGCAGAGGAACGAAGTACGCGAACGCGTCGGCGAGCTCTCGGCCGAGGCGCCGGTCGTGTACGGCGGCAGCGACGACTTCGAGGTCGTCGATGCGGATGCAGGAAAAGGGGCGTTCTTCATGCCGACGCTGTTGCACTGCGAGAAGCCACTCAACGCACGCGCCGTGCACACGGTCGAGGCCTTCGGCCCCGTCAGCACCGTGCTGCCGTACGACAACCTGGACGAAGCCATCGAGCTCGCTCGCCTGGGCGAAGGCAGCCTCGCCGGTTCGGTGTTCACCAACGACAACCAGGTGGCGCGTGAACTCGTGCTCGGCACGGCCGCGTATCACGGCCGAATCCTCGTGGTGAACCGCCACTGCGCTCAGGAATCCACCGGTCACGGTTCCCCCCTGCCGCATCTCGTGCATGGCGGCCCGGGACGCGCGGGCGGCGGCGAGGAGATGGGCGGCGTTCGCGGCGTCAAGCACTATATGCAGCGCACGGCGATCCAGGGCTCGCCGGAGACGCTGTCGGTCGTCGGCAACCGCTGGATCCGCGGCGGCGACGAGAGGACCCCGGACACGCACCCGTTCCGCAAGACCTTCGAGCAGATCGCGATCGGGGACACACTGCACACCGAGCCGCGCACCGTGACGCTCGAAGACGTCGACCATTTCGCCAACTTCACGGGCGACACGTTCTACGCGCACACCGACGAGGCGTCGGCAAAAAAGAACCCGTTCTTCGAGGGACGCGTCGCACACGGCTACCTGATCGTCTCATTCGCCGCCGGCCTGTTCGTCGACCCGGACTTCGGCCCCGTGCTCGCCAACTACGGCATCGACGATCTTCGTTTCCTGACTCCGCTCAACGTCGGCGACACGATGCGCGTCCGGTTGACGGCCAAGCAGAAGACGCTGCGCGGCGATTCGGGTTACGGCGAAGTGCGCTGGGACACGGAGGTCACGAACCAGGACGGTGAGATCGTCGCGCAGTACGACGTGCTGACGATGGTCGCAACGGACGAGCACTGGGCCTCGGCTATGTCATGATTGTGTCGTTGTGCGCATGCTCTCGGGACATACAGCGCTGGTTTTTCTCGCGCTGATCGTTTTCACGCCGGCGGCCTCAGCGACCGAGGACGATATCGGCGGCTGGGTCGCCCTGGTCACCAACGGTCGTTTCGGCAACGAGACGGGTCGCATTCGCTATCACTTCGACACGCAGGCGCGGTATTTCGATATCGGCAGCGGCGTCAACCAGTGGCTCGCGAGAGCTGGCTTGGGTGGCGACCTGGGCGCGGACGTATCGGCGTGGATCGGTTACGCGCGCTTCCGCGTCAGCAATCGCGCCGGCGTGGTCGTCGACGAGAATCGCCTCTGGCAGGACCTGGTCTTCGCGCCGACTTTCGCGAACGGCCACCGGCTGAGCGCGCGGGTGAGATTCGAGCAACGCTCGATCTCGGAGGGTGACGATGTGCGGCTCGTCGGCCGCGCAGCGGCGCGCTATACGATACCGGTCGGCGACTCGAGCCGCTTCTTCCTTGGCGGCGAGACCTTCCACGACCTCAATACCACCGACTGGGGTGGCGGCACGGGCCAGTCGCAGAACCGGCTGTTCCTGGGCATGGGCTGGTCGCTGGGCGGACGCTTAAGTATCGAGGCGCGGTATATGCAGCAGCTATTCAAGGTGGATGGCGGCGAAGACCTGCTGAATCACCTCGGCGTCGTCACGCTGCGGTTCTGATTGCAGAGGCGTCAACAACGACAACCGGGCGCCTCAGCGACGAGTTGTCATCGACTCGTGGCAATTGCGTAAAGCCACTGCAATATTCTGCGGCCTACACTGACTCATCGCTTCGATCGCCTACGCAGTGACGCAGGCGACTCTTCCAACGCTTCCGGGCTGCTAACGATGACAACAAGAAAGCTCGTCCTCATCCTGTGTCTTCTGCCCGTTGTCTCGCCGGCGCACGACGGCGATGCCGACTCGGTCGACGAGGTCGTGGTCTACGGCCGGGCCGAGCCGCTGCTCGGCACGGCGCAGTCGGCCTCGGAGGGCATCGTCGGCTATGCCGACCTCGAACTGACGCCGCTGCTTCGGGTCGGCGAACTCGCCGAGGCCGTACCCGGAATGGTCGCCACCCAGCACTCGGGGACCGGAAAGGCCAACCAGTATTTCCTGCGCGGCTTCAATCTGGACCACGGCACCGACTTCTCGGCCACCGTGGATGGCGTGCCGATCAACATGCGCACGCATGGCCACGGCCAGGGCTATCTCGACCTCAACTTCATGATCCCCGAGCTCGTCGAGTCGGTGGTCTATCGCAAGGGACCCTACAGTCCGCAGAACGGCGACTTCTCGTCGGCTGGCAGCGTCGCATTCACGCTTTACGATCGCTTCGACGAGACGCTGGTCCGCACCACGATGGGTGAGTTCGGTCACCTGCGCGGCTTCGCGGCCGGATCGGTCGACGCCGGCGAGATGGCATTCAGCGGCGCCATCGACCTCACGCGCTACGCGGGTCCGTGGGATCTCGACGAAGATCTGCAGCAGCTCAAGTTTTACGGCGGCCTCAACGCCACGCTCGGCGACCTGGCCGCGCGCGTCTCGTTCATGGGCTACTCGGGCGAGTGGACATCGACTGACCAGGTGCCGCGTCGCGCCATTCAATCCGGCGCGATCAGCCCGCTGGGCTTCATCGATCCGGACCTCGGCGGCACTACGGACCGCTACAGCCTGACCGGATCGCTGGCATCGGATAGCTGGACGGCGACCGCCTACGTCGTCGACTACGACTTCTCCCTTTACTCCAATTTCACTTACCTGCTCGAAGATCCGGTCAACGGCGACCAGTTTGAACAGCGCGACCGGCGCCGGATATACGGCGCTCGCGTCGACGGCCATCGGCACTGGTCCGAGGGCGCCGTGCCCGTCACGCTGAGCTGGGGCGCCGACGCACGCTACGACGACATCAGCGAGGTGGGTCTTTATCCAACCGTCGCGCGGCAGCGCACGGGCGTCGTACGCCAGGACCAGGTCGTCGAATCCTCCCTAGGCGGATACGTCGACCTTACGTTCACGCTGTCGGACCGCCTGCGCGCGACGCTTGGCGTTCGAGGCGATCGCTACGACTGGGACGTCGATGCCCGGCTGGCCGAGAACAGCGGAACCGGAGACGACTCGCTGTTCACGCCGGGCGCGGGTCTTGCCTACCGAATCGGCGATTCGTCAGAGGTGTACGTCAACTGGGGACGCGGCTTTCACTCCAACGACGTTCGCGGCGCGACGATCTCCCTGGACCCGACGTCCGGAGAAGCGGCAGCGCCGGTCGAGGCGCTGGTGCCATCGGAAGGCGGGGAGATTGGTCTGCGCCTGGAAACCGAACGGCGGCTCAGCGCGACCGTCGCCGCGTTCTGGCTCGAGCTCGACTCGGAACTCGTATTCGTCGGCGACGGCGGCGCGACCGAACCGAACGCGGCCAGTGAGCGGCGCGGTATCGAAGTCGCGACCTTCCTGCGCGCAACCGACTGGCTGGCAGCCAATCTCGAATATACCTGGGTGGATGCCGAGTTCAGGAACGGCGAGGAGATTCCGGGCGCCGTCGAGTCGACCCTGTCGCTGGGCATAAACGCAAGCTTCGAAAACCGGATCTTCGCGGGCGCTCGCCTGCGCTATCTGGGTGAGGCGCCGCTGATCGAAGACGGTTCGGTGCGCTCGGACGATTCGACCCTCGTCAATGCGAGCGTCGGCTATCGATGGGAGCGCGCCGAGGTCCGGCTGGATGCGTTCAATCTGCTCGACTCCGGCGATAACGACATCGCCTACTTCTACGCGTCGCGACTCGAGGGTGAGCCGGCGGGGGGCGTCGAAGACGTTCACATCCACCCGTTCGAGCCGAGATCCGTGCGGCTGTCGCTGGCTTATCGCTTCTAGCAGGAGAGACTCTCGCGAGTTGCCTCAGCCAAACTCCGCGAACAGCGCCCGGTGGCTGCGGACGATTCGCTCGGTCTCCTCGGGCTCTGCGTGACGGCTAAAGTCTCCCGGCTTGAATGTCCCGCCGAGCACGATGACGTCGGAGCGCGGGAACATGTACAGAATTCCGCGACCGCCGCCGAACGTGAAGAAGTCGACGGCCGGATCCGGCGGAATATAGACGAGCTGGCCCTTGGCGGCGGTTAGCTCTTCGTCACCGAACAAATCGCGGCTGCCCAAACCCGTGCAGTTGAATACCAGGGATTCCGGCAGCGCGAGGATCGCATCGAGACGTTTGAAGTCGCGCACGACGAACCGGCCGCCCGCGACGCGAAAGTCATCGACGAGGCGCCGGAGCAGGACGCCCGGGTCGATCTGCATCGTCACGAAAGCCTGCGCGTAGTAGTCGCCAAAGGGGTGCTCGCCCGGCACGAGGTTCCGCTTGTAGGGGTAGAGGGCGTGCAGCTCGGGCCGGCCGTCGAATTCGCCGAACGGCCTCGTCCCGAGGGTGTAGCCCTCCAGCCAGCGAATGCCGTACTCGGGGCCGGTCAGGTTCGTGTAGGCATGGTGCGCCACTTTCGATGCCCATTCGAAGCGCGACAGAAACCCGGCGCTGACGCGTGTCTCGTCGTACACGCTGTAAGGCGACCATTCCCCGGCCGCGACGTTCGAGGTCGTGTGTCGCCAAACGTCGCGCGTGTAAATCGTAACGTCCCAGCCCGCGTCCTGCAGAAGACGCGCGCTCGTCAATCCCATGATGCCGCTGCCGATCACGGCGACCTCGCCGGGTGTCATGCCGAGCGTTTCGCGGACGGCGAGCGCCGATGAACCCCACGACAGGCTCAGGCCTCCGCCGCCGTGGCCATAGTTGTGCACGACCGTCGTGTCGTCGAACGTCTCTCTGCGAACGACGAAGCCCGACGGGCGGTACGGCCGGAGCCCGACGATGACGCGAATCACGGCATCCATCGTGACTCGAGGTGCGGCAAAGGGTTTGCGCGAGTACGGCCTGGCAACGGCCATATTCGCGACCGGCACGGGCGCGCAGGCTGTCGCGGCCCCGGCGAGCGCCAGCGATCCCACGGCGCCGAGAAGCTTGCGGCGGCCCTGATTCGGTCGTCCTTCGGTCATTCGATACTCCCGGGGCTGGTCTACTCCGGTCATGCGATGGCGCCGAAGACGTTGCCTACGCCCGCGGTGACGGTCATCGCCAGCGCGCCCCAGAATGTCACGCGCAGAGCGCCCGTGGCAACGGCCGCGCCGCCCGCGCGCGCCGCCAGCGTGCCGAGCACCGCCAGTGACAGGAGCGAGGCGACCGCGACCGGGAAAACCAGACCGTCGGCCGGAACCGCCCAGGCCGTCAGGAGCGGCATCAATGCGCCGGCGGTGAAAGCCACGCCCGACGACCAGGCCGCCTGCAATGGCCGTGCCGTGACCTTGTCCGAAATACCGATCTCGTCGCGCGCATGCGCAGCCAGTGCATCGTGCGACATGAGCTGGTCGGCGACCTGCCGGGCCAGTGACGCCTCGAGTCCGCGCTGTTCGTAGATCCCGGCGAGCTCGTCGACTTCGAGCTCGTAGTTACTGTCGAGCGATTGCCGCTCGATGTCGAGATCCGCCTGTTCGGTGTCGGCCTGGCTACTGACCGACACGTATTCGCCGGCGGCCATCGACATGGCGCCCGCGACAAGACCGGCCACGCCGGCGAGCAGCACACTGTCCTTCGAGGCGCTCGCCGAGGCGACGCCGATGATCAGGCTGGCCGTCGAGACGATACCGTCGTTGGCGCCAAGCACCGCGGCGCGCAGCCATCCGATGCGGTGGACGCGGTGGTGTTCGTGAATGCTCATCGGGAGCCCGGTCTATCCCCAGGTACCCGCTTCTTCCGCTTGCTTCGATAGGCCCGACTGCACGTCCACGAGGAAGGTACGCTGCGACTCGCTCGGCTCACCGCCGGCCGCGACGACGTTGGTAATCATCTCGACGACCGAACGCGCCTGCTCGTCGCTGAAGGTCTGGACGTTGCGCGCGAGCAGCTCCTTGAGCTGGGTTTCGATGAGCTGCGGTGATCCGAGCAGATACGAAGAGGAGTTGAGGAGATCGGATGCGTCCTTGGGCGACATCGAAAACGTCGTCTCGAATTCCCTGAGTATCGATTGCTTTTGCTCGTGCGCGATGTCGCCGTCGAGCTTGGCAGCGCCTACGACCAGCAAGCCCGCAACCGACTTCGCGTCCTCGATCGCGTAGATCGGGTCGCCCTCGAATCGGTTGCGCCAGTTGCGCCGCCGGCGCCACGACCACGGATTGAGGCCGCCCAGGTCGATGCCCATCCTCTCGAGCAGATACAGCAGCGTCACGAGCGACGTGAGAATACCCAGAATCACGTGCATGGCGTGCAACCTCGCTTGAAAGTGAAACTTTACTTTATCGCAGTTCTAGTGTCCTGAGTCATGAGTTCGCATGATTTCAGAGCCACCGGTTTTCGCCGTGACAAGGCGCATTCCGCCGGCAATGTCGGGACCTTGCCAAGGGATGCAACGCGGTCACGGCGAAAACCAGTGGCTCCCGCAGGGCGCGACCTGCCTCGCGTGTGGCGGCGTTAGGCCGCTTGCCAAGGACGCTGCCATTGCCGGCGCGGCCTGCCTTGCCACACGCGAGGCAGATCGCGCTGAAATGATGCGAACTCATGACTCAGGACACCAGCCGGCTTGCCCGTGCAACGGTCACGCATCCGCCGTCAAGTCCTGAACGGCAGCGCCGTATCGGTCTTGATGGCCTTGAGGACGATGTTCGAATGCACCTGCGACACGCCCGGCAGGCCGAAGATGAAGTCGTCGAGAAACGCGTTGTAGGCATCGATGTCCTCGACGACGACGCGCAGGTAGAAGTCCGCCTCGCCCGTCGTCGAGTAGCACTCCAGCACTTCGGGATGACGCCGTACTTCACGGACGAACTGCTCGACATTTCGGCGTTCATGGCGCGCCAGCGAGACGTGGACGATGGAGGTGAGCCCGAATCCCGCGCGGCGCGGATTCACAATGACGGCGTAGCGGTCGATGACGCCGTCGTTTTCGAGCGCCTTGACGCGCCGCCAGCAGGCCGAGGCCGACATCCCGACGCGGCGGGCGAGTTCCTGCATCGTCAGCCGGCCGTCCCGCTGCAGCTCGGCGAGCAGGCGGCGATCGGCCGCGCCGAGGCTTTTGTGCGCGTTCTCGCTCATGATCGGTAGATTTTTTCATATCATGACCAATTTTAGAATGATTTTCTCGAAAATTCCGCCAAACGCAGCAGGATAGGAACCATCTTGCGGTCAACTTCTGCCAAACTATGCGATCGCTCAATAACATCCGGAATTCATGGTCGCCAATCCCGACGCGCCGTATCGCGCCCCGTATCCGCTCGACAACTACGAGCTTCTCGACCGCTATCGCCGCGAATCCGGCCGCGTCTTCCTGACGGGGACCCAGGCACTCGTGCGCATCGCGCTGATGCAGGCAACGCTCGATCGCGCGGCCGGGCTCAATACGGCGGGCTTCATCAGCGGCTATCGCGGCTCGCCCCTGGGGGCCGTCGACCAGGAGCTCTGGCGCGCGAAGCAGTTTCTCGACGAGAGCAACATCGAGTTCCTGCCGGCCGTCAACGAAGATCTTGCCGCCACTGCGCTACTGGGCACGCAGCAGGTGGAAACCGATCCGAACAGGACCGTCGACGGCGTGTTCGGCATCTGGTACGGCAAGGGTCCCGGCGTCGACCGCGCCGGCGACGCGCTCAAACACGGCAACGCCTACGGCAGCTCGCCGCGCGGCGGCGTGCTCGTCGTGGCGGGCGACGACCACGGCTGTGTCTCGTCTTCGATGCCGCACCAGTCCGACGTCGCATTCCTGACCTTCATGATGCCGAACCTGAACCCGGCGAACGTGGCCGAGTATCTGGAGTTCGGTCTGTACGGGCTGGGCCTGTCGCGCTACTCGGGCATGTGGGTCGGGTTCAAGGCCATTTCCGAGACGGTCGAGTCGGCGATGTCGGTCGAACTGCCGGTCTACCCGTCGTTCGCGACACCAGAATTCGAAATACCGGCGACCGGATTGCACTATCGCTGGCCGGACTTTCCCGGGCCCCAGATCGAAGAACGACTCGAAGCCAAGAAGGCGGCAACGCTCGCATTCGCCGCGGCCAATCCGATCGACCGGCGAATCTTCAACGTCGACAACGCGCGCTACGGCATCGTCACGACCGGCAAGGCGCATCTCGATCTCATGGAGGCGCTCAGGCTGCTCGGCATCGACGCGGCCGAAGCTCGGCGCATCGGGCTCGACGTCTACAAGGTCGGCATGGTCTGGCCGCTCGAGCCGAACGGGGCGCTCGAGTTCGTGAAAAACCTGAACGAGGTGCTGGTCGTCGAAGAGAAGCGCGGCATCATCGAAAGCCAGTTCAAGGAGTACTTCTACGACCGGCCGGGCCGCAAGCCGCAGCGCATGGTTGGCAAGGCCGATGAGACCGGCGAGCCGCTCGTGCCCTGGGTGGGCGAGCTGATGCCGATCGAGCTCGCGCGCATCGTCGCGAAGCGGCTCGACAGCCAGTTCCCGGGCCTTAAGCTCCGCGATCGCGCCGAGCGGCTCACGGCGGGCGGCGGCGGCATCATCGAAGTCGAGGGTGCGACGCGCAAACCCTACTTCTGCTCGGGCTGCCCGCACAATACCTCGACGAAAGTGCCCGAGGGCTCGCAGGCGCTTGCCGGCATAGGCTGCCACTTCATGGCGAGCTGGATGGACCGCAAGACCAACGGGCTGATCCAGATGGGCGGCGAAGGCGTGAACTGGGTGTCTCGCTCGAAGTTCAACGGCAACCAGCATGTCTTCCAGAACCTGGGCGACGGCACGTTCTACCATTCGGGTTCCGTCGCGATCCGCCAGGCCGTCGCCGCCGGCACCAACATCACGTTCAAGATTCTGTACAACGATGCCGTAGCGATGACCGGCGGGCAGCCCGTGGACGGACCGATCTCGGTGGCCGCGATCGCGCACTCGGCGCGCGCCGAGGGCATCGACCGCATCGCGCTGGTCAGCGACGAGCCCGAACAGTTCAAGGCCGCCAACTTCCCGGCCGGTACGACGTTCTCGCATCGGCGTGAACTCGACGCGATACAGCGCGAGCTGCGTGACATCCCGGGCGTCACGATACTGATTTATGCCCAGACCTGTGCCACCGAGAAGCGCCGCCGGCGCAAGCGCGGCACGATGCCCGACCCGAACAGGTTCGTCGTCATAAATGACCTCGTCTGCGAGGGCTGCGGCGACTGTTCGGTCGAGTCCAACTGCCTGTCGGTCGTACCAAAGGAGACGCCGTTCGGGCGCAAACGGCAGATCGATCAGAACAGCTGCAACAAGGACTATTCCTGCGTAAACGGCTTTTGCCCGAGCTTCGTCACGGTTGAGGGCGAGCGGCAGACGCGGCGCGCCGGCGATGGAGCGCGCGCGGACGTGGGCTCGCTGCCGGAACCCGACGCGATGCCCATCGACGGCTGCTTCGACCTGCTGGTCACGGGCGTCGGGGGTACCGGCGTCGTTACCGTGGGTGCCCTGATCACGATGGCCGCGCATCTCGAAGGCAAAGGCAGCTCGGTGCTCGACTTCATGGGCTTCGCACAGAAATTCGGCCCCGTCCTGAGCTACATCCGAATCGCCGAGACGCCGGCCGCGATCAACCAGGTGCGTATCGAGGAAGCGCGCGCGGACGCGTTGATCGGCTGCGATCTCGTCGTGAGCTCGTCGCCCAAGGCGTCGGTCACCTACGGCAGCGACCGGACGCGCGCCGTCGTCAACTCGGCCGAGATGGCAACAGGCGACTTCGTGCGCCACCGCGACGCCAGTTTACGGGCCGGCGATCGGCTCGCCGCCATCGAAGGCGCCGTGAACGCCATGTCGACGATCGACGCCAACGCACTCGCTGCCAGGCTCATGGGCGACACGATCTACGCCAACGTGCTGATGCTGGGCTTCGCCTGGCAGTCGGGTCTCGTGCCGGTCTCCGAGGCCGCACTGCACCGCGCCATCGAGCTCAACGCCGTCAAGGTCGAGCACAATCTCGAGGCGTTTGCCTGGGGCCGGGTCGCCGCGGCCGACCCGGAGCAGCTCGACTCGACGCCAGGCGATGCCGATGACAGCGCTCACGATGCCACGCTCGACGACGTCATCCGGCGCCGCCGCGACTTCCTGGTCGACTACCAGAACGAAGCCCTCGCCGTGCGTTTCGAGACGCTCGTCGAGCGCGTCCGGGCCGCCGAGCGGGCACTGGGCAGCGAGCGCCTGACCGAGACGGTCGCCCGGAGCTACTTCAAGCTGCTCTCCTACAAGGACGAATACGAAGTCGGCCGCCTGCATACCCGGACGGGTTTTCTCGAGCGCGTCAGAAAGGACTTCGGCGACAAGGCGCGCGTCCGCTTCCACCTGGCGCCGCCGATCCTGAACGGCAAACGCGATGCCCGCGGCAGACCGCTGAAGAAGTCATTCGGGCCCTGGATGATCCCGGTTTTCAGGCTGCTCGCGGCAATGCGCGGCCTGCGGGGAACGGCCTTCGATGTGTTCGGTATGACCGCAGAGCGCCGCATGGAGCGGGCCCTGATCGGCGAGTTCGAGACGACCGTCGACCGGTTACTGGCGGAGCTCGCGCCGGACACGCTGCCCGCGTGCCTGGAGGCCGCCGGCGCGTATATGGATATCCGCGGCTATGGCCCGGTCAAGGAACAGGCAGTCGCCGAGGTGCGCGGGCGCGTCGAATCACTGCTCGAGAGCCTCTCGGCGAATATCAGCAAAGCGGCCTGATGTCGAGCACGCCGGCTCGCGGCGTGCGACGATGCGCAAATGAGCAAGAACGCTATCGAGTACGCATTCACCGATACCCCGGGCGCAGGCACCTCGATGGAGATCTCGGACGGCGTGCACTGGCTGCGAATGCCGCTGCCGTTTTCGCTCGATCACATCAATCTCTGGCTGCTCGAGGATGGCGACGGCTGGGTCATCGTCGACACGGGCGTCATGAGCGAAAAGAGCAAGGAGGTCTGGCGCTCGGTGTTCGCCGGCCCGATGCGCGGTGCTCCCGCGAATCACATCGTCGTCACGCACCTGCATCCGGATCACTCGGGCTGCGCCGGCTGGCTTTCGAAACACTTCGGCGTCGACCTGTGGATGCCGCGCGAGGAGTATCTGCTCTGCCGCCTGCTGGTCGCCGACACGGGCAAGCCGGCGCCCAAAGAAGGGGTGCGCTTCTACAAAGCCGCGGGCTTCGCTGACGACCAGCTGCATCGCTACCAGGAAATTTTCGGTTTTTTCGGCCGCCTCGTCGCGCCGCTGCCCGAGGCCTACAAGCGGCTGTACGACGGACTCACGGGTCCCATTGGCAACCACGAGTGGGAAGTCATCGTCGGCCGAGGGCACTCGCCGGAGCATGCCTGCCTGTACTCGGAGTCGCTCGAACTGCTGATCGCGGGTGACCAGCTGTTGCCGACGATTTCCGCGAACGTCAGCGTGTACCCGACCGAGCCCGACGCCAACCCGCTCCGTGAATGGATTGCATCGCTCAACTCGATGAAGGCGCGTCTGCCCGACGACGTCCTGGTACTTCCGGCCCACGGCCGGCCGTTCCGCGGCGCTCACGAGCGCCTCGACGCCCTGGTCGCCGACCACATGCGCAAACTCGACGCGCTGCTCGACTACCTGGATCGCCCCTGCCGCGCCGTCGACGTGTTTCCGGCGCTTTACCGCGTACCGATTAGTGGCGACAATCTGATCATGGCGACGGGCGAAGCCATCGCCCACCTGCACTACCTGCTGGCCGACGATGCCATAACGGCCGAGACCGGCGACGACGGCGTCGTCTGGTATAGCCGCGACCAGGGCCCGTCAACACGATGCCGGTGAGCCCCGGGCGCGAAGGAGCGACATTGATTCTTATACGCCGGATTCTCCTGTCTCTGTTCAGCCTGTCGCTGCTCGCCGCCTGCGGCGATCGCGACGCCGCGCCACGCCACGCGGCAATCGCGATGCCGGATACCCAGAGCGCCACGATCACGGCCGGGATACTGGCAGCCGGCGGTAACGCCGTTGATGCGGCCGTCGCGGCCGGCTTCGCCCTCGCCGTCAGCGAGCCCGAGGCCGGCAATATCGGCGGCGGCGGCTTCATGCTCATCCACATGGACGGCGAATCGCATTTCGTGGACTACCGCGAGACGGCACCGCTCGCCGCGGACCGGGACATGTACCTCGATGTCGACGGCAACGTCATCGAGGGCGCGAGCCGGGTCGGCCACCTGGCGGTCGGCGTACCCGGGTCCGTTGCCGGTCTCTACGCAGCGCACGAGAGGTTCGGCGAGCTGCCATGGCGCGACGTCGTGATGCCCTCGGTCGAGCTCGCGCGCGGCGGATTCGAGGTGCACCGGTACCTGGCGCGCAGCCTCGCGCGTGGCGTTGACAAGTTCTCCGGCAAGACCAACTTCGGCAATCACTTTCGCGCGATCGAAGCCGGCGAAAGGCTCGTGCAGCCGGACCTGGCCGACACGCTCGAGCGCATAGCAAATGAGGGCCCGGACGGATTCTACGCCGGCGAGACAGCCGACCTGATCATCGAGGAGATGCAGCGCGGCGGCGGCCTGATCACGCATGAGGACCTCGCGGCCTACCGTGCCGTCTGGCGCGACCCGCTCGCGGCCGACTGGCGCGGCTATACGGTCCTCGCAGCCCCGCCGCCGAGCTCGGGTGGATTCGCGGTGCTGCAGCTCTTGCGCATGAAGGACCTGCTGGCGCACGAGTTCGAAGGACTCGAGCACAACTCACCGCAGTACATCCACCTGATCGCCGAGATCGAAAAGCGCGTGTTTGCCGACCGTGCCGAGTACCTGGGCGACCCGGATTTCGTCGACGTGCCCATGGACCTGCTGTTGAGCGACGAATATCTCAGGAAGCGCGCCCTCGAGGTGGATCCGAACGGGATCACGCCCGTGGATGACGTCTTTCCGGGCCTCGACGCCTGGGACACCACGCACTACTCGATCGTTGACGCGAACGGCAACGCCGTATCGACGACGACGACGCTCAATCTCAGCTTCGGCAGCGGCGTCGTCGTCGAGGGTGCCGGGTTCCTGCTCAATGATGAAATGGACGACTTCAGCGCGAAGCCCGGCGTGCCGAACGCGTTCGGCGTCATCGGTAGAGTCGCCAACGAGATCCAGCCCGGCAAGCGCATGTTGTCATCGATGTCGCCGACGATCCTGCTCAAAGACGGCGACGTGGAAATGGTCGTCGGCACGCCCGGCGGCTCGACGATCTTCACGTCGGTATTCCAGACGATCGTGAACATCGTCGACTTCGAGAAACCACCGCTCGAGGCGGTCGCCGCGACGCGCTTCCATCATCAGCTGCTGCCGGCGAACGTCGTCATCTACAATCCCGGGGTACGGCTGGACGACAACTCGCATTTGGACGAGCGGGATAGCGCGCCACCGGAAGTCGACGGCGTAGCGCCACCGACGCTCGATGCCGAAGCGACGTCGGCGCCGCGCGAGCCGACGCGCTCCGACCTGGACGACTCTGTGCTCTCGGACCTCTCGGATCGCGGCTATCGCATGCTGTCGCGCGGCTTCGGCGATGTTCAGGTGATCACGCGGGACGGCAACAGCTGGTCCGCGGCCTCCGATCCCCGTCATCGCGGCGAGTCGCGAGTCATCGAGTAGCGGGCACGTCGATGGTCAGGATCCTCAAGCGACGGCCCGTGTAACCGGTGACAGATACAGGCTAGCTACCGAACCCAAGTGACGGCGGCAGGTGAATCGTCACGATCAGGACGACGCAGGCCATCGCAAGGATCTTCAAGAGCAGCGGCCCGACGAAGCGAAACCAGGCCGTGTAGGGAATCTTGCCGAGTGCGAGCGCGCCCATGACCAGCGCGCTGGTCGGAACGATCATGTTGGTGAACCCGTCGCCGAACTGGAAGGCGAGGACGGCCGTTTGTTGCGGTACGCCGGTCAGCGTCGCGAGTGGCGACATGATCGGCATCGTGACGAAAGCCTGGCCGCTGCCGGACGGTATGAACAGGTTGCAGATCGACTGTACGGCGAGCATACCCAGTGCCGATACCTCGGCGCCTGAGCCTTCGAGCAGGCTCGCGATCGCGTGTATGACCGTGTCCATGATCTGCCCGTCGGAGAGCACGACTTCGATCGTGCGCGCGAAACCGACCAGAAGCGCGGCACCCGTCATATCCGCGGCGCCGCGAATGAACGCCCGGCTCGTGTCGCCGGCCGGGATACGCGCGATGAACGCCGCGACCAGCGCTATCCCCAGGAAGACGGCGTTGAGTTCCGCGATGTACCAGCCATGCGTCTTGGCGCCGTAAACGAATAGCAGCAGTCCCGCAAGGAAAACGAGCAGCACGGCGACGCGCCGCGGCGTCAGATCGACGTCGTCGGGCGACTCGAAGCCTCTGCTGTAGTCCACGCCGGCAACCAGACTGGCCGACGGATCGCGCTGCACGCGCATTGCGTAGCGATAGATGTGATGGAAGCCGATCACGAGAAACACGGCCATGATCACGAGCCGCACGCCGGCGCCCGAGGTCAGCGGCACGCCGGCAATGTTCTGCGCGATGATGACGCCGAAGGGATTCGTGCCGGCGCAGGCCCAGCCGATGCCGTACGGTACCCACACCATGGCCATGGCGACGATCGCGTCCATGCGCATTGCGAGGCTCATTGACACGAGAATCGGGATCAGCGGCACGTACTCTTCGCCCATGCCGATCGTATACGACGCAAGGCTGAACATGACGAGGCAGCCGGCGATCAGGATCCAGGGCCGTTCGCCCAGGCGCGCGACCGCCCGGTGCAGGCCGGCATCGATCGCGCCCGTCATTCTGAGCACCTCGATAACGCCGCCGACGAGGAAAATCAGGAATATGATGTTTTGCGCCGACTCGAAGCCGCGCGTCAGCGCGAGCAGGAAATGCCACGGCGGCATCGTCACTTCGGCGTCGCCGACCGCGGGCGTGTAGGTGCCCGCGACCACCATCGTTCGATGCGGATCGTCGGGCACGGCCGCGCGTTCGAATTCGCCCTGCGGGACGACGTAGCTCAGCAGCTGAGCGGCAACGATAATAGAGAAGATCAGAACGAGCGAATCGATAGACCAGCTGCGTGACGACATGGGCAACCCCGGGCTCTGGCAGCCGGTAGCGTACCCAAGCGGGCACAGGACCACAAAGCCGGCGAAATCCGCGGGCTTCGGGTCTACGTCAAGTGTGCAATGTCAGCAGCGGCAAACGTGCCTTATACAGCATATGCTGCGTCGTCCCGCCGAAAACGCGCTGACGCCAGCGGCTTTTCGAGTAGGCACCGGCGACGACGAGGTCCGCGCCGCGGTCGTTGCAGACATCCAAGAGCTCGTCCTCGATGCTTCGGCCGCGCGTGTTTTCCCGCGTGGTCTTGATACCCCACTGCTTCAGGTAGCCGGCGAGCTGACTGGACTTCGGTCCCGGCTCGTCTTCACGACCGCAGCTGACGATCGTGACCTCATCGGCGGTCGCGAGTACGGGCAGCGCCAGGCGCACGGTGCGCGCTGCTTCACGGCTCTGGTTCCACGCAATGACCACGCGCGTGCCAACCACACGCTTCGCGGCGCGGGGCAGCACCAGCACCGGGCTCGCCGACTGCAGGATCGCGCTCACCATGAACATATCGGCCACGCCACCGCGTCTTGCCGGGCGGGTCACGACGACGAGGTCGGAGACCGGCCCGACGATGCCGAGCACGATTTCGGGGGAACCGACTTTCTCCTGCCACAGCGCGGCCGGGCTGACGCGAGCGCGGTTGCTGAGCTCATAGCCGTAGCGGCCCGCAACCTGCTCGTAGAGTTCCTTCGCCAGCGTCGGCGTCTTTTTGTTGTTCTTGCGCCGCCACTCGGCATCCGCGAAAGCCGTCGACAGAGACACGTCGGAGTTCCGGTGCGGCCGGATGTGGCAGCCGGTGACGCTCGCGCCGAGACGCTTGCCGAGCGTGAACGCGGTGTTGAGTGCCTTCGCAGACTCCGGCCGATCGGAGACGGGGACCAAGATGGATCGCATGCAATGGGCTCCAGGGTTCAGTTGGGAACGTTCTCGGGAAGAACAATAACCGAGAACTCGCCAAAATCGTATTCGCGACTGCCGTCGGTGACAACGTAGCTGCCCTTACCCGACGAGATGACGTCGAATGCCCGATCCAGTTCGAGCAAGTAGCGGCTATCGACGATGGGCACGTTGTGTGCGGTCAACAGCACGTCGACGTCTCCCGCGAGTGCCGCGAGGCGCCTTGCGGACTCCGCGTAGCGGCCGAAGTCCGATCCCTCGAGGTGCGTGTACAGCGGCGCGAGGTAGAACGTGTCGCCCGTGAACAGCAGACGATTGCCGCGATCGAGCAGGCACAGCGAGTCCGGTGCGTGCCCGGGCGTGGCAAGCACCTCGAGTTGACGCCCGCCGAGGTCGATGACGTCGCCGTCGTCGACGATTCCGCCTATCGCGTACGGCCGGCTGCGGAACGCGGCCGGATCGAAGCCGTCCGGAAAGTCCTTCCAGACCCAGCCCGGGCTCAGGAACTCGGCGACGGCATCGGTGTCGCTGCCTCTCGCGCGCGACCGGGAATAGGGCTCGTCGAGCGCCAGGATGTCATCGAAGGCGTGATTACCGCCGATGTGATCGTAGTGCGAGTGGGAATTGAGGACGACGACGTCGAGCTTGGTCAACGAGCGCGCTACTGCCGCCATGTCGCCGATGCCGAGTCCGGTGTCGAACAACAGCGCGCGCCGTTCGCCGACGACGAGATAGGAAATCACCTCCTCGAACTGGCCCGGCTCGTAGATCGCGTACACGCCGTCGCTGACCGAGTAGACCTCGAACCAGTCATCCGGCGACGGCAGTCGCTCGAGAGCAGTCCACTCCTCGCGCGGCAGCGCATCCCACCAGTTGTCCTTGCCGACGCCGCGGTTGTCGACACCGGCGCCGGATTCCAGGGCGTTGTCGTCGGCTGCGCCGCAGCCGGCGAGTAACAGGACGATCAGTGAGAAGCTCGAAGTCCACCGCATGCGGCGGACTTTATCAGATTACCTGCAGGGGCCAGTGGCCGGTCCGGATGCGGGCACTAGGAAGCGCCGCTGTCGATATTGATGACGTTGGTCCCACAGTTGAAACTCTCGGTGGCTTCGTGACCCTGGCACCAGCGCAGCAGCTGGCCGGCCGGCATCGGTTTGGCAATGAAGTAGCCCTGCACGGCGTCGCAGCCCAACCTGCGAACGTGGGCGAACTGCCGGTCGGACTCCACGCCTTCGGCGACTACGCCGAGGTTGAGCGCCTTGCCAAGCGCGACGATGGCCTGTACCACGCGCCGCGTGGAATCGGAGTCGGCGACCTTCGAAATGAAACTACGGTCGATCTTGAGCGCCTGCACGGGCAGCTGGGCAAGGTAACTCAGCGAGGAGTAGCCGGTTCCGAAGTCGTCAATGTGGATGCTTACGCCGTAGGCCGATAACTCGCGCAGGGCCGGCTCGGCAATCGACAGATCCTCGAGCAGCTCGGTCTCCGTGAGTTCGAGGCGCAGTAGCCGCTGGTCGATGCCCGCCTCTTCGAGTGTCCCGCGCACGAGGCGCGCAACGCCCTGGCCGCGCAGCTGCTGCGCCGAGAGGTTGACGCTGACCGGGAATTGTTTCTCGATGTGCTCTCGCCAGCTAACGATGTCTTCGCAGACCGACTTGAGTATCGATTCGAAGATCGCGTCGGCCATGCCCATCTCTTCGCTGATCGGGATGAATTCGGACGGTGGAATGACCGAACCGTCTTGACGCTCCCAGCGTGCGAGCGCTTCGACCCCGACGAGTTCACCGGTCGTCACACTCTGCTGCGGCTGGTACCAGGCGCGGATTCTGCCGCCATCGAGCGCCATGCGCAGCTCGGCCTCGAGCGCGAAGCGATGCCGGGCACGGTAGCGCATTTCACGGTGGTAGTAGGTAATCGGGCTTTCGAGATCGCGCATGGACCGGTGCAATGCGGCTTCGGCGCAGCGAAACACGGCGCGCGCCGTGCGGCCATGCACGGGGTGCCAGGCCACGCCGACGCTGCACTTCAGGAACAGGTCTCGACCGTGAATCAGGAACGGCGCCTCGACCGTGTTTTTCACGGTCTCTGCCAGCCGTCGCGTATCGTCCTCGCTCGCCACGCCGGGAATGACCACGGCGAACTCGTCCGAGCCGAAGCGGCCGACCGTCGCGCCCGGGTGATCACCGTCCTCGACGAAGGTCCGCGACAGCCGGTTGCCGATGGAACGCAGCAGTTCGGTGCCCGAATCGTAGCCCATCGTCTCGTTCATGAAGCTGAAGCGGTCGATGTCGAGCAGAATGACGGCCGTATCGCCGTCATTGTCCTCGGACGCGTCGATCGTGGCGTCGAGTTCGTCGAGGAGCAGGAACTGGTTGGGCAGTCGGGTTACCGGGTCGTAGTACGCAAGCTTGTGCAGCGCGGCCGTACGCTCCTGCACGCGGTGCTCCAGCGCCTCGTTGGCCATCCTGAGCGCGCGGTCCGCGTGCCACTTGCCGCACAGCGCGGCCGCGAGCTGACGGCACTCGACGCCCATGAAGGGTTTTTCGAAGAAGAAGATCTTGTCGGCCGGCGGTATCTCGCGCGCGATCTTGTCGGGCTTGTCGCCGAGCGAGTCGGAGACGATGACGAGGTTCACGTTGGGGTCGATCTCGCGAATCCTGCTCGCGGCATCGAGGCCATCGATGCCCGGGGGCAAACGGCGATCGAGAAACACGATAGCGAACGGGCGGCCAGCCCTGGTGGCGGCGGCGACGGCTTCGACCGCCGCCTCGCCCTGGTCGCAGGAACGCACGTCGAAGCTCGCGACGCCGCCCTCGTCGGACTCGTCGCGCAGCCAGACTTTCTCGAGATCGGTCAGCGTGGACGTCGGATCGTCCGTCTCGAAGTTGTCGCCGAGACAGTGAACGTACTCGGCAATCAGCTTGGGATCGTTGTCAACGACAAGCACGCGATGGCTCAAGGGATCCTGAATCGTCGCCAGCTTTTTGTGCGTTCCGGTCACGGTAACCGCCGTTCTCCACGTGCGTCTTGGTCCGATCCCTGCTCGATCGGCTGCCGGGCTGACCAGTCTACATAATCACGACGTGTGCGAATGTGATGCAGCGCACCGGAGTCGGCGGGGCATGTGTGATCTGCGTCACATCCCCGCCGTGCTACATTGTCGCGCCATGGCCATACGCTCGCTATGCATTACCGAAGGCGCGGACCGGCCGACCGTCGCGACGTTCACGGAAATGCACGATGCCGGCGTCGACATATCGGTCGTGTGTCCCGACGACCACCCCAACTACAAGGTGCTTAAGGACGCGGGCGTCCGCGTTATCGATATCCGGCTCACGAAGAACTTCGACCGCGATGGCGCGAAGGCGCTGCGCGCGGAACTCGAGCGCGGCCGATACGACATCGTGCACACCTTCAACAGCCGGGCGCTGACCAACGGCCTCTCGGCCTGCAGGGGCCTGGACGTCAAGGTCATCGCGTATCGCGGCATCGTGGGTAATCTGAGCTTCCTCGACCCGATGTCGTGGAAGCGCTACCTGAACCCTCGAATCGACCGGATCGTCTGTGTCTGCGAAGCCATTCGCCGCTGGTTCCTGGACATGCACCCCGCTTTCCTGCGCATGCCCGCGGAACGTCCCGTGACGATTCACAAGGGCCACGAACTCAGCTGGTATGAGGACCCACCCGCCGACCTGACAGGGGAAGGGATTCCTGCCGATGCGTACACGATCGCCTGCACGGCCGCCTACCGGCCCCGCAAGGGCATCGAATACCTGATCGACGCGATCGAGCGGCTGCCGGAAGACGTCCCAGCACATCTCGTGCTGATCGGCAATATGGACGCCGAGCGGCTGAGCCGCCGCATCGAACGAAGCCCTGCCAGGGACCGCATCCATCGCCTGGGCTTCAGGGCGGACGCGCCGCGCTGGAGCGCCGCGTGCGACGTCTTCTGCCTGCCCTCGATCAAGCGCGAAGGCCTGGCGCGTGCAATCATCGAGGCGATGGCCTACCGCGTCGCGCCGGTCGTGACCGATTCCGGCGGCAGCCCCGAACTCGTCGTCGACGGCGAATCCGGATTCGTCGTGCCGATCAGGGACGGCGCCGCGCTCGCGCGGGCTTTCGAGACGCTGTACCGCGACCCGGACCGGCGCCGCCGCATGGGCGAGGCCGCGCGCGAACGCATCGGCAGGCACTTCCGCAACGAGGACACGGTGCGCAAAACGATCGCGCTGTACGAAGAGCTCGCCGGCCGTGGCGCAACCGACTAATCGCCCGGTGTCTCGTGTCTCAATGCGCCATCGGCGTCTATTGAAAGCCCGCACGGGAATGCGCGGTCAGGTTCACGCCGGGGATGACCGGACAGGATACTGAAACCAAGCTCAGTCGAGATCGTGATCTCGTTCGAGATCGGTTCTACGTATCCTCCGCCATTGCAGCCGCCACGGCCACGGAGGAAGATGGCTGCTCGGCATCGCGGCACAGGGGAATCGGGATGACGGAAGCACAACAGGAACCGGTCGATCGTGACGAGCTGCCCTTCGTCGCACCCTGCCGAAAGCTGTCGCCGTGGGCGCCGTTCCGCTGGATCGGACGCGGTATCGCCGACCTGGTACGGGCGCCGCAGCAGAGCCTGGTTTACGGCCTTGTCGTAACCGTGCTCATCGCTACGGTCTCGCTGCTGGCCTGGTTTCGGGGCAGCCAGTGGATCATGTTCGCCATGATCGGCGGATTCGTATTCCTGGCGCCTCTGACCTGCATCGGGCTGTATGCCATCAGCGCGCAGCTGGAGCGCGGCCAGCCGCCCGACCTGACGCGCAGCCTGCGCGCGGCCTTCAAACGCCACTTCGGCAACGAGATGATCTTCGCGCTCGTGTTGCTCGTCATCTTCCTCGTCTGGGCGCGCGCGGCGGTCATGGTGACCGTGTTCTTCCCGACCGACGGCGAGCCGACCGCGAGCGAGCTGGCCAGCTACCTGACGTTCGGCAGCGTCGTCGGGGCCGTGTTCGCATCGGTCACGTTTTCCGCCAGCGCGTTCTCTCTGCCGATGCTCATGCATCGCGACGTGGACAGCGTGACCGCGATCGTCACCTCGGTAAATGCCGTGCTCCGCAACAAGCTCGCGATGATCGTCTGGCTGGCGCTGATCGTGGCCGGCCTCCTGCTCGGCGTTGCGACCGCGTTCGCGGGACTGGTCGTCATCGTTCCGGTGATCGGCTACGCGGTCTGGCACGGCTACCTCGAAACGATCGATGCCGACGCGTTCCCGCGCCACGAAGTCGGCATCACGTCGATTCCGCGCAGCGACCGGAGCGTTTTCTAACGGCGGCTCAGCCCGCGTTCGCGAGCTCCAATGCACAATAAGCGGCGCCCAGCAGACCCGGCTGCGGATGCGTGATGAGTCGAGTCGGGATGCGCTCCATGATGGAACGGTGACGGCCCTTGTGTTCGAAGCCCGCACGAAAACCCGAGTTGGCGAGTTTGTCCGGATAGCGCTGCGCGATACCGCCGGCGATGAAGATACCGTCCTCGCTGCCCAGCGTGAGTGCGAGATCGCCCGCAACCTGGCCCAGGATTTCGAAGAACAGCTCGACGGCCTCGCCGGCCCGCTCGTCGCTCTCGGCGGCAGCGAATATCTCGGCCGCCGTCAGCGGCGAACGCTTGTCGCCGTGCAGGCGGCCGAGCGCCCAGTAGAGATTCTCGATGCCCTGACCGGAGACGACGCGCTCGCTCGACACGCGCTCGTAGCGCTCGCGAAGAATGCCCAGGATTTCGATCTGGACGCCCGTCTCGGGCGCAAAGCCCGAGTGTGAGGCTTCGCTCGGCAGCGGAATGTACTGGCCGCGGAATCGCTTCAAACCGACCGATCCGAGACCCGTGCCCGGACCGATGACGCCGACCATGAAGTCGTCCTTGTCGAGAGAGACCGGCGCGGGCAGGCCGATAGGCTTGAGATCGTCGCCGTCGAGGAAAGGCACGGAGTAGGCGATGGATTCGAAATCGTTCAGGAGCCGCACGCGATCGATCCCGAACGCGTTGCGGAGATCGCTGGCGGCAATACTCCAGGGGTTGTTCGTAAACCGCACGCGATCGTCGACGATCGGACCCGCAGCGGCGAGGCAGATGGTCGCCGGCTGCGGAGCACCGACCCGCTCCAAAAATGCGTGGATCGCGTCGTCCGCGGCCGGGTAGTCGGCGCACTTCAAGGTCTCGGCGGACGTGAAGCCCGGCTTCCTGGGATCGGCGAGCGCGAACCGCGCGTTGGTGCCGCCGATGTCGCCGATTAGCAGGGAGCTTTGAGCCATCCGCGAATGCTCTCACAGGCCAAAGACTTAAGCACCTGTGTTCAGTACTGCGGCAGCGCTCCAGGAAAAATCGTCGCGCCCTCCTCGGCGCTGGTTACCGACTGTCGGAATGCCGCGAACAGCTCGCGCCCCATGCCCGAGTGGCTGCGCGCGAGGTCGAGCGACGGCTCGGGCCGCGCCGCGATGTCGTCGGCGGCGGTCGCAGCGACGACGCCCCGGGACGAATCGATCTCGATCGTGTCGCCGTCCCGAATTCGGCCGATCAGGCCGCCGGCCAGCGCCTCGGGCGAAACCTGGATCGCGGCGAGCACCTTGCCGGACGCCCCGGACATGCGTCCGTCCGTCAGCAGCGCGACGCGAAAGCCGCGGCCCTGCAGGACACCGAGATACGGCGTCAACTTGTGCAGCTCCGGCATGCCGATCGCCCTCGGACCCTGGCCCGGCAGCACGGCGACGAAGTCTTGCTCGAGCTCGCCGTCATTGAACGCGCGGGTGAAGTCGGCCTGCGACGCGAACACCCTGGCCGGCGCGCGAATCGTCCGGTAGCGCTCGTCGACGGCCGAGACCTTGACGATGGCTCGACCCAGGTTGCCGTCGACCACGCGCATGCCGCCCTCCTCGTCGAAAGGCCGGACGCTCGGCCTCAGGATGTCTTCGTCGAGCGAGCTCTCCCGCGCCGGCCGCCACTCGATCCCCTCGTCGGCCAGGTAGGGTTCCCTGGCGAAGCTGTCGAGGCCGTCGCCGAGAATCGTCTTTACGTCCCCGTGCAGCAGCCCGTTGGCAAGCAGCTCGCGGATCACGAAGCCCAGGCCGCCCGCGGCGTGGAAGTGATTCACATCGGCGACGCCGTTGGGATAGACGCGCGCCAGGAGCGGCACGACCGACGACAGCTCGGCGATGTCGTTCCAGTCGATGCGGATTCCGGCCGCCTGTGCGATCGCCACGAGATGAATGGTGTGATTCGTCGATCCGCCGGTCGCGAGCAGACCGATGATCGCGTTCACGATCGCCTTCTCGTCGACGATATGACCGATCGGTGTGTGGCCCTCGCCGGGCCCCGCGATCCCGAGCACGGTGGCGACTGCCTCATCGGTCAGCCGCTCGCGCAGCTCGGTGCCCGGATTGACGAACGAACCGCCCGGGAGCTGCAATCCCATGAATTCCATGAGCATCTGGTTGCTGTTCGCCGTGCCGTAAAACGTGCAGGTGCCGGGGGAATGATAGGCCGCGCACTCGGCCTCGAGCAGCTCGCTGCGGTCGACGCGGCCGGCGGCGAAATCCTCGCGCACGCGCGCCTTCTCCTTGTTCGACAGCCCGCTGACCATCGGGCCGGCCGGAATGAACACGGTGGGCAGGTGACCGAACGACAGCGCGCCGATCAGGAGACCCGGTACGATCTTGTCGCAAATCCCCAAGCAGACCGTCGCGTCGAACATGTCGTGGGACAGCGCCACGGCGGTGGACAGCGCGATCACGTCGCGGCTGAACAGCGACAGATCCATGCCGTCCTGGCCTTGCGTGACGCCGTCGCACATCGCCGGTGTGCCGCCCGCGAACTGCGCGAGCGCGCCGCGTTTCTCGGCCGCGGCGCGGATCTTCGCGGGGTAGGTCTCGAAGGGCTGGTGCGCGCTCAACATGTCGTTGTAGGCGGAAACGATGCCGATGTTGCGGACCGAGCCGCTCTTCAGCGCTTCCTTGACCGCCGGCGCCGTCGACGCAATGCCGTGCGCCAGGTTGCTGCAGGACATCGAATCACGCCCCGGCCCTCGCCTGGCCGCCGTGTCGATTCGCTCGAGGTATGCGGCGCGCGAATCCTGGCTGCGCGATTCGATACGGCGTGTTACGCGGTCGATCGTCGTATGCATGTTTGCGGATCCTCGTGCTTAAGGGGCCCAGTAGACGCTCACGGGCGCGCGCTTCTGGCGTAACAGCCGCGCAACCGGCAGTTCGCCCGACGACATGGCTTCGTCGAGCACCTTGCGCTTGTCTTCTCCGAACGCGAGCAGCAGCACTTCGTCGGCACGCGACAGCGCCGCCATCGTGAGGCTCAGGCGCGGGTGCGGGCTGGCGGCCGTCCTGACCGCGATGCTCAGCACGTTCGAATCGGGGTCGAGGCCGTCCGCCAGACCCTCGGCATCGGGGAACAGCGACGCGAAGTGACCGTCGGCGCCCATGCCGAGGAGCGTCGCCGCGAACGGAAACGGCAGCGAGCGGATTGCCTCGTCGAGCTGCTGCGCCCGTTCCCCGATATCGACGTCTTCGGCGTACATGGGCAGTAGCGTCGCGCCGGCTGCGCGATCCACGAGCAGGGTTTCACCGACCATGCGCTCGTTGCTGTCGTCGCTCGAAGGCGGTACCCAGCGCTCGTCGCTCAACACGACGTGTACGCTCGACCAGTCGAGATCGGCGCTCGCCAGCGCCTTGAGGCAATCGGCTGGCGTCGTGCCCCCGCTCACGACGAGGGACGCCTCGTCCTGCGCATCGAGCCGTCGGGCCAGCGCGGCTGCAAGCCGGCTCGCGGCGGCCAGCGACGCTGAGTCGCGAGATTCGAATTCGAGTAGTTCCATGGGAGATTCCTTTCAGTTGTCCGGACGCCATGCGCGTCCATCCCTGTCCATGAGCAGCGACGACGCAGTGGGGCCCCAGGATCCCGCCACGTAGGTCTCGACCGTCTGCTCGGTGGCTTCCCAGCTGGCGATTATCGTATCGATCCATTTCCAGGCCGACTCGACCTCGTCGCGACGCATGAACAGCGCCGGGTTGCCACGCAGTACTTCCATCAGCAAGCGCTCGTACGCGTCCGGATAACGCAGGCCGAACGTCTCCTCGAAACTCAGGTTGAGCGATACGGGCTGAAGATCGAATCCGCCCGGGCCTGGCTCCTTGGCCATCAGCGACAGCCGGACGCCCTCGTCGGGCTGTAGCCGGATCGTGAGCCGGTTCGGCTGCACGCCGTATTTCTGCTGCGGAAATATCGAATGCGGCACGTCCTTGAATTGCACGACAATCTCCGAGTGCTTGTCCTTGAGACGCTTGCCCGTGCGCAGGTAGAACGGCACGTTCGACCAGCGCCAGTTGTCGATCTCCACCTTCAGCGCGACGAAAGTCTCGGTCGTGCTCTTCGCGTCACCGAGTTCTTCGTCGAAGCCCACAGCCGGCTCGCCGTTCACGGTCCCGGCGTTGTACTGGCCTCGCACCGAGTTGGTCTTGACGTTGGCCTCGGTCAGCGGCCGAAGCGCGCGCAACACCTTGATCTTCTCGTCGCGCACGGCGTCGTGATGCAGGCTCGCGGGGGGCTCCATCGCAACCAGGCAGAGCAGCTGCAGCATGTGGTTCTGCACCATGTCGCGCAGCGCGCCGATCCGGTCGTAGAATTCGATCCTCCCGCCTACGCCCAGGTCCTCGGCGACCGTAATCTGCACGTGGTCGACGGCATTGAGACGCCAGAGCGGTTCGAACAGGGAATTGCCGAAACGCAGCGCCAGGAGATTCTGCACGGTCTCCTTGCCGAGGTAATGGTCGATGCGAAAAATCCGGTCCTCGGCGAAACAATGACCGACGGCATTGTTGATTTCGCGCGCGGACGCCTCGTCCTGGCCGACCGGCTTCTCGAGAACGATGCGGCTCGTCGCCGTTACCAGACCATTCTGCTTCAGACCGCGCGCGATCGGCCCGAACAGGCTCGGCGCGGTCGCGAGGTAGGCCACGCGGTCGCGACCCGGATGCTCACCGAGCATCGAGGACAGGCCACTCCACGCTTCCGGGTTGCCGGCGTCGGCCTGCACGTAGTGCACACGATCGCGAAACGCGGTCCATTGCGAGTCCTCGAACTCGCCTTCCTTGAGGCTGTTCTTGAGCGCCGTCTCGACTCGGCCGAGATACTCGTCGCGCGTGATATCGCGTCGGCTCGCGGCGATGATCCGGCTGTCGCCCGTGAACTGGCCGTCGCGATCGCGATGATAGAGCGCGGGCAGGAGCTTGCGCATCGCAAGGTCGCCCGTGCCGCCGAAGATGACCAGGTCGAATTCATCGACCGGAATCAGTTTGGCCATGCCTGCTCCGAGGGGTGAATTTCTGAAATTTTACTACTTGATTTACAAAATGCACATGAAATTACTGCATCTGTAACGAATGTGTTGTAGTTTTACTACAGCATGAAGCGCATCGAGAACAAACTCTCCGAGTTTACGTCCGCCGAGCGTCGCGTCGCCGACTGGGTGCTCGGGCACCCCAGGCAGGCTTCGGCCGCGACGCTGGCCGACGTGGCAAGGGCGGCCGGCGCGAGCGAGCCGACGGTCATACGCTTTTCCCGACGTCTGGGCCTGAGCGGTTTCCGGGAACTGAGCCGCTGGCTTGCCGCGGAAGTCAGCCGCCCGGCCGGCTTCGTGCACCGCGACGTCGGCCCCGACGACACGATCGCGGACGTGGTCAGCAAGGTGCTTGACGCCTCGATCCAGGCGCTCGTCGACACCCGTTCCGAGATGCCGGCCGAGTCGATGCGCGCAGCCGTCGAACTCCTCGGCAATGCCCGGCAGATCGTGTTCGCGGGCCTGGGCGCATCCGGTCATGTCGCGGGCGACGCCTGTCACAAGTTCTTCAGACTCGGCATCCCGGCGTCGACGGTCACCGACCTGCCGGGCATCCTGCAGCTGGCCGCCATCGTCGGACCCGGGGACGCGCTCGTATTCGTCTCGGCGCGCGGCGCCTGGGACGACCTGAATGACGCGGCGGAGCACGCCCGGCAGCGCGGTGCCGCCGTTATCGCCGTCACCGACCCGGATTCCGGGCTCGCGAGGCGGGCCACGGCCGTACTCGAGTGTCGCCTCGCCGAGGACACGAGCGTGTACACACCGATGAGCTCGCGTCTGGCGCAACTCGCGCTGCTCGATGCACTGCAGGTTTCACTTGCCCTGGCGCTCGGTGACGCCGCGTCCGAGCGGCTCGAGGCAAGCAAGCGAGCCATCGCGAACCGCATCGGCCGATAACTGCGCCTCCTTCGGGTACCCGCCCGGATCCGTCACCGATGCGAATGAGCGCTCGGCCATGCCCGCGATGTGCTACAAGACGGTCGATGCGGTACATGAATCGGGCCCAGGGTCCGCGGCCGGGGAGAGGCCGACAGCGGCAACAGGACATGAAGCAGCACTTCAACGAAGACGTTCTGCCGCCGGCCCGCCAGGCCGGCGTGTCGCTGCACATCACGTCGTTGCCTGGTCGCTACGGCATCGGCGAGATTGGCCAGCAGGCGTATTCCTTCGTCGACACGATGCGCGACATGGGCCTCTGCGTGTGGCAGTTCCTCCCGCTCGGCCCGACGGCCTACGGCGACTCGCCGTACCAGCCGCTGTCGAGCTTCGCGGGTAACCCGATGCTGATCGACGTCGACGACCTGATCGGCCGCGGCCTGCTGAGTCGCGACGAGGCCTCTGAGCTTTCCGGGCTACCGGCGGATTACGTTGACTACGGTGAACTCATTCCGCGCAAGACGGCGCTATTGAAACGCGCCGCGAGCCGTTTCCTCGCGCAAGCCGATGCCGGGCTCACAGCCGCCTACGAGGCTTTCCTCGAGCGCAACGACGTCGGGTGGCTGCATGATTACGCGCTGTTCCGGGTCCTCAAGTCACATCACGGCGAGCGCCCGTGGCCGGAGTGGTCGCCCGCGTACGTCCATCGCGAACCGGCCGCGCTCGGGAAGGTCGCGGCCCGTGCCGCCGATCGCATCGAATCCATCAAGATCGTCCAGTTCCTGTTCTTCGACCAGTGGCGGCAACTGCGCGACTATGCGAACCAGGGCGGCATACGCCTGTTCGGTGACATGCCGATCTACGTCGCGCTGGACAGTGCGGACGCATGGGCCAATCGTGACATCCTGCTGCTCGACGAGGACGGTCGGCCGAGTCACGTCGCCGGCGTGCCGCCCGACTACTTCAGCAACGATGGTCAACTGTGGGGCAATCCGCTTTACGACTGGGACAAGCACAGGGCCTCGGGCTTTGCCTGGTGGATCGAGCGCATGCGCGCGTCCGCCGAACTCGCCGACATCGTCAGAATCGACCATTTCAGGGGTTTCGAGTCCTATTGGTCGATCCCGGCCGACGCCGAAACGGCGCGTGTGGGCTCCTGGGAACCCGGTCCGCGAGACGAGATCTTCGAGGCAATGCAGAGCGCACTGGGCCTGCTGCCGATCGTTGCCGAGGATCTGGGTGTCATTACGCCGGAAGTCACGGCGCTGCGCGATGCCCACGGCGTACCGGGCATGGTCGTGCTGCAGTTCGACGTCGCGGACGAGGGCTTTTCACTCGCCGACGTGCCCGACAACTGCGTCTGCTACACCGGCACGCACGACAACGACACGACGCTCGGCTGGTTCCGCGGCAGCCCGAACGATATCCGCACGGCCGAAGAAATCGCCGCGACGCAGAAGGCGGCGCTCGAGATCACGGGCGGGTCGCCTGAAACGATTGCCTTCGATCTCGTCAAGGCTGCCTACGCAACGGACGCCCGGCTTGCGATCGCACCGCTGCAGGATTACCTCGGCCTGGGTTCCGAAGCGCGCATCAACACGCCGGGGACATCGAGCAACAATTGGCGCTGGCGGACGGATGTCACGCAATTGAACGGCGAACTCTGCCACAATGTCGCGAAAGCCGTTCGCGATTCCGGCCGGGAGATGCTCGATGACAGACGCCAGACAGGTTGACGACGGACGCTACGTCAGCCGCCTTACCCGCGACACCGTCGCCCTGATCCTGGCCGGTGGCCAGGGTTCCAGGCTGCACGAACTGACCACGTGGCGGGCGAAACCGGCGTTGCACTTCGGCGGCAAGTTCCGAATCATCGACTTTCCGTTGTCGAACTGCATCAATTCCGGCATCCGGCGCATTGGCGTGCTGACCCAGTACAAGGCGCATTCGCTGATCCGCCATCTCGTGCAGGCCTGGACCCGGTTCCAGAACACCGACCGCGAATTCGTCGAGATCCTGCCCGCATCGCAGCGGGTCGGGGGCGAGTGGTATCGGGGCACGGCCGACGCCGTGTATCAGAATCTCGACATCATTCGGACGCACGCGCCCAGCTACGTGCTGATCCTTGCCGGGGACCACATCTACAAGATGGACTACGGTCTCCTGCTCGCGCATCACACGGAAGTCGATGCCGATATGACGATCAGCTGTATCGAAGTGCCCGTCGAGGAAGCCGCGGGCCAGCTCGGCGTCATGACCGCCGACGAGAACGGCCGCATCATCGGCTTCGACGAGAAGCCCGAAGAGCCGAATGAAATCCCCGGCAAGCCCGGCTACTGCCTGGCCTCGATGGGCAACTACCTGTTCAATACCGAGTTCCTGTACGAACAGGTCATCAAGGACGCCGACACGCCCGGTACCCAGCACGACTTCGGCAAGAACGTCATCCCGTCCATCATCCGCGACTACCGCGTATACGCGTATCCGTACCGGGATCCCAAGACCGGTGAGCAGGCCTACTGGCGCGACGTCGGTACGCTCGATGCGTTCTGGGAAGCGAACATGGAACTCGTCTCGGTCACTCCGCAGCTCAACATGTACGACCGCCAGTGGCCGATTACGACCTACCAGTGGCAGTCGGCACCGGCCAAGTTCGTGTTCGACGAGCATGATCGCCGCGGCGAGGCGATCCAGTCGATGGTATCGGGCGACTGCGTCATCTCGGGCGGCAGTGTTCGCGGCTCGCTGATCTTCTCGCGTTGCCGGATTCATTCCTACAGCCAGGTGACCGATTCCGTTGTTCTGCCCGACGTCGACGTCGGCGAGCGCTGCAAGATCAATCGGGCGATCATCGACCGCGGCTCCGTTATCGAGCCGGGCACCGAGATCGGCCTCGATCAGGACGCGGACCGTGAACGTGGCTTCCGCGTATCGAGCAAGGGCATCACGCTCGTCACGCCGGACATGCTGGGCCAGCAGCTGCACTTCACGCGGTAGTCGTTGAGAGGCGCACCATCAGCAAGCTGGAGATCGTATTCGTTGCGGCTGAGAACGGCGCGCTCGAGGGGGGTAAAGTGGGCAGCGTCGGCGACGTCGTGTGCGAGCTTTCGAAGGCGCTCGCCGGGCTCGGCTGTCGGCCCCAGATACTGACGCCCTCCTACGGCTGCTTGCACGAGGCGAAGGGCCGCAAGCGGCGCGCCGAGTTCGAGGTTCGTTTCCGGCACGACTCGCATACCGTGACGGCCTGGTCCGTGCCCGGGGCCACCGACGGCGTCAGGCACATCGTGCTCGATCACGCGGGCTTCGCGCCCGGAGAACCGGGCCGCATCTACGTGGGCGATGACGACGGCGGCGCGCCATACGCGGCCGATGCCGACAAGTTCGCTTTTTTCTGCGCTGCCGCCGCGGTCTTTCTGAACGGGCGCAAACGGAGGCCGGATGTCGTGCACCTGCACGACTGGCACACCGGCATGCTCGCGGTGCTTCGCGAATTCGATCCGCGTCTGGACGGGCTGCTCGAGGTCCCGTTCGTGTTCACGATCCACAACCTTGCGCACCAGGGACAGCGGCCGATGGTCGGTGACACCTCGTCCCTGGCGGCCTGGTATCCGTGGATCCGCGTCGACACGGAACGCGTCTCTGAACCGCGCGCGTTGGAGGTATTCAACCCGATGGCGGCGGCGATCAGGCTCTGTGACCGGGTCAACGCGCTCTCGCCCTCGTACGCGGATGAAATCCAGAATCCAACGGATTCGGAGGCCGGCTTCATCGGTGGCGAGGGGCTCGAAACCGTGCTTCGAGAAGCCGGCGACGCGGGCAGGCTCTCGGGCATCCTGAACGGCTGCGACTACAGCGACCCGGGCAAGGTCAAGCTCGGCTGGCAGGCGTTCGTGCTGCTCACGAAAACGACGATCGAAGGCTTTGAGGCCTCGACGCCGCACCCGGCTCACAGGCTGGCGCTCCGACGTCTCGAGGCGCTGCCGAAGCGACGGCCGCTGCACGTGCTCACCAGCGTCGGCCGCATCGTACACCAGAAGGTGCGGCTGTTTTTCGAGCCGACGCTGTCCGGGAGCACGGCGCTCGAAGACATCCTCGCCAATCTCGGCGGCAACGGCCTGCTCGTGCTGGTCGGGACGGGCGACACCAACTACGAGCAGGAGCTTCTCGACATCGCCCGCGAGAACGAGAACCTCATCTATGTCGCGGGCAACTCGGCGTCGCTGGCCGAAGCCGTCTTCGCGGCCGGCGACCTGCACCTCAAACCCTCGAGCTTCGCACCCAGCGAGCTCGGACAGCTCGAGGCCATGCGCTTCGGCCAACCCTGCGTCGCTCACGCCGTGGGGGCGCTGCGCGATACAATCGACGACGGCGTAAACGGCTTCGTGTTCGAGGGCAAGACCCCCGGGGATCAGGCAGAGAGTTTCGTCCGGCGCGTCGCGCAGGTACTGGCGGCGCGTCACGACGATCCGTTGTACTGGCACTCGCTGCGCGACGCGGCGCGTTCAGTGCGATTCGACTGGCCGGCGTCGGCTCGTCGCTATGTGAAGGAACTCTATGACATCGGTACAGACTGACCGCCGGCGCAATGCGGACGCATTCGCGGCCATCGCGAACGGCAGACACGACAACCCGTTCGCGATCCTGGGTCCACACAGTACCGCGGACGGACGGTTCATCCGGACCTTTCAACCGCGCGCGAGGCAGGTCGAACTCATCGATGGCGACGGCAACCCCGTCGCGACGATGGAGCGCGTTCACGAAGCCGGACTGTTCGTCGCCGAAATGCCGCCACGCAGGCGCCGCTACCGGTTCCGGATAAGCGACCACGAGGGCCACACACGGTCCGAGGAAGATCCCTATCGTTTCGGTTCCACGCTCGGCGAACTCGACCTGTACCTGCTCGGCGAGGGCTCTGACAAACGGATCTACTCGAAGCTCGGCGCCCACAAGCGCAGCTACCAGGGTGTGGACGGTGTGCGCTTCGCCGTCTGGGCGCCGAACGCAACGCGAGTGAGCGTCATCGGCGACTTCAATCACTGGGACGGCCGCTGCCACGTGATGCGCCGCCATCCCGGGAACGGCATCTGGGACATTTTCGTGCCGGGATTAGGCAACGGCGCCAAGTACAAGTACGAAATCACGGACAGGCACGGCACGCTGCTGCCGCTCAAAGCCGATCCCTACGGGACCTACTTCGAGCCGCCGCCGCACAATGCTTCGATCGTCTACGACTCGGGCTACGCCTGGCGGGACGAGAAATGGATGCAGGCCCGAAGCGCCGATAAGGAGCTCTCCGGGCCGGTGAGTATTTACGAAGTGCACCTCGGGTCGTGGCGACGCAAAGTATCCGACGACGGCACGAGCTACCTCTCGTACCGCGAGCTGGCCGACGAACTCGTCCCGTACGTACGCGAGATGGGCTTCACACACCTGGAGCTCCTGCCGGTCAGCGAGCATCCGTTCGACGGCTCCTGGGGCTACCAGCCTATCGGCCTGTTCGCACCGACCGCGAGGTTCGGCACGCCCGACGATTTTCGCTACTTCGTCGATCGCTGCCATGCCGAGGGCCTGCACGTGATCGTCGACTGGGTGCCGGCCCATTTCCCGCGTGACGAGCACGGCCTCGGCCGCTTCGACGGCACGGCGCTCTACGAGCACGATGATCCACGTAAAGGTGCTCATACCGACTGGGGAACGCTGATCTTCAATTTCGGCCGGCGAGAGGTCGTCAACTACCTGATCGGCAGCGCGCTGTACTGGATCGACGAATTTCATATCGACGGTTTGCGCGTCGATGCCGTCGCCTCGATGCTGTACCTCGATTACTCACGTGATGACGGCCAGTGGATCCCCAACGAGTTCGGCGGTAATGAGAACCTCGAGGCCGTCGAATTCCTGAAACGTCTCAACACCGAGGTGCACGCGCACGGCGCGACGTCCTTCGCGGAGGAGTCGACGGCCTGGCCCGGCGTATCGCGGCCCGTGGACTCGGGCGGCCTGGGATTCACGTTCAAATGGAACATGGGCTGGATGAACGATACGCTGGCCTACATGTCCGAGGATCCCGTGCACCGTCGTCATCACCACGACAAGATGACCTTCGGCCTCGTGTACGCGTTCAACGAAAACTTCGTGCTGCCGCTGTCGCACGACGAGGTCGTGCACGGCAAGCGCTCGCTGATCGGCCGAATGCCCGGCGACGAGTGGCGGCAGTTCGCAAACCTGCGTGCCTATCTCGGCAGCATGTTCGCGCACCCGGGTAAGAAGCTCCTGTTCATGGGCTCCGAGATTGCCCAGCGGCACGAGTGGAACCACAACCAGTCGCTCGACTGGCATCTGCTCGAGTACGGCCCGCATTCGGGCATGCAGGCGCTCGTCAGGGACCTGAACGCGCTGTACACGGCGACGCCGGCGCTTTACGAGCTCGACTTCGAGTCTGACGGGTTCGAATGGCTGTCATGGGAAGACCGTGACCTGAGCGTGCTGTCGTGGATTCGCCGCGACCTGCACGGCGGCTACGTCGCCATTGTCTGCAATATGACGCCCGTCGTTCGCGAAGGCTACCGCATCGGCCTGCCCGAACAATGCGATTTCGACGTGCTCATCAACACGGACGACGAACGATACGGTGGCAGCGGCGTCGGACCCGGTGACCTTGCCGCGATCGACGAAGAATATCTCGGCCGGCCATACTCGATGCGGCTCACGCTGCCGCCGCTGGCCACCCTGATCCTCAAACCCGCTGGGGCCCGGTAACACCCGGGGAACAAGCGACTTCGGAGACAGACATGTCTGCACGATCTGACGACACGAACGGAATCGGTAACATCGAGTTGCTCAAAGCGCCGGCGCTCGAAATGGACGCCGATGCGATCCTCAAGGACTTCACTCGATACTTCGGCCGCATGCTGGGCCGCCGATCCATCAGCCGGCAGTCTCCGTTTCTTTACCAGGCACTCGTTTACGCGGCGCGCGATCGCCTCATGGAGCGCTGGGCGGAGACCCGCCAGGCGCACGCCCGTGACGAGCTGCGCCGCACGGCCTACCTGTCGCTGGAGTTCCTCATGGGCCGCCTGCTGCATAACGCCCTGTTGAACCTCGGTATCGAGGAGGAGACGACCGAAGCCCTGAATCGGCTCGGTCTGGCGCTCGAAGACGTCTATGACAGCGAGTGGGACGCCGGACTCGGCAACGGCGGCCTCGGACGCCTGGCCGCGTGCTTCCTGGACAGCTGCGCGACGCTCGCACTGCCCGTGACGGGCTACGGTATCCGCTACCAGTACGGCATGTTTCACCAGACGATCAAGAACGGCTACCAGGTCGAGGAACCCGATGCCTGGCTGCGCGAGGGATTTCCGTGGGAGATCAGGCGTATCGAATATACGCAGACGGTCAGCTTCGGAGGCCGGACGACGACCGATACCGACTCCCGCGGCGAAACCCACTTTCGGTGGGTAGATACGAATGACGTGCTCGCGATTCCCTTCGATGTGCCGGTGCCCGGCTACCGCAATGACGTTGTCAACACGCTGAGGCTCTGGTCGGCGGCCGCCACGGATGCGTTCGACCTCGAGGAATTCAATGCCGGCGACTACACCGATGCCGTGGCGTCCAAGAATGCGGCCGAGAACATCACGATGGTCCTGTATCCGAACAATGAGACCTACAACGGCCAGGAACTCAGGCTCAGGCAGCAGTACTTCCTCGCATCCGCGAGTCTGAAGGACACGTTTCGCATCTGGATCGAACAGAACGGTCCCGACTTCGGGCGTTTCGCGGAGAAACACTGCTTCCAGCTCAACGACACGCACCCCGCGATCGCCGTCGCCGAGCTCATGCGCCTGCTCGTCGACGAATATCACCTGGGTTGGGACGCAGCCTGGGAGATCACGACGTCGACGATGGCCTACACGAATCACACGCTCCTGCCAGAGGCGCTCGAAACCTGGCCCGTATCGATGTTCCGCCGCCTGCTGCCGCGACTGCTCGACATCATCTACGAGATCAATGCGCGATTCATCGCGGAGGTTTGCCAGCGCTGGCCCGGCGACAACGATCGTATCGCTCGGATGTCGCTGGTTCAGGAAGGCTCCGAACCGATGATTCGCATGGCCTACCTCGCGATTGTCGGCAGTTTTTCGGTCAACGGCGTCGCCGAACTGCATTCGCGTCTGCTGCGCGAGGGCCTGTTCCGGGACTTCGCCGAAATGTGGCCGCAGAAATTCAACAACAAAACCAATGGCGTGACCCAGCGACGCTGGCTCGCGGCCTGCAACCCCGAGCTCCGCAAGCTCATCACGAGCAGGATCGGCGAGGACTGGGTCGTCAATCTCGATGAACTCGAGAATCTCGCGGCCTTCGCGGACGACCCGGAGTTCGCCCGCGAATGGAGGCACGCGAAGCTCGCGAACAAGGCGCGCCTCGCGCGCAAGCTCGAGAAGAAGATCGGCTTAAGCGTGCCGACATCGATGATGTTCGACGTGCAGGTCAAGCGCATTCACGAGTACAAGCGCCAGTTTCTGAACCTGCTTCACGCCGTACACCTTTATGACCGGATTCGGCGCGGAGACGGCGACGGCCTCGCGCCGCGCGCAATCATCATCGGCGGCAAGGCGGCGCCGGGCTATGTCATGGCCAAGAACATCATCAAGGCGATCAACAACGTCGCGCGCGTCATCAATTCGGACCCCCTCATGGAGGATCGGCTGCGGCTGATCTTCTACGCCGACTACAACGTGTCGGCCATGGAACTCATCTGTCCCGCCGCCGACCTCTCGGAGCAGGTGTCGACGGCCGGCAAGGAAGCATCCGGGACCGGTAACATGAAATTCATGATGAACGGCGCGGTGACGATCGGGACGCTGGACGGCGCCAACGTCGAGATTCGCGAGGCCGTGGGCGAAGAAAACTTCTTCCTGTTCGGGCTCACCGTGGAGGAGATCGCGGCCGGCCGTGGCCAGTACGACCCGCAGGCGATCATCGCGGCCGACGAGGACTTCAGTCGTGTCATGCACCTGTTCGACAGCGGCCACTTCAGCCGCTTCGAGCCCGGCGTGCTCGATTCGGTCGTCGGCGCGATTCGTGAGAAGTCGGACCCGTGGATGACGGCAGCCGATTTCCGCAGCTACGTGGATGCCCAGCAGCGGGCCAACGATGCCTGGCAGGACCGCGACGCCTGGACCCGGATGAGCATAATGAACTCGGCGGCATCCGGGCGGTTCTCGACGGACCGCACGATGCGCGAATACAACGAGGCCATCTGGAAGCTCGAAACCGTAAGGCTTGCCGGCGACTGATGCAACGCGGCCGATCGGACGCTCTGGGCGCAACGCCGGACCGTGACGGCGTCCACTTCGCGCTGTACTCCTCGGTCGCCGAGCGCGTCGAGCTGTGCCTGTTCGACGATGCCGGCAGCCAGCTCCGCTGCGTCGACCTTCCCGACTGTACGGACGGTGTCTGGCACGGTTTCGAACCGGGCATCGGTCCAGGCCAGCGCTACGGTTATCGTGTCCACGGACCCTACGCACCGGCCAGCGGCCGGCGCTGCAACCCGTCGAAGCTCCTGATCGACCCGTACGCGACGTCCCTCACCGGCGAGTTCAGATGGAATCCCGCGGTGTTCGGCGACAATGCGCTGGACAGCGCCGCCTGTGTTCCCAAGTCGGTCGTTGCCAACGTCAAGGCACCGCTCGGGCGCGGTCCGAGCGTTCCGTGGGCCGATACGATCTTCTACGAACTCAACCTGCGCGGCTATACGATGCGTCACCCTGCCGTCGACGAGGCGAGCCGCGGCACGTTTACCGGTCTTACGAATCGCGCCGTGCTCGACTACCTGAGATCGCTCGGCGTCACCTCGATCGAGCTGATGCCCGTGCACGCCTTCATCGACGAGCATCACCTCGCGGAACTCGGGCTGCGCAACCTGTGGGGCTACAACACGATCAACTTCTTCGCACCGATGCCGCGGTACGCGGGCCATGTGGCAGACGCGAGCCTCGCGTTTCGCGAAATGGTCGAGTCCATACACGAGGCCGGCCTCGAGGTCATTCTCGACGTCGCCTACAACCATACGGGCGAAAGCGACCATCGCGGTCCGACGCTATCGTTCCGAGGCATCGACAACGAGGCCTACTACCGGCTCGCGCCGACCGACCGGGCTCACTACATCAACGACACGGGCACGGGCAACACGATCGACGCCGACAGCCCGGTCGTCCGGCAGCTCGTGCTCGACAGCCTCCGATACTGGGCGACGGTCATGGGCGTCGACGGTTTTCGCTTCGACCTCGCGACGGTACTCGGACGGCATGCCGATGGTTTTTCTCGCAGCCATCCGCTGCTCGAGGCGATCGGCAACGATCCCGTGCTGCGCGAACGCAAACTGATCGCCGAACCCTGGGACCCCGGGCCCGGCGGCTACCAGGTCGGGCAGTTCCCGAGCGGCTGGGCCGAATGGAACGACCGCTTTCGTGACGCAGCCAGGCGTTTTTGGCGCGGAGACGCCGACACCGGGGCCGAACTGGCCGAGCGGCTACACGGTTCGGCCGACCTGTTCGGCCCGAGCGGCCGGCCACCGGCCGCGAGCGTGAACAAGATTACGAGCCACGACGGATTTACGCTGGCCGACGTGGTTGCCTACGAGCGACGACACAACGAGGCCAATGGCGAAGGCAATCGCGACGGCCACGCGCACAACTACAGCATGAACTATGGCGTCGAGGGACCGACCGACGATGCGCGCATCCTCACGCTGAGGCGACAGCACCGACTGAACCTGCTGGCGACGCTGCTGCTCTCGCAGGGCACGCCGCTGCTGCTCGCCGGCGACGAATTCGGCAACTCGCAGCTCGGCAACAACAACGGCTATGCGCAGGACAACGAAATCGGCTGGCTGGACTGGATGCAACGCGACCGGGACCCGGACTTCGTGCAGTCGGTTCGCGATCTCCTCTGGCTGCGCCGCGAACACCCGCTGCTTCGGATTCGCGACTACGTGCATGACGGCCTTACGCATGCGGGCAAGACGACCACGGTCGAATGGCTGAATCCGGATGGCAGCGGCCGGAACGACGATCACTGGCGGGACACGCGGGCGTTCACGAAGCTGCTGGTCGAAACCGGCGGCAGCGAGTTCAGCGCGCTGGCCGTCATGATCAACGGCTGGAAGGAAGGCATGGATTTCGCGCTGCCCGCCCGCGTCTCGGGCAGCGGGTGGCACGTCGCGTTCACGACGGCGGTCGACGAACTCGCCCTCGAAGGCAGGCGGCTTCACCTGCCCGCGCGGAGCATCGTGCTCGCGGTCTCGGGCGACGCCTGAACGGCCGCGCCAGGCGCGGCACATGGCAGGTGCTATCTAAGTGAGCTGAACGCGCGCAGCGCGTCGCTGCTCGTACACGCGCAGCGCTCTCCGCTCACCATGTTTTCGCAGTAGAGAATCTTGCCGTTCGGACAGCTCGGGCCGCGCGTGAGCTCACGGCGGGCCATCATGCGCTCGTAGCGCTCGACCAGAGACCAGTCACCCGTGGCCTCGGCCTGCGCCTCGAGATCGTCGTAGCTCGGTACGGGCGCACAGCCCGCGGCAAGGATGAAGCAAAAGACAGCGATAGTATGAACCAGAGATTTCATAGCTGATCTCCCGTTTCAGCGACTGACCGGTGATAAGGACACTTACGTCTTAGCAGGCAGCGCAGTCGTGAGTCAGTGATGCAGTACCTGTAAATGTACAGCATTTTGCTATCATTTTGCTAGTTTTTTTACCTACAAACGCTGGACCCGTTGTCGCTAAAGGACTTCGGTCATGCAGGGCTTTCCGGCGTAACCGCTCCGAAACATTCGGGAACTGTGAACCGGTTCACAGGCGCGGCGGCGGATCGGTCGCCGATCCGCGCGAGCTAACGGCCGCCGATGGGCAGCGCCGTCGAGTACTTGACGCGCTTGAGCACGAACGTGGAGCTTGCCGAGCGCACGGTCTCATGCGTCAGCACCTGCGTGTTCAGGAAACGGGTATAGCTGTCCATGTCGTGAGCCACGACCTGCAGCATGTAATCGCGATCGCCGGACACCGAGAAACACTCGAGCACCTCCGGCAAATCGCGCACGTGCTGCTCGAAGCTCAGGCGGTTCGCGTCCGTGTGCTCGGTCATGGCCACGAGCAGCAGCACCTCGATCGTGAAGCCCGCGAGCTTGGGGTCGAGCAGCGCCACTTTGCCGCGAATGAGCCCGGCCTCTTCGAACTCGCGCACGCGTCGCCAGCATGACGTGCGCGACATGCCCGCCTCGGCGGCCAGGTCGGCCTGACTGCGCGTGACGTCCGATTGCAGGGCTGCCAGCAGGCGTTTGTCCGCAGCCGTCAGCTGCATCGCGCATTCAGCCCGAATTCGTTTCTATCTTGAATCGTATGTTTCAATTTTCTTGCCATTGAGCCAATATCGGGGCACATATTCCGCCGTATGCGCGCATACTGTCAAATTCACCTGACTGCGCGGAGGGCAACATGGCTGACCTGTTTGACAACCCGATGGGCCTCGACGGCTTTGAGTTCGTCGAGTTCGCGGCCCCGGACCCGGCTGAACTCGAGACCGTGTTTCACATGCTTGGATTCGAAGCCGTCGCGCGGCACCGTTCCAAGGACGTCACGCTGTACCGCCAGGGCGGAATCAACTTCGTTCTCAACAACGAGCCGAAGAGCCACGCGGCGTATTTCGTGCAGGAGCACGGCCCCGGCGCCTGCGGCATGGCGTTCCGCGTCAAGGACGCGCATGTCGCGTACGCTCGGGCGCTCGAGCTCGGCGCCCAGCCGATCGACATCCCGACCGGCCCGATGGAACTCAGGCTGCCCGCAATCAAGGGCATCGGCGGCGCGCCGCTGTACCTGATCGACCGCTACTCCGAAGGCAACACGATCTACGACATCGATTTCGAGTTCTACGACGGCGTGGACAGAAACCCCGAGGGCTGCGGATTCGAAGTCATCGACCACCTGACCCACAACGTCTACCGCGGCCGCATGGAGTTCTGGGCGAACTATTACGAAGAGCTGTTCAACTTCCGCGAGATTCGCTACTTCGACATCAAGGGCGAGTACACGGGCCTCCTGTCGAAGGCGATGACGGCGCCCGACGGCAAGATCCGCATTCCGCTGAACGAGGAAGCCTCGAAAGGCACGGGGCAGATCGAGGAGTATCTGATGGCGTTCAACGGCGAGGGCATCCAGCACATCGCGCTGTCCTGCGACAATCTCTACGACTGCTGGGATCGCTTGAAGGCGCGCGGCATGGAATTCATGACGGCGCCGCCCGACACCTACTACGAAATGCTCGACGAACGCCTGCCCGGGCACGGCGAGCCCGTCGAGGAACTCAAGACACGCGGCATCCTCCTGGACGGTTCGACCGAGGACGACGATCCGCGCTTGCTGCTGCAGATTTTTTCCAACAACATGGTCGGCCCGACGTTCTTCGAGTTCATCGAGCGCAAGAAGGACGAAGGATTCGGCGAGGGCAATTTCACGGCCCTGTTCGAGTCAATCGAGCGCGACCAGCTCGCGCGCGGCGTCATCGCGGAGGACGATCGTGGAGCTTAAGCGAATTCACCACGTGGCCTATCGCTGCAAGGATGCGAAGGAAACGGTCGAGTTCTATCAGCGCGTGCTGAACATGGAGTTCCAGATCGCGTTCGCCGAGGACCGGGTGCCGTCGACCAAGGAGCCGGATCCGTACATGCACGTGTTCCTCGATGCGGGGATGGGCAACGTGCTGGCGTTTTTCGAGCTGCCCACGCGCGAGGCGATGGACCGCGACCGCAACACGCCCGAGTGGGTGCAGCACATTGCCTTCGAGGTGGAGGACTACGACGCGCTTGTGGCGGCGAAGCAGCAGGTCGAGGCCGAAGGTATCGACGTCGTCGGGCCGACCAACCACGGTATCTTCCAGTCGATCTACTTTTTCGATCCGAACGGACACCGCCTCGAACTCGTGGCCAACACGCAGACGCCCGAGCAGATCGAGGAACTGAAGCGCGTCGCCCCGGCCATGCTCGAGGAATGGAGCCGGACCAAGAAAGCGCCGAAGCACGCGGCATGGCTGCATGAACTGGAGTTCACTGGAGAGTCGTCTTGAAACTCGCGTCGCTTTCCAAGGGCCGCGACGGCGAACTCGTCGTCGTATCGACCGATCTCGAACGCTGCCTGCCGGCCGCCGAGGTCGCGCCCACGCTGCAAGCAGCGCTCGACGACTGGGACGCCGCGGCGCCGAAGCTCGCCGCGATTTCCGAGCGCCTGGCCAGTGGCGAAGGCGATGCCTTTGACGAAGACGGCTGCGCCTCGCCGCTGCCGCGCGCCTACCAGTGGGCGGACGGATCGGCCTACGTCAATCATGTCGAACTCGTGCGCAAGGCCCGCGGCGCCGAGGTTCCGGAGAGCTTTTACTCCGATCCGCTCATGTACCAGGGCGGCTCGGATTCCTTCATTGGCCCGCGCGAGCCGATTCTCGCGGCGAGCGAGGAGTGGGGCATCGACTTCGAGGCCGAAGTGGCCGTCGTCACGGGCGATGTACCCATGGGCGTGTCGGCGGACGAGGCCATCGGCTACGTCCGGCTCATCATGCTCGTCAATGACGTCAGCTTGCGCAAGCTGATTCCCGCGGAGCTTGCCAAGGGCTTCGGCTTCTTCCAGGCCAAGCCGTCGAGCGCGTTCTCGCCCGTCGCGGTCACGCCCGACGAGCTCGGCGATGCCTGGCAGGGCGGCAAGGTCCACCTGCCGTTGCTGTCGTTCCTGAATGGCCAGGCCTTCGGCAAGCCCGAGGCCGGCATCGACATGACCTTCGATTTCGGCCAGCTCATCGCTCACGCGGCGAAGACGCGGCCGCTCGAAGCCGGCTCGATCATCGGTTCCGGCACGGTATCCAACAAGCTCGACGGCGGACCCGGCAGGCCGGTCGCCGACGGCGGCGTCGGCTACTCGTGCATTGCCGAAATCCGCATGATCGAGACCATCGAGTCCGGCAAGCCCGTGACGCCTTTCATGAGCTTCGGCGACCGCGTCCGGATCGAGATGCTGGACGCGGACGGCCGCTCGATATTCGGCGCCATCGACCACGTCGTCGAGCAGTATGAGCGCTAGCCCCAAGCTCTACGACTACTGGCGTTCGTCGGCCGCCTACCGCGTCCGAATCGCGCTCAACCTCAAGGGCATAGACTACGAATCGGTGCCCGTTTCGCTCAAACCCGGCGATGACGAACAGCTGAGCGAGGCGTACCGCGAGCTCAACCCGCAGGGCCTCGTGCCGTTCTACGATGACGGCGTCGTCGCCACGTCACAGTCGATCGCGATTCTCGAGTACCTCGAGGAGGCGCATTCGGATGTGCCGCTACTGCCGGACGACGAGCGCGGCACCGCGGCCGTGCGCTCGTTTTGTCTGGGGATTGCCTGCGACATCCATCCGCTCAACAACCTGCGCGTGATCAAGTATCTCAAAGGCACGCTGGGTCTCGACGATGACCAATTCGGAGCCTGGTACGCGCACTGGATTCTCGAGGGTTTCCGAAGCGCCGAGGCGTTCGCGGCGGAACACTCGAGCGACGGCCGCTTCGTCTACGGTGACAGCCCGACGCATGCCGATTGCTGCCTCGTGCCGCAGGCGTACAACGCCCGTCGCTTCGACGTGCCGCTCGACGATTTCCCGACCCTGGTGGGGATCGTCGACGCGTGCAATGAGCTTGCCGCCTTCAAGGACGCCTACCCGGTCGATCCGGACGCCTGATCGCAGTCCCTTGCGCGGCCCCGGCCCAAAGGCTCCCGCGCCCGGCAGCGGCGGGCGAAGCTTGCGGTTTGCGGTGGAATAGGCTTCGATGGACGCCTGCCTCCGACATCGAGACGATCCGCAATGACGAGGACCACTTCAATCCGAGCGTCTGCACTCGGGCGGGCTGTACTTTTGCTCATTGCCGTAGCCGGCTGCGCCGAGCCGCCGGCCGAACCCTCTACCCGCTTCGCGATCTCGTTTCCAGACGCGCTGAGTGACGAGCCGCTCGACGGTCGCGTACTGCTCGTGCTGTCGACCGCCGACGAGGAAGAGCCGCGCTTCCAGATCAGCAACTATCCCGACACGCAGCAGATCTTCGGCGTCGATGCGGACGGACTCGCGCCCGGCGAGCCGGCCATCATCGATGCCGGCACTTTCGGCTACCCCGTCGAGAGCCTCGCAGCCGTGCCGGATGGCGAGTACTGGGTGCAGGCCGTATTGAATCGCTACGAGACCTTCGAACTGCATGACGGACGTGTGCTCAAGCTGCCGCCCGACAGGGGCGAGGGCCAGCAATGGGAGAAGAAACCCGGCAACTTCTACTCCGAACCGCGCAAAATCCGCCTCGATGCCGACGGCGGCGACACGATTGCGATCTCGATGGACCGGGAGATCCCGCCCATCGTACCGCCCGAGGACACGAAGTACGTCAAGCACATCCGCATTCAGAGCGAACGGCTGACCGAGTTCTGGGGCCGGCCGACCTACCTCGGCGCGCACGTGCTGCTGCCCGAGGGATTCGACGAACATCCGGACGCGCGCTACCCGATCGCGATCAATCACGGTCACTTCCCAGCCGATTTTTCGGGCTTTCGCGAGACGCCGCCAGACCCTGATCTCGAGCCTGAGTACAGCGAGCGCTTCGATATCGACGGCTACAACATCATCGTCCAGGAGCACGCCTACGAGTTCTACAAGGAATGGACCGGCCCTGATTTTCCGCGCATGCTGATCGTTCAAATCCAGCATCCGACGCCGTACTTCGACGACTCCTACGCCGTCAATTCGGTCAACATGGGGCCCTACGGCGACGCGATCACCTACGAGCTGATTCCATACATCGAGGAGCAGTTTCGCGGTATCGGCGAGGGCTGGGCGCGGTTCCTTTACGGCGGTTCCACCGGCGGCTGGGAGGCGCTCGCCGTGCAGGTCTTCTACCCGGACGAATACAACGGCGCATTCGCGGCGTGCCCCGATCCGATCGACTTTCGCGCGTTCACGCTGGTCAATATCTACGAGGACGAGAACGCCTATTACATAGAGGGTCCATGGCGCAGGACCGCGCGGCCGCGAAGCCGCACAATCCTTGGCCAGGTTGTTTCGACCCTAGAGGACGTCAACCGCAAGGAACGCGTCATCGGCACCAAAGGCCGCTCGAACGGCCAGCGTGATGTCTGGCTGACGCTGTTCGGTCCGGTCGGCGAAGACGGCTATCCGCGTCACGTCTGGGACAAGGTCACGGGCGAGATCGACCCGGAGGTCGCCGAGTACATGCGTGAAAACTACGACCTGCGGCACATCCTCGAGCGCGACTGGGAAACGCTGGGTCCGAAGCTCGAGGGCAAGATTCATATCTACGTCGGTGAGATGGACAATTCGTATCTCAACAACGCCGTCTACCTGATGGAGGAATTCCTCGAGAGTACGACCGACCCGTACTACGACGGTCTCGTCGACTACGAGCCGCGTTCGGGCCACTGCTGGAACGGCGACCACGAGCGACCGAACGCGCTGTCGAGGCTGCGCTACAACCAGATGTACGTGCCGCGCATTCTCGAGCGCATCGAGGAGTCGGCGCCCGAGGGCGCGGACCTGACGAGCTGGCGGTACTGAGCCCTGGCCCGGATGCGGGCTAGCGGTCCTTGCCGGCGAGCAGCGCTTCGCGGCCCGGCAGTCCGGCGCGCCATTCGAGTGCCGAACGCACCAACTCATCGGCGACCGCCGGAGTTCTGTCGGCCAGGTTGTCGGTCTCGCCCGGATCGTTCGCGATGTCGTAGAGCTCGACGCGACTGCCGTCGGCATTGACCAGGAGCTTGTAGCGGCCATCGCGCACGGCGACGTTCGGGCTCAGCTCGTGCGCGTCCCGAGGCAGGACGTAGTGCTCCGCGTTTCGCCCATACTCCCAGAACAGGCGATCCTTGCGTTCGAATCCCCTGCCGAGCAGCGCGTCGCTCGCATTCTCGCCATCGACCTGGCCCGCGGCGAACTCTGCATCCGCGATCGCCGCAAGCGTGGGCAGGAAGTCTATGGCGGAGACGATCGACGTGTCGTCCACCCTTCCCGCACTGACCTTGCCGGGCCAGCGCACGATCAGCGGCATCCGGATACCACCCTCGTAGAGACTGCCCTTGCGGCCGCGATAGGGCCCCGGATCGCCGGGCGGCGGCCCGAAGGCCTCGGTGTAGTAGCTGTGCCAGATCGTCGGTCCATTGTCGCTGGTCACGAGGACAAGCGTATTGCCGGCAAGACCGAGCTCGTCGAGTGCGTCCATGAGACGGCCGATCTGCCGGTCGACGTGCACAAGCATCGCGTTGAAGCGCTGCTGATGGCCGCCCGGGTGCGAGTCGAACTGCTCCTTGACCATCGCGTACGACGGCGCCCAGGGGCTGTGCACGTCGTTGAGCCAGAGCTGCAGGTAAAACGGCCGGTCGTGATTGCGGCGCATGAACTCGATCGAGCGGTCAACATAGGCCGGCGCGAGTTCGCGCCAGTTGACGCGCGTTGTCGGTCCTTGCCCAAGCGCCTCGCTCAGGTCGGACAGGCTGTCCTCGATCGGCAGCAGCCGTTCGCCGAGGCCCTCGAAGGCGACGAGCGACTCGTCGAAACCGTAAGCGGCCGGCAGCGGCGCGTCGCCAACGTCGCGCCCGCCGCCCATGTGCCATTTGCCCACGTGCGCCGTCGCGTAACCGGCGGACCTGAGCGTACGCCCAAGCGTCGGCACCTGCGGATCCAGGAAATCGACCATGTCGCGTGCCGCGTTGTGCTCGCGCGTGGCAAGGCAGGAGTTAATACCGTGACGCGACGGGAAATTGCCGGTCGTGAAGGCGACCCTGGACGGCGAGCAGATCGGCGACGCAACGTAGAACTGCGTCATGAGCAGACCCTCGGCGGCAATCCGATCGATGTTGCGCGTCTCCACCATCGTGTTGCCGGTCACGCTCAAGTCGGCGAAGCCCATGTCGTCGATGAGGATGAAGACGATGTTCGGCGGCAGCGTGCCGGCGAAGCTGGCCGACGGCAGCCAGGGCAACGCCGCGACCAACAGCCATACCACGGCACGGGGCGACGGCCGGCGACGCGTTCCTCCGTTCCTCACGTCGACCCTCCGATCGCGTCGCCGTCCGCATCGAAGTACAGCGCCTGCGCCCAGTCTATGCGGAACGACGCCGCCTCACCCGGGCAGAGCGCCGCGTCCGTGTAGTCCCTCACGACGACGTTCACGGTCTCGGCGAGGCGCGCGTGCACGAGGCTCGACTCGCCCAGTCGTTCAACGTGCCGCACCGTGGCCGTCAGATCGGCCCCGCCCGCGGCCGTCGACAGCCCGAGCGCCTCGGGCCGCAGGCCGAGCGTCACGGCCTGGCCGTCGGGCAACGATCCGGGCACCGTCGATGCCGACGTCGACACGCGCTGCCCGGCAATCCGCAGGCAGGGACCTGCACCGGAGCGCTCGACGATCGCGGCGAGCGTGTTGATGCGCGGCGTACCGATGAATTCGGCGACGAACAGGTTCGCGGGCCGCCGGTAGACGTCCATCGGCGGCCCAACCTGCTCGATCCTGCCGCCGTTCAGGACGAGAATCCGGTCGGCCAGCGTCATGGCCTCGACCTGGTCGTGGGTCACGTAGATGCTCGTGCCGCCAATGCGCCGGTGCAGGTCGGCGATCTCCAGCCGGGTCTGCGCCCGCAGCGCCGCGTCGAGGTTCGACAGCGGTTCGTCGAACAGGAATACGCCGGGCCGGCGCACGATGGCGCGACCGATCGCAACGCGCTGCCGTTGTCCGCCCGAGAGCTGTTTCGGAAATCGATCGAGTAGTGGCGCCAGCTCGAGCGCCGCGGCCGTCGACGCCACGGTCTCACGAATCTCGTCCCTGGCGACGCCGGCCATCTTCAGCGAGAAACCCATGTTGTCGGCCACGGTCATGTGCGGGTACAGCGCGTACGACTGGAATACCATGGCGACGTTGCGATCCCTGGCGCGGACGTCATTGACGCATCTTCCGTCGATCAGCACGTCGCCGCCGCTCAGGTCCTCGAGTCCCGCGATGAGCCTCAATAGCGTCGACTTTCCGCAGCCGGACGGGCCGATGACGACGACGAATTCGCCGCTCTCGATGTCCGCACTGAGACTGCCGATCACCTCGACGTCGCCGAAGCGCTTGCTAACATCGACGAGGCTGATGCGACTCATCGCCGCCGCCCGCACACCGAGTTCAGGGTTCGCATCCAGACGTTCATCGTGCCCGGCTCGCGATTGGCCCAGGTGTAGTACGGCGTGGCCGCGAGCGTAAGCGGGCCGGACGATGCCTCGGCCGACGGCCCTGCCTCCGAGTACAGCGCATCGCCCCACTCGGCCAGCGACAGCCTGCGACCCGCGGCCCGGATCGTCGTCGCGCCGTCGACTCCGCCCGGTACTCGCTCGAAGCGCGAGGGATCGGTGTCCAGCAGTAGTCGCTCCGTGTCGGACCCGGCGTTGTCGACGGCCTCGAAACAGTAGATGACCGGGCCACGGGCGAGCGCGGCGCGGCCGGCGTTTTCGGTCACGAGCGGATGTGCCCTCAGGACGCGCACGGGCATGTCGAAGCGCAGCGAGACACGGTCGCCCGCCGACCACTTGCGCTCGAGGCGAAGATAGCCCTTTTCGAGCAGCCCCCCCTCGACGGCGTCGGCGTTGACCGAGCAATGCCAGCCGTCGCCGGCCCACGCGGGGATGCGCAGGCACAGCGCGAACGCGCCGTCGCTTTCGACCGCGATGTCGATCCGGCCTTCCCACGGGTACACCGTGGTGACGTCGAGCCGCAGCGCCTGGCCATTGCCCAGCGTCATCGAAACGCGATTGCTGTCGTACAGATGCATGTAGCACGCGTCGTTCCGGATCGTGTAGAAATATCCCGGCAACGACGCCAGCGTTCGCGACACGTTCGACGGGCAACATGCGCAGTCGAACCAGTCCTTGCGGCGGTGACCGCCGTCGTCCTCGAGCGGATTGACGTAGAAGAAGCGCTCGCCGTCGAGCGACACGCCGGACAGCAGGCCGTTGTACAAGGTAAGCTCGATGAGGTCTGCGTAGCGCCGGTCGGTATCGAGCAGCAAGAGGCGCCAGTTCCACATGATCGACGCAACGGACGCGCAGGTCTCGGCATAGGCGTCACGATTGGGCAAGCAGTAGTCGCGCCCGAAGCCCTCGGTCGAATAGCGTGCACCCAGGCCGCCCGTCACGTACAGGTGGCAGTTCGCCATGTTGTGCCACAGCCGGTCCAGCACCTCGCGAAGATTCTCATCGCGGGTCTCCGTATAAACGTCGGTGGCGCCGCAGGTGAGGTACAGCATGCGTACGACGTGGCCTTCCATGCGTTCGAGCTCGCGGAAAGGCACGCGATTCTGGTGGTATTCCTGGTCGAACTGCGTGCCATCGATGACGTCGATCTCGTGCCTGCCCCGCGCGTCGACGAAATAGCCAGCCTGCTCGAGGTATCTCAGGTCGCCGGTTTCACGGTATAGCTCGACGAGCGCCATCTCGATCTCGGGGTGCGTATCGACGCCGGGATTGCCGTCCGCGTTGAAGACCTCCCCGATGTGGTCGGCGAATCGGATCGCGACGTCGAGCAGTCGTCGCTTGCCGCGTGCGCGATGATAGGCGACGGCCGCCTGGATCAGGTGACCGGCGCAATACATCTCGTGGTGCCTGAACTGCGTCCAGCGCTCGCCCGCGTCCTGGGCCTGGTAGAAGGTATCGAGATAGCCGTCGTCGTCCTGCGCCGCCTCGAGCCACTCGACGATCTGATCGACCCGCGCTTCCAGCGCCTCATCGGGAAAATGTACGAGCGACCACGCGGCGCATTCCAGGAACTTGTACACGTCGGAGTCGTTGTAGTAGATCCCTTGAAACGAACCGTCGAGTTCGCCGCTTGCCACGCGAAAATTGTCGTAGCGGTGCGTGCTCGCGTTCATCTCGTCCATCTTCGGAATCGTGTGACTCGCGATGCGCCCGATGCGCGACGACCAGAAGCCGTCCTTTAGCGAAACGTTTGCAATCGACACGGGCCGGGCCCCGGCAAGCGAGTCCGGCGTCGGCCGGACGACGACAGGACTGCAATCGGATTTCATGCGCGGGCACTGCCTGCTCGTAGGGACATATCAGTCACTTCTTCACCGCTCCGTCACTCCTTCACCGCGCCACCGGTCAGGCCTTCGATGTAGTGCCGCTGCAGAATCAGGAACAACAGCAAGCACGGGATGATCGAGATAATGACGCCGGCCTGCAATGCGCCCCAGTCGATTTGCCCCAGCTGACCGGCGCGAATCGTCGCCAGCACGATGGGCAGCGTGAAGCTGTCCTCGCTATTCAGGAACAAGAGAGCGGCGAAAAACTCGTTCCAGGCGTTAATGAACGCGAACAGCGCGACCGTGATGATGCCCGGCTTGACGATGCTGAAAGCGACGCGCGACAGGATGTCGACGTGTCCGCAGCCGTCCATCGTGGCCGCCTCCTCGAGCTCTCTCGGCACGGCATCGAAACTGTTGCGCATCAGGAAGATGCTGAACGGCAGCTGGAACAGGATGTACACGAGGCTTAAGCCCAACAGGGAATTGTGCACTTCGAGCCGGGTTGCGATCACGAACAGCGGCGTCAGGATGGTCTGGTACGGCACCAGCATCGGCAGCAGGCAGAGAGAGAACAGCAGCGACTTCCCCGGGAATTCGAAACGCGAAAAGCCGTAGCCAGCCGTTGTGCTGAGGACGACGGTTCCGGCTACGGTCAATGCGGCCAACAGCAGGCTGTTCATCATGTAGACCAGCAGGCCGCGTCCGTACACGCCGATCGCTCGGTAGTTCTCGAATGACCACTCGACCGGCCAGTAGCTCGGCGGCACGGCGCTGGCGCCCGCCGAGGTCTTCAACGAGTTCAGAAGCGACCAGCCGATCGGAAACAGGAAGGCCAGCGCGAGCGAACACGCGAACAGCCAGTGGAGCAGGCGTCCGCTCGACGCCGGCAGGATTCGAGCGGCGAGCGGCAAGGCCGGTGCCATGTCACGAGCCATTGCGGCGCTCCAGGAGGCGAATCTGTGCCACGCTTAAGACCAGCAACATGACCAGCAGGACGATCGACAGCGCCGCGCCGTAGCCCATCTTGAAGTACGTGAACGAGTTCGTGAAGATCCAGTAGACGGCCGTTATCGTCTCGTTCTGCGGCCCGCCGCGGGTCATGATGTAGAAGTGGTCGAAGGCCAGGTACGAACCGACGACCGTGATGACGAGCACGAGCGCCAGCGAGCGCCGGATCATCGGCAGCGTGATATGGCCGAAACGCCGCAACCGGCCCGCACCGTCGATCGACGCTGCTTCGATCACCTCGCCCGGGATTGCCTGCATACCGGCCAGCAGAATGACCATGGACAACCCCACGACTTTCCACACGATGCTCAGGTTGATCGTCCAGAGCGCGGTGGACTTCCGGCCGAGCCAGACCACGGGCTCGTCGATCAGCCCGAGGTCGAGCAGGAGGGCATTGACGATGCCGAGCTGGTCGTTGAGCATCCACACCCAAAGCAGGCTCGACGCCGCGAATCCGATCACGACCGGCATGAAAAAGGCCGTGCGAAACACGCCGACGCCGCGATAGCGAGGCCTGACGAGCTGCGCGAGCACGAGCGCCGTGCCGACGATCAGTGGCGTGACCGTCAGCGTGTACTGGGTCGTAAACCACAGGCTGCGCCAGAACTGGCCGTCACCCGCGAGTTTCAGGTAGTTCTTGAGGCCCACAAACTCGATGTCGCCGAACAGCGGCCACTTGTGCAGGGACATCCAGACCGTGAGCACGAGCGGTATGCCGAGCAGGACGATGACGAACACGACGCTGGGCAGCACGAACAGGAATCCGGTCATCGCCCTGCCCGGCGCCCATCGCCCGAGCGCTCGCCCGGAGCTACTCATCCATGATCTCCTGGAAGCGGCGATTGGCATCTTCGACCGCGGCTTCGAGATCGTCGCCGAATACCGCGCGCTGGACCAGCAGCGCCCATGGCCCGTTCAGGTCGCCGATCAGGTCGTTGTACTTCGGCGTCATCGGGGTTCGGCCGATCTCGAGCGTCTCGAGCGCCACGCGCATCGCGGGCGCCTGATAGGCAGGGTGATCGGCGAGATCGAGACGCACGGGCAGCACATCGAAGTCAGCCAGGTTACGTGCCTGCACGTCACGCGCGGTGTACCAGCGGATGAACTCGCGGGCCTCGTCGGCGTGTTTCGCCTGCTTCGGAATCGCGAGCACGTCGCCGCCCGCGAACGAGGCGGCGCCGCCGTTCTTGCCCGGTAGCAGCGCGACGCCGTAGTCGAGATCGGGGTAGTTCGTTTCGAGCTGTTCGATGACGAACGCGCCCGATGCGGCCATGCCGATCTTGCCGGTCAGAAATGCGGACGTGAAGCTCTCGCCGCCGTCGACGACTGCGCCGGGCGGGACGAAGCCCGCCTGCCACATCCCGCGATACAGCGTGAGCGCGTCCACTACCTCGGACGAATCGAGGCGGGCCTCGGTGAAATCGGCGTTGGCGATATCGCCGCCGCTCGCCCAGATCAACGGCGCCATCGTGAAGATCGCGCAGCCGCCGCAGGCACCTGAGAAATAGAAGCCGAACACGTCGTCGCCGAGCCTGGAGATCTCTTCGGCGTAGTCGTACATCTCGGCCCAGGTCGTCGGCGGCCTGTCCGGGTCGAGCCCGGCCGCGCGGAACAGCGTCTTGTTGTAGAGCAGGAATGACGCCTCGACCGCGAACGGCAGGCCGTAGTTGCGACCCTCCCAGCTCGCGAGCCGGATGTGCGACGGCACGAACGCTTCATAGTACGGCAGAGAATGCAGGAGCTCGGTCAGATCCGTCAGTTGACCGATGGATGTGAATCTCGGCGCATAGATCAGGTCGATGGCGACCAGATCGGGGACTACGCCGCCCGCGAGCGACACGCCGAACTTGGTCATGAAGTCGCGCTGGGGAACGAGCGTCGCACGGATCTCGAGGTCGTGACTCGCGTTCCACTCGTCGAGCAGCCGGTAAATCTGCGCGTTGGAGCCCTCACGCGACATGAGCGTCATCGTTTCGGGCGGCTTGCTGCAGCCTGCGACCGCCGAGGCAACGATCAGGAGCGCGACCGACCATGCGGTTTTCCAGGCCGGTCTTGCGGTGCCGGTGCTCAGTTTGATGACCTCTGCCGCTTGGGTGGTTGCCGCAGAGCTTAGTCTACTCGAAGCGGCCTCAAAACCCCTGTGGCCGCTCCGGGTTAGTCGATATTGAGCAGCGTCGCGAGGTTGCCGCCGAGTATCGCTGCCTTCTCGGCATCGTCGAGGAACTCGGCCTCGAGGATCAGGTCGATCGTGTCGGGCCAGTTAAACGGCATGTCCGAGCCGTAGACGATCTGGCTCGCGCCGACCTCGGCGACGAGGTGCCGCAGGCCTTCGTCGGAAAAGACCATCGAGTCGAACAGGACCTGGCGTTTGAGATACTCGCTCGGCAGCTTCTCGTTCTGGCAGTTGGCTTTCGGGCGAACCTCGCACGCGACTTCGGTACGGCTCAGGTAGGACGGCAGGTAGCCGCCGGCATGCGGCGCACAGATCACGAGATTCGGGAAGCGATCCAGGGTGCCGTCGAAGATCAGCCGGCTCAGGAACACGGTCGTCTCCAGCGGATTGCCGATGATGTTGCCGAGATCGCCGTTGCCGGCAAGCGCCCGCTCCCTGACGAGCTGTGCCGCGCTCGTCGGGTGCATGAACACGGGCACGCCGAGCGACTCGGCGCGCCGCCAGAACGGATCGAAGCGCTCCGAGGACACCGGCTCGCCGAGCACAGTCCCGCCGATCGACGCGCCGCGAAGTCCGTACTCGCTGACGGCACGTTCGAGCTGGTCGGCGGCGAGTTCCGGGTGCTGCAGGGCGACCGAGCTCAGGCCCACGAAGCGTTCGGGATGTCGCCTGCACCACGCGGACAGCGCCTCGTCGTGCAGCCGTACGATGTCGTCCGCAAGGCCAGGTTTGGCTCGATACCACCAGTAGCGATTGATGCTTAGCACCTGGATGTCGATGCGGCGCGCGTCCATGTCCTCGATGCGCGCCTCGGACAGCGTCTGCCAGCCCGGAAAACCGATTCCGGTCATCGGAAAATCGATATCGAGCGCCTGGACCTCGGGCACCACGCAGTGCGCATGGATATCGATGACACGGTACGGCAATCCGGCGGCACGGGCAGCCGCAGCAGACAGGCCGGGCGCCGCGAGGCTTAAGGACGCCGCGGCGAGTTTCTTGAGAAAGGCTCTTCGTTCAGCCTGCATGCTTCGTCACCTGGTTCGTTGTCGTCATCGCGGCGGCCAGGTCTTCATAGCGAATCGGCAGCTCGCGCATGCGAACGCCCGTCGTTCTCGCAATCGCGTTGCCGATCGCGGCAGCCATCGGACCTTGCGACACCTCGCCGACGCCGAGCGACGGCCGGTCGGGCCGGTCGATGAGTTCGACCCTGACCTCGGGCACCTCGCTGAACGTGAGGATCGGATAGCTTGCCCAGTCGCGCCCGGATCTCGCGCGGTCGCGGACGAACATGCGCTCCTTGAGCGTCCAGCTCGTCGATTGGACGATGCCGCCCTCGACCTGGTTTTCGACGCCGTCTGGATTCACGACCAGCCCGGCGTCGACGACGGCGATCGCCCGCCTGGCGACGATGCGCTCGCGCCCGGCGTCGACCTCGACGCGCACGGCGACGGCGCAGTACGCCGCGGAGTTCTTGTAGCGGCCGAAGCCGACGCCGAACGGCTGGTCGTCGTCCCAGGTCTGTGCGCAGAGCTCGCGCAATCGTGCCAGCACCGTTCGCGCACGCTCGTCGTCAAGATGCTCGAGCCGGTAGTCGAACGGATCCCGATCGTGCGCGGCAGCCATTTCGTCGACGAGGCTGTCGATGGCAAAGATGTTGGCGTAGGCGCCGAGCGCTCTGAGCGCCGACACGCGCGTGGGCGTATCGGCGATGAAGCGCTTCGCGAGGCGAACGCGGTCGATCGCGTAGTAGGGAACCGCGTTCCTGTCCGCGCCGCCGCGCGGCAGCGCAAGCGGCCGCGGTATCGCGTCGCCAGCGGGCGTCTCGAGCAATGCAGCAGACCCCAGGAAGCCCGCCGAACGGCGGCCGTTCGGCCGGGTCGAATGCGGACCGCTGCTGATCGTGCCCGTCCAGTCGCGGATTCGACCGTCGGCATCCGTCCCGGCGTCGATCGCGATTCGCATGGCGCTGCCCAGGGGTTCGGTCGCAAACTCGTCGCCGCGCGAGTACTGGAGCCGCACCGTCGTACCCGGCCGGGCCATCGCGATCACGGCGGCATCGCAGGCGGCGTCGTCGGCGCCGTTGTGACCGTACACGCCCGAGGACTGCATGTGGATGCAGCGCACGGCGTTGTCGTCGAGACCCACGACACCCGCAATCGCCCCGCGCAGCGGATACATCCCCTGCCCGTGGCACCAGACGGTCAGAACGCCGTCCGCGAACCGCGCGATGGCCATGGACGGCGACAGAGACGCGTGCGCGTGGAAGCCTCGCCGGTAGCTCACGCTGAAGCGGCGCGCGGTGTCGCCGACCGGCCGCCCCTCGTCGTGTACCACGGCCTCGTCGGCGTCGGCGAGCTCAAGCCAACGGTCGGCCGCGTCGCTTCCCGGGTAGCTCGCCGGCGCCGACCAACGCGCCGCCCCGGCGAGTGCCGCCGCGGCGCGAACGGCGCGGTATTCGTTGCCGCTCAGGACGGCGACGAAGCTGCCGTCCCGGACGACGTCGATGTCGTCGCCGAGCGCGGCCGTGTCGATGGCCTCGAGCGTCGACGTGTGCGCGGGCGGCTTGACCATGCGGGCGTGTACGACGTCCGGCGGGCGGAAGTCCTGGATGAAAACGGCCTCGGCGAACACCTTGGCCGGAATATCCTCGCGCGCGGCGCTCGTGCCCACCGACCGGTAGTGCTCGACGGGCTTCGGTGTGGCAGCGCCGACCTCGGTAGTGAGCGACGCCGCCTCCGCGATCTCGGCATAGCTTGCGGACCCGCCTCCGGGCGCGCGGACCTGCCCTGCCCCGACCTCGAGCCGGTCCGGCTGAGCGCGCAGCAACTCGGCGGCGCGTGCCACGAGTATTTCGCGCAGGTAGGCGGCGGCGTGGCGCAGCGCCGTGCCGCCGAGCTGAATCGAGACGCTGCCGAACGTGTAGCCCTCGTCGGGCGAGTGCGCGGTGTCGACGGTCTCAATCCGTACCGCGTCAAGCCCGAGGTCGAGTTCCTCCGCGACGATCTGCGCGAGCGCCGTGCGAATGCCCTGCCCCAGTTCGACGCGCCCGGTGTAGACACGCACGCCGCCGTCCGTACCGAGCGCGAGCCAACTGTCGATTCGCGGGTTGCGGCGGATCATTGGCGGCAGCGGCTGTGCCGCCTCCGCGGCGGCGGCCACGGGGCCCAGGCAGAAGCCGACCGATATCCCGGCCGCCGCTTTCAGGAATTCGCGTCGATCAGGCATCTCGTGTATCGCCCGCCCCGGCCGCGCGCAACACGGCGCGGACGATCCGGTTGTGGCTGCCGCAGCGGCAGAGCGTGCCGTCAAGGGCCGCGACGACGTCGTCGCGCGTCGGCTCGGGGTTCGTCTCGAGCAGCGCCGTCGCCGCGACGATCATGCCGTTGCTGCAGTAGCCACACTGCATGGCCTGCTCGTCGATGAAGGCCCGCTGGACGCGCGACGGTTTGCCGGCACTGCCGAGACCCTCGAGCGTCGTCACGGCCTTGTTCACGGCGGCCGCGGCCGGCAGCACGCAGGATCGCATGGCGACGCCGTCGACGAGTACGGCACAGCTGCCACACTGGGCGAGCCCACAGCCAAAACGAGGGCCGTTCAGATTGAGCTGATTGCGGAGCACATACAGCAACGGCTCGCCGGCTTCGACCTTCACATCGTGCGGCTCGCCGTTGACATCGAGTCGGATTCGGCTCACCACGGTGTCGCTATCCGAAATAGCGGTCGAGTTCGACGTCGACCGACTCGCCGTACTTCTCCGACAGCAGCGAGCCGTGGTACATGGCCTCTCGTACGCTCGGGCGGCCGCTCGCGGCATCGTACCAGCGCGTCACGCCCGGGAAGTCCGCCCACAGGGGTCGAAGGCCGATGTCCTGCATGCGCAGGAAGGTCGGCAGCACGCAAATATCGGCGAGACTGAAGTCACCGAGCAGATAGGTCCGGCCATCGTCGAGCGCGGTCTCCATGCGATCGATCGTGAGCTTCAGGCGCGACAGCGACTGTCGCATTTCGTCGTCGCTGTAGCCGGTGCGTCCCATCTTCAGAAAAAAGTCCTTGCGCAGCGGCTTCGATTCGCCGAAGGCCAGGAACTCCTCCTCGGTCATGCCCTGGAAGTGGCGCAGGAACACGAGGTTGTAGGACGGCACGCGAATCGCCGGCGTCGGCACTTCCTCGAAGAAACGCATCCACTCGCGCATGTGCGCCCGGTCGATCGGCGCCTCGGGTGCGAGCCGCGGCGACGGCACGAGCTCTTCGAGGTACTCCATGATCACCGACGAATCGATGACGGGTTCGCCGTCGTGCACGAGGCTCGGTACTACGCCGTTGGGGTTGATCGCCTTGTACTCGGGCTTGAGCTGGTCGCCCCTGAACAGGTCCAGTTTCTTCTCACCGTAGTCGAGGCCCTTTTCGAGCAGGGTGATACGAGCCTTCTGGCTGCAGGTCGACTGCGGTGCGTTGTACAGAACGAATTCCATGCCTGCCACGGTGCTCCGGTTGGATCAGTGCTTGTGGCCGCAGCCGGGCCCGTGCGATCGGCCCGGCGGATGGCGGTGCGGCTTGCCCGTCGCGCAGCCGCAGGCGGTCGCGGCGGCGCTCTTCTTGTTGACGACCGTGCTGCGTTTCAGGCCCTTCAGGCGAATGCCGATACCCCCCGTGATGATTCGCCGAACCGGCTCGCCGGTATCGGGGGCGGCCTCGAGCGGCTCGTCCTGCATGCGCTGAAACACTTCGAAACGACGCGGCTCCGCGTCGCTGTCAGCTGGAACGGTTTCGTATACGTAAGTCGGCATCGGTCGTCGTCCCTGGATGGTCAGGCGGCCTCGAGGCCGTCGGCGACCTCGACGTCTTCGGATTCCAGCTTCTCGATACCGCTGCACTGTGCCATGTACTCGAGCACGATGCTGAAGTCGATGTCGCCGTTGTTCCCGTGGCCCATCGACTGCTGGATGATATCGCGGGTCGCGCCGGCGACGGGCATCGGCACTTCGTGCTCGCGCCCGAGACCCAGCCCCAGGTCCATGTCCTTGCGCATGAGTTCGGGCGTGAACGTTGTCGTGTAGTCCTGCTTCACCCAGCCCGGCGTCTTGTACTTCGTGAAGATCGAGCCCATCACGCTCTTGTTGATGAATTCGAGGAAGGCGTGCCGGGGCACACCTGCCTTCTGCGCGAGGATCGTGAGCTCCGCGAGCGACTGCGTCACTACCCCCAGGAAGACGTTGTGGCAAATCTTCATCGTGCGAGACAGTTCGCCCTCGCCGACATAGGTGACGCCGAGGCCGGCGATGATCTCCTGGTAAACCCTGACCTCCTCGAAGACGTCGCGCGGACCTGACGTCACGAGCGCCAGCTTGCCGGCCTTGACGCACTTGCCGTTGCCGCTCACGGGCGAGGCGATGTACTTCGCGCCGCGCGCCTCGATCGCCTCGCGAATCTCTGCCGACGCTTCCACCGAAATGCTCGAGCATTCGACGAAGATCTTCGGCGTCGCGTCGCCGGACAGTATGCCGTTATCGCCGAACAGCACCTGCTTGACGTCGTTGGACGTCGATACCATCGAGAAAACGATGTCGCGGCTCGCCAGGTCGGACAGGCTGTCGACGATCGTCGCGCCATGCTCCGTCAGCGGCTCGGCCTTGGAGCGGGTCCGGTTCCACACGGCGAGATCGGCGCCCGCCTTCGCGAGACGCTCGGCCATGGGATACCCCATGCGGCCCATTCCAACCCAACCGATGGTGTACTTCGAAAGATCTGCTGCACTCATTGTTGTGTTCTCCTGAGGGTCTCTATCTGGCGTACCTAATCTGGTGTTTGCTTTCGCTCGCTTGCGCCTCGCGGCTCGTCGGCCGCGTCGTGGCCTGCCTGGCACAAGATGCGCACGTGTGCATACCGTAGCATCGCTCGGTGCGCTCTGCAAGCGGCCGCCAAGATCCTTGCTCCCGCGAACGCTGAGCGAAAAATTTCCCATATAAAGAAGTACCCTCCCCCAAACCTCCACAGTATCGGCGATTTCAGGGGCAAACACCCGTTTTCCGCGGATTCCCGCCCGCCCGGCCGGTCCGTTCACTTGGCGCTTGAAACCCGGAACATGCGGCGCTATAGTATGCACACGTCTGCAAAACGATTCGCCGGCCTGCGCAGACCCCTGGCCCGGCTGAACAGTCAAAACCCGGAGCGCGAAACGAATGTCAGAGTCCAGCACCTCCCCGACCGGCATCACAGCCGAAGACCTCGACCCCCGTTGGAACTGGGAGCGGCCGATTGCCGCGCCCGGCCGCACCAACGTCGATTTCGAAGAGCGCGTCGATTTCCGCCGCCTGCATCGATACCGGGTCGCCCGGGCGCGGCAGGCGCTGGCGGGCTCCGACCTGGGCGCCCTGCTGTGCTTCGACAACAACAACATTCGCTACCTGACGAGCAGCGTCATCGGCGAATGGAGCCGCGACAAGATCTGCCGCTACGCGCTGTTCACGGGCAGCGCGGACCCGTACCTGTGGGATTTCGGCTCCGCGGCCGCCCATCACCGTCTGTTTGCGCCGTGGCTCAAAGAGGACCACTGCCGCGCGGGCATGCTCGGACTGCGCGGGTCGGTGGCGAAAGAGGCCAACCTGTTCAAGAACGCGGCCAAGGAGATTGCCGACCTGCTGCGCGTCGAAGGCGTCGCCGACATGCCGTTGGGCGTCGACGTCGTCGAGCCGGAGATGATGTTCGCACTGCAGGCCGAAGGTCTGGATGTGCGAGACGCTCAGCAGGTGCTGCTCGATGCACGCCAGATCAAGAGCATGGATGAAATCGTCCTGCTCAACCAGTCGGCGTCGATGGTGGACGGCTGCTACCAGCTGATCGCCGAGAACCTGAAACCCGGCGCCCGCGAGAATGAGATGGTCGCGCTGGCCAACAAATTCCTCTACGACAACGGCTCCGACGACGTCGAAGCGATCAACGCCGTATCCGGTGAGCGCTGCGCGCCGCACCCGCACAACTTCACCGATCGCATGTACCGCCCGGGCGACCAGGCGTTCTTCGACGTCATCCAGTCGTTCATGGGCTACCGCACCTGCTACTACCGGACGCTGAACGTAGGCCTCGCCACTCAGGGCCAGATCGACGCTTACAAAAAGGCCCGCGAGTGGATCGACGCGGCCATCAACATGGTCAAGCCCGGCGTCACGACCGACAAGATCGCGGCCCTCTGGCCCGAAGCCCCGGAGTTCGGATTCGCGAACGAGATGGAGGCGTTCGGCCTGCAGTTCGGCCACGGCCTGGGGCTTGCGCTTCACGAGCGCCCGATCATCAGCCGCCTCGTGTCGTTCGACCAGCCGTTCGAGCTCGAGGAAGGCATGGTGTTCGCGCTCGAAACCTATTGCCCGGCGGCGGATGGCAGCGGCGCGGCGCGTATCGAGGAGGAAGTCGTCGTGACCCGCGACGGCTGTCGAGTCATTACGCTGTTCCCGGCGGACGAATTGTTCGTCGCAAACAAGTACTAGAGGAGTCCCAGCGCAATGAGTGACGCGCTGATCAGGAGTGTGCCGACCGGCCTATTCATTGGCGGCGAGTGGCGAGACGGCTCGAGCGGCGAACGCTTCGACGTCTACGACCCGGCCACCGAACAGGTGATCGCGTCGATCGCCAGCGCGACCGCGGACGACGCAACCGCGGCCGTGGATGCCGCGTTCGCCGCCGGCGAGGACTGGGCGGCGCGGCCGCCCGTGGAACGCGCCGATATCCTGCGCAAGTCCTACGACCTCATGATCGAACGCCGCGAAGACTACGCGACGATCATCTCCCGCGAAGAAGGCAAGACACTGGCCGAGGGCATCGGCGAGGTCAACTACGCCGCCGGTTTCATGCGCTGGTTCGCCGAGGAGGCCGTCCGCTACTCGGGCCGCTTCGGCCGGGCGCCGGCGGGCAACAACAATATCCTGGTGCTGAATCGCCCGGTTGGCGTCAGCCTGCTGATTACACCCTGGAATTTCCCGGCGGCGATGGCGACGCGCAAGATAGCGCCGGCGCTGGCGGCGGGCTGCACGACGATCCTGAAACCTGCGTCGGAGACGCCGCTCACGGCGCTCATGATGATGGAACACTTCAAGGAAGCCGGCGTGCCCGACGGCGTCGTCAACCTGTTGCCGTCGAAGCGCTCGTCGGTGATCTCGAATACGATCCTCGAGGACGACCGGACGCGCAAGATCTCGTTCACGGGCTCCACCGAAGTCGGTCGGATCCTGCTCGCCAAGGCGGCCGAGAAGGTCGTCAACTGCTCGATGGAGCTCGGCGGCAACGCACCGTTCATCGTACTCGACGACGCCGACCTGGACGTCGCCGCGGACGCCGCGCTGGTCGCGAAGATCCGTAACGCCGGCGAGTCCTGCATCGGCGCCAACCGCTTCTACTGCCACTCGAGCCTGATCGACGAGTTCGCGAATCGCCTCGCCCAGAAGATGGGCAAGCTGAAAGTAGGACCGGGCCTCGACGACGGCGTCGACGTCGGCCCGCTCGTCAACGCCAGCACGCGCGACAAGGTCGAGCAGCTCGTCGACGAGGCCGTCGGCATGGGCGCGGACGTATTGACGGGCGGCAAGCGCCCGGATCGCCCGGGGTTCTTCTACGAGCCGACGGTCATCGTGAACATCCCGGACGAAGCCGAAATCCTGCACACCGAAATCTTCGGGCCCGTCGCCACGATCGTGCCGTTCGACACGGTCGACGAAGTCGTCGAGATGGCCAACGACACGATCTTCGGCCTCGCCGCCTACGTCTGCGGCCGCGACGTCGGCCGCGCGCTGGCCGTGGCGGAACGCGTGGAGGCCGGTGTCATGGGCATCAATCGCGGCTTCATCTCGGATCCGGCGGCGCCGTTCGGCGGCTTCAAGCAAAGCGGCATCGGCCGGGAAGGATCGCAGGAGGGACTGCACGAGTTCCTCGAAACCAAGTACATCGCCGTCGACTGGTAGCGGTCGCGGCAGAACTGACAGGCAAGCGCCATGGCAAAGACCAAGAGACTCGAACTGACCGCACAGTGGAAGGAGTTCAGCGCAACCGCGAAGGACTACGACGACATCGGTGCCAGGGAACTCCGCCGCATGCTGAGCCACATGCACCTGATCCGCGCGTTCGAGGAAGAGATGCTCGAACTCGACCGCGAGGGTCTCGCGCATGGCCCCGTGCACGTCAGCGTGGGCCAGGAAGGCGCCATGGTGGCCGCGCTGTCGAGTCTCGGCAGCGGCGATCTCGTCAACGGCTCGCACCGCGGCCACCACGTATTCCTCGCCAAGTGCCTGAGCCACGTCGAGCCCGACGACTACGATCCGGGCAACGATCCGACGCCCGACGGCATCAACGAGCTCGTGTACCGCACCATGGCCGAGATCATGGGCCTCAAGCCCGGTTTCGGCGAAGGCCGCGGCGGCTCGATGCACCTGCGCTGGGACGAGGCCGGTGTGATCGGCACGAACGCGATCGTCGGCGGCGGCGTGCCGCTCGCCAACGGCGCGGCCTGGTCGCTCAAGCGCGACGGCGAAAACAAGGTGGCGTTTACCTGCTTCGGCGACGGCTCCTGCCACATCGGCAACGTGCTCGAGTCGCTGAATCTCGCGGCGCTCTACGACCTGCCGATCTGCTTCCTGATCGAGAACAACCAGTACGCCGTCTCGACGACGCTCGAGGAGGAGGCGCGCGAGACGCGCATGTCGTCGCGCGGCCTCGCCTACGGCATTCCCTGTTTCAAGGTGGACGGCATGGACCCGGTCGCCACGCGCAAGGCCGCCGAACACGTCATCGACCTGCTGCGCAAGGGCGAAGGCCCGGCCGTGCTCGAACTCGACGTATACCGCTACTACCACCACAGCGGGGGCCTGCCCGGCAGCGCATTCGGCTACCGGACCAAGGAGGAAGAACAGGCGGCGCGCGAACGTGACCCGATCGCAAGGCTCGAACGCGAACTGCTCGAACGCGGCTGGCTCAGCGACGAAGAGCTCGAGACGATGACGAACAACGCCGACGCCTGCGTCAAGGCGGCGGCGGCACGCGTGACCGAGCCCGCCGCCGGCGGCAAGCGCCAGATCATTTCTTCGCTGTGGCCCGACGTGAGTTTCCGCGACCACGGACTGCGCGGCGACCTGTCCGAGTTCGACGGCTTCGAGTTCGTCGAACAGGAAACCTACCCGGGCAAGATCGAGGAAGTGAAGTTCGTCGATTCGATGGCCAAGGCGATGGTGCGGCGCTTCGAGACCGACGAGCGCCTGTTCGTGCTCGGCGAAGACGTGCACAAGCTGCGCGGCGGAACCAACGGCGCAACCAGGGGCCTGCCGGAACGCTGGCCCGATCGCTGCGTGCCGGCGCCGATTGCCGAGCACGGTTTCGTCGGCCTGTGCGGCGGCGTCGCGATGGTCGGCAAGTACCGGCCGATCGTCGAGCTCATGTATCCGGACTTCGGTCTCGTGGCAGCCGACCAGCTGTTCAATCAGATCGGCAAGGCACGGCACATGTTCGGCGGCAAGAATCCGGTACCGCTCGTCTGCCGCACGAAGATCGCACTCGGTTCGGGCTACGGCTCGCAGCATTCGATGGATCCGGCCGGCCTGTTCGCCATGTGGCCCGGCTGGCGTATCGTCGCACCGTCGACGCCGTTCGACTACGTCGGCCTCATGAATTCCGCCCTGCACTGCGAAGACCCGGTGCTCGTCATCGAGCATGTCGAACTCTACAACTCGAAAGGGCCCGGCACGAAGGGCGAGTACGACTACTACATCCCGATCGGCAAGGCCAGGGTCGTCCGGCCCGGCAAGGCGTTCACGGTCCTGACCTATCTCACGATGGTCGACAAGGCCGTACAGGCTGCCGAGCAGCTCGGCATCGACGCCGAGATCATCGATCTGCGCTCGCTCGACCGCGGCAGCCTCGATTGGGAGACGATCGGCGAGAGCGTGAAGAAGACCAATCACGTGGTCATGCTCGAGCAGGGCCCGCTGACGACATCGTACGGCGCGATGCTGACCGACGAACTGCAGCGGCGCTTCTTCGACTACCTGGATCACCCCGTGCAGCGCATCCACGGCGGCGAGGCCTCGCCCAGCGTTTCGAAAGTGCTGGAGCGCTCGGCCTTCGTCGGCGACGAGGAGATTGCCGCCGCGTTCCGCCGCCTGCTGGCCGACAAGGGCTCGCCGCTCGCGGCCGTGAGCTGAATCGGCCGAGGTCATCGAGATGAGCGAGACGACGCAAGGCCTGCCCGGACTCCGGGGAACCGACCATATCGGCTTCACGGTGCCCGACCTCGACGAAGCCGTGGACTTCTTCGTCAACGTGATCGGCTGCGAAGCCTTTTACGATCTCGGGCCCTTCTCCGACGATGACGGCGACTGGATGCAGACGCACCTGAACGTGCACCCGCGCGCCGTGATGCGCAGGCTCAAGTTCCTGCGCTGCAAGAGCGGGTCGAACTTCGAGCTGTTCGAGTACGAGGCGCCAGAACAGTGGCACGAGCCGCCCAGGAACAGCGACGTCGGCGGCCATCACCTGGCGTTCTACGTCGACGACTTCGACGCCGCGCTCGAGCATCTAGAGCGGCACGGCGTGACGATCCTGGGCGAGCCGACCGTGCGCACCGCGGGCCCGAGTGGCGGCCAGACCTGGGTGTACTTTCTGACACCGTGGGGCATGCAGCTCGAGCTCGTCAGCTTCCCGAACGGCAAGGCCTACGAGCGGGATTTCGAGCACCGGCTCTGGCATCCCGCGCACCCGGCAGACTGAGAGCAGAGGAGCAAGGTACGTGCCGACGCCCATACGACTACCGTCCATCGCGAGTGACTTCGAGGCCGGAACGATTTCCGCGTGGCACAAGGAGGTCGGCGATACCGTCGAGGCCGGCGATCTCCTGATCGACGTCGAGACGGACAAGGCCGTTGTCGAAGTCGAGGCCCCCGACTCCGGCATCCTCGGCGCGATACACGTGCCCGAGGGCACCGAGGACGTCGCCGTCAACACGGTCATCGGCGTCCTGCTCACCGAAGGCGAGTCGGCCGATGACCTCGAAGACTTCGGCGCCGGAATCGCGGAGGCAACCGCGGAGGCACCCGCAGCCGCGGCGGAAGCGAATGTCGAGGCGCCCTCGCCGGCAGTTGCCGCGCCGGCCCCCGGTGAATCGACCGATCGAATTTTCGCGAGCCCGCTCGCGCGGCGCATCGCCGCGCAGCACAACGTCGATCTCACCCGGATCACGGGTCGCGGACCGAACGGCCGAATCCTCAAGGCCGACGTCGAAGCGAACATCGGCAAGGCCGCGCCCGCGGCGCCCGCGACCAGACTCGAAGCGCCCGCGCGCGACGACGTCGATATTCCGAACAGCAAGGTGCGCAAGGTCATCGCGAGGCGACTGACGGCCGCCAAACAGGAGATCCCGCACTTCTATCTCACGATCGACTGCGAGATCGATGCGCTGCTCGATGTCCGCCGGCAGCTCAACGGCCATCTCGAGGCGGCGGGCGTCAAGGTGTCGGTGAACGACCTCGTCGTCAAGGCCGTCGCGCTGGCGCTCAAGGACGTGCCGGCCGCGAACGCGAGCTGGTCGGACGATGCGATCCGGCAGTACGGCGCCGTCGATATCTCCGTGGCCGTCGCCACCGACAACGGGCTGATCACGCCGATCGTTCGAAACGCGGACCAAAAACCGCTGACCGAGGTCTCGACCGAGATCAAGGCGCTGGCGAAGAAGGCCGTCGACGGCAAGCTCCAGCCCGACGAGTTCAAGGGCGGCGGCTTCTCCGTGTCCAATCTCGGCATGTACGGGATCAGGGAGTTCAGCGCGATCATCAACCCGCCGCAGGCCTGCATCCTGGCCGTCGGCGCCGGCGAGCAGCGTGCCGTGGTGCGCGACGGCGAGCTCGCGACCGCGACGCTCATGACCTGCACGCTGTCGGTCGACCATCGCGCCGTGGACGGCGCCGTCGGCGCCGAGTTCCTCGCCGCGTTCAAGCGCTACGTCGAGAGCCCGGCCGTTCTCCTGCTCGAACACTGAATCGGCCAGCGGAGCGATACTGATGCCACGCGAAATCAGAATTCCGGACCTGGGCGCCGACATCGACGACGTGACGATCGCCGAATGGCACGTCGAGGTCGGCGCCGCCGTCAGCGAAGGCGACATCCTCGCCGACATCGAAACCGACAAGGCCACGATCGAACTCGAAGCCGACGCGGATGGCGTCGTGGGCGCCCTGCTCGTGCCGGCCGGCGACACGCCCGTCGCGGCCGGGGCAGTCGTCGCGCTGCTCCTGCTCGAGGGCGAGGACGCGGCCGCCGTCGAGGGCTACGCGGCAGATGAATCCACGCCGACCTCGGAGCCCGGGGAATCGCCCGGCGCTGCCGGCGAGGCCGACTACGAGGTACTCGTCATCGGCAGCGGACCCGGCGGCTACGTCGCCGCGATTCGGGCGGCGCAGCTCGGGCTCAAGACGGCCGTCGTCGAACGCGAAGACCTGGGCGGCGTGTGCCTCAACTGGGGCTGCATTCCGACCAAGACGCTGCTGCGTTCGGCAGAGGTCTACGAGAACATGCGGCATGCCGACGAGTTCGGTCTCGCGGCCGAGGGCCTGTCTTTCGATATGCGGAAGATCGTCAAACGGTCCCGAAAGGTTGCCGGCAAGCTCAACGCCGGCGTCAGGCACCTGCTCAGGAAAAACAAGGTCGACGTGCTCGAAGGCACGGCCCGCCTGCTCGGGCAGGGCCGCGTGTCAGTGGATCTGAACGCCGGCGATTCGCGCGAGGTCGTCGCCACGAACATCCTGCTCGCGACCGGGGCGCGCACGCGCGAATTGCCCGGGCTCGAGCCGGACGGAAAGCTTGTCTGGACCTACCGCGATGCAATGACCCCCGACTCCGTGCCCGGGACGCTGTTGATCGTCGGTGCCGGCGCGATCGGCGTCGAGTTCGCGAGCTTCTTCAACTCCTTCGGCGCGAAAGTGACGCTCGTCGAGATGCAGGACAGCATCCTGCCCGTGGAAGACGCGGAGATTGCGGCATTCGCCGCGAAGTCCTTCGAGAAGCAGGGCATCGAGATCCTGACGCGCTCGCGAGTCACGAAGCTTGAGCGCAGCGACGATCACGTCGTCGCGACGATCGACGTCGACGGCAACGCCCGGACCGCGCGATACGACAAGGTCATTTCCGCGGTCGGCGTCGTCGGCAATCACGAGGACCTGGGGCTCGAAAACACCGCGGTACGACTCGACGGCCCGTTCGTCGCCGTCGACGAATGGTCGCAAACCGCGGAACCCGGCGTATTCGCAATCGGCGACCTGGCCGGTGCGCCCTGTCTCGCACACAAAGCCAGCCACGAAGGCATCACCTGCGTCGAGCGTGTGGCGGGACTGGCGGACCTGCATCCCGTCGATCGCGCGCGCGTGCCAGGTTGCACCTACAGTCGTCCGCAGGTTGCCAGCGTGGGCATGACCGAAGCCGCGGCGCTCGACGCCGGGCGCGAGGTACGCGTCGGCCACTTTCCGTTCCAGGGCAACGGCAAGGCCATTGCGCTCGGCGAGGCCGAGGGCCTCGTCAAGACCGTGTTCGATGCGGACACGGGCGAGCTGCTCGGCGCGCATATGGTCGGGGCCGAGGTCACCGAACTCATCCAGGGTTTCGGCATCGCGCAGACCCTGGAGACGACCGAGCATGAACTCATGGCGACGATATTCCCGCATCCGACGCTCTCGGAAATGATGCACGAGGCGACGCTGGATGCTTACGACCGGGTCATTCACTTTTAACCGCTGATCGATTTACGGCCGGGCGCGATATCCGGCCTCCTGGGGGGAAGATGTACGAGACGAAGGCACGCTCATCCGTCCGAGCGGCAAAGCAATACGGGATGGTGTTGCTCATGCTCCTGTGCGCAGGCCTGCTGTCCTCGTGCGACCTCGACGGCGGCCGCACGGGCACGCGCATACTCATCAAGTTCCCGCACGTCACGCCCCCGGCGTCGCCCAAGGGCCGCGCCGCCGACCGCTTCCAGGAAGTCGTCAGCGAACGGCTCGGCGACCGGGTCACGGTCGAGGTGTATCCGTCGGGCCAGCTCATGAACGATGACGATTCCATCGAGGCTCTGGCGTTCGGCGAGGTGCAGATGATCGCCGTGTCGCTGTCCAAGTTCGACCGGCTCACGAAGAAATACCAAGTCTTCGACCTGCCCTTCATGTTCAGGGATCTGAACGCCGTCGAACGCTTCCAGAAGGGCCCGGCAGGTCCGGAACTGCTCGACGCAATGGCCGACAAGGGACTGCAGGGCATCGCCTTCTGGCACAACGGCATGAAGCAGTTCGCCGGCCCGGTCTCGCTTTCCTCACCCGATGCCGCGGACGGACTCAAGTTCCGCATCATGGAATCGGACGTCCTGCAGGCACAGATCCTCCAGGTCGGCGGCAATCCGCAGAAGATGGCCTATCCCGAGGTCTACCAGGCGCTGCAAACGGGCGCGGTCGATGGCCACGAAAACACCTGGGCAAACGCCTACTCGTCCAAGTTCCACGAAGTGCAGGACTACTTCACCGAAACGAACCACGGCTACATCGGCTACCTCGTGCTCGTCAACACCGAGTTCTGGGAATCGATCCCGGCAGACCTTCGCGAGCAGCTCGGCGACATCATCCTGGAGGTTTCCGATTGGGCCAACGAACGCGCGGCGATGCTCAACGCCGAGGCGCGCGCCAACATCCTGGCGTCGGGCCGCTCGGAAATCGTTACGCTGACGCCCGAGGAGCTCGATCGCTGGCGGGAGACGATGCAGCCGGTCTGGAAGCAGTTCGAGGACGAGATCGGAGTCGAGCTGATCGAGACCGCGAAGACGGCGTCATTGCCATGAACGCGTCCGCGAAAAAAAGCGCCCTCGAGTACGTCGAAGAAGGCGCGATGGCCATCCTGCTCGCGTTCATGACGCTGCTGACGTTTCTCCAGGTCGTGCTCCGCTACGTTTTCAACACGGGCATCCTGTGGTCGCTCGAGGCCACCGTGTACGCCTTCGCGGCGCTGGTCGTGTTCGGCATGTCCTACGGCGTGCGTACCCAGAGCCACATCGCCGTCGACCTGGTCGTCAGACGGCTGCCGCCGAGGGCGCACCACCTTGCCGCGATCATCGCCGTGGGTTTCTGCCTGCTCTACTGCGGGATGATGCTGTACGGGTCCATCGTGTTCGTCGACCGGCTTGCCGCGCTCGGCAACTACGCACGGGACATACCGCTGCCGAAGTGGATCCTGACCGCGATCATGCCGCTCGGCTTTGCACTCTTGAGCTATCGCTTCCTCGTCGCCGGCTGGCACGTGATTCGCGGCACGGACAAGGACATGGAATTCCACGAACACGGCGAGCACGACAACCTGCTCGCGCCGCAGGACGATGACCGGGGCGACGACGGGGAGCAGCGCCAGTGATCGCCGCGTTCCTGATCCTCGCGCTATTCCTGCTCTTGTTCCTGGGCGTGCCTGTCGCCATTGCGATGGGACTTGCGAGTTCGGCCACGATGCTGCTGTTCGGCACGCAGACGATGCTGTCGATGACGCAGAAATTCTTTCACACGATGCAGGTCTACCCTCTGCTCGCCGTGCCGTTCTTCGTGCTGGCCGGCACGTTTCTCACGACGGGCGGCGTCGCGCGGCGCATGATCGACTTCGCGAACGCGCTGGTCGGCCACTACCGCGGCGGCCTCGCGATGGCGGCGCTGCTCGCAAGCGCGTTCTTCGCGGCCGTGTCGGGCTCGGCACCCGCGACCGTGGTTGCCGTCGGCAGCGTGATGATCGCCGGCATGGTGGCCTCTGGCTACAGCAAGAACTTCGCGGCCGGCGTCATTTGCAATGCCGGCACGCTCGGCATCCTGATACCGCCGTCGCTCGTCATGGTCGTGTATGGCGCAATCACCGAGTCCTCGGTCGGCAAACTGTTCATCGCCGGAATTCTACCCGGCATACTGCTGACGATCGTCATGATGGGCACGATCACGTTCATCGCCCGCCGCCAGGACCTGCCGCGCCAGGAGCGCGCGAGCCTGGGCGACGTCTGGCGGACGTTCCGGGAGGCCGTCTGGGGGCTGTTCCTGATCGTCATCATCCTGGGCGGCATTTACGCCGGTATCTTCACGCCCACCGAGGCCGCCGCCGTGTCTGCCGTCTACGCCTTCATCATCGCCGTATTCGTTTACGGGGACATCGGCCTGAAGCAGGTGCCGCATGTCCTGGTCGAGGCCGGCAAGATCACCGTGATGCTGATGTTCATCATCGCGAACGCCTACATGTTCGCCTACCTGTTGACGTCGCTGCAGATCCCGCAGGCGGCCTCGGACTTCATCGGCAACCTGGGCCTGCCGGCCTGGGGCTTCCTGCTCGTCCTGAACCTGCTGCTGCTCGCCGCGGGCAACTTCATGGAGCCGACCTCGGTCGTCCTGATCCTGACGCCGATCGTGTTCCCGATCGCGATGGAGATGGGCATCGACCCGACGCACCTCGGTGTCGTCATGGTCATCAACATGCAGATCGGTCTCGTGACGCCGCCGGTCGGGCTCAACCTGTTCGTGACCGCGGGCGTGGCGAAGATGCCGCTCGAGGAGACCATCCGTGCCGCGCTGCCCTGGCTGGCCGTGCTGCTCGTGATGCTCATGATCATTACTTTCATTCCGTGGATATCGCTCGTGATCCCGGAGTTCGTCGGCGCCTGATGCTAGCCCGCATTCATTTCAAGAGGAGAAAACACATGTCCAGCAAAGTTGTCTCGGCAGAGGATCTTTCCAAGCCGATCATTCGCAAGAAATCCGTCAGCGTATCGAACGCGGGCACGATGAAGGCCGTTATCGACGCCGGCGAGTTCGGCAAGTTCGTCACCGACGAGCCGGTCCCGCACGGCGGCACGGGCGAAGGCCCCTCGCCGCTGCAGGCCGTGCTCGGCTCACTGTGCGGCTGCGAGTCGGTCACGTTCAATCGCACCGCGGCCGAGTACGAGTTCAAATATGACGGCATCGAGTTCGACGCAATGTTCACGATCGACATTCGCGGCCGCAAGGGGGTTCGAGGCGTCGTGCCGCATTTCCAGACGATCCGCGTGCAGGCCAACGTCAGCACCGACGAGACCCCGGAGCGGCTGGCCGAGGTCGTCGAGGAAACCGAGGCGCGCTGTCCGGTTTACAACCTGCTCAAGGATGCGGGCGTCAAGGTCGAGATGACCTGGGTCCGCCACGGAAGCAGCGCCGCAGCCAACGCCTGAGCGTCACGTGTTTTGGCTAACCCACGTGAAGGGGCCCTAGATGGCTGACGCGGAGGCCGACACGCGCCAGGAAGCACCGGCGCCGCAGGTATCGAACCCGGGGATGATCACGATCCTCATGGCGACCGCGCTCGCGCTGCTCGCGACGCCGCTCGTGGCGCCCGCAATGAAGGACATTGCGACGGCCCTCGCCGACCAGGTCGACGGGGATCCGCTCGCGCAGGGCATCCTGACGCTGTTCGCGTTCCTGCCGGGCAACGGCGACGTCAACTTCCTCGTGAAGTTCATCATGCTGTCGATCCCCGCGCTGTTCATCGTCGTCAGCGCGCCGCTGACGGGCTGGTTCGCTGACAATGTCGGACGCAAGCCGCTCCTGATCGGTTCACTGCTGCTGTTCGCGGTAAGCGGCATGTCGGGCTTCTACGCAAGCTCGTTCACGGGTTACTTCATCGGCCGCGCGCTCCTCGGTTTGAGTGTGGCCGGCATCAAGACTTCGACCGTGACGATGGCCGGCGACTTCTTCCGCGGCGAGGCACGCGCCCGCTTTTTGGGGCTGCAGGGCTCGGCGATGAAGATGGGCGGCATCGTGTTCATGCTGCTAGGCGGCTATCTCGCGAGCATTAATTACTCGGTGCCGTTCCTGGCCTATGCGCTCGCGCTCGTCGCCCTGCCCGGCGCGATATGGGCGATCGGCGAATCCCGCCGGCCCGGCGCCATCAGGAAAGCCGGCGCCGCCGCCGGCGTATCGACGATCGAACTCGCGAAGCCCTTCGTGGGCGCGTTCGTTGCCTCGGTGCTGTTCTACATCTCGGTCGTGCAGATGAATTTCTTCCTGGCCGACGCGTTCCAGCTGTCGAATTTCTACACGGGCCTGACCGTCGCAATCGGCAACACGATCAGCGCGGCGATCGCGTTCAAGTACGGCGCCTTCAAGGCCCGGTTCAGCTACGTGACCGTGTTCGCGATGATTTTCGCCGCGATGAGCGTAGGCTACTTCGTGATCGGCTTTGCGCCGAGCTATGCCGTCGTCGTGTTAGGCATCATGATCGCGGGTCTGGGCTTCGGCCTGATCGTCCCGAATCAGAGTGCGTGGATCATCAGCGTCGTCTCGCCCGAACGCCGCGGTTTCGGCGTGGGTCTGGTCACGACGGCGATGTTCATGGGCCAGTTCGCAGGGCCGATCATCATCCAACCGTTCGTCGATCCGGCGAATCCTTTCCAGGTGTTTCGGGTCGGCGGTGTGGCACTGGCCGTGCTGGCCATCACCTACGGAGTCGCGGGGAGACTGTTCGCAAGTCCTGGCAAGGAAGAGACGACTCAAGCCACCTGAGTGCCACTCTACGCAGGCAGCGATCACAAGGTCGATCCGAGAGCGACGAGGCCCGTCAACACCACGGGGCACGAACTGTGCCCGGGACGCGCGCCGCGGCGGCCGCTTGCGTGTCATCACCAGCATCGAGGCGCCGGCGATCATTGAACGGATTCTCGAGCACCTTTTTAGCGATTGTCGTCCTCGACAGCCCCGAAGAACAAATAATGCCTGGCAAGGTATCCAAAATGGACGATCCCTAGTAATGCCAACAAAATCAGCACATCGATGGCGGCCAAGTCCCACTCACCGTCGATTCCGGTTGAGGTCCACGAGAAGAAAACAACCAGAGTGACCAGTCCAATTCCACAGAATCCCCGCGCAGCAAGAGCATTCTGCGTTTGGGTCTCGGGATTGAGTATGGCCTTCAATATCATCCCTAGCCCAATTACACCGCACCAGCCGCCAACTACGAATGCAATTGTAGCAGCCGCGGCTCTATTGCCTTGCACAAGTAGCCCCAGCTGCAGTGGCACAATCAATGCTCCGAACAACAGAGGGACCATTAGCCACCCGAAGCAAACTGCAGCTTCAACTAGCAGGAGTATCTTGGTAATCCTCGTCACAGCTTATGGTGCATGATCTTAACGTATGTCGGAATACATCCCACCAGAGGGGACCCAATCATGAAGGACGCCCGCTCAGTCGCCGACGTGAATCTTCACCTCGTTCGGATAGGGTGAGCCTTTGCCGGTCTCGATGAAGTCTCGAAGGCTCAGCAGATAGCACGGCCACTTGGTGCTGAAGTACAGGAACTCCTCGTCGGAGGCTGCCTCGTTCTCGTGCAACAGGCGGACCCAGACCTGATCTGCGTCGGCCTTGAAACCAAATGTCAGGCTACAGTCTTGCCAGGGCCCCGGCCCTGACACGCACTTCAAGTGAATCAACGCGTTTTCCCGTAACTCCACGATCGTGAAGGACAGCGTGACAACATCCGAGAAGTGCAGGTCGAGACGTTTTCCGGGCCGAGGCGATCCGTCGGCTCTCGTCGCCCACCATTCTTCCAGCTGCGCGGGCTCATGCATCGCGCGAAAGATCGCCTCTATATCACCGGCGATGCCGATTTGATGTCGCACTTTGGCCATACTGTTGCCCTTCAGGAAACCGGGCGACTCTCGCCGTCGTCGCCGGTTGGGCAGATCGCGCTGGTTTCAACCATTAGAATGACCGTCCGCTCGGGTGCAAAGGGCTTGTGCATCTCGCCTTTGGGAATCGTCACGCCCTGATTCGGACCCAACTCGATGGTTCGGTCCTGCTACTCAATGTTCAGCCTGCCGGATACGACGTAGAAAAACTCGTCATCGTCATCATGCTTGTGCCAGTGAAACGCGCCTTCGACGACGCCGAGGCGGACAACACTGTCGTTGACTTGAGTCAAGGTCTGATTGGACCACTGATCCGTACACTCACGAGCGAGCTCATCGATGTCGATGCGCTCCTTCGGCGAGAAGCGGATGTCCAAATTGATGTTGTAGTCGATGGGTTGTTCCATAATCACGCCTCTGGTTGCGTTGCGCTGATTGATAGGACCTCATAATGCCTGACTTCGGCGTCGTACCGCACCATCATCGTCTGGGCACTGGATGGGACGACAGCTCGCTCGACGTCACGGCCGGCGAAAGCCCTGATGCTATCGAGTGAGTCCCACTGCGTAATCACCAGAAACTCAGTGCCTTCATCCACCGTCCGCCGTAGCACGGTTCCGGCAACGAATCCCCGCAGCGTCTGCATGTTGGGGAACGTATCCTGCAACAAATGTTGATGATACTCATCCGCTCGATTGGAGTTGGCAACACCTAGCCAGACTCTGGCAATCATCGCTTGGTACTCCCGGGTATCGGATTCGGTAGCAGATCCGCGGATAGTTTCTCACGAACTATGTGAGTAGGGACTAAATCCAGCGGGATGAGGCCTTTGGGCGACCGTGGAAGGCGACCGTGGACAGGCACAAATTGGGGCGACCATGGACGATTGCCATCCATGAAAACGGTCGCTTGGATGTCTATTCGTTTTGAATTACTACGGCAGGAAAACCTCAGTCCTGCCTGCATGCCGTCGGCCGCGCGATGATGCGGTCAGTTTTTTTGTATCCGCACCCAGCCGACTATGCGACGGTCCCCTTCGCAGTCTCCTGCGTTGACGATAATCCTCTTCTCGGCAATGAAAGCTGCCAGGACTATGGAGAACTTACGAGCAATGCTCTCTGACGATGTTGACTTGACTCGATATTGATTGCTCCCGCAGTGATGGCTCGCGCCGCCGGCGAAATCGAAGCTGTGTTGCGAATTCAATTCGTAGACGTAGTTGATGGAATCGAGTGAGACAGACTCAGCCGAAGAGTGCGTGCTGATCAATAAGAGCAACAGCGCTGCGATTGATTGCTTCATTACTTGCCTCCTGAAAATAGTGCTGCCTGCTTCCTACATTTCGCTGATAGTGGGTGTCTGTCCAAATACACATTCAACGTGTGCCTGTCTACGTCGGTCCTTGATGGCTCGCGCCAAACACGTGCCTGTCCATATTCGCCGTGTATGTCTATCCGGCTTAGCAGGTCGCGCGAAAGTGCCTGTACAGGTGTTCCGTCAAAGCGTGCCTGTACATGCTTGTATTTGTCATGCACCCCGAACGTTGCTGGTTTCTACATGTGTGCCTGTCCATGTTTGCTTTCACTAAAGGCGTGCCTGTCCACGTTTGTACACGTGTGTTTGGTTGTCCATTCGCTCTGTTCTCCTCCTGACAGTAGGTAAGTGTGTGCCTGTCCATGTTTGCCGTTCATTGCAAACGCCGCAATTCGACGCCAACACTCACATCTGCACACCAAGTATTGTTTCCAGATCATCTGCACCTGCCTGCCCGTGCTACCGGTGGTGCAATCTCGCAGATCTTGGGGGCTGGGGGCGACCGTGGACAGGCAAACTGGAATGACATCTCGTCTACGAGCGTTGTTCTATCGGTGATCATGCATCGTGCGTCGTTGGCTTCTCAATGTGTGCCTGTCCATGTTGGCCGGTTCATGTTGGCCGGTTGCGGTCAGTTGTATACCCGAACCCAGCTCACTACGCGACGGTTCCCTTCGCAGTCTCCCGCGCTGACGATAATCGTCTCTCCGGCGAAAAAAGCTGCCAGGACCATCGAAAACTTGCGACCAATGCTCTCTGACGATGTTGACTTGACTCGATACAGATTGCTCCCGCACTGATGACTGGCACCGCCGGCGAAATCGAAGCTGTGTTGCGAATCCAGTTGATAGACGTATTCGATGGAGTCGAACGATATAGTCTCAGCCAGTGAGTTCGTGCTGATAAACAAGAACACCAATACTGCGATTGATTGCTTCATTTCTTAGCTCCTGACAACGGTGCTGTCTGCTCCCTACATCTTCCTGGGAGTGTGCATGTCTATCCGGCCAACGTAGCCACCTGTTTCAAAGCTTGGCTGTTCATCTTGGTCTTCTCTGCAGTTGGGACCACTCTTGTTATTGGGACTGCCTTTCCATGTTTGTCTCGTGCGTGCCTGTCCATGTTGGTTTTTTGACGCATGCCTTTTCGGGCAATATCTAGTACACGAGCGTTGCTCGGTCCGTTGTCATGCACCGGGGGTCGTTGGCTTCCTAATACTTGCCTGTCCATGTTTGTCCTTATCTCCCCGTTTGGCTGAGATCACTTCGAAATTAAGGAATCGATATGCAATAAGAACGCGTCTCGCTCATATACGACTTCTCGCGACACAAAAGTTGCGCGTTCAACTTCGATCTCTAACGCAGTGAAAGGGTATGAACCGTCTGCTGGTGCAGGTCGAAACAGATTGTCCATTATGCGCTTGGCGGAGAAATACTCGACCTCTTCTGCCGGCTCCTCCGCTGTCTTGCTTAGCAAGACTCGTCGCTCGAAGACAATTTCGGAACCTTGGGTGATCGAAGAGCCCCGAAGGTATTTTACTGGCGTCAAGATAACATCGCTTTCCGCACACTTTGGTGAGCGAATGTTCTCTCCGAAGAGTGTGCTTTTTGTTGCGGCAGTTTCAACCTTGTCCGACAGAAAGACCAAATAGGTGCCGGCTATCTCCAAAGGTAGCTCAGATCTAAACGAAACCAGCTCCCCTTCCCTAGCGTTCCTCAATCCTCGGTCAACAAAAGCAGAATAGGTATATCCGCAGGCATTGTCTATATTGTAGATCGGCGCCGCGGACGCGGTGTAAATACTGACCACAGCAGCAACCGTTGTTCGTCCCAATACATCCTTAACATCATCTGACGAAGCGGATGCAGAAAAAAGTCCTAGAAATATGCAGTAAATCGCTTGGTGCATGTGCCGCACAGCTTTTCTCAGAGTCATCAAAGTCAACACATCGATACTAAGACTAATCGGAAAGAATAACGCCATCGGGTCGCTGCATATCCACGAGCCGAAATAGAAGCCCGCTGTACTGTGTGCCAGTTATAATCGATCGTAGCGCTCCATACTTACCGAATCCTAGCCTACCTAGGTTATCGCTGTAGAGGATTTCACCTGATGCCGGGTGCCCGCGGCGCCGGATTCTGGACACGTTGCCATACAACTCCTGACCCTGATATGTAACTAAGGTAACCGATTCAATTGCCACGCCGGGTTGCCAGTTTTCAAAAAAAGCGATAGGCGGAAACGGTATCACAGCTACTTTACTGACGTCTGCCAACGTGTAGGGCTCACCAGTGTCCACCCAGCTAGGATCACTTGTGATTCTAAGGATCGTGTATTCATATTCACCATCGATGAATTCGGGCAGACTGATTTCAAGATTCCGCCCCTTGGCGAAACGATCCTCAATTTGTCGAGATAGTTCGGGGTTGGTCGGCTGAACCATTTGGCTGTTGTACCCGCCTGCATCAGGCGCCGTATTCGCTGCCACATGATCCAAATGTAACTGGTAAGCGTCGACATCGGGACCGAACACATCGAAGACAAACTGCCCGCCAAATCGGTTGATTTGTCGCAAATGGTTCAGTGGGCCCGAATGATTGTCATTCAAATCCAACCCCATCGGGTCCCTGAAGTTCACCGGATCCCCACCCACATAAGCATACAGATTCATCCCGGCCGCGTACCCAATTGGGTCCGCTTGCAAGAATTGTCCGTGCTCCGGATCGTACGCGCGGGCTTTGTAGTGATAGATCTCAGCGGCAGCTAAATACACCTGGCCGGTATACTGAAACAGACCCTGGTTAGTTGCCTGCGGTTTCCCGTATTCGTCGTACCGATTGATGTAGGTTCGATTACCGGAAGAGTTCGTCCCGGCCACGATCGATCCGCGTTCATCCGCGATCAGGAACGTACGGTCGTTCGTTCCGCTTCCCTCGTACTCGACGAGCGGCTCGTCGATTCCTGGTCCGTGTACGTAGCGCTTCAGCACGGTGCCGCCGTCGTATTCCGCGATTAGATCGACGCCGTCATACAGGTAGTCGGTAGTCGATCCTCCGACGGTCTGCTCGCTCAGGCGACCCAATGGATCGTAGCTGAAACTGGCTACACCGACGACGGACCTGAGTTGGTTGAATTGATCGTAGGTGTACTCCGAAACGCCATCGTCCGTCAGGTTGCCGCGGTCGTCGAAGAACCTGTTTACGGCGTCGATGCTCGCGTACTGATTCAGGCCATTGACATCGTAGTCGACGAAGACCGCTGCCGGCGCCGCGTATTCGTAGGTAGGATTCGAGTTTGTGCGCCCAATAATCTGATTCGCCGTGTTGTAGTCGAACGTAAGTGTCTGGTCGTCTTCGATTCCCGAAAGATCGTTGACGAGCGTTTCAAGTTGACCCGCGGCATCGAAATCGTAGGTGGTTACCACGCCGTTACCACGAGTCAATTTCGTTCGACGCCCCCAGTCGTCGTACTCGAACTCGGCGAGAACACCAACGCCGCTCGTGGCCCCCATCTCACGAATGAACTCGAGATCACCGGCGGCGTTGTACTTGTAGGTTACGAAGAAATTGCCGGCCCCCGGGTAGTCAATCTGCGAACGTCGCCCGGCAGCATCGTAGTGATAGACTACCGATCCGTGCGACCCTGTCTCGCTCATCAACCGCCCCAGTGCGTCATAGTCATACGTCAGCGTCTGGCCACCCCTTTCGGCCGACCTGACTCGGCCAACATTGTCGTACGTGAAGGTCAGAACCGGATCGGTGCCGAGCGCGTCGACGGTCAATCGCCGGCCGAGATTGTCGTAGCTGAACTCAAAAACGTGCTCATCCCGCTGCTCGAAGGAGGCGATACGCCCATATGCGTCGTAGACTATCTCTTCCGAAGATGAGAACTGTGTGGCCCCGGTATCAGTCGGATATCGCGTTATCCATGGCCGACCGAAAGCGTCATAGACGTATTGGGTCAGATTGCCGTTCGCATCCGTCACCGTCGCGATTGCACCAGTACTCGTGTGGGTAAACGTTTGCGTGTCCTGTGAGAGTGCACTGGTGTACCCCGATTCGACGCGAATCAGGTCACCGAAATTGTTGTAGTGCCGTTTGCTGATTCGATCTCCCGGCGAGCCGACTGCGGACTGCTCGCATGCGGTTTCATTGGACGTGTAAAACGTGCTGGGATCCATGCGATAGGCTATGCACTCCAGACGACTTGCCGCATCAAAACCCGTGTGAATGAGTGCGTGTGTCACGCCACCGGCGATATACCGTCGCTTGACGGGACGGCGATAGGTGTCGTAGCCCTGCTCGACGCGGCCCAGCACGTGGAATGAACCCCAGTTCGCGGCACTTGCTGTCGTCCCTTGTTCAACGGCAGTGACGAATCCGTCCGCATCGTATTCCGTGCGAACCGCGCGGGGCTTCAACGGCTGCCCAGCTCCTGTTCCGTCAGGATCAGGACCGCTGCTGAATATACGGCGTCCCAGAGCGTCGTATGCGAAGTGCGCTCGATCCGCCGCGCCCGTGTCAGGCCCGTCGATCCAACTCTGGCGCGCATACTCATCCCAACCGAGCGTAGTCGTACTGGACTTGAGGCCGTCACCAGACGCCATCGTAACACTGGTCGCGAGTATGTTGTTGCGCAATGACGTCGGTTCGAATTCGAACGTCGTTACCGTCTCACGAGCTTGCCCTAAGCAAGGACTGTTTCCCGTATTGCATAGCGAAACACTCGTGCGGACGACCGTTGGAGGTCCATCGATCAGGGAGCTGGGATCGGAGCTATTGCGAAATCTCGCAGTCCTGGTCCCGTAGGCATAGCGCACCTGCGGCGTGTTGCCGCTGCCGAACGGGGCACCTCCGGACTCCCCCGGATACGTGACGGACTTCAGGCCGCCGTGGGGCTCATAGTCGTACTGCGTGCGATAGCCTCGCGCGTCCTCGGTCCAATCCGGCCTGTTGCATGTGTTTATCGTTCCGGGCGTGCAGCTACCAGGATAGTGGGCGCTGGTGACGATGTCCGACATCCCGGTTGCCTTCTGCCGTGTTTCGGTGATGTTTCCTCGACTGTCGTACTCGTAGTGTGTTGCCCGTCCCGTGTGGTCCCGCACCACTTTGACTTTTCCCTGCTGGTCGCGTTCGTAGGTGACCGAACGGTACATGCCTGTGGCATCACCAGGCGTATCGAACCTGATGATCTTGTCTATTCCACGCGGCTCCAGCGTATAGTCGACTCTCGTCAGACCTGCGCCGGCCAGGGCGGAGCCATTCGCCGTGAGGACTCTAATCTCGCGAGCGTATTCCTGCTCCGCGATGATCAGCGGGATCGGGTCGCTGTAGGAGTGGGTCAGCCCTCCCGCGGATACGGAATCAACGTGGCCGTAGCTCGTGCTGTATTGGATCTCTACTGCGACGCTGCCGGAGTCCCGCTTTATCTGCCGTAGTCCGCCATCGAAGACATAGTCGATGTTCTGATTCAAAGCGTTCGTGACACGTTCGGTATCGCTCTGGGGTTGGCTATACGTCACATACGGCCATTCGTAGGATGAATCGGAACAACTCGTCGCATCCGTGGCGCAGAATGTGTAAGCGCGGTTGATGCCGATCGCTTTCGTGCGCCGCATCCAGTCGCCGTCGAGTTCCGCAACGGTCGCAGGATTGTCGTTGGCATACTCGAAGTGAATCTGATAACCGTAACTGTTCGAGACTGACTGAATGCGGTATCGCGTTTCTGTATTAACCGTGGCCGATGTGTGATGGTAGGTAGTTTTTGCATCGTTTGGATGAATCACTTCGACGATGACAGCGCCATCCACGCGCCAGAAGTGGTTGTCCGAATACGATTTGTCGAATCGGAACTTGCTGCCGAAGCGGCTCGTATACGTGTATTCGGTTTCATTGGCTGACAAAGTGAGGCTCGCGCCATTGTCGACTTTCGGTGTATAGACGCCGCCCGCGAAGTCGAAGACTACTGAACTTCCGCCGACGCTGACGATAGCGCCGGTCTCATTGCTGCTCGAGTCCCGTTGGATTTCCACGGTGCCTGCAAGTGTGTCACGCCATCCGTACGTTGACTTGTCGCCGGCATACCGCCGGCCATGCACGAGCCCGCCGGCTCCCGTAGGGCCAACGACGACTTCTGTGGTCTCGAACGTGTAGTCACCAGAAACAATATCGACGCCGCGAGCGTCCACCGTGCTCGACGACGGGGGGATACTGGTCTGAATCTGGGCGTATGCAGGCAACGCAACAATCAGTGATGCTATGGCGATCAGTACGCTTCGCACCGGCACGGAAACAATCAAGCGCCGGTGTTGCCGATCCCGAAGACGGTCTTGAGTCGACTGGCGTTTCGAAGAGTCGGAGTTGTCCGGACGTGTACGCGAAGACAGCTGCGGGTCGAGGTTGGTCACTGAATCACCGCTCGTCCTGCCTTCGGAGCCGTGCTCGAGGGTCTTGTTTGTGGGGATCATCGCGGCGCCCTCCCTGCGATCAGCGTCGAAACTTGAGATCCTGGATCGCTATAGCTAATTGGTCCCCCGCCGGAATCCTCCCTTACATCGACTGTGACGGTGGCCGTAGCGGTGCCGCCGTTGCCGTCGGAAACCGTGTAGTCGAACGAGCCGATTCCTGTATCCGTACTTCTTACTTGGACGGTCGTAGAGTTGATCAATGTGACATCGGCGTTTAGCGGATTGCCGACGGAGACTATTGTGAGCGAATCACCATCAGCGTCGGTGTCGTTGGCCACGAGGTTCTTGGTGACGAATTGGAACAGTCCGTAGATCACCACGGAGTCGTCCGTCGCAATCGGAACCGTGTTCGGCTCGGGTGGCGGCGACGTCGATGGTCCCGTGGTCTCGCGGTTGCCAGCGGCATCGAGAATGTAGTAGAGCGGATCGTTCGAGCCCTGGGTGATCTTGGTGAGTCTCCCGAGCGCATCGTATTCAAAGACGGTCTTGATCCCCGCCGCGTTGCCACTCGCGGCGGCGATAACCATGTGATTCGCCTCGGCTGATGCCGATGCCACTAGCGCGATATCCGCGGCGTCGGCATCTGGCGCAAACGATCCGGTCGTTCCTAGTGGACGCCGGTGAACTTCGACGCCGAGGGCCTCGATCGCTGGCACCCAGTCGGCCATCCACTCGGATAGTGACGGTACGGGCACGCGCACCCATTGGCCGGTCGCCGCGATGCGAAGGAGAATGTACGGCTCCATCGGGGCGGTGACGATAGGAATCGCGATCTCGTACGCGATCAGGACCAGATCCGGTTCCTGTTGCGCGGCGTAAAGGCCGTCGATTTCGGCAAGCTCGTAGCCGCTTAGCTGCTCGATTTCTTCCCCCAGGTCGAAGGCCTGAGCACTTGCGAATTTGTAAGGCACCAGTGCGACCGCAAGAAGAGCGATCGAAGCCAAACGCGCCGACTTGTTAGCGGACATGCTGAGGAACTTGATCACTATTGGACTCCTGTAGTGCGCGCCGAATCTGCATTGAAGGGCAGCCGGCGTTCGGTATGGCGATTCACCCCGGCATCACAATTCGGTCGACCATGAGATAGCCGTTCAGGACGCCTCGCATCTGAACGGCGACACCTGCCCCGCGTGACTTCATTGCTACCCACTTCGATCTCCCCACATTCTCTGGTTGCCGGAATGGCTGCCTGCACGTCTTCTCTGCAGATTTTTGGGCTGACCAATGCTCTGACGGCTGTCGAGTTCGCCGCCCGGCCGTATCCGGCAGCTGCTCTCGCTCGAAAGGGCGCCGCTACATGTTGAAACGCGTGTAGCTGACTTCGCATTGCTGCCCATTGCGCCGCATTACAATGTCAATCTTCCTGGCTGTCGCGACGGCGACGAGCAGGTTTGAATAGATCGCGCGACCAGCGTCGGTGTCGAGTTTGAGAAGCACGTAGTTGGTGCTGCCGTCGCAGTCAGTTGCGGCTGCCTCGTTGCCTGAGGTGTAGATGTAGACGTGTCCGGATGAATAGTTGTTTGTATACAGCGTTTCAACATAGACGTTATTACAGGCGTACGCCCCGCACGCATAGCTGATAGCCGGCATGAACGCAGCTGCGATCGTCGCGAGTATCGATAGTGGTTTCATTTCCCGATCTCCCCTCTCACCTTTTTTGAACGCCATTTCGCAGCTAACGTCGGCGCAGACTGGTCGGACTGGGGTCAGGGTCCGCCGGCACGGGCCCATCCAGCAGTGCTTTACCTGTCCCACCAGACCGACGGAAATCCGGTCTCTTGCCGCCTGCGACTGCGAAGCAGACCTAGTTTGCTCACTCTCTATCCACGAATCCCACATTGTAAATTGTGGGATGTACGGACCTTATCTAAGTCGTTCAGTTGTTGCACCGCACTTTTTGCGCACTTTGTGCCAAAACTTTCGAGAACACGAGAGAGGAAGTTGGCGCAGGTTGTTGATGCGCTGTTTGCGAGACGGCCCTCAATCGGCATCGCTTTCGATCTCGCGTTACTTCTCGTACCGTGTTTGGTTGATCGCGATTTTGGCAAGGCCGAAGTCGGACCTTTCGTTCGACGGCAATACGGCACGAATTGTGGGATTTGAACGTGGACGAACGGATGTGTTCGGTGACGAGGATCGATGGGGCAAATGAATTCGCGCGAAATCGTCTAACCGATTCTGTATTCCGTCTGAATGCCCGAATAGAGGATTCACATTCTCAGGGGAAACACGCATTGCAGCGGGGCTGCCCGGAGTCTATCGTTTCCCCGACTATTCCATGGAGGCGACCGCGCGACTCGATCGTCGTGTCGTTGCAAGTTGGCCAACTGCTTCCTACCCTATTTCGCCTTGCGCCTCGCAGCGAAAAGACGCGATAGGACTGTATGGCGCCGTCAAGCCAATTGAATTAACCCAAGACAGATGAAATCAATATTCAATGGAGTGTGCTATGCGAAATTCGATTACGAGCTTCATCAACTCTGCCATTCTGATTGCGGCATTCGTCATTCTCCCGACCGCGGCTGGCGCGACGTGCGCCGGTAAGGCATGCAACGGTATCTATATTGACATGCTCTATCCCAACAATACGGCGACAGCCAAGGTCTATATTCAAACGACTGGCGATGAGTCCCTGCTCACGGACTGCACGGCGTTCAACGGGAACTCGTTTACACTCGAAGTAACGACGGATGCCGCAAAAGCTATCTACTCAACGCTACTCGCGGCGCTCACCGCCGATCGGCCGATCGATGTCGTGGGTGTTACAGGATCCAATGAGTGCGAGATTGCCTTCGTCCGTTACCGGCGATAGTAGCGTCCGATAGTTCGGTTGGGTCGGACCGGGACACGGTGCCCGGACAACGTAAGAAGGACAATGTGGACAGGCGCGAACTGGAAAAGACGGCCCTTATCGGACCATGAACACGCTGTCAGCTCGTTTTTCTCAAATCTCCCGCGAGATACTGCCCCTTGAAAGCCGAACTGGCCGGATCCTGGCCACTACTCGTGGGCGGCGTGTTTCCACTCCTTCAGTTTCCGCCATCAAATAAACGACGTTGAGGTCCGTTATCGGCCAGTTACTCGCGGCGTCGCCGGTAGACTTCGCCCATCGAAACTTGGCGAGAGAGCGCATGAACCAACTTGAGAAAGCCAATTACTTCGCAAGTCTGCATGTGAAGCACAGTCCGGTTGTTTTGTTCAATATCTGGGACGCGGGTGGTGCCCAGGCAATCGAGAAAGCCGGGGCGAAGGCCGTTGCAACCGGAAGCTGGTCTGTAGCAGCCGCACATGGCTATCCCGATGGTGAGCAAATTCCGATTGACCTGGTCGAAGTGATCGCGGCCCGAATTTGCGCGGCGACGGAATTGCCAGTATCAATAGACTTCGAGGGCGGGTACTCCGAAGACCCCGATGAGATCGCTCGGAACGTTCGGCGCATAGTTCGAATCGGTGCCGTTGGCATCAATTTCGAGGATCAAATCATAGGATCTGAAGGGCTCTACCAGTTGCCCGCACAGGTAGAGAGGATCGAAGCGATCAGAAATTCCGCGACTGGGCTCGGCGTTCCCTTGTTTATAAACGCCCGCACTGACCTATTTCTCCAAGCCGGGCCGGAAGTCGATCACGCAGACTTGATTGATAGCGCACTGGAGCGTGCGGAAGAGTACGAAAGAGCCGGCGCGAGCGGGCTGTTCCTGCCGGGCCTTATCGACGAGAACCTCATTGCCCAGGTCTGCGACCACACCCGTTTGCCCGTAAACGTCATGATGATGGACGGCGCACCGCCCATTGACCGGCTTGCCGATGTCGGCGTGGCGCGAGTGAGCTTCGGCCCTTCTCCGTACCTGGATACATTGCACGCACTATCAGAGCATTTCGAAAGATACGTAGGCTAGTGGCCATCGTCTTCGCCGGAGACCTACATCGTCGAGCCGACATCGTCGACCCCAAGTGACGTTTTTCTCACTGCAAACTCAGCCCGGGTGAACGGCGCACTTTCGTGGCCTGCTCAAAGGCGTATGCATAGCGAATGAGCAGGTGATCGCTGAGCGCGCCGCCCACGAAGGACAGACCAACAGGCAGGCCGCCAACGTAGCCCGACGGCACCGTGACGCTTGCATACCCGGATATCGCGGCGAACGGTGCCGAATACGCGCCGTTCCATTGATCGCCATTGACGTGGTCGATCATGCCCGTCGGCCCGAGCGTCGGCACGACCAGCGCATCCAGCTTGTGTGCCGCGAGAGCCGAGTCGATGGCTCCCCGAGCGATGCGCTTGCTTGTCGCCAGCGCCTCGAGATAGGCCGGGTCCGACAGCGGTCCCTTGGCATTCGCCTGCTCGAGAATCTCCTGCCCGAATACGGGCATGGCCCTGTCGGCATGCCGCGTGTTGAACTCGATCAGTGCGTCAAGGTCCCGGATCGGCGCGCCTGAGTTCTCGAAGTAGGCATTAAGACCGGCCTTGAACTCGTAGAGCAGCACCTCGTACTCGGCGGCTCGCATGCCTTCCGTATCCAGTTCAATGTTGTCGATGATCTCGGCGCCGAGTTCGCCAATCCTCTTGATGCTCTGTTCGAATATTGCATCGACTCTGAGATCCTCGCCGACGCCGTTGTAGTTTCTGATGACGCCAATTCTTGCTCCGTCGAGACTTTCGGGCGTCAGGCCCTCTGCAAAATCGATCGCCTGGCTGGGAAATTCCGCGGCCATTGGGTCATTCTCGTCACGCGCGACCAGCGCGTTCATGAGTATCGCCGCGTCCATGACCGTTCGAGCCATCGGCCCGGCGGTATCCTGGCTATGCGCGATCGGAATGATGCCGCTGCGACTCACGAGACCGAGACTCGGCTTGACGCCGACGATGCCGTTTGCGCTTGACGGGCATACGATGGAACCGTCCGTTTCCGTACCGACAGCCACGCTCGCAAGATTGGCCGCGACGGCAACGGCCGATCCGCTCGAGGACCCGCACGGGTTCCTCAGTGGGTCGTAAGCGTTGCGGGTTTGTCCTCCGATGCTGCTCCAACCGCTCGTGGACTTCGTCGAGCGGAAGTTCGCCCATTCGCTTAGATTGGCCTTCGCGATGATCACCGCGCCGGCGTCGCGGAGCCGCGAAACCAGAAACGCATCGTTGTCGGGTCTGTGGCCAAGCAGTGCAATTGAACCTGCGGTCGTATCCATCTGGTCTGCGGTGTCGATGTTCGCCTTGAGCACGACCGGAATGCCGTGCATTGGACCACGCGATTCATTACCCGCGCGTTCCGCATCGAGGGCCCTGGCGATGCGCAGCGCCTCTGGATTGATTTCGATAATCGAGTTCAATCCTTCGGGGCCTGAGTCGACCGCCTCAATACGTCGAAGGTAGTAGTCGGTCAGGCTCTCCGAGGTGAGTTCCCCCTGATCCATCATGCGCTGAATTGTCGGGATGTCGAGTTCCCCGTAGGCAGGCGGCGCGGGCGGCGGCGAACACGCCACGGCTGTCAGTAGGAGGAGAAGTACGAATCGGAGCTTCATTGGGAACTCTCCTGATGCTCATGGAAGGCCGCTCGCGCTGAACGACAGCGGCCAGCGTTGCGGGGCACAGACTTTGCCACGAAGCGGCAAGAACTTCGACATCGCGTTGCCGCCCCATGCGGAGAACTGCGGCAGGCCCTCGGCTGGCCGGAGGAATCGGTTCAAAAAGGGGGTCCAATCTTGCGAGTCAATCGTCTAGAGTCATAGCTGACGCTGTATGCCATGTGGTTGTCGGATCGCGAAGTGAGCAATAGCAACGCAAGAGCGACCGTTGAGGGCTGGTTCGATCGATACCATGATCGGCTGCTCTGGTTTCTCACGCATGAGCTCAATGTCGAGGCAGAAGCGGCCGATCTCGCGCAGGAAGTGTTCCTGCGGATGCTTCGCCTCGATGACGTTAGTGCGATCAAGCACCCGAGAGCCTTCCTGTTTCGGGTGGCCTCGAACGTCGTTTCCGATTGGCGGGACCGGCATCGTCGAATGGCGGTCGAGGCGCCGGCGACGTTCGACCAGCTTTCGTCGACCAGCGAGCCGGTAGACTCTCTGGTCGCAAACGCACGCGCGAGTGCGCTGGACAATGCACTGAAGAGGCTACCTCCCTCTCAGAGTTCGGCTTTGGTCCTGCGCGTGAAGCACGGCCTTACCTATCGAGAAGTGGCGATGCACATGGGTGTGAGTGAGCGCATGGTCAAGCGCTACATTGTGAAAGGATACGCTCGTCTGCGCGACGAGCTTCAGAGTCTCTGATCAGGCTTCCGAGCCGACTGACCCACCTGACGGTTCCCGAAACGAATTATGGACAAAGCAGCTAGACACAAGCAGGTCACGGTTCGCGAGCAGGCGGCGGAGTGGTTCGTTGCATTCGACTCGAACGAGGTCGACCACGATGACAAGCGCGAATTCCTCAGCTGGCTGAAGCAATCCCCCGAACACATCAAGGAGTTTCTGCAGATTTCCGCGCTCAACGCGGAAATCAGTGGCTGTGAGCTTGTGAATCGTGATGTCGACGAGCTGGTCGCCGCGGCAAAGGCCGAAACGATCGAGTTTGAGGCGGTGGGCGGATCAGTGGCCCGGCAGTCCGCGTCCGCCGAACATCAAGGTCCTGGAACGGTGGGGCGCGCACGGGTCGCAGCTGCCGCGTCCGCACTGCTTGCCGTCCTTGCCGGCTACTGGTTTTGGGCGGAGCCCGATATAGCGCCGCGGCACCTGTATTCGACGGAGCTTGGCGAGCAACGGTCGATTACGCTGGACGATGGATCGGTCGTGTCCTTGAATACGCTGACCGAGGTCGAGGTGGTGTTCGACGGATTCGAGCGGCGCGTTCGGCTGGTCGCCGGCGAGGCGCTGTTCGACGTGACAAAGGATGCCGCTCGTCCGTTTGTCGTCGATGCCGGATCAATGCACCTGACGGTCGTCGGAACCCGATTCAATGTGTACAAGCAACCGGATGCGGCTGTCTTGACCGTCGTGGAAGGAGAGGTCGCCGTGGAGGCGCCGTTGCTCGACTCCGCAAACATGCTTTCGCCGGCGGCGGACACCGAGTTCAGCGCTCTGGCGGGGCACCGCGTCTCAATCACCGCAAGTAGCGCAAGCATGACCCGGGCCGACCTGTCCCTTATGGAAGAGTCCACGGCGTGGCTGAAGCGCGAACTCATCTTCCGCGAGCGACCGCTCGCGACTGTGGCAAGGGAATTTAATCGCTACAACCGACTCAAACTTCATGTTGATGATCCTGAGTTGGCCGGACGTCTGATCACTGGCGTGTTCAGAACGCACGACACCGAACTCTTGACGAGTTTCCTCGCAAACCAGAAAGGCATCGACGTGGTTCGCGACGAATCGGGCATCTACGTTCGGCCAAGCAGCGAGCGACAGTTGAAATAGAAACTATCTCAGTCAGCTTGTCGCCGGTCGGGTACCGCGCTTGGGGGGGACCAAAATCAATATTCAACCGTCTCTAGTAGTACACGCCATGAATCTCGGTAGATCGAGACAGGTCGTTGCCATACCCGGTATTGACGGAGAATGAAGATGTCTGGACTCACGGCCCGCTTATGCTTAGTTGCTATGTCTCTTTTCGTTATGCACTCGGCATGGGCCGAGACCAAGGCCGTGAAGATCAGCGGAGAGCAGCCACTCGGTGATGCGCTACAGTCCTTCGCGAACCAGACGGGCGTGCAACTTATCTTCTTCTCCGAGGTTGCCGATGGGAAGGAGTCCGTCGCACTGGACGGCGAGTATGAAGTCGGCGCGGCCATGGAGGTGCTGCTCGCCGATACGGGTCTGGACTACACGCTGCTGGGAGACCATGCGGTCTCGATTCAGGTCGCCGACAGCGGTCCGCCGACATCGACAGCGAAAAACCCGCCGACACCGATACTGATGGCCAGCAATCAGAGCCAGCCGCAATCGCAACGCCAGTCCTCCGCTTCGCAATCGGCAAGCGCCTCGCAGGACGACGCTTCGCGCGAGGAGGTCGTGGTTACGGGTTCGCGCATCGCGCGAAGTGGCGTCGCCACACCGACGCCGACCGTCGTCCTCGATTCCGAAGCGATCATCACGTCCGGTGCGGTCAACATCGGAGACCTGCTCAGGGAACTGCCCGCGATCGGGCCGGGCCTCAATTCCGAAAACACGGCTGCGACCTTCTCTGGCGCGGGGCTGAACCTGATCGACCTCCGCAACCTTGGCACCGAGCGCACGCTCGTGCTGGTTAACGGCCGGCGTCACGTCGGTACGCAGCCGAACACGACGGCCGTCGATCTGAACTCGATACCGACGCCGCTGATTGAGCGTGTCGAGGTCATCACCGGCGGCGCCTCGGCCGTGTACGGTGCCGACGCGGTATCCGGGGTAGTCAACATCATTATGCGGCAGGACTTCGAAGGCATCGACGTCGATGTGCAAACGGGTACCTCGGATCGCAGCGACGCTCGCCGCCACCAGATCGGAATCACGGCCGGTACGAATTTCGCCCAGGACGAGGGCAACATCACCCTGCACATGTCCTACACCGACGAGGGCGGAATCGCTTTCGATGCGCGGCCCGGTGGCGTCTCCGGTGCGAACTGGGTTGCGAATCCCGCGAATACCGGGCCGAATGACGGCATACCGGACTTCATAATCATGAACAACCTGCGACAGCTGGCGGGCCAGCAGGAGTCGGCGTTCATCATCGACCGCGGCAACGGACGGGAAGTATTCGGCTTTAACCCCGATGGGTCGCTGCGGCCGTTTGAGCTCGGCCCCTCCGGGCTCATCGGCAATACCCAGCTCACCGACGGTGGCGAAGCAGAACTCGGCTTTGATTCAGAGTGCCCGCAGGCGAAGTGTCAGCTCAAGGTACCCGTCGAGCGATTTCTTATCAGCGGATCGGCCAGGTACAGCCTGACCGACAACGTTGAACTGTTCATGGACGGCAAGTTCACGAGCAACCAGGCTGAATCGCGAATCGGATCGGTCTTCGAGATTCCGCCGTTCACGAATCAGATTCCCATCGACAATCCGTTCGTTACCGACGAGCTGCGCGACCTGTTGATCGAGGCCGGCGAGACCTCGGTGGGCATCCTCCGCAGCGATCAGGAGCTGGGACTTCGAGGCACGAGCAGCGATCGGCGCCTTTTCCAGATGACCGTGGGAGCGCGAGGTGGACTCGGCAGTGGCGACAACTGGCAGTACGAGGCCTACTTCCAGCGTGGCGACACACGAACGACGATGGTCCGTCTCAATGATCTGTTCCAGAACCGATTCACCCTGGCGCTCGACGCCGTCGTAGACCCTGCCGATAACGAAATCAAATGCCGGTCCGTCGTCGAGGGAACGGCACAGGATCCGGGCTGTGTGCCCGTGAACCTGCTGGTCGGCGGAGACGCGCTGACCCCCGAGATGCTGGAGTTTATCGAGATTCCGTCCGCGACCGAGACGGCGGCGCTGACCCAGACCGTCGCGTCCGCGGTCGTGACGGGCGATCTGGGCGATTACTGGGGCGCCGGCGCAATCAGCATTGCTTCCGGTATCGAGTGGCGCGAGGAGACCAGCGACTTCCAGACGACCGCCACGCAGCAGGCCGGCCTCGGATTCTTCAATAGCCTGCGGCCGGTTGTGACCGGCGAGTTCGATGTCATCGAGGTGTTCGGTGAGGCGGTCGTGCCGATTCTCTCGGACGCGCCCTTCGCGGAGAGTCTCAACTTCGAAGCAGCCGTGCGTTACGCGGACTACTCGACGGCCGGGGGCGCACCCAGCTGGAAACTGGGAGCCGACTGGGCGCCCATTGAGGACATCAGGTTCCGGGCCGTTCGCGCGATTTCTGTCCGAGCGCCTAACATCGGCGAGCTGTTCAATCCCGGCGGGCAGGGCTTCATCACGGTCGACGATCCCTGCGATGCGGCATTCGTCAATGGCGGCACAGGTAGTCGCGCCGCGAACTGCGACGCACTCGGCATTGTTCAGCCGTTTGCGTCCAACGCGCAGACCATCAATATCCGCACGCAGACCTCGGGCAACCAGAACCTCGACGTGGAGGAGGCGGAGACGACGACAATCGGCGCGGTGTTCACGCCGAGGTTTCTTCCGTCGCTGTCCCTTACCGTCGACTACTTCCTGATCGAGATCGAGGACGCGATCAATGTACTCGGCACGCAACAGGTGCTCGACGCGTGCGTCGATCTGCCCACGACGCAGAATGTATTCTGCGACTCCGTGGACCGGGATGCTCTGGGGAACATCCTCATCGTGCGCAATCAGAACATCAACGTGTCGCAGTTCACGCGCGAAGGTATCGACTTTGAGGCCCGCTATTTGTTCGATATCGGCGAGGGCACACTCGACCTGGGGGGCGTCGCGACGCATAACCTGACCTCCGAAACAGTCATTGCTCCGGGTACGGCGACCGGCGGCGCAACGATCGACAGCAATGGTGAAATCGGACAGCCCGAATGGCGTTTCCGTGGCACGGCGTCCTATCTGCGGGGCCCGTTCTCGGTCGGCGCGGCATGGACAATGCTATCGGACATGGTGCCTGACAATGACCCCGCGACACCGGAAGATAACCGTGCAACCACGGGTACCGGCACGTTCTCGCTCGTCGATCTTCGCATGCAGTACGCCGTCAACGACCGGCTTCAACTATCCCTGGGCGCCGACAACATATTCGACGAACTGCCGCCGGGCCTGCCCGACACGCGCATCAGCGGTGCCGGTAGTTTTGCCGGCGCCGAGATCTATCCGACGATCGGCCGGTTCTGGTACGCCGGCGCCCGGATGACGTTCTGATACTGTCTCTCCCCCGCGTCTGACCTGGCGCGGATTGTGCGTAGTGCCGCGCCGCTCGAACTCCCCGTCGGGTGGCGCGGCTGCGAGGAGCAACGGACTTGAGATACCGAATCTACGTCACTTGCTGCACCTGCTGGCTGGTGGCGTCTCTGAGCGCAGGCTGTGAGCCCGGCGGTAACGCAAACCAAGGTACGCAGGCGGTCGATTCGGTACGGCCGGAGCCTTCGAGCCACAGGCCCTCATGGCCAATGGCATGGCTGGACGAATCCTACGGCTCCCGGGCCTTGGCATGGGTCCGAACCGAGAATCAGCGGACCGTGGATGCGCTCGCTTCGGACAGCCGATTCGAACGGTATGCGAAAGAGGCCGCCGCAGTCCTGACGGATCCCGGCCGTTTGCCCGTCGCGCGCCAGATCGGCGACATGATGTACAACTACTGGCAGAGCGAAGATCGTCCTTTGGGAGTCTGGCGTCGCACGTCCAGGTCCACCTGGCTGGCAGGTGAGCCAGCGTGGACCACGGTGCTGGATATCGACGAACTGGCCGAAACCGAGTCGAAGAAATGGATTTTCGCAGGCGCCGACTGCCTCGAGAGCCGCTGCCTGATTTCGCTGGCCGACAACGGGAAAGACGCGCATGTCGTTCGCGAATTCGATCTGGAGAGCTTGGAGTTCATCGATAACGGCTTCGCGTTACCCGAGGACAAGTCGTCGACCTGGTGGATCGATCAGGACCGTGTGCTGGTAGCGACCTCGGCGGGCGGCGGCCCCGTTACCGAGTCCCGGTTGCCGAAGTCCATCAGGCTGTGGCGGCGTGGCAGTCCGCTCAAGGAGGCGAAAACCCTGTTCGAGGGTGGAGACCGCGATGCTTCGATCGCCGCGGCGCTCGTCGGTGCCGGGGGCAGAGACGGATTCGTCGCCGTGCAACGCACGGATTTCTTCAAGCAGGCCTATTTCTTCGTTTCTCTCGAAGGCACGCGGGCGCCTTTGCCGTTGCCCGACAGATTGACCTTGAAGGGCGTCCTCGACGACCGTCTGCTGTTCCGATTGGGTCGGGACTGGATGCCCGCCGGGTACGGCACCGGGTTTCGCGCAGGCGACCTCATGGCGATCTCGCTGTCCGACCTGTTGTTCGACCGGACGATCGCGAACGCGGAGCTTCTGTACCGCCCCGGGCAGCGGGAATCGGTGCGAACGGTCCGCGTGGCCGGTAGCACGATATACGTCGAGCTCCTGAGGGACTATCGCAGCGCGCTGATCGAAATCAGCGAGGCGTCAGGTGGGTGGCGGGTCCGTGAGCTGCCGGTCCCGCGGAACCGCTTCGTATCCTTGCTGGGACTGGCGGATCAAGGCCTGTTGCTCGAGGTGCAAGGTTTGCTCGAGCCCGGGATGCTGGTCCTCTTCGATCCGGCGAGTGGCGAACTGCGAACGCTTTACGCGCGTTCCGGCGCCTTCGATACCGCCGGCCTGGTCGCGAGAATGCTGCAGACCAAGAGCCGGGATGGAACTACGATCTCCTACACGATCGTCCATCGGCAGGACCTCGACACGGATGGGAGCAACCCAACCCTCGTCTACGGCTACGGGGGTTTCGACGTGTCGATAACGCCCCGCTACGAGCCTGTATTCGGCAAGCTTTGGCTGGAGAAAGGAGGCGTGTACGTTCACGCCTATCTCCGAGGCGGTGGCGAAAACGGGCCCGGCTGGCACTCGTCGGCCATGCTCAAGAATCGACAGCAGCCATACGACGACATGATCGCCGTCGTCGAAGACCTGCACAGGCGTGGAATAGCGTCACCCGGGACGACCGGCATCATGGGCCGCTCGAACGGTGGACTGATGGTTGCCGCGGTAATGATGCAAAGACCCGAGCTGCTTGGCGCCGTGGTCGTCGGCGGACCCCTGATTGACATGCTCACGTATCACCTGATACCGCCGGGTGCTTCCTGGACCGCCGAATACGGCGACCCCAGGAATGAAGAGATGCATGAATTCATCGAGACCTACTCGCCGCTGCAGCAAATCGATCCGGACCGGGACTACCCGCGGCCATTGATCATCACTTCCACCGATGACGACAGAGTGCTGCCCGGTCATGCGCGGCGCTTCGCCGCTGCGCTGAGTGACGCTGGCCACGAGCGCTTCTACTTCGAAGATGAGCAGGGCGGACACTACTGGGAGCTTGCCGGCGGTCCGGCGCCCGGTGACTGGCGCTTGCGATCGGTCGCACGGGCGGTCGAGTTCGCGTATTTGTCGGAGATGCTCTTTACTCCGGGCCGGTTCGGTCGCACCGAGGCCTCGAGGTAGGTTCCAGTTCACGTCATGCAGACAGGCAGCCGCAGGCTGGTCTCGAAGACTGCGATCGGCGGTGGCGTTTCGCGGCTCTGTCGCGCCGTGGACCGCTCACTCAGACCATCTCGGTTCGCTCACGAATTCCGTGGCCAATGCCGTGGCCGACATGCCGTCCGGCGCTGCTGCCTCGAGCCCGCGGACCTCGACCAGCCGATCGAGGAAGAGGGGATCCAGTTCCTGCTTGCCCTGTCGAAAGATCAGGTGCGAACTGTCTGCCGACCAGTGGAAGTCCATCATGACGTCGATCCGTGACGTGTCCGGCGCGGCGTTCACCTTGAAGTTCTCTCCGGCATCCGGGCGCACGGTATAGAGTTCGAACACACCGTCCGTGTCCTGGTCGGCCCGGTATACGAGGCGCGTGCCGTCGGGCGACCAGCCGAACGAGGGATCGTCGAACACTGAGCTTGTGCCGAAATCTCGCAGGTCGTCGACGCGCGTCAGCCCGCGCCCGGTCGCTGCCAGGGGGTTCACTCGCAGATTCCCGGTTCCGTCGGGGCGGACGACGAACAGTGCACGGATGTCGTCGGTTTCCTGGTCCGCCACATAGGCCAGCCAGGTACTGTCGGGTGACCAGCCGAGTTCCGATACGTCGCCGCCGTCGACCAGCGCACCATTGACAACTTGCGGCGGCGCGCCGTCCAGCGCGACCGTAAAGAGCTCGAAGACATCGCGCAGCCGGTCGGCGACGTAGGCAATCCGCGACGAGTCCGGCGCCCAGGACCAGGGCATGTTCATGGCGTCTTCGCTAAGCGATGCCAGCAACGCGCGCGCGTTGCCGTCAGGCTGCACGGTGTAGAGCTCGATGGCATCGGAGAGAGGGATCGACAGCCGGTAGGCCAGCAACGACCCATCTCCGTTCCACTCGAAATCCAGAACGCTGCCCGTGCCCGGCAGGGAGCCGGCGCTTTCCCGGTCGCTCACGCGTATCGTGCCGCTGCCATCGGGTGCCGAGGTGAAAACCTCGGCAATACCGTCATCGCGCGTGTCGCCGATATAGGCGATTGCGCTGCTGTCCGGTGACCAGGCAAAACGCGAAATCGTGCCGTTGGCCACTACGGGATCGGATACGCGGACGCTTCCGGGGTTCTGCGTATCGTAGGTGTTGATGCCCAGGTTTCGGCCGAAAGTCGACAGATCCCGAACGGTTTGCGCGATAAAGCGCCCGTCCGGAGACCATATCGCGGAAGTGAGCTCTACAACCGCGGGATTGCCAACGCTTCCGCTGATCTTGCGGTGTTCACTGCCGTCGGCATTCACGAGGAACACTTCATTGACGTCGTTCTGGTCGGCGTCGGCCAGATAGGCAATCTGCGTGCCATCGGGAGACCAGGAGAAACTGTTGAACCTCACGTCGCCATTCGGCCCGAGCGGTGCGCTGATCTTCGTCCTGCCGGTGCCGTCCATCTGCACGACGTAGAGCTCGACGACGGTCGGCGTGTCCTCATCCGCCGCGTAGACAACCTGTGACGAGTCCGGCGAGATTCGGAAATTGCGCGCGGTGCCTGCCGCGGACAGCGGCGTCGTCGCGCCGGTCTCCGGATCGAATTTCACGAGTGTAGCGCCACGAACGTAGACCGCGACGTCGGTCGAGGTAACGTCGATGGCTACCGTATCGGTGCCGCTGGCGCCCTGCTGATCGGTGGCGCGAAGCTCCAGCACGACGGGGTCGGTGTTGCCGACCGGGACCTCGGGAACCACGACGGTCGTGTTCGGATCTGCCGCGTCAGCAAACGTGACGGCCGGTCCGCTGACCTGAGACCACTGAAACGTCAGCACGCTACCCTCAGGATCCGATCCCTGCCCCGCGAGCTGCACCGTTGCGCCTTCGTCAACTGCCTGATCCGCCCCCGCGTCCGCCGTAGGCGGCATGTTTGCCGGTGGCGGGGGCGGCGGCGGGGGCGGCGGCGGAGATGCGATTTCACTTCC
>JANQLK010000056.1 GCA_028280615.1 Woeseiaceae bacterium | reverse complement strand
GGTGGTGGAGCTGATCGCGCCGATCGCGATGGAGGACGGACTGCGGTTCGCGATCCGCGAGGGCGGGCGTACGGTCGGCGCCGGCGTCGTGGCGAAGGTTATTGAGTAAGTAATGTTGGTGGAAGTGTCTAAGGAGCGGCGGGGCCGCGCACCTTAGCGGCTTTCCAGAAAACAGGGCGCATCGTGCGAGACGGACGGTGCGGTGGGATAGATGTTAGGCCAGTAGCTCAATTGGCAGAGCGGCGGTCTCCAAAACCGCAGGTTGGGGGTTCGATTCCCTCCTGGCCTGCCACTTAAAGCAGGCAGCGGGCTCAAGATGAACGCACAAACTGAATCCAGCGAGGGCAGCTTCCTCGACACGATCAAGCTGCTCGTCTCGGCGCTCGTGCTGATCGGCGGTCTGTACGCCTTCTACTACTACGAAGTTGAGGTGATCCTGCCGCTGCGCGCGCTCATGGTGCTTGTCGGGGCCGGGGTTGGTATCGCCATCGCGATGACCAGTACCCAGGGCCAGCGCCTCTGGCATTTCATCCAGGGGTCGCGGGTCGAGCTTCGCAAGGTCGTATGGCCGACGCGCCAGGAGACGACGCAGACGGCTATCGCCGTATTCGTCTTCACGCTGATCATGATGCTGTTCTTCTGGGGCCTCGACTCCGGGCTTCTTTGGCTGACACGTCAGCTGGTTGGTTAAACGATGGCAGACACACTCGAAACGGAAACCGAATCGTCGAACGATGCCGACGCATCGTCGAAAGATTCCAACAAGGCCTTGCGCTGGTACATCGTGCACGCCTATTCGAACTTCGAGCACCGCGTGAAGTCGGCGCTCGAGGAGCGAATCGAGCGATTCGGCCTCGAGGACAAGTTCGGCGAGATTCTCGTGCCGACCGAAGAGGTCGTCGAGATGCGCGAAGGGCAGAAGCGCCGCAGCGAGCGCAAGTTCTTTCCGGGCTACGTGCTCGTGCAGATGGAGATGGACGACGAAACCTGGCACCTCGTGAAGGAAGTGCCCAAGGTGCTCGGCTTTATCGGCGGCTCCAGCGATCGGCCCGCGCCGATAACCGACCGGGAGGCCGACAACATTCTGCAGCGGGTCCGTGAAGGCGTGGACAAGCCGCGGCCCAAGGTGCTGTTCGAACCCGGCGAGGTTGTCAGGGTGACCGATGGACCTTTCAACGATTTCTCTGGCGTCGTTGAGTCCGTCAACTACGAAAAATCGCGGCTGCAGGTCGCGGTACAGATTCTCGGGCGATCGACGCCCGTCGAGCTGGACTTCGGCCAGGTCGAAAAGTCGTAACACGCGCCATGAGGCTGTCGCCGCCCCGAGCGGCCGGCGGCCGGGCGCATTGCTCCGGGGCCTTCGCGGGCGTCGGGGGTTGAAACTGACGAGGAGCCGCAGCCCGCGGGGGGCGGCGTTTGAACTCGAGAGGAAGTTGAAATGGCCAAGAAAGTAGCAAGCTACATCAAGCTGCAGGTCCCGGCTGGTCAGGCGAACCCGTCGCCGCCCGTCGGCCCGGCGCTGGGTCAGCACGGCGTGAACATCATGGAGTTCTGCAAGGCGTTCAACGCGGAAACCCAGAGCGTCGAGCCCGGACTGCCCATCCCCGTCATCATCACGGTGTACAGCGATCGCAGCTTTACGTTCGTTTCGAAGACGCCGCCGGCCGCGGTGCTGCTCCGCAAGGCGGCCGGCATCAAGAAGGGCTCGGGCACGCCTAACACCGACAAGGTCGGCAAGGTAAACCGTCAGCAGCTCGAGGAGATCGCGGAGACCAAAATGCCGGACCTGACCGCGGCGGACATGGACGCGGCCGTTCGCACGGTCGCCGGCACCGCGCGCAGCATGGGCATCGACGTAGAGGGGGTCAACTAATGGCTGGGTTAAGCAAGCGCCGCAAGGCGGCACGCGAAAAACTCGATGCCGAGAAGCTCTACGAAATCGACGAAGCGCTCGGCCTCGTCAAGGAGTTCGCCACGGCGAAATTCCCCGAGAGCGTCGATATTTCGGTGAACCTGGGCGTGGATCCGCGCAAATCGGACCAGGTAGTCCGCGGTTCCACGGTCCTGCCGAACGGCACGGGCAAGACGGTTCGCGTCGCGGTTTTCGCGCAGGGCGAGAACGCCGACAAGGCCAAGGCCGCCGGCGCCGACATCGTCGGTTTCGACGACCTTGCCGAGACGGTCAAGGGCGGCGAGATGGACTTCGACGTCGTCATCGCGACGCCCGACGCCATGCGCGTTGTCGGTCAGCTCGGCCAGATCCTGGGTCCCCGCGGCCTGATGCCGAACCCCAAGGTGGGCACGGTCACGGCCGACGTCGAGGGCGCGGTCAGGAACGCGAAGGCGGGTCAGGTCCGCTACCGCACCGACAAGGCGGGCATCGTTCACTGCGCGATCGGCCGAGCGGATTTCGAGGTTCCGGCGCTCAAGGAGAACCTAGAGGCGCTGCTGGCGGACCTCAAGAAGGCCAAGCCCGCTTCCGCGAAGGGCTCGTATTTCAAGAAACTCACGGTCTCATCGACGATGGGCCCGGGCGTTTCAGTCGATCGCGGTTCGGTAGACGCTTAGGGCGTCTGCGGGACCCAAAGCATTCGGGACGTCGCCCTCGGGCGCCGGACCGGATAGCCGCAAGGATGCGGCAATCGTCGAAGACCGTAGGTGATCGGCCTGACCGCCGATCTTAATCCCAAAGCCTACGCAGATGGTGAAACCTGAGTCAGAGAACGATTTGGCGACGGTTGCCATCCGACCAAGGGGGACGGAGTTCGCTCCGTCCATTGTTGTAGAGGTAACCGCAAGGCCAGGAGAACGGAATGGCACTGAGACTCGAAGACAAGAAGGCTCTTGTCAAAGAGGTAAACGCGGTTGCAGGCGAATCGGTAACGGCCGTAGCGGCTGAATATCGCGGTTTGTCTGTTGCAGAGATGACGGAGTTGCGCAAAGAAGCGCGCAACGCCGGCGTGTACATGCGTGTGGTCAAGAACACGCTGGCCCGCCGCGCCGTCGAGGGCACCGAGTTCGAGTGTATGCAAGACACGCTCAAGGGCCCGCTTCTGCTCGCGTTTGCCAAGGACGATCCGGGTGCCGCGGCCAGAATCATCAAGGACTTTGCCAAGGAGCACGACGCTCTGCAGGCGGTCTCGCTGTCAGCCGGCGGGCAGTTGCTGCCGGGCACGGATCTAGCAAAGTTGGCGGACCTGCCGACGCTGGACCAGGCTCGCGCAATGCTGCTCGGCGTCATGGTGGCACCGATGGGTCAACTGGTCCGCACCTTGGCCGAGCCCTCCGCGATGCTCGCACGCACCTTAGGCGCGCGCGGCTCGCAGGAATCGGCCTGAAACCGGAACCAACACTTATTTACCTGACTCAGGTTGAAATATTTCTAGAGGAACACACAAATGGCACTGTCAAACGAAGATCTGCTCAAAGAACTGAGCGCCAAGCCCATCATGGAAGTCGTCGAGCTCGTCAAGATGCTCGAGGAAGAGTGGGGCGTGTCCGCCGCGGCACCCGTTGCCGTAGCAGCGGGCCCGGCCGCGGGTGGCGACGCAGGCGAAGCGGCTGCCGAGAAGGACGAGTTCGACGTCGTTCTCGCAAGCTTTGGCGGCAACAAGGTTGCGGTCATCAAGGCCGTTCGCACGATCACGGGCTTAGGCCTCAAGGAAGCCAAGGACGCCGTCGAGGGCGCTCCGTCCACGGTCAAGGAAGGCGTGGCGAAAGACGAAGCTGAAGAACTCAAGAAGACGCTTGAAGAAGCCGGCGCCACCGTCGAGCTCAAGTAAGCGCTTGAGGCTTTTGGCTTCAGCAACGAGACCTGACGGGTCCACAGTCGGGCAGACGGCCGGTTGCTTCGCAGCCGGCCGTCTGCGCGCGTCTGTGATTCGTAACTTTTAATTTTCGAGGTATTCCCGAATGGCGTATTCATTCACCGAGAAAAAGCGCGTCCGCAAGAACTTCGGCAAGCGGCCGACGATCCTGGACGTCCCGTATCTGCTGTCGATCCAGGTGGATTCGTACAAGAAGTTCCTGCAGACGGACAAAACGGTAGAAGAGCGCGACGAAATCGGCCTGCACGCGGCGTTTCAGTCCGTGTTCCCGATCGTCAGCTACTCCGGCAACGCAGCCCTGGAGTACGTGAGCTACCGTCTCGGCGACCCGGTCTTCGACGTCAAGGAATGCCAGATGCGCGGCCTTACCTACGCCGCGCCCATCCGCGTGAAGGTTCGCCTCGTCATCTATGACAAGGAAGCCAGCGGAACCCCGAAGCCGGTCAAGGACATCCGCGAGCAGGAAGTCTATCTGGGCGAGATGCCGCTCATGACCGATCACGGCACGTTCGTGATCAACGGCACCGAGCGCGTCATCGTCTCGCAGCTGCATCGCTCGCCGGGCGTGTTCTTCGACCACGACAAGGGCAAGACCCACAGCTCGGGCAAGCTCCTGTTCTCGGCCCGGATTATCCCGTACCGCGGTTCCTGGCTCGATTTCGAGTTCGATCCGAAGGACTGCGTGTTCGCGCGTATCGACCGCCGCCGCAAGCTGCCGGTCACGATCATCCTGCGCGCGCTCGAGATGAGCAACGAACAGATGCTCGACATGTTCTTCGAGAACAACGACTTCTACCTGTCCGGCAAGGACATCAAGATGGGACTCGTGCCCGATCGCCTTCGCGGCGAGACGGCGGCGTTCGACATCAAGCTCGGCCGCAAGCTCATCGTCGAGGAAGGCAAGCGCATCACGGCGAAGCACGTCCGCGACATGGAGAAGTCGACCGTGGACAAGCTGGTCGTGCCGCAGGAGTACCTCGTTGGCAAGATTCTCGCTCACGACATCGTCGACGAAGAGACCGGCGAGCTGCTGGCCGCGGCCAACGCCGAGCTGACCGAGGAGCTCGTCGCGCAGCTCATCGAGGCCGATATCGACCACATCCGCACGCTGTACGTGAACGATCTCGATCGCGGTCCGTACATTTCCTCGACGCTGAACATCGATCCGTCGACGACGCGTCTCGAGGCGCTCGTCGAGATCTACCGCATGATGCGTCCGGGTGAGCCGCCGACCAAGGAGGCCGCGGAGAACCTGTTCCAGAACCTGTTCTTCAACGCGGATCGCTACGACCTGTCGGCCGTCGGCCGCATGAAGTTCAATCGCCGCGTTGGCCGCGACACGTCGACGGGCGAGGGAGTCCTCGACAAGGACGACATCATCGACGTGCTGAGCACGCTGATCGACATCCGCAACGGTTACGGCACGGTCGACGACATCGACCACCTCGGCAACCGCCGCGTGCGTTCGGTCGGCGAGATGGCCGAGAACGCATTCCGCGTCGGTCTCGTGCGCGTCGAGCGCGCCGTCAAGGAGCGCCTGACCCAGGCCGAGACCGAAGGCCTGATGCCGCAGGAGATGATCAACGCCAAGCCGGTCGCGGCCGCGGTCAAGGAATTCTTCGGCTCCAGCCAGCTGTCGCAGTTCATGGACCAGAACAACCCGCTTTCGGAAGTTACCCACAAGCGCCGCGTATCGGCGCTCGGCCCGGGCGGCCTGACGCGTGAGCGCGCGGGCTTCGAGGTGCGTGACGTGCACCCGACTCACTACGGCCGCGTCTGTCCGATCGAGACGCCGGAAGGCCCGAACATCGGTCTCATCAACTCGCTGGCCGTGTACGCACGCACCAACGAGTACGGTTTCCTGGAGACGCCGTACCGCAGGGTCGCGAACGGCAAGGTGACGACCGATATCGAATACCTCTCGGCCATCGAGGAGGCGCAGTACGTCATCGCGCAGGCCAACTCCGAACTCGACAAGAACGGCAAGTTCCTGGAGGAGCTCGTCTCGGTGCGTCACCAGAACGAGTTCACGCTGTCGAATCCGGAAGACATCCAGTACATGGACGTCAGCCCGCGCCAGATCGTGTCCGTCGCGGCGGCGCTGATCCCGTTCCTCGAGCACGACGACGCCAACCGTGCCCTGATGGGCTCGAACATGCAGCGCCAGGCCGTGCCGACGCTGCGCGCCGAAGCGCCGCTGGTCGGGACCGGCATCGAGCGCGCCGTCGCGGTCGACTCGGGCGTGACCGTGGTCGCGGCCCGCGGCGGCATCGTGGACTCGGTCGACGCCTCGCGCATCGTGGTTCGCGTCAATGACGATGAGACGAGCGCCGCCGAAGCCGGTGTCGACATCTACAATCTGACCAAGTACACGCGCTCGAATCAGAACACGTGCATCAACCAGCGGCCGCTCGTCAAGGCCGGCGACCAGATCGCCAGGGGTGACGTGCTGGCCGACGGGCCGTCCACGGACATGGGCGAGCTCGCGCTCGGCCAGAATCTGCTGGTCGCGTTCATGCCGTGGAACGGCTACAACTTCGAGGACTCGATCCTGATCTCGGAGCGCGTCGTCAAGGAAGACCGCTTCACGACGATTCACATCGAGGAACTGCAGTGCGTCGCGCGCGACACCAAGCTCGGGCCCGAGGACATCACGTCCGACATCCCGAACGTCGGCGACGCCGCGCTCGCGAAGCTCGACGAGTCGGGCATTGCGTTCATCGGCGCCGAGGTCAAGGCGGGCGACATCCTGGTCGGCAAGGTCACGCCCAAGGGCGAGACCCAGCTGACGCCCGAAGAGAAGCTCCTGCGGGCGATCTTCGGCGAGAAGGCCTCCGACGTGAAGGACACGTCCCTGCGCGTTCCGCCGGGCATGGACGGCACGGTCATCGACGTTCGCGTGTTCACGCGCGACGGCGTCGAGAAGGATGCCCGCGCGCTCGCGATCGAGAAGGCCGAGCTCGAGAGCGTCCGCAAGGACTTGGACGACACGCTGCGTATCCTCGAGGAGGACATCTACGAGCGTATCGAGCGCATGCTGACCGGCAAGGTCGCGCAGGGCGGCCCGAACAAGCTCAAGTCGGGCTCGAAGATCACGAAGGCCTACCTCGAAGAGGTGCCGCGTGAGAAGTGGTTCGAGATTCGCCTGAAGAACGACGATGCGAACGAGCAGCTCGAAGCCGCCTCCGAGCGCCTGAAGGCGCAGCGCGACGAGTTCGATCGCCGCTACGACGAGAAGAAGGCCAAGATCACGGCCGGCGACGACCTGGCGCCGGGCGTCTTGAAGATGGTCAAGGTCTATCTGGCCGTCAAGCGCCGCATCCAGCCGGGCGACAAGATGGCCGGACGCCACGGCAACAAGGGCGTCATCTCGACGATCGTTCCGGTCGAGGACATGCCGTACCTCGAGGACGGCAACCCGGTCGACATCGTGTTGAACCCGCTCGGCGTTCCGTCACGCATGAACGTCGGCCAGGTGCTCGAGACGCACCTGGGCTGGGCGGCCAAGGGCGTGGGCAAGAAGATCGACGAGATGCTCAAGGCGCAGGAATCCGTCGCCAGGATGCGCGAGTTCCTGGAGGCCGTGTACAACAAGTCGGGCGGCAAGAACGAGGACATCAAGTCGTTCTCGGACGACGAGGTCTTCGAGCTCGCGGGCAACCTGAAGCGCGGCGTTCCCACGGCGACACCCGTGTTCGACGGTGCGGCCGAGGCGGAAATCCGCAATCTCCTGGAGCTCGCCGATCTCGACACCCAGTCCGTGCTGTACGACGGGCGCACGGGCGAGAAGTTCGACCGCGACGTCACGGTTGGCTACATGTACATGCTGAAGCTCAACCACCTCGTCGACGACAAGATGCACGCGCGTTCGACCGGGCCGTACAGCCTCGTCACCCAGCAGCCGCTGGGCGGCAAGGCGCAGTTCGGCGGTCAGCGCTTCGGTGAGATGGAGGTCTGGGCGCTCGAAGCCTACGGCGCTTCCTACACGCTGCAGGAGATGCTGACCGTCAAGTCGGACGACGTCCAGGGCCGCACGAAGATGTACAAGAACATCGTCGACGGCGAGCATCACATGGACGCGGGCATGCCCGAGTCATTCAATGTACTCGTCAAGGAGATCCGTTCCCTTGGCATCAACATTGAGCTGGAGACAGACTAATGAAAGATCTGCTTAAGCTTTTCAAGTACCAGAACCCCGTCGATGACTTCGATGCGATCCGTATCGGCCTGGCATCCCCGGAGATGGTCCGGTCCTGGTCGTTCGGCGAGGTCAAGAAGCCCGAGACGATCAACTACCGGACCTTCAAGCCGGAGCGCGACGGGCTGTTCTGCGCCAAGATCTTCGGCCCGATCAAGGACTACGAGTGCCTGTGCGGCAAGTACAAGCGCCTGAAGCATCGCGGCGTCGTCTGCGAGAAGTGCGGCGTCGAGGTGACCCAGACGAAAGTGCGCCGTGAGCGCATGGCGCATATCGAGCTCGCGAGCCCGGTCGCGCACATCTGGTTCCTGAAGTCGCTGCCGAGCCGCATCGGCCTCATGCTCGACATGACGCTGCGCGAGATCGAGCGGGTGCTGTACTTCGAGGCGTTCGTCGTCGTCGAGCCCGGCATGACCGAGCTCGAGCGCGGCCAGCTCTTGACCGATGAGATGTATCTCGATGCGCTCGAGCAGTACGGCGACGAGTTCGACGCCCGCATGGGCGCTGAGGCCGTCCGCGAGATGCTCATGACGATCGATCTGCAGCGCGAGGTCCTGCAGGTGCGCGAGGACATCGACGCCACGCGTTCCGAGACCAAGATCAAGCGCCTGTCCAAGCGCTTGAAGCTGCTCGAGTCGTTCATCGAGTCGGGCAACAAGCCCGAGTGGATGGTGCTCACCGTGCTGCCCGTGCTGCCGCCGGACCTGCGTCCGCTCGTGCCGCTCGACGGCGGCCGTTTCGCGACCTCGGACCTGAACGACCTGTACCGCCGCGTCATCAACCGCAACAACCGCCTGCGCCGCCTGCTGGAGCTCAACGCGCCCGACATCATCGTGCGCAACGAGAAGCGCATGCTGCAGGAGTCGGTCGATGCGCTGCTCGACAACGGCCGCCGCGGCCGCGCGATCACGGGCACCAACAAGCGTCCGCTGAAGTCGCTCGCCGACATGATCAAGGGCAAGCAGGGCCGCTTCCGCCAGAACCTGCTCGGAAAACGCGTCGACTATTCGGGTCGCTCGGTGATCGTCGTCGGGCCTACCCTCAAACTGCACCAGTGCGGCCTGCCGAAGAAGATGGCGCTCGAACTGTTCAAGCCGTTCATCTTCTCGAAGCTGCAGCTCCGCGGTGAGGCGACGACGATCAAGGCCGCCAAGCGGCTCGTCGAGCGCGAGGGCGCCGAGGTCTGGGATATCCTGGAAGAGGTCATCCGCGAGCACCCGGTGCTCTTAAACCGCGCGCCGACGCTGCATCGATTGGGCATACAGGCGTTCGAGCCCGTGCTGATCGAAGGCAAGGCCATTCAGCTGCACCCGCTCGTCTGTACGGCGTTCAACGCCGACTTCGACGGCGACCAGATGGCCGTGCACGTGCCGCTGTCCATCGAGGCGCAGCTCGAGGCGCGCGCGCTCATGATGTCGTCCAACAACATCCTGTCGCCGGCCAACGGCGATCCGATCATCGTGCCGTCGCAGGACGTCGTCCTCGGGCTGTACTACATGACCCGGCATCGCGTGAACGCGACGGGCGAAGGCATGTTCCTCTCGAGCATCGACGAGGCCCGGCGCGCGTTCGAGAACGGCGCCGCCGAGTTGCAGGCGCGCGTCAAGGTTCGCGTTCCGCTGTCGGAAGTCGACGAGCACGGCGAGATGCGGCGTGTGGTCCGCACGGTCGACACGACGATCGGCCGCGCGCTGCTGTCGGAAATCCTGCCGCACGGGCTGTCGTTCGATCTCGTCAACAAGCCGATGTCGAAGAAGGCCATCTCCAACGTCATCAATGCCTGCTATCGTCAGCTCGGCTTGAAGAAGACCGTCGTCTTCGCCGACCGCCTGATGTATACGGGCTTCAGGCTCGCGACGAAGGCCGGCATCTCGATCGGCGTCAACGACATGGTCGTGCCTGAGACCAAGCCGGAGATCCTGGCCGTGGCCGAGGCCGAAGTGAAAGAGATCCAGGACCAGTACGCGTCCGGTCTCGTGACCGACGGCGAGCGCTACAACAAGGTTGTCGACATCTGGTCGCGTACCAACGACCAGGTCGCCAAGGCGATGATGGACAAGCTCGGCTCCGAGACGATCAAGGACTCCAAGGGCGTCGACGTCGAACAGGAGAGCTTCAACTCGATCTACATGATGGCGGATTCGGGCGCTCGCGGTAGCGCCGCGCAGATTCGCCAGCTGGCCGGCATGCGCGGCCTCATGGCCAAGCCGGACGGCTCCATCATCGAGACGCCGATCACGGCCAACTTCCGCGAAGGCCTGGACGTGCTGCAGTACTTCATCTCGACTCACGGTGCGCGCAAGGGCCTTGCCGATACGGCGCTCAAGACCGCCAACTCGGGCTATCTGACGCGGCGTCTCGTCGACGTTGCGCAGGACCTCGTGGTCACCGAAGTCGATTGCGAGACCCGCAACGGCGTTTCGATGTCGCCGCTCGTCGAAGGCGGTGACGTCGTCGAGCCGCTGCGCGAGCGCGTGCTCGGGCGAGTGCTCGCCGAGGCCGTGCTGATTCCGGGTTCCGACAAGGTTGCGTTCGATGCCGGCACGATGCTCGACGAGGCAACCGTGCAGGAGCTCGAGGACCTGTCGATCGACCACGTCATCGTGCGCTCGCCGATCACCTGCGATGTCCGCTACGGCGTCTGCTCGCAGTGCTACGGCCGCGACCTGGCGCGGGGTCACCGCATCGCCATCGGCGAGGCGGTCGGCGTGATCGCGGCGCAGTCGATCGGCGAGCCGGGCACGCAGCTCACGATGCGCACCTTCCACATCGGTGGCGCGGCGTCGCGAAGCGCCGCCGTGAACAGCATCGAGATCAAGTCGAACGGTGCCGTGAAGCTCAACAACATCAAGACCGTTGCTCACCACAAGGGCTACCTGGTCGCGGTGTCGCGTTCCGGCGAAATCTCCGTCATCAACGAGACGGGCCGCGAGCGCGAGCGCTACAAGGTACCGTACGGCGCAACGATCACGGTCGAGGATGGAGACGAGGTCAAGCAGGGTCAGATCGTCGCGAACTGGGATCCGCACACCCACCCGGTCATCACCGAGGTGGCGGGCAAGATCAAGTTCGAGGACTTCATCGACGGCGTCACGGTCGCCGAGCAGGTCGACGAGTTTACGGGCCTGACCTCGATCGTCGTGCTCGATCCGAAGAGCCGCGGCAGCGCTGGCAAGGATCTGCGCCCGGTGGCTCGGCTGGTCGACGAAGACGGCGGCGACATTTTCTTCGCCAACACCGAGATCCCGGCCGTGTATGCGCTGCCCGTCGGGGCCATCATCAGCATGTCCGACGGTGCCGAGGTTGCCGTGGGCGACGTCATCGCGCGTATCCCGCAGGAATCGTCGAAGACTCGCGACATCACGGGTGGTCTGCCGCGCGTTGCGGACCTGTTCGAGGCGCGTAAGCCCAAGGAGCCGGCGATCATGGCCGAGCACACGGGTACCGTCAGCTTCGGCAAGGAGACCAAGGGCAAGCGCCGGCTGGTCATTACCGACGAGAGCGGCGAGAGCCACGAGGAGCTGATTCCGAAGTGGCGTCACCTGAACGTCTTCGAGGGTGAGCAGGTCGTCCGCGGTGAGGTCATCGCCGATGGCGAGCCGAACCCGCATGACATCCTGAGGCTGCAGGGCGTCGAGGAGCTTGCCGAGTACCTCGTCAAGGAGATCCAGGACGTCTACCGCCTGCAGGGCGTGAAGATCAACGACAAGCACATCGAGGTCATCATTCGCCAGATGCTTCGCAAGGTGCACGTTGCCACGCCGGGTGATTCGAACTACCTGCGCGGCGAGCAGATCGACAAGGCGCGCTACCTCGAAGTTGCCGAGCAGCTCGAGGCGCAGGGCAAGGAGCCGCTGACGATCGAGCCGGTCCTTCTGGGCATTACGAAGGCGTCGCTGGCCACGGAGTCGTTCATTTCGGCGGCTTCGTTCCAGGAGACGACGCGCGTGCTCACCGAGGCGGCGGTTCGCGGCCTCAAGGACGAGCTCCGCGGTCTCAAGGAGAACGTCATCGTCGGCCGCCTGATTCCGGCCGGTACCGGCTTCGCGCACCATGCGGAGCGGCGCCGCACCCGGGAGCAGGACCTCGCGGACCAGCTCAAGGAACTCGAGGAAAATCAGGCGGCTCAGGCCGAAGCCGAGGCTTCGGAGGGTGCCGAATCGGATGCCGAGGAAGCCGCAACCGAGGCGGCCGAAACGGAAGACTAGGGAGGGAGTTTGCGCCCTCCGCGGGGCTTGCTTGACACGGAACGGACCGCGTCAATACAATTCCCGCCCCTGACCCCGGGGCCCGCCTAGTGCGGGCCCCGATTTTCTCGGGCAAATCAGCTTGAGCCTGGACGCCTGAGCTGACGAAAAACGCGAGTAGCCATGGTTACTTGCGCGCCCCGCCCCCGACGATCGGATCCTTAAGCGATCCGGCCGTCGGTTGTGCGCGTTTGAAGCGCTTCATGTTTACGAATTGGTGAAGAAGGTAGCAGGCCTATGGCCACAGTGAATCAGCTAGTCCGCAAGCCGCGCTCGTCGAAGCGCGAGAAAAGCGCCGTGCCGGCGCTGGAAGCATCGCCGCAGAAGCGCGGCGTCTGCACCCGCGTCTACACGACGACGCCGAAGAAGCCGAACTCGGCCATGCGCAAGGTGGCGCGCGTGCGTCTTACCAACGGCTACGAGGTGACGAGCTACATCGGTGGCGAAGGCCACAACCTTCAGGAGCACAGCGTCGTGCTGATCCGCGGCGGCCGCGTGAAGGATCTTCCGGGCGTGCGCTACCACACCGTGCGCGGCACGCTCGACTGCGCCGGCGTATCGGATCGCCGCCAGGGTCGAAGCAAATACGGTGCGAAGCGGCCGAAGTCGTAGCGTTCCTTTAAAGATCTCAACCGAAAGTAATCGAACTATGTCCAGAAGAACCCAGGCGCCGAAGCGCACCATCCTGCCCGACCCCAAGTACGGCAGCGACTTGCTTGCCAAATTCATGAACATGATCATGGTCGACGGCAAGAAGTCCGTGGCCGAGCGTATAATTTACGGTGCGCTGGATCGCATCGCCGAGCGCGAGACGAATACCGATGACCGTGCGCTGGAGCTACTGGAGACGGCGCTCGAAAACGTCAAGCCGGTCGTCGAGGTGAAGTCCCGCCGCGTCGGCGGCGCCACCTATCAGGTGCCCGTCGAAGTGCGCCCGGCCCGCCGGCAGACGCTGGCCATGCGCTGGGTGATCGACGCCGCGCGCAAGCGCAGCGAAAAGACGATGGCGCATCGGCTCGCGCACGAGCTGATCGAGGCCGCGGACAACCGCGGAACGGCCGTCAAGAAGAAAGAAGACACGCACCGTATGGCGGAAGCCAACAAGGCGTTCTCTCACTACCGCTGGTAAGCCGGACCTTGCCGCCGCTTTTTTTGACCAGGACTTTGTCGTGCCACGCAGTACACCCATCGACCGTTATCGCAACATCGGCATCATGGCGCATATCGATGCCGGCAAGACGACGACGACCGAGCGCATCCTGTTCTACACGGGCGTCTCGCACAAGATGGGCGAGGTCCACGACGGCGCGGCCGTCATGGACTGGATGGAGCAGGAGCAGGAGCGCGGCATAACGATCACGTCGGCCGCGACGACCTGCTTCTGGAAGGGCATGGACCAGCAGTACGACGAGCATCGGATCAACATCATCGACACGCCCGGGCACGTCGACTTCACGATCGAGGTCGAGCGCTCGCTGCGCGTGCTCGATGGCGCCGTGACCGTGCTCTGCTCGGTGGGCGGCGTCGAGCCGCAGACCGAAACGGTCTGGCGTCAGGGCAACAAGTACAACGTTCCGCGCATGATCTTCGTGAACAAGATGGACCGCGCGGGCGCCGACTTCCTGCGCGTTGTCGGCCAGGTCAAGGAACGCCTCGGCGCCAACCCGGTGCCCATCCAGCTGCCGATCGGCGCGGAGGAACACTTCGAGGGCGTCATCGACCTCGTCGGCATGCGGGCGATCTACTGGGACGACAGCAATATGGGGACCTCCTACGAAGCACGGGAGATACCCGACGACCTTAGAGCCGACGCGGAGGCGTATCGAGAGAAAATGATCGAAGCCGCGGCCGAGGCGGACGAAGAGCTGCTCGACAAGTTCCTCGAAGACGGCACCCTCGACGCCGACGACGTCCATCGGGGGCTGCGGGCGCGTACGCTGTCGGGCGACATCGTCGTGACGATGTGCGGATCCGCGTTCAAAAACAAGGGTGTCCAGGCGCTGCTCGACGCCGTCGTCGACTACATGCCGGCGCCGATCGACGTGCCGGCCATCAAGGGCGAGCTCGAGGACGGCAGCGAGGCCGAGCGGCACCCCGACGACGACGACCCGTTCGCCGCGCTGGCATTCAAGATCGCCACCGATCCGTTCGTCGGCAACCTGACCTTCTTCCGGGTCTATTCGGGCGTCCTGAGTTCCGGCGACACGATCTACAACCCGGTGAAGCAGAAGAAGGAGCGCATCGGGCGCATCCTGCAGATGCACTCGAACGACCGCAAGGAGATCAAGGAGGTTCGTGCCGGCGACATCGCCGCCGCCGTGGGCCTCAAGGACGTGACGACGGGCGACACGCTGTGTGACCTGAAGCAGCCGATCATGCTCGAGCGCATGGAATTCCCGGAGCCCGTTATCTCGGTCGCGGTCGAACCGCGAACCAAGGTCGACCAGGAGAAGATGGGCACCGCCCTGTCGAAGCTCGCGAAGGAAGATCCGTCATTCCGCGTCAGCACGGACGAGGAGTCCGGCCAGACGATCATTTCGGGCATGGGTGAGCTGCACCTCGACATCATCGTCGACCGCATGAAGCGGGAGTTCAAGGTCGAGGCCAACGTCGGCAAGCCGCAGGTCGCCTACCGCGAGACGATTCGCAAGACCGTCGAGCAGGAAGGCAAGTTCGTTCGCCAGTCCGGCGGCCGCGGCCAGTACGGCCACGTGTTCCTGAAAATAGAGCCGGCCGAGCAGGGCTCCGGCTACGAATTCGTCAACGACATCGTCGGCGGCGTCGTCCCGCGGGAGTACATCCCGGCGGTAAACAAGGGCGTCGAGGAGCAGATGGAAAACGGTGTCATAGCCGGCTACCCGGTTGTCGATTGCCGCGTCACGCTCTACGACGGCTCGTACCACGACGTCGATTCGAGCGAGATGGCCTTCAAGATCGCGGGCAGCATGGCGTTCCGCGAAGGCATGCAGCGCGCCAACCCCGTGCTGCTCGAGCCGATCATGAAGGTCGAGGTCGTGACGCCCGAGGACTACATGGGCGACGTGATGGGCGATCTGAATCGCCGTCGCGGTCTGCCGCAGGGAATGGAGGAGGCGCCGGCCGGCAAGGTCATTCGCGCCGAGGTGCCGCTCGCCGAGATGTTCGGCTATGCGACGGATCTGCGCTCGATGAGCCAGGGCCGCGCCGTCTACTCCATGGAATTCGAGAAATATGCCGAGGTGCCGCAGAGCGTCGCCGAGGCGGTCGGCCAGTAGGGCGGCGCGGACGACGCCCCCACCGGATAAAACATAACGCAGAGATCTTCGGACATGTCAAAAGAGAAATTTGAACGTACAAAACCCCATGTGAATGTCGGCACGATAGGTCACGTGGACCACGGCAAGACGACGCTGACAGCGGCTTT
>JANQLK010000043.1 GCA_028280615.1 Woeseiaceae bacterium | reverse complement strand
TAGAATGTCACGCGGACTTACCATAACTCGGGTCCTCAGTGCGGCTAGTATAGCGATTCACCCGGAGCAAAACGTGATTGGAGTCACGGAAAACTTGCGCAAAATCCGCAATTTGCTGGCCGAAACTGCGGTGGAGGCTGAGCGCGACCCGGCGACCGTAAAGCTGCTTGCCGTGAGCAAGAAACAGTCGCTCGAAGCGATCCGCGAAGCCGCCCGAAACGGCCAGCTGGACTTCGGCGAAAACTACGTCCAGGAGGGCCTGGATAAGATCGCCCGAGTCGGCTCCGACGACCTCGCCTGGCATTTCATCGGCCACCTGCAGAGTAATAAAACACGTACGGTCGCCGAGCACTTTGATTGGGTTCACACTATCGACCGACTGAAGATCGCGCGGCGTCTTGCCGAACAGCGGCCCGTGTCGCTGGGCCCGTTGAACGTGTGCCTGCAAGTGGACATCGACAACGAGGCGAGCAAGAGCGGCGCGGCGGTCGACGAGGTACCGTCTCTGGCGCACGCCATTGCGGAACTCGAGGGACTGAGACTCAGGGGCCTCATGTGCCTGCCCCGTCAGCGTGACGGTTTCGAGGCGCAGCGCGAGCCTTTCCGCAAGCTGCGCGAAATCGGCGAGTCGCTGCGTGAAGACGGCATCGAGTTCGACACGCTGTCGATGGGCATGTCGGGCGACTTCCGGGCGGCAATCTTCGAAGGCGCCACGATCGTGCGCATAGGCACGGCCGTCTTCGGCCCGCGCGACTGAATCGAAACAAAAACCAGGACACTGACATGACGACATCCCGAATCGCCTTCATTGGCGGCGGCAACATGGCACGCGCGATCGTTCGCGGACTCATCGACAGCGGTTACGAGGCGGCCGCGATCGCGATCGCCGATCCGGTCGAGGCGACGCGAGACGCGCTGCTCGAGGACTTTCCGGGCATCCGCGTCGATGCCGACAACACGGCCGTCCTGTCCGGCGCCGACTGCGTCGTCCTGGCGGTCAAGCCGCAGGTGCTGCCCGGCATCTTAAGCGCGCTCGTCGACGCCGTACAGCGCGCCAGGCCGCTGATCGTATCGATCGCGGCCGGCGTGCGCGGCGATGACATCGACCGCTGGCTCGGCGGCGACCTTGCCGTCGTGCGCGTGATGCCCAACCAGCCGGCGCTCCTGCGGCTCGGCGTATCCGGGCTGTATGCCAACCCGAGGACCACCGACCGGCAGGTAGCGACGGCCACGGAAATCATGCAGGCGGTGGGTACCGTGGTTCGCGTCGACAGCGAGACGCTGATCGATTCGGTGACCGCCGTGTCGGGCAGCGGCCCGGCCTACTTCTTCCTCGTCATCGACATGCTGGCCAATGCCGGTATCGAACTCGGCCTGCCCGAGGACGCGGCACGCACGATGGCGATCGAAACGGCGGCCGGCGCCGCCGCGTTGGCCCAGGCGTCCGGCGATCCGATGGATGCGCAGATCGCAAGGGTCCGCTCGCCGGGCGGCACCACGGCGGCGGCGCTCGACACGCTGGACGAGCATGGGGTTCGTGCTATCTTCTCGTCGGCCGTTCGAGCCGCGCGCGACCGTGCGATCGCGTTGGCCGACGATGCGGCCTCAAGCCAGGACTGACCCGGACAACGTGCAATGACCAGCAGCTTTCTCGACGCGATTGTTTTCGTTCTCGACGTATTCGTCGGGATCTACATTCTGTTGTTGCTGCTCAGACTCATGGTGCCGTTCATGGGCGCCAGCTATCAGAATCCGCTTCTGCAGGCGATCCTCAGAGCGACATCGCCGCTCGTGGTACCGATCCGTCGTGTGCTGCCGCCGATCGGTCGCATAGACACGGCGACGCTCGTGGTCGCATTCGTCTTCGAATACGCGCTCCTGTTCACCAAGTCGGCCATCTATGGACAGTTCCCGGGAATGGCGTTACTCATGGTCAGCGCGCTGTTCGCGTTGGCCAATCACCTCGTTCGCCTGTTCATGTTCGCGATCATCATTCGCGTCGTGCTGAGTTGGGTGTCGCCGGGCAATTACAATCCCGCCGCGGCGCTGATCGGCGGGCTCACGGATCCGATCCTGAGGCCCATTCAGCGAGTCTCTCCGAACCTGGGTGGCTTCGACATCTCGCCGATCTTCGCCATCGTCGGTCTCGGTGTTATCTCCATTCTTCTCGAGGGTCTGCAGCGGACCGTTTTGGGCATGCTGATCTGAAGCCCGCGCGCCTGCGTAAGCTCCGGAAAAGGTTTATAGTTGACGCTCGAACCAGGGCCGTAAAGGCCGTTGACGCGTTGTGGGGAACGCGCTCGGGGGATGCACCATCATGACCAAAGCAAGACTGCTCGTAACCGTTTCGATTCTGTCGCTCGCCGCAGGCTGCGGCGGTCCGGGCGACAACACGCCCGTGCCGACGGCCGAGCCCGCCGGAGCGACCTCCGTCGACCTTGGCGAGCACGTCGTGCATTTCAATGCGCTTTCGACGGACCAGCTACCACCCGAGTTCGCGTCCGCCTACAACATCGTCCGCAGCAAAAACCGGGCAATGCTGAACGTCTCGGTCATTCGCAACACCGATAGCGCGCCGGTCCCTGCCACGGTCACGGTGAAGACGCAGAACCTGACCGGCCAGCTCAAGACCGTCACAATGCGCCGCATCGACGAGCAGGAAGCAATCTACTACATCGGCGTGACCCCGGTGGCGAATCGCGAGACGCTGATTTTCGATATCTCGGTTACGCCCGAAGGCGGCGAGGACCCGACCGAGATTCGCTTCAAGCGGCAGTTCTATACCGACGGCTGAGCGGATTCCACGAAACACCGGTTTTTCAAGGACGAAAATGCGCGAAGCGTGTTTTTCCCGGCGTTTACTTGTGCTATCGTGCCGCGCTTCGCAGCGGGCGTAGGCTCGTTTTTTTTGATTGACGGAGTAGTAATTTCATGGCAACAAACACCAAGAAGCCACCGACCAAGTCTGAAATCTTTGCCAAGATTGCGGATGACACCGGCCTGACCAAGAAGGACGTCTCAGCCGTTTTCGATTCCCTGAACGGCCAGATCAAGAAGAACCTCGGCGGTCGTGGCGCTCCGGGAATGTTCACGATTCCCGGCCTGATGAAAATGGTTGTCGTGAAGAAGCCGGCACGCAAGGCACAGAAGAACGTCCCGAACCCGTTCCGGCCCGGCGAGACGATGGACGTCGCCGCCAAGCCGGCCTCGAAGGTCGTCAAGGTACGCGCGCTCAAGGGCCTGAAAGACATGGTCTGAAGCGTTCGTCGCCCGATGAATGACACGAAGCCGGGGCTTGTGCCCCGGCTTTTTTGTGCCTGCCCGATCCCATCCACGAATCGGTGAGGTATTCGGGCTAGCCCGCATCCGTCACCGATTCGCGGGATGATCGGGCAGGATTTTGTTTGCTCAAGGGTTTTTCCGAAGGCGCGCAATACTCGCTGTATTGCCAACT
>JANQLK010000039.1 GCA_028280615.1 Woeseiaceae bacterium | reverse complement strand
CCGACGGCGTGATCTTCATCGGCCAGGGCGAGCAGCATGCGCTGCTCAATGAGCTTGCGGACGAGCGCACGCCGTTTGTCGTCTGGGGCAGTCCCGTCGACGGCAAGCGCTATCCGCTGGTTGGCGGTGACAACGCGACGGGCGGCTATGAAGCAACGAGACACCTGCTCGACCTCGGCCGCCGCCGCATCGCGTTTTTCGGCAATACGGACAACCCCGAGATCGCCGCGCGCCATGAAGGCTACGCGAAAGCCCTGGCCGAATTCGATCTCGAACCCGATCCCGACCTGACGGTCGACGTGCCGTTCGACATGCCGCACGCGCGGGAAGTCACGAGCCGGCTACTGCAGTCCACCACCCGCTTCGACGGCGTGATCTGTGCAAGCGACGTGATGGCGCTCGCGGCGATTTCGACGTTCTCGGACCTGGGCCTCACGGTGCCCGACGATATCGCGGTCGTCGGCTATGACGATATCGCGCTCGCGTCCTACAGCAGCCCCGCGCTCACGACCGTTCGCCAGAACATTCGCTGGGCCGGCCGAGTGCTGGTCGAATCGGTCGTCGGACTCATCAACGGCGACACCGTCACCGATACGACCCTGCAGAGCGAACTGATCGTTCGGCAAAGCAGCGGCCAAACCCGTCATTCCGGCTAGGGAACGTGCCGCAGCGGTCTGTCATCTGCTTCGGCGAGGCCCTGTGGGACATACTGCCGAACGAGCGCGTGCCTGGCGGTGCACCCATGAACGTTGCACTGAGGCTAGAGCGCTTCGGCGTTGACGTTAAGTTCCTGAGCCGGGTCGGCCGCGACGACGACGGCGAAGGCCTGCTCGAGTTCATGCGAGCGCGGTCGCTGTCGACGGACTTCGTCCAGCGGGACGAGGAGCGCCCGACCGGCACGGTACTCGTCGACACCTCGGATCCTTCCGCGGTCAGTTACTCGATCACCGAGAACGTCGCGTGGGACTACATCGACGCCGATGAGTTCGGCCGGCTGTACGACGGGCCACCCGACGTACTCGTCTACGGATCGCTGGCCGCGCGGCATGCCGCGTCGAGAGCAAGCCTGCTAACTCTGCTGAACGAGGCAACACTGTGCGTTCTCGACGTCAACCTGCGGCCACCCTACGACGAACCGTCGATCCTGGAGCGTTTGCTCGACGAGGCAGACTGGGTAAAGGTCAACGAGCATGAGCTCGCGCTGCTGACGAATGCGTCCTATCGCGCCGACGAGGCCGAGCGTATGGCGATGAAACTGCGGGATCGCTTCGAGCTCGACGTCGTTTGCGTGACCATGGGCGCCGACGGTGCGCTATTGCTGGCAGACGGAAAGGTCTACCGACAGCCCGCGTTCGCTGTCGACGTCGTGGACACGGTCGGCTGCGGCGACGCCTTCCTCGGCAGCTGGCTCGCCGCGATGCTCGAGCAACAGACGCCGCAGGCTGCGCTCGAACGCGCCGCGGCCGTTGCGGCGATCGTTGCGGGCAGCGAAGGCGCGAATCCGTCGTTTACGGATCGTGACGTAGCGGCGTTGATCGGCGGTCGTTGAGCGGTCGCGGTGCATGCTGGTCCCTCGCGATTCGCGCCGGTCCCGGCGGCGCCGTGAGGAAGAATATGCGAATATAGTCGCTGCGATTCCGGGCAAGCACCTTTCCCATTCTGTTCTGGATTCACGAGCGAGGTGACAGGATCATGTTCAGCAAGAAGCCCGCGGACGAGCCGAACGATACCAAGCCGAAACCGGCGGCGCCGCCGAGTCCCAATGTTCGAACCCGCAAGACCTCAGTTATCGGGCCGACCGTGACAATCCGGGGCGAACTGTCGGCCAATGAGGACCTGATCATAGAAGGCAAGATCGAAGGCACGATTGCCCACCAAGACAAGAATCTCACGGTCGGGAGAGAGGGTCTGGTCAAAGCCGACATCGACGCGCGAACCGTCGAAATCTACGGTCGCCTGGAAGGCGACATCCGGGGCGAAAACAGCGTCAAACTCGCGAAGACCGCCGAAGTCATCGGTAATATCCACTGCGCGAGGATCATCATGGAAGACGGCGCCCAGTTCACCGGGAGCGTCGACACGGCAAAGAACAGGAAAGCGACAACGAAGCCGACCAGTTTGCCGATTGCGGACCAGGGCAAGCAAGTCGAATCGGCCGGTTAGGTGTCGGTGAATCTTGCCGACCGCTCTGCGAAGCGATCGCAACGTGACAGCACATTACCGACCGATGAAAGGGACTCACCGCCGCCCCGACCGTTGCCGTCGATTATCGGGAGCGGCGTCGTGATGAAGGGCGAACTGGCCGTCGCCGAGGACCTCGTGATCGAGGGCAGGTTCGACGGCACGATTCGTGGCGAAGAGCCAAACACCGTGTCCATTCGCAAGATCGCTGTCTTGAGCGGTGAAGTCTCGGTGGGCAGGGTCCGCGTCGAAGGCGGCGCCAATATCGAGAACATTGTCCTCTCGGGCAAGATAGAGTGCACGGACGAGTGAACCTCGGCCATGTCGTTGTAGAGCACGAGGACCATGTTGAGTATTTGCACGATGCGTATCTTCGTTCGTGGCTTCGAGGGCCCATATTGCTCTGCCCGCCGCTCCCAAACCTGCCCAGGGTCATCAGAGCGAGTGAGCAAACTGTCTGTTTCCACAGCTAGCACCTGTCTCAAACCAGTTTGAGACAGGTCCTAGTGTCGCGGCGAATGGCTGCGCTATGATCGGCGAGCGCTACTGGACTTGTTCACCTGCTGCTTCACGCTCGGCGTTGACAAAAAGAAGATGAGCCACTTACTGATCGCTCTGACCGCGCTCGCACTTGGGCCGGTCATCCTGAACGGACTACGTCGCCGTCAGGCGCTCGCCGCCGCCCTGGACGGGTTCGTCGTGGTCGCGATCACGGGACTCGTCTTCCTGCATTTCGTACCGCAGGCGGTCGAACGGCAGGACCTTGCCGTGCTGGGCTGCCTGGTAGCCGGCTTCCTGGTTCCCATTGTGCTGGAACGGCTCGCGAAGGACGTGCGAGGCCAGGTCGATCGGTGGGGGCTGTTCCTGGGACTTACCGGTCTTGCCATCCACGCCGGACTGGACGGAGCGGCGCTGGCCACGGTCGACGTCAACGGCGCGGACACAGCTTTGGCGCTTGCAGTGATTCTGCACCGGCTTCCCGTGGGCATTGCAGTGTGGTGGCTCGCGACCAGGGTGATTGGCCGTCTGGGAGGGGTGGCCGCCCTTGTCGCGCTCACGGCTGCAACCGCAATTGGATTCTACTCCGGAGCCGCCGCGACAGAGCTGCACAATTCGTCGGCGCTCGTCGAGCTGTACCAGGCAATCGTCGGCGGGGCGCTGATTCATGTGGTCATGCACCCCGGCCACGCCCGCGGCAGCAGCGGCAAGGCCTCGGCGGAAGGATGGGGCTCGCTCGCGGCTCTGGCACTTCTGCTGGCCGTAGCGGTGCTGCCGGTGGCCGAAACGGGTAGCGGGCCAACGGGTAGCGGCCCTGTCCCGTTTCTTTCGCGGCTGTTCGTTCTCTCCGCCGAGAGCGCGCCGGCACTTCTTTTGGCCTATGCGTTTGCCGGCCTTCTGTCGGCCTTCCTGCCGTCGGCATCCATTCGCTGGCTCGGCAAAGGGGGGACGCTGAGCCAGGCGGGTCGCGGCATGCTGGTAGGGCTGCCGTTTCCGATCTGCTCCTGCGGCGTCGTGCCTCTTTATCGCACGCTGGTCTCGAAGGGCGCGCCTCCCGCCGCGGCCATGGCGTTCCTGGTCGCCACCCCCGAACTCGGACTCGACGCCATACTCCTGTCCATCCCCCTGTTGGGTCCGGATGTCACCGTAATGCGACTCGTTACGGCGGGTGCGGCGGCGCTCGTGGTGGGCTGGTGGGTTGGAGGCCGACTCGAGGCGCACGATCGTCCGCATGTGCTGCAACGGGAATCGGAGAGCCAAGGCGGGCTGCGGGCACGTTTGCGCGCGGCATTGGTCACGGGCGTCGGCGAGATCGTGGACCACACCGCGCCGTGGATACTGCTGGGGCTGGGCGTGGCCGCGCTGGTCGCTCCCTGGCTCGAGGGCGGCTGGTTGGCGCAACTCCCGTCCCCGGTGGCGGTCGTTCTGTTCGCAGCGCTGGGCTTTCCCACTTACGTGTGCGCCGCCTCCGCCACGCCTCTGGTGGCTGCGCTCCTTGCCGCCGGCCTCTCCCCGGGGGCCGGTATTGCCTTCCTCATCACGGGCCCCGCGACCAATCTCTCCACGCTGGGCGTGTTGTCGAGCCTGCACGGCAGGCAGGCCGCCGTGACCTTCGCGGGTACGCTCGTGGTAATCGCCGTGGCGGCCGGCCTGACCATCGATGCAGTCTTCACCTCGCTCGATGTGCCGACGCTGGCCGAACTCACCGAGGATGCTCCTTCGACCTTGCAGGTCCTGTGCCTCGCTGGCCTCATGCTCGTCTTCAGCGCGTCCGTCGCTCGCCGGGGCATACGGCGCTTTGCCGCCGAAATCGGCGAGGGCCTGGGCTGGAAGCACGATCACGATCACGATCACGCCCACGGCCACGGCCACGCCTGAGTGGCCGCTTGCCGTCGTCACTTGACGTGAGTGATTGGTTCGGGAATCGGATTCCCGTCGTCAGAACCGAATCTCTATTGACGTGCCTCCATCGCGGAAAGTCGCTGTCCGGACAGCGCGGACAAGCTGTCCGGGATCGGCGCCTCCGCGTAGACCCACTCGAGTACTGACTGGAAGCCGGAAGCTCACCGAGCTTCCCGCGCACTGCGCGCGAGAAGCCCGTGTCGACAAAACAATGCCCGACTGCGCTGTCGGCCATACGCCGACTCGAACTCCAGACCGTCACTAGAGGCGGAAGACCACACCAGCTTCGATTGTCCGTCCCGGCTGCGGTGCGAAGTCCTTGATGAAAGACGTGTGATACCGCTGCTCGTCGTCCGTCAGATTGCGCCCGGTGAGAAACAGCTCGAGGCGACTCCTGCCGAGATCCATACCGTAGCCCAGATGGACACGGAGATCGTTGTAGGCCTCGGTCGGAAGTTCCCCGAAAGCCGTGTCACTCTGTTCGTCTACGCGCGCCCAGGCCACCTCGGTCAGCAGGCCCTTCCAGCTCAGCATGGCACCCAGGCGATAACGGCGCGGCGGTATCCGTGGCAGATTGCGGTTCTCGCCGGAGTCCAGCCGCGCCCGGACATAGTCGTAGCCGGCATTGAGCGTCAGATCGCCTTCAGCCCAGGTCAGCGCCTTCCAGCCAAGATCCACCTCTACACCGCTGAACGTCGCGTCGCCCTGAGACCACACGAGCACCGGTAGTTCCTCGATTTCCTCACCGGTAAAGCGCTCATAAATGAAATCGCCGAAGTCCGTATGGTACGCATTCAGCATGAAATCCAACGACTCCCCGGCATACGCGAGCGTCGCCGAGACGTTCGCCGCACGCTCTTCGTTCAAATCGGGATCACCGATCTCAAAGGTACTTGTCACGAGGTGAGGCCCGTCGGAGTACAGTTCCTCGGCAACAGGTGCCCGAGTCGAGTAGTCGAGCTGGCCGCTTACCGACCAGCGCTCCGCTAGCGGCTGAATCAGGCCAAGCGATACGGCACCGAGATCGAAGCTGCGCTTGGGGAGGGGGTCGGTAGGGTCGTGGTCAACATGCTCGTAACGCAGGCCGAACTCGAATCCGGTTCGGCCGAAGCTGTTCTGTCCAACGTAAAATGCGCCAACGGTCTGCGTATCGACCGGCTGCACGAACGCCTCTTCGCCGATGGCTGAGAACTCGCGCGACGAGAACTGCAGGCCCGTGGCACCTGAGTAGCTTGACCCGATATCGTGAACCAACTCGAGACGGCCTTCGAGTGCTTCGTTTGCAAACGTCGTGCCGGGCTCACCGTTGCCCTCGAACTCGGTGTGCTCGTAGTCGTTAAAGCCCACGCGGAAATTCACGCTGCTGACGCCGGCGAAGGGCGCGTCGAGCCCTGCCTCAAAGTCGATCCGGGTTTGATCCAGGTCGAGTACCGCGCCACCTTCTTCCTCCTCTTCATCCCCGTGCTCTTCCTCTTCCTCGTGCTCGTGCTCGTGGCTGTGTCCGGGAAGTCCGTACTCGGCGGCGTAGGTTGATACCGAGAGTCCCACGAAGCCCCGCTCGCCAACGCCGGCAAAGCCTACGGAACCACCCTGCATTTCCAATTGACTGTTAGGCAACACGCCAAAGGCTTCCTCTTCTTCACCTTCTTCGCCTTCGCCCTCCATTTCCTCGAGCTCACGCAGCGCAGCGGACTCGGCGAAACCCGGAATGTCGTACTCGTCGGCATCGCGGAAGAAGCCGTCGACATGGAACGCGAATGCTTCGGCGCCAGCGTCGACACTGACGGCGCCTGATCGCTGATTGGCATTGTCGGTCGCGCGAAGCTCGCCTTTGGCTGACACTTCTTCCGGCACCTGGTGGGGAATGCGTCCGGTGTGGACGTCAACGACGCCGCCGATAGCGCCGGTGCCGTAGAGCAGCGTTGAAGGTCCTTTGAGCACTTCGATGCTCCTCGCGCTGAACGGATCGATGGTCGTCAAGTGATCCGGGCTCGACACGGAGACGTCCATGGTATCGATTCTGTCTTGCATGGTTTTTACGCGTGCGCCACCAAGACCGCGAATCACCGGCCGACCGACCGCCTGCCCGAAGCTCGCGGAATGAATGCCGGGAAGATCGCGCAGGGTCTCGCCGATCGAGGCCGACAGCGAACGCTCGAGCGCCTCGCCGCTCAAGGTCGCGACCGGCTGGGCTAGGCTTTCAGCCGACAAGGGATGCGAGCGGACGATGACTTCGTCGATGGTCTCGCCGGACGATTCCTGCGAGTTTGCCGCGAGGTGCGGCGACATTGTGAATACGCAGACCGCAATGGCGGTCCGCAGGTAGGGTTTTCGGGACATGATCTGATTTCCTTGGGGTATTGGGTAGGAGCCGCGAACGACTCAGACTGAATAGAGCAGATCAGGCTCCGGGAGGTCCCCGAATCAGCTGCGCTAACGTCGTCTCTTCTGGCGCTGCGCGAGCAAGGGGCGCCGAACCGAGACACTGCATACACGGCGATGCCTGTATCGACGCGGCGGTATCCACGAGCGCACCGTCGCTCGACGATCCAACGCACAATCCGCAGGCGTCGTGCGTACAGTCGATGTCTGCATGCCCGGTCTCCATCACCGAGCCGCACACCAGCACCGCGCCCAGGACGACAGGTCCAAGGGCTTTCGGTAGTCGGAAGCTGCGGTTTAGCTTGCGGAATGCGCTCATGCTGCGGTTCTGATGGCACGTCTGGTATGTTATAACATATCAATTCTCTCCCACTGTCAATCGCCTCCGACTCGCGCCTGACGAGCTTCGGTCCACCGGGAGCATCCGAAAACCGTGATCAAGCAATTACCTGACATCGCCACCCTCGACATGCCGGCGAATCCGCAACCGCTCGAGTGGGTGGGCATGAGCACTATCGATCTGCCGATTGTGATCGAGGAGCCAGGCTATCGGCGGGAACACCATGCACGCGTCGACGTCCAGATCAATTTGCCGCGGCCGGACGTCAAGGGCATTCACATGTCGAGACTGCACCGCCTCGTCGATGAGCTCGGCGACAATGGCGCGTTAATGCCGGGTCGTCTCGCCCCCCTGCTCGCCGCCATGATCGACAGCCATGAAGACTGTGATTCGAACCGTGCGCGCGTCAGGCTTAGCTTCGATTTGCTCGTGCGACGCAGCGCGCTCGAGAGCGCAGATATTGGTGGCTGGCGCGGCTACCCCGTTACGCTCGAAGCGACAGGCGGCGCGGCGGGCGCAACGCTCCACGCCGAAGTGGAAGTTGTCTATTCGTCCACGTGCCCCTGCTCGGCGTCACTGGCGCGCCAGCTGATCGAGCGCGAATTTCGCCGCAGCTTTAGCGATTCGGACACTGTTCCGACGGAAGATGCAGCCGCCTGGCTACGCGAACACGCCACACTCGCTACACCGCACGGCCAGCGCAGCAAGGCCACGGTCACCGTGCGCATCGCCGAGGGCGCGGCCAATTTCGGTCTCCTCGAACTGATCGACCGCGTTGAGCTAGCGCTCGGCACACCAGTGCAGGCCGCCGTGAGACGCGTTGACGAGCAAGCTTTCGCGGCGCGAAACGGCCGCAACCTCATGTTCGTCGAGGATGCCGCGCGCCGGATTCGGCAGGAGCTAGCGCGGGACTACGACCGGGTCAGCGTGACGGTTGCTCACATGGAGAGCCTGCACCCGCACGACGCGGTCGCCAGCGCCGGACCCTGACGGCGCGGTCAATCGGAGTCGTCGCTCTTGCAGGTTTTGCAGAGTCCCTTGATCTCTACCACGGTGTTTTCGGCGCGGAAGCCGCGTTGATCGGCGATCGTATTGAGCAGGGACTCGAGCGGTTTAGACTCAACCTCGTCGGCAGCGCCGCAGGAGGAGCACAGCAGATACTGGCTTTCGTGCGTATGCTCGGGATGGTCGCACGGCAAATACGACTGCGTGGATTCGAGCCGATGCACGAGACCGACCTGAATCAGAAAGTCGAGATGCCGATAGACGGTAAGCGGCGCGATCTTGCGCTGCTGGCTTTCTTCGAGCCGCGCAATGAGCTCGTAGGCTGTCACGGGGCGTTTGCTCGCCAGGAGTTCTGCATAGGCGCCCAGCCTCGCCGGCGTCAGTCGCGCATTGGCAGCCGCGCAGCGCCGTTCGGCGAGTCTCCGCCACTTCGCTCCGAGCTTCGGTGGCTTTGCTTCAGCTGTACTTTTGGTCATGCCCGTATTGTGCCATTGAATCCCTAAGGATCGCGATACTTACGCCGCGCCGGGTCACTGCTCGACAACGCGCGCGTCGTCGAGCCGATAGATGGCGCTTTCGCTTTCGGTCAGCGCCACGAACTGTCCCTCCAGCACGATCGGACCCCAGGCGACCTCGATCCCCTCTTCGGCGAACACCTCCACGGCGCCGGCGGGGCCGCCCGGAACGTGAAAATAGCAGCCCGGAGGATGCGATGTGAGCAGGAACCATTGCTGTGTCAT
>JANQLK010000033.1 GCA_028280615.1 Woeseiaceae bacterium | reverse complement strand
CGTCGCTTCAAGGTCGCCGATGGCCTGGTCGAGGATCGGGGCGGCGCCCGCCTCGTCGCCAGTGGCCTTAAGGGCCAACGCGTATTCGGCGCTGGCGAGCGCCGGTTCCCAGGTGCCGGCCGGGGTTACCGCCTGGCCAATCGTATGCGCGCGCGAGGCAATCTCGAGTGCACGCTCGACATTGCCGGCCCGTCGGTAGTGGCGCGCCATGGGGATCAGCGTCGGCAGTAGACCCACGCTGTTCGGGCCCATCCGTGTCTCCCGGCCAAGCAAGGATTCTTCGAACAAAGCCGATGCCTCGTCGAATCGGTGCTGACCGCTGAGCGCGCCGCCCAGCTCGCGAAGGATCGCGAGCCGGGTTGGCGTGGCGAGCTTTTCCGGCACCGCCAGCGCCCGGCGTGCGACCGCTTCCGCACGCTCGTAGTCGCCGGTCGCCGAATACAGCATCGCCAGGCGGATACGAATCGAACCCGCCCGAAAGCTCGGGTCCTCGCCAATGCGCCCGGCGATCGCGATGGCTTCCTCGAGCGGCGGAACGGCTTCCGCATCACGGGCGGTGAGCAGAAGGGATTCGCCGACATCCATAAGCGCCCTGGCGTGGCGCATGGAGTCCGCGCCGTAGTACTGCCGGGCAAGATCCCGCGCTGTCTCGTAGGCGGCCAGGGACTCGTCGAAGCGCCCGGGCCCTCGTAGGGCGTATCCAAGCATCGCGGCCGCCCAGACCATGCGATTCGGATCCGACGTCCAGATATCGTTGATCCCGCCGTGCGCTTCACGGATGTTGACGAGACCGTCCGCGTAGTTTCCGCGGCGGACCTGGATCAGACCCAGGTTGGCGATGCGGATGAGCGTTTGTGGATCGAGGTCGCCGAAGCGGGCGCGCGACGCCGCAACGACTCGCCGATTGACGCTTTCCGCTTCCTCATAGCGGCCCAGATCGTCGTAGGCCACGGCCAGATTGCCCAGAATGTCGACCATGTCGTCATCGTCGGCCTCACCCAGCTGCTCTTTCATGGCAACGGCCCGCTCGAGATAGTCCAGTGCCTCCTCGTGGCGCTTTTGAAAACGCAGCACGTCACCGGTGAGCGACAGAACGAATGCCACGCTACTGTGGCGATCCCCGTATGCTTCCGTCAGCAGGTCGTGTGCCTCGCGCAGGTTCTGTTCCGCCTCGACATACTGTTCCGATAGTCGGTTCGGCGTGCTCATCAGCTGCAGCGTATTGCCAACGGCGGCCGGATCGAATGGCAAGCGCGTGCGCCGCAGTTCTAACGACCGATTGAACAGCGCCAGTGCCCGCTCCTGATCGCCGATGTACATGAAGCTGTTGCCCATGAGATCGAGGAGTCTCGCCTGTACCTGCGGTTCGTCGGCGAGTGAGTCGATCTCCTCGACACCCTGGTCGAGCAGGTCCCGTGCGGATATCTCCTCGCTTTGCGCTCGCAGGGGCGTGGCATTGCGGAACAGGTCGCCGACGTAACGAATGACTTCTTCCGCCTGCAGGGCGGCAACCTGTGCCCGGTTGCGCTGTTCGAGAATCTGAAACACCGATACGGCGATCAGCACGACGACGGCGCCAGCGACGGCGACGCCGGTGCGATAGCGGCGCAGAAACTTGGCCGCGCGATAGCCAATGCTGGCCGGTCGCGCACTGACCGGGCGGAAAGTCAGATAACGTTCGATATCATCGGCAAACTCGCGCGCCGAGGCGTAGCGGTTTTCCGGCATCTTGCGCAACGCCTTCAGGACGATGTTGTCGAGATCGCCACGCAAGTTGCCCTGCAGGCCCGCTACCGAGGCGCCGCGCACCGTGCTGATCTCTGTCGCGGTGGCGGCGCCATGATCGCTCGTCGCCGTAAGTGCTGCGCTCGGCCGGGTCGGTATCTCATCGACGATCGCCCGGGCAAGGTCCGCGTACTGGCCCTGTCGCCGATACGGCATCCGGCCGCAGAGCATGCGGTAAAGCAGGACACCGAGTGAGTAGACGTCCGTGGCCGTCGATACGGGCTCGGCGCGTACCTGCTCCGGACTGGCGAACTCGGGAGTCATGACGCTGGTGCCGATGCGCGTCAGGGCGACCGAGTACTGGAATGCGTTCTCGTCGAGCAGCTTCGCGATGCCGAAGTCGAGCAGCTTCGGTTCGCCGTTGACCGCGACGAGAATGTTCGACGGCTTGATGTCGCGGTGTACGATCAGGTTGTTGTGCGCGTACTCTACCGCGGCACAGATCTTCTGGAACAGCCGCAGGCGTGCCGTCAGCGCCAGCCGGTTGTCATCGCAATACTGGTCGACGGGCACGCCCTCGACATATTCCATGACGAGGTAGGGCACGCCGCTGTCGGTTTCGCCGCCGTCCAGCAGGTGGGCGATATTCGGATGTTCCAGGCGGGCGAGGACCTGACGCTCGGCCACGAACCGCTTGATGAGGTCCCGGTCGCGGCGACCCGGGTGCAACAATTTGATCGCAACGCGCTGCTCGTACTGTTCATCGGCCCGCACGGCAAGATAGACGTTGCCCATGCCGCCCGCACCCAGCAAGTCGACCAGTCGGTAGTTGCCGACGCGCTGATCCCGCGCGGCGTCTGTCCCGGCGTTCGCGGCCGCCCCCGCGGCCTCGCGAACGACGTCGATGAATTCCGCGTCATCGGCCCCCGCAGCGGCCAGCAGCGCTTCGACCTCCTGCCTTAGCGCGGCGTCGCCGTCACACTCGTGTGCAAGCGCGGCCGCGCGCTCGGCATACGGCAGCGCCATGACCGCCTTGAAAACAGCCCGCACGCGTTGGAATTGATGCTCTTCGCCTTTCACCTTGCTCCTCGAGCGTCGTGCCCAACGGGTAAGGCGCGAAACCGCTCAATCGGTCCGGGATTGGCCCGGTTCCCCGGCATCGGCCATGTGGCGCCGCAGCCAGGCTTTGGCGAGCTGCATGTCGTCGTAGACTGCAGTCCGCGATTTGCCGAGCGCCGTTGCCGCCTCGTCGTAGGTCAGGCCGCCGAAGAAAACCAGTTCGACGCAGGCGGCGAGATCGCCGTCCATCTCGGCGAGCGCATCTAGGGCCCTGTCGAGATCCAGCACCGCCGGGCTTTTCGGATGCGACAGCACCGCGTCTTCCTCCAGCGTTACCTTGCGCGCCCCCCCGCCGCGCTTGGCGCGTTTCGCGTGCCGGGCGTGGTCCACCAGTACCCGGCGCATCGTGCGCGCGGCCATCGCCAGGAAATGGGTCCGGTCCGCGTAGTCGATGTCGACGTCGGCGAGGCGGATGAAGGCTTCATTGACCAGCGCGGTCGCCTGCAGTGTATGTGACGCAGCTTCGCCACGCATATAGCCGCGCGCAAGCCGACGCAGTTCGTCGTAAAGGACCGGCATGAACTGCTCCAGGGCGGCCTCGTCACCACCCTGCCAGGCATTGATCAGTGTTGTGAGTTCTTGCTTGTCCACGGGACTACGCTGTGTCGTGCCCCCCGATTCCAGTCAGCTTCGGAATCCGCCCTGCAGCCCAGGCTCTTTGAAGCGGACTGACGGCTAGTGAATGCGGACTCAATTGATCGTCGCAACGCATTCGGCAGACTTCTCCGCCGGTGAATGGAATTGTAGCGTCCAGGGAGTTCGGTTACACGCGAGACTTCTGAACGCGGCGGCGGTGCGGCCTATTCCTTAACAAAGCAGGTCAGCGTATTCAGCGAAGGATCGTGCGCCTGAAGATATCTCTTGCCCGTGTCCCTAAAGCCGCCCTGAACGAGTTGATCCACCCAGAAGTCGATACCCTCGAACAGCCGCAGCTCTTCACGATCCTGTTGCCACGATACGCCCAGCCCGGCGTTGAACACCGTATGCACCAGGGAACAGAATACCCTCATCTCCGCTGAGCCCGCGTCGTGATCGCGTAACACGAATATTCCGTCGGGGCGGAGTACACGACGGATGGATGCGATGTAGTCCGTCAGCTTTTCCCGCGGGCAGTGATGCAGACCGATATAGCAGGTGACGAGATCCAGTGACTCGTCCGGAATCGCGCTATCCGGTATCGGATCGTAGTCGTTCAGACCAAAAAACGTTCCGACCTTGCCGATGCCGCCGCGCTCCATGATCTCCGCCGGCGAGTTGTCCGGGACAACATCGTTGGTCAGGTAGACGGGTCCATTGAAATTTAACGCCTTCTTCAGCTTCTTGACGTAGCGACCGGTCGAACCGATCTCCAGGTAGCCATGAATCTCGCGTCTTCCGTTCAGTATGGCCTTGGTCTGCCTGACCATTTCTTTCTTCTGTACCCACAGCGCGGGTAGCGCGAACGTCAGGTCCGACAATGGCGTCTTGATCTCCGGCAGCCGCCTTGCCACTTCCTCGTAGATCGCCTTGTCGGTGTCGTGCTTGGCGCACGCGTCGATAATCAGCTGATGGAACTCGGCCTCGGGATAAAGATGATAGATGACCTGCAGAAAGCGATAGAAGTCGTCACGTGACCGCACGGCACCGTAGACGCTCAGAAACTCCGAGCCTTCCGTAACCCTGTCGCCAAACAGCGGCGCCTCGGCGTCCCGGTTCATATACTTCGCCCACAGACTGTTGCGGAAACGGTAGTCGGGATCCAGCTGCTGCTTCAGTGCGAACAGTTCCCCGGCGCGCGGATAAGCCGCCTGAAACTGGTCGACGCGACCATGCGGCTGATAGGGCAGGTAATAGGTGCCTTCGCAGCCGAGTACCGCATCAATGAGCTCGCGCGTCCATACCGCGACGGCTTCACGCTGCGCTTGAGCGGTCCCCTGTTTGTAATAGAGCACCAGCGCGAACACCTCTGACCTTGCCCAGGCCAGCAGCGACCCCGGGTCCGGGTGCGCGTGACGAATGGACACATTGACGACTTGAACGTCAAAGCGACGCAGAATCTCGGTCATCTGCGCCGAAAACTCCAGGAGACGATCAGGCGGAACGAAGTACTCCTGCAACACGTAGGTAGATCTTCGTCGCGACAACGGTTCGAGTTCCGCGACGTCGTAATCCGCCTCGTCGTTTCGCCAGGTAATCTTCGGCCGCAAATAGAGCAGGGTTTCGTAGATGTACTCGCGCCGAAAATGCCCCAGTTTTGACTCCGTAATTACCCAGAGCATGTACTTTTCCGCGAGGTAAAGGCTGCGGCCTTCTTTTCTTGGCTTGCGATTTACAGGCTTCGAGGTCTCCTGCCAGCTAACCGCACGAATCTTGTCGAAGCCGGGCGGCACCATGTCGGCGTTGTGAAACACGATCGCGGGATGGTTCCTCACGCTCTCTTGAAAGAAGTCCGGATAGTCGTCCAGTGCCATTTTGCGACTCAAACGCTCGATGCGCGTGTTCGTCGCCAGCGAAAGCGTGGTTTCGACGATGATGCCCAGCGCGCCATAACCGCCGATTGCAGCGTAGAAGATATCCGCATTGTCCGTCGGCGAGGCACTGATGAGCTCACCGTCATGCAGCATCAGAAGAATCGAACGGACGCTCAGAACAATCGGACCAAGCCCGATGTAGCGGCCATGACAGTTTACGCTCAACGATCCGCCCACGGTGAAATTCGAATAGGTCTGCATCACCTGCACGGCGAGACCGTAGTCGTCGGCTGCGCGCTGCACGTCCTTCCATCGTGCGCCGGCCTGTACACGAACAGTCATCGCCTCGACGTCCAGTTCGAGGACCCTGTTGAGACCGCGCATATCAATATGCAGCGTTCCGGGATGCACGGTTTGCCCACCCATCGAGTAGCGTCCGCCTCCGATTGAGATAGGTTTTTCAGACGTCCTGACGTAGGCCCGCAACTGGTCGACCGAGCCGGGTGCGTAGACTTCGTCCACCTCCGTTACGTTGAGACGCGATGGATCGCTGATAACAACCGCACTGGTCGGCCGTTCGTAATTGTTGACCGCAATCGGTTGCTCGTCGTTGAGGATAAGACGCATGCGCTTTAGCGCGGGTAGGCCGTATCGCTTTACGGCTGCTTCCGGGCTTGACGTGGCTACGCAGTGGAAACCGTAGCGTTGATAGAATCGAACACCGCTTTCGTTGATGTCGGTGACGTCCAGTTCAATACACCGGTAGCCCGTCGTTCTCGTCTGATGAACGATGTGATCGAGGAACTTCTGCCCAAGGCCCTCGCCGCGGCGACTGCTATCGACTGCGATGTTGTTGATGTAGTACGCGTCCGGGGACGGGGGCATGACATAGCCGGCGAGCGCTCTGTTGACCGGGCCAACCAGATGCGGCCACCGTCCGAACGGCATTGCCCGCAGCATATTGAGAGCGCCGGAAAACTCCTCTGACGCCAGTTCACCGGCGCCGTAGCCCAGCTCAGCACCACAAATCCCGTCGTCCACAAGCAAAAGCGTGACGAACTTGTAGCTAAAGTGTCCGTTGGGTCGGGCAATCAGACGCGTGAGCGCTTTTTCGGCCGAGGCTCTGTCACCAAACAGGAAGTCCAGCAATTCGTGAGAACTCTCGTAGATGAGCGGCGCAAGTTCGGCCGCTTGCCCAGCGGTGGCGAGTTCGAATCGGATATCAGAATCGCTCATACTTGGTCTTCGATATCTCAGAGCAGGTCCGCATAGAATCTGCGAGATCGCGAGTCCGCTCAGTTGAGCGGGCTATACGTCACCAGCTGACATCCTACCGCATGCCCCGCCAGCGACCGCTACCGAGAGCGCGGTGCCCTTTTCGCCGGCCAGCGACCCGAGTCCCGGCCCATCGCCGCTAACCCTCCCACGGCGTCGCCCGAATCCTGTACACGGGCGTCCAGGTTTCACCGTCGTCGAACGACCATTCCATGACCCAGTCCCAGCCCGTGTCGTCGGGCGGGAAGAACGTGATGCGGCGCGGCCGGTCCTGCTTCGGGGCGATCACGTCCATGACGATCGCGCCGTCCGCGTTCTGCTTCGCGCCTATGTGCATGAGGCCGTTCTGCGAGTGGGCGGCCCAGACAATCTCCCATTGACCGGTATCCGGGTTGTAGCTGCGCAGGTTGGTGCCGTAGCCGCCGTCGTTCGGGTGCCAGTGGTCCTGGATCGCGACGCCGTCGCCGATGCATTCGAAAATCCAGCGCGCGCCGGCCGCGGGCTCCCAGCCGCTGCCGTCCTGTTTCAACGATTGGTCCTCGATCTTCCAGTCGCCGACGTAGCGGCCGAACTGTGCGACCGGGCCGTCGAGGCACGCGTTTAACCCGGATTCTTCGGCGTCGGCGGCCCATACTGAAATCAACGCCGTCGCGGCGATCAGCGCCGCGCTCGTTCGTGCTCGCATTCTACTCTCCCCCGTTCACGGGCCGTTCGGCCCTTCACGCTTCATCGGCACCCGACAGGCGATAGGCCCGCGGTGTCTGTCCACTTCGCTTTTTGAACGCCTTGACGAATGAGAGTTCGGAACGGTAGCCGACGCGCTCGCCGATATCGGCGACGGGCAGACGGCTCGTGCGCAGGAGTTCGCGGGCATTGCGCATCCTCAAGCGGGTCAGGTAGTCGAAAAATCCGATCTCGAGCGTTTCCTTGAACAGCCGGGCGAATCCCGAACGCGACAGCGAGGCAACGGCGGCCGCGCTGTCCAGCGTCCAGTCGCTCCCCGGGTCGGCATGGATTGCCGTCAGCGCCCGATGCAGGCGCTTGTCGGCCAGTGCCGAGACGATGCCTCGCTGCCCGGACTGGCCGAATTCGGCGCGCAGCAGCTGCACGAGCAGCACCTCGGTGAGCTTGTTGACGGTCAGCTCGCTTCCGGGCGCACCCGACATGAACTCGGCGCCCAGGTGCTCGAGCGTGCGCTTGATCCACGGCCAGCGCTCGAGCTCCTGGCCGCCCATGAGCACGGAGCGGGGCAGGGCGCGGCGCAGCACGTCGTTCTCGTCGAAGTCGAAGTCGCAGTAGCCGCACAGAAGCAGCGTTCGCGGGTCGTCGTCGGCGCGGCTCACGACCGTGTGGCTCATGCCCGGCGCGAGGAACACGAAGTCGCCCGGCGCGAGGTCATGCAGGTCGCCGTCGATCTCGACGCCGGCGCGACCGCGGCGCAGGAAATGGAAGATTGCGCGCGGCTCGCGCTCGTATTCGAGTCGCCACGGCGGGTCGAGAAAGTCGCAAAAGTACACGCTGCCAACCGTGCGCAGTCCGCGGAGAATGTCGGTCAGGACATCCATATATCCAGATCTCACCATGATTAGACGTTCGATACATAAATACGCCTATTCCAGGTATAGAGCAAATCAATCCGTGTCCCCAGAATATGCTCTACGTAATGACTGACGGAGCACGACGATGCCGACCACGGAAATCTACTTCAAGAGCTGGTGCCCCTACAGCCGACGTGCGCTGGCGCTGTTGGCGAAGAAGCGTATCGACTACACGCCGATCGACGTGAGCAACGATCCCGAGCGCGAACTCGAGATGCGGCTACGTGCAGGCCGGACCTCGGTACCGCAGATCTTCGTCGGTGACCGCCACCTCGGCGGCTTCGACGACATCGACGCCCTCGACCGCGCCGGCGAACTCGACGCGATACTCGCGGGCGAAACGGAATCGGCGGCTGCCTGACCCGGAGCAGCGTGCCGTTCTCAACCCGCGAGGACCAAAACCATGTTCAATCTCAATGCCACCAGGTATTCGATCGTGCCTCTGATGCTGATGCTCATGTTTACAACGGCCTTCGCCTGCGGCGCGGGTAATAATTCGCTCGGCGAACCGGTCCCGGTCGTTACGGCGGAATGAGACCCGATTCTCACCGCCGTCGCCAGACTGACCCCCGAACGGCACGCGCCAAGTCCCCCCGCTTCGCGTGCCGAACCTCCGCCCGGGCCGGGCAACCGGCCCGGGTGTCTTTTATCGGTGGAAGCCGTAGAACTCGAGCTCGACGATCCTGCCTTCGCGCAGAACCCTGAGTTTGAGCGTCTCGCGTTCGCCGAGCGCCTCGATGGTCTCGCCGATTTTCTCGAGGTTCGCGACGGCGTAGGGCATGTCGCCTACGCCCAAGATGATGTCACCGCCGACCAGGATCGTCTGGTTGCCGATCGAGACCGGGAAGCGACTGGGCCGCAATCCCAGCCTGGCACCCGGCGAGCCATTGGCGACGTTTTGCACGAGCAGGCCCTCGGGCTGCGGCACGTTGAGCGCCTTAGCGAGCTCGCCGCGCAGCGGCACGGTCGTAATGCCGCTCCAGAAATGCCGCCGCTCGATCATCTTCCGGCGCACGGTGTTTGCCGACACGACGAAGCCCAGGCCCTCGAAGCCGCCGGACTGCGACAGGATGTAGCTGACGATGCCGACGACGTTGCCGTCCATGTCGAACATCGGCCCGCCGGAATTACCCTGGTTGATCGCAGCGTCGGTCTGGAACAGCTCGACGTCGGTCGCGCCCATGCCGAACACGCCGGCTTCGTCGCCGTCGTGGCGCGCCGAGATGTGGCCGACCGTCAGCGTACCGTCGAGGCCGTAGGGTGCGCCGACGATGAAAACCTCCTCGCCCACGCGCACCTCGTCCGAGTCGCCGAGCGTCGCCGGCCGGGCGTCGTCGGGCATCCGGTCGGCTTTCAACAGGGCGAGGTCGCTGCTCGGGTCCGACGAGATGATCGCGGCCGTTACGAGGCTGCCGTCCGCGAATTCGACCTCGACGAGGTCGGCCGTCTGCACGACGTGCGCGGCCGTCACGATATAGCCTTGGTCGTCGATCAGGACGCCCGAGCCCAGGCCCGAGAACGAGACTTCGCCGCCCGGTTCGCCCGGTGCCGCCTGGTGTTGCGTCGTCGTGAGCACGACCACCGAGGCGTTGACGTCGGCGAACAGGTCGGCGAGGTCGGGTTGCCGCGCACCGGCCGGCAGCGCGGAACAGCCGGCAACGAACGCCAGCAGGGCCGTGGCGAGCGTACGCCGGGCTAAGAGCACGAGCATGAGCGGGTCTCCGTGATGCATCGAAAGGGTTTGCGCGCGATGCGCATTCAGCGCATAGTCGCTGACAATGCCGAGCTTAGTCGAATCCTTCACCTTGCGGTATCGCGGGACGTGCCTCGTGCTGCTCGGCCTCGCGCTGGCGGCCTGCGCGACACCGCCGAGCAGCGGCCGCGACGTCGACGAGTCGCTGCTCGTCGACGGCTTCGAAGCGGTCAGCGCGCGGCGCTTCGACAGCGTGCAGCTCAGGCCCGGGGTCGATTTCTCGCGCTACCACTCGGTCATGCTCGCCGAGCCCGTGCTCGAATACCGCGCGCCCGACCGTGCGCTTAGGGAAGTGCCGCTCGACGAGACCCGCAAGGCCGAGTTCGCCGACTTCCTTAAAGGGCTGTTCCGGGACGAGCTCGAGACCATGTCGTCGCTCGAGCTCGTGTCCGACAAGGGCCCCGGGGTGCTCGAAATGGCCGTCGGGCTGACGGATATCACGGCAACGGTGCCGCCGCGAAGCGCCGGTCCGGCGGGCCGCGTCTCGATTGCGCTGCGAGCGGTCGGCGACGTGACGCTGGTCATGGATTTCAGCGACTCGGAGTCCGGCGAGCTGCTAACGCGCGTCGTGGATCACAAGGCCGTCGACGGCGTCGCGATCGCGATGGACGGCGAGCTCGTGACCCGCTGGGAAGACGTAGAGGCGATCTGCGAGCGCTGGGCGCGGCTCACCCGGCAGGGCATCGAGACGGCGCTCAGGCCACGCTAGGAAACCGCCCGGGACGTCCCATGTTGAAACACGGCATCATACGATTCCTCTTTCTGGCCGCGATCGCTGCCGTGGCCGCGGGCTGTGCCAACAGCGGGCCGCCGCAGACCACCGAGGTGAACCGCGTCCTCAAGGCACGATCGATCGACGGTGCGCCGTTCTCGAACGTCGTCGTCGTCGGCGCCGCGCCGAGCCGTGAAACGATGCGCCGGATCGAAGAGGGCTTCGTCCGCGAACTCGGCAAGCGCAATATCCAGGCGCACTCGTTCGTGCGCGAGAGCGAAGCGAAGCAGCCCGGCGAGGCGGCCATCATGGCACTCGCCGAGGAAACCGGCGCCGAGGCCGTGCTGATCGTGTCCGGCGTGATCGGCGGGGCGGCCCTGACCCAGCACAGCGAGACGGTTGCGGCCGACGTACAGCCGCGGGTCCGCGGCAAGACACTCGTGAATTTCTTCCGCTACGACTACCGGGAAATCCAGCGAACGACCTACAACGATTTGACGGTCGACGTGCGGCTCGTGACCGACGTCTACGAGGTCGTCTCCAACCAGCGCGTGTACTCGGTAGAGTCCAACACGGCGAACGGCAGGACCGCCTTCGACATCATCATTGCCGAGGCCGAGACCGTCGTCGAGCGGATGCGCAAGGACCGGATCATTCGCTAACGCCTGGCGAAAACACCGAACAAAAAAGGGCGGCCAACGGCCGCCCAAACGTTCGAAAGAGGCATAGGGGCGCTCTATTCGTAACGTAAGGCCAGCACCGGCCGCGACGTCGCTGCCCGGCCCGCCTGTAAGGCAATCGTGATCCAGGCGGCGGCGAGCGCGATCGCGGCCGCGGCCAGGAACAGCCAGGCCCAGTCCGCGAACGGCGCCCGGTACACGAAGCGATTCAGCCACTGGTCCATGAAATACCAGGCGACGGGCCAGGCGATCAGGTTGGCCAGCAGCACGAGCTTCGTGAAGTCCGAGGTCAGCAGGAACACGATGTCCGCGGCCGACGCGCCCATGACCTTGCGCACGCCGATCTCCTTGGTTCGCCTTTCGGTCGTGAACGATGCGAGTCCGAACAGGCCCAGCGTGGCGACGAAGATCGCGAACGCGGAGAACACCGCGAACATCTTTGCCTGCTTCGCCTCCGAGCGGTAGCGCGCGTCGAAGCGGTCCTCGAGGAACTCCCAGTTCGCGGGCTCGTCCGGCACCAGCCGCCGCCAGACCGACTCGATGTGTTCGATCGCCTCGTCGTAGTTGCCCGGCGCAAGCTTGACCGAGAGGTTTCGCGAGTAGCTCGCGTTGGGCTCGGCATAGACGGTCGCCTTCATTTCGTCGTGCAACGACGAGAAATGGATGTCGGGAATGACGCCGACGATCTCCCGATCGATGAAGCTGTCGAGACCGCTACTCATCGGTTGCCGGATGATCCGGCCTACCGCCTCTTCGGGCGACCAGCCGAAGCGGCGCGCCGCGGACTCGTTCAAGACCGCGTATCCGCGCGTAACCGGTTGCTCGTCGTTCGGCATCTCGATGCGCATTTCGTTGGGCCGGAACGGTCGGCCCGCCAGGAATTCGACCCCGTAGTGATCGAACCAGTGGGCGTCCACCTTGATGTCGGCGATGCCGAGGATCGTATCGGACGTGACCTGCTCCCCGGCCGCGACGTAGCCCGAGCCGTCGAGGTTTTGCATGCTCGGGACTCGCGACGAGTAGACCACCGATTCGATGTCCGGATGGGCCTCGAGCTCCGCTCGCATCGGTTCGTAGGTCTCCCAAAGATCGGCAAAGAACGGCAGGCCCAGTACCACGTTGCGCGCCTTGTCGTAGCCGGGATCCAGGCTGCGCGCGTAGTGCATCTGCGCCATGACGACGCCCGTGGCGATCAGGAGCGCGATCGAGGTCGCAAACTGGAAGACGACGAGCACCCGCCGCAACGCCGCCGAGCCGCCGCTACCGTCGTCCGCTCCCTTGAGTACGACTGCCGGCCGGAAGTGCGACAGGTAGAAGGCCGGGTAGCTGCCCGCGATCAGTCCGACGACGAGCGTTCCCGCGACCAGCGTGACAAGCGTCGCCGGGTGCGCGAGTGAGAAAACGAGCGGTTTTTCGAGGAATGCGGCGAAGCTCGGCAGTACGAGTTCGACGAGCGCGACGGCCAGGAGCATCGCGAACGCCGTCAGCAGCACCGATTCGCCGAGGAACTGCCCGATGAGCTGGCCTCGATCGGCGCCGACGACCTTGCGGATGCCGACCTCCTTGGCGCGCTGCGTCGAGCGTGCCGTCGTCAGGTTCATGAAGTTGACACACGCGATCAGCAGCACGACGAAGGCGACCGCCGAGAACGTATACACGACGGCGTAGCTGCCGTTCTCGCGCCACTCGGCATCGCGATTCGACGTCAGGTGAATCTCGGTCAGCGCCTGCAGTCCCAGTCGCTCCCGGTCCGGCGAGTCTTCGCCGCGGTGTTTGATCATGAAGTCGGTGAACCGCGACTCGAGGGCGGCGGCGTCGTAGCCCTCGGGCAGGCGTATGAACGTGAAGTAGTTGTTGCTGCCCCAGTTCTCCATCTCTCCCGGCCCCATCATCAGCGGGATGACCTTGATCGAGGACAGCACTTCAAACCGCATGTGCGTGTTGTCAGGCAGGTCCTCGATGATCGCGGCGACCGTGACGTCCGCCTGGCCCATGATGTTGAGCGTCTTGCCGAGTGCGTCATCGTCACCGAAGTAGCGCTCGGCGGCGCGCTCGGTCATGACGATGTTGTCCGGGTGCTCGAGTGCGCGATAGGCATCTCCCTGAACGTTCTGCAGGTCGAAGAACTCGAGGAAATTCGGGTCCGCGATGATCATGTGCTCTTCCTGGATTTGCACGTCGTCGTACGTGAACGACACGCGACCGGTGCGGAGCGCCCGTGTCATGTCCTCGATTTCCGGGAAGTCCTCGACGAGCAGCGGTCCGATCGGCGGCGCGACGCTGACCAGCTGCAGGTCGTTGCCGAAGAAGTCGCGCGTGACGCGATGGATGCGATCGGCGTTGTTCCAGTGCTTGTCGAAGCTGAGCTCGTACTGCACGTACAGTGTGATGATGATGCAGCACGCGAGACCGATCGCCAGCCCCAAGATATTGATCGTGCTGAACAGCGGGTTACTCGTGATGTTGCGCAGCGCGATCTTGAGATAATTGCCAAGCATGGTTAAGCCTCTCTCTGCTGGCGCATGTCGACGATGTTCTCCGACAGCACGCGGCCGTCGAGCATGTGCACGACCCGGCCCGCATGGTCTGCATGGCTCTGGTCGTGGGTCACCATGACGATCGTCGTGCCGTCGGCGTTGAGTCGCCCGAGCAGGCTCAAGACCTCCTCGCCGTTGGTCGTGTCGAGATTGCCGGTCGGCTCGTCGGCAAGGATGAGTTTCGGGTTCGTGACCACGGCGCGCGCGACGGCGACGCGCTGCTGCTGGCCGCCAGAAAGCTGCTGCGGCCGGTGGCCTGCGCGGTGGGCGATGTTGACGCGTTCGAGCACCTCGTTCACGCGCTCGGCGCGTTCGGCGGCGGACACCTTCTGGTAGAGCAGCGGCAGCTCGACGTTCTCGGCAACCGTGAGTTCGTCGATCAGGTTGAAACTCTGGAAGATGAAGCCGACGTTCGCCTTGCGAAGCGCCGCGAGCGCGCGCTCCGAGCGGCCGGCGACGTCTTCGCCGAGAAACCGGAAGCTGCCGGCGTCCGGCGAGTCGAGCATGCCGAGAACGTTCAGGAGCGTCGATTTGCCGCAGCCCGACGGCCCCATGATCGCTATGAATTCGCCGGGCTCGATTTCGAGATTGACGCCGTTCAGCGCCGTCGTCTCGACGTCGGCGGTGCGATATACGCGTGATAGGTCGTGTAGTTCGATCATGGTTTTGCCTCTGGAGCGTTTAGTCGTCGATAAACAGCCTGTCGACGGTGATGAAATTCGAATACGAGGAGATGATGATCTCGTCGCCGTCGACGAGACCGCCCAGCACCTCGATGCTGTTGGGATTGCGGCGTCCGAGCTCGACATCGCGGCGCACGGCTACCCGTCGGTCCGGGTCGAGCACGAACACCCAGGCGCCGCCCGTGTCGTTGAAGAACGGCCCGTTGGCGACCAGCGTGGCCTCTTCGCTCAAGTCACCGAGCACGAGGCGCATGTTGAGCGTCTGGCCGCGGCGAATGTCGTCGGGCTCCTCGCTCGTGAATTTGAGGTCCACCTCGAACTGCGACGCCTGGACCTCGGGGTACAGTTTGCTGATCTCGAGTTCGTAGCGTTCGCCATCGAACTCGAGCTCGGCGCGCTGACCGATACGGACGCGGTTCAGGTAGAACTCGTTGACGAGCGCCACGGCCTTGAAGCGGTCGACGTCGTCGATCTGGCCGAGCCGTTCGCCGCGCGACTTCGACTCGCCGATCTCGGCATCGAGCGACGTGAGCTGGCCGGCGCGCGGCGCGCGGACCAGCAGGTTTTCGAGATTCGCCCTTGCAAGCGAGAGGTTTTTTTCGAGCTGCGCGACCGAGGCCTCGAGCTGCTCGATCTGGGCGAGACGGATTTTCTCGTCCTGCGCCTGGCTCTCGCGCGTCACCTCGCGCCGGTTCTTCCAGTAGGCGAGCTCGTCGACGGCGTCTTCGTATTCGTTCTTGGAAATGAACTGGTTGCCTTCGAGCTCGATGTAGCGGTTCACGAGCCGCGACAGCCGCGCGATCTGGTAGTCGATCTCGATCAGCTCGCTCTTGAGGCTCAAGCGGTTCTGTTCGATCGCGAGCTGCGTGTTGCGCAGGTTGTTGAGCTGTTCGCTGACCTCGGCCTCGCGTGCGATGACGTCGAGCTGCAGGGTCGTATTGGACAGCTCGACGAGCGGCTGGCCCTGCTCGACGAACGCGCCTTCCTCGACGAGGATCGCCTCGACGCGGCCGCCCTCGATGGCATCGAGAAACACCGTGCGCTCCGGCTCGACGCTTGCGCGCAGCGGGATGTAATCCTCGTAGACGCCGCGCTCGACCTTGGCCGTACGGATACGCTGGCCGTCGAGCGTAAACGACGTGCCCGGGTCGGACAGGGCCCAGTAGGCGCCGCCGATGACGACGACGGCCGCGATTGCCGCCACCGCGAGTAGCGGTCTGCGGTCGCGGCGTTTGATCGTCCTGTCCATGCCGTTCGGCGAGGTGCTGTGCTGGCTGCTCATGCCAGTATGGGAGCAAGTGCCGTGCCAAGTCCCGGGCTCAAAGGAATCAATGACTTATGCCGGTACGGGCCGGAACGGGTGTTCGATTTCGCAACCGGGTGATCGATTTCGAACACCCGAGTCAGTACCCTTGGTCTGTGCGATCGCCTGCAAATATCCTCGTCGTCGACGACGACAACGACGTCCTGACGGCGGCGCGGCTCCTGTTGCGGCAGCATTTCAGCGACGTCCGGACCACGGACGATCCCGAACAGATCGTGACCCTGATGGCGGCCGAGCCCGTCGACGTGTTCCTGATCGACATGAACTTCGCGATCGGCCGCAACACGGGCGCCGAGGGCCTCAAGTGGCTGAACGTCATTCGCGGCGAAGATCAGGACGCGGTCGTGATCCTCATGACCGCGTTCGGTGACCTCAACACGGCCGTACAGGCGATGCGCGAAGGCGCGGCCGACTTTGTCCTGAAGCCGTGGCAGAACGATCGTCTGGTCGCGACGATCAAGGTGGCGGCCGAACTCAGGCAAACCCGGGCCACGGTCTCGGCGCTGTCCGAGCCGCCGCCGGCGACCGAAATGATCGCCGCGGCGCCGGCCATGCAGGAGGTCATGCGCGTGATCGATCGCGTGGCGCCGACCGATGCAACCGTGCTCGTGCGCGGCGAGAACGGTACGGGCAAGGAGCTCGTCGCGCGGGCGCTGCACCGGCGTTCGAAGCGTGCCAGCCGCGCGCTGGTCACGGCCGACCTCGGCGCCGTGGCGGAGACGCTGTTTGAAAGCGAGCTGTTCGGCCACCGGGCCGGAGCGTTCACGGGTGCGGACCGGGACCGGCCCGGCCGCTTCCAGGCCGCGGACGGCGGCACGCTGTTCCTGGACGAGATTGGCAACCTGCCCCTGGCGCTGCAAAACAAGCTGTTGCGCGCTCTCGAGGCGAAGGAGGTCGCTCCGCTCGGCAGCGACCGTGCCTTGAGCGTCGACGTCCGGCTGATTGCCGCCACCAACCGGCCGCTCGAGGACATGGTGGAGCGCGGCGAGTTCCGCGAGGACCTGCTGTACCGCATCAACACGATCGAGGTCACGCTGCCACCGCTCCGAGAACGGCTCGAGGACTTGCCGGCCCTGGTCGAGCGCTTCATCGCCCACGCATCGCGGCGCCACCGCCTGCCCGCGAAACCGCTCGCCGCGGGCGCGCTCGACGCGCTGGCGGCGCACCGCTGGCCGGGCAACGTCCGCGAACTCGAGCATGCCGTCGAGCGCGCGGTCATACTGGCCGAGGGCGGCGAACTCGCCGCGGCCGACTTCAGCCTGCTGCCGCCGGCGCCGGCGGCCGACATCGCGACGCTCAACCTCGAAGCCAACGAACGGCGCCTGGTCGAAACAGCCATTCGCGAGGCTTCGGGCAACATTTCACACGCGGCGAGCGCTCTCGGGATCACGCGCGCCGCGCTGTATCGCCGGATCGAGAAGCACGGTTTGTGATTAAGCGCCTGCGCAGCCGGTTCAGGCTACTTGTCGTCGTACAGGTCGTGCTCCTGGGCCTGTCTCTATCGTTGCTCGCATGGATCCTGGTCACGACGAGCGCGATCGCGGTGCCCCTCGTGCTCGCGGGCCTCGTTCTGCTGCAGGTGTTCGGGTTATTGAAATCGGTGCGGGCACACGTCGACGCGCTCGAGGAGTTCTTCGCGGCCGTCAACTACGAGGATTTCACGCGCCGCTTCATCGAGGACGAGGTCGATGCCGAGCTCAAGCAGGCGTTCAACGCGGTCCTCGGCCGCTTCCAGGAGGCTCGTGCCGACCGGGACCTCAAGGCCACCTACCTCGATACCGTGGTTCGCCACGTCCCCGTGCCGTTCTTCGCGGCGCGCGCCGACGGTTCGCTGTCGCTCGTCAATCACCCGGCGCGGCGGCTGACCGGCCTGCCGGGTCTCGCCCACCTCGACGATCTCGCGGCCATCGACGAACGCCTGCCGGGCGCGCTCGACGGCATCGAGGCGGGCCAGCAGCGCATGCTGCAGACGGCGCTGCGCGGCGTGCCGGTCGAGCTTCGCGTGTCGGTGGCCGAGATTCGCATGGCGGGCGAGGTGGAACGCTTGTATTCGATCGAGAACCTGTCGGGTGAACTGTCCGCGCGCGAGTCCAGCGCCTGGCGCAATCTCATCCGGGTGCTGACGCACGAGATCATGAACACGCTGACGCCCGTCACGAGCCTCGCCCAGACCACGGTCGCGATGCTCGACGAACCCGGCGCCGCCGCCGACATCCGCGAGGCCGTCACGACAATCGGGCGGCGCAGTGACGGCCTCATCAATTTCGTCTCGCGCTACCGCGAGCTCTTGCGCGTGCCCGAACCCAAACCCGAGAATCTGTCCGTGGTCGGCCTGCTCAGGGCCACGACGACGCTCATGCAGCCATCGCTTGGCAGTGCCGGCGTCGACGTCGAGGTCACCCCCGACTCGCTCGAGGTCTTCGCGGATCGCGATCTGCTCGAGCAGCTGCTCATCAACCTGATCAAGAACGCCGCCGAGGCGGTCGCCGAGACGGACGACGGCCACCTACGCCTGACCGGCGGTTTCGATCTTGGCCGCGTGGTCATAGCCATACACGATAACGGCCCGGGTATTCCCGACACCGACGTCGACCAGGTCTTCATTCCGTTCTTCACGACCAAGCGCGATGGCAGCGGAATCGGTCTGTCGTTATGCCGACAAATCATGACCGCGCACGGCGGTGACATCGCGATCGACACCGGACCCGCCGGTACGACCGTGCGCCTGGTCTTCAGCTAGCCGTTGCAAATACCCCCATAGTTTCGCGCAAACGCAGGCTTTGCGCGGCCTCCACTCGTCGCATTTTAGCAACGCTTGAGCGCGTTTTATGCCCGTAAAGGCATATGAAAAGTTCCCTGGTCGCTTGGAAGCAACGTAACAACTAATTATTCCATCAGCGAATAAGTTTCGAGCGTATCGATAACGCAACGATATTTAAGTCGCGAAACTGCTTATAGGAAATTCGCAACACGGACGGTTGCTACTGGACGGGGTGTTGTCCGGTGACACGACGTTCGATCGGGGCCCGAGAGTCTGGTTCCGATCAAAGTGGAATACCCATTAGGCATATGAACGGAGGGGATCAACATGAAAACCAACCCACGCGTAAGCGCGGCGGTAAGGCTCGCATTGGGCGTTACAGCCGGCTTTGCCGTACTGGGCACATCGCAAAGCGCGGTTGCCCAGGACGAAGACGCGCAGCTCGAGGAGATCACGGTTACCGGAACGCGAATCACGGTGCCCGGGGTCGTCTCGTCCAGCCCGATCTATTCGGTCGGCGCGGACGAAATCGAGTTGCAGGCACAGCCCGAGGTAGAACGCATCCTGAGGCTGTTGCCGATTACCAAGCCCGATGACGGGCAGAACGTCAACAACGGCTCCGACGGTGCCGCGACAGTCGATCTGCGCGGTCTCGGCGAGGAGCGTAACCTGGTGCTGATCGACGGCAAGCGCGCAACGCCGTACAGCATCGAGGGCCTTGTCGACCTGCAGACGATACCGACGGCGCTGATCGAGCGCATCGACATCATCACGGGTGGCGCATCCGCCGTGTACGGCTCCGACGCCATCGCAGGCGCGCTGAACTTCGTCATGAAGAAGGACTTCGAGGGCGTCGACGTTCGCTACAACTGGACCGAGACCTCGGAAGGGGACGGCACGCAGCAGAGCGCAGCGATCACGATCGGCGCCAACGCCTTCGACGGCGCGGGCAACGTGGTGCTGAACTTCAACTGGGCCGATCGCGAGCCGGTCCTGTTCGGCCAGCGTCCGCTCGGCCAGCTCGGTATCGACACGAAGTCAGGCGCGAACTACGATCGCTTCCTGGCAGGTGACGTGCCCGCACCCGCTCCGGCAGGCTGCGGCGGTCCGGGCGCGGTAGCCGAAGGCGGCTCGACGACGACCGTGCCGACGCGGGTCTCGATCGCGGGCGGTCCGGCCCTCGGCCAGTTCCGCGACGACGGCACGCTCGGCGACGATTGCAGCGTATTCAACTTCAACCCGCTGAACCTGTACCAGACCCCGCAGCAGCGCTGGGGCGGCATGGCGATCGGCCGTCTGGAAGTCAGCGAGAAGCTCGAGGCTTACGGCAGCTTCCGCTACTCGTCGATCAACGTGACCCAGCAGGTCGCCCCGTCGGGCATCTTCGGATTCAACTTCTTCACGAATATGAACAACCCGTTGATGAGCGACAGCGCACGCAGCACGATCCTCGCAGCCGCGAACGCGGGCGTCGCCAACGACACCGTGTGTGCCGACGTGACCTGCGGTGGCGCCAACATGGATCCGGAGAGCCCGAGCTTCGTCAACTGGCGCGACACCAACGGCGACGGCATCGTGGACGAGGGAGACGAACTCAGCATCTCCTACCGTCGACGCACGGTCGAGTTCGGCAACCGCTCCACGGTGTTCAACGCCAACATGTTCCAGGCGACGGTCGGTGCCAGGGGCAACCTGTTCGCGGACTTCGACTACGACGTGTCGTTCCAGCGCGGCGAGTCGGATCGCTCGAACATCTCGGCGGGCTACACCAACGTCGACGCGATCGAGGAATCGATTCGCACCGAGGACGGCGTGACCTGCCTTGGCGACAACCCGTCCGCGGGCTGCGTGCCGATCAACCTGTTCGGCGGTTTCGGCTCGATCACCGACCCGATGATCGCGGCCAACAGCGCCTCGGCCATCGAGGACGAGAAGTACAAGCAGACGATCATCACGGGCGCCGTGACGGGTCCGGTCAACGCAGTCCAGCTGCCGACCGCGGTGTCGCCGCTGGCAGTGAGCCTGGGCTACGAGTTCCGCGAGGAAAGCGGCCAGACCACGCCGGACGAGTGCTGGAAGCTCCTTCCGGAAAGCTGTCTCGGTGGTGCGGGCGGCAACCGCCTGCCCGTCGGCGCCAGTTTCGACGTCAACGAGTTCTTCTTCGAAGGCTTCTTGCCGCTCGTCGATGGCGTCACGGGCATCGAATCGCTGGCCCTCGAGGTCGGCTGGCGTGCGTCGGACTACAGCCACGTCGGTTCGAACGACACGTGGAAGGCAGGCATCAGCTGGCGCCCGATCGACTCGCTGTTGATCCGCGCGATGCAGCAGCAGGCCGTGCGCGCACCGAACGTCGCGGAGATCGGATCGCCGGTCACGAGCGGTCTCGAGAACGCGCTCATCGATCCCTGCTCCATTGTGAATGTGGACAACATCGACGCAACGTTGAACGCGCTGTGCCTGTCCACGGGCATGTCGCAGGCGCAGGTCGGGACCGTCGAGGACATCGTGGCGGGCCAGGTCAACAACTTCGAGGGTACCAACCCGAACGCGTTGCCCGGTCCCGAGACGGCAGACACGACGACGATCGGTGTGGTCTGGACGCCCGACTTCAACGTGATCCCGAATCTCGTGCTGTCGGCCGACTACTACAACATCGAGATCGAGGACGTGATCGGTGAGCTGACCTCGCAGGAGATCCTCGACGGCTGCTACATCGCCGGCATTGCCAGCGTGTGCAACCAGGTGAACCGCGTAGGCGGCACCCTGACCCTGCCGGGTTCGGGTACCAACGCGTTCACGCAGAACCTCGAGTACCTGATCGCTGAAGGTATCGAAGTATCCGCATCGTTCACGGTCGACGCGGGCCGGTTCGGCGAGGTCGACATTTCCGGCACGGTGAACCACTACCTGACCCAGGAATCGCTGTCGTCGCCGTTCGTCAACGTCGTGGACTGCGTGGGCCGCTACGGCAACACCTGCGGCAACCCGCTGCCGGACACGCGCTGGATCCAGCGCACGAGCTGGTTCTTCAACGAAGACATGATGGTGTCCTACCTCTGGCGTCATATCGGCAGCGCCGACATCGAAACGCCACAGTTCGCGGATGCCTTCCCGGCGTTCCGGTCGATCGACTCGGTCAACTACATCGACCTGACCGGCACCTGGCAGGTGACGGACGAGATCGGCGTGAACCTCGCGATCTACAACATCTTCGACGAGGATCCGCCCGTGGTCGGCAACGAGGCAGGCACGACGGCTGCCAACTCCGGCAACACGTTCCCGAGCCTGTACGACTCGCTCGGTACCGTGTACACGGCTGGCTTCAACATGCAGTTCTGAGGTGAAGCAATCCAGCGAACAGGCGGCGGACTTCGGTCCGCCGCCTTCCCTGGTCCAGGAGGCCATCGCGCTGGCGCAGGCCGGCGACTACACCGCGGCCGAGGCCCGCATGGTGGAAGTGCTCACGGCGCGGCCCGACGACCTTCTGGCCTGGATCACACTGGCCGGCATCCGCGGCCGGGCCGGCGACGTCAAGGGCGAATTCGGCGCGATCGAGGAGGCGCTCGCGGTCGACCCGTACTACGTTCCCGGCCTGCTGCTCAAGGGCAACTGGTACGAGGGCCAGGGCAATGTGACGCTCGCGGCCAGCATGTACCGCTACGCGCTGCGCGTGACGCCCGACGAGCCCTACTGGCCCGAACAGCTCAAGGCCGAGCTCACGCATGCCAAACGCTACGTCGGCAACCACGCAGCGGGTTTGAGCCGGCACCTTGGCGACCGGCTCGCGAGCCTCAGGGCCGAGCTCGACGGCGGCGACGCCGAGCGCTGGGACGAGGCGATCTCGATCCGCGCCGGGCTGACCGAGCCGTACCTGTCCAACAGCAACCAGCTGTACATTCCCAGACTGCCCGCGATTCCGTTTTTCGAACGCGAGCAGTTTCCGTTTCTCGCGGAGTTCGAGCGGCATACCGATGCGATACGCGACGAACTCGTACATGCGCTCGCCGAGCGCGAAGACGGCTTTGCGCCGTACATCGCCTATCGGCCCGGTGAACCGGTCAACCAGTGGGCGCATCTCAATCACTCGAGCGACTGGAACGCGTTTCACCTGTACAAGGGCGGCAAGCCCGTCGAGGAGAACCTTGCGAGCTGCCCCAGGACCCGCGCGCTCATCGAAAGCCAGCCGCTGTGCACGCTGAGCGGCCTGTGCCCGAACGTATTCTTCTCGGCGCTCAAGCCGCACACGCGTATTCCGCCGCATCACGGCGAGAGTAACGCGCGCGTCATCGGTCATCTGCCGCTGATCGTGCCTCCCGACTGCGGTATTCGCGTCGGCTTCGAGACGCGCGAGTGGCAACCCGGCAGGGCGCTGGTGTTCGATGACACGCTCGAGCACGAGGCCTGGAACGACAGCGACGAGCTTCGCGTCGTGATGATCTTCGATCTCTGGAACCCGCTGCTTTCCGAGCGTGACCGTCGGCTGGCGAGCGCGCTCGCCGAGGGGACGCGAGGCTTCGGCGGCAGCTGAAGAGACCGCAACGCGGTTCCTGTCTCTGTTCGGGAGCATCCGCGTGGCCGGAATTCGAATCCGACCACGTTCATATTGCCGACATCTTTCGCCTATATAACGGAGGCTTAAGCGGTAACCGGGCAGCGGAGTGGTCGATGCTGGGCCTTCTGGGTAAGACAGGTCGAGAGCGTGCGAGCGACGAACCGAGGATCGAGTTCTTCACCGAGGTCGAAGCGCTGCCGGAAGTCGTGCCCGTCGAGCCGGGCTCCAAAATGATCCCCGACTGGTGGAGGCGCACCCCGGCGGGCGCCGCGAACACGGACCCGAGGGTCGAGGCCGGGACGGTCAAGGTGTGCCCGGCGTTCCCGGACTTCTACGCGGCCGGCTACGTCGTGCCTGCCTGGTGTGACTTCATCTTCGATTTCAATGACGGGCAGCCACGAGCGCGGACGTCGGCGCCGGACCTGTTTTCGCTGTCTTTCCATGCGGCGGACCAGTTCCTGAGTCACGCGCCACCGGCTGCCAGGGCGGCCGTCGTCACGGTGCTGAAGCTCAATTGCCCGTGGTTCGTGCGCACGAGTCCGGGCTACTCGGTGCTGCAGCTTCCCGTGGTCTACGAGTTCGATCCGCGTTTTTCGGTCATGCCCGGTTCGATCCGGAGCGACGTTCATCACACGATCAACCAGCAGGTCATGATCCACAGGAAGGACAGTTTCGTCGTCGAACGCGGCACGCCGCTCGCCATGTACGTGCCCTACGAGCGCAGGCGGCCCGAATTCAGCGTCGGCGACGCCACACCGGAACAGGTCCGCGCGCTCAAGAAAAGCGCCCTCGAGATCGAAACGAAATTTCGACAGGGGTATCGCAGGAACAAGGGGTAGGGAAAGCCGTCACTTGACCTGTCACGGCCTCGGGACCCGGCATGTTGCGCCACGATGCGCGCGGTGTGATGCTCTCCCGCATGGCCGCACCGCTCAAAGACAGCCGCACGATCGACGAGCTCATCGCCGACTACAGGCCCGGCTTTGCGCTCGAGCAGCGCTTTTATACGGACCCCGGAATCTACGAGCTCGAACTCGAACGCATCGTCCATCGCAACTGGATCGTAGCCGGGCATGTCTCCGAGTTGCCCGAGCCCGGGGACTTCAAGCGTTTCGACGTCGAGCGCGAATCGGCCATCATCGTCCGCGGCGAGGACGGCGGACTCCGCGCGTTCGCGAACGTCTGCCGGCATCGCGGCTCGCGGATTTGCCTCGACGAATCCGGTTCCGGTCGGCAGTTCGCATGTCCGTACCACGGCTGGATTTACGGCCTCGACGGCAGCCTCAAGGCCGCCCGTGACATGCCCGACGGCTTCGCGGTGTCGCAGTACGGCCTCAAGCCCGTGGCCTTCGATGTGATCCACGGCCTCATGCTGGTGTGTTTCGGCGAGCAAGCACCGGCAATCGACAGCTGCCGCGAGGAACTCGCCCGGCCGATGGCGATGTTCGGATTCGAGAACCTCAAGGTCGCGGCGCGCGACACCTACGATATTCCGGCCAACTGGAAGCTCGCCGTCGAGAACTATCAGGAGTGCTACCACTGTGCGACCGCGCATCCCGAGTACGCGCGCCTGCACACGCTGATGCTGGACGTAAACAAGCGGCCGCGCGTGCAGCAGGCGATGAAGAGCCGCATGCGCGACTGCGGCGTCGAGGACATCGAGATCGACCGCATCGATACCGCGGCGCGGCCCGGCGAGATCGGCTATGGCTACCGGCGGACGGCGCTGTTCGACGGTTACGAGACCGGCAGCCGCGACGGCAAGCCTGTCGCTCCGCTGCTCGGCGAGCTCAAGGGCTACGACGGCGGCGCATCGGATTTCTCGTTCGGCGGTTTCTCGTTTCTCCTGGCTTACTCCGACCACGTCGTCTGTTACGTGTTTACGCCGGTCGATCACGGCAACAGCCGCTGCGAGATCACATGGCTGGTCCGCGCCGATGCCGAGGAGGGCCGGGACTACGACGTCACCGAGCTGACCTGGCTATGGGATGTCACGACACAGGCCGACAAGCAGATCATCGTCAACAACTATGAGGGTGTGCGTTCGCGCTACTACGAGCCCGGGCCGTACGCGGGAATGGAGTACGCAGAAAGGACCTACGTCGAGTGGTTGCTCGGCGAGCTCAGGCGGCCGCTGTAACCAGTCTCGCTTCGCATCACTACAAGCCGGTTTCGAATCGACGAGGTTTTCGCATGATCCGGGTATCCGTGGCTCTAACCGTTGTTTTATTTCTCGCGGCGCAGCTCGTCGCGGCCGAATTTCTGGCCGCCGACGATCCGCGCATCGCCGCCTTCGAAACGGGTCTTGTAGACCGCATGCAGCGCGGCCAGGACGATGCGCCGCGCCACACGATCCTGGAGCGACTGGAGCACTACGGCGTGCCCGGCGTCGCCGTGGCGATATTCGACGACGGCGAGATCGTCTGGCAGCGCGGCTACGGCACGAAACTCGCCGGCACGGTCGACGCCGTCGACGCCGACACGGTGTTCTCGGTCGGCTCGATCAGCAAGATGGTCAATGCCGCGCTGGTGCTCAGGCTGGTCGCGGAAGGGCGGCTCGATCTCGACACCGACGTCAACACCTATCTCACGTCGTGGCAGGTGCCGGCAAGCCAATACAGCCGGGACGAGGATGTGACGCTGCGGCGGATCCTCGCGCACACGGCCGGTTTCAACGTGCACGGCTTCGCTGACTATGGGCCCGGCGAGGACCTGCCGTCGACGGTCGAGGTACTCGAGGGCAGCGGGCCGGCCAGGAACGACGCCGTGCGCCTCGGCTTTACGCCCGGCGATCACCTGGACTACTCGGGCGGCGGCATCACGGTTAGCCAACTCGTCGTCGAAGACGTGACCGGCCTGGGATACGAAGCGGCCGCCCGCAAATACGTGTTCGAGCCGCTCGCCATGACCCGAAGCACGTTTCAGAATCCGCTTCCCGCCTCGCACGGCAACATCGCTCGTGCGCACGACGATCAGGGGCGGCCGACGGCCCTGCCGCGCGGCTGGGAGGCAATGCCTGAACAGGCCGCGTCGGGCCTCTGGACGAGCGCCAATGACCTCGCGCGCTTCGTGCTGGCACTGCTCGACGAGGAGGGTGACTTCCTGCCGCCGGCGCTGCGCGCCGACATGCTGACTCGCGAGCCGAACAGCTGGCACGGACTCGGACCGCGTATCAATGGCTCGGCACAGACGCGCGTGTTTCACCACGGCGGCGCCAACGACAGTTACCGCGCGCGCATGGAAGGCCATCCCGCGAGCGGCAGCGGCATCGTCATTCTGACCAACAGCGCCGAAGGCCACTGGGTGCACAGCGAGATTCGCAAATCGGCCGAAGATGCGTTCGGCTGGCCCGTGAAATCGGACGGAGGTTTCGAGGAGCCGGAATTCTGATCGGGTGTCGTGTACTGTCGGGCATGTCGGGCGTCGAGGCTGTCGACGTCTCACGGGGAGGCACGGCCATGAACATCCGCGAGGCAATACCCGGGGACTTCGACCGGATCTGGCCGATCTTCCGCGAGATCGCCTCGGCCGGCGACACCTACGCCTACCCGACCGACATCTCGAAGGCACAGGCGTCGGCGGTGTGGATGGATGCGCCGCGCGCGACCTACGTGGTCGAGGAGGGCGGCGAAATCCTCGGAACCTATTACCTGAAGACCAACCAGCAAGGCCCCGGAGAGCACGTCTGCAACTGCGGTTACATGGTGTCGGCGAAAGCGCGCGGACGCGGCCTCGCGACGGCCATGTGCGAGCACTCGCAAAAGGCCGCGCGAGACCTCGGCTACGAGGCCATGCAATTCAATTTCGTCGCGGCCAGCAACAGGGGCGCGGTAAGGCTTTGGGAAAGACTCGGCTTCGATATCGTGGGCCGGTTGCCCAGGGCGTTCCGGCATCCGTCCGAGGGTTTGGTCGATGCGCTGGTAATGTACAAGTGGCTGGCATGACAAGCCTCGACCAGGATCTCCCCGGATGACCACCTGCGACGCCATCGTAGTCGGCGCGGGCCACAACGGCCTGACGACGGCGGCTTTTCTCGCGAAAGCCGGGCTCGATGTCGTTTGCATCGAGAAGAACGACTACATCGGCGGCGCGGCCGTCAGCCGCAACCTCTACGAAGACTGGTGGTACTCCAACTGTTCCTACGTCTGCAGCCTGCTGCGCCCCGAGATTTTCCGAGCGCTGGAACTGCACCGGCACGGCCTGCAGATCACGCCGTTCGGCAACTCGGTGTGTTTTCTCGAGAACGGCGATTACTACGGCTCCTACCAGGACCCGGAAGTGGCCTACCGCGAAATGGCGCGCTTCTCGCGCCACGACGCCGACGCCTACAAGCGCTACTCGGCCGACATCATGCGCCAGTGCCGGTTCATTCGGGATTTCCTGCTGGCAACGCCCCCGGACCCGGCATCGTTCAGGCCAGCCGATATCCGCGGTCTCATGGACATCGGCCGGAAGTTCCATGCGATGGGCGAGGATCGCATGTACGAGGCCATCCGCTTCTGGACGATGAGCGTCGCGGACTATCTCGACGAGTACTTCGAGTCGGACGTCATCAAGGCCGCGATGTCCGGCAGCGGCATCATCGGCACGGCGCTCGGCGTCATGTCGCCGGGCACGGCCTACGTGCTGCTGCATCACAAGATGGGCGACGTCGACGGCAACGTCGGCGCCTGGGGCTTTGCCCGCGGCGGCATGGGCGCCGTGTCGAATGCGATCGCGGGCGCGTTCCAGGCCGCGGGCGGCAGGCTGCGCACCGAGACCGGCTGCGACAAGATCATGGTCAAGGACGGCCGCGTGACCGGGGTCGGGCTCGAGAACGGCAACGTGATCTGGGCGCCCGTGGTGGTGTCGGCCATGGACGTCAAGCGGACGTTTTTGACCTGCATGGACGAGGGCGACCTGCCGGAGGCCTTCTACCGCCGCGTCAGGCACTTCAAGAGCCGCGGCTCCTCGGGCAAGCTCAACATCGCGCTCGACGGCCAGCCGACGTTCCCCGCGCTGCCTAAGGGCAGTCCGCTGTTGCATGCCGACATGCACTTCGTCGATTCGATCGAGCGCATGGAACGCGCCTACGACGACTGGAAGGCCGGCACCTGGTCTGAAGATCCGTACGTCGACGTGGTCATACCAACGCTGCTCGATCCGACGATGGCGCCGCCCGGCAAGCACTTCATGAGCTGCTTCGTGCAGTACTGCCCCTACGAGCTTGCGAGCGGCGACTGGACCGAGGCCGACAAGCAGGCCTTCGGCGACACGGTCATCGAGCAGATCGCGAACTACAGCCCGGACTTCAAGGACCTGATACTTCACGTCGAGGTTCGGACGCCCAGGGACATCGAGAACGAGATCGGCATCACCGAGGGCAACATTTTCCACGGCGAGCTGACGATGGACCAGCTCCTGTTCAATCGGCCGGTGCCGGGCTACGCGCAGTACCGGGCGCCCGTGAAAGGCCTCTACATGTGCGGCTCGAGTACTCATCCGGGCGGCGGCGTCATGGCCGCGCCGGGCGCCAACGCCGCCCGCGAGATCCTGCTCGATCTCAAGCGGCCGAACGTCGTGCCGGAGAGCTTCGGCGATGACTGAGCGTCACGACACGATCGTCGTGGGCGCCGGCCACAACGGGCTCGTGTGCGCCACGATGCTTGCGAAGGCCGGGCAGAACGTCGTCGTGCTCGAGGCCGCGGATCAGGTCGGCGGCGCCGCCGTCACGCGCGAATTCGCCGACGGCTTCCGCGTGTCAGGCTGTGCACACCTGGTCACGCAGCTACAGCCCTCGGTCGTGCGCGAGCTCGGACTCGACCTCGAGCCTTCGTATGCTCATCGCCGCCTCGCGACAATCGCGCTGTCCCGGGACGGCCGGCATCTGCGCATCGATGGCGACACGGTATCGGGTGTGGGGGAGGCCGAGGCGATGCAATACCTTGCCTTCTGCGAGCGTATGCAGCGCTTCGCCAAGTTGCTCAACAGGCAGTTTCTGAAACCGCCACCGCGGCTCGGCAGCGACGACCGCAGCGATCTCATGGCGCTCGGCAAGCTCGGATTCGATATTCGGCGCCTCGGCAAGCGCGACATGCGGGACCTGCTGCGAATGATCGGCATGAATATTCACGATGAGCTGCAGGAGCGATTCAGCCATCCGCTGCTCAAGGGCGCGATCGGCCTCGATGCCGTCATGGGCACGCAGCTCGGCCCGCGTTCGCCGAACACCATACTGACCTATCTTTACCGGCTGGCCGGCGGGGGCGGCCATGCGCGAATACCGGCGGCCGGCATGGGGTCGATCAGCGGCCTGCTCGCCGACGCCGCCCGCAAGGCCGGCGTGACGATTCGCACCGGCACGCCGGTCGCCCGGATCGTCGTCGACAACGGGCGCGTCGCCGGCATCGAAACCGCGGCGGGCGAACAGCTCGAGTCGTTTCGCGTCGTCTCGAACGCCGATCCCAAGCGCACCGTGCTTAAACTCCTTGGCGCGCGGCATGTCGAGGCGGGATTCGCGCGGCGCATCGATCGTCTGCGCGCCGAGGGCAATGCGGCGAAGCTGCACCTGGCGCTGGACGGATTGCCGTCCGTTGACGGCCTCCGCGATGAGGATCTCGGCGAACGCCTGCTGATCGCGCCCGACGAACACTACGTCGAGCGGGCCTTCAACCCGGCCAAGTACGGTGAGTTCTCACCCGAGCCGGTCTTCGAAATCACGTTCCCGAGCGTCCACGACGTAAGCCTGGCGCCTCTCGGGCAGCACGTGATGTCGGCGGTATTCCAGTACGCGCCGTATTCGCTGAGGGCTGGCTGGGGTCCCGAGAGCAAGGCGGCGCTCCTGGAAACGGCAATGGCGACGCTGAACCGCTACCTGCCCGATCTCGACCGGCGCGTAGCGGCGACGGAGTTATTGACCCCGGCCGACATCGAGCGCGAGTTTCGCATCACGGGCGGCCACTGGCACCACGTGGAGCTCTCGCTCGACCAGTTCCTGTTCGTGCGTCCCGTCAGCGGCGCGGCGCAGTACGCGATGCCGCTCGACGGCCTGTACCTGTGCGGCGCGGGCACGCACCCGGGCGGCGGCGTCAGCGGCGCGCCCGGGCGGAACGCGGCAAACGAGATTCTTCGCAGGGCGAAATCCAGATGAGTGCATTCGAAGTTCCGCAACGCCGTCTCAAGACACCGTTCTACGAGCGGGTGTCGGCGCTCGACCGTTTGAACAGGTGGCACGAGTGGAAGGGCTATACCGTACCCGATGCGCTGTACTGCGCCGACGACGAGTACTTCGCGATCCGCAATGCGACCGCGGTGTTCGACCTCTCCCCGATGACCAAGTACCATATCTCGGGTCCGGACGCGTGTGCCTATCTCGACCGGCTCGTAACGCGAGACATTCAAAAGCTGTCTCCCGGCCGCGTCGCGTACGTCGTCTGGTGCGACGACCGGGGCCAGGTGCTCGACGATGGCACAGTCTTCCATCTCGAGGACGGCGAATACCGGCTGTGCTCGCAGGAGCGCCACCTCGCGTGGCTCGAAGCCAACCGTATCGGATTCGACGTGACTGTTCGCCACGAGACCGACGATATCGCCGCACTCGCCGTGCAGGGACCGACCTCGTTCACGGTGCTCGACAAGCTCGGCCTGCCCGGGCTCGACGCGCTCAAGCCGTTCGGGCTCATGCACGCGGACTTCGACGGCACACCGCTCACGGTCTCGCGAACGGGCTACACGGGCGACCTCGGCTACGAGCTGTGGATCGATCCCGATGCGGCGCTGACACTGTGGGACGCGCTGTTCGCGGCCGGTGAGCTGCACGGCATTCGTGCGATCGGCACCGACGCGCTCGAGATGGCCCGGATCGAGGCCGGCTACATCGCGGCCTGGCACGAGTTCCTGCCCGCTGACGAGACGGTCATAAGCGGCCGCTCGCGCTCGCCATTCGAGCTGGGCCTGGGCTGGCTCGTCGACTTCAAGAAGCCGAATTTCAACGGCCGCCGCGCGCTTGCCGAGGAGTTCCGCAACGGCTCGTCATGGCAGCTCGTCAAGCTCGACATCGAGGGCAACAAGCCTGCCCACAATGCCTACGTCTTTGCCGACGAGCGCGGCAAGCAGGGCGACATAGGCTTCATCACGTCGGCGCACTGGTCGCCGGTCTGCAAGCAGAACATCGCGCTCGGCTCGGTGCGCGTCCCGCACGGCGAGCCCGGCGGAACGCTGTGGGTGGAGGTCTACTATCGGCGCGAAATGCACTGGAACCGGATGATGGCCAGGGCAACGGTCGTCGACAAGCCGTTCTGGATGCCGGCGAGACGCGGCGCGACGCCCCCGGGGCCGTTTTGAGGGTGGCCGTGCGGAAACGGCACGAGATCCATCGCGATGCCTGGCGAGCCGTTTTCTGGACGCTGCTGCTCACACTGGCGGGCTGCGGACCAGAGCCGCCGAAAGCGCCGCTGTTCGGCGCGCCGACGCCGCTACCGGAGAACGTATCACCGGCGCTGCTCCTGTGTCAGATCCGGGACGAGTTCCGAGAGCTGCCGATGCCGCTGCTCGAGCGGATCACCTACAAGGGCCCATGGGAGCGACGGCCGATTGGCGCGGCGCCTGTCCGCTATCGGGGGTTCCATCGCGTAGCGCTGCGAGCCGAGGGCCTCGCGTTTCTCGAGGCGCACGCCCGGATCGAACTGGTCGCGAGCCTGGCGCCGATGCTGATCGATCCGACCCACGGCGGGGAAGCGGCCGTGTTGCTGGCCGGCATCCCTGCCGGCACTGACGCCCAACAGAGCCAGTTGACCCGCGTGCTGGCGCAGCAGGTTTACGACTCCGGCTATCGTTCGCCCGACCGGCCGGGGGCGTGGAGCGAGTACGCCGGCCGGGGCTTGAGCAGCGTCCCCCGGCTCTATGGGCTCGGCAACACGACCTCACGCATCCACGCACGGCGCGTGCCCGGCGCCTCGGGCTCGCTGGAAGCGGCCATCGTCGGCGTACTCGAAGACTTCGAGACCTCCGTGCCGCGGCTGCCCTCGTCGCTCTACGAGGCATTCGAACCGCCGCCGCTTCAGGGCACGGTCGAGGAATGGGCGCGAACTCGCGGACCGCCCGAGCTTTCCGACGACGCCAGGCGTTTCGTCGAGCGGCACGAGCCGGTGCTGGCCGCGATGGCGCTGTTCCCGCTCACGGTCTCCGATTCGAGCGCACTCGGCGCGCCCGAACACGTCCTGATGTGGTTGCTGGGCCTCGAACACGGGTACTGGCCGACCGTGGTCCAGCGAGCGACTGGCAACGAGCTCTCTGCCCCGCTTACGAAGGCGTTTCGCGAGCGATCGGCCGAGGTGCTGCTCGGGATGTGCGCGGACAAGCAGGAAACCGAAACCTCGCCCTAGAGCGAAGGGCAATTCGCGTTACCGCGGAAACGTCTTTGAACGGCTGCTTCACTTCGCTCGCCCGCGGTGCTCCGGTGACAGGCTCGAACGCAGTCGTTGACCTCGGTACACTCTCTGCGCGTGACACCGGATGCCGCTCGTGTTGCGCCGAATACGCTGTTCCCGCGGCTCTTCGAAAACCAGAGCCTTCGCTCACAATGGAAGCCAGATGACCATGCGCGCCTTTTGTCTGCGCACGAGATCAGCCCTCCTGCCGGTCGCCTTGCTGGTGCTTGCCTGTCCGCTCGACAGCGCCCGGGCCGATTCCATGCCATCGTGGAACGACACGGGTCCGAGGAAGGCCATCGTCGACTTCGTCGAACGCGTCACCGACCCGGGCTCGCCGGATTTCGTTCCCGAGCCGGAACGCATTGCCGTGTTCGACAACGACGGCACGCTCTGGGCCGAGCAGCCGGTGTACTTCCAGGCCATGTATGTCTTCGATCGTATCGAAGCGCTCGCGCCGAAGAATCCGGGGTGGCAGGACCGTGAGCCGTTCGCGTCGGTGCTGAAAGGCGATTACGCCGGCGCACTGTCCGGTGGCACGAGGTCCCTGCTGGAGTTGGCGATGGCAACGCATGCGGGAATGAGCACCGAGGAGTTTGCGGCCAGCGTGGTCGACTGGCTGGAGTCCGCCAGGCACCCGGACACGGGTCGGCGCTACACGGAGATGGTCTATCAGCCGATGCTCGAACTGCTGGCCTACCTGCGCGCGAGCGGCTTTAGAACCTACATCGTCTCCGGTGGCGGAATCGAGTTCATGCGGCCCTGGACAGAGTCTGTCTACGGCATCCCACCCGAGCAAGTGGTCGGCAGCAGCATCGACACGCGTTACGAGGTACGCGAAGGAGGCCCGGTGCTGATGCGCCTCCCCGAGCTCAACTTCATCGACGACAAGGAAGGTAAACCGGTCGGCATCAACCAGCACATCGGCCGCCGTCCGATCATGGCCTTCGGCAACTCCGACGGCGACTTCGAGATGCTGGAATGGACGACGGCAGGTGAAGGGCCACGTTTTGGCTTGTTGATCCACCATACCGATGGCGAGCGGGAGTGGGCCTACGATCGCGACTCGCATATTGGCCGGCTCGATCGAGGCCTGAAAGAAGCCGCCGATCGCGGCTGGGCGGTCGTGAGTATGGCGGACGACTGGAAAGTGATCTTCGCGCCGGCGGAGCGGTAGGTTCCGGCCCGGGCCTACTTGACCCGCACGTAGACTTCCTTCGTTGCGCGTGCGACGACTTCGCCCGCCTCATCGGTAAGCTCCGCCTCGAAATGGTAGGTGTTCTTGCCGCGCGCATCGACGTCGGCGCGAACCTCCTCGAGCCGCCCCTTGCTGATCTCGAAGACGCCCGTGATCGTGCCCCTGGCCGGCCGCAGGAATTGAATGCTCGCGCTCTTGTCCCAGACGATGTAGCCGCTTCCTAAGTTCATCGTGACGATGAAGACGAAAAACGGGTCGCACATCATGTACAGAGAGCCGCCAAAGTGCGTGCCGAACAGGTTGCGGTTGTACCAGCGCTTCTTTAGCTGAACCTCGAAGCGCGTGAAGTCGTCGCGAAACGATGCGACCCGGATGCCGGCGCCCAAAAACGGCGGGTACCAGTTGATGTGGCGTATGAGTTTGCCGAACTTGGGGTTCGCCACGGCTCAGTTTTCCCCTCCGGCACGCGGCTACCTTGCGCCTGCGGGTTCCGACAGCTGCTCCATGACCTGGTCGAGGCTGAAACTCGCGGCCTTCTGTCGCGGCGGGAACTCGCGGAAGGTCTCGAGGAAGCCCGCGACGTAGGCCTGCGCCGGCACGAGCAGGAAGGCGCGGTCGATCAGCCAATCGTAGTAGGTGTTCGACGTCTCCTGGGACCGCTCGTAGGGATCGCGGCGCAGGTTGAAGATGAGGGGCACCCGGAGCGGCACGAAAGGCTCGGCCCAGGCCTGCAGAGTCGCCTCGATGCGCTGCTCCATGAAAATCAGCTTCCAGTCGTCGAAACGCAGCGCCGTCAGGTCGCCGTCATCCGAGAAGTAGAAGATCTCGTGCCTTGGACTCGCGTCGGTCTCCCCCGTCAAGAGCGGCAGGATATTGTAGCCGTCGAGATGATTCTTGTAGCGGCGCTCGATCGCACGGACCCTGCCGGACTCGAGTTCGTCCTTGATGTTCGGCCTGCCCGCGACGGCCAGGAAGGTCGGCAGCCAGTCCATGTGATGCACGATTTCGTTCGTGACCGAACCCGCCTCGATCCTGCCCGGCCAGCGAACCATGGCCGGCACGCGCCAGCCGCCTTCCCAGTTCGTGTTTTTCTCGCCGCGGAACGGCGTCGCCGCCGCGTCGGGCCAGGTGTTGTAGTGCGGCCCGTTGTCGGTCGAGTAGAAGACGATCGTGCTGTCGGCGATGCCGAGTTCGTCGAGCTTGTCGAGGAACTGGCCGATGTGCATGTCGTGTTCAACCATGCCGTCCGAGTACTCATCCTGGCCCGAGATGCCGCGCAGCTCGTCCTTGACGTGGGTTCGGAAGTGCATGCGCGTGCCGTTCCACCACACGAACCAGGGTTCGCCGTCGCGCTCCTTGCGGTCGATGAAGTCGAGGGCCGCCGCAACGGTCTCGTCATCGATCGTCTCCATGCGTTTCTTGGTCAGCGGGCCCGTGTCTTCGATCCGGCCGTCGGCGTACGAGCGGATCACGCCGCGGGGCCCGAACTTGTCGCGGAAGGTCTGGCCGTCCGCGAGCACGAGGTCGCCCGGGTAGTCCTCGTTCTCGGGCTCTTCCTCGGCATTCAGGTGATACAGGTTACCCAGAAACTCGTCGAAGCCGTGGTTGGTCGGCAGATGCTCGTCGCGGTCGCCCAGGTGGTTCTTGCCGAATTGCCCGGTCGCGTATCCCTGGGCCTTCAGCAACGCCGCGATCGTGGCGTCCTTCTCGGAGAGGCCCAGTTCGGCGCCGGGCAGCCCGACCTTGGAAAGACCCGTGCGGTAGGCGCTCTGCCCGGTGATGAACGACGAGCGTCCGGCCGTGCAGGACTGTTCGCCGTAATAGTCGGTGAAGGCCATGCCCTCGTTCGCGATCCGGTCGATGTTGGGGGTGCGGTAACCCATCATGCCGCGCGTGTAGTACGAAACATTGGACTGGCCAATGTCGTCGCCCCAGACGACGAGGATATTCGGTTTGTCCTGCCCGCTCGCGATCGCGGAAGCCAGCAGGAACAACGCTCCGGCGGTCGCTCTGAGTGCCTTGCTTAGGTTCGGGGTTTGCATGGCGTCTGTACCTCTTCGTGAGTGGACCACAGAGCGGCGAACGATACCGCAAGCAACTGTCTCGTTGCCACGTGGGCTGCGTCGACAGGCAAAGTCCGGGAATCGGGCGGCGCCCGGACACACGCAGGTCAAGATGTTGTCGCGCGCTGGCGTGTTTCCCGGGCTCGGTTACGCCCAGATTTCAGCAAAAAAATGCGCATCGATCAAATTGCCTGTCCAAGACATTCGGGCCTCGATACCGGGCGCATCTCGTTGATTCCGATCTCAAAAACCACCGTGGATCTCGCGAGCCGGCGAGCGCCTAATGCCCGGGGAACGGGGGCGCCTGTTTTCATCTGTGATTCCCGTCACGGCAATCGGTAAGGTGGCCTCACATACTGATTCCTCGCAGGTACAGGTGGAACCGGACTCAAGGAGCGTGACATGGACAATCCGAACGATTTGGGAGACAAGCGGCAGGTATCCATTCTTGGACCGACGCTGAAATTCAAAGGCGATCTGTCGGCCAACGAGGATCTCGTCATCGAGGGCCAGGTCGAGGGCAAGGTCAAGCATACGTCGAACCTGACGGTCGGCAAGCAGGGCAAGGTTAAGGCAAACCTCAAGGCCGAGAACATTACCGTCGAGGGCACCGTCGACGGCGACCTCGAGGGCCGCAAGGGAGTCGTCGTCAAGGCAACGGCCAACGTTGCGGGCAATATCGTCAGCCCAACCGTCACGCTGCACGAGGGCTCCACCTTCAACGGCAGCATCGACATGACCGGCAGCGCAAAGTCCGCGTCCGGACCCTCCGACAGGAAGTCGGCGGCCGAGAAGCCCAAGAGCGCGCAGCCGGAGCACGGTGAAGCGTCCAACGACTCCAACAACGCCGCCGGTTCCAAGAGCCAGTCGGCGGGAGCGGCCTAGTCATGCTGGGGCGCAAAGGGAGCAAGGAAATGAACGAGTCCAGGAAGAGCGACACGCAGACGATGAGGACGCCGAATTTCGGCAACGACAAGCACACCGATTCGCAAGTCGTGCCGTTCAAGGACGTGCCGGAGTCGGTTCGTTCGGGCAACCCGGCCCAGTCCCAGGCCGCGGGGCAGCAGCCCGTGTCCGTCATCGGCGAAACGCTCCACTTCAAGGGCGAACTGTCGGCGGACGAGGACCTGATTCTCGAAGGCACGGTCGAGGGCACGATCAACCAGGGCAAGTGCAGCCTGCTGCTGAAGCCCAAGGGCAGGATCATCGCCGACGTCAATGCGACGAAGATCATCATCGAGGGTACGGTCGAAGGCGACCTGCGCGCGTCGGTCAGCGTGAAGGTCCGCAAGGGCGGCTCGGTTACGGGCAACATCGCCGCGCCGACCGTCGGCATCGATGACGGAGCGACGTTCAACGGCTCCATCGAAATGCACAAGCCCGCGAAGTAATACCTGCCACCTGTACGCGAGATAGACGGCCGCGCACACCCTTGGGGAGTGCGCGTCCGTTCTCGTTCAGGCGGCAGCCAGCGCGATTCGTCGCGCTACTCGAGGAACGAGGACTCGTTCGGCGCGCATGCCTCGACCGGGTCGGCGACGCCGAACCGCGAGTACGTCGTCGTCCAGCACTCGTCGAAGACCGAGCAGAAACAGGCTTCGTACTCGAGCCGTCCGAACTCGGCGACCACGTCGGCCGCGAGTTCCCGGTCGCGCAGGCTGAACATTGTGACGAGCCGGCCGGCCGGGAGTGTGCGGCCGTTGATCGTCGACTGACCGTAGCTCACGTCGGCGTCCAGCTTCAGTAGTGCGCCCAGCGCCGAACCCCAGGTGCGGTGCGGCTGCCCGTCGACGGTCACCCGGAAGTCCCGGACCGTGGCAGGGCCGATACCGACGTTCTCGGCGTGCAGCTCCAGGCGCCAGTCCGCCGTCGGCCGCTCTTCGGCAACGAAGAAGGAACGACTGAGTTCCACGAGCGGCAAGACGCTCGCGCGCTGCTCGGCGCGCATGATATTCGCTTCGTAAAGCGAGACGACGAGTGCGCAAACGCCAATGAAGACGGCAGACACGCCGACCATCATCTCGGGCTCAATCTTGCGCCGGGCCCGGTCGTTCACGGTCCTCCGGCCTCGTCCGACGCCGAGAGCGCCCGGCGGATGATGTCGACGACGCCGTCATTGCGCAGGTGATAGATGTGTCCGGTCAGGTGTTGGTCGGCAATGTCGGTGACGTCGAAGAACGTCACCTCGTCGATGACGACGCCGTCCGACTGACCGAGCCGCGGCGCATCATTGACGGTCTCCGAAATCCTGAGCGCCAGGTCCCGGTCCGACACGAGCACGGTGATCTCTTCTATCCGGTCTTTGAGGATCGGCACGGCGTCGACAAACCGCTGGCGGTCGATGTCGGCGGCGATCAGGACGAGGTTACGAAACCGGCCTTCACCCTCCGGCCATTCGCGCAAGGCGCCGACGAGGCCTCGCGTACCGAGGCTGTGGCCGACGATACTGATGTTTCCCGCGCCGTGCCGGCGGCCGAGCTCGTTCAGGAATTCCAGGAACACGGGCGTGCTGGCCTCGAGGTCGGCGACGTCGTCACCGTAGGTCAGCGGCGTCGAATTGGCCGGCCACGAAAACAGCAGGAAGCCGCCGTCGAGCGCGAGGCGTCGCTTGAAGGTCGCCGCGCGGCGGCAGCTGCGTTGGAAGTCCTCGTAGTAGCCGTGAAAATACACGATGATGCCGGCATCGCGGTCGGCGTCGAGCGAGGCGACGGTTTCAAGCACGGTGCTGCCTTCGGTGCCGATCAGCTTGCCCTCGCCGTCCTCGTCCGCGTCGAGGCCGACGGTGCAGCGGCCGCCCGACAGCCCGCCGATTTCATTGCCGTAGTGGCGCTCGTTGCGCCAGTTGATCTCTATTGCCCGGTTGGTCACGAACGGCAGTTCGACGATTGTCTCGAATTCGGCGGCGCGGCTTGCGAATTCCTCGCCGATCGGCGGTGCAGCCGCGCAGCTCACGACCAGCGCGATGGCCGCCGCAGCAAAGAGCGGTGTCTTGCGATGTCTCACCAGCCGACCGTCCGTTTTGGGCCGGCGCTGATATTATCACGCAGGCGAGCCGTGAGGCCGCCAGAGCGACGTGCAAAGAAAGGACGACACGCGTGCCCGAGAACATCGTCAAAGCGACCTGGGAGCGCCCCGTGGAGAGCCCGGACAGCATTCCGGGGGCGGCTGACGTCGTCGTGATCGGCGGTGGCATCGTCGGCGTTTCGACGGCCTGGTTTCTCGCGAGGGAGGGCGTGAGCGTCGTGCTCTGCGAGAAGGGCCACATCGCCGGCGAGCAGTCGGGCCGCAACTGGGGCTGGGTGCGCAAGCAGGGCCGCGACGTTCGTGAGCTGCCGATCATGATCGAGAGCATGGCCATATGGCGTGACCTGGCCCGGGACATCGGCGCGGACGTGGGCTTCGCCGAAGGCGGCTGCCTGTTTGCCGCGGCCGACCAACGAGAGCTGGCGAGTTTCGAGCGCTGGCTGAACACGGCGAAGGAGTTCGGCCTGGACACCCGGCTCCTGGGCGCTCAAGAAGTCCGGCAACAGGTTCCCGGCAGCGCGGCGAACTGGGCGGGCGGGCTTCTGACGCCGAGCGACGGCCGTGCGGAGCCGCATCTGGCGGCACCGGCCATTGCGCGGGCGGCGGCGTCGGCCGGCGCAGAGGTCCTGACCGGCTGCGCCGTGCGCGGGCTCGACATCGAGGCCGGCCGGGTCGCCGGCGTCGTCACCGAGCATGGCCGGATACGAGCGGGCAGCGTGCTCTGCGCGGCTGGCGCGTGGACCTCGACCTTCTGCCGTTCGCTCGACGTCCCGCTGCCGCAGCTCAAGGTGCGCGGCACGGTGGCGCGAACGGCGCCGGCCGCCGACATTCTCGACGGCAACGTCTTCGATGCCCGCATAGGCATCCGCAAGCGCCAGGATGGGGGCTACACGGTGGCGCCCGGCGCGATACTCGATCACCCCGTGACACCGTCCTCGTTCCGCTGGTTTCTGAAATTTCTGCCCGCGGTCATCGAGCAGCGGGACATCGTCAAGCTGTCGTTCGGCAAGCCGTTCTTCGAGGAGCTGCTGGCGCCGCGCCGCTGGTCGATGGATGAAGTTTCACCTTTCGAACAAACCCGCGTCCTCAATCCCGAGCCCGGCAGACGCTCGCTCAAGGCGCTGCGCCGGGACTTGGGCGAGCTGTTTCCGGCCCTGGCCGATGTCGCATTCAGCGAGGCCTGGGCCGGCATCATCGAGTCGACGCCGGACGTCATTCCGGTCATCGACGGATTCGACGACTACCCGGGCTTCTACGTGGCGACCGGATTCAGCGGCCATGGTTTCGGTATCGGTCCCGGTGCGGGCAAGGTCATCGCGGCGCTGATAAGCGGTAAGGAAACCGGCGTCGATCTCGAGCCGCTGCGCTATTCACGTTTTTTCGACGGCAGTCCGATCGAGCTCGACGCGACGATCTAGAACCTATCTCAAACCAGATCGTGACCGCGCCGGCCGCTATTTTTTCGCAAGCCAAGGCGCCGCGAGCGCCGTGTAGCACCGCTACATCAGCCAGCGGCAACGCGGGATTGCGGAAAAATAGCCACCGGCCCGAAGGGTTGCGGCGCGATTGGCCGCGATGCGGCGTTGCTCGTCGCTTATTTGGAGTCACCAAACGGCGCTCCTCGCGCCTTGCCTCGCGGCCAATCGCACCGCAACGCGGTCACGATCTGGTTTGAGATAGGTTCCGGTGTCCTTACTTTTTGAACGCCCGGCTAGTCGCTTCGTCGTCGTCCGGGACGTCGGCGTCACGTACCTCGAGGTACGGCATGCGCACGAATTCGACCGCCGCATCCCGCGAGGGCGCGGGGCGCGCGATGAGGTGAAAGCCCAGCAGCCCCTCCGAGTTCACGCCGAGAAACAGCCGCGACTTTCCGAGCTCCGCGAACGTGACGAGCGAAAGCGCGCGTGACTTGTAGTTTCTCGTCAACACCGACGACTTGAGCAGATAGTCGTCGTCGAGCGACGAGACATAGTTGGTCGAGTAGGCGCCGATTTCGACTCGATCGAGATTGCCGAGGCGCCAGTCGGTGGGATCCGTCGACTCGACCACGGTCGCCTGCTCCTCTCCGCCGGACTCGCCGCTCTCGGGCACGGCACGAACCGGTGCGCGTTCGTCGGCGTATGCGCACGACAACAGCAGCGCGAACAGCAATCCTGAGCAGGCGGCGGTTACTTGCAACATGTACTCCCTTACGTTTCTCACGAGACAGTGCCACATAAGCGTGGCCGTGTCGGTTAACTGCGTCGGGCGTTATGTCGAAAGCGCCGGTATAGTGCCGCTCGTGAGCGACTCAAAGGTCAGTGCAGACGGCGCGGCGATCGAGCCGCCGTCCTACGCGTCGATCCGCGTCGCCGTCGTCACGGGCGGCGGTCACGGCATCGGACGGGCGATCTGCCGGCGGCTGGCCGCCGACGGCAAGCGCGTCGTGGTTGCGGACATCGACGAGGCGGCGGGGAAGCGAGTTGCCCAGGACGTGAAGGGCATCGCCCGGGCCGTGAACGTAGCGGATCCCGATGCGATCGCCCGGCTCGTGGCCGACGTCGAGGCCTCGGAGGGCCCGATCGACCTGTTCGTGTCCAACGCCGGCGTCGGCTTCGGCGACGATGCCGGTCTCGCGGCGTCGGCGGCGGGCGCTATCGGGAACGTCGCGGATCGATGGCAGCCCTGCTGGCAGATCAACGTCATGGCGCACGTCTACGCGGCGCGGGCTCTCGTACCCGCGATGATCGAACGCGGCGGCGGCTGGTTCGTCAACGTAGCCTCGGCCGCCGGCCTGCTTTCGCAGATCGGCGATGCGGCCTACACGGCGACCAAGCACGCGGCCGTCGCGTTCGCGGAGTCGCTTGCGATCACGCACGGCGACGACGGCATCGGGGTATCGGTCGTCTGCCCGCAGGCCGTCGCGACGAGGATGATCGGCATCGAGGACGACTCGAACACGCTCGAGGGCGGCTTCGGCGGCAACGACGTCGACGGCGTCCTGAGGCCCGAGGCTGTCGCCGACCGCATCGTCGCGGCCCTCGAGGCCAGGCGCTTCCTGGTCCTGCCGCACCCGCAGGTCGAAGCGTACGAGCAGCGCCGCGCCGGGGACCGCGAGCGCTGGCTTGAGGGCATGCGGCGAATGCGTCGCCGTATCGAAAATACCTGACGCGTTCAGTCGCGGTCGGCCAGCAGCGAACGCGCGTTCATGTACAGGTAACCGCAGCGCTGGCCGGACCGGCAGTAGGCAAGCACGGGTCCGTCCGCGGCATTGAGCTTGTCGGCGAACGCTTCCACAAGCCCGGCCGGCAGCAGGCTGCCCTGGAACGGCAGATAGCCGAACTCCAGGCCGTGCGCCTCGCAGGCTGCCGCGATCGCGTCCGCTGTCGGCTGCCCCGGATCCTCGCCGTCCGGCCGGTTGCAGACGATCGCGCGGTACCCTTCGGCCGCGATGGTCGCGACGTCGTCGGGCGTGATCTGGCTCGAGACCGCAAACCGAACGGTCAGTTGCTGGATGTTCATTGTCGCTGTGCTCCCTTAAGTCACGATGCGCTCGCGGCTTCCGGCTCATCCGGATCGCGCGGAGGCCAGCCCGAGCGCAGGTGCAGGTCGCGCTGCGGGAACGGAATCTCGATGCCGTACTCGGTCAGCTTGTCCTCGAGCGCCCAGAGGTAGGCCGCGCGGGTCCGGGTCGGGCGGCGCGCGCCCTGCCGGTTCACCCAGACGAGCAGCAGGAAGTTGAGGCTGTTGTCGCCGTATTCGACGAGCCATACGTCCGGCTCGCGGCCGCGCATGTGCGTGAGCGTGTACGGCACGTGCTCGCAGGCCTCGATCGCGGCCTTGCGCACGATCTCCTTGTCCGAGCCGTAGGCGACGCCGAACGGGATGCGGACTCTCAATATGTGCTCACCGAGCGTCCAGTTGGTGAGCTTGGTCGAGACGAATTCCGAGTTCGGCACGACGATGTCGATGTTGTCATTGGTATTGATCAGCGTGCTGCGAACGTTGATCGCCTTGACCGTGCCCGTCAGGCCCGTATCCAGCTCGATGTAGTCGCCGACGCGCAGCGTGCGCTCGAACAGGATGATGAGTCCCGACACGAAGTTGTTGACGATCGACTGCAGGCCGAAGCCGATACCGACCGACAGCGCACCGGCGACCAGGGCGACGCTCGTGAAGTCGAGGCCGACCGACGTCAGCGCGATCAACGCCGCGACGATGATGATCGTGTAGTGCGTCAGCCGGGAGAGCGTGTACAGGGACGCCTGGGTACCGACCGACTCCCTGCGTCCGACCCGGTTGATCGCGAGCCGGATGCCTCGCGACAAAAGCCAGCCGATGATCAGGATGACCAGCGCCTGAATGATGTCGCCGGCCGTAAACGGTCTCTCGTTGACCGAGAACAGCGTCGCGTCGGAGAATTCCGTCACCCGGATCCACGCCGTCTTCACGGCCCGGAACGCGTTGCCGAGCATCTGCCGGATGGCGCCCGCGCTTTCGGCAATCGAGTAGTCGAGCGCGCGCATCAGGAGTTCGAGATCGGCGATGACGCCCGACAGCTCGGCGATGTGGGTCAGCGTCTCCTGGGCCGTGCCGACTCGCTGATCGAGTATCCGGCGCGTGGAACGGTCCAGATCGTCGCGATCGATGCTCTGCGCGGCAACGAGTTCCCCTTCGGTTTGCCGTTGCCAGTCGGGCAGCGCACCGGTGAGATCGCGGATGAGTTCCGACCACTCGAGCTCACGGTTTTCGACTTCCGCGACGTCGATGAACGTGCCGAGCTCGAGTCCGGTCCAGAGTCGCCACGCCTCCGCCTTGGCGAGCTCGACCCGGGCAAGTCCGACTTCGATCTCGGCGTCGAGCGCACGCTGCTGCGCGACGCGTGCCTGCGAGCGTCCCGCGGGCGTGTCGGCCGCGAGGCCGCTTGCGGCAACCTGCGCTTCGCGTTCGCGTTCGATGGCCGCTTCGAGGGCTTCGCGGCGCGCTTCGACGTCGGCGATCAGCGGTTCGAGCGCCGCCTCGCCGCTCGCCGTGCCCAGCCGGTTCAGCGCGAGTTCGACGCGCTCTTCGGTGGCGTCCGCGTACTCGCTTGCCTGGCTGGCCGTCGCCGCGAGTATCTCGAGTCGCCGGGAGGCAATAGCGAGCGCCGTGCGTGCGCGCACGAGGCGAAGGCCGGCGAGCCAGCGGTTGTCACCGTCGGCCGCATCGAGATAGTCCTTGAAGACCGCATCGCGCCGGCCGCTTGCGCCGCTCCGAATGCGCCGCTCACGATCGACCTCGTTAGTGGCGGCCGTCGCCGCGACGCGCGCGTCCCTGGCCGTATGCGCGATCGCGAGCAGCTCCTCGAGGCTGTACACGGGGTCGGCCTCGGGAAGACTCGCCGCTTCGACGTCGATCGGCTCGCGCAGGGAGAGGTAGACCCCGAGGTTGTCGCGAACGGCTTCGACGATCGCGGGCGCGAGCTCCTGGTTTTGCGGGCCCAGCTCCGAGATCTGCTGGTTGATCCGATCGAGAAAGACCTCGACGCGCGGCCCGATCTCGCCGGCGTCGCCCTCGAAATAACTCCACCAGTCCTGCTCGAGCGACGCGAGCGCGGGCGGGACCGGTTCCGTGCTCTCGTCGTCTTCCTGCGCCACGGCGGACTGGGCCAGGAGCAGCGCGCAGCAGAGGCCGGCCAGCCGGTTGAGTCGAGCAGTGTTCATGCGGCTACAGCATAACCCGACAACCTGTTGCGGCCTAACGGTCGAGCGTTCGGGCGCCGCCTACATCGCGTCGAGCGGAATCTTCAGGTAGCGGATGCCGTTGTCGTCGGCCGGCGGCAGCTGTCCGGCGCGGATGTTCACCTGGATGGACGGCAGAATCAGTGCAGGCATATCGAGTTCGGCGTCGCGGGCCTCGCGAGCCGCGATGAAATCCTCGCGCGACACGCCGTCACGCACGTGCCGGTTCGCGGCGCGCTGCTCGGCAACCGTCGTTTCCCAGGCGAACTCGTCGCGGCCCGGTGCCTTGTAGTCATGGCAGAGAAACAGCCGCGTATCCGGGGGCAGCGCGAAGATCGACTGGATCGAGTCATAGAGCTGGCTTGCCGAACCGCCCGGGAAGTCCGTTCGCGCCGTACCGAAGTCCGGCATGAACAGCGTGTCACCAACGAACGCCGCGTCGCCGATTACGTAGGTGACGCAGGCCGGCGTGTGCCCGGGCGTGGCGAGGATCCGCGCGTCTATCTCGCCGAGGTTGAACCGCTCGCCGTCTTCGAACAGGTGGCCGAACGACGATCCGTCGGTTGCAAGGTCGGTGAGCCCGAACAGCTTGCTGAACGTCGACTGCACCGCGGTAACCCGCTCGCCGATGGCTGTGGGTGCTCCAAGTCGTTCGCTCAAGACCGACGCCCCGGACAGGTGGTCGGCATGCACGTGGGTTTCGAGAATCCACTCGACCGAGAGCCGGCGCTCGTCGATGAAGTCCAGCAGCCGATCGATCGAGCGCGTGGACGTCCTGCCCGCGGCGGCGTCGTAGTCGAGCACGGGGTCGACGATTGCCGCGCTGTTGGCCGCCGGGTCGGCGACGACATAGCTGACCGTGTACGTGGCCTCGTCGAAGAAACCGGTGACGTCGGGCAGATTCATGCGAGTCTCCGATAGATGGCGGCGGCCAACTCGTCGCCGTACACGGCGTAGCTGTCTTCGTTCGGGTGAAAGCCGTCGTCGGCGAACGCGCCCGGCGTCGTCTCGAACTCGATCGGGACGTGGTGCACGCTGTCGTACTCGCGCGCGACCCCGGCGGTCGCGCCGTCGAAGACTTTACCGCGCATCCCGACCCAGGCGCGCAGCGGCTGCGGCAGCAGCGGGAAGCCGCCGAGCGGCGGCATGCCCGCAAACACGATGAGCGCGTCGGGATAGCGCTCCGAGAGCGCGTCGAACAGCGTGCGCAGGTTGATCTGCCAGCGGCTGACCGTGCTGAGCGAGGTCACGTCGTTGACGCCGAGCGAGACGATCAGGTAGTCGGGCGCCTGGCTCGGCAGGGTGTCGAGCCGGGTGTCGATGAACCGGCGCGCGGTCATGCCGGTCTGGCCGATCGCCTGCCACTGAACGTGGAGACCTCCGCGCTCGGCCAGCGCCGCTGCCGTCTGTCCAACGAGCGCCTTCGACAGCAGCCGGGCGCCGACGCCGGCAACGATCGAGTCGCCGATGGCGAGCAGGCGCACGAGCGCTCCGTCGCCGACGCTGCCCTCGCAAGGCCCCGCGGCCGAGGGAAATCTCGGCGCTCTGCGGCGCAGCAGAACCGCCTGCGGCAGCATCACGGGCAGCGTCATCCAGAACAGCATCGATTTCATGTTCATGGATTGCTTAGCCTCGCCCGGCCGTTGCACGCGCCGACCCGCCACGACGCCGCCCCGGGTGTGCTTCAGTCGTCGTAACGCGCGAACCACGCGAGGATGTTGTCGACCTTGGCGATGAGCTGCGATGGCCTTGATGCGATGCCGTGCGAGGCGCCGGGCACGCGGATCAGCGCCGTGTCGACTTTGCGGAGTTTGAGCGCCTGGTAGTACTGTTCGGACTCCGAGATCGGCGTCCGGTAGTCGGCCTCTCCCGTAAGCAGCGCCGTCGGCGTCGTGACGTTGCCGACCAGCGACAGCGGCGAGCGCGCCCAGTAGGCCTCCGGGTTGTCCCAGGGCATATCGGCAAACCAGTAGCGCGCGAAGAAGTGTGTGCCGTCCGCGGTCAGCGTGAAACTCAGCCAGTTGATCACGGGCTTGGCGACGACCGCGGCACGGAAGCGGTCGGTCTTGCCGACGATCCACGACGTCAGCACGCCGCCGCCCGAGCCGCCCGTGACGAACAGCCGGTCCTCGTCGACGTAGCCGCGCGCGATCATCGCGTCGACGCCGGCCATGAGGTCGTCGTAGTCCTGGTTCGGATAGTTGTGGTGAATCTCGTTGCCGAACGCGTCGCCGTAGCTCGTCGAACCGCGCGGGTTGGCATACAGCACGACGTAGCCTGCCGCGGCGTACAGCTGGATTTCGGCCGCAAACTGCGGGCCGTAGGCGGCGAAGGGGCCGCCGTGAATCTCGAGGATCAGCGGGTAGGTCTCGTCCGGGTCGAACCCCGGCGGTTTCGCGACCCAGCCCTGGATGTCGTACTTGTCGTCGGCCGAACGCCAGGTGATCTCCTCGATGTCGCTTAACGATCTGTGGCCCAGCGCGTCCTCGTTGAGGTCGGTCAGGCGCCGCAGGTCGCGCGTCCCGCGGCCGACTCCGACGTCGGCCGGGCGCGTGGCGCGGCCCGCCGTGTAGGCAAAGGCGCCGTTGTTCGCGACCGAATAGCTGCCGCTCGTGTACGGCCGGCCCAGCGAGACGCCGCCGACGTCGTCTGTAAGCGAGCGGATTGCGCCGCCCAGGTTGAGCGTCGCGATATGCGTCCGGCCGTGATCGTCGTAGCTGATCAAAAGCGAGTTGCGTCCGGCCCACTGAACGTCGCCGATCTGCCGGTCGAAGTCCTCCGTGATGCTCGCGGTCGTGCCGCTCGCGCGGTCCATGATGTAGACGTTCGGCTGCTGGTAGCCGAGGCGCCGGTCGTTGAATCCGAGGTAGGCGATCTTCGAACCGTCGGGCGAGATCGTCGGGTTGGTATCGGGTCCGTCACGATCCGTCAACCGGGTCATCTCGCCGCTCGTGACGTCGACCGACCAGAGCTCGCTCTCCAGCGGATCGTGCGACGCGTCCGCCTGGCGATTGGCGGAAAACACGATGGCCTCGCCGTCCGGCGTCCAGTTCAGCCGACCGTCGTGGTTGTAGTCGCCGCTCGTGATCCGGCGTGGCGTACCGCCCTGTGCCGAGACGACGAAGATGTGCGAGTAGCCGACGTCGAGGTAGCCGGCGCCATCGGCACGATACGGCATATTTTCGATGACCCTAACGGGCTTCGCCCATTTCGCGCCCCTGGGTTTCTTGGGCGGACTCGCCAGGGGTTCGGGACTGCTCGGGACGAAGCGGCTGAACGCGATCTGCGTGCCGTCCGGCGACCACGTGATCGACGACGGCGACCAGCGCATGTTGGTGAGCGCCGCGGACTGACCTGTGTCCATCCAGCGCACGTGGAGCTGCGGTCCGCGGCCTTCGACCTGGCTCACGTAGGCGATACGATCGCCCGATGGCGACCATCGCGGTGAGCTGTATGACTCGGGCCCCGTTACGAGCGGCCGGTGCCGGCCGCCATCCGCGTCGATGGTCCACAGGTTCGAGACGGCCCGGTCGGTCATGATGTCCATCGCCCGCCGCGCGTACACGATCGTCGATCCATCGGGGGAGATCTGGGGATCGGCGGCGACCTCGAGTTCGAAGATGTCGAGGTTTTCAAGGGCATCGTCTTCAGCTGCCGCAGCCAGCGCAAGCGCCGGCAGCAGCGCGCAGGCTGCAATCATTCGCATGGGAGTCTCGCTTCCGGTCGGCGGCTACTTATTGTTGCGCCGCATGATCGCAGCGCCGGCGGCAAAGGGCAAACGCGCCCCGGCGGACAGGATACTAGGAGCCGACTGCTTCCAGGCTGTGATCGCTCGCGAACAGGTCGTCGCGAGCGCGCTGCGTGATCGCGACCACGGCATCGTGTTTCAACCGACGCTCCGGCGAGATCGCGTAGAAGCTCTCGACTACGTCGGCGGACCGGCCGATCACGCTCATGCGATACATGCGGCGTATCTCATTTTCGATGACGGTCGGCGCTGCAAACAGGCCGGTGCCGGTTTCGCCGAACGCCTTCATGAGCGCGCTGTCCGCGAATTCGCCGACGATTTCAGGCGCGATGCCATGCGATTCGAACCACTCATCCATCTGCCGTCTCAGTGCCGTCTGTTTGGACGGCAGCAGCATGGGGGCGTTGTTGAGGCTCTGCGGGAAGTTGCGCTTCAACTCGGCGTTGGCCGGCTTGCGCGCGAAAAAGGACAGGCCGCTTTCGCCGAGGCGGTGGTTGTAGGCTTTGAACCCCAGCCCGCTCGGCGCCGGCTGGTCGGACAGAACGAGGTCGAGGCGATGGATCGACAGCTCCGCGAGCAGCTGCTCGAGGCCGGCCTCGGTGCAGCGCACACGTATCGGCCGTCCCTGCTCGCGACCGTCGATGACGGCTGGCGCGATGATGCGCTCGGCGATCAGTTTCGGCATGGAGCTGACCATGCCGACGTTGAGCACGGCGGGTCCGCCGCCGCGGCCGCCGCGAACCACGTTGGCGAGTTCGGCGCCAATCGAGAAGATCTCGTCCGCGTACTGGTAGACGACCCGGCCCATTTCGGATAGCACGAGCCTGCGTCCGGACCGGTCGAACAGCGGTTGACCGACGGATTCCTCGAGCAGCTTGAGCTGGCCGCTGATGGTCTGCGGCGTGACGTGCAGCACCTCGGAGGCCGCGACAATGCTGCCCTCGCGGGCCACTGCCCAGAAGTACTGCAGGTGACTGTAGTTGAGATGACGCATCGCTTCCTCCCGGTCTTCCCCGAGCCAGGACGGGTAAACCTGCCTGACAACACTTTAATTCTAAACCCCGCAATATATCGGTATAGACGAATTTAGCGAAGCGATAATCTGATTTTTCCGAACTATCAAGAGTTCGATATGGCCGAATCGTTTAATCGAGTAGTTCGACTGTACCGATGCTTGGCGAGCGCTATGATTCGACTTGAGACAACGCCACGGGTATGGAGAAGCAACGTGATAGACCTCAGGATCCAGGCTCAGGGATTCCCGCTGACGCATGCGATATCGGCGTGGACCGAGAGCAGTATCGAAGCCGCGCTCGAGCCGTTCACGGCTGAGATCGTCGCGGTCGACGCGTACCTGAAGGACATGCACGGGCCGCGGGGCAGTCAGGACAAGACCGCGCTGCTCCGGGTGCTGATGAAAAGTCTGCCGCCCGTCATCGTGGACCTGTCGGGCGACGACCTGTACCTCGCCATCAACCGCTCGGCGCGGCGCGTAGCCAAGGCCGTGGACCGAGCTCTTTCGCGGCAGGAGAAGCTGCTCAGGCAGCGGCCGCACAATCCGGAAATCAACGTTTACCCGATCCAGGCTGCCTGAACCTGGAGCTACCGAGCACCCCCACGCAGATCGTTCGCGCCTCGGCGCAACCCCTCCCCACGGAATCCCCCGATTCGCACCCGCACCCGGGCGCGGGCGATCTGCACCCTTAGCCCCTTACGACCGCTCACCGCAGTACAACTCGTGCAGCACGCGAATGACCCGGTCAGCGGGTCCAGGCCGCAACGAATAGTAAATCGTCTGTGCGTCCCGCCGCGTATCGACGAGCCCGTCGCGACGCAGCCGGGCGAGCTGTTGTGACAGGGCGGACTGGGACAGCGGCACCAGCGCGTTGAGTTCTCCCACCGAGCGTTCGCCCTCGGCGAGCGTGCATAACACGACGAGCCGGGCTTCATGCCCCAGGGCCTTCATGAGCGCCGCAGCTTCCGCCGCGTGTTCGCGCATGTCCGCGCGCGGCTCGTCGTTGCATGCTGCCTGCATATTGCCAGATGTGTCCATCGATCCCTGCCTTCCGCCTGTCCGGCGCCCGCGCACCGAAAGCCGCTAGCCCGCATCCGTCCCCGATTCGCGGGATGATCGGGAAGGACGTGGGCTAGGGTACATTAGATAATTAAATATTAGTATAGACTAATTTAGAGGTAAGTAATATACTCTCGCTCATTGACGCGCCCGCGGGGGGCGGAGGAGTAGCGAAAATGGCCAGAATCGTTGTGATGGGCGCCGGCATCGGCGGCATCTCCCAGGCGTACGAACTCAGAAAATCCTTGCCGGCAGCGCACGATATCGTCGTCGCGGGCGACAGCGACCGATTCGAGTTCACGCCGTCCAATCCCTGGGTCGCCGTGGGAACGAGGCGCGAGGAACAGGTCGTCGTCGATCTGCCCGACCTCATGAAGAAGCAGGGCATCGAGTTCGACGGGCAGGGCGTCGAGCGCCTGTACCCGGGCGAGAATCGACTCGAACTTCGCGACGGACGCTCGCTCGACTACGACTACCTCGTCATTGCCACCGGTCCCAGACTCGCGTTCGAGGAAGTGCCCGGACTCGGTCCGGACGGCCACACACAGTCGATTTGCAAGACGGACCACGCCGTGACGTCATATGAGGACTTCGAGCGGCTCTGCGAGAACCCCGGACCCGTGATCATCGGAGCCGCGCCTGCCGCGTCCTGCTTCGGTCCGGCCTACGAGTACGCTTTCATACTCGATACCCAACTCAGGAAGCGCAAGATCCGCGACCAGGTGCCGATGGTGTTCGTGACGCCGGAACCCTACATCGGCCACCTGGGCCTCGACGGCGTCGGGGATACCAAGTCGCTGCTCGAATCCGAGCTTCGTGACCGACACATACGGTGGTTCTGCAACGCAAGAATCACGAGCGTCGACGACGGGCGCATGCACGTCACCGAGGTCGACGAAGACGGCAGCGACAGGAGGAGTCACGAACTCGACTTCGTGCATTCGATGGTGCTCCCCGCGTTCAAGGGTGTCGATGCGGTTACCGGCATCGCGGGACTCACCAACCCGCGCGGGTTCGTCCTGATCGACGAACACCAGCGCAATCCGACCTATCCGAATATCTACGCTGTCGGCGTCTGTGTGGCGATTCCTCCGGTCGGTCCGACGCCGGTCGCGACCGGCGCGCCCAAGACCGGCTACATGATCGAGTCGATGGTAACGGCCACGACCCATAACCTGGTCGCGGTGCTGAACGGTGAATCGCCGTCGGTCAAGGCGACCTGGAACGCCGTATGCCTCGCCGACTTCGGCGACTCGGGCGTGGCGTTCATCGCGCTGCCGCAGATTCCGCCGAGAAACACCAACTGGGCGTCTCGCGGCAAGTGGGTGCACGTTGCCAAGGTGGCATACGAGAAGTACTTCTTGCACAAGGTACGGCATGCAAAGACCGAGCCGTACTACGAGAAGGCGGTGCTGAAAATGCTCGGCGTCAACCGGCTCAAGGCAAGCTGAGGGCCGCACTTCATGAAGCACACTGTCGCACACATCGCTACGGCGCGACCGCTGCTCGTCTTCACGATCGTCGCGCTCGCGACGCTCGTCTCGGCCGCGATGATCGCCGGTATACGCATCGATACCGACCCGGAGAACATGCTGGCCGCCGAGCAGCCGGACCGGGTGTTCCATAACGAAACCGAACGGCGCTTCGGGATACATGACGCGATTGTCGTGGGCGTCGTCAATCGCTCGAATCCCGACGGCATCTACAATCCGGTGTCGCTCCGGGTGTTGCACGAACTCACAGCCCGGATCATGGCGCTCGACGGCGTCGTCGTCCCGGACGTCATGTCCCTGTCCGCGGCCGACAACATCTCGCAGGGCGGGCCCGGCGAGATTCGCTTCGAATGGATGATGAGGGACGCGCCGGTCACGGTCGAGGAGGCGCGCGCGATTCGCACCAGGGCCGAGCGGCTGCCGATGCTGATAGACACCCTGGTCGCCGGCGACGGTCGCGCCGCGGCAATCTACGTCCCGATCGAGTCCAAGGATCTGAGCTACCCGCTGTCCCGCGAGATCCGGGCGATCGCGGACAGCTTCGCAACGGACGACGAGATCCACATCACCGGGCTGCCGGTCGCCGAAGACACGTTCGGCCACGACATGTTCGTGCAGATGGGCATTTCGGCACCCCTTGCCGGCGTGATGATCTTCCTGCTCATGCTGTATTTCTTTCGCAGCGCGGCGCTCGTGACGGCGCCGATGCTGGTTGCGTTGGCTACCGTAGTGATCACGATGGGTCTGCTGATCGGAATGGGCTTCACCGTCCACATCATGAGTTCGATGATCCCGATCTTCCTGATGCCGATCGCGGTCGTCGATTCCGTGCACATCATGTCCGAGTTCGCCGACAACTACTCACGCGAGCGTACGCCCAGGGAGACGATCGGCGACGTCGTCGGCCACCTGTTTACCCCGATGCTCTACACTTCGCTGACATCGGCGACAGGGTTCTTCTCATTGATGCTGACCCCGATACCGCCGGTGCAGGTATTCGGCGCGTTCGTGGGCTTCGGCATCCTGCTCGCCTTCGTCCTGACGATCCTGATGATTCCGGCCTACGTCGTCCGCATGAAGCCCGCGTCGCTCGAGAAGCTCGAGACCGCCAGCCAGGGGGCAGCGGTCGACACGCCGCTGGCTCGCATGCTCAGAGGCGCCGGCCGCCTGGCGGCACGCCGCGGCAAGTCGATCAGTGCGGTTGCCGCGCTGGTCATCGCAGTCAGCATTGCCGGCATCTACCGCATCGAAATCAACGACAACCCGGTCCGCTGGTTCAAGGCGGATCATCCGATCCGCGTCGCCGACCGGGTGCTAAACGAGCACTTCGCCGGCACGTACGACGCCTATGTCGTATTGAGCACGGACGTCGAAGAGGCCCGCCGGGAATTCGCGGCCGACGCACTGGCCGTTCTGCCCGGCCGGGAGGACGCAATGGCGCGGGTAACGGCGGCGCTCGAGGCACCGGCCGACACTGCCGGCGCGTGGTATGGCGACGTGATCGCGGCAATCGACGACGCGCTGTTCGAAGCCGAGAATGCCGACCTGATCGAGACGCTCGAGTCCCTGCTTGCGCTTGCCGAGTCGGCGCAGACCGACGCCAAGTATTTCCAGCGCCCTGACGCGCTGGCCGCCATCGAAGGCATGCAGGCCGCGCTTCAGGCATCGGGTCATGTCGGCAAGACGACGGCGCTGCCCGATGTGGTCAAGGTCGTCAACCGCGAGCTCCGGAGCGGCAACGCCGAGGACTACCGGCTGCCGGACAGCGTGCCGGCGGTGGCCCAGACGCTGCTGCAATTCCAGTCATCGCATCGGCCGCAGGACCTCTGGCACATCGCCACTCCCGACTACACGTCGACGGCGATCTGGATACAGCTCGCGAGTGGCGACAACCGCGACATGACGCGCGTGATAGAGGCTTTCGATGCCTATCTTGCCGACACCTCGCTCGGGGAGGACGTCGAGGTTCGCTGGGCCGGCAAGACGTTCATCAACGTGGTCTGGCAGGACTCCATGGTGCGCGGCATGCTGTCCAGCCTGGGCGGCGCGTTTGCAGTCGTTTTCGTGATGATGGCGATCCTGTTCCGCAGTGTCCGCATAGGCCTGCTTGCGATGGTGCCCCTCTCGATAACGATCCTGGGCGTTTACGGCATCATCGGCTGGATCGGCAAGGATTACGATATGCCGATCGCGGTACTGTCCGCACTGACACTGGGCCTCTCCGTCGATTTCGCCATCCACTTCATCGAACGCTTTCGGGCGCTGATGCGCGCGAGCGCGTCGTTCGAGAGTGCCATGAGCGCCGTCTTCGAGGATCCGGCGCGGGCGATCGCACGCAACGCCATCGTCATCGCGATCGGCTTCACGCCGCTGTTTTTCGCGCCGCTCGTTCCCTACATTACGGTCGGTGCGTTCATGGCGGCCATCATGGCGCTGTCGGGCGTGACGACGCTGATTGTCCTGCCGGCCCTGATCGCCTGGGCCGGGCCCTGGCTGTTTGTCGAACAGCGCCGTGAGGGAGCGTTCGATCGCGTGCCGGAGCCCGCCGAAACACCGTGACAGGAGACAGACACATGAACAAGGCTGCAAGCGTCGCCATCGCATTGCTCGCCACGTCGCTGGCTTTCGCCGGCCAGCCCCCGGGCGATGCCAACGAAATCGTCGCGCGGGCCAACGCGGCGTCCTACTACGCCGGCGCGGACGGCCGGTCGGAGGTCCGTATGATCATTACCGACGGCCAGGGCCGGCAACAGCGCCGTCAGTTCACGGTATTGAGGCGTGACGTTGCCGACGGCGGGGACCAGCAATTCCTCGTCGCCTTCAGCCAGCCGCCGGACGTTCGCAATACCGTATTTCTTGTGAACAAGCACGTGGAGCGCGACGACGATCGCTGGCTGTACCTGCCCGGTCTCGACCTCGTCAAGCGCATTTCGGCCGGCGACAAACGCACGAGTTTCGTCGGCGCGCACTATTTCTACGAGGATGTATCCGGCAGGCGGCCAGGCGACGACGTTCACACGCTGATCGATACGACGGATGTCCACTACATCGTCGAGCACACCCCGAAAGACCCTTCGAGCGTCGAGTTCGAGCGCTACACCACCTGGATCGACCGAGCCACGTTTCTGCCCATGAAAATCGAGTACCGGAATGCGAATGGCGAGACCTACCGGCGCGTCGACGTACTCGAGGTCGAAGAGATCGACGGCCACCCCACCGTCACGACGAGCCGGGTCTCCGACCTGGCCGGCGGTGGCCAGACCGATATGCAATTTCGTTTCATCAGGTACGATATCGGTATTCCCGCCGACGTATTCACCGAGCGTTCGCTGCGTTCGCCGCCGCGCGAGTGGTTGGCGCGGCCAAAGGATTGACCGAGCTCGAGCGATGAGGCCCTGGCTCGCCCTGGCGCTGTTTCCCGCGCTCGCTGTCGCACAGCAAAACGACCCGTGGTCCGACGAGGACTGGGGCGACGACGACTGGTCCGAAGCGACGACGGGCGTGGCCTGGAGCGGCTTTCTCGAAGGGGCGTTCGGCACGCGCGCGAGCGAGGATCCGCTCGTTCGGCAGCGGGAGACGCTCGGCGAGCTGCGCCTGCGCGTGGAGTCGGACTGGCAGCCCGCCGGCGTTACGCTAGGCCTCAAGGCGGACGTCGGTTACGACGGTGTGGCGGACGATTGGATCGGCGAGTTTCGTGATCTGAGCGTGTCGTTCTCGCCCACCGAAAGCCTCGATCTCAAGATCGGCCGACAGGTGCAGACCTGGGGCACGGGCGATCTCGTGTTCCTGAACGACCTGTTCCCGAAAGACTTCGTCTCGTTCTTCGCGGGGCGAGACGACGAATACCTCAAAGCACCGGGCGATGCCGTGCGTGCAAGCTGGTTTAGCGATGCGCTCAACGTCGACTTCGTCTGGACGCCAGTATTCGACCCCGACGTTTACCTCGATGGCGAGCGCTTCTCGTTCTTCTTTCCGCCGTCCGGCGGCAACATCGCGCCCGACCCGCCGCTCCGTGCCGTTCGACCCGAGAAGTCCTTCGACACGGGTGAATTCGCGCTGCGCCTGTTCAAGACCGTACGGGGACGAGAGTATGCCCTGTACGGTTACCGCGGTTTCTTCAAGCAGCCGATTGCGCTGACTCAGGACCTGAAGCCGACCTTCGCTCCGCTGTCCGCCTACGGCGCGAGTCTCAGGCAGCCGCTCGGGCCGGGGATCGTCAACGCCGAGGCGAGCTACTATGACTCGCGCGATGATCGCTCCGGCGGCAATCCGCTGCTGCCGAATGACCAGCTCCGGTTCCTGGCCGGCTACGAGTGGGAGGCGAAGCCCAATTTCACGGTCGGGCTGCAGTACTATCTCGAGTGGACGCTCGATCACGATGCGCTGCTCGCCAACTCGCCGTTTCCGGCGCTCGAGCCCGACGAGCTCCGGCACGTGCTCAGCAACCGGTTGACCTACCGAACGGACCGCGACCGCTACACCTGGTCGCTGTTCACGTTCTTCTCGCCCAGCGACGCGGATTTCTACCTGCGGCCCTCATTTACGTTTCGCTACAGCGACCAATGGACATTCGTGGCTGGCGCCAGCTTGTTCGGTGGCGACGAACCACAGACCTTCTTCAGCCAGCTTGACGACGCCAGCAACGCCTACGTCCGGTTCCGTTTCAACTACTGACACCCGTTGTCGGGGCCACGGCATTGTTGCGCCGCTTCACACTTTCGATCGCCGCCGGCTCCCGGTTCATCCCGCCTGTGCTACCGTGATCTCGTCGTCCGCACGATTCTCGAAGCATGCACAAGCGCGTTCCCGGACTGCTGCTCGGCCTGTTGCTGGCCGCCGCCTGTGGAGGAGGGGGCGGTTCCGCGTCTGACGATCCGCGGAATCCCGGGCCGCCGGCATCGAACACCCCGCCTAGCATCGCCGGCTCGCCGGCTCTGGAGGTCATGGTGGACGACCGCTACGATTTCACGCCGACGGCAAGCGACGAGGACGGCGACGCGCTCAGTTTCCGGATCGTCAACGCGCCCGTCTGGGCGAGCTTCGATCCCGAAACGGGTGCGCTCACCGGAACTCCGGGCGCCGCGGACGTCGGTACGACAAGCGGCATCGTGATCTCGGTCGAAGACGGGACGGATAGCGCGTCGCTTGCGGCGTTCGATCTCGAAGTCGTCGCGCGCCCCGCCGGGTCGGCGCTCGTCTCCTGGGACATCCCGACGACCAACGAAGACGGCAGCACCCTGGACGATCTCGCGGGCTTCGCCGTGCACTACGGCCAGGCATCGGCGAGCTACAGCGAGTTGGCAACGATCGACGACGATACGGCGACGTCGGCCGCAATCGGCGGTCTCGCAGCCGGGGAGTGGTTCTTCGCCGTGACGGCTTTCGACACGTCCGGCAATCACAGTGCGCTGTCCGACGAGGTCAGCAAGGTGGTGACCGAGTGAACGTGATGGCGAGAATCCCCGCGTGGTGGCCACTCTTCGCCGCGATGCTGACATGGTCTGCCGCCGCACGATCGGCGGACAACGTCGTTGTAGACGACATTGTCATCGATCCGCCGACGGTCTGCTGCCTGGGTTTTTCGGTGCCGATCAGCGGCGATGACGACGGCGATGCGGTCGCGACGATCGACTATCGTCGCAGCGGCACGAATGAATGGTCGCCGGGCCTGCCGCTGCTTCGCGTACGTCCCGAGCTGATGAGCGGCGAGACCCCGCCGAGTACCTACGGCCTGCCCGTGCCCATCGAGCAGTTCGCGGGCAGCGTAATGAAGCTCGCGCCCGGGGTCAGCTACGACGTCAGGATTCGTGTGTCCGACCCGGACGGCGGCGACCGTGAGCAGACCGTCACGGCGGCGACGCGCCCGCTGCCGCTCGAGAACCCCGCGGCGCCGAGGTTCGTCGCCGTGTCGGACTCCGCCGAGCTCGGCGCCGCCATCGGCGCCGCGCAGCCCGGCGACGTCATACAGCTCGCGGCCGGCACCTACGGCGCGTTCACCGTGAGCGCCGACGGCACGGCAAGCAATCCGATCGTCATCCGCGGTTCGGGCGCCGGCGACGTCACGATCGACGCAACCGGACAGACCTACGGCGTGACGCTTTCGGGCGAGCACATCTACCTCGAGCACGTGACCGTGACCGGCAGCCAGTGGGGCGCGAGGTCGAGCGGCACGACGGGCACGGTCATTCGCTATTCGCGATTCGTAAACGTCGAGCGCGGCATATCCGCCCGCTCCGGCGCGAACCGCGATTTCTACATTTGCGACAACGTCCTCGAGGGCGAATTCGACTGGCCGACCGTCGGCAGCGTGACCTTCAACGCCGAGGGCATTGCGGTCTCGGGCCAGGGCCACACCGTGTGCTTCAACACGATCTCGGGTTTCGGCGACGCGCTCGGCCTTTCCAACCAGACCTCGATCGTGAACCTCGCGATCGATTTTTACGGCAACGACGTCAAATGGACGGGCGACGACGGACTCGAACTCGACTTTGCGCACCGCAACGTACGCGCCTTCGAGAACCGCGTCAGCAACGCCAACATGGGCGCGAGCCTGCAGCCGGTCTGGGGCGGGCCCGTGTACATTTTTCGCAACCTGTTCCTGAACCTCGCCGCGAGCGCGTACAAACTCAATAACGATCCGAACGGCTTCTTCATCTATCACAACACGTCGGCAAGGACGCTGGGTACCGGCAACTGGGGCGCCTGGGCCTGGACGTCGCTCGGCTATACCCAGTCCGGCGGTTATCCGGCCTACGCCGGCAATTTCGAGATGAAGAACAATATCCTGGTCGGGCTCAGTGGACCGGCCTTCGTCACGACCGACCTGATTCGCGCCGACATCGATTACAACGGCTGGTCGCCCGACGGGCCGTTCCGGTTCTTCGACGCGACCGGCAACGATCTCGAGGAGCTTCGGAGCGCTTCGCCCTTCGAGGCCAACGGCCGGATTCTCGACGATCAGACCTTTGCCACGCCGCTGGTCCTGCCGGCCAGCTACACGGCGTTCTGGTCCGGTACCGACGTGACACTGGGCGACGCGTCGCTCGCCGTCGATGCCGGAACCGTATTGCCGAACATCAACGACGGCTACTCGGGCTCCGCGCCGGATCTCGGCGCACTCGAACGAGGCAGGCCGCCGCCGGCGTACGGCGCGCGTCCCGAACCGGACACCTTGCCGCCGTCGAAACCCCTGAACGTCGCCGTCGAATAGAACCTGCCCGCCGCGGGCCTTAGCCCGTGGCCGAGGCGACGATACCGTCGATGGCGCGATAGGCCGACAGGATCGCGCCCTCCTGCCATCCTTGCAGCATGCTCAGGTGTTCGCCGGCGTAGAACAGTCGATCGTCGGGCGTCAACAGCACGGACGGCGTCGACACGCCCCACGCGCCGCGCTGGAACGGTACCTTTGCCCAGGCCACGCTCACGCCGTTCACGGCCTCTGTCGTGAACGCCGCATGCACGGCGCTCGCTTCGGTGATCGCGGTTGCCGTGCGCTGGCCGGGCGTGAGCGCCGTCAAGCGATCGCCGGGCGGCCCGCCGAAAGCGTACGCACCGAGCACGATGCCGTCGCGGCTGCCGAAACCGTGGCTCGGGTACCAGATCTGGGTAATGTCCTGGTTGGTCCACGAGATTCCGCCGTAGATCGAATGCTCCTGTTCCCAGAAACGCCGTGACTGGAAGGCGATGCGCACGGCCGACGTGTACCGGAACGCGTCGATCTCGGCCTTGTGCGCGGGCGAGTAGTCGCCGGGAATCTCGGTCAGCACCGTTGCGGGCAACGTCACGATGCAGTGATCGGCTTCGATGGACGTCGCCGAGCCCAGTAGCTCGTAGTCCACGCGAACGCCGCTGACCGTCTTGCGGATCGCCGTGACGCGGGCGTTCAGCACGAGATCGCCCGCCACACGCTGTTCGAAGGCGCGGGCGATGCGGTCCATGCCGCCGACGGGCTGCAGCATGGTCGCCTGCTGATCGAGTCCACTCGTGAAGCTCAGCCGCTCCGTCCAGAAGCCCGAGCTGACCAGGTCGGCAAGGTCGAGCGGCGCGAGCGTTTCGCCGCGCCGGCGGCTGCCGACGTCCTCCTGGCCCGGAAAACCCGCGCGCGTGCTTCCGCCGTAGCGGCGCCCGGCGCCGAGATCGCCGAATGTCGTGAGCATGTCGAGCACGCGATCGCGGTCGGCAGCGTCGAGCGCCTGGTCGAGAGCGCCCTGGTCGATCGCGCTCGAAAGCAGTTCGGCGAGCTGACCGTGCAGGTCGCTCCGCACCCGGCGCGCGAGCTCGGGCGTACCGCCGAACGACAGAGGATCGTGCAGTCGCGCGGCGTGGTTGTCGTTGACGAAGGTCTCGAGTGCGACGCCGAACTCGCGGCAGTAGCCGAGCAGCAACTCGTGATGATGCGGGATCCTCGACGGTCCCGCATTGAAGTACAGCTCGTCGCTCGCGTCGAAGGCGACGCGCTGAGTCGAATCGGTTTCCTCGACGAGATCGCCGGCGCGCAGCGTTCGATTGCGGCCGCCGGCCGCGTCACGTGCTTCGAGGATCGTGCAGTCGTAGCCGAGCTTGGCAAGCTCGAAGGCCGCCGTCATGCCGGCGATTCCTGCGCCGAGTATGAGCACGGATTGGCCGGCGCCCGCGTTCGGCGGCCAGTCGCCGGGCCGCGGCGATGGTTCCGCGCCGCCACCGGTCGGCGGTGCTGCGCCCGGGGCACTGGCGGCAGACGATGAGCCGCAGCCCGCGAGACTCGAACCGATGCCGAGCGCCGCCATCGTCCTGAGCATGGCGGCGCCACCCGCGCTCCGCCCCACGCGCATGAGAAATTCGCGCCGGTCGAGTCTCGCGCCCGATTTGCGCATGACGTTCTCCCCTGTACGCAACGCTTGGACCGCCGTCCGGCGGACAAATTCAATTCGCCCGGCGACATCTGCTGGCCGCTGGCCACGGCCTTGGCCTGCCGGGCGGCGTCCGCTATCGTGCTCGGTCAGGGCAACGGCAGGAGGACGACGCGTGCTGAAGGTCTGGCGGCATGCGGTCCTGGCCGCAGCCGCATTGGCCACCGCTGCGGTGGCCGAAGGTGAAACGGTGACCGTCGCGGTCGCGAGCAACTTCTCGGTGCCGCTGGCCGCGCTGGCGGACGATTTCGAACGGGATTCGGGTCACTCGCTCAGGCTCGTGACCGGGTCCAGCGGCCGGCTGTATGCCCAGATCGTGAACGGAGCGCCGTTCGACGTGTTTCTGTCCGCGGACGCCGAGCGTCCCGCTCGACTCGAGGCCGACGCCCGCATCGTGCCGGACAGCCGTTTCACTTACGCAGAGGGAATTCTCGTTCTCTGGTCGGCGGACCCCGCGATCGACGATTGCGAAGCGGCGCTGGCAAGGCCCGACCTCAAGCGGCTGGCGATCGCCAACCCGCGCGTTGCACCTTATGGCCGGGCAGCGCGTGCGTATCTTGAAGCCCGCGGCCTGTGGGACACGATTCAGCCGGCGATCGTGACGGGCGAGAACGTCGCGCAGGTTCTGCAGTTCACGGCAACGCGCAATGCAAGCCTGGGCTTCATCGCCAGGAGCCAGCTCGTCGCCCGGCCCGGCCCGACCGCGTGCAGCTTCGAAGTGCCGGCGGACATGCATCCGCCCATCGAGCAGCAGGTGGTCTGGTTGCGGCACAGCGCCGGCAGCGAAGCGGCGGCCGCGTTCGTCGACTACCTCCGGTCGAATCCGGTCCGGCAGCGGCTCGTCGCGCTCGGCTATCGCGCCGCGGCCGCGCCGCCATGAACGACGGTCTCGGACCCCTTAGCCTGTCGCTCGCCCTGGCGGCGACGACGACGCTGATCCTGCTCGCAATCGGCATGCCCATCGCCTGGTGGCTCGCCGGCACCGAGTCACGCGCGAAGCCTGTCGTGCAGTCGCTCGTCGCGTTGCCAATCGTGTTGCCGCCGACCGTCATGGGATTCTACCTGCTGATCCTGCTCGGCCCGGGCGGTGCGATCGGCAGCTGGTGGGTGAAACTGACCGGGCAGGCGCTGACCTTCTCGTTTTCGGGTCTCGTCATCGCCTCCTGCGTCTACAGCCTGCCGTTCGTCGTTCAGCCGCTGCAGCAGGCTTTCGAGACGCTTGGACGACGGGAACTCGAAGCGGCCTGGACCCTCGGCGCATCGAGGTTGGATGCGTTTCAGAGCGTGGCGCTGCCGCTGTCGGCACACGGCGTGCTGACCGCCGCCGTATTGAGTTTCGCGCATACGCTCGGCGAGTTCGGCGTCGTGCTGATGGTCGGCGGCAGCATTCCCGGCGAGACACGCGTGATCTCGATCGCCATATTCGATCACGTCGAGTCGCTGAACTACGCGGCCGCGCACCGGCTCTCTCTCTTGCTGCTGGGCCTGGCGTTCGCCGTGCTGCTCGTTACTTTCTACGTCAACCGGCGGGCGGCGACCCGATGAGTGCGGAAGCCGGCGGCGAGCGCCTGCACGTCCGCGCCGCGTGGCAACGGCACGGCTTTGCGCTCGATGTCGACGTCGACGTCCGGCTCGACGGTATCACGGGCCTGTTCGGGGCGTCGGGCGCCGGCAAGTCGACGCTGCTCAGATGCCTCGCGGGCCTCGATACGCCCGACCACATCGTGTTCACGCTCGGAGCGCTGAGCCTGGACTCCGGCGCCGACCGTCGCGTCGCCGTGCATCGGCGAGGGATCGGCTACGTGTTTCAGGAGCCACGCCTGTTCCCGCACCTCGACGTCGCCGGCAATCTCCGCTACGCGACGCGCCGCGCCGGCGGCGGCGGACCAGCTCCCGAGCGGGTCATCGAGCTCATGGACCTCGGGACGTTGCTCCATCGCGGGCTGTCGACGCTGTCCGGCGGCGAGGCACAGCGGGTCGCGATCGCACGCGCGCTGTTGTCGGCGCCCAAGCTCCTGCTCATGGACGAACCCGTGTCGGCGCTCGACGTCGAACGACGCGCCGAGGTGTTGCCGTTCATCGAGGGCGTGCACGCCGAGATCGGGCTGCCCATCGTGTATGTCAGCCACAATATCGACGAAATCGCTTTGCTGTGCGACCAGCTCGTCGTCATGCACGAAGGCCGCGCCGTGGCCGCGGGGGACCTCGCCGAGGTCCTTCTCATGACCGAATTGCCCGTGCTCGGCGGCAGCGAGGCGAGCGCGGTGGTGCGAGCGCACAGCTCGGCTTACGACCCAGAATACGATGTGAGCAGGGCCGAGATTCCGGGCGGCGCGCTGTGGCTCCCCGGGCATCACATCCCGGCGGCCGGGGGCTTGAGGATCCGGATACGGGCGAACGATGTGAGCCTCGTCACCGATTCCACCGAGGCGTCCTCCATTCTCAACCGCCTCGACGCGGAGATCGTGTCGATTGAGCGCGAATCGACCCATTCGCTGCTCGTCCACCTGGATGCCGGGGGCACCCGCCTGCTGTCCCGGATCACGCGGAAATCTGGTGAAAAATTAGGCGTTTACGTTGGAATGCGCCTTCTCGCCCAAATAAAGTCCGTTTCGGTACAAACAAGGTAGAGCGAGCGCGTCAAATCGTGCGCTGGGTCCGGGCCAAAACGGTCCGGCTTTGACAACATATCGCGAGGAAACCGCCACGCACTCGTATCGGGACAGACGCTCGATGACCAACCCGTTGTTCTACATACTCATCGCGCTGACGCTCACGACCGCGACGATTTCCCTCATCTTTCTGATGGTCTGGTGGTTTCTCGGGCGCAAGCCATACGCAATCAGCTGGTCGCTCGGTTTCCTCGCGGCGACCGTGCAATGGTCGTGCAATCTCCTCGCGACGAGCTTTCCGAACTTCGAATCCTACTGGCTGACCGTGAACGGTCTCGCCCTGATCCTGATCGTCCTCGGGCTGATCGGTCATCGGCAGCGAACCCGTCGTGGACCGCCGGGCCGCTGGGTCTGGCTGGCGGCCGGCGCGGTTTTCGGCGCGATCGCATGGGCTACGCTCGTGGATCCGCACGTCGGCATGCGGACGGCACTAGTGCCGATCGCCGCGGCGGTTTCGCTGTTTCTTTCCGCCCGCATCGTCCTCGTTCATCGCGCCAAGCCGCGCCCCGCCGAGTACGCGGCCGCGGTCATGATGCTGATCCTGGGCGCAACCCAGCTCGTCGCCGGAGTCATCGCCGGCATGCAGGGCGCCGCGGGCGACGAGGCATGGCAGTCCCTGTACCTGTACGTGAACTTCCTGACCCTGCCGGCGGGCTATTCGGGACTCGCGATGTTCGTCATTCTCATGCTCGCATCCGATCTGCTCGAGCAGATGAAGGAAGTTGCGATCCGCGATCAGCTCACCAACCTGCTCAACCGGCGCGGCTTCATCGAGCACGGTAAGCTCGCGTTCGCGTCCGCTCGACGCAGCAATCGGCAGCTGTCGGTCATCATGACCGACATCGATCGGTTCAAGCAGGTCAACGACGAATTCGGGCACGCCGTCGGCGATGCCGCGCTGCGCCACTTTGCCGAGGTGCTACGTTCCGCGAGACGCGCCGAGGATATTCTCGCCCGGGTCGGCGGCGAGGAGTTTGCGCTCGTGCTGCCGGGTACGACGATCGAGGATGCGATCCGCATCGCCGATGATCTCTGTTCTCGCGTCGAGCGCACGGCGTTCAGGGTCAACGGCCGGCGCCAGCCGCTCACGGCGAGTTTCGGCGTTGCGGGCCTGTCCAGGAACGACGAGGAACTCGCCGACATGTTCCTGCGCGCCGATCGTGCGCTGTATCGTTCGAAGCGCGACGGGCGCAACCGCGTCGACCTCGAGTCGTCGCAGTTCGTCAAGACCGCGAACGGCCGTCTTGAACCTGCCGCCGGCAGCGGCTGACGCATAAACCCGTCAACGATTCGCGTTGCGGCCCGATCCGCGCGGCTGTGCGCCCGCTGTGTCAGACTTCAGATGTCGAACTCTGAGGTGCAGTTTTGACAGCGATCGAACGCATTGCGGGCGTCATGGGCGGGCTGGGTCCCGAGGCGACCGTGGATTTCATGGCTCGCGTCCTCGCGCTGACGCCGGCGAGCAGGGACCAGGACCATATCCATATGCTCGTCGACCAGAATCCCGGCGTGCCGAACCGGCAGGAGGCCATCCTGCGTGGCGCCGAAGACCCCGCCCCGGCGCTGGCCGCGATGGCGAACCGGCTCGAGTCGGCCGGCGCGGACTTCGTGGTCATGCCCTGCAACGCCGCGCACGCATTCCAGACCGAGATCGAGCAGGCGCTGTCCGTTCCGTTCGTGAGCATCGTCGACGTGACCGTCGAGGCGGTCACGGAGCTTTCGAGTGCCGCGGTCGGCCTGCTGGCGACCCCCGCCGGCATCGCGGCCGGAACCTACCAGGCGGCAATGCGCGAACCGCTGATCGTGTTCGATGAGGCCGAGCGCGAGACGTTCATGTCACTCGTCTACGCAATCAAGGCAGGCGACCGCGGCGAGGCCATGACAACCGGCATGCGCAGGCTGGCAGAGGCGCTCGCGGCGCGCGGCGCCGGCGTGCTGATCGCCGGCTGCACCGAGATCCCGCTCGTGCTCGGCCCGCGGGATATCGATGTGCCGCTGGTCGTCTCGACCGACGAACTGGCGCGACGTACCATCGAACTCGCGAGGGGCGAACGGCCCCTGCCCGCGACCGGTACCTGAACCCGTAGGAGTTCCGAACGATGCTGCTGTCCCGTTTTCCGCGCGTCTCGCTCGCGCATCTGCCCACGCCTCTCGAGCCGCTGCCGCGCCTGAGCGAGCATCTGGGCGGCCCGACGATCTGGGTAAAGCGTGACGACTGCACCGGGCTCGCGACGGGTGGCAACAAGACCCGCAAGCTCGAGTACGTCATGGCCGACGCGCTCGAGCACGGCGCCGATACGGTGATAACGGTCGGCGCCGTGCAGTCCAACCACGTGCGCCAGACCGCGGCGGCGTGCTGCAAGCTCGGCTTGAGGTGCGAGGTGCTGCTGGAGCATCGCGTGGCCGATCCGAGCGCAAGCTACACGGCGTCCGGCAACGTGCTGCTGGACCGGTTGTTCGGCGCCAATCTCCGTGAATACCCGGGCGGCACCGACTTCGACAAGGCCATGGCGGACGTGGCCGACGAGGTAAGAGATGCCGGCGGCGAGCCGTACATCGTGCCGGGCGGCGCGTCGAACCGGATCGGCGCGCTCGGCTACGTCAACTGCGCGCTGGAGACGATGGCGCAGGCCAACGAGCGCGGCCTCGTCATCGACCACTGGGTTTCGGCGACGGGCAGTGCGGGTACCCACGCCGGACTGATCGTCGGCCTCAAGGCGATGCACGCCGGCATCCCGCTGCTCGGGATCGGCGTCAATGCGCCAAGAGAGGAACAGGAGAGCAAGGTGTTCGATCTGGCCGTGGAGACGGCCGACTACCTGGGCGCGCCCGGCGTCGTCGAGCGCGGTGACGTCGTCGCCAACTGCGACTACGTCGGCCCGGGTTACGGCGTTCCCACCGACGGCATGAACGAGGCCGTGCTCAAGCTCGCGCGCCTGGAGGGCCTGTTGTTCGATCCGGTTTACAGCGGCAAGGCGCTGGCCGGGCTCATCGACCTGATTCGCAAAGGTGCGTTCGCCGATGCCAGCAACGTCCTGTTCCTGCACACGGGCGGCTCGGCTGCGCTGTTCGCGTATGCCGATCAGCTCGAGCTCGATATCTGACGGGCGCTTACGCCGTGGACGAGCTGCTTGACGACCTCGAGGCGATTGTCGGGTCGGGCGGCGTTCTGACCGGCGCCGACGTCGCCGCCCGCCCCGCGGCGTGGCTGCGCGGCGACCCGACCGTCGCCAGGGCCATCGTCAGGCCGCGCACGACCGAGGAGGTCTCGCGCATCCTGAGCCGCTGCCATGCCCTCGGACAGACCGTGGTGGCGCTCGGCGGCAACACCAATCTCGTCGACGCTACGTTGACCGGCGCGGACGACATCCTGCTGTCGATGGAGCGCATGACGGCCATCGAGTCCGTCGACACCGTCGGTGCGACGATGACCGTGCAGGCGGGTGTGCCGCTCGCCCGCGTTCACGAGGCGGCCAACGAGGCGGGCTTTGCTTTCACGCTCGACTTCGGCGCCCGCGGCAGCGCGGCCATCGGCGGCGCCATCTCGACCAACGCCGGCGGCAATGCCGTGATTCGCTACGGCATGGCGCGCGAGCAGGTGCTCGGCCTCGAGGCCGTGCTCGCGGATGGCACGGTCGTCTCATCCATGAACCGAATGCTCAAGAACAACGCGGGCTACGATCTCAAACAGCTGTTCATCGGCACCGAGGGGACGCTCGGCATCATCACGCGCGCCGTGCTGCGGCTAAGGCCGACGCTCAATAGCCTGAGTTCGGCCCTCGTGGCCGTCGAACGCTACGAGAGCATTCCGCCGCTGCTGAACGGCCTCGGCGCGAGCCTTGGCGGTTCGCTGTCGGCGTTCGAAGTGCTCTGGGCGGATTTCTACGACACGGTCACGGCGGACCGCGAACGGCACAATCCGCCGTTCGAGCCGGGCTACCCGTTCTACGTGCTGATCGAGTCGCGCGGTGGCGACCAGGCGTCGGACGCGGCGCGTTTCGAGGCCGTCCTGGCCGACGCCCTCGAGAGCGGCCTCATCGCCGACGCCGCGATTGCCGGGAGCGGCGCGCAGCGCCAGGCGCTGTGGGCCATCCGCGACGACATCGACCGACTCGTCGAGCTCCTCGACCCGATCATGGCCTTCGACGTGAGCCTGCCGATCGGCGACGCGGAGACCTACGCGGCCGGCGTCAATCGCCGCCTGGCCGAGCGCTGGCCCGACACGTTCCGGGGTACGACCTTCGGCCACCTGGGCGACGGTAACCTGCATTTTCTGCTCACGGTCGGCAGCGAGGACAAGGCCGAACAGCACGCCGTCATGGATATCGTCTACGAGGAACTCCGGCCCTACGGCGGTTCGATATCGGCCGAACACGGTATCGGACTCGAGAAGCGCGACTACCTCGGGCACTCGCGCAGCGACAGCGAGATCGCGCTCATGAAGACGCTCAAGGCTGCGCTGGATCCGAACGGTATTCTGAATCCGGGCAAGGTCTTCGTTTGAACGTCGCGTCAGCTTGCTACTGCATCGCCACCGTGCCCGCCGCGGCGTCGGTTGAGTCGCTCGCGCCCCTGTCCAGCCGCCCGCGACAGACCGCGGAGATGGCTGCGTGTATTCGACAGAATTCGCTCGGATGAATCGCGTATCATCGCGCGCATGTCGCCGATACTCTCCGTTCGCAGCCTGAACAAGACCTATGCCGGCGGTTTCGTCGCGCTCAAGGACGTAAACCTCGACGTCGAGCGCGGCGAGATCTTTGCGCTGCTGGGCCCGAATGGTGCCGGCAAGACGACGCTGATCAATATCGTCTGCGGCATCGTCAACCCGACGGCCGGGACGGCGCTCGTGAATGGCCACGACATCGTCACGGAATTCCGTGAGACGCGCGGCATCGTCGGCCTCGTGCCCCAGGAGCTGCCCGTCGAAACCTTCGAGTCGGTGTGGAAGACCGTGAGCTTCAGCCGCGGACTGTTCGGCAAGCCGGCCGATCCTGACCACGTCGAACGCGTGTTGCGCTCGCTCGCGCTCTGGGACAAGCGTGATACACGAATCATGGAGCTGTCCGGCGGCATGAAGCGCCGGGTCCTGATCGCCAAGGCGCTCGCGCATGAACCCGACCTCTTGTTCCTCGACGAGCCGACCGCCGGTGTCGACGTCGAACTCCGGCAGGGCATGTGGAACGTCGTCAGCGGTCTTCGCGAACGCGGCTGCACCGTGATCCTGACGACGCACTACATCGAGGAGGCCGAGGAGATGGCGGACCGCGTGGGTGTCATCAATCACGGTGAGATCATTCTCGTGCAGGAGAAGCACCGGCTCATGCAGGAGCTCGGCAAGAAGCACCTCTACCTGCACCTCAACGAGAAGCTGGACGCCGTCCCGGCGTCGCTGGCGAGCTTCGAACTCGAACTCGATGAGGCCGGCGAGCAGCTCACCTTCTCCTACGATACCCAGGAAGAACATACCGGGATCACGCGGCTGCTCGCGGCGCTGTCCGAGAACGGTATCGGTTTCAACGACCTCAACACCTCACAGAGTTCGCTTGAGGAGATCTTCGTCGATCTCGTCAGGGCACCGCGATGAACCTGCACGCAGTCAAGGCGATCTACCAGTTCGAGATGGAGCGCATGTTCCGCACGGTCGTGCAGAGCATCGTTGCGCCCGTATTGTCGACGTCGCTGTACTTCGTGATTTTCGGCGCGGCCATCGGTTCCCGGATCAACGAGATTGACGGCGTCAGTTACGGAGCGTTCATCGTGCCCGGCCTGATCATGCTGTCGATCATGACCGAGAGCATTTCGAATTCCTCGTTCGCGATCTACTTTCCGAGATTCACGGGCACGATATTCGAGGTGCTCTCCGCGCCCGTGTCTTGGGTCGAGGTCGTGCTCGGCTACGTCGGCGCGGCGGCGACCAAGTCGATCATCATTGGCACGATCATCTTCGTGACCGCCAATTTCTTCGTGACGATCGATCTGGCACACCCGTGGGTCGCGCTGCTGTTCCTGGTGCTGACGTCGGTCTCGTTCTGCCTGTTCGGCTTCATCCTGGGCGTCTGGGCCGATGGCTGGGAGAAGCTCACCATTGTCCCCGTGCTCGTGATCATGCCGCTGACTTTCCTGGGCGGCACGTTCTACTCGATCAGCATGCTGCCCGAGGCCTGGCAGACAATCAGCCTGTTCAATCCGGTCGTCTACCTGATCAGCGGCTTTCGCTGGTCGTTCTACGAGAACGCCGATGTCAGCGTGCTCGTCAGTATAGGCATGACCATAGGCTTCCTTACCGCCTGCCTTTTTACCGTGCGCTGGATATTCAAGACCGGCTACCGGCTCAGGACCTAGTGTCGTGTCCCGATTTCTCTTCATTGCCACGCTGGTCATTGCGGGCGAGATGGTCTTCGGGCTGCCGTTTCACACGGCGCGCTTTTTCCGGCCGACGCTGCTCGAGGTCTTCGGTTTTTCGAATACCCAGCTCGGCGACCTGTTCGCGGTCTTCGGCGTCACCGCGATGCTGAGCTACTTCCCGGGCGGTGCGCTCGCGGATCGTTTCGAGGCCCGCGCGCTCATGACCGTGGCACTCGTGGCAACCGGCGCCGGCGGCCTGTACATGGCAATGATTCCGGGTGCCGTCGGCATGGCTGTCCTGTACGGCTACTGGGGAATCACGACCGGCTTCCTGTTCTGGGGTGCGCTGATCCGGGCCACGCGCATGTGGGGCGGCCGCGCGTCGCAGGGCAAGGCCTTTGGCATACTCGAGGGCGGACGTGGTCTGGCCGCATTCGCGGTCGCGGCCATCACGGTGTTCGTTTTCGCCGCGCTGATGCCCGACGACGCCGCGCTGGCGAGCGACGCGGAGCGGCGCTTGAGCTTCCAGGTCGTGCTGCTGCTGTACTCGCTGCTGACGATGCTCTTAGGGGCGCTTACCTGGATCGCAATCCCGGTGGCGGGCCAGGCGGCACGCTCGCAGTCGAGTCCGCTGGCCGGCATGGCGACGGTTCTCGCGCGGCCGATCGTCTGGGCGCAGGCCGCCGTGATCGTCTGCGCCTACTGCGGCTACAAGGGTCTCGACTACTACGCCGACTATGCCGTGCGCGTTCTCGGCATGGACGAGGTGGCCGCTGCCAGGTTCGCGACCTGGGGCGCGCTGATCCGCCCGTTCGCGGCCATCGGGGCCGGGATCGTGGCTGACCGCTTCGATGCCACGCGGACAATCGGCGCGACGTTCGCGGTCATGCTCGCGGCCTTCGCGGCCTTGTCCGTGCTCGATCTGCATAGCGGCCTGATACCGATATACCTGAACGTCTTCGTGAGTTTTGTCGCCGTATTCGCGCTGCGCGGCGTCTACTTTGCGCTACTCGAGGACTACCGGACGCCGGCCTACCTGACCGGCGCCGCCGTCGGCATGATTTCGCTGCTCGGCTACACGCCGGAGATATTCTTCGCGCCGATAGCCGGTCGGATCATCGATGCGAACCCGGGCCTCATTGGCTATCAGCATTTCTTCCTGTTCCTCGCCGCCATCGGCGCGCTGGGCGTCATGGTGACATTCATGCTTGCGCGCATGCGCGGAACCCGGCGCGATCTTTGGCCGGCGGCCAAGGCTTCGCGCTGAAATGGTGCGAGTCAAGCGGACAAAACACTGGAAGATATGCACAAGATCTCGATAGTCGAACAGCTCAAGCGCCATGCGGTCGCCCTGATCAGCCTGGCGGTTGCAGTGACGAGCCTGGCTTACAACACCTGGCGCAATGAGCACTCGGAGCGGAATCGCAATCTCAGGTTCGCGTCCTTCGAGCTCCTGCTCAAGCTCGGCGAACTCGAGGATCTCGTATTCACGAACTACTTCGACTGCAACGCGGAGCTGCGCGGCAGCCCGAGGACCGGCTGGACGATCTTAAGGACCGTCAACGATCTCGCGCAGGTGCTCGACGAAGACGGCATGCCGCAGAACGTGGCGCAGCTCGAAGCCGTCTGGCAGGAAAACTGGCCCGTGATCGACTTCGACTCCCGAGAGGACTGCGAGAAGTTCAGGCGCAGCGAGGCGGGGGCGGCGCGGGGCGACAAGGCGGTGTTCGCGATTCGCGACGCGATCGACGTCGTCCGCGGCGATGCGCGCGCCGTACTGTATAGCCTCGAGTAGCGCCGGTTGCCGATGCGGCGTCCGGCCGCTAGGCTGTTTCCGTCGCCCACCAGGAACCTGGAGATCCATCATGCGCACCTGTCTCGCAATCCTGCTGGCCGCACTGCTGGCCGCGTGCCAGCCTGCGGACAATCAGGCAACCGAAGCTACGGCCCCGAGTGCGGAAACCGAACCGTCGCCCGGCGATCCGCTGGCTCTCGTGCTCGACTCGATGCCGGACGAGGCCAAGGCTCGCTACCGCTACCGGCATCCGCAGGAAACGCTCGAGTTTTTCGGTATCGAACCCGGCATGACCGTGGTCGAGGCCCTGCCGGGCGGCGGCTGGTACACACGCATTCTCGCCAACTACCTGGGCGAAGACGGCCACATAACGGGCGCCGACTACGCGCTCGACATGTACCGGTATTTCTCGTTCGCGAGCGAGTCCTTCATGGCACGCAAGGAGATCTGGACGACAACGTTCCCGGACAGCGTGGCCGAGTGGGGCGGCGGCACGGGCGCAGGCGCATCCGCGTTCCACTTCGGTTCGATGCCCTCGAGCGTGGCCGGCACCGCGGACGCGGCGCTCGTGCCTCGGGCGCTGCACAACCTTGCGCGGTTCCAGTCGGCAGGCGAAGGCGACTACCTCGACGTCGCGCTGGCCGATCTCTTCGCTGCGCTCAAGCCCGGCGGCGTTCTCGGCGTCGTGCAGCACGAGGCGAGACCCGACATGCCCGACGAATGGGCCACGGGCGGCGCCGGCTATCTGAAGAAAGCGTTCGTCATCGAGGCCGTCGAAGCAGCCGGGTTCGAGTTCGTTGCCGAGAGTCCGGTCAACGAGAACCCGGAGGATCGGCCGACGGCAAACGACGTCGTGTGGCGTTTGCCGCCGGCCTACAACGGTACGCGAGACGATCCCGAGCTGAAGGCCGCCGTCGATGCGATCGGCGAGTCCAATCGGATGACGCTCAGGTTCTTAAAGCCCCGCTAGAAGTCCAGGCGCATACCGACCTGCAGCGAGCGTCCCGGCAGCGGCACGATATCCTTGATTGGCGAAGAATGCCGGCGGGCATCCTCGTCCAGGAGATTGGTGCCCCGCAGGAAGACGAACAGCTGGTCGGACATGAAGCGTGAGCTCAGCTCGGCGTTCAGCATCGTGAAGCTCTCGGTCGGCAGCTCGTTCTCGGCGACCCGGTCCTGCTCCTCGTTGAACTGGGCTTCGACCGACGCATCGAAGTACGTGTGCGTGTAGTGCAGGGCCACCCCGTATCGCAGCGGCGGAATCAGCGGCAGGTCGTTGCCGTTGCTTTCCTCCGCGCGGACGAAGTCCGTCGTGAACTGCGCGTGCAGATGGCCGGTTTCCGTCTGCAGCAGGTCGACGAGCAGCTCGGCTTCGGCACCCCAGAATTCGGCGTCCGTCTGGTTGAACTCGAAGACCTGTAGCTCGTCCTCCTCACCGTCGGTGGGGCGCAGGAAAATGTAGTCATCGACGTTGTTAACGAAGCCCGTCACGCTGTATTCGAATATCGAGGAGGAGCCCCGCCAGGTAAGGTCGACGTTGGTCGACAATTCCTTGTCGAGGATGCCGTTACCGAGCGTTACCGACCCCAGTTCGAAGCGCTGCACGGCGAGGTGCGGGCCCTCGGCGTAAAGCTCGGTCGAGTTCGGGTGCCGTTCTGTCACAGCGAGACTGGCGGAGAGGGACTGAGTGTCGCCGAATGACCAGATGCCGCCCACCGACGCGCCGAAGGCCCAGTCGTCGTAACGCGGCACGCTGGCGCCGAGTTCGTCGGACGTGATCTCCTGATACTCGCCACGCGCGCTGCCCTGCAGCGTAAAGGTGTCGCTGACGAGCAGTTCCTCGAACAGGAAAACGCTCAACTGCTCGGTTTCCGTATCCGGCACGAACGCTTCCTCGCCGTCGGCGACGAAGTCGATGTTCTTGTACTGGAAGCCCAGCGCGCCTTCGAAATTACCCAGGGGCCGATGAACGAGCTCGAGCCGTGCGTCGATGCCCTGCGAATCGAACATCGTGCCGGTCTCCGCGCCTTCCAGTTCCACGTGCTCGTAGTCGTTGAAGGTTACGCGGTATTTCATCGTGTCGACGAGACCGCCGATCTGCTGCTCACCGATCAGGTCGTAGCGAACCTGCTCCATGTCGATGCGGATGATTTCCTCTTCCTCTTCTTCCTCCCCTTCTTCACCGCCGTGCTCTTCCTCATGGCCGTGCGCGACCGGAACGCCGTAGTTGGTCTCGTAGGTGCTGACCGAGAAGCCGATGAAGCCGCTGTCGTTGCGGGCCGTGAGCGCGAACGCGGCGCCTTCGGTTTCGCTGTCGGTATTGTCAACCCTGCCGAAGGCCTCTTCCTCTTCTTCGTGCTCCTCGCCTTCCTCGTGTTCCTCCTCCTCCTCGGACGCGCGCAGCGCGGCGGATTCAGCGAAGTCGGGAATATCGATGTCGTCGGTATCCCGGCGAAAGTAATCGACGTGGGCGGAGAAGTTCTCGCTACCGGCGTCGAGGCGAATCGCGCCGGAGCGCTTGCCGATGGCCGAGTCGGTGCCGAGTGAAACCGCACCGCCGAACGGCGCGTCGAGCGGCTCGCGGTGAATGCGCGAGTCGACGATGTTCACGAGACCGCCCGCCGCACCGCTGCCGTACAGCAGCGTCGCCGGGCCGCGAATGACTTCGACGCGTTCGGCGAGGATCGTATCGAGACTGACGGCATGGTCCTCGCTGAGCGCCGACGCATCCAGCGCGTCGAGACCGTTGCTCAATACGCGGACACGCTCACCGGCCTGGCCACGGATGACCGGGCGCGATGCGGCCGGTCCGAAATAGGTCGAGTTTACGCCCGGCATGCTGGCGATCGTCTCGCCGATGCTTGCCGACTGGCGTCGCACCAGCGCCTCGCCGGACAGGACGTCGGTGGGCTGGGCGAGGTTCGATATGCTGCGCTCGAGTGGCGTGGCGGTGACGATGATAACGTCGTCGGCGTGATGCTCTTCGTCCTGCTCGTCGTCGGCGTAGGCCGGTGCCGCGAACAGGGCCGATACGGGTATCGCTATTAGTAGCTGCAAAGCTTTCATGGCTGCATTTCCTATGATTCGTCTTGCTCTGTAACGGGCCTTCATGGCCCGCACGTTGACCTCGTCGGAACGAGGCGGCGCCGACCGTTGTCAGGCCGGCAAAGCGATCATAGGACGGGCGGGGCGCGAGTCTCGCCGACGCGCGGATAGCGGTCGCTGAACGCTCGGCGTGACGGCGTCCGGTCCGATGCTCTGTCATACAGCGATGCCGACGCCGCATTCGCGTCGCCTGCCGCCGGCAGCTGGTCGTCCAGCTTGAGGCACAGCTGACAGGTTTCTGCGAGCTCTTCGATTTCGTGCGCCGAGCTGTGCTGCGCGATCGCAAACTGAAGCGTCGCGAGCGCGAGCAATATCAGCCAGGGCAGCCGCACGGGCCGCTTGCGCGAGCCGGCGATCGGGGACGCTGCCAGGTTGTCGGTTAGGTATCGCATCGGGCCAGACAGTATACCAGCGAATGTTTCAGTTCCTGCAAGACCCGTGCGTAATGCGAACACTGCGAAGCGCTAGCGCAGCGTGCGAACCGTCTCGACGAGCGCGCTTACGACCGCATCGACGCGCACGATATCTTGCTCGTTGACGAGCTCACCGGCGCCGTCGAATGCCCTGGACGCGCCGCTGACCGACGCCTGGCCGGGCAGCACCAGGACGCCCAGGTTATTGAGCACCTGGCGCAGATGCGGGAGGCCCCGGACGCCGCCAAGCTTGCCGGGCGATGCGCTGACGAGCGTTGCGATCTTGCCCTCGTAAGCGATCAGCGCCGATTCGTCCGCGGTCTTTCGCGACGCCCAGTCCAGCGCGTTCTTGAGCAGCGGCGTGAGTGAGCTGTTGTACTCGGGCGAGGCGATGAGGAACGCGTCGTGCCCGGCCATCAGCGCCTTGAGTTTCGCGGCGTTCTCGGGCTGGCCCTGCTCGCGCTCCAGGTCCTGATTCATGAGCGGCAGCGGCAGTTCCCCGAGGTTGATGACGGTGACCTCGGCGCCGGCATTCTCGGCCACTCGGGCGGCGCATTCGACGAGGCGTTGATTGTAGGATTCTCGCCGGGCGCTGCCGGAGAACGCGAGGATGCGCGGAGTCGTCATCTTGGCCTGTCCATGATCGTCACTGGTACACCGCGCGGCAACTGCCCGCGGTTCTCTTTCTGGCGGCGAACCATAGCAGCTTGGCCGGCGCCTGCGGTATTCCGAAATGCCGCGCGGGCTGCGACAATCGGAGGATGGCGAACCGATACCTCAAGAAGGTCAGCGAGCGCGTTGCGCCGCCCGGGCTCGAAATAAGGCTATTGCGGCTGATGCCCAGGGCAATGCTGATCGGAACGCTCGTACCGGCGTCGATCGCGCTCGGTGCCCGCCTGCTGATTCGAAACGGCCACCCGGCCGACGTCGCCAAGGACATCCTGACGATCGACATCTTCGCGTTCGCGCTGCTGGTTACGAGCTGGACGGCGATCCTGACGGTCGGCATCGGCGCCGTCGTCGTCTTCATCATGAAGGGGCCGGCCTACGAGGCCGACCCGTATCCGATTCCGCACAACGAACGGAATCGCCTGTAGGCGGCGGTCCCGAAATAGACTCGATCCCGCCGCCGCGACAGGAGGCGCAAATCCCTCGGCGAACGGATGCAACTGTCCGAGGTCGCCGGGGTCGGATTATGATCGACGCTTTTCCGGCGGGAACCGAGGAAGGACTACGTAGTTATGCGATCAACCTGGATTCTTTGCGCGGCGCTCTGCGCGCTGCTCACCCAGTCCGTTGCCGTCGGCAAGAGCCTGGTGCGCGATTTTCGCGGCACGGGCAACACGACGACGGCTGACTTCACGGTCGAGGGCCCGTGGCTGCTCGACTGGCGCCTGGACGGGCGCTACGAGAGCCTGATTGCGCTGGACATCTCGCTGATCGACTCGACCTCGGGCCGCCACGTTGGGCGCGTCCTGCACACGAAGTTCCGCGGCAACGGCGTCAAGCTGTTCGACGAGGGCGGTACCTACCGTCTCCGCATCAGCTCCACGCTCGCCGAATGGCGGGTGAAAATCGAGCAGATCACGCCCGAGGAGGCCGAACAGTACACGCCGCGACGGGAACGCTAGGACGAGACACTGGCAGCGTCTCCAAGAAAGGACTCAGCCGAAGTAGTCCGGCTCGTTGCCGGGTTTCCACTTGATATTGCAGCCGATGCTCGGGTGTTGGACTTCGGCGGCGGGCTTCCCGTCCAGCGTCCGATCGATCGCGTCGCGCAGGTCGCGGCCCGTGACCGGTGTGTCGTTGGAGGGGCGGCTGCCGTCGAGCTGGCCGCGGTAGGTGAGCTTCCTGTCGGCATCGAAGACGAACAAGTCCGGAGTGCAGGCGGCACGGTAGGCCTTCGCGACTGACTGGTCGCTGTCGAGCACGTACGGGAAGCGGTAGCCACGCGCGGCCGCCTCGGTCTTCATCTTCTCGGCCGAGTCGGCCGGGTACTTGTCGGTGTCGTTGCTGTTGATTGCGACGATCGCAACGTTCCGGTCCGCGTAGTCGCGGCCAACCGCGGCCAGTTCGTCGGCGACATGGATGACGAACGGGCAGTGATTGCAGATGAACATGACGACGTAGGCGTCGGCGGACTCGGGTAGCGAGTGCAGCGTGCCGTTCGGGTCGGGCAGGGAGAAATCGGGGGCGCGTGTTCCCAGTTCGAGCATTTCGGATTCTACGGCGGCCATTTGGAGTGTTCCTCGTCTGGTTTCGGGGCATGAAGCCCGGTGTCGGAGCAGCATGCACACCCCTCTGGGTTGTGCGATGATCGCCGCGTGGCTCCCATCAGTACCGAAAAAGCCGGCGCCGTCGTCAGCATCGCTGCCGTGTTCGTCATTGTGTATGGGCTGCAGACGGCAAAAGCAATCCTCGTGCCGTTCATTTTTGCGGCGTTCCTGGCACTGATCGCAATCCGGCCCATGCTGTGGCTGCAGAAGCAGCGCGTACCGACCGTGCTCGCGGCGCTGGCCATCGTATCGGTCATGATGCTGATCCTGCTCGTCGTCGGGACGATACTCGGCCGGACCATCGCCGAGTTCACGGCCCAGTTGCCGACCTATCAGCAACGGCTGGACGCAATCGTCCGACAGGTGCTGCAATTCGCCGTGGATCACCTGAACGCCGACGAAGAGATACGCTCGCTCAACGATGTGATCAACCCCGGCTTCGCGATGAATCTCGTGGCCAACCTGTTTACGGCGCTTCGCGGCCTGCTGACCAATGTTTTCCTGATCTTCTTCACGATGATCTTCATCCTGCTCGAGGCCTCGACCTTTGCCACCAAGGTTGAGGCGGCGTTCGGCCCGGGTGCGTCATCGCTCGAAGGGCCGCGGCTGTTTCTCGTCAACCTCGGACGCTACCTCGGTATCAAGACGCTCGTGAGTCTCGCCACGGGTTTCCTCGCCTGGCTCGTCACGCTGACCGTCGGTCTCGATTTCCCGCTTTTGTGGGGCATGCTCGCGTTCCTGCTGAACTACGTGCCGACGATCGGTTCGATCATCGCGGCTATCCCGGCCGTGCTGCTCGCGCTCGTCCAGTACGGCCCGGCCGAGGCGACCGCGACGGCGATCGGCTTCATCGTCATCAACATCAGCTTCGGCAATTTCATCGAGCCGAGGCTGATGGGCTACGGCGTCGGCATCTCGCCGTTAATCGTGTTCGTCGGGCTGATTTTCTGGGGCTGGGTGTTCGGCCCGGTCGG
>JANQLK010000001.1 GCA_028280615.1 Woeseiaceae bacterium | reverse complement strand
TTTGTTTGCTCAAGGGTTTTTCCGAAGGCGCGCAATACTCGCTGTATTGCCAACTGAGGAAAAAGCCTTGAGCAAACAAAAGACAAGCGAGGGCCCGTGTAATCGGTGACGGATGCGGGCTAGCCACGGGCCGGGACCTGTCGCCCGATGGCGACAGGCGGCGCCCGCCGACGGGCGCCGTAACTGTGAACCCCATCCCGATTTGTGGCGGTCGAGTCGCTACCATCGACAGGGAGTCGAAACGCCGCCCACGCCGGGGGATTTATGGTCCGCGCCAGCTTCGCAAGGACGAAACGAATTGTCGCTGTGTCCACGCTCGCCGCGCTCGCTGCGTGCGACGTAGAGACGTTCGATGACGTCGCGGGTGAGCTGGACACCTCGCCCGCACCGCCCGCCGATGACGGGTCCGGCGGTGCGCCGCCGGACCCCGATCCGCCGCCCGGCGGCCTGAACCCGGTGTTCTCCGAGATCCAGGCCGGCATCTTCACGCCCAACTGCGCATCGGCGAGTTGCCACGGCGGCGCCAATCCCGCGGCTGATCTGAACCTCGAGGCCAACTCGAGCTACGCAAGCCTCGTCGACGTCGCGAGCAGCCAGGACGCAGGCATAGTTCGCGTCAGCGCCGGCGACCCGGACGCTAGCTACCTTGTGCACAAGCTCGAGGGTACGGCGGCAACCGGGAGCGTCATGCCGCCCTCGGGGGGCTTGCCGCAGTCGACGATCGACGTCGTGCGGCAATGGATCACCGACGGCGCAAGCGACGACCGCGTATCGACGGCGGCGCCCGTAACGCTCAGAGCGCTCAGCCCGGCGGCAGGTGCCGTGCTGACGGCACCGCCGACGCGCGTCATCGCAGGTTTCGATCGCGAACTCAACGCGGCGAGCGTCGACGGCTACACGATCGTCATCGAATCCACGGGCGGTGACGGCAGTTTCGCCGACGGCGCCGCGCCCGTGCCCGGCAGTTCGATACGACTGCTCGCCGGCAACCCGACCGCGGTCGTGATCGATCTCGAGGCAGCGGTTCTCGCCGATGACAGCTATCGGATTCGCGTGAGCGGCGGCGGGGACCTTGCCGTCGAGGGTCTGGATGGGCAGCGCTTCGACGGCGATGCTGACGGCCAACCCGGTGGCGATTACGAGGCGATCATCACCGTTCGCACGCGCTAATCAATTTCCAACGCGCTGCTCGAGCGCGCAGACGGCCCACGACTCCGCGCAGGTTTCGGCGCTAAGCTGCTGATACATGGCCCCGATGCCGCCGGGACCGGCACACCCCTGCGCATTCCCGTATAAATAGCCAAAGAGAATAAGAACGCCGTTAAGGCGTCATTGGCATAAGCCCGCGATACGACGGGCATGGCATAAGGGAGGCACGATATGCGATTTGCATTCGTGAGCACGTTGGGGCCTGCCGTTTGCATTGCGCTGAGCGGCTGCGGTGCGGCAGCTTCGGTTGACGGCTACGCGCGATCGGACCGGCTCGCCATCGCCAGGGACCAGTACATTGCGCAGAAGGCGCAGTGCGAGCGAATGGGCGGGTCCATGTCGATGCGAACGCGGCCGCTCGAGCCGCCTGGGCTGACCGAGTACCGGTCCGCGACCTGCGTCCGGCGCTAGCACTACTTCCCAGAGGCTCGCGTTCGACTGGCCGTCGTCGGTCCGCGATGCGAACGGGCGCAATAATCGTTATGATGGCCCGCGAAAACAACCACAAGATCGAGGGGAGACCGACGTGACGACCGCGTTTTCGACGCGCCTCAAGGGCGCGCTGCTTGCATTTGGCCTGGCGATCGCCGCATTGCCAGCTTTCGCGCAGGATGACGAGCCGAAGATGATCCCGGCTCCGGACCGCGGAGCCGATGAGGGCAGCGGCCCGCACGAGCGCCTGATCATTCGCGGCGCAACGCTGATCGACGGCACGGGCGCGCCACCGATCGGGCCCGTCGATATCGTCATCGAAGGTAACCGGATCGCCGAGGTCAAGTCCGTCGGCTATCCCGGATTGCCGATCGACGAGGACAGGCGGCCCGGCGATGCCACCTTCGAGATCGATGCGCACGGCCACTACGTCATGCCCGGCATCGTCGACATGCATACTCACACGGGTGGCGCGACGAAGGCGCCCGAGACCGAGTACGCCTACAAGCTCTGGATGGGCCACGGCGTTACGACGATTCGCGGCGTGCCGAGTAGCAACATGGAATTCGCGCTGGCGGAGAAAGCGCGCAGCGCGGCCAACGAGATCGTGGCGCCGCGCATGTATGCCTACCATCGAATGGGACAGGGCGAACGCTACGAGGACCGGCAGATCCTGACACCCGACGAGGCGCGTGAATGGGTCCGCTGGGCGGCGAGGCAGGGTATCGACGGCCTGAAGCTCGGTTCGCACCGGCCGCCGATCATGGAAGCGCTCATCGACGAGGCGAAGAAACTCGGGCTCGGCACGACGGCACACCTCGGCCAGATGGGGGTCGCGCACATGAATGCGATCGATGCCGCCCGCGTCGGGCTGGATACCCAGACCCATTTCTACGGACTGTTCGAGTCGATGTACGACAACAACGACGTCCAGCCCTGGCCGGCCGACATGAACTACAACAACGAACAGCACCGCTTCGGCCAGGTTGCGCGGCAGTGGAATCTCGTGACGCCGGGCTCGGACAAGTGGAAGAGCGTCATGCAGGAGTTCCTGGAGCTCGACTTCACGTTCGACCCGACCATGACGATCTACTCGGCCGGGCGCGACGTCATGCGGGCGAAGAATGCCGACTGGCACAAGATTTACACGCTGCCGAGCATGTGGAATTTCTACGTCCCGTCGCGCGAGAGTCACGGTTCCTACTGGTTCGACTGGACGACGGCCGACGAGGTCGCCTGGAAGAACTTCTACCGCGTCTGGATGCAGTTCCTCAACGAGTACAAGAACCTGGGCGGTCGAGTGACCGTGGGTTCGGACTCCGGCTTCATCTACCAGCTCTACGGCTTTGGCACGATTCTCGAGATGGAGATGCTGCAGGAAGCGGGCTTCCATCCGCTCGAGGTCATTCGCTCGGCGACGATGCACGGCGCCGAGATGCTGTTCAAGCCCAGGGGCGAGGAGCCGCAGTTCGGGGTCATCCGGGCCGGGCTCCTGGCCGATCTCGTCATCGTCGAGGAAAACCCGCTGCACAACATGAAAGTGCTGTACGGCACGGGCGCGACGAGACTCGACGACGAGAATCGCCCCGAGCGCGTTGGTGGCGTCAAGTACACGATCAAGGACGGCATCGTGTACGACGCGAAGCAGCTGCTCGCCGATGTCAAGGCGATGGTCGACGCGCAGAAAGCCGAGCTCGGCGATCTGGAGGAGTACTGATCGGCGAGCGCCGCGACTTTCGCGACGTGACGGCGGCGCTGTACGCCGTCGTCTCGTCGCCGCCGGGCAAACGCAACTGGGAGAGTATCCGGGGCTGGTATCACCCGGACGCCCGTCTCGTGCGTACCGGCGTGAACGAATCGGGCGCCGTGTTTGCGAGCGTCATGTCATTCGACGACTACGTCGCCGACGTCGAAGTCAAGCTCGCGGACGTCGAGTTCGCGGAGCTTGAGATCGCGCACGAGTCGACGATCGTCGGCAACGTCGCCCAGGTCGCCAGCGTCTACGAGTTCCGGTTCGAATCCGCCAATGACCGCCGCGAGGGTCGCGGCGTCAACTTCTTCACGTTCGTTTTCGACGGAAATCTTTGGCGAATCATGAGTATAGTGTGGGACAACGAACGCAGTGGGGTATCGCTTCCGGGACACCTGCTGGCTTGATAGAAGGGTAAGGCAATGCAAGACACGATCGCGACGGTGGGCCGCTGATGGCGGGTGGCAAGGTCTCCGACGAGCAATGGTCGTCCCAATGGGGGTTTCTGCTGGCGGCGGTTGGATTCGCCGTCGGCATGGGCAACATCTGGCGCTTCCCGTACCAGCTCGGTGAAAACGGCGGCGCGGCATTCCTGATCGTCTACCTCGTGTGCGCGTTCGGCATCGGGCTGCCGCTCCTGATTACCGAGGTCACCATGGGGCGCCGCGGCCGCGCCAGCGCGTCGCAAAGCGTGGTCAATGTCGCCGAGGAAGTCGGGCGCAGCCGCAAATGGGGCCTGATCGGAACGCTCGGAATTCTCTGCGCCTACATCATCCTGACTTACTACACGGTGCTGTCCGGCTGGACGCTGGACTATTTCGTCAAGGCCGCGCGCGGTGCCTTTGCAGGCGCCGACGCGGAAACGACCGGCCGGATGTTCGCAAACCTGCTCTCCAATCCCTGGGTCTTGATGTTCTGGAACACGATCGTCCACGTGATGATCATTCTCGTCATTCGCCAGGGCGTGCAGTCCGGCCTCGAGCGCGCCGTCAAGATACTGATTCCGTCGCTGCTCGGCGCCATCGTCATCATGGTGCTGTACGGCGTGTTCGCCGGGGACATGGGCGCGACGCTCAAGTTTCTGCTCGAGCCCGATTTTTCCAAGCTCGGCGTCGGTTCGCTCATGGCCGCGATCGGGCAGGCGTTCTTTTCGATCGGCATCGGCATGGGCAGCCTGATCGTGTTCGGCGCCTACATGCCGAAAGACTTCTCGATTCCGCGCTCGTCGACGTACGTGATCCTGATGGACACCGGCGTTGCGCTGCTCGCGGGTTTCGCCATATTTCCGCTGGTGTTCGCCTACGGCCTGAGCCCGCAGGGCGGACCCGGACTGATCTTCCAGACGCTGCCGCTGGCGTTCGGCCAGATGCCCGGCGGCCAGCTGTTCGGCTCGATCTTCTTCGTGCTCCTGATCGCCGCCGCGCTGTCGTCCTGCCTGGGACTGGCGGAGGGCGTCACGAACTGGCTCGACGAGCATATGAATATCCCGCGCAAAAAGGGTGTGCTGTGGGTCGGCGGCACGGCCTGGGTGGTCGGCATAGCCTCGATCCTCGGGTTCTCGGTGTGGAAGGACGGCTGGGAGCAGCTCGGGCTGCTGTACTGGATTCCGAATTACATGGGCCTCGACATCTTCGACACGCTGGATACGCTGGCCGCGAACAATCTGCTGCTGATCGGCGGCTGCCTGTCCGCCGTCTTCTTCGGCTGGATGGTGCCCAAGGCGCTGAAGCTCGAGGAGATCAACGTCAGCGACGGCCTGTTCTTCGCGTTCTGGCGGTTCATGGTTCGCTTCGTGATTCCGCCCGTCCTGATCGTGTCGCTGGTGCTCGGAATCTCGGAGTAGACGAGCACGCCGCTCGCGTGGCGCTGCCGACTCGCGTCCGTATCTCGATAAGTGTCTGAAAGCAGTAGAGTTGGCGCCGTCTGACCTGTCGTTTGCTTTAGCCGCTTGCGCGTATCGGCACACGAGCGGCGCGACGATGGTCACCGTTGAAACCGCTTCCAGGGAGACTCCCTAGGTAATTTCCACAGGCATACCCGCGTCCGTCATCTTCTAGACTGTGTCCCGGAAAAACAACAACGTGGCGCCGCGAGCGCTTAAGGAAGGGGGCGCGAATGAAGACTTGGTTTGCCTTGAGGCTGTTCGGCGGCGGCTTGCTCTTGAGCTGGTCGATAGCCCTCGGGCAGCAATCCGTGGATGACGCCGTGCGCGTGCAGACCGGCACGATCGAAGCGAGCGCCGACGTGCAGCGCCGCATCGATTCGCTCGACGATGCGACGCGCGAGATGCTCGAGGAATACCGGTCGACGATGACCCAGGTTCAGGATCTCGGCGCCTACAACGACCAGCTCGAGAAGCTCGTCAGAACGCAGCGCGTCGAGCTCGCCGACTACGAACGTCAGTTCCAGGACATCGAAATCACGAAGCGGCGAATCCTGCCCCTGATCGTTCGGATGATCGACGTGCTCGACGAATTCGTGACGCTCGACATGCCGTTTCTGGAGGATGAGCGCGACCTGCGTATCTCGGAGCTCCGCAAGCTCATGGAGCGGCCCGAGGTGCCGACCTCCGAGAAGTACCGCCGCGTCAGCGAGGCCTACCAGATCGAACTCGATTACGGCCACACGATAGAGGCCTACGAAGGCGAGATTTCAGTGGACGGCGAAGCACGGACCGTCAATTTCCTGCGCTTCGGCCGGCTGGGCCTGTATTACATGACGCTCGACGGCCTCGAGATCGGCTACTTCAACAAGGAGGCCGATACCTGGGAGGTGTTGCCGAACGAATACCTGCAGTCGCTGGACCGGGCGATCCGGATCGCGCGCAAGCAGCTTCCGCCCGACCTGATACGCCTGCCCGTCACGGCGCCGGAGGAACGCACATGAGGAGCTTACGCTGCGTGTACGCGCTTGCGGCGCTGATCGCCGCCGCCCCGGCCGTGGCCAGCACCGAGGACATCGACGCGCTCGTCGAAGCGGTGCGCCAGGAGGCGCTGCAAGAGGCCGAACACGACGAACAACGGATCAATCGCTTCCTCGGCGCGCAGGATGAACAGCAGGCGCTCCTGAACGATGCGCGTGCACAGCTCAGAGCAGCCAATGCGCGCGCCGATGCCTTGCGAAGCGAGTACGAAAACAACGAGCGTACGCTGACCCAGTACGAAGGCGAGCTGCGCGAGCGCGCGGGCGATCTCAACGACCTGTTCGCGATCGTTCGCCAGGCGGCGCTCGGCGCCGACAGCGTCCTGTCCAACTCGCTGGTCGCGGCGGAGCACGTGGAACGTTCGGAGTTCCTGCAGCAGCTCGGCAAGGGCGAAAGGCCGCCGAGTATCGACGACATCAAGACGCTCTGGACCAACGTGCTGACCGAAATCAGCGAGAGCGGCAAGGTCGTGAGCTTTCCCGCCGTCGTCATCAAGCCGCAGGGCGACGAGGCCGAGCAGACCGTTACGCGCGCCGGCGTTTTCACCTCGGTCAGCGACGGTGCCTACCTGCGCTACCTGCCGGACTCCGGTAAGCTCGTCGAACTCAGCCGCCAGCCGCCGGCGCGCTTCCAGGCCATGGCGCGCGAGCTGTCGGATGCCGATTCCGGCATGGTCGGCATGGCGCTCGACCCGTCGAAGGGCGCCATCCTGAGTCTCATGGTGCAGTCGCCGGACCTCGCCGAGCGCGTCGACCAGGGAGGCGGCATCGGCTACCTGATCCTGGTCCTGGGCGCGTTCGGCGTATTCATCGTGATCCGCCGTGCGCTCGGCCTGTTCCTCGCCCGGCGCGCCATCGAGAAGCAGGCAGGCCAGAGCGAACCCGATCAAAAGAACCCGCTCGGCCGCCTGCGCCAGATCGCGAGCGAGCATTCGACCGACGACCCCGAAGCAACGGCGATTCGCCTGGACGAGCAGCTCGCCGAGGAGAGCTCGCTCTTAAACCGCGGGCTGCCGACAGTGGCCGTGCTCGCGGCCGTCAGTCCGCTGCTCGGCCTGCTCGGCACCGTGACCGGCATGATCGAGACGTTTCAGTCGATCACGCTGTTCGGCACCGGCGATCCCAAGCTCATGTCCGGCGGTATCTCGCAGGCGCTCGTGACCACGCAGCTCGGACTGGCCGTCGCGATCCCGCTGGTCCTGCTGCACAGCCTGCTGACGGGCCGCGTGAACCGGCTCGTCGAAACCCTCGGCAAGCACTCGAGCGACCTGATCACCGATCGTGAACTGGACTAGCTACAAGGAAGGCCTCGCAGCGCTGTTCGAGCAGGGCGGCGTGACCCTGTGGGCGATCCTGTTCGCGTCGATTCTCCTGTGGATTTTGATCTTCGAGCGTTACTGGTCGCACTGGCAGCAGCTGCCGCGGTTCCAACGCGAGCTTGCCGATGAATGGCAAAAGGGCAAGACGCCGGGCCGCGTGCAGTCGTTCCGCCGCGTCCAGGCGCTGGTCGACGACTTCCGCGCCGAGGCGAATCGCAACCTGCCGGCGCTCAACGCGCTGACGACGATCCTGCCGCTGCTGGGTCTGCTCGGGACGGTCTCCGGCATGATCAAGGTCTTCGACGTCATCACCGTGTTCGGCACCGGCAACACGCGCGGCATGGCCTCCGGCATTTCCGAGGCGCTGGTCACGACGATGGCCGGCCTGTTCACGGCCCTGTCCGGACTGTACTTCGTATCCGACCTCGAGTCGCGGGCTCAGGACACCGCCCGTCGTTTCGAGGCCGAACTCGTGGAGGATCGATAGTGGCGACACGCGACCATCTGCAAACCGAGGGCGAAGCCTCGGCGCTCAACATCACCCCGCTGATCGACATGGTCTTCATCCTGCTGATCTTCTTCGCCGTCAATGCGTCGTTCGTCAAGGAGGCGGGCGTCGAAATCGAACGGCCCAGCGCGCGCACGGCGCAGACCAAGCAGCAGGCCAATATCATGATTGCGGTCACCGAGAACGGCGAGGTCTGGGTGGATCGGCAGCGCGTCGACCCGCGGAGCGTACGCGGCCACGTCGAGCGGCTGCACGCCGAGAATCCGGAGGGTTCGGTCGTGATCCTGGCCGACGATTCCTCGCGTACGGGCCTCGTCATCGAGGTTCTCGACCAGGCGCGGCTGGCCGGCGTCGATAACGTCGCCGTCGCCGCGACGCCGCCCGGCCAGTAACGATGAGAGCGCTGGCAACGATCAACCCGGCGCTGCGCATGCCGACGATCGTGTTGGCCGCCCTGGTCGCCAACGTCGTCCTGTTCACACTGATCGAATACATGGTCGGCAGCAAGCGCATCCGCCTGACCGAAACCCAGTCGCCCGACATCTCGAACTTCATTCGCATGCAGGAGGAATCGCGCGAGGTCCGCTCGCGACGCGACCCCAACGCGCCGCAAAAGCCTCAGAGCGAGGTCCAGCGTGACCTCCAAAGACTGCAGGCGACCAGTTCGGGCTCGGCCGACCTGCAGTTCGATGTGCCCGATTTCGACGTGGATCTCGGCCTCGACCTGGGCGGCGACATCCAGATCGCGCGCGAGTTGACGCCGCTCGTGCGGGTACCGCCCGACTATCCGACCAAGGCGCTCATGGACGGGACCGAGGGCTTCGTCATTCTGCGCTTCATCGTCACCGAGACCGGCTCGGTCGAGGATCCGGAAGTGCTGCGCGCGGAACCGCCAAACATGTTCGAGCGCTCGGCGCGCCGCGCCGTCCTGCGCTGGAAGTACCAGCCGCAGATTCGCGACGGCAAGCCCGCGCGAGTGGTCTCGATCACCAAGGTGACCTTCGTCCTCGACGAGGAGGACTGAACGCATGCGTTTGCTTCTGACACTGACAGCGCTCTGCCTCGCAGCCTCCGCCATCGCGCAGGAAGCGCCCAAGGCCAGCCGGTCCACGTTCCTGAAACTCATGGACGTGCAGGAGCTGTGGGAGGAGGATCGCTACGAGGACGCGATCGCAATGCTCGAGGCCCTGTCCGAGGACAACGCCGACAGGCCGTACGATTTCGCGCTGTGCAAGCAATACCTCGCGCATACCGCGGTCATGATGGGGCAGTCCGAACGCGCGCGGCCCGCGCTCGAAGCGGCGCTGGCACAGCCCCGCCTGCCGGAGGAGCTGCTCGCGAACCTGAAGCTTTTCTACGGCCAGATCGTCATGGCGGACGACGAGTTCGAACTGGCGAAGCGCATGTTCGACGAGTGGCTCGCCACGACGACGGTCGAGCCCACGCCGGGGCAGCTGTTCTCGGTGTCGTACGCGAACTACATGTCCGGCAATCTCGACGAGGCCGTCGAGTTCATCACGCGCGCCATCGACGGCCGGTCGAACCCGCCCGACAACTGGGTTCGCTTGCAGTACCAGATCCTGTTCGATGTCGGCCGCTACGACGATGCACTCGCCGTCGCCACGCAGCTGCTCGATCGCGATCCCGCGAGCGAAGACTACTGGCGCCTGCTGGCCAGCCATCACATGCGCCGCGAGGACTACGCGCAGGCGCTTTCGGCATTCGCGATCGCGTACCAGAACGGTGTCTTGAGCAAGGAAGACGACCTGCGCCGGATCGCCTCGCTGTACGGTCACGTGGCCGTGCCGGAAAAAGCGGCGCGCCTGCTCGAGCAGTGGATCGAGGAGGAATCGATCGAGAAGAATGCGGAAACCTGGCGCACGCTCGGCGACATGTGGATGCTGGCGCGCGAGCGTGACAACGCCAAGGCCGCGCTGTGGAACTCGGTGACCGCCGAGCCGGACGCGGATACCTACGAGTTCCTTGCGGGCATCCACTTCGAGGACGCCGAATGGGAGCAGGCCTACGAAGGCTTCGAGAAAGCGCTGGGTACGGGCGACGTCGACGAGGAGGACGTCGCCCGACTGCAGCTGTTGGCCGGCCTCACCGCGATGCGTTCGGGCGACAAGCAAACGGCGCGCGAGTACTTCCTGCTCGCCGAGCGCGACGACGAACTGCGCGGCCAGGTTCGCGGGCTGCTGCGCGAACTCGACGAGTCCTGATCTCTATTTTCGTCAATAGTACTCGAGACTGGTCGCCTTGCCCGCGAACACCCGGTAGGCGAACACCGAGTAGGCGACGATGACCGGAAGCACGATCATCGCGCCGACGAAAACGATCATCAGCGATTCGGGCGCGGCCGCGGCCTCCCAGATTGTCAGGCGATCGAGCACGAGATACGGGAACAGGCTGTACGCGAGCCCGTGAAACGCCAGCATGAAGATGCCGACCGTCGCGCCGAACGGCACCCAGTCGCCGTAGTCGTTGCCGCGGTCGAGCCTGTGCGGCAGGCGCTTCAGGGACCGGTAGGCGACCAGGAACAGCACCAGGGTCATGGCCGGAATCGGCCACAGCATCAGCACGTTCTCGAGTCCGAACCACTTGTCGAACAGGCGCTCGCTGATCAGCGGCGTCGCGATCGACACGGCGGCGACGCCAACGCCCAGCAGCAGCAAGGAGCGGACCGCCCAGCGAACCGCCGCGCGCTGCAGTCCGTTCGATGTCTTGATGATGAGCCACGTAGCGCCTAGCGCGACGTAGCCCGATGCCAGCGACACGCCGATCAACGCGGCGAACAGCGTATTCCCGGCGCCGTCCGAAAAACCCGTGACCAGCCGGCCGAGCATGTAGCCCTGGGCGAGCGCCGTGAGCAGCGAACCCGCAAAGAATGCACGGTTCCAGGCCTGCTGGTGATCGGCGCGGGCCTTGACGCGGAAGTCGAACGCGACGCCGCGCAGGATCAGGCCCATGAGCATCGCCGTGACGGGCAGGTACAGCTCGCCGAGGACCAGCCCATGCGCGGCGGGGAACGCCACCAGCAGGATGCCGACGCCGAGCACGAGCCAGGTTTCGTTGGCGTCCCAGAACGGCCCGATTGACGCGATCATACGATCCTTGTCGTCGTCGCCGGCCAGCGGAAACAGCATGCCGACGCCCAGGTCGTAGCCGTCGAGGATGACATAGGCGAGGATCGCGAGGCCCATCACGACCATGAACGCGAGCGGCAGCCAGCCGGCGGGCTCGGCCAGGTTGGGCAGCGTATCAAGCATCGTCGTAAGCGCTCGCGGCTGCGCCGGACGGCAGGACGCCCGGGCCATGCGCGACGGGCTCGGCCGCTTTCGCGCCCGCGCTGCCGGCCTGCCTCGCCAGATAAAAAACGACCGAGATGTAGGCCACGATGAGCACCGCGTACAGCGTCAGGTAGATCGCCAGTGTCGTGCCGATGTTCGCGGCCGGTACGGCCGTGACCGCGTCGGACGTCCGCAGCACACCGGCAACGAGATACGGCTGGCGGCCGATCTCGGTGGTGTACCAGCCGCTCAGGACCGCTACCCAGCCCGAGAACGTCATCGCGACGAGCGTGCGGTTCAGCCAGCGTGGCGGGTGTGAGCCCCGGCGCGTGAAGTAAACGCCGAGCCATGCGACGAGCAGCATCAGGAGTCCCGTGCCGACCATGATCCGGAACGACCAGAACACGGCGGCAACGGGTGGATGCTGGTCCTCGAAGGCGTCGATGCCCTCGACGACGCCGTCCGGATCGTGGGTCAGGATCAGCGACGCGAGCTTCGGGATCTCGATGGCGAAACGATTGCTCCGAGTGTCAGCGTCGGGCAGACCGAACAGGACCAGCGGTGCGCCCTCCCGGGTTTCCCAAAGTCCCTCCATCGCCGCGACCTTCGCCGGCTGGTGCTCGAGCGTGTTGAGGCCGTGCAGGTCGCCGGCAACGATCTGCAGCGGCGTGAGCACCGCGGCCAGCACGAGGCCGACGCGCAGCGTCGCCGCCACGGCGGGCGTTCGGTCGCCGCGCAGCAGGCGATAGGCCGACAGGCCGGTCATCAGGAAGGCCACGGTCAGGAACGAGGCGATCATCGAGTGCACGAAGCGGTAGCCGAACGACGGATTGAACAGGATCGCGAACCAGTCCGTGCCGTGCACGATGCCGTCGCGGATCTCGAAGCCGACCGGCGTGTGCATCCACGAATTCAGCGACAGAATGAAGAACGCCGACAGCGTCGTGCCGACGGCGACCAGCGCCGTCGCGAGCGTGTGTATTCGATTGCTCACGCGCTTGAAGCCGAACAGCATGATGCTTAAGAAAGTCGCCTCGAGGAAGAACGCGGTCAGGACTTCGTACGCGAGCAGCGGACCCGCGACGTTGCCGACTTTCTCCATGAAGCCGGGCCAGTTGGTGCCGAACTGGAAGCTCATCGTCACGCCGCTCACCACGCCGAGGGCAAACGTCAGCGCGAACACCTTCACCCACAGGCGGTAGGCGTTCATCCACTTGCTATCGCCGGTCGCGTTGAAGCGCAGCTTGAAGAACAAGAGCATCCAGGTCAGCGAGATCGAGATCATCGGAAACAGGATGTGAAAGCTGATGTTCGCGGCGAACTGGATACGCGACAGCATCAGCGCGTCGGTCAGGTCCATAGACAGGTGTCCGGTGAATTAATGGGTTTTGGATTCCGCGCGTTTGCCGCGCAGCCGATGGCCGGTCGAAATGAGCTTCTTGACGCCGCCGCCAAGCTTCATCAGCGAGACGACGGTGTCGCGGTCGAGGTCCTGCATCTCGTCGAACCAGCCGGTCAGCAGTTCGATCAGTTCGAGCATCTCGTTGAGGCGCGCCGTTGCGTAGCGATCGCGCTCGTTGTCGGGCTCGTCCATGAGCGAACTCCTGAGCATGCTCAGCGTGGGGTCGATCTCCCGCTTGCGCCGCTCCTCGACCAGCGTCTTCAGGATTTCCCAGGTGTCCTCGGGCGTCGAGAAGTACTCGCGCCGGTCGCCCGGCAAATGCTGCAGCCGCACGAGGTTCCACGACTTGAGCTCCTTCAGGCCCATGCTGACGTTGGAACGTGACATCTCGAGCGCATCGCAGATCTGATCCGCATTGAGCGGCGCCTCGCTCAGGTAGAGCAGGGCGTAGATTTGCCCGACCGTGCGGTTGATGCCCCAGCGGCTGCCCATTTCGCCGAAATGCAGGATGAAGGATTGCTGGTACGAAGTGACGTTCATTGGACTTCACGGGTTTCAAGAATTGCTGAAATTATAGGAACGGGCTGCAGAACTTCAAGGGGTCTTACCGACAGCTCGCATCGGGCTTTTCGAGCCCAAGCCCGCAGTGCCCCGTGTCGAATGCCCGGGCGAAGCTCGACCGCGACGGTCCGCCGGTCTTACACTCTGGCCGCTATGTGGGAGTTCACGGGACAGAAGCGGCCGAGCTTCGCCGAAACGCCTGGCGAGGGCCAGGAATCCGTCTGGGACTATCCGCGCCCGCCGATCATTGCCGATGCGACGCGCCCGGTGCGCATCGAGCGTCACGGACGGCCGGTCGCTCGCAGCGACACGGCCCGGCGCGTACTGGAGACAGCCAGCCCGCCGACCTACTATCTGCCGCCTGCCGACGTAGCCGATGACGTACTCGTGCGCGTGGCCGGGCAGTCGTACTGCGAATGGAAGGGCGAAGCCAGCTACTGGGCCCTCGCCGACGACGTGTCCGCCGTACCCGTGGCGTTCAGCTACGAGTCGCCGACACGCGCCTTCGAGCCTATCCGCGGCTACCTGGGGTTCTACCCGGGCCGCCTGGAGTGCTACCTGGGCGATGAGCGGGTCCGGCCGCAGCCCGGCGGCTTCTACGCAGGCTGGATCACGGGCGACATCGCCGGTCCCGTCAAGGGCGAGCCGGGCACGGGGCATTGGTAGCTCGACGTTTCAGCGCCCGGCCGCCGCCGTGAGCGCGCTGGCCACGGCGGTCTTCCTCGGCATGCTGTCCTACGCCGCGACCAACGTGGACAATCTCGTCATCGTCGTGGGCACAGGCTCCGATGCGGTGCGGCGCCGGTCCGCGGCCATCGGCATGCTGATCGCGGCGGCGGTCGTTCTCGCGCTGTCGGCTTCGGGCACGCTGCTGGCGGAGGTCATCGTGCCCGAACAGCTCGGCTACCTGGGCATCGTTCCGATCGCACTGGGCCTCAGGCTGGCGGTCAGGGGCCCGGCGGCTGCCGAGCAGGGCCAATCCGGGACCGGCGCGCTGACGATCGCCGCGCTCCTGATCGCCAACAGCACCGACACGATCGCGGCGCTCGCGCCGCTGTTCGCCGAGTCCGCGCGGGCGAGCCGCATCGGGCTACTGCTGGGTTTCCTGCTTGCGGCACTCGCCTGGCTCGTGCTCATGCTGACGCTGACCCGCCGCGCCGGCAGGGCCCTGGCGTCATCGCCCAGGGGCCAGCGATTCGCGCACCGCTTCGCGAGCACGACGATGATCCTCGTCGGCGCCTATATCCTCTGGGATACGGCAACGGACAGCCTGTAGCGGCTAAAATGTTTCGATGCCGCGCAGCTCGCGAATCGTGATCGGTTTCATTGCCGCCGTCCTGACCACCGCGACGCTGGCCTCGGCGTTCTCGACCCAGGTCGTAATCGCAGGGCTTGCCGACATCGGCGTCGACGTCCCGTTCGCGACACGCATCGGCATGACCTTCTCCGACCTGCCGATACTCGCGGTGCTGGTGCCGGCCGCGGCGGCCTGCCTGCTGCCGGCGTTCGTGATAGCGAGCCTCCTGTCGCGGCTTGGCCGGCTGCCGCGACTCACCTGGTTCGTGCTCGCGGGCGGCTCGGCGTACCTGGTCGAATTGCACATCATCGAATGGCAGCTCGGACTGATGCCGATCGGCGGCGCGCGAACCGCCGCCGGGATGACTCTGCAGACGCTCGCGGGCGCCGCGGGGGGATGGGTATATGCGCGGTTTACGGCGGTAGACGGCGAGGCTCCGTGATGCGCGCCCTTCTGCTGCTGCTTCTGTTCGCGTCGGTCGCGCAGGCCGCCGATGTCCGCTATGAGACCGTCGCTGATGGATTGAGCTACCCGTGGTCGCTCGCGTTCCTGCCCGACGGCTCGATGCTCGTGACCGAGCGCGATGGCAGGCTGCGGCGCATCGTCGACGGCCGGCTTGAGCCCGAGCCCGTGGCCGGTGTTCCGGACGTCTACGTCGCCGGGCAGGGCGGTCTGTTCGAGGTCCTGCCCGACCCCGGGTTCGACGACAACCAGACCGTCTATCTGTCCTATGCGCACGGTGACGCGAAGGCGAATTCGACGCGCGTGGCGCGCGCGAGGCTGGTCGATGCCGCGCTCGTCGATCTCGAGGTGCTGTTCACGGCGAGCCCGGTCAAATCGACGCCGCATCACTACGGCGGCCGCATGCTGCTCGCGGCCGACGGGACGCTGCTCGTGACGGTCGGCGAGGGCTTCGACGATCGCGAGCAGGCGCAGCAACTCGACAGCCATCTCGGCAAGGTCATCCGGATCGAGTCGTCGGGTGCGGTTCCCGAGGACAACCCGTTCGTGGCAGTGCACGGCGCGCGGCCCGAAATCTATTCCTTCGGTCATCGCAATGCGCAGGGCATCGTCCAGACTGAGGACGGCACGATCTACCTCAACGAGCACGGTCCGCGCGGCGGCGACGAGGTCAACCTTGTCGAACCCGGCGTCAACTACGGCTGGCCCGCGATTACGCACGGTCGCGACTACACGTTCGCAGCAATCACGCCGTACACGGAGCTCGACGGCATGCGCCAGCCGATCCTCGTCTGGACGCCGTCGATCGCGCCGTCGGGCATGACCGTCTACTCGGGCGACCTGTTCCCGGAATGGCGGGGCGACCTGTTCGTCACGGCGCTCGTCGAACGGGCGGTGCGGCGCCTCGAAATCGACGGCGGTCGCATCGTTGCCGACGAACGCGTGTTCGAGGAGATCGGCGAACGCCTGCGCGATATCCGCTCAGGCCCGGACGGCGCGCTGTACGTGCTGACCGACAGCGACAACGGGAGCGTCATCCGGATTACGCCCGTCCAATAGCCGTCTCAGCCGGCGCCGCCGGCGTTACCGCGGAAACTAAACTAGAAATCACTTTAAGTTTGGTACCTAATCGGAAGCGGAATGGCGCTGTCTCAGCTGCGGCGTCGCGGTCGTAGTCGCCGGGGATCAGGTCTGAGTTCGCCGTCGACCTGCAAGCCGTTACACTGCCGATCTTCCCATCGCATCGGAGCCCGCATGACCCGCCCAATCCGCATCCTGCTCGTCGCTGCATTCGTCGTAGCAACCCTGCCCGTCTCCGACGCCATCGCCGAGCAAACGCCGTTCGAGCGCATGGACGTGTTCGCGCTGCAGTGGGTGTCGAATCCCGTCGTTTCGCCCGACGGGCGCCGCATCGTCTACGAGCGCAATTCCATGGACGTCATGAACGACGGCAGCGCGTCGCGGCTGTGGCTGATCGGTGCCGACGGCTCGGGCAACGTTCCGCTTACCGGGCGGGACGTGGACGAGTCCGGTGCCGCCTGGTCGCCGGACGGCGATCGCGTGGCGTTCACGAGCACCACGGACGAGGGCAGCGAGATCTTCGTCTACTGGGTCGAGAGCGGCAAGCTCACGCGACTCACGCAGCTCGATCGTTCACCCGCGGGATTGAGCTGGTCGCCGGCGGGCGGGCACCTTGCGTTCTCGATGCTCGTACCCGAGAAGCCGCCAATACTCGTCGATGCGCCGTCGAAACCGAAAGACGCCGAGTGGGCCGAGGAGCCGCGCGTGACGACGCGCCTGTACTACGAACGCGACGGCTCGGGCTACATCGAGCCCGGCTTCAAGCACCTGTTCGTCGTTTCCGCGCTCGGCGGCACGCCGCGACAGGTCACGAGCGGTGACTTCCAGCACGACGGCAGACCGGCCTGGACGGCGGACGGTGAGGCGCTGGTCTTCTCGGCAAACCGCAACGACGACTGGGAACGCAACTACCGCAACTCCGAGATCTATCGCGTCGACGTCGACAGCGGTGAGACCGAGGCGCTTACCGATCGCAACGGTCCGGACCACGACCCGGTCGTCTCGCCCGACGGCAGGCGCATCGCCTGGCTGAGCTACGAGGATCGCGTCCAGACCTACCAGCTCACGAAGCTCAACGTCATGAACACAGACGGCAGCGGCAAGCGCGAGCTCATGAGCGACTTCGACCGCTCGGTGTCGGCGCTCGCCTGGGCTGAAGACAACGGCGGACTGTACTTCCAGTACGACAACGAGGGCGATACGCGAATCGGCTACGTGTCGCTCAGCGGCAATCGCCGCGACGTCGCGACCCGGCTCGGCGGGACGACGATCGGCCGCCCCTACGGCGGCGGCAGTTTCTCGGTTGGCGGCGACGACGGCATCGCCTACACGCAGGTCACGCCCTACCGGCCGGCGGAACTCGCCTTCGTGTCGCGCGGCCGCGGCGATGCGATCGAGCTCACCGCATTCAACGCAGACCTCATGAACCAGCGCGAGTTCGGCGTCGTCGAGGAGATCTGGTACGAGGCGACGACCGACGACAACCGCGTCCAGGGCTGGATCATCAAGCCGCCGGGCTACGAGGAGGGCAAGCGCTATCCGCTGCTGGTCGAGAATCACGGCGGGCCCATCTCCAACTACGGGCCGCGTTTTTCGCCCGAGCTGCAGCTCTACGCGAGCGCGGGCTACGTCGTCTTCTACCCCAACCCGCGCGGCAGTACGGGCTACGGCGAGGCGTTCGGTAATCTTCTGTATCACGACTACCCGGGCGACGATTACCAGGACGTCATGGACGGCGTCGACGAACTCATCGAGCGCGGATTGACGTCGGAAGACCAGCTGTACGTTACGGGCGGCAGCGCCGGCGGCATCATGACGGCGTGGATCGTCGGCAAGAACAATCGCTTCAAAGCGGCGGCCGTGATCAAGCCGGTCATGAACTGGGTGTCGAAGACGCTGACGGCCGACAACTACTTCGCCTATGCGGACTACCGCTATCCGGGCCAGCCCTGGGAGAGTATCGAGGACTACATGGCGTTCTCGCCCGTGTCGCTGGTCGGCAATATCGAGACGCCGACGCTCGTCATGGTGGGAACGGACGACCGCCGTACACCGCTGTCGGAGGCCAAGCAGCTATACAGTGCGCTCAAGATCCGCGACATCGACACGGCGCTGGTCGAAGTCCCCGGCGCGTCACACAACATCGCGAAGCGGCCGAGCCAGCTGATTGCCAAGGTCGATCACATCCTTGCGTGGTTCGAGAAGTACCGCGAGGACAGCAAAGCCGACGGGCTCAGCCGATAGCGACGAGCTCGATGTCGAAGTTCAGCGCGTGCCCCGCCAGCGGATGATTGCCGTCGACCGTGATGCTGTCATCGCCGATGGCCGTCACGACCAGCTGGAAGACCTGACCGTCGGGCGACTGGCTCTGAAGCTGCATGCCGACCTCGGCCTCCATGTCGTCCGGCAGCGCGCTCCTGGGCACTTCCTGGACCAGCTGCTCGTGGCGCTCGCCGTAGGCGTCCTCGGGCTCGATCGTGACCGACTTGCTCTCGCCAATGGCCATGCCGTCAACGGCGCGGTCGAAGCCCGGGATGACCTGGCCGCTGCCGAGCGCGAACTCCAGCGGGTCGCGGCCGGCCGAGCTGTCGAACTCGGTGCCGTCGGCGAGTGTGCCGGTGTAGTGAATCTTGACGGTGTCGCCTGACTTGGCCTGGCTCATGCTGCGCTCCTTCAGGTATTCGACCGGCATGGATCGAGCCGGCCCGCGAGCCCGAAACGCCTGGCTGGCGCGGCTCGTCGGTGTTTGATCGGTGAGGGCCGTAGCTTAGCAAAGTTCCGCCGCGGACTCATCGCAAGCCCGAGACTGGTCACTCAGGATCGGTCGTCGGCAATCGATCGGTAGCGGCTGCGAAAAAAGAGCAGCGGGTCGCCGTCGCCGAATTCGAAGCGTTCAACCCGGCCGATGATGATGTGGTGATCGCCGCAGTCGTGCGTCTTGAAGATCGAGCACCGCATGACGGCGATGCAGCCGGGGAGGATCGGCACGCCCTCGTCGGACATCTCGAAGTCGATGTGATCGAAGCGCGTGTGATCGGTTCGCGCGAAGTGCTCGGACAGTGGCTCCTGCCGTTCCGATAGCACGTGAAACGCGAAATGGCGCGCCTTGAGGAACGCTTCCAGCGAGTTCGACGACTTCGCGATGTTCCAGAGTACGAGCGGCGGTTCGAGTGACACCGAGCTGAAACTGTTTGCCGTGATGCCGCAGGGGCGGCCGGCATCGTCGGCGCAGGTGACGACGGTCACGCCGGTTGCGAAGTGGCTCAGGCACTGCCTGAGCGACGCGTCGGAACTGTTGGTGGACATGGCGAGGTGCCTTGATTCGGTGGGATGATGCAGGGCGGGCCGTCGAGCCCTGCGCAGTGTAGGCGAGTCGGGCGGCCAGTTCGAGTCCCGGTCGGGGCGCTCAAGGGCCGCCGCCCGCCGATAGCTCTGATTGGAGCGCAGCGAGCAGGCGCTCGGCACTCGTGAACGCGCTTTCGACGCGTCCGCGAATGAGCCAGTCGCCGCAGATGCCCAGCTGCCGGGAGGCATCGATCTGTACGGGCCTGGCGGCCTGCTTGTCGATGTTGGCGTAGCGCCAGCGCTGCACGTCGACGTGTGCGGCGTCCGACGCGTCGAACCCGGTCGCGAGTTCGAACTCGCCCAGCATATGCTCGCGAACCTCGTCGAGCGGCCGTTCGAGGTTGGCATCCGCCCACGCATTGGTCGCGTGAACGACGATCGACGCCTTGCCGCCGCGCCCCGGCTTGCTGCTGTCGACGGAAATCCAGCTGATGTCGCGACCGCGGACGAGCGCGGCATCGAACGAGAGCGCGGGGGAGGATTCGAAGCCGAGCATGAGCGCGAAGCAGCTTCTCATCGGCGCATCGCACGCGGTCTCCGCGAGCGGCGAGTCGGCCGGCAGCAGTTTTCCGGTCTGCGCCGCGGGCGCCGTGACGACGACCCAATCGAAACTCTCGGTTGTCCCGCCATCCCCGAACAGGAGCGACCAGCCGGCAGCGTTCCGCACGAGGCGTTCGACACGCGCGCCGAGGCAGAGGTCGACATCGGCCGCCAGGTACTCGCCGATCGCGTTCATTCCGGGGAGGCCTGCGTAGTGAGGGTAGTCGTCGGACCACAGCCGCTCGGCGGTGATTTCCGTGCCCGTGATTTCGGCGAAGCGCGCGGGCCAGTGCGCCACGATGCCGTCGGCGACGAGCGGCTCGAGAAACGTCCTGAACGCCTGGGTGCGCGCCGTGAAGAACTGCGCGCCGTGATCGAACTGCCAGTCGAGTGCGCGGCGCGTTGCCAATCGGCCGCCGGCGCCGCGCGACTTTTCGAGCACGGTGACATCGTTCGCGCGGCCGAGTTCGCGCGCGACGTGCAGCCCGGCGAGTCCGGCGCCAATGATCGCGATCCTTGCCATTCAGGTTACGGCGATGAATGCCAGCGAGACCACGACGAGGGTCGTTGCCGTCGAGCGGATGGCAAGGTAGTGGCCTTCGATGACGCCCTTGCCCTTGAGCCGAAAGTCGATGAACAGGAGTGCGAGAAAAGCCGCGATCATGCAGCCGGCCACGACGGGGACGGGGGCAAACAGGTAGGGGACCCACACGGCGAGTACGATCAGGTTGCTTACGATGAGCAGGTTGCCGGTATCGGTCCTGACACCGTAGAGGTAGGTCGCCCAGTGGATGCCCGCGAGAAAGCAGATGATCGCGAGTCCGTAGCTCAGGCCCGCGTCCACGAGGCTGCCGAACGGGTCGACCGCCGCGTAGCCGAGCGGCGGAAGAAGGGCCGCGGCGAGAAACGGCGTCGCCCCGGTCAGCGTCAGTAAGGTATACAGGCGACGATCGTTCATGAGGAGTAAAGTCTGTATCGAGCGCGCGATCATGGCCACGGCATGATACGAAACGTTACAAAGGCCGAGTGGAAATGGCGCTGGCGCTACACCACACTTCGCTTGATACCAATACAGGAAACCCACTCATGCGTCTTCTCACCGGAGCACTGTTACTCATGACCGCTACGACTTCCTTGGCCGCCGAGTCCGGCCTGCTCGACCAGGATTTTCGCCGGCTTGCATCGGACGAATCCGTCAATCTTGCCGAGGCGTACGGTGGCAAAGTCGTCCTCGTCGTCAACACGGCGTCCAAGTGCGGGAATACGCCGCAGTACGAAGGCCTCGAGAGCCTGTACGAGGAATATCAGGACGACGGTCTCGTCGTACTCGGGTTTCCGTCCAACGACTTCATGGGCCAGGAGCCCGGTACCGAGGAGCAGATCCAGGAGTTTTGCCGCCTGACCTACAGCATCAAGTTCCCGATGTTCGAAAAGACCACGGTCAAAAAGAACAACGCCCATCCGTTCTTCGCGGGTCTTGCCGACGCGTCCGGCACCTACCCGACCTGGAACTTTCACAAATATCTGATCGGCCGCGACGGCGAGCTCATCGCCGAGTTCAGCCCGCGCACACAGCCGGATGACAGGCAGCTGCTTGCGTCGATCAGGACGGCACTCGACGCCAGCGAGTAAGACGCCGACGTGCACTTGAAGCCGCAGCTGCCGAGCAAGGACTGCGCGGTGTGCGGCCGTCCGTTCCGCTGGCGGCGCAAATGGGCGCGGGATTGGAAAAACGTCAAGTACTGCTCGGCCCGCTGCCGCCGCGAGCGGGTTCTGGGGAGAGTCTCCCCAAGTGCCCGAAGGTCCTGAAATACGCCGCGCGGCGGATCGTGTCGCGCGCGTTCTCGTCGGCAAGCGCGTCACCGAGGCTAAGCTTGCGCTGCCGTCCATCGAGCGTTTCGAGGCACAGCTTGAGGGTTCCATCGTGACCGCCGTGGACACTCACGGCAAGGCGATGCTGACGCGCTTCGACAACGGCCTCACGCTGTACTCACACAACCAGCTGTACGGTCGCTGGTACGTCATGCGCCGACCGCGAATGCCGAAGACAGGGCGGCAGCTCCGCGCGGCCCTGCACACCGACACCCACAGCGCGCTGCTGTACAGCGCGTCAGACATTGAAGTGCTCGATCAGGACGGGGTCGCCCGCCATCGCTTCCTGTCGAAGCTCGGGCCGGACATCCTTGACCCGTCGCTCGATGCGGCCGCCGTGGCAACGCGTTTGAATGACGGGCATTTCGCGGGCCGCTCGCTGGGCGCGCTGTATCTCGACCAGTCGTTCCTCGCCGGGCTCGGCAACTATCTGCGATCGGAAATCCTTTGGGTAGCTAGCCTGCATCACGCCCGGAAGCCTCGCGAGCTCACCACCGACGAATGCCGGGCATTGGCGCGCGAGACGCTGCGAATCCCCAGGCGGTCGTACCGGACACGCGGGCTCACGGTGCCGCCCGGGATGGCCGCGCGGCTCGAAGCCGAGGGCCTGAGCTTCCAGCGGCGCCGCTTCCACGCATTCGGCCGGCGCGGCTTGCCGTGCCATCGCTGCGGCACGCCGATCGAGCAAACCACGTCAGGCAGTCGCAAGCTCTTTTATTGCCCGGCTTGCCAGCGCCCATAGGCTGCCCAAACTGCACTCGCGACCGCGCGCGTCAGCCTCGTCCGGCGCGCTGAAATTGTCTAATATTTGTCTAATTATAAACTGTACAGTACACTGAAACGACGGCCGGTGGCGCCGGGTGTGATCACCCGACAACCCGGAAGCAAACAGGAGCAGGCCAGACACATGACGGCACATGCAACGCAAAAACCGGAAAGGTACGGAATTGGGGCGGTAGCTCGTCTGACCGGTCTGACCGACCATACGATTCGCGTCTGGGAGCGGCGCTACGGCGCCGTGGTTGCCGAGCGGGCCGCGAACGGGCGGCGAATCTACAACCTCCGCGACGTCGAGAAGCTCGGCCTGTTGAAACAGTTGACAGACAGCGGACTGTCCATCGGCATGATCGCCAACAACGACATCGACGATCTCCGCGAGCGGGCCGAGCGCATCACCGCCCTGGCCAGTGCGGAGCTCCCGGACACGATCCGCGTCGCGGTGCTGGGCGAGCTTCTACCGACGCATCTGAAGAAGGCGGAGACGCGGCTTGCGCCGCTCAAGATCGCGCTCGCGAATGGCGGCGCCAGCCAGCTGGCCGCCGATCTCGAGCGCGAGACGGTCGACGTCGTCATCGTCGAGGTGCCCGTGCTCGACGACGAAGCCGTCAGGGAACTTCGCAAGCTCATGAAACTCGGCGAAGCGCCACGGGGCATCCTCGTGTACGGATTCGGCCGCAGCGGTGACGTCGAGCGTCTGCGCGCCCAGGACATCGTGCTCACGCGCTCGCCGCTCAGCCTCGACGACGTACACGCTGCGGTCGTCCGCGTCTACTCACGCGTGCCGTCCCGGTCGGCACGTCCACCGGCGACGACCGCGGGTGCCGATGACTGGGACCTCGAGGGGCCAATACCCGCGCGCCGGTTCTCGCAGCAACAGCTGGCCAGGCTCGGCATGGCCAGCACGTCGATCGACTGCGAGTGCCCGCAGCACCTGGCCCAGCTCGTCAGCGCACTCAGCGCATTCGAGGTGTACTCGGCCCAATGCGCGAATCGGGACGACGAGGACGCTGCCCTGCACCGCTACCTGCACCGGACGTCGGCCGCCGCCCGCAGCATGATCGAGCGGGCGCTCGAGCGAGTGGCCGCTACCGAGAACCTGGAATACTGAGGTCCGGATACATTTTGTTGCAATATTGTCGATGTAAATCCTAGTCAAAATATTGACAAAAAGCCGCGACCGCGTACCCTTAGCTTAGGTCGCGCAGCGGTTTGAACGACCCGCAGGGACTGACTCTCATCCCCCGTTCCCCGTCCCTGCGACCCTCGAGCCGGCAGCTTGTCCTGCCGGCTCTTTTCTCGCCGCCGCCAACGTCACCGGGGCCGGCAACCCTCCCCAGCCGTCCCGGCGCCAACCGGAGAACGAGCATGCTGATCCAAAACCCGATACCGGACGCAACACGGTCGCGCGGACTCGAAACGCTCGCCGACTTTCTGCCCCGCGCCGGCCGCGCCTACGCCGAGCGCCGCAATTTCGACCTCGGCCCCGAAGATCGCGACAACGTCTCGACCCTGTCGCCGTTCATTCGTCACCGGCTTGTTCTCGAGTCGGAAGTACTCGCGGCCGTTCTCGAACGGCACTCCCGCGAGGCGGCCGACAAATTCGTGCAAGAGGTGTTCTGGCGGGCCTACTTCAAAGGGTGGCTGGAACAGCATCCCTCGGTCTGGCATGACTACCGCCGCGACGTCAACGCATGCATCGCCGCCCTCGAGTCGGACGCCGACGCGTGCGCGGCGTACGACCGCGCCATTACCGGGGCGACCGGAATCGACTGCTTCGACGCCTGGACGGACGAACTCGTCCGAACCGGCTACCTGCACAACCATGCACGCATGTGGTTCGCGTCCATCTGGGTTTTCACGCTCGAGTTGCCCTGGCAGCTCGGCGCCGATTTCTTTCTGCGGCACCTGCTCGACGGCGACCCGGCGTCGAACACGCTCAGCTGGCGCTGGGTCGCCGGCCTGCACACCAAGGGCAAAACCTATCTTGCACGCGTGTCCAACATCACGAGCTATACCAACGACCGGTTCAACCCGGCCGGCCAGCTGGCGGCGACCGCAGCACCGCTAATCGAGGAGGCCCGTCACGATTTCGTCCCGCTGGGCGCTGCCGACAGCATGGCGATCGACGGCGACTTCGGTCTGCTCGTGACCGAGGAAGACTGTATCGGATTGCCACTCGACCTCCCCGCGGAGCCCAAAGCCGTCATCGGCATGTCGGCACCGTCGCTTCGATCGCCGCTGGCGATTGGCCAGGCCGCGGCCGCCTTCGCCGCCAGCGCAGTCCAGGACGGCGCCGCGCGCGCCGGCGAGTGCGCGGGGCGCGAGGCAGAGTTTCTGGAGTCCAGCCGCTGGGAAGACGCACTGCTCGAGTTTGCCGGACGCCACGACCTCGGCGCGATAGTGACGGCCTTTGCGCCGGTCGGCCCCGTCGCGGAGCTCCTGGAGCGGGCCGCGTCCAGACTGGCCGGGGAGGGCATCGAGCTCAGGCGTGTGCGCCGCGGTTACGACGAGCGCGCGTGGCCGCACGCCGGGAAGGGCTACTTCAAGCTAAAGTCCCGGATTCCCGAGCTGCTCGACTTCCTGGGCGCCTAGCTTCTCGCGGGTATCGTCTCCCTCGTGCAGACGAGGCACCGTGAACAGTATGAACATCGCGAGCAGAATACCTACCCGGTAGGCCCAGGCGTTGCCACCGGATTTGTGATCGCCGTCATGCTCGTGGCTGACCCCGAACGCGACCACGTGTACGAGCGATCCCGCGACAAACGCCTGGAACAGCGCAATCTCCCGGGTTTCGGCCCAGGCAACGGCGTCGCCGCCCAGCAGGTAGGCGATGCTGCTCGCGATAACGATCAGCGCGAACGTCGCGAGTGCCGGCGCGATGCCGAAGGTCGGCCGCACGGACCACCAGATCGCCATGCCGACGGGCAGCCGGTGCAATATGACGCCGAGCGCAAGCTCGTTGCCGGCCTCGAAGCCCAGGATGCCGGATACGGCGCGCCCGGCCTCGCGCTGCGGCAACAGGGCGATCCCGTCGATGATTGCGTGCGCGACGAGCGCCAGCGCCGCGAGCAAAACGATCACGACGTGCGCCTTGTGCATCGAATGGTGGAATACTCTCTCGATGACGACCGGGAACAGGAGTCCGAGCACCAGCGATGCGACGGCATAGTTGCCACCGCCAACGATCGCCTCCGGGACGATGTACACGCAGACGATGCCCGAGACGGCAACCAGAACGAAGCCGTCCAGGAGCTGCCGGATCGACGGACGGCGGCGACCCGCCGCGTAGACGAACGGTCCGAGCAGGAGCGCCGCGATGCTCAGGGCCAGATTCACGGACCGTCCGGATCCTTCATCGTCAGGATGACCTTGCCGAGCGCGCGCCGCTCGCTGAGCTGGCGAAATGCCGCGCGGTACTCGGTCAGCGCATAGGTCCGGTTGTCCGGCGGCGCGAGCGTTCCGTCCTCGAGCATGGCCGCCAGCTCACGCATGTTCCCGGCGTGCTGGTCCAGGTGCCGCGCGACCCAGGTGCCCCACCAGACGCCCACGATCTTCGCTTCCTTGAGCAGCGCGATGTTGCCCGGGAACGCCGGTATGTCGCCTCCCGCGAAGCCAATCACGAGGTGCCGGCCGTGCCAGGCGAGCGCGCGCATGGCCTCGAGTGCGAGGCTGCCGCCGACCGGGTCGACGACCACGTCGACGCCCTTGCCATCCGTCAGCGACTTTGCGGACTCCTTGAGCGATCCCTCGCTGTAGTTGATCGTTTCCTCGGCACCTGCCTTGCGCGCGAAATCGAGCTTGCGATCGTCGCTGGCCGCGGCGATGACGCGGGCACCCATCGCGCGGGCGAGGGCGACCGCGGCGATGCCGACCCCGCCCGCGGCGCCCAGCACCAGCACGGTCTCGCCGGGCTTAAGTTCCGCGCACTGCGTAAGCGCGTGGTAGCTCGTGCCGTAGGTAACCGCGAAGCCGGCCCCGGCCACGAGGTCGAGCGCATCGGGCAGCGGAGCGACCTTAAGCGCGCTGATCGCAAGTTTCTCGGCGAATGCGCCGCCGCGCGGCATCGCGACGACGCGGTCGCCGGGTTTCAGGTGCTCGACGCCGTCGCCGACGCTTTCGATAATGCCGGCCGCCTCGTTGCCCGGCACGAACGGCGGTTCGCTCCGGTCCTGGTACTTGCCCGCCACAACCAGCAGGTCCGGAAAGTTGATCCCGGCCGCGTGGATATCGACGACGACCTCACCGGGTCCCGCCTGCGGGTCCGGCTGCTCCTCGATGACGAGATCATCGGTGCTGCCGAGCTCTTTGCAGACCAGCGCCCGCATCACGCGATCTCGAACAGGGACGCGGCACCCTGGCCGCCGCCGATGCACATCGTGCAAACGACGTATCTCGCACCGCGGCGCTTACCCTCGATCAGCGCGTGCCCGACCATGCGCGCTCCCGACATGCCGTAGGGGTGGCCGATGGAAATCGCGCCGCCGTCTACGTTGAGCCGTTCACCGGGAATGCCGAGCGTGTCGCGGCAGTAGACGACCTGCACCGCGAAGGCCTCGTTGAGCTCCCACAGGTCGATGTCGTCCATCGTGAGCCCGGTCCGTTCCAGGAGCCGCGGCACCGCGAATATGGGCCCGATGCCCATCTCGTCGGGCTCGCAGCCGGCGACGGCCGTGCCGCGATAGACGCCCAGCGGCTCGAGACCGCGCTTCGCGGCGAGCGAGGCTTCCATGACGACGCTGGCCGACGCGCCGTCAGATAGCTGGCTGGCATTACCGGCTGTAATGTAGCCGTTGTCACGGACGGGTTTCAGGGCCGCGAGTCCGTCGAGCGTCGTGGACGGGCGGTTGCCCTCGTCCTTGTCGAGCGTAACGTCGACGAACGAGATCTCGCCGCTCTCCTTGTCCATGACGCCCATGGTTGCGGAAACCGGCACGATCTCGTCGTCGAGTCTGCCCTCGGCCTGCGCGGCCGCCGTACGCTCCTGGCTCGACAGCGCGTACTCGTCCTGGATCTCACGGCTTACGCCGTAGCGCGCCGCGACGACTTCGGCCGTATCGATCATGGGCATGTAGGTGTGTTCGTGCAGCGCGATCACATTCGGGTCGGTTGCCCGGAACGTATTCATGTGCTCGTTCTGCACCAGGCTGATCGACTCGAGTCCGCCGCCGACCACGATGTCCACGTTGTCGCAAACGATGCTCTTTGCGGCGGTCGCGATTGCCATCATGCCCGACGAGCACTGCCGGTCGACGGTCATCGCGGCCGTCGTGACGGGCAGGCCCGCGGCGAGCGCGACCTGGCGGGTCACGTTCAGTCCCTGTGTGCCCTGCGGCATCGCGCAGCCCATGACGACGTCCTCGACCTCCGCGGGCTCGAGGCCGGCACGCTCGACGGCATGCCGGACCGCGTGGCCGCCGAGCGTCGGCGCCTCGGTATTGTTGAATGCGCCGCGGTAGGCCTTGCCGATCGGCGTGCGTGCGGTCGATACGATTACTGCTTCGCGCATGGTCACTGTCCTGTCCGGCGCTTGCCGGTCGTTACTTGAGAATGAGAAGTGCCAGCATTTCGGCGACGAGGGCGGGCGTCTCCTCACCCTCGATTTCGACGCTGACATCGGTCTTGACGAGCCACTGCCCGGGCTTCTTCTCGCTGGTCTGCACGACGCGCTGGCAGGCGCGGATGCGCTGGCCCACTTTCACGGGCGTGAGGAATCGAACCCGGTCCGAGCCGTAGTTGAGTACCATCTTAACGTTTTCCGGAACCAGCGCGTGCTCGGCGGTCAGAAACGACAGCATGGACAGCGACAGAAAGCCATGCGCGATCGGGCCGCCAAACGGCGTAAATCGCGCCTTCAGTGGACTCACGTGGATGAACTGGTGGTCGTTGGTGGCGTCGGCGAACTGGTTGACGCGCTCCTGGGTGATCCTGAACCAGGACGACGGTTCGAGTTCACGGCCGGCAAGGTTGCCGAGCTCGGATGCCGGAATACGGGTCGGCACGCTTGAGGACCTAGAGGTACCGGCCCAGTTCGTCGCGCGCGACGACCATGCGATGCACCTCGTCGGGGCCGTCCGCGAGTCTCAGGGTCCGCGCCGCCGTGTACATCGACGCGAGCGGGAAATCCTGCGACAGGCCGGCGGCGCCATGCATCTGGATTGCGTCGTCTATTACGCGAATCGTGATGGCTGGCACCGTTGCCTTGATTTTGGAGATCCAGGTGCGGGCGACGCGCACGCCCTGGGTATCGATGACGTGCGCGGTCCTCAGAGTCAACAGCCGGGCCATGTCGATGTTCATGCGCGCCTCGGCGATACGATCGAAGTTGCCGCCGAGTTTCGCCAACGGTTTGCCGAACGCCGTGCGCGATACCGAGCGGCGGCACATCAGTTCGAGCGCACGTTCGGCCATGCCGATCGCGCGCATGCAGTGATGAATCCGGCCCGGACCGAGCCGGCCCTGCGCGATCTCGAAGCCGCGACCGGGGCCTAAGATGACGTTCGCCTCGGGCACGCGCACATCCGTCATGCGGATGTGCATGTGACCGTGCGGCGCGTCGTCGGACGCGAACACGTGCATCGGCCGGACCACCTCCACGCCGGGCGAATCCATCGGGATCAGGATTTGCGAGTGTTGCGCATGACGGCCGTCGTCGTCGCTCGTCCGGCACATGCAGATCATGACCTTGCAGCGCGGATCGCCGGCGCCCGAGATGTAGGTCTTCTCGCCGTTGATGAGCCACTCGCCGCTGTCGAGCACGGCGCTGGTCGAGATGTTGGTGGCATCGGAGCTGGCCACGCCCGGTTCGGTCATGGCGTAGGCGGATCGAATCTCGCCGTTCAAGAGCGGCTCGAGCCACTCGGTTTTTTGCGCCGCGCTGCCGTAGCGTTCGAGGACCTCCATGTTGCCGGTATCGGGCGCGCTGCAGTTGAAGGCCTCGGCCGCGAGGTGCGAGCGCCCGGTTTCCTCGGCGAGGTAGGCGTATTCGACGGTCGTCAGGCCGAAGCCGCGCTCGCTGTCGGTCAGCCAGAAATTCCACAGGCCCTGCTCACGGGCCGCCGACTTCAGGTCGTCGAGAATCTCCTGCTGCCGCTCGGTGAGTGTCCACCGGCCGCCCACGCCGACCTCGGCGAGGAACTCTTCGTCAACCGGAACGACACGGTCGGCGATAAAGGTCCTGACGGCCTCGAGTAGCGGCTCGACGCGTTCGCTGATACCAAGGTCCATGCGCGATGAATCCTCTGCCGGGGGGCCGGTATTTCATCACAAATCAAAAGGCGGCGCCTCGTGAGAGGCGCGGCCTTCTGTGGGCAGGACCGGATCCGGTTGCGGCTAGAACCGGTAACCCAGGTTGATGCCTCCGACGACCGGATCGATCTCGACCGTGCCTAGATCGGCGCCATCGAGCGTCGCATCGGTTTCGATGTTGATCCAGCGAATGTCGATATTGAGGTCCCAGCGGTCGTTCAGCCGGAAGTTCGCGCCGAGCTGGCTTGCGAAACCGAACGAGTCGTCGAGGCTCAGGTTCGAGCCAGCCAGCGCGCCCTCGGTGCTTTCGTCGAAGAAAGTCGTGTAGTTCAGGCCGATGCCGACGTACGGGCTGAAGGCTGTCTGGTTGACCCAGTGGTACTGCACCGACAGCGTCGGGGGCAGGTGTTTGGTCTCACCCACCTTGCCGCCGCCGACCAGGTCGATGTCGTGACTGAACGGCGTCGCCGCCAGCAACTCGATTGCCCAGTTGTCGCTGTAGTTGTAGCTGATCGTGAAGCCCAGGCTCGCGCCGTCATCGACCGAGACGACGTCACTGTTATCCGATTTCGGCGAGACGAGGTAGGGGCCCGCGCGGAACGTCCAGTCACCGGCTTCGGCGCCGATGGCGGGGCCGGCCGCGATGGCGAGCACGAGGCTCGTGAAGGCTAGTTTTTTCATTGAACAATGTCCCAATAGGCGAAGTCGGCAGGCACGGTAACGCCGCCGCCCGGGGGCGGCAATTGCGTGATGCGAGAACGCGTATCGGAAAGTGCGGATAGACCAGAAATCGCCGAACTGAGGCTTCGGAGAAACGCGCGCGGACACCTGAGTCGCCCCTCCGGGCGGCCCACTAGCCCCCGCCCTGAACCTCGGCGATATAGGCATCGACCACGGTTGGCAATACGTCGAGCGGCACGCTGCCCGCCGTCAGCACGGCGCGATGAAAGGCTATGAGGCTGAAGTCGCTGCCGAGGGCCGTCCGTGCCCGCTCGCGCTCTTCGAGGATACGCAGCATGCCGATCAGGTAACCCGAGGCCTGCCCCGGCGAGATGCTGTAGCGCGCCGCCGCACCCTGCGACGAGTTGATGGAGAAACCGGTACTCTGATTGTTGAACTGGACGGCCCGGTCGAAGCTGAAGTCGTACTCCGAGGAATGGATGCCCGTATCGAGCACGAGCCTCGCGGCCCGGAGCGCCTCGTACTGCAGGCGGCCGAGATCGCCGTAGATATCGTTGTCGTACCAGCCCAGTTCCGCGGCCAGGCGCTCCGCATACAGCGCCCAACCCTCGACGTAGCCGGTGCTGCGGACCACCTTGCGGAACGTCGGCACGTCCTGGTCGGCTGCGATACCGATTTGCATGTGATGGCCCGGAAGAGCCTCGTGGTAGGTCAACGACGGCATCAGGTAGTAGGGCTGACTGATCTCGGTGCCTGCGTAAAACGCGCCGGGCCGCGAGCCGTCCAAAGACGGGCCGATGTAGAAGCCACCGAAGGGGTCCGGTGTTACGACGACGGGCGTCGACGGCGCGATGTCGAAACCGTCCGTGAGCATGGCTTCGGCACTCGCGATGATGCTCTCGAACGTAGCGAGCCCGTCGGCGGCCGATACCGTTCCGCCGTCGTCCGCGACCCGCTCGAAGAGTTCGAACAGGGTTTCGTTCTGCGGGTAGTTGAGTTCGTCGAACAGCACGCTCATCTCCGCCCGGATGCGATCGAGTTCGGCGAGCCCGATTTCGTGCACTTCGACCGGCGTCAGGTTCGTGGTCGTGTGGTGGCGGAGTTCGTAGGCGTAGTAGGCATCGCCGTTCGCGAACTGGCTGACGCCGATCGACGAGGAAGCCCTCGGCAACAGTTCGTTCATCGTGTCGACCAGCCGTTGGTAGGCGGGCAGCACTTCGCTGGTGACTAGGTCGGTGACACGCTCGATCAGGTCGGTCCGGCCGGCGTCATCGAGCTCGGCGATGTCCGCGATGCGGTCGCTGAACGCCGTGACGTACGGCGAGTCGAGCGGCGTGCCGGTGAGCAGCTGGCTGAGCTGGTTGGCGGAAAACTCGAACGTGACGCGCGGCTCGATGACGCCGGCGTCCGCCTGCCGCCGCAGGAGGCCTGCGAGTTCGTCGAGCTGTCGGTCGACCTCTGCCAGGCGCGCGATCCAGGCCTCGGCGTCTGCCGCCGTATCCAGCGGATGAATATCGGTGAAGAATCGTTGCAGGCGCGTGGGCACTCCGAAATTGCCGTAGGTGGCGGGAAAACCGAAAGCGGGGAAACTCGCGCGCTCGATTTCGTCGCTCAGGTACCACTCGAAGACGTCGTAATCGATTCTGGCACTCGCGTCGAGCGCATCGCGGTCGTAGGCCCTGAGTACGTCGAGAGCAATGCCGAACATCTCGGTCGTATCGAGGAGGTAGCCTTCGGCCAGGCTGTTGAGCGCGTCGTCGGCAATGTCTGCCTCCTCCTCGAGCCCGAGCCAGACGATGTCCTGCGGCGTGCGCGAGATCAGGCCCAGGTAGGCTGCCTCATAGTATTCGTCGATCGGCAGGTCGCTGATGCTACTGCTGAACGCTTCGACCGCGGCCGTATCGCGGACCGGCGGCGTAGCCGCCGGAGGTGGATTGCCGGTGCCGTTGCCTCCGCCGCTATTGTCCCCGCCGCTGCTCCCGCAGGCGCACAGGAACAGGCAGGCCAGTACCCGAAGATGCTTCGTCATTATTATTCCCCCGGTCATTTTTAGTCCGTATTCCGGCAGAATAGTTCGAATGTTCCCGATTCGCGACGACAACCCGACCTTCCTTACGCCGATCACGACAATCGCGATCATTGCTGTCAATGTATTCGCGTGGGTCGTCGTGCAGGGCATGGGCGCGGAGCCGCGGCTGTCTGCGTCGATCTGCCAGCTCGGCTTCATTCCCGGGGAACTCGTCGGCGCCTTGCCGGCCGGCAGCCGCGTGCAACTTGCGCCGGGCCTGTACTGCCCCTTGAGTTCGGGCGCTGCCTGGCCGACCGTGTTCAGCTCGATGTTCCTGCACGGCGGCTGGTTTCACCTGATCGGCAACCTGTGGTTCCTGTGGATCTTCGGCAATAACGTCGAGGACTCGATGGGCCACGTTCGCTTCGCGGTTTTCTACCTGGTTTGCGGCCTCGCGGCGGCTTTCCTGCAGCTCGCCTTCAATCCCGAGTCGGCAATCCCGATGGTCGGGGCGTCGGGCGCCATCGGCGGGGTCATGGGCGCCTACATCGTCCTCTACCCGCGCGTGCACGTGCACATGCTGTTGTTCCTGGGCTTATTCGTAACGACATTCGCCGTGCCGGCCGTCGTGATGCTCGGCTACTGGATCGTCCTGCAGCTCCTGGGTGGCGTAGGCTCGATCGGTGCGACCGGCGGCGGCGTCGCTTTCTGGGCGCACGTCGGCGGATTCCTGGCCGGTGCGATCCTCGTACTGCTGTTTCGCGATCGCAGGCTGCTGGACCGGCATCCCTATCACGGCTGGCGGCAGCGGCGGTCACCGACGCGCAACTGGCGTCGCATCGATCGAATCCCATGAGCAGCACTGCCGAGCGCAAGGGCCCACTGACGGACGTTCGCGTCATCGAACTCGGCCAGATCATCGCGGGACCCTATTGTGGCCAGCTGCTCGCCGACATGGGCGCCGACGTCATCAAGGTCGAAGAGCCCGTTCATGGCGACCCGCTGCGTGCCTGGGGCCGCGGCGGCAGCCCGGTCGCGTGGCCCGTCGCGGCGCGCAACAAGCGGCTCGTGACGGCAGACCTGCGTACGCCGGAAGGTCAGTCGCTGGTCAAACGGCTCGTCGCGAAGTCCGACATGCTGCTCGAGAACTTCCGGCCCGGCACGATGGAGCGCTGGGGCATGAGCTACGACGAACTGAGCCGCGATCACGAAGGACTGATCATGATCCGCGTATCCGGCTACGGGCAGACCGGGCCCTATGCGGGTCGCGCGGGCTACGCCGCGGTGGGCGAGGCGGTCGGTGGAATGCGCCATCTGTGCGGCGAGCCGGACCGGCCGCCGAGCCGCACGGGACTGTCGATCGGCGACACGCTGGCCGCGACCTTCGCCTGCAACGCGGCGCTCGCGGCGTTGCATCACCGTGATCGCACGGGCGAGGGCCAGGTCATCGACGCATCGATCGTCGAGTCGGTCCTGAACGTCATGGAGTCGGCAATTCCCGAGTACACGGTCGACGGCTACGTTCGCGAGCGTTCGGGCGCGATCCTACCGAGCATCTCGCCATCGAACCTGTACCCGTGCAAGGACGGCCTGTACCTGATCGCCGCCAACCAGGACAGCGTGTTCAAGCGGCTCGTCGACGCGATGGGGCAGCCCGCACTCGCCGCGGACGAGCGCTTCTCGAGTCACGCCGCGCGCGGCGAGAACATGCAGGCCATCGACGAGATCATCTCGGCGTGGACCCGCGAGAGAAGCGTCGACGAGGTAGACGCGATCATGCAGCGGGCCGGGGTGCCGGCGGGCCGGATCAACCGCGTCCCGGACATCCTTGCCGACGAACACTTCGCGGCACGCGAGGCGATCGTCGATACACCTACCGAGGAATTCCCGAGCCTCAAAATGCACGGTGTCTTCCCGCGCATGTCGAAGACCCAGGGCGAGGTCCGCTGGACGGGGTCGTGGCAGCTCGGCGCACACAATCGCGAGGTCTACGGCGAACTCCTGGGGCTTGAGGACGCGGAGCTCGATAAGCTCAGGCGCGACGGCACGATCTAGGCAGCGACTCGCCGCTCAGAAGCTCTGTTTCAGCTCCAGTAGTACCTGGACGCTGTCAATCGTCGGGTCGCCGTCGAGCGGGAACGCGATATCCAGGTGAACGATCTTGCGCGTGCCGAGCCGCGTCGGGGCGAAACGGAAGCCGAAGCCCAGATCGGTCAGCCAGCCGAGGTTCGGTCCGCCAAGCGGGTCCCGTCCCCACACCCGGCCGGTGTCGAGGAACACGGCGCCGCCGACCCGAAACAGGCTGAACGGGTACCAGTCCGTGAAGTAACGCTGCTCGAGCGTCAGCAACAGGCGGCTATCGCCCGACTGGTAGCGCAGCGGATAGCCGCGCAGGCCCGTGTCGCCGCCGATCTCGAGCGGGTTGTCGAGGTCGAGGTTATCGCCGACGGTTGCGTTCAGCACCGCGAAAAACAGCTGCTTGTCGGTGTTGCTCGAATAGTAGCGGGCGTCCACGGACAGCGTTGCGTTGGCTGCGCCTTCGTCTTCGTGGCGGCCGCTCGCGACAGCGGACAGGAGCAGCGCTCGCTTGTCCAGCGTGCCGAAGCCCAGGTTGCCCGACAGTGAGTAGACGAGGGCATCGCGGTCGGCATCGAAACTCGTGTCGGACCAGCCGAGCGTGGCCGACAGCCGAGTGCCCATGTAGAAATCCTCGGAGCGCTCCATCTGGTTGCGGTTCGCCGACTTCTGGAACCTGTCCTCGAGCAACTCCACGCCCAGGAACGGGTACACGAGCCGCCGGTCAGCAGGGATCGCCTGCGGCAGGATCGGTTCAGGCACGTCCGAGAAATCGTTGTCGTCGTACACGACGCCGGCCGTCCAGCGTCGCACCCAGCCGCCCGTGAGGCCCTTCGACAGGCCTGCGAAGGCAGAGAACCGGCGCCGGTCCTGGCGGTACTCGGCGGCCTCCTCGCCTAGGTTGTAGAGCGCCTGGCGGCGATCGTTCTCGAACACCGTGAAACCGCCCGCGCGGCGCGCGTCCAGCACGTGAAACGGCTTGACCAGGTTGAATAGCAGTGTGTCGCCGTCGGAATTGTCCGCGACCCGGAGCCGGGTGCGAAACCAGCTCGTGCCGATTTGCGGATTGCTGTACTCGAACGCCGTCGACCGCCGATCGACGTTCTCGCTCCAGGTGAGTAGCACCCGGTGGCCGTAGCCGAACAGATTCGATTCCTCGACGCCGAGCACGGTCGTGTTTTCGCCGCCGCTGCGGGTCAGCTGGACTTCGGGTACCAGGGTCCAGACATCGCGCGTGTTGACCGTGACGTCCACCTCGCCCGCGTCGTTGAGCGCCGGAGTGATCGCGGCGTCGAAGAAATACTTGTTGCGCCGCAGAACGCGCTCGCTCTCCTCGAGCAACCGCGGGTCGAACCGCTCGCCGGGCGCGAACAGGAGCTGCTTTTCGATCGTGCCTTCGCGCGTGACGATATGAAAGTGATTGAAAAATCGATAAAAAGTACCGTCCGTCTCGGGGTCGCTCAGGTCGAACACGTTGTCGCGGGCGAGTACGACTCTGCCGACCCGCGCATCGGCCGGGATCGCTTCCGGGTCGTCGTCGGCGACCGCCGCGGCGGCGGCGAGCCACAGCGGCAGGAGCATTGCCTTTGAGCGAAACATCATCGTGCTTGGCGTCGGGACGGGCTGGATTGACGGACAGTGAGCCGGATCGGCGGAAGTTTACCGGGTTTTGATTCGGCAAGCCGTGCGGCGTAGATCATTCGGGCAGGCTGCGGGAAGCCGTCGCAGAATATATTTTCGCCGCGTTTGCGTATAATCCCGCCCCACGTCGCGACCTGCGGTTCAACCGATGCAATCCAATCTTCTGGCCGAGGGCCTGACACTGATGCTGGCCGGTATGGGGACAGTGTTCGTCTTTCTGACGGCGCTGGTGCTCGCCATGTCCCTGATGTCCCGCCTGGTGTATCGTCCCGCCCCGCCGAAAGACGGCATCGACGACGCGGAGGTGGCTGCAATCGCAATGGCCATCGACGCCTATCGTCGCGGTAGCTGACGCCCGCCGGGCAGCGATTCGAAACCGACTCTCAATACGCAAACGATCAAGCGACCCCATCATGAGTGAAAACAAGCCGCTCGGCATTACCGAGTTAGCCCTGCGCGACGCCCACCAGAGCCTGTTCGCGACCCGATTGCGTATCGACGACATGCTGCCGATCGCGGAACAGCTCGACAGGGTCGGCTTCTGGTCGCTCGAGACCTGGGGCGGAGCGACGTTCGATGCCTGCATCCGCTACCTCGGAGAAGACCCGTGGGAGCGGCTCCGCAGGCTCAAGGCCGCGATGCCGAACACGCCGATGCAGATGCTGTTCCGGGGCCAGAACATCCTGGGCTATCGCCACTACGCGGACGATCTCGTCTACAAGTTCGTCGAGCGCGCCGCGGTCAACGGCATGGACGTGTTCCGGATTTTCGATGCGCTGAACGATCTTCGCAATCTCGAGACCGCGATCAAGGCCACGCTCGAGGTCGGCAAACATGCCCAGGGCACGATGTCCTACACCGTGAGTCCCGTGCATACGATCGACCTGTGGGTCGACCTCGGCAAACGCATCGAGGACATGGGCGCACACTCGATTTGCATCAAGGACATGGCCGGCCTGCTCAGGCCCTATGACGCCTACGAACTCGTCAGTCGCCTCAAGGAAACCGTCGACATCGACCTCCACCTGCACGCCCACGCGACGACGGGCCTGTCGATCGCCACCCAGGTCAAGGCGGCCGAGGCGGGCGTCGACCGGATCGACACGGCCGTGTCGTCGATGAGCATGACCTACGGCCATTCGCCGACCGAGACGCTCGTCGCCATACTCGAAGGCACCGGCCGCGACACCGGGCTCGATATCAAACCCATCGAAGAAGTTGCGGGCTACTTCCGCGACGTCCGCAAAAAGTACGCAAAGTTCGAGGGCAGCCTGCAGGGCGTCGACTCGCGCATTCTCGTAGCCCAGGTGCCGGGCGGCATGCTGACCAACCTCGAAAACCAGCTGCGCGAGCAGAACGCGAGCGACAAGCTCGACGCCGTGCTCGAGGAGATTCCGAAGGTGCGCGAAGACTTAGGCATGCTACCGCTCGTGACGCCCACCTCGCAGATCGTGGGCACGCAGGCCGTGATCAACGTCCTGTCCGGCAGCCGCTACGCCACGATCTCGAAGGAGACCGCCGGCATCCTCAAGGGCGAGTACGGCGCGACACCGACGCCGGTCAATGCCGAGCTGCAGGCCAGAGTGCTCGAAGGCGATGAGCCGATCACCGTGCGTCCGGCCGACCTGCTCGAGCCCGAGGTCGAACACCAGACCAAGGAGCTCAGGAGAATCGCGGGCGAGAAGGGCATTCGCCTCGCCAACGATGTCATTGACGACGTGCTGACCTACGCGCTGTTTCCGCAGATCGGCCTCAAATTCCTCGCGAACCGTGACAACCCGGATGCCTTCGAGCCCGTGCCGGGTTCCGAACCCGATCCGGCTCCGGCCGCGTCGGCGCCAGCCGGGGCGGCTCCGGCACGTGGGCCCGAGACCTACTCGGTGCGTGTCAACGGCAAGGCTTATACGGTCGAAGTGGCGCCCGAGGGCGCGGTCACGAGCGTCCAGCCCGCCGCCGCGCCGGCCGCCCCTGGCGCGGCGCCTGCGGGTGAAGGCGAAAACGTCGAAGCCGTGCTGGCGGGCAACGTCTTCAAGGTCAACGTCAAGCCCGGCGACACCGTCGCCGAGGGCGATACGCTGTTGATCGTCGAGGCCATGAAAATGGAAACCGCGGTCGCGGCACCCAAAGCGGGAAGCGTCGCCGCCGTGCACGTCAGCGAGGGAGACGTCATCGCCGTCGGCGACCCGCTCGTCGCCATCGCCTGACGACGATGGAGCTCGTCGGGGAAATCTGGCAGGGGTCCGGCCTTCGGCAGATCGAGGTCGGCCAGCTCGTCATGCTGGGCATCTGCCTGCTGCTGCTGTACTTGGGGATCGTCCGGAAGTTCGAGCCGCTGCTGCTCGTGACGATCGGCTTCGGCGGCCTGTTGAGCAACATCCCGGGCGTCGAGATCGCGACAGGTGACGGTCTCCTGCACCTGACCTACAGGGTCGGGATCGAGACCGGTGCCTTCCCGCTGATCATCTTCATGGGCGTCGGCGCGATGACCGATTTCGGGCCGCTGCTCGCCAACCCGCGCACGCTGTTTCTGGGCGCCGCCGCGCAGTTCGGCATCTTCGCGACGCTGCTCGGCGCGCTCGCGATGACCGAGCTCGGCTGGGCCGAATTCTCGCTCAAAGACGCCGCGGCGATCGGTATCATCGGCGGCGCCGACGGGCCGACGGCGATCTATGTCGCCGGTCAGCTCGCGCCGCAGCTGCTCGGCGCCATCGCCGTTGCGGCGTATTCCTACATGGCGCTCGTGCCGATGATCCAACCGCCGATCATGCGCGCGCTGACGACCGAGGCCGAGCGCAAGATCCGCATGGTCCAGCTGCGCCACGTATCGAAAGCCGAGAAGATCGTGTTTCCGATCATGCTCTTGCTGCTCGTCGCCCTGCTGCTGCCTACGGCCGCGCCGCTCATTGGCATGCTCGCGTTCGGCAACCTGATGCGCGAGTGCGGCGTCGTCGAGCGGCTGTCGGACACGACCCAGAACGCATTGATCAACATCGTGACCATTTTCTTAGGCCTGGCCGTCGGCTCGAAGCTTCAGGCCGAACAGTTCCTCGATCCGAGCACGCTGTTCATCCTCGTGCTCGGCATGGTTGCGTTCGCGATCGGCACGGGCTGCGGCGTGCTCATGGCCAAGCTCATGAATGCGGTGTCCAGGCAGGCAATCAATCCGCTGATCGGCGCCGCCGGCGTGTCGGCCGTGCCGATGGCCGCGCGCGTCGCGAACAGGGTCGGCCAGGAGGAAAACCCGCAGAACATCCTGCTCATGCACGCGATGGGTCCGAACGTCGCAGGCGTGATCGGTTCGGCCGTCGCCGCGGGCATCCTGATCATGTTTACGTCGTGAACCCGACGGGCTGACCCTGCTCAACGCGATTTGTCGAGAAGCCATGCAACAGCGCTGCGATGCCGTCCTGTTCGACCTGCTGTCGGCTCTCGTCGATTCATGGTCGCTGTGGGATGAGCTCGCCGGCGACCCCGCGCTCGGGCGGCGGTGGCGGCAGAGCTTCCTCGAGGCTGCCGCTGCCGCGGCGCGATACGAGCCGTATCTCGGCCTGGTTGGCGCGTCCGCCGCCGCCGTAGGCTTGCCCGCTTCGCTTGCCGACACGCTCGAGGAGCGCTGGGACGACCTGGAGTTCTGGCCGGAGGCGCCACCCATCGTCGCGAAGCTCGCGGAGACGGCTCGCGTGGGCATCGTGACGAACTGTGCCGAGGACCTCGGCCATCGGGCAGCCGACAAGCTGGGCGTCGAATTCGCCATCGTGATGACCGCAGAACGCGCCGGGTTCTACAAGCCCGACCGGAGAATCTACGCGCGGGCAATCGACGAACTCGAAGCGGCGCCCGGACGAACACTGTACGTCGCGGGTTCGCCCTACGACGTCTGCGGTGCGGCAGCCGTTGGCATGCCCGTGTACTGGCACAACCGCATCGATTTGGCCGATGCGCGCGCGAGCGCGTTATCGACGCACTCGTCGGATCGTCTCACGGACCTGCTGATGCTTAAGGACCATTGAGCGCCTGAGTGCCGAACGACGTTGCTGACCTTCAGGCGGCCCGGTCGACCGAGCGGCGATGCTCGTAGTGGTCTTCGAGCACCTGCGCGACGCAGCTCGTCAGCCGTTTGCCCGTGTCGATGTGCAGGAATTCGTTCGGGCCGTGAGCGTTCGACCTGGGTCCGAGCAGTCCCGTGATCAGGAACTGTGCGTCCGGGAAACGCTCGCCGAGCATGCCCATGAACGGAATCGTGCCGCCCGTGCCCATGTACATCGACGGCTTGCCGAAGAAGGCCTCGGAGGCGCGCTGCATCGATGCCTCGAGCCAGTCCGCGACCGGCGGCGCGCTCCAGCCGGCCATCGCCGAGTCGGCCTCGAAGCTTACCTTGCAAAGCGGCGGCGGATCGGCCTCGAGTATCTCGCTGACGGCCTTCGCGGCCGCGTCGGCATCGGTCGTCGGCGGCAGCCGGAACGAGAGCTTGATCGTGTTGTAGGGCAGCTGCACGTTGCCCGCGTTGACGAGTTCGGGAATGCCGTCGGCACCCGTGACCGACAACGTCGGCCGCCAGGTGTTGTTCAGGAGCAGCTCATAGCCGGACTCGCTTGGCGACGGATCCGAAACCGCCCACGGGTATTTTTTGTAAACGGACGCGCCGAGCGTCTCCGCCGCCGCCTTCGCCTGCCGAAGGCGCTGCTCGGGAATCTCGGCGTGCAGGGCTTCGGGCAGGATCTTACCCGTCGTCTCGTCCTCGAGCCGGCTCAGGAGCTTGCGGATGATCCTGAAGCTCGACGGCACGATGCCGCCCGCGCCACCGGAGTGCACGCCTTCCGTCAGCACGTCGACGCGCAGCGTGCCGGTCAGGTTGCCGCGCAGGCTGGTCGTGCACCAGAGCTGCTCGTAGTTGCCGCACTCGGCGTCGAGGCACACGACGAGGTCGGGTGCGCCGATCCGGTCTTCGAGCAGATCGATATAGTAGGGCAGATCGAAGCTGCCGCTCTCCTCGCAGCCCTCGATCAGCACGACACAGTGCGCGTGCGGCACGCCCTGCTCACGCAGCGCGCGAATCGCGGTTAGCGAACCGAAGGTCGCGTAGCCGTCGTCGGCGCCGCCGCGGCCGTAGAGCTTGCCGTCGCGAATGACCGGCTTCCAGGGGTCGAGGTCCTCTTCCCAGCCCGTGAACTCGGGCTGCTTGTCGTAGTGCCCGTACAGCAGCACGACGTCGTCGGAGTCGCCCGGGATATCGACAAAAAGTACCGGCGTCCTGCCCTCGATTCGGACGACTTCGACGGTCATCCCCTCGATCGGCTGTTTCTTGCACCAGGCCTCGAGCATGGCCACGGCCTCGTCCATGTGGCCGTGCTTCTCCCAGTCCGGGTCGAAGTGCGGCGACTTGTTTGGCACCTTGATGTAATCGGCAAGCTCGGGAACGATCGATTCGTCCCACAGCTCGTTGACGAAGTCGGCGGTCTTGCTCGTATCCATGGCGTACTCCTTGCAGTCCCTAATTATTCGCGCCGAGATCGCGGTAGATCGTGCGAATCAGACGTTCGGCGCTGATGAAATTCCAGTCGAAGTCGGCGACGTACTCGGCCAGCGGATCGGCCGCGACGATCTCGTCCGCATCCATGCCATCGGCGACCATCTGCCTCACGCGCTCGTAGCTCCTGGCCAGCATGTCGTGGTCGGCCTGCATGCCGGCCTTGTCGGTCAGCATCCCGTGACCGGGAATGATCTGCGTGTCGTCATCGGCGACGGCGAGAATCTCGCGCTGCGCCGCCAGGTAGCCGCCGACCGTTCCGCCGTTGTCGATGTCGATGTACGGGAACAGCGAGTGGAACAGCACGTCGCCCGCGTGAATGATGTTGATTGCCGGGAAGTGCACCCAGGAGTCGCCGTCGGTATGCGCGAGCGGCACGTGCCGGATGCGTCCCTCGATGTCGCCCACATGGAAATTGACGCCCTCGGCGTAGGTGACGTCGGGCAGGCCGCCCGGGCCGCCCGTCGGCGAGTCGTCGGCCAGCAGTCGCTTGCGAATGTTGTCATGCGCGAAGATTACGGTTCCGGCCTCGCGAAAGTTGACGTTGGCGCCCGTGTGGTCGCCATGCACGTGGGTGTTGACGAGCACGTCAACCGGCCGGCCCGTCGTCTCGAGGGCGTGCGCGAACAACTTGTCGCTCAAGGGGACTATGCCGTTGTCGATCATCGCGACAATTTCGTCGCCGACCAGTACGGCCATGTTGCCGCCGCCGAAGCCGCCTTCGGCTTCGATCATGAAGAAGCCGGGACTGAGCTCGGTTGACTTGAAGGTAATCTCGGCTTCCTGCGCGCGGATCGCGGTCGTCAAAGCGAGCAGTGAGGATAGGGCCAGCACGGCGAAGTTTGCCTGTCGCATCGAGCTCTCCGGGCGGTCTCAACGGATCGACGATACTACCGCAGTCCGCGGCGCGAATGACAGGCGGCGGCGGCCGGCCCAGGCCTACCGCACGCGGGGTATGTATCTCTCCGGAACTTAGTGGCACAGTTACGGCCCCGCGAAAGAGACGCTAAAAGATCAGGGCAGTCATGAGTCAGTTCGGCACCGAGTTTTGTGACACCTTCGCCATCGCCAGGTACGAAGACGGCCAGTGGCGGCCGGCCGCGATCGAGCCGCTGGCGCCGCTGCCGATGCACCCTGCCTCGCACGTGCTGCACTACGCAAGCACCTGCTTCGAGGGCTTCAAAGCGTACCGCTGGGCGGACGGCTCGGCGCGGATCTTCAGGCTCTACGACCACGTCGCGCGCATGCAAAAGAGTGCAAAGTCGCTGCGCCTGCCGGTTCCGGAAACCGACCTGCTCGCGAACATGGTCATTGACCTGGTTCGCGCCCACGTCGACGCGATTCCCGCGCCGCCGAGTTCGCTGTACCTGCGGCCGACGCTGATCGGTACGCTGCCCAACATCGGTGCGGCCGCGTCACCGTCGACCGAGGCGACGCTGTTCGTCCTTGCCTCCCCCGTCGGCGATTACTTCGCGGGCGGTGTGCGGCCGCTCAAGCTGCTCGTCGAAGACCGGCGCTCGCGGTCCACGGAGCAGCTCGGCAGCACCAAGACGGGCGGCAACTACGCCGCCGCGCTGGGCCCGACGCTCGACGCCAAGGCCGAGTTTGGCGTCGACCAGGTGCTGTTCTGCCCGAACGGCGACGTGCAGGAAACCGGCGCGGCAAACTTCCTGTTGCTCAACGACGACGAGGTCATCACCAAGCCGCTCGACACGTCGTTTCTGCACGGCATGACCCGCGCGTCGATTCTCACGCTCGCGGCGGATCAGGGCTATACCGTCAACGAGCGGACGTTCACGGTCACCGAGCTGCTCGACTGGGTCGAGAGCTATGAAGCCGCGTTGTCTGGCACGGCGGCGACACTGACGCCGGTCGGCACGCTCGTGTACGAGGGCAGGGAGCTACCGGTTCGCGATGCAGCTGCCGGGCCCAACGTCGACAGGCTGCGCAAGGCGCTGCAGGCGGTCCAGTACGGTCAGGCGGACGACAGCCACGGCTGGCTGACAAAGGTCTGACGGCCCGCCGAAGTCCCTGTTTCTTCAGATAGCCTTGGAGTAGTTTTCGGGCGCCGTCTGGTTCAGGTAGCGATCGAACGCCATCGCGACGCTGCGGATCAGCAGCCGGCCGCGCGGCGTGATCGATATCGATCGCGCACCGCGCTCCACGAGCCCGTCGTCGATCATGGGCTGAAGCCGCGCGAGTTCCTCGCCGAAGTAGTCTTCGAAGCGGATGCCGAAGCCGCTGTCGAACGCGTCGAAGGACACGCCGTCGTAGCACATCAGTTCCTGGATCACTTCGCCCCGGATGTGGTCGTCATCGTCGACGACGAGCCCTTTCGCGACCGGCAGCCGGTCGCGTTCGAGCATCGCTTCGTACTGCATTGTCGTCAGCGCGTTTTGCGTGAACACCCGGCCGATGCTGCCGATCGAGCTGACGCCGAGTCCCACGAGATCCGTGTGCCTGTGGGTCGAGTAGCCCTGGAAGTTGCGCTGCAGCGTGCCGTTGTTGCGCGCCACGACGAGGTCGTCTTCGGGCAGCGCGAAGTGGTCCATGCCGACGTACTCGTAGCCGCTCTCGCAGAGGCGGTCGATGCTCGAGTGCAGGATCGCGAGCTTGCTGTCCGGGGTCGGGATCTCATCCGCATCGATCATGCGCTGGCCCTTGAATCGCGACGGCAGGTGGGCGTAGTTGTACACCGCGAGACGGTCAGGCCGCATGCCGTTGACCACGGCCAGCGTGTTCTCGAAACTTGCAGCGCTCTGCCGGGGCAGGCCGTAGATCAGGTCGAAGGAAATCGATCGAAAGCCGGAACGCCGCGCCGCATCGACGATGGCCTGCACGTCGGTCACGGTCTGGATTCGATTGATGGCCTCCTGGACGCCCGGGTTGAAATCCTGGATACCGAGGCTCAGGCGATTGAAGCCCAGGTCGGCAAGCTCCCGAATCCGATCTGCGTCCACCGTGCGTGGGTCAACCTCGATCGAAAACTCGTGCCGCTCGGTCCGGTCGAGTCCGAACTCATCGTCCAGTTTTTGCATCAGCGCCGTCAGCTGCTCGCTGTCGAGATAGGTCGGCGTGCCGCCGCCGAAGTGCAGCTGCTCGATGTCGCGCGCCTTGTCGAACAGTTCGGCCTGCAGCTCGATTTCGCGATTCAGGCAGGCGAGATAGCGCTCGACGCGCGCCGCGTTGCGCGTGACGATCTTGTTGCAGCCGCAGTAGTAGCAGAGCGCGTGGCAGAACGGAATATGGATGTACAAGGACAGCGGCAGCGCCGTGGCGTTGCTCGCCGAGGCGTTTTCCCTGTAGGTGTCGGCCGTGAAAGATTCACTGAATTGCAGCGCGGTCGGGTAGGACGTGTAACGTGGCCCGCGGCCGCCGTACTGCCGGATGAGTTCCGGCTCGAAGCGGACGCGTCCAGGCTCGCCCGGAGTCGCATGAGTATCCATACCGCATCCTCACCCAGGGCGACGGGCGGTCACATCGGTATTTGCCCCTATTGGGCCGCGGGATCGGCGGCGCCCGCGCTGACGGGCGCGGATTCGGCGGCCGTATGTCTGAGCGCGTGTGTCAGGTACAGCGCCGAGGTCAGCAACAGAAGCCCCGTGGCCTGATGCAGAACGGCGAGCAGGACCGGTACGTTCAGCACGAGCGTCAGTACACCGAGCGTCACCTGCAGCAGCACTGTCGACATGACGAAGAACGTGGCGCGCCGTGCGCGCGGATCGAGCGCCCGTCGCCAAAGCGCCAGCCCGAACAGCAAGATGAGCGTGAACGTCGCGAGCGCGAGCAGCCGGTGATCAAACTGCACGGTCGCCGGGTTGTCGAACAGGTTTCGCCAGGCGGGCGTCAGCGCGTTCAGGCCGGATGGCAGCCAGGTCTCGCCCATTTTGGGAAACGTATTGTAGATCTTGCCGGCCTTGAGTCCCGCGACGAAGCCGCCTGACAGGATCGTTACACCGATCAGGCCGGTCAGCATCGCCGATCGCCCGGCCGCCGGGTGCGAAGGTGCTTGCGGCGGGCCGTGCAGGCGATTCATCGCGGTCCAGAACATGAGCGCGTAGACGAGAAAGGCCGCGGCCAGGTGCGCGGTCAGCCGATAATGACTCACCGCGGGCGCGTCGACCTGGCCGCTCGCGACCATGATCTTGCCGATAAAGGCCTGCGCGCCGCCCAGCGCGAGCAGGAGCAGGTACCACGGCAGCTGCCTCAGCGTGATGTGGTCCTTGATCGCGAACCAGGCAAGCGGCAGCGCGAATGCGAAGCCGATGAAACGGCCCAGCAGGCGGTGCAGGTACTCGAGCCAGAATATGCCCTTGAAATCCTCGACGTCGAAGTGCGCGTTGACCTTGACGAACTCGGGCGTCTGCCTGTAGATGTCGAAGACACGTTGCCACTCGGCCTCGCTGAGCGGCGGGATGCTGCCCATGATGGGCCGCCATTCGGCCATCGACAGGCCGGAGCCGGAGAGGCGCGTGAATCCGCCGAGCACGACCATCGCGAAAACGAGGCCGCAGCACAGGAACAGCCAGATCGCGACCGCGTGATCGCGACGTCGATTGTCAGTAGAACGCATGAAACATCCGGAGTCGTCAGGGCGGCGAATGCCGCTGGCGCTATTGTAGTCAAGCACGGGCGAATTTGCGATTCATGCTAGTGTCCCCGGCATGGGGGTCAGCAAAGCGCACAACATCGAAGATCTGCGCACGCTCGCGAGGCGGCGCCTGCCGGCAGCCGTCTTCCACTACATCGACGGCGGTGCCGACGACGAGCTGACGCTCAGGCGCAATACCCGCGCGTTCGACGACTACGAGCTGCTGCCCACGCAGCTATCGAATGTCGAGCGAATCGACACCGCGAGCACGCTGTTCGGCCAGCCGGTCGACTGGCCCGTCATGATTTCGCCGACCGGCGGCTCGCGCCTGTTTCACGCCGACGGCGAACCGGGCGTGGCAAGAGCCGCCGCTCGCCACGGCATGGTCTATAGCCTGTCCACCCTGGGCACGACGACGATCGAGGCGGCCGCAGAGGCATCGCCTGGCCCAAAGCTCTACCAGCTCTACGTGTTCCGCGATCGCGCGTTGACCGAGGAATTCATCGAACGCTGCAAAGCGGCCGGCTACGTTGCGCTTGCCCTGACCGTCGACACGCCCGTCGCCGGCAATCGCGAGCGCGACTTCGTCTACGGTTTTTCGGCGAGCCCGAAATCGCGACTCCAACAGGCCGCGAGCTTCATGCGGCACCCCGGGTGGCTGTATCGCGCGCTGGTCCGCAAGGACCTCGAGATGGTCAACATCACGCGCAGCGATGTGGCGGCACAGTCAATCGAAGGCAGTATTCGCGACTTCATCGACAGGGAACTCGAACGCTCGCTGACCTGGGGCGACGTCGAGTGGCTGCGTTCGCGCTGGGACGGCCCGCTGGTCATCAAAGGCGTGCAAACCGTCGACGACTGCCGCAAGGCTGCCGATGCCGGCGCGACGGCGGTCATGCTGTCGAATCATGGCGGCCGCCAGCTCGAGTCGGCGCCGGCGCCGATCGACTGCGTGGCCGATGTCGCCGATGCGCTCGGCGATCGCCTCGAGATCATCTGCGACGGCGGAATTCGGCGCGGCAACCATATCGTCAAGGCACTCGCGGCGGGCGCCGACGCCGTCAGCGTGGGCCGCGCGTACCTGTGGGGACTTGCTGCGGGAGGCGAGGCCGGTGTCGGTCGGGCGCTCGACATACTCAGGGAAGAATTCGAACGAACGATGGCGCTGCTTGGCTGCAACAGCGCGGCGAGGCTCGGCCGACGCCATTTGCGGCATCGTCAAACAGCCCGATTTGCGCAGATTTGACCACGCTGCACGGCCGAGGCGGGCGTTCGCTGGCCGCACCGCCGGCGTGCCAATCGCGCTAAGCTCCTAAAATTGCCGATGTAATTCCATTCGCAACTTGTCGCCAAGGTCCTCGGCAGGCCGGCGCGCCTTAAGACCCCGGAATTCCGGTGGTAGGATGAAGAGGGCCGCGAAACGAAGCCCTAAAACGGCTCAAGTCAGCGGTTGTCAGCGTCAGTTTGAGGTAAACATGTCAGAGCAACGCATTTCGGGAACCGTCAAGTGGTTCAATGACGACAAAGGGTTCGGGTTCATTGAGCGTGAGGACGGCAAAGACGTTTTCGTTCATCACAGCGCGATCGTGATGGAAGGATTCAAAACCTTGAAAGAAGGACAAAAGGTAACGATGGAAGTTACCCAGGGCCAGAAGGGCCCGCAGGCGGAGAACGTCATCGCGGAATAGCGAGAGCTTGCCGACGGGCGGCGGCAACTCGTGGCGGTGGGTATGGCCCGCGTTGATAGCGTTGCTCGGCGCATGCGCGGAGCGGCCGGAGCCGGGCACCCGATTCGCGTCCACAAGCCGCTCGGCCGAGTACGCAGGCAGCGCGGCCTGCGCCTCCTGCCACACCTCCGAGCATGATCGCTGGCTCGGCTCGCATCACCAGCTCGCCATGCAGGCCGCGACCCCGTCCACGGTCAGCGGCGATTTCCGGAACGCCAGCTACGTCTACTTTGGCGAGTCCAGCCGGTTCCTGACCGACGGCGACGAGTTCGTCGTCGAAACCACCGGTCCCGACGGCCGACCCGAGCGCTACGTCGTCCGATGGGTGTTCGGCGTCGAGCCGCTCGAACAGTATCTCGTGGAGTTTCCGGGCGGTCGCCTGCAGGCCCTGCCGTTCGCGTGGGACACGCGTTCGGAATCGGAAGGCGGACAGCGCTGGTTTCACCTGTACCCGGATGAGTACATCGGCCCGCGTGACGAGCTTTACTGGACCGGTCCGGCGCAAAACTGGAACTACATGTGCGCCGAGTGCCATTCGACGAACGTCGAACTCAACTACGATCCCGGGGCCGACGCGTTCAATACGAGCTATGACGAGCTGTCGGTCGGCTGCGAAGCCTGCCATGGCCCGGGGTCCGAGCATGTGCGGCAGGCCGGGGCGGACGAGTTCGCCGACAGTCGCTCAGGACTAGTCGTCGATCTCGATGATCGCGGGCGTGCGCGCTGGATCATGAATCCCGAGACCGGCATCGCCGAGCGCAGCGAACTCGCGATGCGCGTGCCGCAACAGCCCGAGACCTGCGGCCGCTGCCACGCCCGTCGCGGCTATAACAGCGCCGGCTACCAACACGGCAAACGGCTCGCGGACACGCATCTGCCCGCGCTGCTCGAGGAGGGACTGTACTTCGACGACGGTCAGATCAAGGACGAGGTCTACGTCTACGGCTCGTTTCTGCAGAGCCGCATGTACCAGGCGGGCGTGACCTGTACCGACTGTCACGATCCTCACGCCGCGCGGCTGTCGGCGGGCGCCGATCCGAATGCGGTCTGCTCGGCCTGTCATGCGCCGGACCGGTTCGCCGCGCCCGCGCACGCGGGCCACGATGCTAGCGCGGCCGGCTGCGTGGATTGCCACATGCCTGCGCGCACCTACATGGTCGTCGACGATCGCCGCGACCACAGCTTCCGGGTACCGCGCCCCGACCTGAGCGTGAGCCTGGGTACGCCGAACGCGTGCAACGCCTGCCACGTCGACCGGACGGCCGCATGGGCCGTCACGTCGATGCGCGAACACTACGGGACCGAGGTGTTCGAACGCCCCGAGTTCGCCTCGGCGCTTCAGGCGGCACGGCGGGGTGCCGCCAACGAGCGGCTTACCGCCGTCGCCTCGAGCGCCGACACGCCGGGCATCGCGCGTGCGACGGCGATCGCGGAACTGGCGTCGCCGCTCGGACGCCGCGACGTCGGCCTCATCGTCTCGAGCCTCTCCGATCCGGACCCGCTGGTTCGTATCGCGGCGCTCCGGCAACTGGGCCGATTCCCGCCGGACTACCGCGTTCAAAACGGCACCGAGCTGCTCGCCGACAACGTGCGATCCGTGCGGATCGAGGCCGCGCTGGCCTATGCCGACGTGCGCGGAATGCTGAGCGGGCAGGCGCTAAGCGACTTCGAAAGTGCGGCGGACGAGTTTCGTGCCGCAAGACGCGCCACAGCCAACCGGCCGGAGGCGCGAACGGCCCTGGGCGACTTTGCGATGGCCGTGGGCAAGCCCGCCGAGGCCGAGTCGCACTACCGGGACGCGCTCGCGCTGAATCCGAGCTTCACGCCGGCGCGCGCCAATCTCGTCGACGCGCTCCGGGCCCGCGGCGACGATACGGCCGGCCGGGCGCTTCTCGAACAGGGTCTCGACCTCGACCCCGAGGAGGCGGGACTCCACCACGCGCTGGGGCTGTTGCTCGTCCGGTCGGGCGATACCGGCCCGGGAGTCAACGCCCTGATCCGGGCATCGGAACTGGAGCCGGGCAACGAGCGCTACGCCTACGTGGCCGGCGTCGGCCTGAATTCAACGGGCCAGGGCGATTCGGCGCGTGCTTGGCTGGACGCCGCCTGGCGGCGATTCCCGGGCAGCTACGACATTGGCTGGGCGCTCGCAACGATCGCGCGCGACGCCGGCGACCGCGACGCCGCGATCGAGTACGCGGATACGCTGCTGGCCAGCTTCCCGGACGATCGGAATCTCGAGGCGCTCCGCGAGGACCTGGGGCGCGAGTGACGGCGCTGGCCGTGCATCGCCGCGTTGCCCGATTCGTGCTTTAATTCACCGCCGCAAGCAACGAACCCGGTCCCGCCGTGAAACTGCGCATTCGCGACAACTCCATCCGCCTTCGCCTGATGCAGGGCGAGGTCGGTGAGCTTCGTTCCTCAGGCGTCGTCAGCGTCCGCACCTCGTTTCCGGGTGGCCGGCACCTGACCTATGCCGTGGAGAGCAGTCCGGCGAACATTCGGCCGCAGGCTTTCCTGTCCGAATCGACAATCACCGTGCGCCTTCCGGAGACGACCGTACTTGCATGGTCCGGTTCCGACCAGGTGTCGATCCATGCCGAGCAGCCGCTCGACGACGGCGGCACGCTCGACATCCTCGTCGAGAAGGACTTCACCTGCCTCGCGCCTCGCGAGGGCGAAGACGAATCCGACATGTATCCGAATCCCAAGGCCGGGCAGTAGTGTCCTGTTTGGTTAATTCGTTGACTGATTCGCCGCGTCTTTTCGCGCCCGGCGGCGTTGCGGCTCCTCGCAATAGCTCGCTATTACTCGTCGCCGCGCCTTGCCGGACACGAAAGTCCGCTGCCGACTGCAGTCAACGAATTAACCAAACAGGACACTAGGCGATGACCAAAGTGCGCTTCCAGGGCTTCGGGCCGGGGACGGTGAAGTTCCTCAAGGAGCTCGAAGCGAACAACAATCGTGAGTGGTTCGCCGAGCACAAATCGCGCTACGAAAGCGACGTTCTCGACGTCGCGCTCGAGTTCATCCAGGCGATGCAGGCGCCGCTCGGCGAGTTCGCGCCGCGTTTCGTTGCACTGCCGACGCGCGTCGGCGGTTCGCTGATGCGCGTGTATCGTGACACTCGATTCTCGAAAAACAAGCTGCCGTACAAGACCAATATCGGCATCCAGTTCCGGCACGAGGACGCCAGGGACGTGCATGCGCCGGGCTACTACGTCCACATCGAGCCGGACGACGTTTTTCTCGGCGCGGGTATGTGGCGGCCCGCGTCCGAGCCCCTGCGAATGATCCGCGAGCGAATCGCGGCCAAGCCCGCCGAGTGGAAGCGTGCGGTCGGCGATACGGGTTTCAGGCGGCACTTCCGCCTCGAAGGCGAGTCGCTGACGCGGCCGCCGCGCGGGTTCGACAAGGCGCACGAGTGTATCGAGGACCTGAAACGCAAGAGCTTCATCGCTGTCAAGCCGCTCGACCCCGCCGCGGTCGGGAGTCCGCGTTTTAAGCGGCGCGTCGAGACTGCGTTCCGCGCGGCCGATCCGCTGATGCGTTTCCTCTGCAAGAGCGTCGAGGTGCCGTTCTGAGCGTGTTCGACAACCCCGCGTTCGACGAGCACGAACGCGTGCTTTTCTGCAGAGACCCGGAGACCGGTCTGTCCGCGATCATCGCCATCCACTCGACGGCGCTCGGACCCGCGGCCGGTGGCGTCCGGCAGTGGTCCTATGCGAGCGACGAGGCGGCGATCTACGACGTGCTGCGACTGTCCCAGGGGATGAGCTACAAGAACGCGATGGCGGGCCTCCGCTTCGGCGGCGGCAAGGCTGTCATCGTCGAGCACGACGGCTTTGCCTCCAGCGACGCGCTGTACGCGCGCTTTGGCGAATTCGTCGATACGTTGAACGGCGCGTACATCACCGCCGAGGACGTCGGCATGACGCCCGCCATCATGCAGACGATCGCGACCCGCACCCGATACGTGACCGGCCTGCCGGCGGCCGATGGCAAGGCGGGCGGCGACCCGTCGCCGAAAACGGCCCGCGGGGTCATGTGCGGCATCGGCGCCGCCGTGCGCCACCGGCTCGGGCGCGACGGCGTAAACGGGTTGCGGGTTGCCGTGCAGGGCGTCGGCAACGTCGGCTACAACCTGTGCAAGGAACTGGCGCAGTCGGGTGCGCGGCTGTTCGTCGCCGATATCGACCGCGACCGCGTGCAACGGGCGTGCGAGGATTTCGGCGCCGAGGCGGTGGAACTCGACGACGTGCTGTTCATGGACGTGGACGTCGTCGCGCCGTGCGCGCTCGGCGCGGTCCTGAATCGCGGCAGCATCCCGAGACTTCGCGCGAAGGTCGTTGCGGGCGGCGCCAACAACCAGCTGGAGACGGCCGACGACGGGCGACGTCTGGCCGACGCCGGCATCCTGTATGCGCCCGACTACGTCATCAATGGCGGCGGCATCATCAACGTTGCCTGCGAGTACTACGGCGACGTCGATGACGCCGGCGTGATGGCGCTGGTCGAGGAGATCGGTCCGCGTCTTACCGGTATCTTCCGCGAGGCGGACCAGCGTGGCGAGCCGACCAACATCGTAGCGGATGCGCAGGCGCGACGCCTGATTGCCGCGGCCGGGAGCGCTAAAGCGTCGAGCGAATAGCGGCCAGCAGGTGCTTCGGGTCAGGACGGTCCGCTATGAATTTCGACAGGTTCGCGAACACGATCTTGCCGTCGGCGTCAACGACCAGGGCCGTCGGCCATACCGTATCCTCGCCGTACTCGGCCTTCGAGCCCGACGGCACGCCGGCCGTGTGCACGAGATCGAGCTGACGGGCAATCGCGAGCGATTCGTCGAGCCAGAAGTCGAACTCCACGTCGAAGAACTCGGCGACGCGGCGGGTCGTCTGCAGTGGCTTCGGTGTCACGAGCACGAGTTTCGCGCCGAGATCGACGATGTCTTTGTAGTACTTCGTCAGGTTCCTGACCTGCGAGCTGCAAAACGGACACCAGTTGCCGCGGACGAACAGCAGCACCGACGGCGCGCCGCGCAGATCGGCGGAGCGGACCGCGTTGCCGTCTTCATCGATCGCCGCAAAATCCGGCAGCGGCCGGCCCGGCTTGAGATCGTCGGGCACGGGGCGCGCGCGCTTTTTGAGGAAATACCAGCCGCCCAGCAGGCCGAGCGAGGCGATGACGACGGCGGCGAACAAGATGTCCATGTTCAGGGGCCTCCCAAGCTTTCTGACCCGTTAGCAAACGCGGACCGTCAAGACTGGGTTAAGTTCCGGGCGCGGTCAATGCGTGCACGCAATTGTGTGAAAATGGATACTGTCGGGATAGCAAACCGAAGCAGGCGACCGATGACCGAAAACCCCGTGATGTGGACACCCGATGACGCTCGACGGAGCGGGTCGGCCATGCATCGCTTCATGAGCGATCGCGGCTTCGACGACTACGACGCGCTGCACCGCTGGTCCATCGACGAAATCGCGGACTTCTGGTCGGCGCTGGCCGGGTTTTGCGATGTGCGCTTCTCACGGGACCCCGACACCGTCCTGACCCGCCCCGACGACATCATGGATGCGGGCTGGTTCGCGGGCGCTACGCTCAACTACGCGGAGCACCTGCTGCGCCACACGGGCTCGAGACCCGCGCTCGTGTTCCGCGGCGAGGACGGCGCCCGCGAGGTGCTGAGTTTCGATGAACTCAGGCGCCAGACCGCGGAGCTTGCGGCCGGTCTGCGCGCGGCGGGCGTTGCCGAGGGCGATCGCGTGGCGGGCTTCCTGCCGAACGGCATCGAAGCCATCGTCGCCATGCTCGCGACGACGAGCCTGGGAGCGGTCTGGTCGTCGTGTTCACCGGACTTCGGCGCCAACGGCGTCGTCGACCGCTTCGGGCAAATCGAGCCCGTCGTACTGTTCACGGTCGACGGCTACTTCTATGCCGGCAAGACCATCGATATAACGTCCGTCGTTGCCGAGCTCGCCGCGCGGGTACCGACGATCCGGCAGATCGTCGTCGCGGACTTCGCCGGCAGCGGCTCGAGGCCCGATTGCGCAGCGGAAGTCACGGGCTTCGACGACTTCAAGGTCGCTGGCGAGGCCCTCGAGTTCGTTGCCGTGGACTTCGATCACCCGCTGTTCATCCTCTACTCGTCCGGCACGACGGGTGCGCCCAAGTGCATCGTGCACGGCCACGGCGGGACGCTGTTGCAGCACCTCAAGGAGCACGTCCTGCACACCGATCTCGGCCCCGCGGATCGCCTGTTCTATTTCACGACCTGCGGCTGGATGATGTGGAACTGGCTGGCGAGCGGGCTTGCGGCGGGCTCGACGCTGATCCTTTTCGACGGTTCGCCGTTTCACGACGAGGGCGGGGTCCTGTGGCGGATTGCCGAGGAAGAGGCCATCACGATTTTCGGAACGAGCGCGAAGTACCTGTCGGCGCTCGAGAAAGCCGGCGTCAGGCCCCGCGAAATCGCCGATCTGCGGGCACTTTGCACGCTGCTGTCGACGGGCTCGCCGCTCGCGCCGCAGAGCTTCGACTACGTCTACGAGGCCATTGGCGACGACCTGCAGCTGTCTTCGATCGCCGGCGGTACCGACATCCTGAGCTGCTTCGCGCTCGGCAACCCCGTGCTCCCGGTGCGACGCGGTGAACTGCAGTGCCGCGGCCTCGGCATGGCCGTCGCGGTGTTCGACGACGACGGCAGGCCGCTGATCGACGCGCGCGGCGAACTGGTCTGCACACGGCCGTTTCCGTCAGCGCCCGTGGGCTTCTGGAACGACCCGGATCGGTCACGGTATCGCGCGGCCTACTTCGAGCGATTCCCGGGTGCGTGGGCGCACGGCGACTTCGCCGAACTGAAACGGTCGGGTGGCGTCGTGATCCACGGCCGCTCGGATGCGATCCTCAATCCCGGCGGCGTGCGCATCGGAACCGCCGAGATCTACCGGCAGGTCGAGAAGCTGCCCCAGATCGTCGAGAGCATCGCCATCGGCCAGAATTGGGATGACGACGTTCGGGTCGTGCTGTTCGTCGTACTGCGTGACGGCACGATACTCGATGAGACGCTGGAGACGGATATTCGTCGCACCATCCGCGCCAACACGTCGCCGCGCCACGTGCCGGCAAAGATCATCGCGGTGCCGGAAATCCCGCGCACGCGCAGCGGCAAGATCGTCGAGATCGCCGTACGGTCAGTCGTGCACGGCGAGCCGGTCGGCAATACCGAGGCGCTGGCCAATCCCGAGGCGCTCCGCCACTTTGAAGACCTGCCCGCGCTCGAGCTCGAATGAGCGACGCGAGGCCTTTCGAGTGGCAGGGCACAGAAGTCTTTTCGGGCCGCGTCCTCGACGAATGGATCGACGTCAACGACCACATGAACGTCGCCTACTACGTGCTGGCGTTCGACCTCGGCGTCGACAGCCTCTGGGGCCGCCTCGGCATCACGGACGACCGCATTCAGAGCGGGTCGAATTCGACGTTCGCGGTCGAGTGCCACGTCACCTGGCAGCGTGAGATGCTGGCCGACGCGAGCTTCGTCATCACGAGCCAGGTGCTTGCCTATGACGCCAAGCGCATTCACCAGTTCATGCGAATGTACAGCGCGACCGAGGGCTATCTCGCCGCGACCGCCGAGTGGATGAACCTGCACGTGGACCTCGATGCCCGGCGCGTTTCGCCATGGCCCGACGACGTTCGCGACCGGATCGACGCATTCGCGGCGGCCCAGGCAGGCATGCCCATGCCTGACGAGGCCGGCAGGCGGATGCGCGTAAGGGAACCCGTCCGGGCGGCTCGGGGGTATCCTGTCGGCTAGAGAGAGGAAGCGACGATGAGTGGACACCTGATTCTCGGCATCGACCAGGGTACGAGCAGCAGCCGTGCCCTCGTGTACGACCATGCCACCAACGTCGTCGCGAGCGCGCAGGAGGAGTTCGCCCAGATATATCCCAGGCCCGGTTGGGTGGAACACGACGCGGAAGCAATCTGGGCGTCAGTCGTGTCGGTGGTCCGATCCGCCGTCTCGGACGCCGGCGCAGACCACGCGGGCCTTTCGGCTATCGGTATCACCAACCAGCGCGAGACGACCGTGGTCTGGGATCGCAAGACGGGGCGGCCGGTCAGCAACGCCATCGTCTGGCAGGACCGGCGCACCGCGGACTACTGTGACGCGCTGCGCGCCGCGGGACACGAGGACGACGTGGCAGCGCGCACGGGTCTCCGCCTCGACCCGTACTTCTCGGCGACCAAGCTCAAGTGGATCCTGGACAACGTCGACGGCGCGAGGCCGCGCGCCGAGGCCGGTGAGCTGGCATTCGGCACAATCGACACGTTTTTGATATGGCGACTGACCGGTGGCCGTGTGCATGCGACCGATGCGAGCAACGCGTCCCGCACCTTGCTGTTCAACATCCACAGGCAGGCCTGGGATACGGAGCTGCTCGAGCTGTTCGGTATTCCCGAGAGCCTGCTGCCCGAGGTTCTCGACTGCGCCGACGACTTCGGCACGAGCGACGCGTCGCTGCTCGGCGGCGAGGTGCCCATTCTTGGCGTGGCGGGCGACCAGCAGGCCGCGTTGATCGGTCAGGCGGGTTTCGAGCCCGGGGTCACCAAGAGCACCTACGGTACGGGCTGTTTCGTGATCGCGAATACGGGCGACGAGGCGGTCGCATCGCGAAACCGCTTGCTGACCACGGTCGCGTATCGGCTCGGCGGCAAGGTGACCTACGGCATCGAGGGCAGCGTGTTCGTTGCCGGATCCGCGATTCAGTGGCTCAGGGACGCACTGTCGATCATCGACTCGGCGCCCGAGACGGAGTCGATCGCGGCCGCAACCGGCGTCGTCGAGGACGTTTTCGTCGTGCCCGCCTTCGCGGGTCTCGGCGCACCGTACTGGGACGCGCACGCGCGCGGTGCGATCGTCGGACTGACGCGCGGATCCGGCCGCAATGAAATCGTGACGGCAACGCTGCAGGCGATCGCATTCCAGTCCCACGATCTCCTCGAGGCGATGGCCGACGACGGTTTGAGGCCGAGTCTCTTGCGCGTCGACGGCGGTATGGTCGCGAACGACTGGCTGCTGCAGTTTCTCGCGGATATTCTCGGCATTGCCGTCGAACGTCCCGCGGACACCGAGTCCACGGTGCTCGGCGCCGCGTGCCTTGCGGCGCTACGCGCCGGCGTGCTGAGCTCGCTCGAGGACATCGGGCGCGCGAGGTCGGTCGACCGCGTCTTCGAGCCGAGCATGAGCGAGGATCAGCGGGAGCGGCTCGTAAACGGCTGGCATTCGGCCGTTGCCCGGGTCAGCGGAGCGAATGTTACAATCCCGTGACGAAACCAAACGGTGTGTCATGCCGCTGCCACAATCTCTTAATCCGGCTGAAGCACATCATCGCCACAATACGCGGCAAGTCGTTACTGGAGTTTGGGCGTGGTAACCGATTACTTCGACGATCTCGAGCTCGGTCTCTGCCTGCGCGTCAACGCGCTGAGCCGCAATCGCGCGCTGAAGGGCTTCTTCTCGGCCGTGTCCCGTCTCGGGGACTACCCGGCGTGGGTGCTGTTCGGCCTCGCGACGCTGTACATGCTCGACGGGTCGCAAGCCGCCTTCCTCGCGCAGGCAGTCGCTACCGCCGTGCTGGGCATCGGCGTATACAAGCTCCTGAAGCACCGTCTCGTGCGCGAGCGGCCGTTTGTCACGCATGGCGAGATCGTCTGCGGGACCGCGCCGCTCGATCGCTACAGTTTTCCGTCCGGGCACACCTTGCACGCCGTCAGCTTCACGGTCCTGTATTCGAGCCACGTCCCGGAAATGATGTTCGTCATCGCGCCGTTCGCTGCGCTCATCGCGGCGTCCCGGGTGATCCTCGGGCTGCACTACCCGAGCGACGTTGTCGCCGGCGGCGCGCTCGGCGCAACCGTCGCGTCGACGGTCCTGGCTGTCGCCGCCTGACGGACCCCCCGGAGTTTCTCTCCGGCCCTGGCATATTCCTCGACGTCGCAACGGAACGGTCCGCCGGTCCGTGCCGGCGTTGCCCGACGGGCGGGCAATCGGCCGTTTGACCTCAGGGCATGAAACGCTGCCAGGCGATGATGCCCCACACGGCGCCGCTCAACAGCAGACTCAAAAACACCGCGGCCGAGCCCAGATCCTTCGCCCTCCCCGATAACTCGTGGGCTTCTCCCGAAATTCGGTCGACCACTGCCTCGACGGCCGAATTCAGGAGCTCGACGATCAGGACGAGACCGCAGCTACCGATAAGCAACAGCCTGTCGACGGGCGTCTGGCCGAGCCAGTAGGCAACCGGTAGCAACAGCGCCGAGGCGACGAGCTCCTGGCGGAAGGCGGCCTCGTGTTTCCACGCGTGCGCGAGGCCCTGCGCCGAGTAGCGCGTCGCGCGAATAACACGGCGAAAACCGGTGTTGCCGGGTTTGCCCACCTCGATGCCCCTGGCAGAAAAGCGCGCATTGTAGCAAGCGTCGTTCGACTTGACTCCGCACGGCCCAGAACCAATGATGCGAAACCTCAACGCAGTAGACGTACGACCGGATGTCCTTGCTGAAAGCACGGCAGAAGATTGGCAAGTATCGCATTCTGTCGCGACTCTCGAGTGGTCCGCTATCCACGGTGTACGTCGCCTACGACACGATCCACCGAAGCCGCGTTGCACTCAAGGTACCGCGCGCCGGTGAGGACGTGGATCACGAGGAGTTGCTGCACGAGGTGCAGGTCGCCGTCAGGCTCAGGCATCCGAACATTCTCTCGGTTACCAATGCCGAATACATCGGCGACGATTTCGTCATCGCCATGGAGCTCGGCGAGCAGTCACTGGCGGACCGGCTCGAGCGCCGCATCTCGACGGCCCGCGCCATCGATCTGGCCGGCCAGGCGCTCGCGAGCCTGGCGTATGCGCATGAGCACAAGATTATCCACTGCGACGTCAAGCCCGAGAACTTCATCCTGTTCCCGGGCAACCGTCTCAAGCTCGCGGACTTCGGTTTCGCGAAGCTCAGCCTGCGCACGCTCAAGGCGTCGGGCTCCGGTACGATCGACTACATCGCTCCGGAACAGGCCATGGGCCGCCCGAAATTCCAGTCCGACGTGTTCTCGGCCGGCCTCGTCATCTACCGGCTGTTCTCCGGGGTACTCCCGGAATGGCCGTTCGAGTGGCCGCTCAAGGGCTACGACAAGCTGACCGCGCGCGTGCGGCCGGAGTTCGTCGCGATGCTGCGCAAGGCCATTCAGCTCGACCCTGCAAGGCGCTACCGAACCTGCATCGAGATGCTGGCGCACTTCGAGCGCCTGAACAGCCACGCGAGGCAACAGAAACCCGGCCGCGCGCGGGGAGCCAGGTTCGAGGCCGGCGACACGGTCGGGTCCGACTGGCGAGATTTTCAGCGCCGGTATCGCTCGGCGCTCGACACGCGGCATGCCTGCCGGCGCTGCGAGGGGCCCGTTGCCGAAAGCATGCACGCATGCCCGTGGTGCGGCGTCGAGGACCCGACCCGCGGCGTCGAGTCACGCGAAAGCTCGAGCTGCCCGCGCTGCGAGCGGGGAGTCAAGAATGACTGGGACTACTGCCCCTGGTGCTGGGGGCCCGGCTTCGTCGAAGAGACGCCGCGCCGCTATCGCGACAAGCGCTACACGAGCAAATGCGCAAACCCCCGTTGCCGGGGCGACCTGATGCCGTTCATGCGCTACTGCCCGTGGTGCCGGAGCAAGGTCCGCAAGCCCTGGCCGCTGCCCGGCAGCCGCAGCCGCTGCCGCCGCTGCAAATGGGGCATCGCCAGGGAGCACTGGCATTACTGTGCGTGGTGCCGGGAGCCCGTCAGCCGTGGCTAGCGTCGGCGCGGAAAGGCCCGACGGCACCGTGGTCCTCGACGGCGCCGTGGCGCCGGACCGGCAGTCTTTCGAGGTCGCCGGCGGCAGGCTCGTGGCCTACACGCGGCGCTCGCCCATGAAGGAGACCGAAAACGAGGATACGGTGGCGGCCATACCCTGGGGACCGCAGGCCGCGGTCCTGGTCGTGGCCGACGGCGCCGGCGGACTGCCGGCCGGCAAGCGAGCATCGAGTACGGCCGTCGATGCCCTGGCCGCATCGCTCAGGACATCGCTGGAACAGACCCGGCTTCTGAGGACGGCCGTGCTCGACGGCATCGAAGCGGCCAACACGGCCGTTCGCGACCTGAGTAACGGATCGGCGACGACGCTAACCGTGGTCACGATCGAGGGGCGCCTCGCGCGGACCTACCAGGTCGGCGACTCGGAGGCGCTCGTGATCGGTCAGCGCGGCCTGATTCGACTGCAGACCACGGCGCATTCCCCGACGGGCTTCGCCGTCGAGGCCGGGTTTCTCGATGAACGCGATGCCTTGCACCACCGGGACCGCCACCTCGTGTCCAATTTCATCGGCACGCCCGACATGAGTATCGACGTCGGCGCCAGTGCCGAACTCAAGGCGCGCGACACGGTCGTGCTGGCAAGCGACGGCGTCACGGACAATCTCCATCTCGACGAGCTCGTCGAGATGACGCGCAAGGGGAGCATCGATACGGCCGTGGATGCGGTCGTTGCCGAAGTTCAGCGCAGAATGGCGACAGCGGCACAGGGCGAACCGAGCAAGCCCGACGATATGTCTCTGATAATCTTCAGGAAACCGGCCTAGCTGTCGTTCCGGAGCGGCCTACGCGGATCAGGTATTGATCGGCCGCCGGGCCCGTATTATCGTCATTCCTGATCGGACGAGCGTCGGCACGTCGGGCGTTTGACGTAATTCGACGGAACTCCGGGCCGGCCGCGCGGCTCAAATCCTTATCCGCCGGGCGTTTCAGGCCGTAGCGAAATCTCGAACGAAGGCGTCGCCAGCTTTCGTCGCAAAGGGCATTCAAACATGCATTCCAGACATTACGCGCGCAACAACGCGACATGGCTCAAGCCGCTGCTACTGGTCAGTGCCACGACGCTGGTGCTTGCGGGTTGCAATACGTCAATGACTCGTTCCGGAGGACCGACGACGCCGCCTGCGGGTATGCCGTCGCCGCCCAGTGGCGGCATGCCATCGCCACCGTCGCCACCGTCGCCTCCGTCGGGCGGCAGCCAGTCACCCTCGGGTGGCAGTCAATCGCCGTCGGGCGGCAGCCAGTCCCCGTCGGGCGGAAGCCAATCGCCGTCTGGCGGTAGTCAGTCGCCGTCGGGCGGCAGTCAGTCACCCTCCGGTGGCAGCCAGTCGCCGTCGGGCGGTAGTCAATCGCCATCGGGCGGCGGCGCGTCCGGTGGCTTTCCACAGCAGGGCGGCGCGCCCGGCGGTGGGGCTGAGAGTTCCGCGGGCAGCCAGGGCGGCGGCGGATCCGTCGGCGAAATTCCACCGCCGCCGAGCGAGCAGGGTGCGGGAGGCGGCGCCGAGGGCCAGTCAGGTGCGACGGGCGGCTCCGGCGGAGGAGAAGGCGAAGACGATCCGTTCTCGGATCCGAACGAAGACGGCGGCAGCGGGGAGTGCGGCGACGGTGGCGCGCTGCCGGGCGGCGTCGGCGGCATGGGCCAGGCTGGCGAGTGCATCGGCGGCGGCGGTGGCGGCGGTTCGTCGTCCAGTGAAAGCTCCTCGTCCAGCGAAAGCCAGTCGTCATCCTCATCGTCCGGCGGCGGCGCGGCCGGTGGCGGTGGTGCCTCCGGCGGAGGTGCTTCCGGAGGCGGTGCATCCGGTGGCGGTGCGTCCGGAGGCGGTGCGTCCGGAGGCGGCGGCGGATCGCCGGGCGGCGGCACGACCGGAACCGGCGGCGCCGGTGGCGTCGGTGAGTTTCCCGGCGAAAGCGCCGAAGAACGCGCGGCCCGCCTCGGGCGTGAGCTCGACGAGTCGATTGGCGGTTTCGACGAGACCCTGCAGGAAGAACAGCGCGCAATTGCCGGCGCCGGCCGGGTCATGGAGGGCTTCGACATCGAGGGAGAAGAGGGCGGACGCGGTGCGGGCGAACTGATCGGCCTCGGATCGCAGACGTCGATGGGTGGCAGCGAGGGCGGCGGCTCCGGCAGCGGTTCCGTCGGCGGTGGCCAGGCCTCACCGATGGCGGGCCTCTCACGAGAACAGATCGAAGAGCGAACGCCCGACGACGTTCCGTCCATGATCGACGACGATATCATTGCCCGCCAGCTGCGCGAGGCTGCGCTGGTCGAAGAGGACCCCGCGCTGCGCGAACGGCTTTGGGACGAGTACCGCAAGTACAAAGGGATTTCGACAGCAAACTAGGATCTTAAGCAAACCAGGATGATGACGAGAAGGCTTGTAATCATGATTGCCGCGGCATTCGCCGCCGGCGGGTGCACGGTCAACGAAGTAATCAACGCGGACGAGACCGAGCTGGTCGTTGCTGACGGCGAGAAGGCCGAATCGCGGCTGCTCGACATCGGCATCATCGAGTTCGACGCGGGTATCCCCGAGGACAACCAACCCGAGAAAACGCGCATACACACCGAGATTCGAGAGGCCGAGGCGCGCTACCTTGCCTACCACCTCAAGAACACGATGCAGGGCACGGGACACTGGGGCGCGGTTCGCGTGCTGCCGTCCGCCGACGCCTTCACCGACGTCATCGTCAACGCTCGCATCAAGAAATCCGACGGCGAGTTCGTCGAACTCGAGGTAACGGTTTCGGATACGAGCGGCCGCGAATGGTATGAGAAAGACTACGAAACGCAGACGGGCGTGTCGTCCTACTCCGAAAACCGCGATCGGCGCCAGGATCCGTACCAGAAAGTATTCAACGATATCGCCAACGACATACATGCTCACGCGGAGTCGCTCGGCACCGACTACGTTGAGGACCTGCGGCAGATTTCGGAACTCAAGTTCTTCGGCGACATGTCACCGCAGGTCTACGGCAACCACCTCGCCACCGACGAGGACGGCATCGTAACGGTTTCGCGGTTGCCGGCCGATAACGATCCGGCGGTCGACCGGCTGCGGCGAATCCGCGAACGCGACCGCCTGGTCGTCGACATGCTGAACGAGCACTACGCCAATTTCTACTACGGGATTGCGATTCCGTACCACGCGTATCGCAAGGCGTCCCGCGAGGAAGCCGTCAACTACCGGCAGGTAAAGCGATCGGCTGCGTTGCAGACGCTCATGGGTGTCGTGGTCGTCGCGGCGTCGCTGAGCGTCGACACCGACAGCAGCAGCCGCACGGAGCGGAACGTCAAGCGCAGCCTGCAGAATATCGGTATCGCCGAGGGCTTGAATACCATCATGGGCGGTATCACTCGCAACACGGAGGCGTCGATACACGTCGAAGCCATTGAGGAACTGGCCGTTTCGTTCGGCTCGGAGGCCGCTCCCATGGTCGTCAACGTCGAGGGCCAGGCGCGCCGTCTCACGGGCACGGCCGCAGCGCAATACGAGTCCTGGCGCAAGATTCTCAGGGAACTCTACGAGGCCGAAACCGGTTTCACCGAGGAGATCGAAGTCGGGGCTCCGGTCCGGGCCACCGAGCCGACGTCGTAGGTGGCTCAACGGCAATGCGTGACCTGAAGAGCGGTCTGAAGCTCGCAGACCGGTATACTCTTGCGGACCGGCTCGCGGCCGGGGGCACTGCCGAGGTCTGGCGTGCCGGCGACCGGATGACCGGTACCGACGTCGCACTCAAGATCGTTACGGATCCGGCACTGCCCGCCGACATGCTGCGTCGCGAGTGGCAGCTCAGTGTTCGTCTCATGCACGCGCATATCGCGCGCGTCTTCGAGTTTCACGAAGACGCCGACGGTCCGTTCTATGCAATGCAGTACATCGACGGACCCGATGCGTCCGCGCTATCCGCTGCGCCGGCGGACGAGATCCTGAAGCCGATGGCGCTGGTCGCGGATGCGCTTCGCTATGCGCATGGCAAGGGCGTCGTTCACCGGGACATCAAGGCAGCGAACGTACTGTTCGATCAGAACGGTGCGCCCTACCTGATCGATTTCGGCGTGGCCGCGGCAGCCGGCGATCCCGTCGGCGGCGGTTCGCTGATCGCCCTGTCGCCGCAGCAGCTCGCCGGCGAGGCGCCCACGCCGGCGGACGATGTTTTCGCGCTCGGTGGACTGATCTACGAGCTCGTAGCCGGCCGCTCGCCGTACGGCTCGGCGACGACGGCCGAGGACATCGTGAAACTCGTGCCACCCCCGCTCGTGTCGAACGACGGCAGCTCGCCCGGGCCTGCCGTTACGTCGCTGGTCGCGGCCATGCTCGACAAGGATGCCGCCGCGCGTCCCGATGCCGAAGCGGTCGTCGATGCGCTGGCGGACGCCGGTATTCAGGGTGGCGCTGCGAGCCGCAAACTGCTCGGCCTGTCCGGGCCGGGCGGCGACGCCACGATCGCGGCCGATCAGCTCGTCGTCGATCGCGGCCCGCGTCCGGCCAAAGCGTCCGCCCCACAGTCGACGCCGCAGGGCGGGTTGAGCACGCGAACGGTTGGCATCGCGCTGGCCGTGCTGGTCGCGGTGTTGCTCGGGGTCGTATTCCTGCTGCCGTCCGCCGTGAACGAAACCAGCGCGCCGCCTGCCGATGCCGAGCCCGCCGCCGCGGCGACGGAAACCGAATCCGTGCCTGGGTCCGAGTCCGAGCCGGACTCCGAGGCGCCCGCCGCCGAATCGCGGCCGGCTAGAGATCAGCGCGTACTCAGCCGTCAGCAGGTCGACGAGACGCTCGGCGAACTGCTGGCGAAGACCCGGACGCTGGAGGGGCGCGCGGTCGAGCGCTGGGGCGGGGTCGCATGGCAGCAGGCGAAAGACGCCTACGCGTCAGGCGACGAAGCCTACCTCGAACGTGACTTCGCGCTCGCCGAAGAAAACTACGAGCGGGCCATCGAGCTCGTCGAGCCGCTGCTCGAGGAGGTCGACCGCGTGTTCGAGCGGACGCTCGCCGATGCCGAAACGGCGCTCGACGCGGCCGACTCGGCGGAGGCGCTGCGGCTCTACGAACTCGCGGTCGCGATCACGCCGAGTCACGGTCCTGCCCGAGCAGGGCTCGCACGAGCCAGGAATCTCGATGACGTCATTGCCATGACCAACGAAGGCCTGTCACTGGAGCGCGAGCTTGCGCTCGACGCGGCGATCGAGCGCTTCGAAGCGGCGCTCGATCTCGATCCGGAGTGGCAACCCGCTCGCGAAGCGCTTGAGCGCAGCCGCGAGACGGCCGGACAATTGGCCTTCGACGCGCGCATGAGCGAGGGCCTCAACGCGCTGGCCGAGGGTGATCTCTTGTCGGCGCGCGCGGCGTTCAGAATTGCGCAGCAGCTCAAGCCTTCGTCGCCCGAGCCGGCCGATGGCCTGCTGCAGGTCGACCAGGGCCTGAGGCTCAAGCAGATCATGGCGCTGGAGGCGCAAGCCAAGCAACAGGAGGCCGCCGAGGAGTGGCAGGCGGCGGCCGGGACCTACGGCGAGATACTGAAGCTGGACGGTAACCTCCAGTTCGCGAAACAAGGGCTCGCGCGCGCCGACGGTATGGTCGAACTGCACGAGCAGATCGATGCCTACATCGAAGATCCCGACAGCCTGAGTTCGCCGCGCACGATGCAGGCGGCCACGACGCTCGTTGTCGACATCACGCGGCAGGGCGACATCGGGCCGCGGCTGACGACGGCCCGCGACGAGCTCTCGAGGCTTCTCAAGCGCGCCGCGACGCCGCTGACCGTCGAGATCGTCAGCGACAACGCGACCGACGTCTCGATTTACCGGGTTGGTAAACTGGGCAGCTTTGCATCGACCGAACTATCGCTGCGCCCGGGGACCTACGTTGCCGTCGGCAGTCGCCCCGGTTTCCGGGACGTGCGCCTCGAGTTTCGCGTCGCGCCCGAAATCGACATGCAGCCCATTGTCGTTCGCTGCGAGGAACCCATTTGAGTCTCGACCACCTGATCATCCGCGACGTCGAGGGCGAGCGCCGCGTCGCCGCCGATGAGTTGCCGCTCCGGATCGGCACGGGCAGCGACAGCGATCTTCGCCTGCCCGGGCCGGGTGGCAGCCCGGTCGTCATGCTCGATATTCTCGACGATGCCCCTTTCGTCCAGTCGGTCGGCCGCGACTCGGGTGCAACGGTCAACGGTGAAGCGTTGACCGCGAGCCGACGCCTGGCCGACGGCGACGAGCTCGGGTACTACGGCAGCCGGCTCACGGTTCGGCTCGGTGAAGAGCTCGTACTCGAGGTCAGGCTCGAGGACAGCGCCTATGTGACGGCGCCGCCCGAGCTGCCGTCGGCAGCCGATGCGGCCGAGGCTGAAACCATCGCGCCGACGGCCTTCAAGCGCGCCACCGAGAGCAAACCCGTCGAGACCGGTTCCGCCAATCACGCGCTCCGGAACGTCCTCGTCGCCGGCGCGCTGATCCTGGGCACGGCGTCCTACCTGTTGTTTACCGCGAAGTCGGTCGAGATCGACGTCCGGCCGGCCGACGTCGACTCGCTGTCCGTAAGCGGCGGCTGGTTTCAGCTGCCGCTCGGCGATCGTATGCTGCTGCGGCAGGGCGAGCATACGCTCAACGTCGAAAAACGCGGCTACTACGACATGCGTCAGTCGTTCGTCGTCCGCGATGAGCCGACGACGACGGTCTCGGTGTCGCTCCGCAAGCTGCCGGGCAAGCTGTCGGTCGCCGTCGACGCCGAGGACGAGGCGATCGTGTCGATCGACGGCAACGAGGTCGGCGCGGCGCCAATTGCCGGATTCGAGTTGCAGCCGGGCAGTCACACCGTAGGCGTACGCTCGGCGCGCTATCTGCCGTACGACGACGTCATACAGTTCGAAGGCCTCGGCCGCGAGGAACTCCTCGCCGTGCAGCTCGTGCCCCGCTGGGCGGAGGTCAGCGTCACGTCAGAGCCTGCGGGCGCGACGATCTACTCGGGTGAGGAGGCCGTCGGCACGACGCCGGCCGTCATCGAACTCGTCGAGGGTGAGCATCAGCTGAGCGTGGTGGCCGAGGGCTACAAGGCATGGGACGGCACCGTCGAGACCGTGGCCAACTCGCCCAAGAGTCTGCCGCTCATAACGCTCGAGGAAGCGGACGCCCGGCTACGCGTGAATACGATCCCGCGCGGCGCCAATGTTCTCGTCAACGGCCGCTATCGCGGCCAGTCGCCGATTACGCTGGATCTCGCGCCCGACATCGACTATCGCATCGGCCTTTCCAAGGCCGGCTATGGTTCGACTTCGCGCCAGGTGCGGCTCAGGTCGGCGGCCAGCGAGGCGATTACCGTCGACCTGTCGGCACAGACGGGGCGCGTGACGGTCAACGTGCAGCCCGCCGACGCGTCGGTGCTCGTCGACGGCAGGCTGCGCGGCACCGGCACCACGACGCTCAACCTGAGCGCCGCGCCGCATCGCATCGAGGTTCGCCGCGACGGCTACGCCTCGTGGAGCCAGAGCGTGACGCCGCGGCCGGGTTATCCGCAGACGCTGACGGCACGGCTGCGCTCGGAACAGGAGATCGCGCGGGCCAGCATCCAGACGACGATCGAAACGCCGGACGGCAAGACCATGCGGCGCGTCGAGCCGGGCACGTTCATGATGGGTGCGTCGCGAAGCGTGCAGGGGCGGCGCGCCAACGAGGTGCTCGTGCCCGTCACGCTGACCAGGCCGTACTTCATCAGCATTCATGAAGTGACGAACCGTGAGTTCGCAACCTTCCAGGCGCAACACGACTCGGGTGGCGCGACCCATGCATCGCTGGCCGGGGACCGCAACCCCGTGGCCTCCGTCACCTGGCAGCAGGCTGCCGAGTACTGCAATCACCTGAGTCGCAGCGAGGGCCTCACGCCCGTCTACGAGGAAAAGTTCGGTCAGTATGAGGCGATCCTGCCGTTCCCGAACGGCTATCGGCTGCCGACCGAAGCCGAGTGGGTATGGGCGCTGCGCTACGCCGGCCGGCCGACGACGACCAAGTACGCCTGGGGCGACCAGTGGCCTCCGAAAGGCGATGCGGGCAACTTCGCGGATCGCAGCGGCGGTGACATACTGACGTCGATTCTGCTCAATTACGACGACGGCTATACGTCGACGGCGCCGGTCGGCTCGTTCCGCCCGAATGCCCTGGGGCTCTACGACGGCGGCGGCAACGTTGCCGAATGGGTCAACGATTACTACACGGTCCCGACGCCCGGCCAGACCCAGGCTGTCGTCGACCCGGTCGGACCGTCGTCGGGTAACGCACGCGTCATCCGCGGCGGCAGCTGGCGGCATGCCGGCATGACCGAGCTGCGCCTGAGCTATCGCGATTACGGCGCCGATGCGCGCGACGACGTCGGCTTCCGGATCGTCCGCAACGCGGAGTAAGCGAGAAGCTGAAAGCGGACCGCTTGCAGCCAATTTAATGCGACAATTCCGGGGGCTGGTGGTCGAACGATACTGGAGACAAGCTTGAGAGCACTGCAATGCGTGACATACGAGTCTATCTGCTACTGATCCTGGGCTGCCTGGCGCTCGGCGCGCAGGCGCTGCCGCAGGACGATGACGAGACGGCCGAGGAGCCGGCCGCTGGTGAGAACGGGCCGGCCGAGGCCGAAGAGGCCGAAGAGGCCGCAGGGACCGGCGACGAACTCGTGATCGACGACGAGTCCTACGTCGACATCGAGGAGGAGGACTTTCGTCCGACCGAGGAAATCGATGCCGATCAGTCGATACCGTTTCCGACCGATATCTGAATCGTTAAGCAGAGCCTGCCGATGAACAGAAAGAACATTCCCATTGAATTCGTATTCCAGCTGTTCGCGCTGATCATCGCGGTGATCGTCGTACATGCGTTTTACGTGTCCGCGGTGCGGCCCAACGCGGCGCAAATCATCGAGGAACAGAACGCGGCCGCAGCGGCCGACCCGGACTACGTCCGCGAGCGTTCCGTCTGGGTGCTGATCAAGGACCTCGAGCAGGAGGCTTGTTTCATCCTGATGCTATGGGCGCTCGCGATCATGGGTTACAAGGCCGCATCGATACTGTCGGAACGCCGGCTGCTCGAAACTGACCTCGTGCCGGTCGCCGAAGGCATGCGAATACTGCCCGAGGACACGCGCGAGTTCGCACGCCAGGTCCAGGCGCTGCCCGAAGACCGTCAGCGGATGTTGCTGCCGCGCGCGCTGCTCAACGCGCTGCGCCGTTTCAGTTCGACCCGTAACATCCAGGATGTGTCGAGCAGCACGCACACGGTGTTCGAGTCGGAAGCCGAGCGCCTCGAGTCGGAGCTGTCGATGATTCGCTACATCTCCTGGGCCATCCCTTCGATCGGCTTCATCGGCACCGTTCGCGGTATCGGCGAGGCGCTTGCGCAGGCCGACAAGGCCGTTCAGGGCGACATCGCGGGCGTGACCCAGAGCCTTGGTGTCGCGTTCAACTCGACGTTCATTGCGCTGTTGATCAGTATCTTCCTGATGTTCCTCGTACATCAGCTGCAGCTCCTGCAGGAGCGGCTCGTCTTCGACAGCGAGACGTATCTCGACGTCAATCTGATTCGCCACATGAAGGCCGACTGAGGCCGAGGGGTCCCGGGTGACGCTGCTTGCGCTCGACATCAACGATGCTGCCGTATCCGTACTGAACGACTCGGCCGTCGTCTATCGTGAGCCCGGTTTCGCCCTGCTCGAGGACGGCGGCCTTACGACGGGCAAAGAGGCCTACGCCAACGCGCGGATGCTGCCGCGCCGCATCCATTCGCATTTCTGGTCCAGCCTGAGTACGGATGCGCTGCCGGACGATCGATTTCGCCACCTGTCGTCCGCGGATCTCGTCAGCCGGCAGCTCGAGCAGCTCTGGACCGTCGCCCGGCAGCACGGTGACCGGGTCACGGTCGTCGTGCCGCACTACATGCAGGCCGAGCAGCTGGGCCTGTTCCTGGGGATTTGCAACGAGCTCAGTATTCCGGTTGCGTCGCTCGTGGACGCAGCCGTCGCCGCGACGCGCCGCCAGTATGTCGATGCCGCCCCCGTGCACGTCGACCTGAGCCTGCACACGACGCTCATGACCCGAATCGGCCAGGAGGGGCAGGCGCAAATGCAGAAGGCCGAGCTGGTCGAAGCGGCTGGCCTGAGCCACCTCTACGACGCCTGGATACGCACGCTGGCCGAGGCATTCGTCCAGCAGTCGCGATTCGATCCGCTGCACACGGCCGATACCGAGCAGCTGCTCTTCGATCGCCTGCCGGGCTGGCTTGCCAACGCGTCGGCTGGCGGCACGATTACGGTCGGCGTCGAGTACCGCGGCATCGAACACACGGCGGACATCGAGGCCCTGGCGCTCGTGTCTGCGGCGGCGCCCGTCTACCAGCGGATCGTCAGCCAGCTTCGTACGCTGTGCCGGGCTGACGAGACGCCGGCGATTCAGCTCTCGGATCGCGCGGCATCGCTGCCCGGGCTGGCGGATATGCTCAAGGCCCGCGTCGGCGGCGAGGTGTTCCTGCTCGAGACCGGAGCGGCCGCCCGAGGCGCCCTCAAGCGCACCCGGGAACACACGCCGGGCGGCGGCGTGAGCCTCGTCCGCCAGCTGCCCTGGGACCAGGCGCCCGTCGAGGTCGGCGGCGATGCGCAAACGCCCGCGGGTGGCCGACCGACACACGTCCTGTTCGGCAACACGGCCTACGCGATCAATGGCAAACCCTTGAATCTGGGCTCACAGCCGGCGCAGGGTGAGCGGCATATCGAGTTCCCCGAGGCGATGCCGGGCATGTCGCGCAAGCACTGTTCGCTGGCGGTCGAGAACGGACAGTGCGTCGTCCGCGATCACAGCCGCTACGGAACGTTCCTGAACGGTCATCGCTTCGACGGTTCCGCGGTGCTCCAGGTCGGCGATCTCATCCGGGTCGGTACGCCGGGGTTCGAGCTCAGGTTGATTACGACGGAGGCGTCCGATGGCTCGTAAGCGGCGCCCCGTCGAGGTCTTCAGCATGTCGTTTCTCGACTGCATGAGCTGTGGCTTCGGCGCCGTGATCCTGTTCTTCATGATCATCAACGCGCAGGTGCGCGAAACGACCGAACAGGACCCGACCAACCTCATGGCCGAGACGACCCGGCTGGAGCGGGAGATCCTCGAGGGCCGCAAGAACCTCGTGCTCGCGAAGAACACGATCGAGGTGCTCGACGACCAGAAGCGAACGGCCGAGGGCCAGATCGCGCAAATACTGGCGCTGATCGAGGAACTCAAGCTCGAACTGTCCCGCTACGACAAGGACACGGTTGCGCAGATCGAGGCGGTCGAACGGCTGCAGTCGGACATCAAGTCGCTCGAGGAGGAGGTGGCACGGCTCATTCAGGCCGCCGAAGAGGAGCAGGACGAGGGCACCAAGATCCGAACCTTCGACGAGCAGGGGCAGGGCGCGCGCCAGTACCTGACCGGCCTGAAACTCGATGGCAGACGCACGCTGATCCTCGTGGACCGCTCGGCCAGCATGCTCGACGATACGATCGTCAATATCATTCGCCGCCGCAATATGTCCGACCAGGAGAAGCTGCGCTCCGTGAAGTGGCGGCAGGCGGTGTCGAGCGTCGATTGGCTGACCGCGCAGATCCGGCCCGGCACCGAGTTTCAGATCTACATGTACAACAACACGCTCGAGCCGGCCATCAAGGGCAGCCGCGGAACCTGGCTCAAGGCCGACGAGGGCACGCTGCTCGACGAGGCCGTGGAGACGCTGCGCAGAACGATTCCCACCGAGGGCACGAATCTGCTGGGCGCCTTCGAGGCCGCTCGCGAACTCGAGCCGCGGCCGGACAACATCATCCTGCTCGCCGACGGCCTGCCGACGATGGATGCCGAGACCAGCAACCGCACCGTGGTCACGGGCAGGCAGCGACTCAACCTGTTTCGCGATGCCATTCGCCTGGTACCCGGCGGCATTCCCGTCAACGTGTTTCTCTACCCGCTCGAGGGCGACTACGAGGCGCCTATCGCGTACTGGGCGCTGGCATTCGAGACGGGTGGCTCGTTGATCAGCGTCAGCCGTGACTGGCCCTAAGAGGAGAAAGGTGCGATGAAACGACGCAGAAATGTCGAAGCGTTCAGCCTGTCGTTCCTCGACTGCATATGTTGCGGTTTCGGCGCGGTAATCCTGCTGCTCGTGCTGAGCAAGATCTACGAGCCCGTGATTATCGAGAAGACGCAGGACGACTTGCAGGCATTGATCGAGATTCTCGAGCAGGAGCTGTTCGAGATTCGCGGCGAGACGGCCGTGTTCAATCGTGAGCTCGAGTCGGTCCAGACTCAAACCTCCGAAACCAAGACGCGCCTCGCCCGGCTGCAGGGCGAGTTGAGCTCGGTGCGCGGCCAGTATCGCCTCGCGCAGGAGCAGTCCGAGTCGCTCGAGGACATCGAGGACCTGAGGGTCGCCAAGCAACGGCTTACCGAGGAGATGCTGCGCCTCAGGCCTTACTACCGCACCGCGGATGACGACGCCGTGGCCGGAATCCCGGTCGATTCCGAGTACATCATCTTCGTCGTCGATACCTCGGGCAGCATGCAGAACTTCAACTGGGGGCGGGCGATCCAGAAGGTCACCGAGACGCTCGACGTGTACCCGCAGGTCAAGGGCATCCAGATCCTGAACGACAACGGCGCGTACATGTTCCAGCAGTACGCCGGCAAGTGGATCCCCGATACGCCGGGCCGCCGCCAGGCGATCGTCAACACGATGCGAACCTGGCGCCCGTTCAGCGACAGCAACCCGGCCGACGGCATCATCTACGCCATCACGACCTTCTGGGCGCCGGACCGCAAGATCAGCATCTATGTGTTCGGCGACGAGTTCACGGGCAACTCGGTCGCCAACGTCATCCGGCAGATCGAGACCGTGAATCGCGTCGGCGCCGACGGATCGCGGCTCGTGCGCATACACGGCGTCGGCTTTCCGCTGCTCGACGTCGGCAACGGCATTCCGCCGTCGGCGCGCCAGTTCGCGCAGCTCATGCGCATCCTGTGCGATCGCAACGGCGGCACCTTCGTCGCGCTCAATCGTCGCGACTAGCGGTCACAATTAGCCACAATTGATCCCGGTCTCGGCATTTCGACGACCGGTCGCGAGCGCTATTCGCGCGTGTAATGCCTCCAACGAAGGCCGAAGTGGCCTTTCAGCAACGGAGGAAACATCATGCGCAAGACTATCTGGACGCTCACCGCGGTATCGATGGCGGCCGCGGCATTCGCCGCACCGGCGGCCGAGGCCGCCCAGGCCTCGACCAAGGAGACAGTCGGCATCGGCGCGGGCGGCGTGATCGGCGCCGTGGCCGGCGGGCCGGCGGGATTCATCATCGGCGCCGCGATCGGCGCCAAGATCGGCGACACGCTGCACAAGAAGGACGTCGAGATCGACGAGCTGTCGGCGACGCTCGAATCCCGCGACACGACGGTCGCCGATCTCGAGTACGACCTGGCGACTCTCGAACGCGAGATCGACCGGGTCACCGACGAACTCAAGGAAGTCCGGTCTGCATCCAGGCCGGAACTCGTGAACCTGCTCGAAGCCGGCATCGCGATGGACCTGCTGTTCCGCACGGACGAACACGTGCTGGCGGATTCGACCCGCTCCCGCCTCGGCGAGCTCGCGGACACGATCGCCGCTATGCCGGACCTGCACATTCGCCTGGACGGCTTCGCGGACCAGCGCGGCGACGAGTCCTACAACCAGGCGCTGTCCGAGAAGCGCGTCGACTATGTTCGCGAGCGTCTGCTGGCCGCGGGCATCGACGCCGCGCGGATCAGCGCACGCGCGCACGGTGAGGTCGTCGCCGCCGACGAGACGGTCGACAGCCTCGCGCTCGAACGGCGCGTAAGCCTCAAGCTGTTCATTGCCGAGGCGCCGTCGTTCGCATCGAACCCGGACTGAGCCCGGGGCAAACACGCTTCTTCGCGAGTCGCTACTGGCCCGATTCCCGGGCCGTCCGGCCCCTCCGGGGCCGTTTTTTTTTTGCGCAGGCGTTCAGCGGATCGTCTACGGATACGGGCTGGCGGTATACTGCCGGCATGACGGACGATCTTACGAAGCAACACTGCAAGCCCTGCGAAGGCGGCGTCGCTCCCTTGAGCCGCGACGAGGCACTCTCTTTGCTCGAAAAACTGCACCCGGACTGGGCGCTCAGCGATGACGGCCTCAGCATCAGCCGCCGCTTCGAGTTTCCCGCCTACAGCCGTACGCTGGGTTTCGCGAATGCGGCCGCCTGGATTGCAATCGCGGAAGGACATCATCCCGTGCTTACCGTGAGCTACGGCAGCTGCGAGGTAAGCTACACGACCCACGCCGTCAACGGCTTGACCGATAACGACTTCATCTGTGCGGCGAAAACGGACCGGCTCACGAGCGATGCCGGGTGATCCCGGTTGCCGACATCGAAGCCGCGGCGAAGCGGCTCGAAGGCATTGCCGTCGAAACGCCGCTCATCGAGAGCCCGGGGCTCGATGCGAGGGCTGCCGGCCGCGTCTGGATCAAACCCGAGAACCTGCAGCGCACGGGTTCGTTCAAGATTCGCGGCGCCTACAATTTGATGAGTCAACTCACCGCCGAGCAGGCGGCGCGCGGCGTCGTCGCCTGGTCGTCGGGCAACCACGCCCAGGGTGTCGCCTGCGCGGGCCGTCTGCTGAACATTCGAACCGCGATCGTCATGCCCGAGGACGCGCCGCGCGCCAAGCTCGACAACACGCGTTCCCTGGGCGGCGAGGTCATCACCTACGATCGCTACACGGGTGACCGCGAGGCGATCGCACGGTCGATCGCAGAGGAGCGGGGCGCCGAGATCGTGCCGTCGTACGACCACGAGCACATCATCGCCGGTCAGGGGACCGTCGGTCTGGAAATCGCGGACGCAATGCTCGAGCGCGGCGAGCGGCCCGATCAGGTGCTGATCTGCTGCGGCGGCGGCGGGCTCTCGGCCGGCTCCGCGATCGCGCTCAGGTCACGATTCCCGGACGTCAGAATTCACACCGTCGAACCGGCGGCGTTCGACGACACGGCCCGCTCGCTCGCCAGCGGTGAGCGGCAGCAGGTTGCTGCGGAAATGACGTCGATCTGCGATGCACTGCTCGCGCACGAGCCCGGCCGAAAAACGTTCCCGATCAATCTCGCGCTGACGGGCCCCGGCCTGTCCGTCAGCGACGACGAAGTTCGCCATGCAATGCGCTTCGCCTTCGAGCATCTCAAGATGGTCGTCGAACCCGGCGGCGCGGTGGCGCTCGCGGCAGTCCTCGCGGGCAGGATCGAAACTCGGGACCGCACGACCGCGATCGTGTTGAGCGGTGGGAACGTCGACGCCGAGCTGTTCGCGGAGATTCAGGCGGAGCCGAACTGAGGCTTGTGCAGCACGCTATCCGGCTGCGCCGAGTCCTGGGCAATCTTCCTGAGTTCGATCGCGCGCCTGCGGCGCTCCTCCCAGCCGTCCAGCCATCGCACGATGTTGTCGAGCTGTTGCCGGTCGGGCTGCACGCGCGATTCGGGCATCTCGTGAATGCCGACGCCCTGTTCGGCGCTGTGCACGAAATTCTGCGTGTCGCGCAGGACCGCGATGATGGGAATGCCCAGTGAGTCGAGAAACCGCATGAGGTTGGCGTAGCTCTTCGTGTGCTTGCGCGTGCGATTGGCTACCACCGCGAGCTTGCGTTCGTTGCGGTCCACCTTGGCGACGAGCAGCAGGTCCGCGATGCAGCGTGATGCCGCGTGGATGTCCATCGCGGATGGCAGAACCGGCACGAGGATGCTGCAGGCATCGCGGGTCAATTCGCGCAGGTCGTCGTGCGTGATGCCGGCGGGCGAGTCGACGATCAGGTTCAGCGTGTCCTCGGGGACGCGCAGCTGCCAGCTGCGCGTCGCCTGCATGCTCTTTTTGTAGGCGACGATGCCGTGAATACGCGGCAGATCCGCGGGCCGCCGCTCGAGCCAGGCCGTCGTCGATCCCTGCGGGTCGTAGTCCATGACGACCGGCGTCGAGTCGCGCTGCGCGTAGCAGGCCGCAAGGTTGGTGACGAGCGTGGACTTGCCGCTGCCCCCTTTAGGGTTCAGGACGAGAATCCTGTTGCGCGTTTCTCTTTGCGGCGAATTCAGCATTGTCCCGGTCGCAATGCACTCGTGGTTCGGTGGCGTCCACAGTGTGACGCATGCAGGCTCGCCTGTCGCGTCGCCGCTTCACATAATACCCGAGGCTCTCAAACCACGGAAATCGACCGACCGCAGCCGACGGCTCAGGTCCCGGGCGGATAAGCGTCGAAAGCCGGCAACTCGGCGTCCGTGCACGACCACTCGGCGCGAGAGCCTCGGAAGATTCGGCGTTCAGGAAAAACCTCGGGCTCGTGATCGAGCGTGCCCGTCGCGATGACGGCGAGGCTGCCGTCCGGCGCGATGCGCGGCATCAGGCTGCCGCATCGGCTGCAGAAGACAGTCGCGAAGCGATCTGCATCCGGCACCTTGTAACGGGTCAGCAGGTCTTTCCCCGTCGTCCATTGCACCGAGCTCGGCCTCATCAGGATGTTCGACGCGTGACCGGTACCCGTCGCTTTCCGGCAGCGGCCGCAGTGGCAGTGATTGAATGCGACGGCGTCGCCTTCGATCGCGTACGACACCGCGCTACACAGGCAGCTGCCGTTCAATTTGACCTGGCTCATCGGAAACAGAGTCTCCCTAGAACATCTCGCCCGGATCCGGCCCGTCGTCATCGGCAGCGTCGCGGTGTTTGATGAACTCGCCCGTGACCATCGCGGAGTAGGGTTGTCCCGGACCGACCATCGGGTACACGCCCGCATCGGGATCGATGATCACCTCGAGAAACGCAGGCCCCTCGTACGCCATGAACGCCGCGACGACCGACCGAATGTCTCCAGGCCGCTCGAGTTTCTTCGCAAAGCCGAAGCCGTCCGCCTCGGCCGCGCGGACGAAGTCCTTGCGGTGCAGCGACTTGTCGCTGGCCGACTGGCGATTGCCGTAGTAGAGCTTCTGCCACTGCCGGACCATGCCGTCGCCGTAGTTGTTGAGCACGACGACCTTGATCGGCAGCTTGTACGTCGTCGCCGTCTCCAGTTCGCCTATGTTCATGCGCATGCTGGCATCGCCGTCGATGTCGATGACCGTCCGCTGCGGCGCGGCGAACTGTGCGCCGATCGCGGCGGGCAGGCCGAAACCCATCGTGCCCATGCTGCCCGACGTCAGCCAGAGGCGGGGTTCGCGGTAGTCGAAATACTGCGCGGCCCACATCTGGTGCTGGCCGACACCGGTCGTGATGATCGCCTCACCCTTCGAGTGGCGATTGATCTCCTCTATCACGGCATAGGGCTGGATCAGTTCGTTGTCGCGATCGTAGTCCAGGCCGTAATCGGCTTTAAGGGCCGCGATCTCCCCGTGCCAGGTTTCGAACGCCTTTTCGAATCCGATGCGGCGCCCGTAGTCCAGCATGTCGTCGAGGTCGCGCGAGAGAATTCCCACATGGTGCCAGTTGACCGATTTCACCTTGCCGATTTCGGCGATGTCGACATCGAAGTGCGCGATGCGTCGCGCCTTCGGCGCGAACTGAGCCGGACTCCCGGCAACCCGGTCGTCGAAGCGCGCGCCGACGGCAATGAGGAAGTCGCAGTCCTCGACCGCATAGTTCGCGGATGCGAGACCGTGCATGCCGAGCATGTGCAGCGCGAGCGGGTGGGTCGTATCGCTTGCGCCCAGCGCCATCAGCGTGGTCGTGACGGGGATGCCGTACTCGGCCGCAAGCCGTCGCATGGGCTTGGTTGCGTTGGCATTGATGACACCGCCGCCGGCGTAGATCAACGGCCGCTCCGACTCGGCGAGCATAGAGAAAAAACGCTCGCACGAGCTGTCCGAAAGGCGATTGCGAGTGACGGCGTCCAGGCGGCGGTTATAGCCGGGAAGGGGCAGTTCTCCGCCGCCCGTAAACGTCGTTTCGTGAATCTGGATGTCCTTGGGAATATCGATGACGACCGGTCCCGGCCGGCCGCTGCGCGCCAGCTGAAACGCGCTGCGCACGGTTGCCTCGAGCCGATCGGGGTCGGTGACGAGAAAGACGTGCTTCGCCACGGCACCCATGATCGCCGACACCGGCGCCTCCTGGAACGCATCGGTTCCGATGGCGGCGCGCGGCACCTGTCCGCAGATCACGACGATCGGTACGGAGTCGGCCATGCAGTCGCGTACCGGCGTAACCGTGTTGGTCGCGCCCGGACCCGACGTCACCATGACGACGCCGACCTTGCCGCTTGCGCGGGCATAGCCGGCCGCCATGAATCCCGCCCCCTGCTCGTTGGCCGGAACGACCAGCGGCATCGCGGCCGAGCCGTCGGCGCGGCGATTCTGGTCGTTGTAGCGGAAAACGGCATCGTAGGTCGGCAGTATCGCGCCGCCGGAGTAACCGAAGATCGTGTCGACGCCTTCGTCGGCCAGGACTTGCACGACGATATCCGCGCCGACCATCGTCTGTCCCGCCAGCGCATGTTGCTTTAGATCGGCGCTTTCTGTGCTCACGACTCGAACCCGGTTTCCGGCTGACCTTACTGGACGCCGTCGGATCGAGTGTTTACGAATTCGGTATGCATTGCAATAGAGGAAAGACTGCGCCACCATCGATCGGCCGATGCGGGCACGACTGCGCATCGACGGTTGCAACCGAAATGATCTCCCTGCTCGTTGAAGAAGCTCCTGCGCATGCGTCACGCGATCTCGGTCCTGCTCGAAAACGAAGTCGGTGCGCTGACGCGCATGACGGGCATGTTCTCGTCGCGCGGCTATAACATCGACTCGCTGAACGTCGCGCCGACCAACGACCCGTCGGTGTCGAGGGTCACGCTCGTCGTGTCCGGCTCGGATGCCGCTATTGCGAAACTCAACACGCAGCTCGCGAAACTCGTCGACGTCGTGAACATTCACGATATGACGCTCGGCGATCATTTCGAACGCGAGCTTGCAATCGTCAAGTTCAAGCTCGGCACGGGCGGCACTGCGCGTGCGCTTGCGCTTGCCAAGCGCTTCGGTGCGGAGGTGCTGGACGACGAGCCCGTGAGCTTCACGTTGCAGCTGACCGGCACCGTCAAGCAGATCGACGCCTTCGTGCGCGACTCCGCCGGCGTCGGCGAGATCTCGGCCGTTGCGCGCAGCGGCAGCGTTGCGGTCTCCTGCGGCGAGATTACGCTTTCGAGTTTCGATCGCAATCACGTGTTGTCCGGCTAGCCGTACCCCGCAGGAAGCGCCGCCGGAATGGACTCTGAGAACAGCTACGACGTCGCGGTCATCGGTGCCGGTGTGAACGGTGCCGGTATCGCGCGCGACGCGGCGCTGCGCGGCCTCAACGTCGTGCTGATCGACAAGGGCGACGTCGGCTGCGGTACGTCGTGGATATCCAGCCGGCTCATTCACGGTGGCCTGCGCTACCTCGAGTACGGCGAGATTCCGCTCGTCTACGAGTCGCTCAGGGAGCGCCGCAGTCTGCGCCGAATCGCGTCGCACCTCGTCGCGCCGATCCGCATCACGATACCAATCTACGCGAGCGGCCGCCGGCCGCGCTGGCTGGTTCGCCTCGGCATGATTGCCTACGACCTGCTGTCGCTGACCAAGTCGATGCCGGCTCACGACATGCCGAGCCGCGACGACATGCTGAAACAATTGCCGGGCCTCGAGGCCGATGGTCTTCGCGGCGGTGCGCGCTACTATGATGCGCAGGTCACGTTCGCCGAGCGCCTCGTACTCGAGAACGCCCTGGCGGCCGAAGCGGCCGGTGCCACGCTGCTGACCTATCACGAGGTAACCGGGCTCGTGAAGTCGGGCGACCGCGTCACCGGCATCGATGTTCACGATACAATCGCCGATCGGCGCCGGACGCTCGGCGTGAAGTCGGCGATCAACGCCGCGGGCCCCTGGGTCGATGAAGTCCTCGGCCGGGCCGACGGGTCGGCCCGCCGCCTCATCGGTGGCACCAAGGGCAGTCATATCGTCGTGGCGCCTTTCAAGGACGCCGTCTCCGAAGCGCTGTACGTCGAAGCCGCGGCCGATGGGCGGCCGGTGTTCATCCTGCCCTGGAACGGTCTGTACCTGATCGGCACGACGGACATCCGCTACGACGGCTCGCTCGACGAAGTGCGGGCAAGCCGCGCGGAGATCGCCTATCTCCTCGACGAAACCAACCGCGTGTTTCCTCGCGCCGCACTGACGATGGACGACATCTGCTACGCATACGCCGGCGTGCGGCCGCTGCCGCAGCAGGCGGAGGGCCCGGAGTCGGCGATCACGCGGCGGCATCTGATCGTTGAGAACACGGCCGTGGCCAGGAACCTGCTGTCGATCGTCGGCGGCAAGCTAACGACCTATCGGCACCTCGCCGAGGAGGCAGTGGATGCGCTGGGCGGCGTGCTCAACCGCGCATTGCCCCGCTGCCGGACGGCCGACATACCGCTGCCGGGCGCAGAACCGGTCGATTCGACAGAGCCTGTGCCCCGGTCACTGGCGCCGGCCGGCCGTGAGCGGCTCGAATCAATCTACGGGACGCGCGCGAGTCGCATCGCCGAGCTTGCGAGTGAGGAGCCCGAACTCGATCGCGCCATCGACGAGAACGGGCGCGTGTGCGCGGCGGAAATCGCCTTTGCCGTTCGCGACGAACGGCCGCGGACGCTTGCCGACATCGTGTTCCGGCGCACGATGCTAGGCCTCGATGCAGACCAGGGCAGGCCCTTGTACCCGGCCATCGCCGCCGTTGCCGCGCGCGAGTTCGGCTGGGACGACGCGGCACTCGGCGCCCAGCTCGAAGCGCTCGAGCGCTACAGCGATTCGCTCAAGCCGCCGGCCGGCGACCAGACGAGTTCGACGAACAGCTCTCGTCCCCGGCCCGGGAAATAGCGGTAGTTGCCGAAAGCGAAATCGGCTCGGTCCGCCATGTCGGTGTCGAGCACGTTCAAGAGCCGAAACGACGCCGTCAGGCGCCGGCCGATCGCGACCGAGCCCCGCAGGTTGAAGAGGTCGTGGCCCGGGTAGCTGTGCTCGTTCTCGGCATCGAGATAGTAGGAACCGATCGTCGTCCACTGCAACGCAAAGTCGAGCCTGGACAGCGGCTGGTAGAACAGCTCGGCGCTGGCAAGCCAGCGCGGTGCAGTATCCACATCGCGCCCCGACACGAACGCCTCGCCGCGCTGTGCCACGGTGTCGAAATCGTACCGGTGCCGGCCGTAGCCCGCATCGATGGCAAGCCGCCAACGATCGGCGGGCTGCCAGTCGAGTCCGAGCTCCGCCCCCTCGTGGCGGCTCTTGCCGCCGCTGACCGAGAAACCTTCGGCGTCACGGTACACGCTGCCTTTCTTGCGCATGGCGTACAGCGACAGATCGACGAGCCAGGCTCCCGAACTCTGCCGCACGCCGACCTCTACGCTGTCGATACGCTCGGAATCGAGGTCGGCCACGGTCTGACCATTCTGCAGGCGATACAGCTCGGTGACCTGCGGCGCGCGGAAGCCGCGTCCCGCCGAGGCGTAAAGCACTCTGCTGTCGCTCGCGAGGTAGCTAAGGTTGAAGCTCGGCGCAATATTCGTGAAGTCGTCGCTGCGATCCGCCGGTCGCGTGTAGAGACAACCGCCGAAGCCGCACTCCGTGCCGTCGTCGCGCGTATTGCCGTCGAGCATCCGGTTGTCGTAGCGGTAATAGGCGACCTCGGCGCGGACCCCGGTGCCCAGCGTCAGGCGCTCGCCGATATCGATGTCGAACTGCAGGTACGGCGCCGCCGTGACGGCCTGCACCTCGAAGTCGTAGTGCCGCCCTTCGGGCCGTGTTTCGTTGAGGAAGTCCGAGCCCCCGGTCGGACCGTCCTGGGTTTCCTCAAGCCGGATGTCACTCCACTCGAGGTCGAAGCCCAGCGTCGTGCGGCTTGATCCCGACTCCCAGGACGCCATGCTCAGGAAGCCCAGGCTCAAGTGACCGTTTTCCTCAAGCGGCTGGCCGGGGAGAAAGTGCTGCAGGAAGCGCATGTCGGAATAGCGGGCGTAAGGCCGCACGTCGAGTTCGGCCGAGTCGAGCGGACGCTGCCACAGACCGTAGAGGCGAACGCTGGATGCCTCGCGAAACGCCTCGGGATTGGGGTTTGTGCGATTGATCTCCGGGTCTTTGTAGGCGTCCTCGCCGAGGATGAAGCCGGCCGTCTCCTGGTCGAGATCGGTAAAGGAAAGGCCGGTCACGAGGTCGCCGCCGAACAGCGAGCCGCTGAGCTTCAGGCTGCCCTTGACCTGGCGATAGCCCGAGTCATCGCGGAAGCCGCCGTCGTCGGCATAGACGAGGCCCGCATATCCGCCGCCCGCAAGGTCGAACGGCGCGGCGGCCCTCAATCTCAGGAAGTCGTTGGCACCGGCTTCGATCGCGACGTCGGCCGCGTCGAGATTTTCGGGGCTGGGGAGCAGTGCATTGACGATGCCGTGCAATGCGTTGGACCCGTGTAACGCCGTTCCCGGCCCGCGAATGACCTCGATGGACCGGGCGAGCTCCGTATTCGATTCGAACAGCTGGTTGACATTGCAGAAGCCCGACGGCCGCGTGGGGATGCCGTCCTCCAGGAACAGAAAGGCGCCGCAGGAACCCGGGCCGGTCAGCACGGGCGAGCGGATAGCCGTCAGGTGCTCCTGGCCGCTGCCGCGACTAATCCAGGTTCCCGGCACGCGCGTGAACAGCTCGTGAACGTGCCGGTGTCGGACGGACCCGATGTCGAAGGCGCCGAGGCGGTCGACATTGCCGGCATGGCGTAGCAGAGACTCATCACGTCGGCGGCTCGTGACGACGATTTCGTCGATATCGGCAACGCCCGGCCGGACCTGCTCGGCGGCGGCGCCGGCCGTCAAGCCGTTCGCCAGCGCTGCAAACAGAAAGGCATGCGTGAATGGTCGCAAAACGACGTTGCTCCGTGGCGGTTCTAGTGTCCTGTCCCGTTAATTGTTCAACCAATTAACGGGACAGGACACTAGTGAGGCTCTCGCGACGGCGGATGGTTCAACGCTTCGTCGCAGCCAGCGCTCCGCTGGTCGGCCGGGTGCACAAGTGTCCTGTTTGGTTAATTCCTTGACTGATTCGCCGCGTCTTTTCGCGCCTGGCGGCGGTGCGGCTCCTCGCAATAGCTCGCTATTACTCGTCGCCGCGCCTTGCCAGACACGAAAATCCGCTGCCGATCAGTCAAGGAATTAACCAAACAGGACACTAGCGGACGATCTTCTCGAGGACCTGGGTCGGCGTGTCCGTCTTGCGATAGTAGCCGTGTCGAGCGGCCATCTTGTCGAAGGCGCGATCGCGCTCGGCCTCGGTCGGATACCAGTGCAGCCTCTCCCAGTCGTCGCCGAGCACGTTGCGCAGCGTGTCGCCCGGCGGCAGCGTTACGCGAATACCGAAGTTGCGCTCGGCGTTGGCCTTATCCGGCTCGACGAGGTTATGAGAATGGTAGTAGTTCACGTGCCTGTCCGCTCCCTGGCCGTTTTCCGCCGCGTGGAGTATACCCGATGCGCGCGGGCAAGCGCCGCATCCCGGATCGCGGAGGGTACGACTATGCACGGTCAACGGCGGCCGGCTCGGGTACACTCGTACGCGATGGCCCAGGATAGTGACGACAAACTGGATCGCACCGGGGAGTTTTTCGTCGTCGGCTCGCCGCTGCACGCCGTGCGCGCCGGCTACGTCAGGCGGCGCGCGGACGACCTGTTGTACGAGGCAGCCGTGGGGGGCCGGTACGCGCACGTCATCGCCCCGGATCGAAGCGGCAAATCGAGCCTCATCGCGTCGACGGCCGCGCGGCTGGAAGCGCACGGCGTACGCGTGGCGATCCTCGACCTCGGGCAGATCGGCGATCGCGAAGGCGGGCAAGACGCGGGGCGCTGGTACTACAACGTCGCCTATCGGCTGCTCCGGCAGCTCAGGATCCGGATCGACCTGCAGACCTGGTGGCAGGACAAGTCGATCCTGAGCAACCGCCAGCGGCTGGTTGAGTTCTATTCCGAAATCCTGCTGGCGAACGTGGACAAACGCATCGTCATCCTGGTCGACGAGGTGCAGTCCATCGAGGAGCTGCCGTTCGCGGACGAGCTCCTGGGCAGCATTCGTTCCGCGCATACAGCCAGGGCGACCGATCCGGAGTTTTCGAGACTGACGTTCGTCCTGCTCGGCGAGTGCGATCCCTTAAGCCTCGTCAACGAGCCCGAGCTTTCGCCGTTCAACGTCACGCAGTCGATTCCGCTCGACGACTTCTCGCGCGCGGATCTCGACCTGTTCGCATCCGAGCTCAACCTCGACCGGGATTCGGCGCGAGTCGCGCTCGACCGGGTTTACTACTGGACCGGCGGTCAACCCTACCTGACGCAGAAACTCGCCCGCGGACTGGCGCGCGAGACCCGCGACGGCGATATCGAGGAACACGTGGACCGGATCGTGATGCAGCAGCTGGCGGGCAAGGCTGCGCTGCACAGCGAACCGCTCATGAGTCACATTCATCGGCAGATCGTCGGCAGCGGCAAGCAAAGCGAGAAGCTCTTGAACCTGTACGGCAAGATTCGCAAAGGCGTCGTCGTGCCCGCCGATCTGGGCTCGCCGCTGCAGCGCCGGCTAATGGCAGTGGGTCTGTTGCAGATTGACGAGGCCGGCGAACTCAAGGTTCGTAACCGCATCTATGCCACGGTCTTCACGGCGCGGTGGGCCAACGAAAACCTGCCGGCCCAGTGGCGTGCGCCGACCGCGGCCATGCTGCTGCTCGCGGTCGTCGCTCTCGTTCCCCTCTGGTACACCCAGTGGTTGCCGAAGCCCTATGCGCGCGTCCTGACATCCGCCGAGACGGAACTGCCGGTCGCCGAGGCGGCGTGGTTTAACCTGCGCTCGTTTCCGATGCATGCCGGAGGCGCGGACAACCTGTATCGGCAGTTCCTGATCCAGCGAGCACGCGACGCCGTCGATCGCGACGAGATCCTTGCGATCGCCGTGATGGCCGAAACGCTGCCGGGCGCCGGTTCGATGCCCGAGCAGTTTCGCGCCGAGTTCTGGGACCGGCGCGTGCACGCGGCGCTTCGCCTGGAGCAGCGTGACGCGGCGCTCATCGCGTCCCTGCAAAGCCTCGTACTGGCGACGCCGGCGCGCCGCAACCGCAGCGCCATGCTCGTCGGCGACGACTATCCGGCCCTGCTTGCAAGCGTCACGCCCCGCGACAGCGAGAGGATCATGCTGAACCCGGATACGCTGCAGGTGACGGCGACGAGCGGGTCCACCGTCTCGCAATGGACCGTCGGGGCCCAGGGCGCGACGCGCATCGAAGACTGGTCCATGACGGCGCTCGAAGTGTCGCCGCTGGTGCGTCGTATCATCGTCGGCGCCGAGGGAATCGCGAACCGGGTCGGTCTGACGCTGAGCATCAGCCACTCGCGGTTTCGCGACCTGCGCATCAAGGTCATTGCGCCGTCCGGCAGGGCGGTCGAACTGGATTTGGGGCTCGAACGTGCGTCGGTGATCGATCGCATCGTCATACCGGCGAGCCAGCTCGAGCCGCTAGTCGGCGAGGCGCTGTCCGGAACCTGGAGCATCAGCATTCGCGACGAGGCGACGGGTATCGCCGGCTATCTCGACGGCTGGACGCTGACGCTGAACGCGCAGGTGCTGGTCGAGGACTTCCAGCGCGGCATCGGCATACCGGATCCCGTTGAGCGCGAGGCGGCCCGGTTCTGGACCAGCAAGGACAGCCGTTACGCGGTTGCGCGCGCCACGCAGAGTGACAGCGCCAGGCTCTGGGACCTGGCGTTCGGCCGCCCGCTGGCCACGCTCGCGATTACCGGGAACGAGACGCTGATCGGAGTGGATGGCAGCGGCAGATACCTCGTCACGGCCACGCCCGACCACATAAATCTGTGGGACATCACGAGCGGCAAGCGAGCGGCGACCCTGCCGTCGGGTCCGGGCAGCGACCGGGCCACGCTGACCGATGACGGCCGGCATCTCGTGGTGCAAAACCGCAGCGACGCGGAAACGGCCATCGAGTGGTGGCGTATCGACGCCGGCGAGAAAGTCGGCCAGCTGAACATCGCCGGTGTACCCGCGCTCGTTGCTTACGATGCGGAAGGCCGGCGCGTCGCCGTCGCCGATTACGATCGCGCCGCACGCCTGTGGGACCTCGAGAGCGGCGAGCTGATCGCCCAGTTCGATTTGCCGTATCAGCCGAGCGACCTCAGGCTGAGCGCGGCCGGCGATACGCTGGCGGCGGTCTTCGGTCGTTCCGGCGTGTCGCTTTGGTCCGTCGCCGACCCGGACCTGCCCCTGCTCGAGCACGTTGACGAAGGTGACTGGCGCCTGCGCTTCTCACCGTCGGGTGCGCGCGTCGTGATCGGGCGTCCCGAGAGCGGCTACGACGTGCACGCAAGCGACGACGGCCGCAGGCTCGGGCCGACGGTCGGCGCGGTGGGCACAGACGCAGGTGACCCGCTGCTGGCCTTCAGTCTGAGCGAGGACGTGCTTGCCACGCGAGGTCCCGGCAACTCACTGCGCTTCTGGCAGCTGCCCGTGGTGACGTCGAAAGCCTTGCCGCAGACCGCCGTGCACCCGATCCTGTCCACCGCGACCGACGCCGTGGTCGCTGCGATACCCGGCGCGCAAGCGCTTCTGGTCGGTGACCGCGACGGCCACGTCCACCGTTTGCCGACAGATTCCATCGGTGAGGCGTTGACCGCTGCCCGGGACGACGTCAGTTTTCTGGGTCACAACGCGCCCGTACGTAGTCTCGAAGTCAGCCCCGACGGGGCCTTCGTTGCGAGCGTGGCCGCGGACAGTACCCTCAGGGTGTGGAGCGCGGTGGACGGACTGCCGAAGCCATACGTGATCAACCTTCCCGCGATCGCGGGCCGGCTTGCTTTCGCGCCGGACAACAGCCGGCTGGCCATGCTTTCGGGCAACCGCCTGATCGTCGTCAACCTGGAGAACGGCGAAGTCGATGCCGATGTCGAACTCGGTGAGCCACACGCCGACCTTGCATTCGGCGCCAACGCGACGCTCTACCTGGGCAGCGGCAGCGGGGCGCTCAACGTCGTCTCTCTCGGCGCGCCGGGGGCCTGGACCGTGCGGCGGCTGTGGCAGGGCGAGGCTGCCATTCGCCTGCTGGAGCTGTCGCCACGCGAACGGTTCCTCGTCGTCGTCGATTCGAACCGCTTGGCGCGGCAGTTCGAAGTGGCCGACGGTCGAATGGGTGAGCGCTCGCTCCAACTGCCGTCCCCCGTGGAGGAGATCTCATTCTCACCGAACGGCGCCCGGGTCCTGTTTCGCACGGCGCGCTGGGCGCATCGCGTCGGCTCGTCGACGGCCGGCCTGATCTGGTTGCAGGCGCATCTCATACCGCGGCCGCTTGCCGCGGCGCGTATCGTCTACGACGACACCGCGGCATCGGGCCAGACGTTCTACGTCCCTACCGCGCGCGATGGCCTGATCACGCTCGCACCGCAGAGGTTCGACGATTCGGTGTCGCAGGGGCTGTTCGGCAAACGCCAGGATCTGCTCTCGGACTGGGGCCGGCGCCTCGATGCGCCGATCTTCGCGACGGATGCGCGCTAACGCCGGTCCCCGCGAAGCGTCCGTACCAGCAGTTCGAGGCGTGCCGCCGTCGCGTCGGCCGGTCTTACGGGCGGGCCAATCAGCACGGGAACGCGGGCGAACAGCCGGCCGGGAAATCGGCGCAGGGCGCCGCGGCCGTCGCGACTGAACCAGCTGCCCCAGAGCCGTCCGAGCGCGACGGGTATCACGGGCACCGGCCGCCGCTCGAGAATCTTCTCGATGCCGGGCCGGAACCGCTGCACCTCGCCGTCGCGGGTCAGGCTGCCTTCGGGGAATATGCAGACGATGTTGCCGGCCTCGAGTTCGGCATCCACCTGGTCCAGGGCCTGCTCGAGCATCGCCGCGTTTTCGCCCGCCGACGCAATCGGAATGGCGCGCGCCTGGCGAAAGAAATAGCGGAGTATCGGTATCTCGAAAATCCGGTACCACATGACGAAGCGCATCGGCCGGCGGACGGAGCCGACAAGAATCACCGGGTCCATGTAGCTCACGTGGTTGCAGACGACGACGGCCGGGCCGCTGTCCGGGATGTTCTCGATGCCTTGCGGCCGAATGCGGTAGACGACGCTAATGACCAGCCAGGCCAGGAAACGCAGCAGGAACTCCGGGAGCAACGTGAAGATGTACGCGGCGACGATCGCATTCAGGATCGCCGTCACGACGAACAGCCCGGGTATCGACAGGCCGGCGGCCAGCAGGGCCACCGACATGGCAGAGGCCGCTACCATGAAAAACGAATTGATGATGTTGTTCGCGGCAATGATTCGCGACAGGTGCCGCCGGCGCGCGCGCTGCTGGATCAATGCATACAGGGGAACGCTGTAAATGCCGCCAAAGGCCCCGAGCATCGTCAGATCGAACAGGATTCGAAACGTCCCGGGCCGCTCGAGGAAGGCTCCGACCGAGTCGACGGCGTAGGCGCTCGCGACGGGTTCGGCGAAATACAGGTCGATGCCGAAGCCGGTCAGGCCGATCGCGCCGAAAGGTACGAGCCCGAGTTCGATCCGGTGGCCGGACAGGCGCTCGCACAGGATCGAACCGATGCCGACCCCGACCGCGAAGGTTGCGAGCAGGCAGGTCGTGACGAATTCGTCACCCCGCAGCACCTCGAGCGTGTAGGCCGGCAGCTGGACGGTCATGACCGTGCCGAAGAACCAGAACCAGGAGATGCCCAGAATCGCGAGGAACACGCTCTTGTTCTCGCGTGCGAAGCCAAGTATGCGACGCGTTTCGCGCCAGGCGTTCCATTGCACCGCGAGATCGGGATCGGCCGCCCTGGTGACGGGAATCTGCCGGCTCGAGAGATAGCCGAACGTCGAAAACGCGACAAGGAACAGCGCGATCGGAAAGGAGTTGCCCGGGTTCATTCCGACGACGATGCCGCCAATGATCAGCCCGATGATGATCGCAGTGAACGTGCCGGCCTCGACGAGCGCGTTGCCGCCGATGAGTTCGTGGGTCGCGAGCTGCTGCGGCAGGTACGCGTATTTGACCGGGCCGAACAGCGTCGACTGCAGGCCCATCAGGAACAGCACGAACAACAGCAGGGCATAGCTCTGGGTAAGAAACGCGATCGCCGCAACGACCATCAAGCCGATCTCGAACAGCTTGATGCGCCGGATGAGCATCGCCTTTTCGTACTTGTCGGCGATTTGCCCGGCCGTCGCCGAGAACAGCACGAACGGCAGGATGAACGCGATACCGGCGGCATTCGCAAGCATGCTCGCGTCCCAACCGAACAGTCGGACGCCCTGGAAGGTCGCGAGAATCAGGAAACCGTTCCTGAACACGTTGTCGTTCAGCGCACCCAGGAACTGGGTAGCGAAAAACGGCAGGAAGCGGCGCTCTGCCAATAGTCTGAACTGGCTCGATTCGGCCACTTGGGCGTCCGCTGCGGAGGGCGCGTCGACTATAGCATCGACCGGCGCGAGCCAGTCGGTCGAGGACGGACCTTCAAAAGTGCGAACTCACGCGCCTAATCGACGCCGGAGGCGGTGCTATGCTCTCGCCGTCAACGCCGTAAACCGTTGACTGCGTGTTCTTTTTCGACCAGTCGTGCGTACATCATAGTGAACCGCCTGATCAAAAATTCGCTGCGGATCGGTTTCGCGGCCGTGCCATTGTTGTCGGCGTGCTCGGACGAGCAGCCCGTTCACAGCGTCGACGACCTGATGCGCAACGAGGTCCTGCTCGAGGCCACGCTGGTGCGCTGCACGCAAAACCGCGCGCAGATGCGCTACGAGCCCGAGTGTGTCAACGTCCGTGAGGCCGTGAAGCTCATCGAAGTGCAGGAAGAGAAGGCCCGCCGCGAGCAACTCGAGGCTCAGTCGAAGCGCAAGCGCGAGGCGCTCCGGCGTACACAGCAGGCGGTCGCCGAGGCGCGCCGCAGGGCCAGCGAGCGGGAGCGCATGATCGAAACCGGCGGGGTGATCGTGGAATTCGAGGAGACCCCGCCCGCCGAACCTGGCACGGTCATCGTCGGCTCGCCCAGCGAAACGCCGACCGTCACGCCCGCGGAAAGCGTCGAGTTCGCCCCTGCGGCAACGTCAGGGACAGTCCAGGCGGTCGAGACGCCGGCAGCCGATCCGGCCAGCGTCGGGGAACCGGTCGCCGAAAACGAGGTCCCCGCCGTCGAACCCGTCTCCGATATCGAAGCCGTCCGGCAGGAGCTCGGGCGGCGCGGCGACGAAGACGGAAATTAGCAGTATTACTCGTATCGGCTCTCGGCGTCCTCGTTCGTCGCCAGGTCTTCCTCGCCCGGATCGGGCACGCCGAAGGTCTTGACGCTCGATTCGCCGGACCGGCTCGGCGCGCTGGCAGGCGATCGGCTGGTGCCCGCTGCCTGCATCCCCGGCGCGGTCGGCAAACGCTGGGTCTGCGCGGTCAGGAGCTGCACGAAGGTGTTGGCCACATCGGGCGCGATGTTCGGCGAACTCGCGAAGATCCCCTCGGGCGTAATGGAAGGGTCACTGTAGAAAGCCGCATTGGCCTTGCGATCCATCGTCACGCCCGCGCCCTCGAGGGCAACACCGGCGAACAGGCCGCGGCTGCGGGAGTAGGAAAGCACCTCCGCCTGGAACGCGATGTCGGTCGCGGCGGCCGTGCTCCGGCCGACCGGGCCGGCCGCGATCGAGGCATTCGCGCCCAGCGTCAGTTTGCCGTCGGCGATCGAATCGACGACCCCGCGCGTCTTGAACACGAGGATAATGTCGGTCGACTGGGCGCCGGCCTGGAATCCGACGCTGCCCGCGGTCAGCGCGATGAACGCCGGGTTGCTCCACGAGCCGTCGTCCTGGCGGACGACGATGATGCCTTTGCCGTGCCGCGCGCCGATCCCGAAGGCGGCGGCGATGTTGTTCGGTACCACGGCCACGGCGTAGGCGCGCGAGAGCAACGTCGGAGGAATGCTCTCCTCGGGAATCCTCAGGAACTGGTCGAGGACGTCCGCGGCATCGGCGACGCGCTGCTCTTCGCGGCTGGCCGCGGCGGCGGGTTGCGTGGCCAGCAGCGCGAGAATGGAAAGTGTCGCGAGGGCAGTGAGAGATCGCATGGCTCGTATCCTTGACGCAGAGCCACAATGATACGCCAATTCTCCCGCGGACTCATGACGTGCCCTGGCCCGCGGGCCTGCCGTCGGTACCTGGCAAGAGCAGGGGCGGCAGCGGGCAGTCGAGCGACGCGCAGACGATCCGGATCAGTTCCGCCTCGGCGATCGTCAGCCGGCCGTCATCGGCCGCCGCGGCGCTGATCGCCTCGACCAGCCTCCGCCTGCTGTCGCCGTTGAGCCTGAGCAACACGTCCAGGCTGTGGTCGATGACGCGCGTGGTTACGTCGCGGCTCTTCGGCTCGAAGGGTTCGTCGCCAGCCCAGTTCCCGAGCAGTGCCTTGCCCGCGTCGAATGCGCGACGTCGGGCCTCGTCGGTTTCATGCCCCTGCTCGGCGAGCACCGCCACAAGGTCGATCGCCGCCTGTCGTACGTCGCGGCGCGGCGCCTTGCGCGCCCTGCGGCCCCTGGCGGGATCCAGCGACTGGCCGATATTGACGCTCATGAGCCGGTAAAGACAGTACTCGTGCAGATCGATACGACCGTCGGCTTCGATCAGGCGGCTCGCGAGGTCGAGCAGGTACGTGAGATGCGGTTCGGGCCGCTGCTTGAGCGCAGGAAAGGCGACTTCGAGCAGCGGCAGCCGGAACACCACGTCGGTTTCCTTGAGCTCGTCGAAGTACTCGCGTACGAGCTTGCAGCGCTCGGCGCCCATGCGGTCCTCGACCAGCCTCAGCTGCTTGTCGAGCGCCTGGCCGTCGCGATCCAGGAGCAGCGCCAGGACCAGCAGGTAAGACAATTCGAGGGAGTGTGCAGCGTCGTACAGGCGCGGCGGCAGCGCGGCGCGCAGACGCCCGGCGTACTCGACGTGCTCGCTCGTCGGTCGCCCAACGGATTCGGAAACGGCCGCGGCGGCAGTTGCGGCGCCGATCGACGGGGCCGCGGCCAGACCCGTGGCGAGACCCTGCGCTTCCCGGGCGGCGCTGCCAGCCTCGCTCCCGGCCGGGTCGACCGACGGATAGTCGGCGTCGCTGAATCCAGGTTCCAGCGCCTGGATGCGCCGGGTAAGCGGCGGATGCGTCGCAAACATGCCGGCAAGGCGCGCGCCGCTGCCGAACAGCATGTGGCTGACCTCCTCCGGATCCGCCGCCGACAGGTAGCTCCGCTGTCCGAAGCCGCCGATCTTCTTCAGCGCGCCCGCAATACCGCGCGTCTGACGTGTGAACTGCACGGCCGAGGCATCGGCCAGGTACTCCCGCTGACGGGACACGCCGGCCTTGATGATGCGGGCGAACAGTACGCCAATGCCGCCGAGTAGGGTGAGTCCGAGCCCAATGAGCATGACCGCCGGCGCGTTTCGATCGCGGCTGCGTGCGATGGCCCCGGAACGGTAGCTGCCGCGCAGGATCATCCGTCCCAATAGCCCGAGAATCATGATGCCGAACAGGATGCCCATCAGGCGGATGTTGAGCCGCATGTCGCCGTTCAGAATGTGGCTGAATTCGTGGGCAACGACGCCCTGCAGTTCGTCACGGTCCAGGAGTTCGAGCGTGCCCCGCGTGACGGCGACAGCGGCGTCGCCGGGCGAGTAGCCGGCCGCGAACGCGTTGATGCCGGCCTCCTGCTCGAGGACGTAGATTTCGGGCACGGGTACGCCGGACGCTATTGCCATCTCCTCGACGACATTGCGCAATCGTCGGCGCAGCGGGTCCGCCGTGTCGGCCGCCACGAGCGTCCCGCCCATCGCCGTGGCGACGCGCCCGCCGCCTGAGGCGAGCAGGCCTGACTTGTAGAGGCTGGCACCGAGAATCAGGGCGGTGGCCGCGAGCGCCGTCAAGCCCAGCAGGCCGCGCTGCTCGGATACGAACAGGCCGATGTCGCCGCCCGCGCGGTAAGCCGGCGAGAACTGGTACAGCGCCGCGCCGACGATCAGTGTCACGCCGAGTACGATCAGCGCCGTGGCGGCAATGTACATGAACACCAGCCAGCGACTGGTTCGCCGCGCCTGGTCCTGTGCCTCGAAGAAGTTCAACAGGGCTCACCGACACAGTGTTGACAGGACACTAGTCCCCGAACGAGACCTTGGGTACTTCGCGTTTCTCTTCGCTGTCGATTTCCAGGAAGCTCGCCGATGCGAAATCGAACATGCCGGCGATGACGCTGTTCGGAAAATTCTGCACCGAGTTGTTGTAGCCCATGACCGAGTCATTGAACGCCTGACGCGCGAACGCCACTTTGTTCTCCGTGCTCGAAAGCTCCTCCTGGAACTGCATCATATTCTGGTTTGCCTTGAGGTCAGGGTAGGCTTCCGACAGGGCGAACAGGCGGCCCAGAACGCTGCCGAGCGCGCCCTCGGACTTGCCGAGCTTCTCGATGGCTTCCGCGTTGGCGGGGTCGGCCTTTGCGGCGTTCAGGTCGTTGACGGCCGTATTGCGCGCCGCGATGACGGCCTCGAGCGTCTCGCGTTCGTGGCTCATGTAGCCCTTCACCGCTTCGATGAGGTTCGGGATCAGGTCGTAACGTCGGGTCAGTTGCACGTCGATCTGCGCGAATGCATTACGAACGCGGTTCCGTTCGTTAACCAGCCGGTTGTACATTCCAATCGCCCAGAAGACAATGGCACCAACGACGGCGAGGAAGATCACGAATGAAATCACGGGCTCGCTCCTTGCAGAGGAAGAGAATCGCCAAGCATAGCAGAGCCTTACGAGGTGCGATCGGCGTACTTCGGCTAGCGGGTCTCCTCACTCTGTTCTTGTCCGCGCCGCTCAGCGCCGAGTGGGTCGGCGAGTCGCGGCCGATGCTCGGCACCGAGATCAGTGTGTATCTCTGGCACGAGGTTCCGGAAGAGGCTCAGGAACTCGTCGAGGCCGTGTTCGCCGAAACCGCGCGTATCGACGAGCTCATGAGCACCTACAAGGTCTCGAGCCGGATCACGGTCGTGAACGAGTTCGCGGCCGAGCGTCCCGTCGACGCCGGCCGCGAGCTTTACGATCTCATCGAACGGTCGCTCGACGTCTCGGTGCTTACGCACGGCGCCTTCGACATCACCTACGAGAGCGTCGGTCAGCACTATGATTTTCGTGAGCGGGTGAGACCCGACGCCGAGACGATCGAGCGCGAACGCGAGCGAATCGACTATCGCCTGGTCGAGCTGGACTCCGGCAGCAACAGCGTCCGATTCTCGAAGCCCGGTGTACGGATCAACCTCGGAGGCATTGCCAAGGGCTACGTGGTCGAGCGCGGTATCGACATTCTGAGGCGGAGGGGTGTAACGAACGCGATCGTGACGGCCGGCGGCGACTCCCGCTTGCTGGGTGATCGCCGCGGACGGCCGTTCATGGTCGGCATTCGCGATCCGCGCGTCGAGGGCGAAGTGGCGATTTCCGTGCCGCTCGAGAACGAGGCCATTTCAACGTCGGGCGACTACGAGCGCTATTTCGAGCAGGACGGTGTCCGCTATCACCACATCATCCAGCCCAGCACGGGCAAACCGGCGGCGGGCGTGCACAGCGCGACGGTCATCGGGCCGGATGCCGTCATGACCGACGCGCTGTCGACCTCTGTCTTCGTCATGGGGGTCGACAGGGGGCTCAGACTGATCGCCGGGCTGCCCGACTACGAGAGCATCGTGATTGACGAAGACGGTCAGATCTACTATTCGGACGGCCTTGCCCCGCCCGAGTAGCGGCAACGTCCGCTCGCCGGCCATCGAGCCGATTTGACTTAATCCATGTGCGGCCCCGCCCGCCCGGGCGGCCCGATTCCGGCCGATTATGTCGAGGTATTGGGGTTTTGTGTGACCGTAGTCACGGCCTTCAGAAGCTCCGGCTGCCACTATTCGTTTGTGCGCGACGTCACAGATCCGCGCGACCCGCGGCGCTTGCGCCGCGGCATGCGTTCGTGCGGCACGCTCGAACGTTCGGCTAATGGCCTGGCACACAAGGAGAGGCGCCATGAACAATTCGAAAACCGGCAGTACGCTGTCGTTCGGCAGTCGAGCAGGCAGCATGATCGCGGGTCTCGTAATTTGCGTCTTCGCCGCGAGCAGCCTGGCATCGTCAAACATGGCCGGTCGGCCGGCGCCCGATTTCGCGTTGAAGAGTTCGACCGGCACCAACATGCGCCTGTCCGAGCTGCGCGGCGATGTCGTAATGATCAACTTCTGGGCTACCTGGTGCGGCCCGTGCCGCCAGGAGATGCCGCTACTCGATGAGCT
>JANQLK010000003.1 GCA_028280615.1 Woeseiaceae bacterium | reverse complement strand
ACGAGCTGCTGCTGCGCGTCGCGACGACGTTCGAGCTGCCTCGAGCCGCGCTCGATCTGTACCTGAAGCGCCTCCTCGCGACCATCGCCGGCTGGGCGGGCCATGCCCGCTATCGCGGTTGGCAGCAGCAGCTGGCCGGCAACAGCGACGAGCGCGTCAAGCACATGCTGGCAGTACGTGCCGCCTGGGACCTGGCGCTGTACGAAGCCTTTGGCGCCGATTATCCCGGCATCGCGGACGTCCTTCGCCAGACGCTCATGACCCCGCCCGAGCCCTGCGTGTCGCGGTCGCACATCGCGAGCCTGATCCTGCAGACGGCGTTCGAGATCGCCGAGCGTGAGCCGCTACTGACCGCCATTACAGATCTTGCCGCGAGCGACGAGCCCGCGCGGTTCGACTCGCGGCCCGACGTGCAGGCGGTTTTCTGCATCGACGTCCGCTCCGAGCCCTTCCGGCGCTCGCTCGAAGACGTCGACGAGCGCATCGAGACGATGGGTTTCGCCGGCTTCTTCGGCTTCGCACTCGAAGTCGCGCCGATGGACGGCGACGTCAGCAGCGCGCAGTGCCCGGTGCTCCTGTCGCCGGAGTTCGTCGTTCGCGAGACGGCGGAGGGCGCGAGCGAAAACGAGCACGACAAGCTCGCCGCGAAGACTCGCCTCGGCCGGCGCCTGTCGGCCGCGTACCGCCAGTTCAGCGCGGCCGCGGTCGCCTCGTTCGCGTTCGTCGAATCGATGGGACTCGCGTATGCATTCCGCCTGCTGGCGGACGGGTTCGGGCTCAAGTTCAGGCGCAAGCCGAAGCGCCGCGTGCCGTCGCTTGCGACTGCGAGCCACGACGGCCGCACGGCAGGCATCCCGCTCGCGGATCGCATCGTGACGGCCGAGGCTGTCCTCAAGGCAATGTCGATGACCGACGGCTTCGGCAAGATCGTGGCGCTCATCGGTCACGGCTCGTCGAGCGCCAACAACCCCTATGCGTCGCGCCTGAACTGCGGTGCCTGCGGCGGCCACACGGGCGAGGCCAATGCGCTGGTCGCGGCGGGCGTGCTCAACGACGCGGACGTTCGCCGGGTGCTGGCCTTGAGGGGTATAAAGATTCCGTCGGACACCTGGTTCGTCGCCGGACTGCATGACACGACTACCGACGACGTGCGCCTGTTGCCGGTCGACCTGCCGGAGTCGCACGCGGCGCTCATGTCGTCGTTCGAGACGTCGCTCGTCGAGGCCGGTCGCGCGAGCCGCGCGCGCCGCGCGCCGAGCTTCGGCATTGATGCCGGTGCCTCGGTAGAGCGCGCGATTCGCAGGCGCAGCGAGGACTGGTCCGAGGTCCGGCCCGAATGGGGGCTCGCGGGCTGCATGGCGTTCATCGCCGCGCCCCGTGAGCGCACTCGGGGCATCGACCTGGGCGGCCGAAGCTTCCTGCACTCCTACGAATTCGACCAGGACAGCGACCGGAGCGTCCTGGAACTGATCGTGACCGCGCCGCTCATGGTGGCGAGCTGGATCAGCCTGCAGTACTACGCATCGACGGTCGACAATCGCGTCTTCGGCAGCGGCGACAAGACGCTGCACAACGTGGTGGGCGGGCTCGGCGTGCTCGAAGGCACGAGCGGCGATCTGCGCGCGGGACTGCCGAACCAGTCGCTGTATTTCGGTGACAGGCTCATTCACGAACCCGTTCGCCTGCACGCGCTGCTCGAGGCGCCAACCGACGCGATCGACGCGATCCTCGACAAGCATCCGGGCGTGCGCGAGCTCGTGGCCAACGGTTGGATTCATCTGTTCGCGATTCTCGACGACGGTGCGAGAATCGCGCGCCGCACCTCGGACGGCGGGTGGATCGACGTACAGTCTGCATTCCCGGCGGCCGATCGCGAAGGCTTCGAGCCACTGGAGCAGCGCAGCGCCTGATGAAGACTGTCGAAGACGCCATCCGCAGCGGCGAGCCGCTGCGGATTCGAAGCTATGCGGGCAAGATCGCCGTGCTCGCGACGATGCACGGTAAGGACGAGGCCATTGCGCCGCCGTTCCGGGAGCGGCTCGAGATGACGGTCGTGGTGCCGGAGGGTCTCGACACCGACGCCTTCGGCACGTTTACGGGCGATGTCGAGCGCCCCGGCAACATGCTCGAAACCGCTCGCATGAAGGCGAATGCCGGCCTCGATGCGACGGGCGCGGAGATCGGCATCGCAAGCGAGGGCGCCTACGGGCCGGACGCCGCCATGCCGTTCTTCGCAAGCGGCAGCGAACTCATCGTACTTATCGACCGCACACGAGACATCGAAGTTGCGGAGATGCTGACCACGCCGCGAACCAACTTCGCGTCGGTCAAGCTTTCACCGGGCGCGCTCAAGCCGGCCTTCCTCGAGCGAGTCGGGTTCCCGGAGCACGCGCTCGTCGCCCAGCCGAACGAGCCGAAGGATGGCGAGCCCGAGCCGCCGAGGAAGGGCATTCGCGGCAAGGCCGAACTCATCGCCGCCATCGATGCCATGGCGGATGCGTCCGCGGACGGCAAGGCGCTGGTGCAGGCCGACATGCGGGCGCATAGGAACCCGACGCGCATGCACGCAATTGCCGAAGTCGCGGGCCGGCTGGCATCGCGTCTGCAGCGTCACTGTCCCGATTGCCGCACCCCGGGCGTCGGGCTCGTCAGCACCCGGCCGGGGCTGCCCTGCAGCCTGTGCACGGGTCCGACGAGAATGATGCTCGAAGAGGTCCACGGCTGCGTAAAATGCGACTATACGCAGAGCATCCGGCGATCGGACGGTCTCAGGTACGCCGACCCCGTGAACTGCGATTTTTGTAACCCTTGAAGATCCTGTAGACACGGGACGTAGCAGGAGACGACGGCATGCCGACACGTAAGGTTGTGGCAAAAGAGCTGGGATCGCTGTTGAAGGTGCTGTCGCACCCTGATCGAATTCTCATCGTGCACGCGCTGGCCACCGAGGGCGAGAGCAGCGTCAATCGCATTGCGAAACGCCTGCACCTGCCGGCATCGCGCGTGTCGCAGCACCTGTCACTGCTGCGCGCATTCCGGCTGGTCACGGAGAGCAGCCACGGCCAGAAGCGCATCTACACGCTGGCCGTCGAAACGCTGCCCGAGTGGCTGCTCGAGGGCGTCGACTTCGTCGCCGATCGCATCGGCGAAGTGTCGGCCGAGCAGGCCGAAGATGCAAAGCGCCTGTGGATCGAAGGGTCGGAGCTGCCGACCGAGAGCTAGCCCGCATCCCCCACCGATTACGATCGCCCTCGCCGGTCAACAACCGCCGTACGTTTCGAGGAATCTTACAACCAGCAGCATGGCGTTGCTGTCCTCGTTGCCGGCCCGGTGCTGCTCGATATAGCGAACGATCGCGGGTACGTCGAACAGGATCTCGGGATCCTTGCAGTAGATCGGCTCGACGTAATCCGTCTCTTCGTGCAACGTTGCCACGAGGTCCAGACCCCCGCCGACGTAAGCCCTGAGAGCCGGAATGTCCTCGCAGGGGCGCTGCGCCTCGGCACAGATTGCCAGGAATTCCGAGACTCGCAGCGCTTCCGCGCTGTGCGCGAAACTCAGCGCGAGCAGTGAAAATACGGCGAACCGGCCTGTGCTCAATGCCATGGAAATCTCCCAGTTACTCCGCTGGATTAAAATAAAACAATAAACTATAGTTGTTAAACAGTAAAGCTTGGGAGCAAACCAATGACCCGAACAATGGCTGCGCTGGTCGCATGGGCATGTACGGCCTGGCTGGTCGTCACGCCTGTAGCAGCGCTCTATATGCTCATCGACATCGACCGCTTCAGCTCGCTCGCGATCGACAACCTGGCGCTGCCGATCCAGTGGTACACCGTGAGCCACGGACAGTGGATAGCCCTGTGGGCCATTACGGCCGGCTATCTGTCGCTGGGCTACGCCGGCGCATGGTTTCTTCGCAAGGCGTTCATGAGCTTCGCGCGCGGCGCCTGGTTCGACGTCGAGAACAGCCGCCACCTGCGACGCTACGCTGCGCTACTGATCTCGCAGGGAATCGCCAAGCCCGTTCACTTCGGTCTGGCGAGCGTCGTACTTTCCCTCAATCATCCGCAGGGCGAGAGACTGTTGACCGTCTCGGTCGGCAGCAATGAAGCGCTGTCAATCCTCGCGGGCCTGGTACTCTGGGTACTCGCGGATCTGCTCGTCAAAGGCATAAGGGCAGACGCCGAAAACCGGCAATTCGTCTAGGCGCCGCGCATGATCAGGGTTCGACTCGACATCGTCATGGCGGAACGCAAGGTGACCGGAAGAGAGCTTGCCCGGGCTGCCGGCATCACGGAGCAGAATCTCTCTCTGCTCCGGAACGGCAAGGTGAAAGGCGTACGCTTCGGCACGCTGTCGAGCATCTGTGAGTTCCTGGATTGCCAGCCTGGCGACCTGCTCGTCTACGAGCCGGACACCTGACGGGAGACTACGTCTGATCCGAGCCTACGACGGTCAGCACGGGCCGCGTTCGCGGCGGCCTCGAGGCACCGTCCTTGTGTCCCGGCAGCGCGGTCCGCGGCCGTTCGCCCAGGCGTTCCAGGACGGCGTCGGCGAATTCCTTGGCGTCGAGTTCGCGCGAGCAGGGGCTCTGCAGGCCGAATTCGTTGGTGTGCATGCCGAACTCGATCGTGCGGCGCCAGCCGTCCAAGAGCCGGCCGGCCGCGTCATGATGGCCCAGCCATCGGCACAGGTCCGCGGCGGCCAGGAGCAGGACCGCGGATCCGGCGTCATCGGCTTCGACGGCCGTACTGGCGCGGCCGATGGCCACGCCGTCTTCCGAGAAGCGCATTTCGGTCGCGAGCGTTGCCGCACAGGATAGCGATGCGGCGACTTCCGCCAGGATCGAGCCGAACGACGGGATCGTGACGACGACGTCGAGGCTTGCGTCACCCGATGCGAGCGCGGCAGCGGCCTCCGAGGCTGACATCGCCGTGATCTCGAGCGCCGGGTAGCGGGTAGTGGCGATGTTAACGAGCTCGTCGAGCGCGATACGTTCGTCTTCGCCCGCGGACGGTGATGCAAGCAGCGTGACCGACGGGCGGCCGAAGCGCAGTGCGTACTCGCAGGCGAGTTCGACCGACGATTCGTCGACGAACGTCGCGCGCTGATCGAATGGGTTGTCGGCGGCCGACGCGTCGGTCGATACGATTGCGAGGTCGAGCCAGGGCAGCCGCGTCTTCATGAGTGGACCGAAGGAGCGCACGCGCACGATGTTTGCCGGTGCCGCGGCGACCGCAGGCTGTGCAATGCCGAGCCGCGGGGCGCCGGTCGGTACGCGGGCCTCTCGCAGTGAGAGTCCCGGTGTCAGGGCGTGGAAGACTCTGGTGAGGGCGGCGCCCAGCGAATCAGCTGCACGCTCGTTTTCGGGCAGCACGGCCTGGATCTCCTGGCTCGCGAGCCCGCCTCTGACGGCGCGCAGAGGCGGTGTGTTCCTGGCTGATTGCACGATGTCAGTCCTCGGTTTGTTTCGAACTGACGCTATTCTCCACCTTTCAAATCATTAAAAAAAATTCAAAATTGCGATCGGTTCGTTAATAAAAGAAGAACGGAGTCGCTGCACGCCAGCTGGGCAGCAGTCCGACCAGTGGCGCTATGTTGCGGTTGCAAGGCTTTCCGTTTACATCGAGGAGAGCATCGACCGCGGTCTCCAGTGGGTCGTATTCGAGCCCAACGACTAACGGTTCCGGCAATCCGCCGAAATCTGGGTGCCGACCGACAATACGATGCGGGCCTGGCTAGCCCGCCATCGACGACGGCCGGACGTTGACGTTCAGCCGGAACAGATTGGTGGGATCGTAACGGTCCTTGAGCGCGACCAGGCGCGGATGATTACCGCGATAGTTGCGGTTGATGCTGGCCTGGGTCTCGTAGTCGCCGGAGTTGGTGTAGAAGCCGTCCGTGTAGCGCTCGATCGATGACCAGTAGCTCCTGATGTAGTCGACGTGCTCCGCGGGGTCGGCGTCCTTGTTCCAGGACACGATCACTGACGGCGCATTCACGGCCCCGCGGTTCGGGAACGCCGTTGCATCGACCGGGACGCGATTGATCGCGCCGCCGGACTGCTGGAAGAAGAAGTTCGTGCCGCGCTCCGGGTGTCCGTCGTAGCCGTCGACGATGGCGTCGATCAGCCCGCCGTCGATGTCGGCGACGAAACCCGACTTGATATAGTCGCCGCCGTGCCTCGGGTCCGTGTTGTCCCAGGCCTGCTGCAGGGCGACGTAGTCTTTCGGGCCGAGCGTGTTGGCGATCGCGCCGTTTATTGCGTTCAAGGGTCTGAGCGCGGTCTCGGCGTCCCCGTGATCACCGGACCAGACGGCGTGAATCAGGAGCACGCCCGGCTCTCCGCCCGGCGGCGTCGCCATGACGAAATCCATCGACAGCGCGTCCGCCGCTTCCTGGCTGTAGTCGGCATAGAAGCGCATGATCTCTTTCGCCCGCTCGAGCGGAAACATGACGTTGCCGGCGATGACCGTGCGGTCCATCTCATGGAGCCCGAATTCGAAGGACGTCACGACGCCGAAGTTGCCGCCGCCGCCACGTGCGCCCCAATAGAGATCGGCGTTTTCCCGTGCGTCCGCGTGCCGGACCTGGCCGTCGGCCGTGACGATCTCGATGCTCTTGATGTTATCGAGTGCGAGCCCGTATTTGCGCGCCAGGCGGCCGAAGCCGCCGCCCAGCGACAGCCCTCCGACGCCCGTGTGCGACACCGTGCCGGCCGTCGTGACCAGCCCCGCAGCCATCGTCTCGTGATCGAGGTCCCCCAACAGGCTGCCGCCGCCTACGTAGGCGCGTTTCGCGCCGCGGTCCACGCGTACGCCGCGGATCAGGGACAGGTCGATCTGCATCCCGCCGTCGCAGGTCGACTTCCCCGAGGCGCTGTGCCCGCCGCACTTGACGGCAAGCTTGAGGCCGCGCTCGTTCGCATAGCCGACGGCCGTGGCGACATCGGCTGCGCCGCGCGGCTGGACGATCAGCGCGGGGTATTTGTCGATCGAGGGGTTGAGGACACGGCGGGCGACGTCGTAGCCCTGGCTACCCGAGAGCAGCAGCTTACCGCGCAGCGCCCCCTTGAGTTCCTCGAGCGACGCGGCCTCGAGCGATACCTCGTTGCCGTCGTAGCCGAGCCCGACCACGTCGCTCGTGACGATCGTGAGCGCATTGAAGATGGCGGCATTCGCGCCGGCCGGAAGCCCGGCCGCGACGGCTGCCGAGAGCGAGCCCCGAAGGAAGTGGCGTCTGTTCACGGAATTCTCCTGTCGATCACGTCCCAGGCCGCGGCAACGTCGCGGCTGAACTGCTCCAGCACGTCGCTCATCGCGCGGGCGATTGCGTCGTAGTCGTTGGCGCTGGACGCCTGCGCCGTGTACACGGCCCGCCGCGGCGGCAGCACGAAGCCGGTCTCCGCGGTCGCAATCGCCCACTGCAGCACGAGGCTGACCTCGCCGCGCCGGTCCGCGTCGAAACGCTCCACGCGGCCGACGACCTTGAGTTCCGAGCTGTCGAGAATCCTGTACGGAAACGAGACGGCGACGACGTCGTCGGTCAGGAAGTCGACGTTGGCGGCCACGATGCTGTGGAACGCGTCGGCCACGGGCTCGAGCCAGCGGTTGTACTCGTCGATCCGGACCTCGGCGCCGGCGGCGCGCGTGACGATCTTCGAGCGCGTCAGATAGTCCGGCATCCGGAACGGCCCGATTCCCAGGCGCTGCGTATCGTCCGGCGCCTCCCCGTATTCCGCGTCCATCGGGCTCAGGCTGTAGTAGCGCACGTTCGGCGACGTCCCGCAGGCGCTCAAGAGCAACATCAGGCCTGACAGCAAGAGCGACCGGCCGAAGCCCGTCCGGGTCATGCAACGCGTCATTCGGACTTTCCTTTGATGAGTGCTTCGGGATTGCGTTCGATGTAGTCGAAGAATTCGCGCAGTGCCGCCGCGGCCCCCTCGACCTCGCGCAACGTGGTGTGAAGCTGGTAAGCCTGTTCGGTCTCGCCGCTCAGCTGCTGCTGGAACGTGCCGAGCATGTCGTCGGCCGTCGACAGCGTCTGGTCCAGCCGCTCGAGTACCGGCACGAGGTCCGCCGACAGCGTATCGAGGTCGTCATCTGCCGAGGCGAACAGGCGCTGTGCCTCGCTGGCGGCGGCGCTGACCTCGGCGAGTGCCGAGCGCAGAGAGCCGCTCAGTTCCTGGGTATCGCTGTCGTTTACGAGCGTGCTTAAGCCCGCGAGCGTCGTGTGCAGCGCCTCGGAGTCCATGAGCTTCGTGAACGCGCGGAGCGCTTCGGTGATGCGATCCGTCAGCGAGCCCACGTCGACGTCGCTGCGAAGCTCGGCCAGCCAGTCCTGAATGCTCAAGAGCATCTGCTGGATGTCCGAGGGAATCGTCGGTATCTCGGGGTGCCGCGAGCGCATGCCGCTCATCTGCACGGGCGTGTCGGGTCGGAAGGCCAGGCTCACGAGCAGCTGGCCCGTAACGAAGCTCTCGATTTCGAGCTGAGCGCGCAGTCCGGCCTTGCGGATGAGCTCGTCATGCGTAATGACATCGCGCAGATTGTCGTCAGTGCGAACCCCGTTTCTGACCGGAATGTAGGCTTCCGGCAGCACTTCGAGCGTGACCCGCGTAAGCGTCGCAAACTCGTCTTCGTCGATCAGGAGCGCGATTTGCGAGACGTAGCCGATACGCACGCCGTTCAGGACGACGTTCGAGCCTACCCGAAGTCCCTTGGTCTGTTCCTCGAAATAGGCCTCGTAGTGGTTGCGGCTGGCGAACAGCTCGGAGCCGCCGAACAGCGCCACGCCGGCGGCCAGCAGGATGATCGCGCCGACGACGAACGCGCCGATGGCCGTGGGGTTCGCCTGCCTGCTCATGCCGCGTCTGCCTCGTCAGCGCCGCGCCTCAGGAAGGCCCGGACCGAATCGTTGGGGTGATTATCACGCAATTCGCGCGGATCGCCCGTCGCCAGTTGGGTCTTCGCGTCTGCGTCGAGAAACACCGAGTTGTTGCCGATTGTGAAGATACTCGCGAGTTCGTGGGTGACGACCACGATCGTCGTGCCGAGGCTTGAGCGCAGCTCGAGGATCAGGTCGTCGAGCAGCTTGGCGCTCAGCGGATCGAGGCCGGCCGACGGCTCGTCGAAGAACAGGATTTCGGGGTCTAGCGCCATGGCGCGCGCCAGTCCCGCGCGCTTTTTCATGCCGCCCGAGATCTCGTTCGGGTAGTAGTCTTCGAACCCGGCCAGACCGACGAGCATGAGCTTGTAGGCGGCGACTTCCCGAATCTCCGCGTCGCCCAGGGACGTGTACTGCCGGAGGGCAAGGCCGATGTTTTCGGACAGGGTCATCGAGCTCCACAGTGCGCCGGACTGGAACAGCGTGCCGAAACGGCGTTTGGCTTCCGTTTGCGCCGCCTCGCACGACTGCCAGAAGGCCTCGCCGTCGAAGTATATCTCGCCGGCGGCCGGCCGCTTGAGTCCTATCATGACCTTCATGAGCGTGCTCTTGCCGCAGCCCGATCCACCCATGATGATGAATACGTCGCCGCGATTCACCGTGAAATCGAGATTCTTCTGCACGACGAAGTCGCCATAGGCGATCGTAACGTCGTCGCAGACGATATGTTTGTCCGTGCCCGGCATATCAGATTCCGAGGTTGATGTAGATGACGGTCAGTACCGACGCGCTGACAACGATGAGCACGATCCCCATGACCACGGCTCGGGTCGTACTCTCGCCAACGGCCATCGCGCTGTTGCCGCAGGCCATGCCCTGCTGGCATCCCGCGAGCGCCACGAGGCTGCCGTACACGGTGCTCTTGAACAGGCCGCCGAACAGGCTGCTCATGTCGACCGAGTCGACCGTCTGCGTGAGGTACTGAACGAGACTGGCGTCGAGCATCGACAGGCCGACGAGCGCCCCGCCCAGGATGCCCATGAGGCTCGCGTACAGCGTGAGCAGCGGCATCATCACGACCAGCGCTACGACGCGCGGCATCACGAGGAAATCGATCGGCTGCATGCCGAGCGTCGTCAGCGCGTCGATCTCCTCGTTGACCTTCATCGTGCCGATCTGCGCGGCGTAGGCCGCGCCCGTGCGTCCCGCCATGATGATCGCCGTCATGATCGGCGCCATCTCCCGGACCATCGCGACGGCCACGAGGTCCGCGGTGTAGATGCCCGCGCCGAAGTTGTTGAGCTGCATGACGCCGACGAACGCGAAGATCATGCCGATCAGGAAACTGATCAGGCTGACAATGGGCAAGGCATCCGCGCCGGCCTCCTCGAAATAGTGGGCGAGATCGGACTTCAGGTAGGTCGCGCGGCCGCGAAACCAGCGGCCGAAGGACAGCACGAGTTCGCCGACGAAGGTCAGGAGTTCCGCGCTACGAGCGATGGTTCTGAGGATTTTCGCGCCAACCTTCTCGAGAATACCTTTTCGCTGCCGCTTACGGCGCGCGCCTTCGCGTTCCTTGACCGCAAACGCGAGCGTCATCAGCTGCTGCGCGCCCTCGGGCAATCCCGATTCGTCGATGCCGACACCGTTGGTCTCGGCACAGCGACGAATCTGGACGAGATTCGCGAGCAGCCCGGTATCCCAGTCACCGAGCGACGTCGCATCGAACCTGAGCACGGCGGGTTTCGCTTCCCCCGTGAGGCGTTCGAGCACCGGTTGAATGGCAGGCAGGGCACGTTCCAGCAGCCAGTCGCCGGACAGCGTCACCGCGAGCGATTCTTCCGCGCCCTCTTCGACGGTAAGCGTTGCGTCCATCCCCACCTCGAATCCCCGATTTATTCTGAGATAGCTTCTAGTCGGCGATGTCGTCGCCGGGTCGGGTTCGCTTGAAGTCGTTGCGGGTCGAGTCACCGGTCATCTTCTTGAGCCGGAACACGTTCTTGCGAACGATACGCTTGAGCGTTACGTCCACGAGCGTCGTCGCATTCGGTTGCAGTACGTCGTCGAGCAGGTCGCGCGAGGCATGGATCTCGCACGGCAGGTAGTGCACGAATCCATCGTCCGGACGTGGCAGGATGCGGAAGCCCAGCGCGTCGGCGCCCCGGGTAGCCCGGCGAATCACCTCGTTGCCGTTACGCACCTCGGGCGCGCCGACCATGACGTCGTAGTTGAAGTAGTAGGTGATCGTGTTGCGGTTGCGCCGGTTGAGCTGGCGGTCGATGAAGAAACCGCGTGGCAGCTTGTTCGGGTCGTTCTGCTTGCCCGCCGTCAGCAAGAGGTCGAAATCCGTGACCGGGTAGCCTTCCGTGTCGCGCAGCCTGAAGATCACCATCGAACAGCGGTCATGGATGAAGTGCCGGTCGGGCAGCAGACGGCGATCGTCGATCTCGAGCCGCTCCTCGTCCTGCACGGCCGCCGTTTCGGCATCGTGCCGTTTTACCAGGCTGCGATATCCGGTCTTGCTGGTTACGCCGATGCAGTCGAGGATCGCGTTGACGGCATCGCGCCCCTTGGCCGCGCCGGCCTTCGAGCCGACGCTGCGCATGATGCCCATGTCATCGCCGGAGTGCGCCGCGCCGCGAACGATACGCATCGCCGTCCGTGGTCCGATCGCGACGTCGGCGACCTCGAGTTTCGGCGCGAGCAGTATGCCGTCGCCGCCCGGTTTGCGTTTCGGCGCCTGCTGCACGAGCGAGATCCGACGCCCGCGCAGGTTTGCCGCGGCCGCGCGGACGACGCCGTCCGAACCCTGCTCGCCCGTATAGGTATTGAGGTTGTCGTAGAAGGCGCGATTGATCGACTGGCCGGTCAGGACGAACGGAAAGATTCCCTTGGCGCCGATGCCGGATTCGCCCGTCTCGAGCCAGGCCGTGTTCAGCGCCCACGCCTCGTCGCTGCCGAGCTCGAGCCAGTCGAGTATGCCCTGGCCAGGCTCGACCCCCCCGAACCAGGACTTGAGACGGCTGATACGGCCCTTGCCGAGCTGCGCCAGCGCCGAACCGTAGTTTGCCGGCGCGAGCATGATCAGGTGGCTCATCGGGCAGACGCCGCTTCGCGGCACGCTGTTGTAATAGCGATGCCACCAGTCGCGCACCACCGGTCCTCCCGTGGAGTGGGTGATGCAGACGAAGCGCTGGCCGCTCTTGATGATGCGGCCGAGCTCATCGTCGAGCGCCGTGCGGAATGCTCGCGCGACGTCCGCGACCTTCACCTCATCGTGAAAGCTTATGTAGCGGCCGAGAAAAATATGCCGCGTCGTGGCGTCGATGTTGTTGGCCGCACACTCGTTTCTGAGCCTGACGGGAAGGCGGCCGTAGGTGTTGGTGTTGGTTACGCTCCAGCCGTGCACGAAGACAAAAACCAATCCGCGTTTCGCCATTGTTGCAAATCTCCCCTGATCTCTGCCGTCCGCCCGCACCGGCTCGCGCGCCCCGCTCGAGGCTGCTTCGAGTATAGCCGACGCAGGTGTCCGTGCGGGGCACGGCGCTCAGTACTCGATCGCGCAGTCGGCCTGTGCGGCGAGCCGCGTCGCGACACGGTTACGTGCGACCTCGAGCACGCCGCGCACGTCGTCGAGCGAGGTCTCCTCGAGATTGTTGAAGTCCCTGAGCCGGTGCTCGAATTGCCGGCCCTCGCTCGCTTCCTCGATCGCGAAGCGCACTTCCTGTAGCGCCGTGCGCCGGTGCTCGTAGCGGCCCAGGTAGTCGAACGATGCAAAATACAACGCGCAGTAGAGGCTGACCGTTTCGTCCAGGTCGCCGCATACCCGGTCATCGCTTCGATCCCAGCCGTCCGGCTCCGAGAGCCGCGCGAGCGCATCGTCCAGCAGGGCGAGGTCGAGCGCGTCGACCGGACGTTCGCGGCTTAGGAGAATCGCCTCGTAGCGCGCCAGCTCGGCGAGCTCCTGCTCATACAGCATATCCATTGTCGCTTCCTGGCGTGCGAGCCGGCCAACGACGGCCTCGCCCTTGCGAACGTCGATCATCTCGTCGGCCTTCAGGCGATCGTAGTCATACTCACACTCGCGGGCCGGCGCACGGCGGTCCACGCAGCTCGCACAGAGAGTTGCGACGGCAATCGCGGCGAATACGAGATCGTGGGGTCGTCGTGTCATCAAAAACAGACCGGGCGTCGACGGAGCTCAGTCGCGCTCGTAGACGATCTCACCGCCGACGATCGTCATCGTGACCTCGACGTCCTTCAACCGGTCCGCGTCGATAGCGAGGACGTCGTCGGACAGCACGACGAGATCGGCGAGCTTGCCGACCGTGATCGATCCCTTCATCGATTCCTCGAAGCCCGCGTAGGCCGTATTAATCGTGTACGCGCGGATCGCCTCCTCGACGCTCAGCCGCTCCTCGGGAAACCAGCCGCCCTCGGGCTGGCCCGCCAGCGTTTTGCGGGTCACGGCCGCATACAGGCCGAGCATCGGGTTCAGGAAATAGCGCGATGCGTTCGTGCCGGGCGAGTCGGAGCCGAAACTCACCGTCGCCCCGGAATCCCACAGCCTGCGGAACGCATAGGCACCGCGCGAGCGGTCGCGGCCGATGCGCTCTTCCATCCAGCGCATGTCGTCGGACGTGTGGAACGGCTGCACCTCGGCGACGATGCCGAGCGCGCCGGCACGGCGGATGTCGCGATCGGTCATGACCTGCGCATGTACGAGCCTGAAGCGCCGGTCCCTCGGGCCGTTTTTCTCGATGATGCGCTCGAGCATGTCCATGAGGTAGCCGTTGGCTTCGTCGCCGATCGCGTGAACGGTTAGCTGGATGCCGTTCGCGTCGGCCTCGAGCGCCAGCCGTTCGAGCCGGCTCTGCATCTCCTCTGGATTGGTCGGGCTGCGCTCGAACGGGAACATGATGTCGCGCCAGATGCCGCGGCTCGCCGGGTTGTGCGTGTAGGGCTCGTAGAAGCGCGCCGTGCTGTTGCCCATGATCCCGTCGATCCAGGCCTTGGTCGCGCCGAAACGGATCCACTCGTCGCCGAAGCCCACTCGAATGCCGAGATCGGCCATCGAGCGCCAGCGATCCAGCGGCGGCCGATAGCGTACCCGCGCCGTCATCTCGCCGCGGTCGCGGAGCTCACGATAGATATCGACATAGATGGGATCGGACGTGATGTCGCAGTAGCTCGTGACGCCCACCCGTGCCATCTGCTCCCAGGCCGCACGCGTCTCCGCGATGCGTTGTTCGCGCGACGGCGGCGGGATCAGGTCGGCGTACAGCGCCATGACGTTGTCGGTCACGAGCAGCGTGGATTCGACTCCGGCCGTGACCGGGTTGAAGAGCACGCCCGTCGGCTCGCCGTCGTCGTCCCGGCCGACCGAGATGCCCTCGGGGTCGGCGCTCAGGCGGGTGATGCCTGCGCGCTCCAGCGCAACGCGGTTGGCAAGATACACGCGCCGGTCGTAGCGCCGCACCAGCACCGGCCGGTCGCCCGTGAACGCATCGATCATGTCGCGATGCGGTAGAAACAGGTTGCCGTAGGGATCGTCCGGGTTGTCGGTGCGCCCGGCCTCGGCGACGTCGCCCTCGGCCCAGGTCTCGTATGCCGACCAGTCGCCGCCCGTGATCCAGGTGCCGGGTGCGTAGCGATCGTGGACGTCGCGTATGCGCCCGGCGAAACCGGCGGCGTCGGCGACATCCAGCAGGTTCAGGCCGTACAGGAGCCGGCCTGTGCCCTCGAAGTGCACATGGTTGTCATAGAAGCCCGGTGTCACGCGAGCGCCGTCGAGATCGATCAGCCGGGTGGCGGGGCCGATGTGCGCGTCGACGTCGCGGTCGGCGCCCACGAACACGATCCGGTCGCCCGAAACGGCGACCGCCTCGGCGCTCGGCTTCGCGTCGTCGACGGTCCAGATCCGTCCGTTTCTGAGTACGAGGTCGGCCGGCTCTGCGATCGCGGAAACGGCCGGCAGCGCCGCGAGCGCTAAGAGGATGACAGGACGGCATGCGATCATTCGGTGTTTCCCGCGCGTAAACGTGGTCGTCGCTAGCCCGGCACCAGCAGAGTCGAGCCCGTCGTACGGCGCGCCTCGAGGTCGCCGTGTGCCGCGCGCACTTCGGCCAGCGGGTAGCGCTGACCGATGCGGACCGTGACGTCGGGCATCGACAGAAAGTCGAACAGCGCGGCGGACGCCTCGAGCAGCGCCTCGCGAGTCGCGACGAAGTGGTCGAGGGTTGGCCGCGTCACGTACAGCGAGCCGCGCTTCGCGAGCTCGGCCGGCGCGAAGGGTTCGACGGCGCCCGACGCGTTGCCGAACGTCACGAGGACGCCGTGCGGCCTCAAGCAGTCGAGCGAGGTCATGAACGTGTCCCGGCCAACCGAGTCGTACACGGCGGCGACGCCTTCGCCGCCCGTCAGGCGTCGGACCTCGGCCGGGATGTCCTCGCTGCCTGCCAGAATCACGTGGTCCGCGCCGAGGTCTCTGGCAAGCGCGGCCTTGTCCTCGCTGCCGACGATGCCGATAACCGTCGCGCCGAGTTTCTTTGCCCACTGACAGGCCAGCGAGCCGACGCCGCCCGCGGCGGCATACAGCAGCACGGCATCGCGCGGCTTGACCGGATAGCTGCGGCGCAGGAGGTACCAGGACGTCAGGCCTTTCAGGAAAACGGCTGCCGCACGCTCGCCGTCCACGCCTGCCGGCAGCGGCACGAGCACCGACGCATCGACGTTACGCCGCTCGGCATACGCGCCGAGCGGGCCGCCCGCGTAGACGACGGCCTGGCCGGTCGTGAGGTCCGTGACCGCCTCGCCCACGTCCTCGATTACACCCGCCGCTTCCCGCCCCAGCCCGGTCGGCAGCGGCAGCGGATACAGCCCCGTGCGGTGATAGGTATCGATGAAGTTGAGGCCGATGGCCGTGTGCCTGAGCCTGACCTCGGAAGGCCCGGGCGGCGGCAGCTCGGACGTTTCGAGGCGCAACACCTCGGGCCCGCCGTACGCGTGGATGCGGACCAGCCGGGTCGTCATCCGCCGATTGCCCCGCTGCGGTTGCGGAGGCCTGAGAATCCTGTTTCGAACTGCACGCGTTGCCCCTTTGCTCGTTGTGCGCACGCATCGGAAGCATAGCAAAGGCGCCGTCGGGCGATTGTCCCGGGTGCTACACTGGCGCTCCGCCGGACCGGGAACACTTGGGACTTCAAAGGGGGAAATATGCGAACACTGACCTGGCTGCCGTTAGTCCTGCTGCCCGCGCTCGCGGTCGGGCAGTCGCCCGAGGCGATTCTCGAGAAGGCCCGGCAGAAGCAGCTCGAGCGCTGGGAAGGCGTCCAGTCCTATTCGGTCACGCGCAGCATCGCGGGCAGCGCCAGCACGACGGTCTATCGGCGCAGCGAAGTACAGACCGACGCCGGCACGAGGACCGTCTTCGAGCCCGTCAGCGCCGGTCTGAATATGACGAACGGCATGCCGGGCGGGCCGTTCGCCGCCGGCGCCTCGGTCAGCGAGGCCGACGCGATGGCCGACTTCATCGAGCACGCGGAGTTCGTGGGCACCGAAACCGTGGCTGACCGCAAGGCGTTTCACCTGCGCTCGACCGACCCCGCGCGGCTGGGCTCGCAGTCGGGCGACGATTTCGAGCTCGAGACGGCCGACGTATGGATCGACGCCGACGAGTATGTACCGCTGAAGATGACGATGACCGGCCGCATGCGCGAGGGCGGAAGGGAACGGCCCGTCAGCATCGAGCGCATCCAGACGGACTACCGCACCGTGCCCGGCAGCAAGATGTACGAGTCCTATCGCCAGACGATGACGATGAGCGGCGCGATGTCCGATGCCGAGCGCGCCGAACTCGAACAGGCGAAAGCGGAGCTCGAGAAGTTCGAGCAGGAGATGGCCGCTATGCCAGCGCAGCAGCGCGCAATGGTCGAGAATATGATGGGCTCGCGCATGGACATGATGCGCGACATGATCAACGACAGCGGCATCACGATCGACGTCGTCGTCAGCGCCATCGAAGTCAACCCTCTGTAACACCAAGGCCCGCGGTCTGCACATCTACGTATTGTGTAAATCCGGGGCAGGCCGCAGGTTCGTGGTTTGCCCGCCCGCGCCGGAGACGACCGCATGATTCCAACGCCTCGCTGGCCGTTACTCCTGTGCCTGCTGTTGGCGACCTCGGGCAGCGCGCAGGACGCAGCGACGCACGCGCACATGCAGGAACACCTGGAGCGCGTCAACGCGATCCGGGATGCGATTCTCCTGAGCGATGTCGAGAGCGTACGCGAGCCCGCGGTCTGGCTGGCCGATCACGATCCGCTGCCCGACATCGAACTCATCTACGAGCCGTTCGTGCTGTCGCTGCGTGAGCACGCCGTCGAGATCGTGTCGGCCGCCGACGTCGAGACAGCCGCGGCCGCAACAGCGCGCATCGCCGTCGACTGCGGAAACTGTCATCGTGCGACCGACGTGGAACCGGATTTCGGCCAAGCGCGCACGCCGCCCGAGTGGTCGGACCTGGCCTCGCACATGCAGCGCCACAGCTGGGCCTTAGACCGCCTCTGGGAAGGCCTGATCGGCCCCTCCGACATCGCCTGGAGCCGCGGAATCCGGATGCTGGCCGAGGCGCCGCTGCTCGGCGTCGAGCCGGCGTGGGACGACAGCGAGTCGACCGGCGATGTACTTGCCCGCCGCGTGCACGAACTCGGCGTCGACGCCGCATCGGCGCTGACTCCCGAAGCGCGCATCATCGTGTACCAGAAAATGCTCGCGACCTGCGCGGCGTGCCATGCTCAGACGGGCGGCGGGCCGCGTCCGGACTAGTGTCCTGTAGACTGTACCCGGCCGAAACACACGGCTGCCGGTGCGGATTTCGATGACACGCAAAATAACGATCTATTCCTCGCACGCCGAGGCGGCCGTTGCCGACCGTATCGCTCCGGCCTAGCCGAGCAGCGCAGCTTGCGTGGTTCGCCGCCGTGCTCGTGTCGCTCGGCAGCCCGGCGCCGGGTCTTGCCGGCGAGGTCTGGGTCAATGTCGGCGGCGGGCCGCAGCCCGGGGCGGATCAGGACAACGAGTCGGCCGGTTTCGACATTCATATCGCGACCTTCACGGCCACGCCGAGAAAGGCGCTGTCGATCGGTGCGAGCTACACGTGGATCGGCACCGACTTCGATACCAACTCGAGCCTGTACGCGATTTCGGTGTACCCGCAGCTCACGTTCCGGCCGACCGAGAACAGCCGGATTCGCGGCTGGGTTCCGCCCGGCACGGAGCCGTTCTTCTTCGTCCGCGCGCTCGGGCCGAGCTATATCAGCGAGAACACGCTCGGCGAGCGCGAGCAGGCCAACAGTTTCGCATTCCAGGCGCAAATCGGCGCCGGGCTCGAGTTCGGCGGTGCGGATGGCAGGCGCTTTGTCGCGGCGATCTCCTGGAAGCACTTCTCGAATGCCAACCTGTTTGGTGACAACGATGGCATCGATCTGCCCGTTATGCTGAATGTCGGTATTCGTTTCTAGGCCGGCACAGGGCGGATTCACGAGCTACCGCTCCGTGAACTGCAACGCAGATCACAGTCTGGAGTTCGAAAATCCTCAAAAATCACTGTCCTGACTGACAGAGTGCCGCGCGCTTCGGTTGGCGTCGTGCCGGTCACTCACATTATGTCAATCGAAGGATGACAACGATGCCAAGGATAAGGGCACACCGTCTGGTAGCGCTCGCGGTATTCGCGACGGCGGCCGTGGCCGCAGACGACGACTATGCCGCCGAGGACATCCGCAGCCTCGACGAGCAGGTGCAGGAGATCAAGTCCGATGTCCTGAACATCGCGGCCGAGCTCGACAACCTCGAGGAACGACTGCTGTACCCGTCCGGGACCCAGGTCGCCGTGTTCGTCGCGGTCGACGGCGACAGGCAGTTCCGCCTCGATGCCGTCAGGATCGCGATCGACGGCGAACCCGCCGCGCACCACATCTACAGCTTCAAGGAACTCGAAGCGCTCGAGAAGGGCGGCGTGCAGCGGCTCTATACGGGCAACATCCCGACCGGCAGCCACGAACTCAGCGTGTCGGTTATCGGCAAGACGGGCGGCGGCAAGGACTTTTCCGCCTCGGAGAGCTTCGCGTTCGCGAAGGGCGTCGAGCCGAAGACGCTGGGGATAACGCTGACCGAACCCGGAGCTGGCGGAATACGCGTCGGAGACTGGTAGGCCATGCTGCGCCAACTCGTGCCTGCCGTTCTGCTGTTCGTCGCGGCGGCCGCCGCCGCGGGCGAGCGGGATGCCGAGCTCGGTGATCTGTTCTACGGCGAGGCGCTCTACTACGCGCACCAGGGTCTGTATTTCGAGGCGCTGGGTCGTCTCGATGCCGAGGTGCGGCAACACGACGGCGTCGATGAGCCCGAACTCGATACGCTGTATGCGTACATCGACGACGCCGAGTTCGCGCTCGGCGACTTCGAACTGCGTTACCGTATGCACCATCGCGCCGGCCGGGCGATCCGCGCCGTGCTCGAAGGCGCGGTCGACGACGTGGTGCGCAACGACGCCGCTTACAGGCTTGCGCGCATCCATTTCCAGAAAGGCCAGGTGCGGGACGCGCTACGCGCGCTCGATCGGATCGACGGCAGAGTGCCGGAAGGCATTCGCGACGACATCGACTTCCTGCGCGCCAACGTGCATCTTGCCGAGGGCAGAGCGGATCTCGCCGTCGACATTCTCAAGCGCCTGCAAGGCTCGGACGAGTTCGGCGCGTTCGCGAGCTACAACTTAGGGATAGCGCTGCTCGCGACCGGCGAACAGGCCGCGGCCTACGCGCAGCTCGATCGCGCCGGTCAGCGCGAGGCGAGGGCCGACGACGAGCAGGCCATCCGCGACAAGGCGAATCTCGTCCTCGGCACGAAGTTGCTCGAGGCCGACGATTACGAGTCGGCACGTCCGTACCTCAACCGCGTCAGGCTCGACGGTCCGTTTTCCAACCAGGCGCTACTGAGCGCCGGCTGGGCCAGCGTCTCGGCCAGTGACTACGACCGCGCCGTGGTGCCCTGGCGCATACTCGCCTCGCGGGACGTCACCGACCCGGCCACGCAGGAGGCGATGCTCGCGCTGCCGTATGCCTACGGCAAGCTGAGCATCCACGGCCGCGCCGCCGTGCACTACGGCGAGGCGCTCGATGCCTTCGGCGCCGAGGTGGACAAGCTCACGGAATCGATCGACAGTATCCAGGAAGGCCATTTTCTCGAGGCGTTGATTCGCGAGGAGATCCGCCAGAACGAGGAGTGGGTGGTCCGGCTCAGGACGCTGCCCGAAGCGCCCGAGACCTACTACCTGATCGAGTTGCTCGCCTCGCACGATTTCCAGGCTGGCCTGCAGAACTATCTCGATCTGGCCGACCTCAAGCGCAAGCTCGAAGCGTGGCAGAAGGGCTTCGCCTCGTTCTACGACATGGTCGACATCCGCCGCGAACACTACACGCCGCTCCTGCCCGAGGTCGACGAGCAGTTCCGTAAGCTCGATTCGCGCATCCGACTGCGCCGCGAGCAGCACCGCATGCTCGTCAAGCGCAAAGAGGACATGCTGACCTCGCCGCGCCCCGAGTTTCTCGCGACCCGCGAAGAACAGGCGATGCTGAACCGCATCGAGCTACTGGACGCGGAGCTCGAGCACTTCGACGGCGCGATGGCCGATACGATGCGCGAACGCCTTGCCCGCGTGCGCGGCGCAATTACCTGGACGCTGGATACCGAGTACCACGACCGGCTTGCGCGCTTCGACGACAATCTTCGGAACCTGAACGCCGCGATGGCAACGATGCAATCGCAATACGACGCCTACGTGCGCACGCGCCAGGCCGCGACACATAGCTACGAAGGCTACGAGCGGCCGATGGACGGCCTGCGCCGGGACGTGAAGACGGCCATGGCCACGGTCGACCGGCTCATGGCGCTGCAGGGCAGGAAGCTCGAAGCCGCCGCGATCGAGGAGCTAAGAGCCCGCCGCGACCGGCTGCAGGGCTACCGCGACAAGGCGCGCTTCGCGCTGGCCGACAGCTACGATCGCGCGACCCAGAAGCAGGCCCGCACGGAGAGTCGCGAGTGATACGCCGCGCCGCACTTTGCTGCCTGCCCGTGCTGTTCGCGGCCTGCGCGGCACCGATCGAGCAGTCGGGAACGCTGGCTGAGCTCGAACGGGTCGAACCCGACGTCGAAGAGGTCTACCTCGCCGACAGCCTCGAGCGCGCCGCTGACAGCTATCGGCGCTACCTGACCGAGACCGAGGAGAGTGAGCTGACGCCCGAAGCCATGCGCCGCCTGGCCGACCTGCAGCTCGAACGCGAGTACGGCGTCATCGTCGGTGCGCCCAAGGACATGGCCGCGCCGGAATCCGCTGGTCCGCGCGCCGTCGCGAGCACCGCGGCGTCATCGTCGGGCATCGCCGGTAGTACGGCGGAGAGCGACCGGGACTTCGAGGCGCGCGCCTCCGAACGGCAGGCGTTGATCGGTGAGACGGACGCGAGCTTCGCCGCACTGCCCGACGCCGACATGACCGTCCTCCCGAGCGGACCGCTAGAGGCCGTGCAGACCTACCAGCGCATCCTCGAACAGTATCCGCACTACGAGCGCAACGACCAGGTGCTCTATCAGATGTCGCGCGCCTATGACGAGCTCGGCCAGACCGACGACGCGATGGCCGTCATGAACCGGCTGGTCACCGAGTTTCCCGATTCGCGCTTCATCGACGAGGTCTATTTCCGCCGCGGCGAGTATTACTTCGTGCGCAAGCGCTACCTCGACGCCGAAGACAGCTACGGCGCTATCACGGCGATGGGCGAAAGCTCGAGCTACTACGAGCTCGCGCTCTACAAGCTCGGCTGGACGCTCTACAAGCAGGAGCTCTACGAGGAAGCCCTGCACAAGTACATGGCAATGCTCGACTACCGCGAAGCGACCGGCTTCGACTTCGACAGCGTCGACGAAGGCGACGAGGAGCATCGCGTCACGGACACGTTCCGCGTCATTTCATTGAGCTTCTCGAACCTGGGCGACGCCGGCGAAGTCAATCGCTACTTCGCGACCTACGGCCACCGCCCCTACGGCGACAAGATCTACTCGAACCTCGGCGAGTTCTACTTCGACAAGCTTCGCTACGAGGATGCCGCGTCGGTGTACAAGTCGTTCATCGGCCTGAACCCGACCCACGGCCGTTCGCCGTACTTCAATATGCGCGTCATCGAGATCTACACCGAGGCGGCATTCCCGCAGCTCGTCGTCGAGGCGAAGAAGGAATTCGCCGAGACCTACGCGCTGGATGCCAACTACTGGACCGTCAACGACGTCAGCGCGGCGACCGAAGTCGTCGGTTTCCTGAAGTCCAACCTGACCGACCTCGCCAACCACTACCACGCGCTGTACCAGGATGAGGTGCTCGTCGACGATCATCCCGGGTACTTCGCCGAGGCGCGGCGCTGGTACGGGCAGATCATCGACTCGTTCCCTCAAGACCCGGATACGCCCGGCATCAACTACCAGCTCGCCGATCTCTATCTGCAGAACGAAGACTTCGGCCTCGCGGCGCTCGAGTATGAGCGCACGGCGTACGGCTACGCCGATCATGAGCGGGCGCCGGGAGCCGGCTATGCCGCAGTCTATGCCCACCGCGAGCATCTCAAAGTGGTCGACGAGGTTCGCGAGCCCGAGGTTCTGCAGGCGACCGTCGACAGTTCGCTGACCTTCGCGGATACTTTCCCCGATCACGAGCAGGCCGACGTCGTGCTAGGCGCCGCCGCCGACGATCTCTACGGCATGCAGCAGTTCGACGCCGCGATCGCGGCCGCGAGTAAGCTCATCGAGCGTTACCCCGGATCCGACACGGGCCTGAGGCGCGCCGCCTGGACCGTCATCGGCCATTCGTCGATCGACATCGAGGCCTATCCCGAGGCCGAGCATGCCTACATCGAGGTCCTGGCCCTGACCGACGCCGGCGCCGAGGACCGCGAGGCGATCGTCGACGCGCTGGCCGCCTCGATTTACAAGCAGGGCGAGCAGGCGATCGCGGCGGGCGACGTCCGCGCGGGCGCCGATCACTATCTGCGCATCAAGGACGTGGCGCCGGGCTCGGCGATTCGAACGGCGGCCGAATACGACGCGGCCGCGGCGCTGATCACGCTATCCGACTGGACGCTCGCAGCCGGCGTGCTCGAGGCGTTTCGCAGCGAATTCCCCGAGCACGAGCTCAATCGCGAGGCCACCAAGCAACTTGCCTACGTCTACCGCGAGGACGGCCAGACCGAGCGCTCCGCCGGCGAGTACGAGCGCATATCGGCCGAGGCAGACGACCCCGTGCTGGCCCGCGAGGCCATGCTCACGGCCGGCGAGCTGTACGACGAGGCCGAGAGCATGGACAACGCCGTGCGCGTCTACGAGCAGTACGTCGCCCACTATCCGGAGCCGCTGGACTTCGCCCTGGAAACCCGCTCGCGCCTGTCGCAGATCTTCGACGAACAGGGCCGGGTCGATCGCTACTACGAGGAGCTGCGCGAGATCATCGCGCTGGATGCCGGCGCGGGTGACGCACGCAGCGATCGCAGCCGCTATCTCGCCGGCAAGGCGGCGCTCGTGCTCGCCGAGATCGACTTCCGGCTGTTCGCCGAGGTCCGGCTGACGCTGCCGTTCGAGGACAGTCTTCTGCTCAAGCAGCAGCGCATGGAGACGGCGCTGGCCGGCTTCGAAGCGCTCGTCGACTACGAGGTCGCCGAGGTGACAGCCGCGGCGACCTACTACCTGGGTGAGATCTATTTCGGATTCAGCCGGTCGCTGATCGAGTCCGAGCGGCCCGAGGGCCTGTCCGCGGCCGACAGTCTCGACTATGACCTCGCGCTCGAGGAAGAGGCGTATCCGTTCGAAGAACGCGGTATCGAGGTGCACGGCGCCAACTACGAACTCCTGATGAGCGGCATCTACAACGACTGGATCGTCAAGAGCCTGGAGAAGCTCGCCGTCGTGATGCCCGCGCGCTACGCGAAGAGCGAGATCTCGAGCGGCTATGTCGGCGAGATCGACGTGTATGCCTATCGCATGCCGATCGCGCCGGAGCCCGTCGAGGAAGGCGTGACGGCGCGGGTTTCCGACCCCGCGAACGGTGGGAACTGATGATGACCCGCCGCAGTCACGGGCGTATCGCCGCCGCAACCTGGCTTGCACTCGTCATGGCCGGCTGTGCGACGACCAGCGGCCCCGGCAGGACAAAGACCTCCGAGCCGGTGGCGCAGCCCGCGCAGATCGACGTCACCGAATCCGTGGGCTTCACGATTACCGAGGAGGTGCGCATTAGTGCCGCAACCCGCGCCGACTACGAACGGGCCTTGAGCCTGCTCGAACGCGGTGAGCGCGACGCGGGCATCGAGCTGCTGCGCCAGATCGTCGCGGATGCGCCCGAGGTGAGCGCGCCGCGCATCGACTTAGGGATCGCACTGCACCGCGGCGGCGACCTCGGTGCGGCGGAGGCCGAGCTCGCGCTGGCGCTCGAGATCAACCCTGCGCACCCGATTGCGCACAACGAACTCGGGATCATTTATCGCAAAACCGGCCGCTTCGCCGAAGCGCGCCGGAGCTACGAGGCCGCACTCGACGTGTACTCGGGTTATCACTTCGCGCGCCGCAATCTCGCCGTGCTATGCGATCTGTACCTGGGCGATCTCGACTGCGCGCTCGAGAACTACGAGGCGTACATGCAGACCGTGCCGGGTGACGACGAGGCGACGATCTGGATAGCGGATTTGAAAGGCCGAATGGCCAGCAGGGAGCAGTGATGAAGTACGTTCTGTCGACCTTACTGGTGCTGTTGCTGTCGGCTGCGGCGACCGCCGCGGCAGAGGAGCAGGTGACCGAAGCAAGCGACGATACGGTCGGCGACGAGTCGGCCGAGAACGTCGAAGAGACGCCGGAACCCGTTGACCCCGATGCGCCCAAGCTCATGTCCGGCATGTCGATACTGGGCAACGAGGAAGCGCCTAAATCGCTCGTCATCATTCCCTGGAAATCGTCCGAGATCGGCGACGACCTGGGGCTTTCGGACAGTTTCGACGACAACGCGCGGCCCGTCGACAAGGAAGTGTTCCTGCGCGAGCTCGCATTTTACAAAATCCGCTCGGGCAATTAGCGGGCGAGGTCTTCGCCGGCCCCGATCGCGTGAACGTGGACTGGGTCACATTCAACATAGTGAAGCCCATCTATTCTTACTGTCATCAAAAAGCGACGGTCAGCGCAAACGAGGTTTTGAGAAATGGACATCTTGTATTCCATCGTAAGATTTTTCGTAACGGGTGGCGCGTTCATGTACCCGATACTCATCGTGTTCGCGGTTGGCCTCGCGGTCGCCATCGAACGTTACATAACGCTCTCCATGGTCACCAAGCAGAACCAGGAGGTGTGGGCCAAGATTCAGCCGCTGCTCTCCAAGGGGGAGTTCGACAAGGCCTACAAGATGACCAACGAGGACGAGTCGACGATTGCGCAGGTATTGAACATGGGCCTGTCGCTGCAGGGCGCCGTACGCCGCCGCGAAGACATCGAGATCGCGATGGAAGAGAGCATGATGGAGATCGTGCCGCGGCTCGAGAAGCGCACCCCCTACGTCGCGCTCGCGTCGAGTATCGCCACGCTGCTCGGCCTGCTCGGCACGATCATGGGCCTGATCCAGGCCTTTACGGCCGTCGCCAACGCGAACCCGGCCGAGAAAGCCGACTTGCTGTCGGCCAGTATCTCGGTCGCGATGAACACGACGGCCTTCGGTCTCATGGTCGCGATCCCGCTCCTGATCGTTCACGCCGTCCTGACCAGCAAAACCGGCGACATCATCGACAGCCTGGAAATGGCGTCGGTGAAGGCGTTGAACGTCTTCTCCAAGCGGTCGCGCCGTCTCGCCGAAGAACGCTCGGAATCCGGTGACGATGCCACGGGCAACCTGCCGCTCGGAGCCGGCGCTCCGGCGTAACGACGATGGCCCGGCGGCACCATTACCGGCGACGGTCCAAGGGTCCGGCGCACGAGATCGACGTCACGACGTTCCTGAACCTCATGGTCGTGCTTGTGCCGTTCCTGCTGATCACGGCCGTGTTCTCGCGATTGACGATCGTCGAACTCAACCTGCCCAGCTCCGCGGGCGGCGCCTCGTCCGCCGAGGAGAGTTTCCGGCCAGAAGTCATCGTTCGTGAGGATCTGATCGAAATCACGAACGGCTCCGTGACGATCGCGACGGTCCCGAAAGTGGACGATGAGTACGACTTCGAGACGCTGCAGGACCTCATGATCTCGCTCAAGAAGGAGTACCCGCAGCAGGACTCGGCGTCGGTGCTCATGGAGCGGCAGATCCCCTACGACTACCTGATCCAGGTCATGGACATCGTACGCAGCGTGGAGATCGAGGTCGGCGGCCCCGAGGAATACCAGCTGTTCGCCCTGTTCACCGAGATATCGGTCGGAGACGCGCCATGAGGAATACCCGCCGTATCCGCCGCATGGAACGTAACCGGGTCAAGATCGGCAAGATGAACCTGACCTCGCTCATGGACGTGTTTACGATCCTCGTCTTCTTCCTGCTCGTGAACTCGGGCTCGGTCGAAGTCATGGAAGCGCCGAAGACCGTCGTGCTGCCCGAATCGCAAGTCGAAACCAAGCCGCGCGAGACCGTCGTCATCTTCGTGAGCCCCGACGAAGTGCTCGTGCAGGGCGTCGCGGTTGCGAGCGTCACCGACATTCTCGATGACGAGACGATGACGATCACGACTATTACCGATCGCCTGGCCGAACTCGACCAGAGCGTGCTCGGACCCAACACGGCAGCCGTCGCCGAGGCCCGCGAGGTGACGATCCTCGCCGACAAGACGGTGCCCTTCGACGTCATTCGAAAGATCATGTCGACGTGCACCAACGGCGGTTACGAGAACGTGTCACTGGCAGTAATACAAAAACCATCGCTCGCCAGCGCGAGCTGAACGACGGGTAGGCAGGAAGCCACGTGAGTTCAACGGACCCGACAAACGAGCGCTCGTTCGACGAAGACTACGAGCGCGCGGACGACATTCTCGAGGACCTCGGCCAGCAGGGCGGGGTCAGCGGCGACGTCGCCGGAGAGCTGGTTCAGAACGAGCCGCAGAACACCGAGCTGTCGCCCGACGAGCGCGCCATGCTCGAGAAGATCGACCGGGCCGAGCGGAAACTGATCGACCTCGAGCGCCAGCTCAGGGCCGCCGACGATGAGATCGTTCGCTTCGCGGAGCGCCGGCAGCGCTACGACGTGCTGCAGCGTGTGTTCGACGGTCTCAAGGAGCTCGAGGACATGGGCGCCGGGCACCTCTTCTGGGGTGACGACGACGATGCCGATGCCCTGCAGGCACGGGTCGCCTACGCCGAGCGCAGCCTGAAGGAATTCGAGGCCGATCTCGAGGAGGCTCACGAGCACCGCGACTACATCGCCGCACAGGTCGACGAGCAGAACCTCGTCCTCGATTCGCTCGATGCGCGCCTGCGCGACGCGATGGAGGCCGAAGAGCGCCGCCGTGCCGAGTGGATAGTAGAAAACGAAGCGCGCGAACTCGCCTACCGCGAACAGGTCATGCCATGGGGGCGCACCCAGGAAGAAGACGCGCGATTCCGCAAGGCCGCACTCGGTGCTTTTGCCGCCTCGCTGCTGCTCGGCCTGCTGTTGCCATTCATCGACCTGCCGATCCCGCTGCGCGAGCAGCTCACCGAGGTGCCCGAACGCGTCGCGAGTATGATCGAGCGCGATCTGCCCGAGCCCGAGCCGCCCGCGCCCGAGCCGGTTGCCGAGGAAGAGGAGATCGTCGAGCCCGAGCCCGAGCCGGAAGAGCAGCTCGTCGAGGAAGTCGCCGAGGAACCGCAGGTGCCCGTGGTCGCCGAGACCGAGCAGCCGACGCCGCAGCCCTCCAAGCCGAAAGGCATCCTCGCGTTCAAGGAGAGCATTGCGAACACTGCCCTGAACCGCCCGGGCGCGCGCCTGGGCTCGCAGGCCCGGGTCAGCGCCGCGGGTGAATCCGCCGTCGGTCGTCCGGAACGCTCGATGGTGACGACCTCGGCGCCGGGTTCGAGCGGCGGTATCAATCTTTCAGACATCAGCCGCAGCGTGGCCGGCGGCGGCGAGGGTATCGAGGGCGTCGAGGTCGCGACCGTGGCCAGCTCGATCGGCACGGGCGCCGGCCCGGATCGGCCGCTGAGCGCCGGGCTCACCGCGGGCCGCACCGACGAAGAGATACAGATCGTCTTCGACCGCTACAAGGCGGCGCTGTACCGACTCTACAACCGCGAACTGCGTCGTGACCCGACGCTGCGCGGCCAGATGGTCCTGCGCTTGACGATCGAACCCGACGGCTCGGTCTCGATGTGCGAAGTGCAGTCGAGTGACCTCGATGCGCCCAACCTGTCCGAGCAGGTCGTCGCGCGTGTCAGGGGCTTCGACTTCGGCGCGAAGGAAGACATCGCCGCGGTTACGATCATCTACCCGATCGACTTCCTGCCGGCGGGTTAGGCGAAGCGATCCGGCGTCAGTCTGGCTCGATCCAACTGTACTCGACCACCAACGGACGATGCCTTCCGGTTCGCATCGACGTGTCGGTTTCGAGGCCGAGTCGCTCTCGCGTTTCGGCCGGGATGCCTTCGGTATCGAGGATGAATCCCGAACGCATTTCAAGTCCGTGCGGCCCGTACAGCTGATAGTCCAGCGCGCTGGATGGGAACCGCGTACGGCGACCGTCCCACGTCCAGGTGGTCGCGCCGTCGGAATGGTACAACTCCGCGGGAATCAGGCCCGCGTGTGGCTGGGGGTAAGGTCCTGTAAGCAGCGCCATCGGGAAGGTCGAGTTCACCATGTTGAAGTCACCGGCGAATACGATGCCGTCCAGCGGATTTCGCTGGAGAACCTGGCGGATAAGCCGCCGGATTTCTCGCGCCTCGACACGACGCCGAAACTCCTGCCAGCTCTCCGGGCCATCGCCACAACACTGTAAATCGGCAATCACGACCAGCAGCAGTCGGCTGCCCGCGTGAACCACGACCCCGTTGACGGGAATACCGCCTCTCATACTCCAGTCCGGGTCCGCCCGTTCTTCAGGCGACATGCCCTCCAGCACGCGACGTTTGTCGGCCTCCGGATAAGGCACGATCGACGAGAATTCCGGTAGCTTCTCCAATGCAGCGCGGCTCGCTATCAAGCCTCGCTGACGCCCGCCACTGGCACCGACGTCTACGTTCCAGGATTCATCCGCACCTCCCTGGGTGGCCGCCAGCGCGTTGACGAGCTTCTCGGGGTCGGCCGATGGACGCACTTCGTCGAGGAGCACGATGTCCGGGTTGGCCCAGAGCAGCAGCGATTGAAATGCTCCCGGTTCGGAGACGAACGCATTGTCCGAGACATTCCAGGACACGATACGGATTCGCTCATCGGTTGCCGCGATTTCATCGGCCATCCCCGAAGCGCTCCCGAACGCGGCGACAAATGCGATCCAGACCGAGGCGATGGAGAACCTCATCCAGTCGTTTCGCCCGCTGAACGAAGGCTCCGGCAGCGGTCATTCGGACATGTGCGATCCATCGTCATTCTAATCAGCGTCTCCAGTTCGACCACGAGCAGGCGTAGAGAGTCTTGGGTTCGTGCCAGCAAACGCGAACACGCCGAAACGAACGGTTGTGGCCCACTGTTCACTATCCTACCCAAGGCGGTCGATAGTCCGCTACGGCTGCAATACCGGCCCCTCACGTTTAGCCTGAAACGCCACGAACATCGCATGATCCCAGTCCATGTCCTCGCCGGCATGCCACCTCGCCGCGCAGGATTCCTGGTCGAGCCGGTGCTTTGCGAAGCGGCGTGTCATCCAGCCCAGCGACGCCGCGATTGATGCTGGCTTGGGCGGTGCGTACT
>JANQLK010000021.1 GCA_028280615.1 Woeseiaceae bacterium | reverse complement strand
GGGATTGTCCGCCTCGTAGATCTGCCGCCGGAGCTCAAGTGACCGAGTCAGGAGTTCCTCGGCACGATCGAGCTTGCCCCACTCCATGTACAGGTTGCCGAGGTTTCCCAGGCTGGTACCCATGTGCCGGTGGGTGGGGCCGAGGACTTCTTCGCGAATAGCCAGCGCCCGGAGCATCAAAGGTTCAGCGCTTTCGAATTTCCGGAGCGCGTATTGGATCGTGCCCATGTTCTCGAGGGTATTTGCCAGCATCGGATGCGTCGGGCTCAGAACCTTCTCGCGGATCGACAACGCCTCGGTCATCACTTCCAACGCCTCCTCGTAGCGGCCGGCCGCCTGATAATTGTTGCCAAGATTGTCCAGCGTCAAGGCAAGTGCCGGGTGGTCCGAAGCGACGCTCTCGCGGACGATTGCAAGGGCGCGCCGATTCAGTCTGATCGCCTCCGCCGTCTGCCCCTGTCGATAGTAAGCGGTCGAGAGATTTCTTAGCGGTTCGGCCAAGGCATAGTCGTCGGGCCCCAGGTTCTCCTCGTGAAGTTTGACCGCGCGTTGTAAGAGGGCGATAGCGGTGTCGTACTGGCCCTGAAGAGTGCGCAACACGCCAACGTAGTTCAGACTGTTGCCCACGGACAATGCAAAAGCCCCGTTGGCGTCTTCGCGGAGATCCAGTCCGCGTAGCAGGACCACTTCCGCATCGTCGAGTCGAGTTTGCTTGAGGTAGACGATGCCAAGATTCGTCAGCAGTGTACCCAGCTCATCGTCGTCAGCGCCTGCGGCCTCCCGAACCCTGAGGGCGTTCTCCATGATTCTCGCCGCATCGTCAAGTAAGCCGAGCTGTGTGTACACATCCCCGATCACCCGCATCAACCTGGATTGCAACAAGGGCTGAGCCTCCAGGTCGTCAGGGATCCTGGCAGCGCCGTTGTCCAGCAGTTCGCGAGCCGTGACGCTGCTGCCACGCGCCTCGCTTGGGTCTGACACCCGAAACAGCTCGATCAGGAAGTCCGAGATCTGTCCGGCCGCATCCGCCTCCTGTTCTGCCCGAACGGACGCAGCCTGCGCGGCGTCCCGCAGCGATGCTTCATGGGCTGCGAAGGCGGCGAGCCCAGATAGGGCGGCAACAACCACGCCGATCGCCACTCGCTGTCGCTTTACATACTTGCCGAGTCGATAGCGGAAGCCACCCCGACGAGCGGCAACCGGAAGGCTGAGCCGGAAGTGCTTGATGTCGCGTAGAAAGGACTCCACCGTGGCGTAGCGCTCGGCCGGGTCATCGTGCATTGCCTTTCGAACGATCGCCTGAATGTCGGGCGCCAGCGCTTCGAGTTCCGCGAAGCGTGCCACACGCTTCGCAGCGTCTTCACGCGCCAACATGATCGTTTCAGCGGGGGCAAGCTCCAACGGATCAAAAGGTCGTGTACCCGTCAACATGCGATAGGCGAGAGCGCCCAGTGAGAACACGTCGCTCGCCGCGGTTACGTGCTCGCCCCGAATCTGTTCAGGACTGGCGTACCCCGGGGTATACGCGCGATTGCCGCCGACCTCTTCGCCCACGAGTCTGGCGATACCGAAATCCAGAAGGCAGGGTGTGCCATCCGATTGCACGAGCACATTGTCCGGTTTGATGTCGAGATGTAGGATCAGGTTGTTGTGTGCATGCTGCAGCGCCTCGCCGATACGCGTGAGCAATGTGAGCTTGTCGTCGAATGTGCGCGTCGCGTCGTCGCAATACTCAGCGGCAGATACACCGTCAATATAGTCGCTGATGAAGTAAAGACGGCCATCATCGAGCTGGCCTGCATCGATCAGCGCGGGTATCGACGGGTGCTTCAGGTCCGCCAACACCTGCCTTTCCTTTCGGAACAACACGGCGAAGGCGTCGTTGACCCTTCGGTTCCGAACGACCTTGATCGCCACGGTCCTTTCAAAGGCGCCGTCATCGCGACGTGCGAGGTAGACGTCGCCCATGCCGCCGCGGCCCAGAAGGCCTTCAAGACGGTAAGCATTGATACGCTCGCCAGTCAGCGGTGTGTCAGAAGCGATGTCTTCTGCAAGTTGGGAAACAGAGCGGCGGATAGCCTCATCGGACGTCTGCGCGGAGACAACAAGACTCCACAGGAGATCGAACAGTTCGTGATCGTCGCCACAGGCATTCCGGCAAAACGCTTCCAATTCCTCGGAGGGCAGGGTGACAGCCTGCTCGAACAAAGAATCGATCTCGTCCCATCTTTCATAGAGCCTTGTCGTGCCCATACGAATGGCGCCTGTCTGTCTCGTTTGTGGTTCACGGGCCGAGAATAGCGGTTGCAGCCGCCTGGCAATACGATAGCAAGGACACGGTGCTGAAAGCCTTTCCGCCGCCCAAACGGTTTGATTTCCCGGGAGCAAGACGAACAATATCGTAGAGCATCTGAGGATGCGAAGTGCCGGATGTTCTCAAAAAGTTTTCCAAGCGGTATGCACAAGCTAGGTACGTCGCCGTTCCATGAATAAACGGTCTCTTCGCGGGCAAGATCTGCGATCCGCTATCCGTCAGCGATAAGAGCCCCGAACCACACCAGGCATCCCGGACACTACTTTGTTTGAGTTGCCGACATGGCTGTCCCTGCTGGCCATACGATCGGATGCCACTCCAGGCTTGGCGGACGGGATGCTGAAAGTTGATGCGAACCGAGGTGTATTCCGGTCACATGGCCTGCTGCACATGCCGTTTTCGTTGACACAAAGGACGACAATGCCAAGTCATTCTTTGAGCATTTCGGATTCGTCGGTCGTGCCGGCTTTCCGCCGAGAACCGGTGCGCACCCGGCGATCGATTCCGGTGTCACGGGTCCTCATGTACTTCACCAGTAGCGATATCGGTGTGCCGCAAGCCATCCCGCGACCAGTGGATGCGGTTCATCCTTCGGTACAGCAGGTCGTCATCGATGCTGTCGCGCCGTACCGGTTTCGGTGGCGCCGGTTCGTGGTTCAATTCGCGCTCGAAAGCGGCGAGCACCGGATCGGCCGACGGCGCCGGGTCGCTTTCCGAAATCGTCTCCGCGTTCCGGGTCCAGTTGGAAGCGGTGAGGCCCACGGCCAGCGCAATCGCCAGAATCAGCCAATCGAATTTCGCCAGAATCTTCATTGTCCATCACTCCTCAGGTAGTCGATCACAACGGGGCACGTTGCCGACGGAGTTGATAGTGCAGGATAGGCGGAACGGGTCCTTGAGAATCCCGTGAAAGCTTCGTGACAATTTTCGCAACGGGCTGAAACGGCCCGATTTTCAGCGACTTGGTGTTCGAGCAGCTCAGGCAGTAGCTATGGACAGCCCGCTTGCTGCTGGTGGTCGATAACCACCGAAACGGCGAAATGCTCCATTGCCTCGAGTGGCGGCAGCGCCTCTCTCCAGAGACGGCAGGCCTCCGAAGCGTCGCCGCGTTCACGGGCGAGTTCGCCTTTGTTGACGAGGAGGATGAGCCTCAGATCCTCCAGGCCGGTTTCCTCTGCGATGCCGTATGCGCGATCGAAGAAGACTGCCGCTTCGTCGAACCGACCGCGTTGCGCGGCCATGCCTCCAAGGTTCGTCAGGTCGGCCGCGATCGAGCGGCGGGCGCCCAGCCGTTCGCCCAGCTCGACGGACTGCAGCAACCAGACCTCTGCTTCGTCGAGTTCACCTTTCTTCAGGGCCGTTGCGCCAAGGTTGCCGATCGCCTCGCTCTGGCCCACGAGGTCGGCGCGATCGAGATAGATGTCGTAAGTCTGCCGGAACAGACTCGACGCCTCGGCGTACTGTTCCGTGCTCGCCATGACGATCGCGAGGTCGTTCAGCACGTTGGCGAGAACGGGTTCGTCCCCTATCTCGTTCGCCAGGTCCACACCGGTTTCGAGTATCTCTCTCGCCGTCTCGTAGTCACCGCGCGTGGTGGCGACCGCGCCCAGTTGCGACAGGACCTTGGCCTTTTGGCGAAGGTCTCCAAGTGCCTCGGCCGTTTCGTAGGCGGTCCGCAGGTAGGATTCCGCGACGTCCAGTTGTCCTTTGAGTCGATGGGTCATTCCGAGGCCACGCTCGACATCGGCGCGAATGGCCGCGGGCGGGCCTAGTGACAGCGCCTCGTCGAACGTGGTGACGGCCTCGTCGAGCCGGCCCGCACGGATGTAGGTGTAGGCCAGGTCCGACGCATTGATCGGATTTTCGGGTTCGAGCCGCAGTGCTGCCTCGTAGCACCGGGTGGCCTCCTCGATGTCGGTCGAGTAGTAGATCGCACCCGCCTCGCGCCAACTGGCCGCCGCTTCCCGGCGCGATGCTTCCGACGCCTCGTCCAGTTCCTCGGCGACACCGACAATGACCGTGGCCGCACCGTCGACGTCCCCTTCCGCCAGTCTGTCGAGTGCTCTCTGCTTGCGAAGGTCGCCGGACTCGACCATCGTGGAAACGGCATTGCGGATCGTATCTTCGGCCGCCACGTCGAGCGTGATGCCGGACAGTGCAGCCTGGCTTCTAAGCAGGCGCACGACTTCATCCACCTTGGCGTCCGTTGTCGCGAGGGTGGACTGCGTCTCCTCGAGCAGGTCCAGAGACTCGTCCGGGCCGAGCAAGCTGCCGATGTTGCCGAGAACCACGGCGACCGTAAGAATTACGGCAAGCGCGACGGCGATCGCCGTCCAACGTTTTCCCTGCGCACGCGCCCGGTTCTGGCTGCCTGCGTCATCGAGCGCGGTCTTGCCAGAGGGTGCCGGTTCGTACGAGCGGATCTCGGCATCCAGCCGAAACCCGTGTCCGTGCTGCGTTTTGATGATGGCCGGATCGACGCCGCACTCTTCCAGCGCCGCCCTGGCCTTGCGGATCGCCTGACTGATCGACGAATCCGAGACGATACGGTTTTTCCACAGTTCCCCGGCGAGCTCGTCTTTCGAAACGACGCGTTCGCTGTGCTGCGCGAGATACGCGAGCGTATCGAATACGAGCGGCGACGGGAGCTTTATCTCGTCGCCGGCACGTATTTCGCGCTTGCCCGTATCGAGCTCGATGCCTGCAAATGTGTAGATACGCCTGGACATGGTATTGCCGTGTTGGCCTTCCTGGCGATGCCGCATTGCCGCGCCTGCCAACACACCTGGCCGCCGGGCCGATTTTAGCACCGCGACCGGCATTTCGTGGAATCCCTTGACCTGCGAAACGAGCGGCTTGTAGCGGCAGGTAACAAAAAGATCAATCGATTTTCACGACTTCTTCAGGCATCGGCGGCACCGCGCGGGCACAGTGCGTACCGCGTCGGGCGCCGCACGCCGGACTTAAAGCGATTCGATTCGAGTTGGGAGACGAAGATGGATAACGAGCTGGCAGGAGCGTCATCGGACGCTCGACTGCGGACATTGGAGCGCCGGATCCGACATCTGCGCGTGCTCAGGAGCGCAAAGTCGCGGCGCATTGAACCGGCCGACGGCGACCGGCGTGCCGTGCACGTAGCCCGGTCAGACCTGAAGTGAGCATGATCGTGTACGAATCGACCGCCCGCTATCGTCACGACCTGCCGCAGCTCGGTGACGCCATCTTCATCACCGATGGCGGTCTCGAAACGGTGCTTACATTCCAGAAGCAGGTTGAACTGCCGATGTTCGCCGCCTTCGACCTGCTGAACAGCGCCGACGGCATTGAGAAGCTGAAGGACTACTACACGCCTTACATCGAACTGGCGTTGAGCAACCGGTCGGGCCTGATTCTGGACACGGCGACGTGGCGCGCCAGTGTCGGCTGGGGCGAGAAACTCGGCTACTCCGCTCGGGAGATCAGACAGTTCAATCAGCTCAGCGTCGCGATCCTGCAGACGATGCGCGACCGCTACGCGCACGCCGCGAGCCCGATCGTCATCAATGGGGCAATCGGACCGCGGGACGACGGCTACCAACCGCAATCGAAGATGGACGCAATCGCGGCTCAAGCCTATCACCGCCATCAGGTCGACGCGTTCGCGGCCAGTCCCGCGGACATGGTGACGGCCGTGACGATGACGTATGCCGATGAAGCGATAGGTATCGCGAACGCGGCGAAGAACGCCGGCCTCCCCGTCGTGATCTCCTTTACCGTTGAAACTGACGGCCGGCTTCCGGACGGCACGACGCTCGAACAGGCGGTCACGACGGTCGATGACGCGACGTCGCAAGCCCCGGTCTACTACATGATCAACTGCGCTCACCCGAGCCACTTCGAACACGTGCTCCACGATCGGGAGGCGTGGACGGACCGGATTTTCGGTGTGCGGGCCAACGCATCGTCCAAGAGCCATGCGGAGCTGGACGAGGCTGACGAACTCGACGACGGAGATCCGAGGGAGTTCGCGCGCCTGTACGTCCAACTTCGGGATCGACTGCGCAATCTTCGCGTCGTCGGCGGCTGCTGCGGCACGGATCATCGCCATATCGGCGAACTGTGCAGAAAGCTGTTGTGAACGTTCTGGCGGCCGGACGCTACGGACGTTCCGCCGCCGCAAATCAACCAAAACCACTGAGGAGACTCGACGTGTCCCCAAGTCAACATTCAAGAATTCCGCGCCGGGTGCAGGCGCGGTCCATCAGAAACCGGATTCTCGCCGCCGGCGCCGCCTTCGCGGCCGTCGCCGCACCGACGCCGGACGCTCTCGCGGCGTCGGATCAGAAGGTGATAGATGAGATCCTGGTCACCGCACAGCGCCGTGAGCAGAATCTTCAGGACGTCCCCGTCAGCGTGACGGTGTTCACCGGCGAGGATCTGGAGCAGAACAACATCCAGGCCGCGACGGACTATCTGGCCCTCACGCCAAACGTCAGCTTCACGGAAGACGGTCAATCCGGTTCGCGCGGAATCGGGATCTCGATTCGCGGTATCAACAACCTGGTGTCCGGGGAGAACGCATTCATCAACTCGGTCGGCATCTACCTCGACGGCTTCAGTGTCGCGTCCGTGCCGAATCAGATCGCGAATCCGTTTCTCGCCGACATGGAGCGTGTCGAGGTATTGCGCGGTCCGCAGGGTACCTATTTCGGCCGCAACGCACTGGGCGGTGCATTGAACCTGACGACACGCCGCCCGGACGACGTGTTCGCCGGTGCGCTGAAGCTGGGTACGGAGAGTTATCGGCGTACCGGCGAGGCATACAACCTGACGGGAATGCTCAATCTGCCCGTGTCGGAGACGTTCGGGATGCGCGGCGTTGTCTTCTACGAGGAGAATGGCGGGACCGTCCGCAACATCAACGAGGGCGGGGCTGACGATAGCGGCCACGACTGGCTCATGCTGCGCCTGAACACGACGTGGGAGCCGACGGAGAACACGACCGTCGACTTCACGCTGATGCACTCGGATGAAGATCAGGGACACGACGAAACAGTGCCTTCCGGGGTTCTCGACCTCGACACCGTCGATACGCTGCGGATCAGCGACGCAATCGATCCCGGTACGGGATTCTGGCCGCAGAACCGTGATCGGCTGAGTCACGATCTGGACGAATTCAACAAGCTGGAATCCACGCTGTTCGTCGTGAATACGGCACATCGTCTGTCGGACGAGTGGACGCTCAAGGCGGTCGGCGGGATCATCGACGCGCGGCAGCGGCGCTTCTTCGATCAGGATCTGATCGGTGGCCTCGACATTCTGAGCCGCAGCAACGACTACGACGGTACGTCCTACAGCGGGGAGCTGCGTCTCGAGCACAGCGGCGAACGGCTGGAGTGGGTGGCCGGCATACTGTCTGCACACGACGTGCAGCGCCAATACAACAACGTTGCCGTCTCGAGCGACCCGACGGCGACGATCAACGGAATCGACTTCCTGCCGCCGTTTCCGACGGGTCTTGGGCTGTTTCTCAACGACAAGCGATTCGAAGTCGATAGCGCCGCGGTGTTCACCGATCTGACCCTGCACGTCGGTGACAATCTGGACATCCTCGTCGGCGGTCGCTACACGCACGATCGGGTCAGGAACGCGATCCAGTCCTACGGAACCGCCCCGGGACCGGATGCACCGAATCCGGCGGACGATCCCGCCGGCTTCTTCGGCAGCTTCATCAACGTCGAGCGACCCCGGTCCGCGGCGGAAGACAGCTTCGACGACTTCTCGCCGCGGGTTGGCCTGCGCTATCAGATGACCGACGGCGCCAGCGTCTACAGCACGGTGTCGAAGGGTTACAAGGCTGGCGGTCACAGCGTCGGCAACAATACGAACGCCGAAGGGTCACCGGCGTTCGCACTGCCGTACGGCGAAGAAACACTGTGGAGTTACGAGTTCGGGGTCAAGACACAGCTCTTCGATCAGCGCGTGCGCATGAACGCGGCCGTTTTCTACCTGGATTGGAGCGACCTGCAACTTGAAGCGTTTCGCTTCCTGACACCGGGCGATCTTTCGTCCGTCTTCGAACGCACCATCAACGTGGAAGACGCGGAGGCGCAAGGATTCGAGTTCGAGTTCCTCGCACTGGCGACGGACCGTCTGACGTTCGGAGGATCCCTGGGACTGCTGGATACGGAGATCAAGAGCGCGACTACCGCACAGATCACCGGGGGTTTCGTCGTCGACCTTCAAGGGCTCTCGATTCCGAAAGCACCGGAACTCACCTGGAACGCGTTCGGTGAGTATCGCTGGCCGATCGCCGACGGGAACGAGTTCTGGGCCCGTGTCGACTTCATCCATCGGGACGGACAGTATTCCGATATCGAAGGACTCACCATAGACCAGACCCGGGGGCCCTCGCCGAATTCCGGACTGGTACGAAACCTTCCGTACGGCGAGTTTCCGTTCCGTAGCCCGGACTACGATCTCGTGAACCTGCGGGTCGGCTACGACGCGGGGCGGTTCTCTATCGGTGCGTTCGTCGAGAACCTGACCGACGAGAGGTACTACACGGGTACTCAGGAGAACTTCGGCGCCAGCGGCATTCGGCTCCGCCCGCATCAACGGGTGATCGGCGCGTCCGCGGAGTTCCGCTTCTGACCGTGGCGGGGCGGCGCGCCGCGCCGCCCCGTCGATATCCTGTACCGAATCGACTGACACGTTGTGTAGTCAACCGAATTCCTCGAAACGGCGTTCTCCGAAGGCAGGGGTCGCAAGTTCGAATCTCGCCGGGCGCGCCACTCCTCTGCGTGTGAAATCCCAACAGATGCGTGACAAATTCAGCTCTTGTCCTAATCGGCAGTACACAGCGGACAGGCACTCCCCAAGGACAGACATGGATCGCGGCGGCCGATTGAATCCAGATTAGCGACCGAGCCGTTCGACGTACTCGGCTTCGAATGCCTGGTGCGTTTTCCAGAACGCTTTCGGCTCACGGCCTTCGAGAATGTCGACAAGAATGTCGAGATGCGTTTGCCAGCCGCCGCTGACGCTGAGTACCGTGTCGGACGACTCCAGACGACGGTGCGTCAGTACCAGCCTGACTTTGTCGCCGACTGCTTCGAGTTCAAAGGCTTTTCACTCGCGCGACCGTCGCTGCGAAGGCCGCCGGGGTCTCGATGTCCCCTTTCACGGCAAACGTAACGGTTGCGCGCGAGTCGCAGATCGTCCTCCAATCGGCGTTGTCGACGCCCCCTAGCGTCATCTCAAGATCTCCAGTAGAGCGCCCTCGCGCTTATCGCGGCGCCGTAAAGGCTCGCCTGTTCACACCATGGTTCCTCCTGAAACCAACAGGCAAAACCTGATGGTCCCGACCGTCCCGACCGCAAAAGCTTATTGTCATATTTCATAATTGGGGTAATCTACCCCAACTATAGAGAAAAATTCACGAATGCGGGGCGATTTGCCCAGTTTCGCTTGGAGTGAGCGCACGGCGGTCACGCTTGGATCTCCGCCACCTGGGCGGCCAGCAACTCGAGACGAACGAAGAGACGGCGTCCCACGCCCCCAACCGCGGGTCTGAGTGCTGAATGCAAGCCCGCTTACCTGAAAGAACGCGTCGAGGTTGGTCTTGGCGCACCATATAGGAGCAACTATCGATGAGCGTTCAAACCTTTGATCAATGGCGGCCCCAACTACTCGAGAACAGCGAGGCGATTCTGAATCGAGTTGCGCTCGAGCGAGCCGCTGACCCCGTTCGGCCATCGCTTGTCGATGAGCCGCTTCGTGCCGATCTTGCTGAGCTCCTGCGCCGATCGCCGTGGGCGCACAGCACGCGCCGTGTCGAGCGATCACGCGTGCGACAAATCCTCGAAGACGGCGCCCCCGTCGCGGGGGACCTCGTGTTGGCGAGGGTTGACGCGATCGGTCACCACGCCAACCTTCAGCTGATCGACGGTCGTCGTCGACGCCTGTTCCCGGGTGACACCATCGTGGTCGCATACGGCAACCGCTACGCCAGCGAACAATTCGAGGGTCGTGTTCCCGAGGGTCTCGGGCCCTGCCATCTCGTTGCCGGTGGCGGTATCGCCGCTCATGCCATCTCCTGGCATGATCGAATCTCACGGGGCCCCACCCGCATCACGCCGCTGGGGCTGTTGGCTGATGCCGCGGGCAAGCCGCTCAACCTGGGAAGCTTCGTCATCGCGCCCCTGGGCCACGGGCGATCAACGCCACCGGTTGTGGCGATCCTCGGCACCGCCATGGATGCTGGCAAGACCCAGACGGCAGCATTCCTTCTCCGCGGCTTGCGAAGTGTCGGCTACCGCGTCGGCTACATCAAAGCCACCGGCACCGGCGCTGGAGGAGACTCCTGGTTATTGCACGACGCGGGCGCCGATCATGTCCTCGATTTTACGGATGTGGGTATGGCCTCGACCTACCTCGTGGACATCGAGCGCATCGAGAACGGGATTCTCGACATGGTCCGCGACATGGCAGACCACGATATCGACGTCATCGTCATGGAGGTCGCCGATGGCGTCTTCCAGCGGGAGACCAAGCAACTTGTATCGCGCAGCATGTTCTCACGAATCGTGCATGGCGTGGTCCTGGCGGCTCGCGACGCCATGGGCGCCGCAGCAGGGATCGCCGCTTTGCCCAGTACCGCCCCGCCGGTGCTGGCCCTCAGTGGTCTTCTGACCGCATCGCCCCTGCAGCGACGCGAGGCGGAGACCGTCAGCGGCCTGTGCACAGCAAACCGGGAGGAACTGGCCACGGTCGCCTTTGCCGGGGACTTGCTGGATCGCGCACTGGCGGCCCAGGACAAACGGGAGGCAGGCTGATGAACGTCATACGCATCCCCCCAAGCGAGCTCGCGTCGCACGACATCGACACCGAGAAATTTCCAAACCACCAGGGGGAAACCGGCCTCCGCTACGTCGAGTACATGCCCCGACAGGTCAACACCGGCCTTGAACCGCTCGTTTTCGTGCACGGATACAGCCGGCGCGTGTATGAGCAGCTGAAGCCCCTCAAGGCACTCGCGGATGCAACAGGCCGCCCACTCCTTGCGCCGTTCTTCAGCAAGACGCAGCACCGGCGCTACCAACGCCTCGGCAAAGGGTCTGACGGACTCCGCGCCGACCGCTACTTCAACGCATGCCTCGAAGACGCGGCGTCCCGCTACCGACTGCGCTCAGACCGGTTTGTACTGATCGGCTACAGCGGCGGTGGCCAGTTCGCGCACCGCTACGCGATGATCTATCCGCAGCGAATCTCACGGCTCATCGCCATCTCTTCGGGTTGGTACACATTTCCGGACCGTGAGATTACGTATCCCTACGGACTTGCGACGGCACGCAAGCTCCGCAGCGTCAGCATGAACCCGGAGGCATTCCTGCAAGTTCCAATGACGGTGCTTGTCGGTGCACGGGATTTCGAGACCAAGAACCTGAGAAGCAACCCGGAGCTCGACAGGCAGCAGGGTACGACTCGCGTCGAACGGGCCCGTCGGTGGGTCCTCGCCATGCGGATGGCCGCGAGGCTCTACCGGGTGGACGCGGACATCAGCTACCAGGAGGTTCCCGGCATCGGTCATAGCTACGGACAGCTCGTGACGCGGGGCTACCTGCGTGAATTGATCATCGCCGCCATAGACGAGAGCGCGCACGAGGACACCGACTCCGTTCACGTCAACAACCCACACGCGGGAGTTGGTCATGGCGCCTAAAGACGGCACGAACCCCTCCGGAGCGCTCACGCCCGTACCGTCGCAACCGGCGGAATCGACGCCGACCGACTCTGACGCACCATCGATACCTGTGGAGCCGCTCGCCGCATCGTCCGACCGAACCCGGCGCAGGATTGCAGCCCTGGTAGCAGCCGTGCTCCTCGCGGCCGTCATCGTGACCGCAGCCACGTGGGCCCACTTCCGGACCACGCATATCGTGACCCGGAACGCGCTCGTGCGGGCGCACCTGTCACAGTTAGGCGTGCGGGGCGAAGGGGTCATCGCCGACATGCTGGTTGAGGACGGCGACCGCGTCAGCAAAGGTCAGCTGCTAGCCAGGCTCGACGATCGTCACTTGCAGGCGCGCCGCGCTGCCGCTGAAGCCGCGATTGCCACGCTCGATGAACGCATCAGCCTGAGTCGTGCAGAGCTTTTGTTCGAGCGGAAAGAGGCGGAGGCCGGGCGGGCCCGCGCCGTATCGAGGCATCGACAGATGCAAGCGGAAGCCGAGGCCGCGCACCTGCAGGCAGATGATGCCACGGCTTTTCACGCGGCACGCCAGTCCCTCGAGAGCAACGGCGCAATCGCTACCGAGACGATCAGGGATGCCGCCGCAAAAGCCGCAGCCGCGCGCTCACTCGCCGAGGCGGCGACAGCGTCCGAATCCGGAGCCCTCGCTGAACTGCAACAGGCAGAACTCGCAATGGACTCTGTTGCGTTGCTCGAAGCACAACTTCGAGTCCTCGAGTCAGAGCGCCGCGAGGCCGAAGCTGCGCTCGACCAGATTCTGGCAGACATTGAGAGCACCCACGTCTACGCGCCGGCAAAGGGCGCCGTCATCCGTCGCCTGGCTCAACCCGGGATGGCCGTCGAAACCGGCACGCCCGTGCTCAGCCTTTGGCTTTCGGAGAGCTCCTGGATCGAAGCCTGGATTCCCGAAGAAGCCCTCGGTGACTTCGCGCCCGGAAGTGCCGTTCAGGTCAGTTTTCCGGCACTGCCCGGTGAGCGGTTCGCGGGACGGATCACCCGAATCGGCTTGGCGACAGACTTTGAAATGCCACTGGACTACCTGCCGCAAACCCGCGAGGCGCGTATGCGCCCGACGCCACAGGTCGGCGTCGCGGTTCGCCTCGACTCGCCGCCCGAGATGGCGCGCCCCGGCCTTTCCGCCGTCGTTGACATTCGCCGCGGCGGAGACTGACAGTGGCGGCCAACTTGTTTTCCGAGACGGCTCGCCGAGGCTTGATGCGCGATCGACGGCGCATTTCGGACGTGTGGCTGCTCGTACTGCTCGTCATCGCAACGCTGCCGCTACTCAGCATGAACCTGCGCCTTCTGGCGCAGGCGCATCCGGATCCGACCGGCTTGCTGGCCATCGGTCAGTGGCTCAACATGTCACTGCATCTGAACTGGGTCAGCCATGAAGACCGAGACGTGGTCCTCTACATCCTGTTGCTGCCTCTCGCCGCACTGCTGACAGCATTCACTCGCCTCACACTCGGCATACGCGTGCTTGGATTTCGCGCCATTCTTATCGCCATCGGCTTTCAGAACATCGGCTTCGTGCCGAGCTTGTGCCTCATCCTGTTAATCGCCGCCACCGTCGTTCTCGTGAGGCCGGCGATGCGCCGATCGGGCATGCCGCTGTACGCGCGGGTCGCCGTCATACTCTGCATCGTTTCGCTCACGATGTTGCTAGGTCTCCTTGTCGGAAGCTGGCTGGATTCCTCGATGCTCTGGAGCATGGCGTTCTTCCCTGTCGTGATTCTTGCAATGCTTGCCGAGAGTGTCGCCGCGACGTTCGCACGAGAGAGCATGGCGATGGCCGCGTGGCGCACAGGCACGACGATCGCTCTTGCCATCGTCATCACGCTATTGAGCCAAGTCACGGGTCTGCGCGAGCTGATGCTGGCCTGCCCCGAACTGCTGGTCACGCAGCTCGTTTCTATCGTGTTCCTGTCCGAGTTTCTCGATCTGCGGCTATTCGAAGGATTTCGGCCCGGCAACTCTGCATCGGCGCTTCGAGCTTCGGCGCAGGGCACGGTTGCCATTGTTCGCAGCCGCTTCGGTGAACCGCCAATACATCACACGACCCCGGGGTCACCGCAACGCTACCGTCGCGCCCGGTTGCAGCCCTTGATCGATGGCCTGCGGGCACGCGGTTTCGAAGTTCGAATCCTGGAGGGTGATAGCACCCTTCCTGCTGCGCTGCGCGAGCTGTCCAGCGGGGTGCAGGGTCTCGATCAGGCTGCGCCAATCGTCTACAACTGCTCCGGCGGCATGCACGGGGCGGGACGGCTTGGACAAGTAGCCATGATGTGCGAGATGCTCGGCCTGCCCTATACAGGTCCGGGGCCGCAGGCGCCTTGCCTGCTCGATGATCGACTCCGGCAACTCGGGATTCTGGAGGCCGCGGGCGTCACGGTTCCCAAGGCGGTCACGGTCGATAGCGCCCGCAAGCGCATCGAGAATCACGAGGACATCTGGGTGCGGCCGCGACACCAATCCGACCGCGGCGCCAGCACCGTTCGCGAACCGAAGGCCTTACGGCGTGCCATCGAAAGAGCTGCGTCACAGTACGGAGAGATCGTCTTGGAGCCTGTCCCGGCAGGGACGGGCATCACCGTTATCGTCGTTGGCCCTGAACACGAGAATCCAAGGGTGCTACCCCTGTTGCAAAAGGCAGAGCGGGGGGCGGGATTCCGGGGCCTGGAGCCGAACTCGGACGCATGGTCCGACAAGTGCGAGACCGCCGTCAGGGCCGCCGCCATCGCTTCGCTTCGTGCACTTCGGTGCAGGGACGTGGGCCGCGTTGACCTGCACTGCACGTCCGAAGGCCACGTCACCGTGACTCGCGTGCTCGCCATTGAGCCAATGTCCGCCAAGAGTGCAACGGCGCATGCGATGGCCCTGGCCGGGCTTTCGCCGGGCGAACTCGGAACGGAAGTCGTCCGGGCTGCCGTCAGCCGTTGGCGCAATCGCCTGGCAGATCGACCAGAACACCGGGCAACGGAACATACCTCCATTCATACACTGAGACCTTCACAATGCGATACTTCAGCCTCATCCGCGACCGCGTAGACGTCCAGCCGTTCCTCGAAGAGATTGCCTCGATCGGTGACGCATGGGCGCTGGCGACCGGCCGCCAGGAAAAGATCCGAGTTCAGCGGGAGGCGCTGGCGATTCCGCTACGCGGTCTCCGCAAGTCCTGCATCCGCGACCGGAAGCGCCGGGATGTCATGGAAAGCCGCTGGACCGGCGGGTCGGTCTCGTTCCCCCATGCGCGCCGCTTTATAACAAACGTCGCCGCGAGCCTGAACAGCGACCCTGGCCGCGCAAAGATTGTCAGCCTGCCGCCGGGAAAGCGAGTGTATCCGCACGTGGATCGCGGCGAGTACTACCGGCTTCACGGTCGCTATCACTTGGTGCTTCGCTCGTCGGAAGGGTCCATTCTCCGAGCCGGCAATGAGACGATGCGCCTGCAGGTCGGCGAGTTGTGGTGGTTCGATAACAAACAGGTTCACGAGGCTTGGAATGACGGCTCCGAGAATCGTGTTCATCTCATATTCGACCTGTTGCCGCACACCCATCGCCTGGCGGCAGGGGTGTGATCGAGACCGCAGAAGGGCTCCTTCGCTCCACCTAACGTGGCTTCTCGCGACCTGTTCAATCGGTTTCCATGAGTGGCACCGTGAGCGCGAGTTGCGCGTCAGTATTGGCATCGAACTTGATTTCGAGCTGGTAGCACCGCGCCAATTCCTTGGGCAGCAGGATTCTTCTGAACCTTTTCATGTGCTTGCGCCGGACTGCAAGGAGCTTCTGTTTTACGTCCAAGTAGCCTTCAAGAAGGTCAGTTGCCATGCCGTCCGCGACGGCGCCGTCCCAATAGGCGCGCAAATAGGTCTTGAGATCACACAGTGGACAGGCACTCACCGGGGACAGACAGACATCGCGCCTGCCGGACGAATCGAGATCAGCGACCGAGCCGTTCGACGTACTCGGCTTCGAAGGCCTGATGCGTCTTCCAGAACGCTTTCGGCTCGCGCCCTTCCAGAATGTCGACAAGTATGTCGAGATGCGTGTGCCAGCCGCCGCTGACGCTGAGTACCGTGTCGGACGACTCCAGACGGCGATGCGTCAGTACCAGCCGGACCTTGTCGCCGACTGCTTCGAGTTCATAGGTGACTTCCGAGGATTCCTCGAAGAAATCCCATGTGTGCGATACCACATTCGGCGGATCCCAGCGCGTGACGGTGCCGGTAAACGAGACTTCGTCGGGCATGTCCTTGTATTTCTCGGGTTTGGAGATGTCCTCGGCATTCGACAGCGTGTGATTGCGAAACAACATGTCGACGTGCGCGCCATCACCGGCACCGATATCGCCGGCACACAACCACTTGCGGCGTTTATCGCTGTCGACGAGGTAGTCCCAGACGCGCTCGATCGGTCCGGGCAGCAGGCGCTCGAATCGGATCGTGTTTTCGTCAAGCAGTTCGCCATAGTCACTCATTGGAATTCTCCTTTCTGTCGGCTTCGGCAAGCAAGCCCTCGAGCTTGTCGAGACGTGCGTTCCAGTACCTGCGCACCTTGCCAAGCCAGGCGTCGAGCTCATCGAGTCCGTCGTCGCTGAGCCGGTAGATGCGGCGTTGTGCCTCGGCGCGCGCCGTCACGATGCCCGCGTCGCGTAGTACTTTGAGGTGTTGGGATACGGCCGGACGGCTCATGTCGAAGCGATCGGCCAGATCACCGAAGGCGGTCTCGGCGTGTGCGAGCGCCTCGATGATCTGTCGTCGTGTCGGGTCGGCGAGGGCAGTAAACGTGTCCATGCCTTCTAGTTTAAGGGAATACTTAATTAAGTCAAGGCTTATTTTAATCTGCCGTCGTCTCTTGTGACCCGGATCGCTCAGGGCTCAAGTGATGATCCGTGGATTGCGATCGAAATGGGCGCGGATACAGCGAAGTTCTTCTCGGTCACCGGTATGTCATTTCCCCGGTCCGCGCAGCTCACGAGGGTCGCTGAAATGACCGCAAATGTCAGAAACGTCAGTGGCTCACCGCCTCCACATCGAGCAATGCGAAATCGCGCGACAGCACGGCTTCGCCGGGACGGCGAGGGTCGAGTGCAGTTTGTGCCCGGCTGGCTTAGGGCAAGCACGGTGGGTCTCAAGCACCTGGCGTAGTCGCTCGCTCTACAAGACGCCGACGAGCTGATCGAAGCGCTCCTGCAGCTACACGATGTTAGAGGCGAGAGGCCACCTCAACTGAGGTGGCCTCTTTCCTTTAGAGCCGAATTGCCTATGCCTCACAAAGGCCCTGGCATTCTCACTCCGTAGCACAACCGGCGCGGGTGCACAGCGTGACCGCACGCCGCGCGTCGAGCACCGTGATGACGCCGTCGCCGTCGAGGTCACGCGGATCGTCCGGCCCCGATGCGGGCTGATTTCGCGCTGCGAGGATCAGGCTTATGTCGTCCATGTCGACGTCGCCGTCGCCGTCAATATCGCCGGGTGTCGGCGTTGCCGGCTGCAAACTCAATCCAACGATCAACGGGTCGTGGTCAGAGGACCGGAACGGGCCCGGGTCGAAGAACGAGCTTACCTGTCCCGGCGTCTTGAACTCTTCGTTGTAGTCGAGAGCTCTCGGCTCGTCGGCGTTGATATGCCATTCGGTCAGGCCCGTGACCTGCGGGGTCAGGGTCTCCGACGACAGGGCGTGGTCGAGATAGCCGAACTGACCGAAGAAGACAAACGAGTAGGCCGACGGGCCGATGAAGAAGTCGGTCAGATCCGTGTAGCCGCCGTTCTTGAGTGCGTCGATGGGGTCTTCCATCGCGTACGCATTCAGGTCACCCAGAATCATGAAGTCGGGATCGCCGGAGCCGGTGGGGTCGGTCGCCAGCCAGGACACCAGCTCTTCGGCGATCGCTGTCCGCGTCAGGTTGCAGTTGCCCTGACCGTCGCCGGTGTCCGGATCGCCGATGTCAGCGCACGCAGATCCCTTCGATTTGAAATGATTGACCACGAGGGTCAGCTTCTCGCCAGACGCGTTTTCCTCGAAGGTTTGCGCGAGCGGCACCCGGTTGCGGTCCGGAATAATGGCGGGAGTATCGAGAATGGCGAATGGGCCCGTCGGGGTAACGGTCGAGGGCTTGTAGATGAAACCTACCTTGATCGCGTCGCTGCCGACGGTACCGGTATCGACAAAGTCGTAAGTGCCGGGTCCCGTCGCCTGGTTGAGTTCGTCGACCAGCGTGGCCAGCACCGGCACGCCGGCCGAGTTCTCCAGTTCCACCAGGCCGTAGACGTCGGCGCTCATCGCGCCAAGCGCCGCGACGATCTTCTGCGTTTGACGCTCCAGTTCCGAGGCGCTGTCCGCGCCGCGACAGCTCTGGTCGTTCGCTGGCCCGCATATCGCGCCTGCCGTATCCGTCGTGACGAAGTAGTTGAGCACGTTCACCGAGGCTACGGTCAGGCTGCCCCCGGGGAACGGCGGTATGGATGGCCGCGGATTCGACACCAGGAAGTCCGGTGTGCCCACCGGCTGCAAACGGTATGTGCCGAAGCGTTGGTCGAGTACGGCGGAAAGGCCGGTTACCGTATCGCCCGAACGCAGCGTATTGGTGCCACTCAGTCCACCGACGGGGTAAATGACCGGATCGGGATTCTGCGCGCTCTGGCCGTCGTCCAGCTCGATGCGCGAACGTGCGTTCAGGTCAGCCACGGCCTGTGCAGCCGCGCCGGGCTCGGCCAGATGGGTCGGGTTGTACAGCCGCTCTGTCGCCAGAGACACCGTGCCGAAGCGGGCCAGGTTGAAGGTTTCGGTCACGGTCAGGGTTTGCGGGAATTGGACCAGCATCCCTTCGAAGGCCTCGAACTCGCCCACGCTTCCGACCGGCAGTCCGAGGATCGTCGGTGAAACCAGGTCCGAACGGCCCGTCTCGAGCGTGCTCACGCTGCTCACGCTGGTAAGCTCCGTCAGCGTTGCCGAACCCGAGCCGAATTCGATCACGGTACCGGTGACCGCGACCCGATCACCCGGGGCAACGCTCGCGCCCGGTTCGAACACCCAGATACCTTCCGACGTCTGCAGGCTCCCGTCGGCATCGGCGTCTTCTTCCTGTACGAAGAATCCGCCCAGATCCGGATAGGCGCCAACCACGACACCCTCGATCTGCACGATCTCCCCGACCAGCGGGCTGGTGTCGCCGCTACCCTGGATCTCATGAATCCGGACAAGCTCGACCGGCGGAGGGGCGACGGTTTGCTCCGAGATGACGAAATTATCGACTGCGAAGTCCTCGTCGCCCGCGTTCACCCTCGCGGTAAGGCGCAGCGCCAGGCTGATGCCGGTGCCGGCAATCGGCTTGGTAAACGTCGCGGCCGCGCCGGACAGCGCCGCGCCGTCTCCGCGACCGTCACCGTCGGTATCTTCACGGAAGATACCGTTGAAGTTGTCCGGCTCGTCCTGGTCCAGGCGGAACTCGAGCACGGTGGCAAAGGGGCCGCCGTCGATACTTGCCTCGACCCGAAGGAAATCGTCGAAATCGACGTCGCCTGGCGCATCGAAGAACTCGGCGAAGTCACCGCTGAACTGCAATGTCGACAACCCGCCGATGTTGATAGCGCTCCACTCCAGCACCACGGGCAGAACGGCGCCTTCCCCGTCGAGATCCATTCCGGTCAGGAACGAGCCGTCGAAGCCTGAGTAAGCCTTGGCGCCCGTTGGCACCGGATCGCCGCCAAAGTCACCGCCGCCGGCGCCATCGGATATCCCCAGGAAGTCGAAGCCGCCGTCGGAGAAGAATCCCGAGCTGACGGTGAAACGCGATGCGTTGTTGAAGGATTCGACCAGGCCGGACGCGGCCTGTTCGATGCGGAAACTATCGACCGCGAAGTCCTCGTCGCCCGCATTCAGTCTCACGGTCAGGCGCAGGTCGAGCGTGCTGCCAATGCCGGTAATCGGCTTGGTGAACGTCTCGGCAGCGCCCGTGAGCGCTGTACCATCACCGCGACCGTCGCCGTCGGTATCCTCGCGGAAGACGCCGTTGAAATTGTCCGGCTCGTCCTCGTCCAGGCGGAATTCGAGCACGGTGACATAGAGTCCGCCGTCGATGCTTGCTTCGACCCGAATGAAATCGTCGAAATCGATGTCGCCTGGCGCATCGAATAATTCGGCGAAATCACCGCTGAACTGCAGCGCGGAGAACTCGCTGATATCGATTCCGTTCCACTCCAGCACGACGGGCAACGTCGCGCCTTCGCCGTCGAGGTCGATACCCGTCAGGAAGGAGCCGTCGAAGCCGGTGTATGCCTTGATGCCTGATGGCACCGGATCGCCGCCGAAGTCACCGCCGCCGGCGCCGTCGGAAATCCCCAGGAAGTCGAAGCCGCCGTCGGAGAACAACCCTGAGCTGACGCTGAACTGCGATGCATCGTCAAAGTTCTCGAGGAGGCCTGTGGTGGGACCGGTCGCGGAACCGCTGATCAAGAAGTTATCAGCGGCGAAATCCTCGTCGCCCGCTTCCACGCGCAGGTTAAGGCGCAGGGCGAGCGTGCTGCCGGTACCGGGAATCGGCTTGGTGAACGTCGCGGCCGCGTCGGTCAGCGACGCGCCGTCACCGCGACCGTCGAAGTCGGTGTCTTCCCGAAAGATGCCGTTGAAATTGTCCGGCTCGGCCACGTCGAGGCGAAACTCGAGAAAGGTCACGAAGGGGCCGCCGTCGATGCTCACGTCGAGCCGAATGAAATCGTCGGCATCGATGTCGCCCGGCGCATCGAAGAATTCGGCGAAGTCACCGCTGAACTGCAGGTCGGAAAGCCCGCTGATATCGATGCCGCTCCACTCCAGAACGACGGGCAACGTGGCGCCTTCCCCGTTGAGATCCATGCCCGTCAGGAAGGAGCCGTCCAGGCCGGTGTAGGTCTTGATGCCCACTGGCACCGGACCGCCGCCGAAGTCACCGCCGCCGGCGCCATCGGAGATCCCCAGGAAGTCGAAGCCGCCGTCGGAGAAGAAACCCGAACTGACGCTGAACTGGGAAGCGTCGTCGAAAGGTTCGATCAACGCATCCTCGGCTGCTGCCTTGAGCGACACGCCGGTCAAGAGAAGGACACATAGCGCCGCGGTTCCTCGGCAAAAGCCAGATCTTCTTTGGGGTGCTCCGCTTTCAGGCGTACCCGCTGAGAAAAGACTCCCCTGATTTTTTGTGTTCATTCGGATTTCCTTCGATCTGGCTGCTCGACACGCGTACTGGTCTTTTCCAGAGGCGGTTGCTGCATTTAACATATTGTTGGTATGGCGCTGTTCGGTGCCCCCGAATAAGAACCGGGGCCAATCCCTCAGCGGTTTCTCGTTGAACCTTACGCGAACATCGCTCGCATGCTATCGGCCTCAGATTGCATGAGTGTTAATGCACCGGCCGGATCCAGTTGTTTTTCTTGAGGCGCAGAATCTGCAGCATGTTCGACGTGACAGGGCACGCTGCCTCACGAAGTAATACATCCGCGCTTTCAAAATTTCTTGGCAAGTCGGTGCCGGGTAAACCTGGACGACCGTGGCCGGTCTTCTTCTTTTTCTGTCGATTCCTTTATAGCACGTCGGGAACGACGACATCATTACTTCGAAGCCGAGTAGGATGAATCGAGTTGGATGAATCGAGTTGGATGAATCGAGTAGGATGAATCGAGTTGGATGAATCGAGTTGGATGGGTCGAGTTGGATGGGATCGAGTAGTTGAGTTGGACAGGAGTTCGATGGGACAGGCACGATCGGCAAGCTGTCGATAGTTGGATGGGACAGGCACGATCGGCAAGCCGTCATAGGAGGACTGGTTGGATGGGGTTGGATGGGACAGGCACGATCGGCAAGCCGTCATAGGAAGCCGCAGTTCAGCGCGAGATCATCGGGTTAGTCGCGAGTTCTACCGATGTGTGTCCAGGGAGCGTCCACGATCAAGTCTCAGGCACTCGACCTGATCATCGATACCGATACGCCTCAGCTCGCTGCGTGCAGTCGAAGGTTCCCTCTGACATAGTGTTTCTGAAAGCGCAACGCGCAGTCGCTCCATTCCGACTCCGTCATGCCAAGGCGCTCCAGGATCGGTCTCTGTTTTGGGCCGATACGATACCGTTTACCTCTGACAGCAATGCGGCCGGTCGCATCGACGAGGGCAAGATAGTCGGCTTCGAGAATAGGCAGCGATTGATTGTCGTCCCTCGTCGATTCTTTGGGACT
>JANQLK010000058.1 GCA_028280615.1 Woeseiaceae bacterium | reverse complement strand
CCGGCCGGTCCCTGCGGCCCGTCGTCGCCCTCGCAGCCCCAGAGCGCTGCCGCAAACATCAGGATTCCGAAACGAACTACTCTCCCTACCTGGTCGCCCATTCTAGTTCCTCGTGATTTGCGGCCGCAGCCACACTGCCGGACCCGTTTTTTTCTGGTTAACCTTTGTATCAAAAGGGCTTCGGCATTCTTACTTCGGTATCTACCTATGCGGCAGCACGATCGCGAATCGGGACATCGCGGCCGGATTATCAGTACAATCGTCGGTGCAATCCCCATTTTGCGGCCGGCGTCTTCAGTCAGCGTCAGGCGTGCTCGCTGCAATATGACGATAGCGTGACGACCGCGAGCGCGGGCAAGCGAGCCGGTTCGCTCACCCGGGTAGCCACCAGACAACGGAGTACGACGATGAAAGCAGCCCTTCCCGCGCTTGTAGCGTTCGCGTTGGCGTCCACGGCCATGGCCGCCGATCTCGATGCCACGATCGAGATGTGCAATGACTGCCACGGCGACGACGGGGTCAGCCAGTGGGACGACATGCCGACGATCGCCGGCATCGACGCCTTCGTCGGATCCGAGGCGATGTACGTCTACCAGGACGAGGCGCGGCCCTGCGCAATGAGCGACTTCCGGCAGGGCGACACGAGCCGCCCGGCGACGAACATGTGTGACGTCGCCGCGGAGCTCGACGACGACGCGATCGAGGCGCTTGCGGAACACTACGCTGCGCTGCCCTTCGTACCGGCCAGGCAGGAGTTCGACGCCGCCAAGGCGGCCGCGGGCGAGGCCATCCACGAGGACAAGTGCTCGCGCTGTCACTCCGACGGCGGATCGAATCCCGAGGATGAGGCCAGTATTCTGGCCGGTCAGTGGATGGGCTACCTCAGAACGACCTTTGCCGAGTACGCGTCCGGCGATCGCGAGCAGATGGACAAGATGAAGGACGTCATGGACCCGCTCAGCGCGGAAGACACCGAGGCACTGATCCACTACTACGCGAGCCAGCAGTGACCGCAGCCGTCGCCGAACCCGCACCGCTGACCGGGCTGTTCGCCGCGATCGATGCGATGGACAGCAAGGCATTCGCCGCCTACATCGCCGGTGATGGCCGGTTTCGATTCGGCTCGTCGCCGCCGGTCAGCGGTCGCGACGCCATTGCAGAGGCCGTAGACGCGTTCTTCGCGTCCATCGCGGCACTGCGCCACCGCGTTCCCGTCTTCATTGTCGAGGGATCGACGATCGTTTGCGAAGGCGAGACAACCTACACGCGTCACGACGGCTCGGAGGTCACGCTGCCGTTCGCCAACATCTTCGAAGTCGACGGCGACAAGATTCGCGACTACAAGATCTACGCGGACCTCGCGCCACTGTTCGCGCCCTGACCCGCACCGGCCGAGGCTCGAGTGAATATCGATTCCGTCATCGGCCGGCTGGTCCGCTACTTCAATGACGATATGCTGCGATTCTCCGGCGCCCCGGGGTACACGCCGCTGCCCGAGCCAGACACCGGCCGCAAGTATCTCCTGTACCTGCACGTTCCTTACTGCCATGTCCTGTGCCCGTTCTGCTCCTTCCATCGCGTGCAGTTCAAGGAGGCGCCCGCGCGCCGCTATCTCGAATACCTGCGCGACGAGTGCGACCTCGTCAGCGACATGGGTTACGACTTCGACGAGCTGTATTTCGGTGGCGGCACCCCGACCGTCATTCCCGGGCTGCTTTACGACCTCATCGAGGCGCTCAAGGCCCGCCACGGAATCCGGTCGGTATCCGTCGAAACGAATCCCGACGACCTTGGCAAGGCGGGCATCGCAATGCTGGCCAATGCGGGCGTGACGCGGCTTTCCGTGGGCGTGCAGAGCTTCGACGACGAACTGCTGAAGCAGATGCAGCGCTACGACAAGTACGGCAGCGGTGCCGATATCCGGCGTGCAATCTCGGACGCCGCAGGCTGCTTCGAGACGCTCAACATCGACATGATCTTCAACTTTCCCGATCAGACCGAGGCTTCGCTCAGGCGCGACCTCGAGATCCTCACCGGGGAACTCGGGGTCGACCAGGTGTCGTACTATCCGCTGATGAACGTCGACAATGCCGAAGGCACGATGGAGAAGGCGATCGGCCGCGTGGAGTACTCCCGCGAGCGGCGCTTCTACGAGATCATTGCCGAGACCATGCTGGCCGCCGGCTATACGCGAAACTCCTCATGGTGCTTCTCACGCAAGGCCGGCATGTTTGACGAGTACATCGTCGACCGGGAGCAGTACGTCGGTCTCGGAAGCGGCTCGTTCAGCTACCTCGGTGGCACGCTGTATTCGAGCACGTTCTCGATAGGTGACTACGGCCGCATGGTCGATCGTGGCCAGACCGGCACCGTGTTCAGCCAGCCGCTGACCGAACGCGACCAGCGCCGCTACTACCTGCTCATGGAGCTGTTCGGCGGCAGGCTCGACAAGCGCCAGGCGGACGATCGTTTCGGCGGCCGCTTCGAGCGCGGGCTTTGGCGGGAGTTGGGAGCGCTCCAACTAATCGGCGCGGTCCGGGACCGCGGTGCGTATCTGGAACTCACGGAGCGGGGTCACTATCTTTGGGTCGTGATGATGCGGGAGTTCTTCAGCGGCGTGAATCGCCTGCGCAACAAGATGCGGCATACGAATCAGGCGGACACAATGGCCGCAAAGGCCGGGGAGTGACAAGCGAATGAGCGAAGACGATACGTCGCGGTCGGGACGTTTCTGGAGTCGTCCGAAGAGCAAGTGGCTGATCGGCATTCCGCTGGGCGGTTTCATCGCATTCGGGCTCGGCGCGGTCGCGCTGGGTACGACCAACTACATCCTGCACGCGACGAGTTCGACCGAATTCTGCTATGCCTGCCACTCTCACGAGGCATTCATCAAGCCCGAATACGAAGCCTCGAGCCATTTCGTCAACGTGTCCGGCGTGCGCGCGGGCTGTTCGGACTGTCATCTGCCGCACGACAACTGGTTCGAGCTGACCTGGACCAAGGCCGTCGTGTCACTCGACATCATCCCCGAGATGATGGGCAAGCTCGACACCGCCGAGAAATACGAGTCGCACCGTGCCGAGATGGCGGAGGCGGTGTGGCGGCAGTTCAAGGCCAACGATTCGAAATTCTGCCGCCACTGCCATAGCGTCGAGGCGATGGATCTCGAGGAACAGAACCGTTCGGTCGCCCGTCGGCACTCGAGAGCCGAAGAGCGAGGCGAGACGTGCATCGAATGCCACTACGGTATCGTGCATGAACTGCCCGAGGGCGCGGACGACATCATGGAAGGAATCGTCGCCGAGTTCGCGCCCGAGACCGCCGACAGCGTGGACTAGTGTCCTGGCACGCGCTCAGCCCTGCGACAGCTCCACGAGCGCGCGCAGCACATCCCGGCGACTGATCTGGCCGACCAGCCGGTTGTCGCTCAGGACCGGGTAACGCCTCAACCTCGAAGTCATGAACAGCTCCGCGAGATCCGCGATGCTCATGTCGGCATCCACGGTCTGCACATCCGCGACCATCATGTCCGACACGGGTCCTCCCGGTTCGCCGTGATAGGCCGCGCCCAGAACGACCCTCATGCAATCGAACTCGGACAGCATACCGACCAGGTTGCCGCGGTCGTCGACGACGGGCGCGCCTGAAACCCGGTGCTGGACGAGGGTATGAATCGCGTCGAGGACGTCGGTGTCCGGGTGGAAGTGGATCAGGTTCCCGGACATGAAGTTTTTTACTTTTGCAGAACGGATCGGCATGGTTAACCTATAAGGTCAGCGGTTTTCGGCTTTCCGGCAGCGTCCGTCGCCGCTGCAAAGCTCACAGGAGCCGCCGGCAATTCCGCCGCAGCTACCCTTGATCGGTGCGCGCCCGGCCAGTACTCCGACTGCCATTGCCGCGACGGCGAGCACGATGATGATGAAACTTGCAGCGAGTGTCGCGATAGCGCTCACAGGATACTCACCTCCCGTTCAAATTGCGCCGAACGGCGTTCGGCCAGGCCCGCGTCCGTGCGGACGAGAAAATACGCGGCGATCTCATGCCGGTCGGCGAATTCGATGCCGTCCTCAGGCCCCAGTACGAGCAACGCCGTCGCCATCGCGTCGGCGAAGCCCGCCGATTCGGATACGACCGTGACCGATGCGCCGGCGTGGCTGATCGGCCAGTGCGTGCGCGGGTCGATCGTATGCGAGTAGAGTCTACCGTCGAACTCGAAAAAGTTCCGGTAGTCGCCCGAGGTCGCCATGCCGCGGTCGCTCAGGCCCACGATGGTCTGGACGGAGCGCCCCTCGAGCCGCGGTTCCTCGATCGCGATGGCCCATTCCCTGCCGCTGGCGTTCAGACCGCGCCCGCGCAGCTCGCCGCCGATTTCGACGAGGTAGTTGGCGACCTCCCGGGCGTCGAGAATGTGTGCGACCTTGTCGACCGTGTAGCCTTTCGCGAACGCCGACAGATCGACATAGACATCCGCCGATGCCTTGCGCAGCGCCGGGCGCCCGCAGTCGGCCTCGAGCTTGCGGTAGCCCGTATGTGCGCCGACTCTCTCGATGAGGTCCTCGGCCGGCGGCTCCGTGACGTTGCCGTCCGGTCCGAATCCCCAGAGGTTGACGAGCGGGCCGACGGTGATGTCGAAAGCGCCGCCCGTCATCTCGCTCAAGGTCAGCGCCGTATCGACGATCGAGCACAGCTCGTCGGACACGTCGACCCAGTCCGTTCGTCCGCTCCGGTTGAAGCGCATGAGATCGGACCCCGGGATGTACGTCGACAGCATTTGTTCGGCGCGGACGATCGCGGCCTCTACGTCGTCGCGCAGCGCGGCGCGGTCGTCGCCGGCCGGCAGGTCCAGGACCTGGACGCTCCAGGTCGTGCCCATGGCCGCGCCGTTTAGCTCGAGCTGTCGCGGTCTATCCGTGTCGCCGCCGCAGGCGGACAGCAACAGCGCAACGACCAGGGCCGCTGGACGATGCCACGCCGGACAGGCGGTGATCGAATCCACGCGCGCTCAGCCGCCGAAGTCGTCGAGCAGGATGTGATCGCGGGTCACACCCAGGTTGTCGAGCATCGTCAGCACGGCCGCGTTCATCATCGGCGGTCCGCAGATGTAGTACTCGCAGTCCTCGGGGGCTTCGTGCCCGCTCAGGTACTCGTCCAGCAGCACCTTGTGGATGAAGCCCACGTAGCCCTCCCAGTTGTCCTCGGGCAGCGGCTCCGACAGCGCGAGGTGCCAGTCGAAGTTGTCGTTGTCCGCGGCAAGACGGTCGAATTCCTCGACGTAGAACGCCTCGCGCAGGCTCCTGGCCCCGTACCAGAAAGACATCCTGCGCTTCGAGTGCAGGCGCTTGAGCTGGTCGAAGATGTGCGAGCGCATCGGCGCCATACCGGCGCCGCCGCCGATGAACACCATCTCGTTGTCGGTATCTCTGGCGAAAAACTCGCCGAACGGCCCCGCGATCGTCACGCGGTCGCCGGGCCTCAGGCTGAAGATATACGAGGACATGATGCCGGGCGGAATCTTGTCGTCGGCGCCCGGGGGCGGCGTGGCGATGCGCACGTTGAGCTTCACGATGCCCGTCTCGAGCGGGAAGTTGGCCATCGAGTAGGCGCGTGACGTCGGTGTCCTGACACGCGATTCATAGCGCCAGAGATTGTAATGGTCCCATTCGCTCTGAAACTCCTCGTCGATGTCGAAATCCCGATAGCGAATGTGGTGCGGCGGACACTCGATCTGGATGTAACCGCCCGCGCGGAAGTCCATTGCTTCGGGCAGCTCGAGCGTGAGCTCCTTGATGAAGCTCGACACGTTGTGATTGGAGACCACCTCGCAGTCGTGCTTTTTGACGCCGAAGACCTCGTCCGGGACCCGGACCCGCATGTCCTGCTTGACCGTGACCTGGCAGGACAGCCGCACGTGGTCCGCGGCCTCGCGCTTGTTGATCAGCGAGGTCTCGGTCGGCAGGATCGCCCCGCCGCCCGACAGGACCTGGACCCTGCACTGGCCGCAAGTGCCGCCGCCCGCGCAGGCCGACGGCACGAGGATACCGGCGTCCGCCAGGTTGCCGAGCAGCTTGCCGCCCGTGGCGACCTCGAGGTCACGGTCATCGTTGACGATGAGGTGAACCTTGCCCGTCGCCACGAGCCGCGAGCGCGCCATGAGAATCACGAAGACCAGGATCAGGATGACGACCGTAAACAGGCCGATGCCGAGCCCGACCTCGGTCGCGATGGACGTTCCGGCGCTCATAGCTGGATTCCCGACAGGCCCATGAACGCGAGCGACATCAGGCCGACGATGATGAACGTAATCCCCAGGCCCTGCAGGCCGTCGGGCACGTCACTGTAGCGAAGCTTCTCGCGGATGCCCGCCAGCGCGACGAGCGCGACGGCCCAGCCGAAGCCGCTGCCGAGCCCGAAGACCACACTCTCGGCGAGGTCGTAGCGGCGCTCGACCATGAACAGCGTGCCGCCAAGGATGGCGCAGTTGACCGTGATCAGCGGCAGGAAGATACCGAGCGCGTTGTACAGCGCCGGGAAAAAACGGTCGAGCGTCATCTCGAGAATCTGGACCAGCGCCGCAATCACGCCGATGTAGCTGACCAGCCCCAGGAAGCTCAGGTCGACGTCGGACAAACCGAGCCAGCCGAGCGCGCCGGGCTTCAACAGGAACGCATAGATCAGGTGATTGACCGGAACCGTGATCGTCTGCACGGCGATGACCGCCAAGCCCAGACCGAGCGCCGTTTCGATGCGCTTCGACACGGCGAGGAACGTGCACATCCCGAGGAAGAAGGTCAGCGCCAGGTTCTCGACGAACGCCGCCTGGATGAACAGGTTGATGTAGTCCGCCATCAGCGGCGTACTCTCTCGGGCATCGACATGTTGCGGGAGCGCATCATCAGAGCACTTCGGTCCGGTGAACTTCGTGGATCTGGTAGTCGGGCTTCTCGACCTGCTGCGGGCGCCAGGAGCGGACCGCCCAGATCATGAGACCGATGATGAAGAACGCGCTCGGCGGCAAGAGCATCATGCCGTTGGCCTCGTACCATCCGCCGTTGCTGGTCAGGGGCAGGATCTCATAGCCGAGCAGCGTGCCGGCGCCAAACAGTTCGCGCAGCGCGGCGACGACGATCAGAACGACGCTGTAGCCCAGGCCGTTGCCGATTCCGTCGAGGAAGCTCGCGCCGATCGGGTTCTTCATCGCGAAGGCTTCCGCGCGGCCCAGGATGATGCAGTTCGTAATGATCAGGCCGACGAAAACCGATAGCTGCTTGCTGGTCTCGAACGCGTAGGCCTTCAACACCTGGTCGACGACGATGACCAGCGACGCAATGATCGTCATCTGCACGATGATGCGGATGCTGTTGGGAATATGCTCGCGGATGGCCGAGATCGCCGCGCCCGAGAACATGGCCACGGTCGTCATCGCGACGCACATCAAGAGCGCCGGCAGCAGGGAAGTCGTCACGGCGAGGGCCGAGCAGACGCCGAGCACGCTCAACAGGATCGGGTTTCGATCGACGAGCGGATCCAGCAGGACGCTTTTCGCTTCACTCATGTCAATTTGCCTCGCTTCAATTCGCCTCGCTGGCGATTCTGTCGAGATAGGGACCGAAGGCGTCGGGCCCGACCCAGTAGCGCACGAGCCGCATGACGCCCTGGCCGGTCAGCGTTGCACCGGACATGCCGTCGACCTGGTGGACCAGCTTCGGCCCCGCGGGCGCCTGGCCCCGCACGACCTCGATGACGGCGTTGCCGTCGCCGTCGTAAAGTTCCTTGCCGGGCCAGATCGCGCGCCATTCCGGCTTGTCGATCTGGTCGCCCAGGCCCGCCGTCTCGGCGTGTTCGTAGAATCTCAAGCCCCTGACGGTGTTGCCGTCGGCTTCGACGGAGAGGTAGCCGTACAGCGTCGACCAGAGCCCGGCGCCGCGCACGGGCAGGATGACCTGGTCGATGTCGCCGCCGTCCCGCACGATGTACACGGGCGCGATCGTTGCACGGCGGCCGATGCTCGCAATGTCCTCGGTCGGCGGTATCGCCACGCCCGTCGCCGGATCGTTCGCGGCCGCGGCCGCATCGAAGCTGCTCGCGTCGCCCGTGACATAGTCGCCGGTGTCGAGGTCCACGAGCCGCGCCTCGATCTGTTCGAAGGCCTCCGCAACGTCGTCGCCCGGCTCGTACAGGCCCGCCACGTCCAGCACGATCTGCTTGCGATACAGGTCCGCGTTTTCGAGCTGCAGGGGCCGCAAGACCACGGCGCTCGCGGAGACCAGTATCGAGCACACGAGACTCACGCCGATCGCGACGATCAGCGTGTTGGCGATACCGTCACGGGACCGCGCGGTCTTTTCCTCATCCGACACTGCGCTTCTCCCTGCGCCGGATATTCGCCTGGGTCACGAAGTAGTCGATGACGGGCGCGAACACGTTGCCGAACAGAATGGCGAGCATGATGCCCTCCGGAAAGGCCGGGTTGATGACGCGAATGATCCAGGTCAGAAGACCGACCATGAGGCCGAATATCCAGTGGCCGAGCATCGTATCCGGGTTCGTGACCGGGTCGGTCGCCATGAATACGGCGCCGAACGCGAAGCCGCCGAGCGCGACGTGCCAGTGCCACGGCATGTCCATCATCGGGTTGGCGCTCTCGAGCCCCGAGAACAACAGCGCCGGCACGATCAGGCCGATGAAACAGGCGACGATGATCCGCCACGAGGCGATACGCGTGTACATCAGGATCAGAGCGCCGATCAGGCAGGCGGCGAGCGACGTTTCGCCCAGCGACCCCTGTAGCTGGCCGATGAACGCCTGCGTGAACGTGATGCCGGCGTCCGTGACGCCCTGCATGCCGTCGATCGCCGCGAGGCCCAGGGCCGTCGCGCCGCTGAAGCCGTCGACGGGCGTCCAGACCGCGTCGCCCGAGAGCTGCACGGGATACGCGAAATACAGGAACGCGCGGCCGACAAGCGCCGGATTCAGGACGTTCTTGCCCGTGCCGCCGAACACTTCCTTGCCGATTACGACGCCGAAGCTGATGCCGAGCGCGACCTGCCAGAGCGGCGTCGTGGCCGGCAGGATCAGCGCGTACAGCATCGAGGTGACGAAGAAGCCTTCGTTGACTTCGTGATTGCGCACGCTCGCGAACAGGATTTCCCAGAATCCGCCGGCCGCCATCGTCACAACATAGATCGGCAGGAAGTACAGGAAGCCGTGCATCGTATTGTCGTAAAGGCTCGACGGATCGTGGCCGGCGCCCAGGAGCGGAAGCACGGCGCCGCGCCAGCCGTCGATGCCGACCATGCCCATCGACGCCAGCGCGGAGTTCGCCTGGAAGCCCGTGTTCCACATGCCGACGAACAGGCAGGGCATCACCGCGAACACGACGACGATCATGACGCGCTTCAAATCGACCGCGTCGCGGATGTGCGGCGAACCTTTCGATACGACCGAAGGCGAGTAGAACAGCGTATCGACCATCTCGAATACGGCCTCGAAACGCTCGAAGCGGCCGCCGCGCGTAAACAGCGGCTCGAGCCGGTCCAGGGTCTTCCTGAGTACGCTCATTATCCGTTGGCCTCGATTTCGTCCAGGTTCATGCGCAGGTACGGCCCGTAGTCATACTTGCCGTTGCACGCGAACGAGCAGAGCGCCAGGTCCTCCTCGTCGAGTTCGAGGCAGCCCAGCGCCTTCGCGCGGTCCGTGTCTTCGACGAGCAGCGCCTTCAAGAGCGGCGTCGCGAGTATGTCGAGCGGCATCAACGCCTCGAAGCTGCCGATCGAAACCATGGCACGCGGGCTGCCGTTCTGGTTCGTCGCGAGGTCGAATCCGCCGCTCGCGAACAGCTTGCCGACATACGCCCGGGTTGCCGAGTACTTGCCGGCCCCGGGCTTGGCCCAGGAAAGAAACTCGCGTGGACTTTCCTCGGCGAGGATTGTCAGCTGGTTGTGGTATCGGTTGAGCCAGGCGAGCGGGCCGGCCGCACGATGGCCGGAGAGCGCCGAGCCGCTGATTACGCGCACCGGCCCGGGTTTCAGCTCGTCCGAGAGCAGGTCCTCGGTGCTGGCGCCGATCCGGGTCCTCAAGAGCCGCGGCTTCAAGGCCATTGGACCGGTCAGGGCGATGATGCGCCGCGTCGGCAGGCGCCCCTCGGCGAACAGGCGGCCGATCGACACCACGTGCTGGTAGCGGATATGCCAGACCGTCTTTCGCTCGCTAACGGGTTCGAGGAAGTGAATGTGCGTGCCGACGAGGCCGGCAGGATGCGGCCCTTCGAACTCGGCATGAACGAACGGCGCGTCGACCGGAACGTCGAAGCCCGGACCGGGTCTGGTATTCACGTAGACCTTGCCGTCAGTCAGATGCGCCAGCACGGTCAGCCCGTTGACGAACGCGGGTCCGGCATCGTTGATGATCCAGGCCGGGTCCGGTGCCAGCGGATTGGTGTCGATCGCCGTCACGAAGATGGCGGCGGGCGCGGTCTCGGGGTCGGGGATGCGGCTGAACGGGCGCGTGCGGATCGTGGTCCACAGGCCCGACGCGACGATCTGCCTGCGCACGGTGTCGCGGTCGAGATGCGCGAGGCGCGTGTCGTCGAACCGCTCGTAGTGCTCGGCATCGTCTCCGTCCAGGCGAATCACGACCGACTGCAGCGCGCGCCGCGCGCCGCGATTGATTTCGATGACTTCGCCCGCGCCCGGCGATGTGAAGTCCACGCCCGGATTTCGCTTGTCGACGAACAGAGTCTGACCGAGGCGCACGCGGTCGCCCACGCGGACGGCCATGCGCGGTTTCAGGCCGACGACGTCGGTACCCAGTGCCGCGACCGTCGACACCGGCTTGCCGTCCTCGATCGTCTCCGCGGGACGGCCCGTCAACGGTATGTCGAGGCCTTTTCGAATCCTGAATCGCATCGCTCTCGTTACACGCTCTCGCGGCGTTCGATCGCTTAGCCGGCGCCGAAAAACGCCGGATACAGCACAACGACCGCGAGCCAGATACTACCAATCGTATGCACGCCGAGCGTGGCCTCGATCGCGCTCGTCATGCGCGCCCGATCGGCGACACCGATCCGGATCGCCATCGCGGCGCGGGCCGCGAGCACGAGTAGCAGCAAAGGCACCAGCGGGGCGGCGGCAACCAGCGCGCCGGTCGCGGCAAGCCACACGCTCACGGCTGCCGCGGTGCCGTGCAACAGGGCGTACACGAGCGCAGTGCCGTCGAGTCCCAGCCGAACGACGAGCGTTCTCTTGCCGGTCGCGCCGTCCGCGTCGCGATCCGGGACTTCGTTGATCAGGAGGATTGCGGCGACCCAGGCGCTGATCGGCAGCGAATACAGCAACACTCCGGTGTCGATGACACCGCTCTGCAGCCAGGCCGCGCCGGTCACGGGGATCACGCCGAAGGCAACGCCGACCGCCAGTTCGCCGAAGCCCGTGCCGCTCAGCCTGACCGGGCCCAGGGAGTAGAGAACGGCCAGCGCGACGCCGGCGATACCGAACCAGAGCACCATCTCGCCGCGCATCGAAATGAGCAGCAATCCCGCAAGCGCGGCGATGGCGAGCAGGCTGATGCCGAGCCGGCCCATGCTGCGAGCCGACATGATGCCCGACTGAATGAACCGCGAGCCGCCCGTGTACGGGTAGATGCGATCGTCGTTTTGGCGATCCGTGCCGCCCGCATCGTCGCCGACGTCGTTGATGACGTTGGCGCCTGCGTGGACGCAGACCGTCGCGAGCAGGGCGAGCAGGAACGCCGCCCAGTCCATGCTGCCCGCGGCGGCGTAGCCCCAGGCGGTACCCGCAAGCACCGGCAAAACCGACGCCGGAAAGAACTTCGGCCGGGTTGCCGAAAAAAGCCGCCTGGCGACGTCGAGCGGCGCGCTCCCGGCGTACACGTCCGGCGATGGTCCCGTAGTTTCCGCGGGCTTCGATGGCATGATTCGCTCCCGGTAGCCGCACCGTTCGGATCACGGCTACCCGTTACCGGCCAGGCCGGCGGTTCGATTGAATTAGTGTCGAGAACGACGGACGATTGTATAGCAGAACACGACCGTCCTCATGTTGACAGGCTTGAAGGCCGCAGCGAGGCGTCAATCGTTCCGCTGCCGGCGCGAACGAGCGTAGCGGAGCGCGGCGAACAGGAAAGCGCCCAGCCCCAAGAGCAGCAGAGCGTGGTGTGGGGCCCCGAACTGGTGCAGAAGCCGTTCCGTCAGTGAATGACTGGCGTCGAGTGCGTGGGCACCGGCGCCATCAGCGGCTGCCAGCAGGACAAGAGATGAGATTAGCGCTCGCATCGAAGTACTCCACGGTCGGAGGGTGATCGAAACCCGTCACGCGGCCCTCGAGCGGCGCCGATTCGGCCGGGTTTTTCTACAATTCAACGATAGGCAGCGCAAAGCACGACAGGAATAGGCGTTATTACGTACGCAGTTGGCCAGGGCCAGGGTCTAAGATCGAATGGCGGCATCATAAAACCGCCGACGGGCGTATCGAGGCTTCCCGACGCGCCTGGACGGCCGCCCGAGAGGTCCCACATGTGCCTTGCCATACCGATGGAAATCAAGTCGATCGACGGTTTCGTCTGCCGCTGCGAGGCGCGCGGAATCGAGCGTGACGTCAGCCTGTTCATGCTTCAGGGCGAGGACCTCGTTCCGGGCGACCACGTGCTCGTGCACGTCGGCTACGCGATCCAGAAGGTGAGCACGGAAGAGGCCGAGGAATCGCTGAAGCTGTTCGACGACATCATCGCCGCGGGCGCCTGACCGGATGGAGAACTGAGACATGTGCGATACCTGCGGCTGCAACGTCACTCCGGGCAACGAACACCTCGTAGCGGCAGGCGGACATCTCGCGAGAACTGGCGGTGGGCACGAGTCGGTCGAGGTGCTCAAGGGGCTGCTCGATGCCAACGACCACCAGGCGCTGCACAATCGCGAGCATTTCGACCGGCACGGAGTCGTCGCGATCAATCTGATGTCGTCGCCGGGCTCCGGCAAAACCTCTCTGCTCGAGGCGACCATCGACGCGATCGGCGCCGATCGCCGCATCGCGGTGATCGAGGGCGACCTCGAGACCGAGAACGACGCTGCCCGGATACGCGCGAAGGGTGTCGATGCCATACAGATATCGACGGGCACGGCCTGCCACCTGGACGCGCACATGGTGCACACGGCGCTGCACGAACTGGATCTCGATGCGGTTGACATCGTCTTCATCGAGAACGTCGGCAACCTCGTTTGCCCGGCAAGCTTCGACCTCGGCCAGCACGTCAACGTGGCACTGCTGTCGACGCCCGAGGGTGACGACAAACCGGCGAAGTACCCCGTGATGTTCCGCGCCGCCGATCTGGTCCTGATCACCAAGGCGGACCTGCTCTCCGTGCTCGACGACTTCAGTCCCGACGCCGCGACGGACTGCGTTCGCCGTCTCGCAAGCGACGCGCCCGTAATGACCGTCTCGTCGCGCTCGGGCACGGGCCTGGACGCCTGGCTCGAATGGGTCGGGAGCCGGGCATGACGCGGCCGGAGGCGCACTGGCTGAGTGAACTCGAGCGTCTGGCCGAGGCTGCGCCCGTCCGCATCATGAACGTCTGCGGCGGCCACGAGCGTTCCATCTCGATGGCGGGCCTTCGGACCGCAATTCCCGAGACGATCGAACTCGTGCCCGGGCCGGGCTGTCCCGTGTGCATTTGTCCCGAAGAGGACGTATTCGAGGCCGTTCAGATTGCCCTCAACGAGGACGTCACGCTCGTAGCCTTCGGCGACATGCTGCGCGTGCCCGTCAACGTGCCGAAGCGCGAGCCGCGCTCACTCGAGCAGGCGAGGGCCGCCGGCGCCGACATCCGGCCGATTGCCTCCCCTGCCGAGGCCGTGCGTATCGCACGCGAGGATCCGGACCGGCAGGTCGTGTTTTTCGCGGCGGGCTTCGAGACGACCACGGCGCCGGTAGCCGCGATGCTTGCCGAAGGCGCGCCAGCCAATCTGAGCGTCCTGCTGTCGGGCCGGCTGACCTGGCCCGCCGTCGCCATGCTGCTCGGATCCGAGTCGCCGGGTTTCGACGCGCTGATCGCGCCCGGTCACGTGTCGACGGTCATGGGACCCGAGGAATGGGCGTTCGTCCCCGAGCGCCACGCAATACCGGCCGCAATCGCGGGCTTCAGGCCCGACACGCTGCTCAAGGCGATGGTCTCCGTGCTCACACAGCTTCGCGAAGGCCGGCCGATGCTCGACAACTGCTATCCCGAGGTCGTCCGGCCCGGCGGCAATGTGGAGGCGCGGCGCCAGCTCGACTCGGTCATGCGCGTCGCCGATGCGAACTGGCGCGGCGTCGGCATCATCCCCGGTTCGGGCTACGTGCTGCGCGACGACTACGCGGCGCACGACGCTCGTCGGCGCTTCGCCTCGTACGCGGACGATTCGCGCAAACGGGTCGGCGAGATGCCGCCCGGCTGCGACTGCGCCCGCGTCGTGCTCGGCAAGATCTATCCCAACCAGTGCCGGCTGTACGGCAAGGCCTGCACACCGCGCAAGCCGATCGGGCCGTGCATGGTGTCGGACGAAGGTGCCTGCAGGATCTGGTGGTCGGCCGGCTATCGCGACAACGTGGCCGATGCGGCAGACCAGAGGCAGGCCCGGGCCGTTGGCTGATACCGTGGAACGGGCCAGAGACTCCGGCGCTGGCCCGCCGCCGTCGACACTCGCGTCGGTACCCAGCTACGCCGTGCGCATGTCGCTCGTCGGTCACGTACAGGGCGTCGGCTTTCGGCCATTCGTGTATCGTCTCGCGACCGAGTACGGCCTTACGGGTCACGTCTGCAACCGGCAGGGGGAGGTCGAGATCGTGGTCTGCGGTCGTCACGAAGTGATTCGGCGCTTCCGCGCCGACCTCATTCGCCGGGCGCCGCCGCTCTCGAAGCCGCGAATCGCGAAGATCAACCCCGTCGACACCGTGGGCTTCGAACGTTTCGACATCGTCGCGAGCAGCGGGGACGCGGAGTCCCACGTGTTCGTGCCGCCCGATTACTTCATGTGCGACGACTGCCGCGCCGAACTCGCCGATCCGTCGAATCGCCGCTATCGCTATCCGTTCATCAACTGCACGCAGTGCGGGCCGCGGTACACGCTGATCGAGTCGCTGCCCTACGATCGCCCGAATACGTCGATGGCGGAGTTCAAACTGTGCCCGGACTGCGAAGCCGAGTACCAGAGCCCGTCGGATCGCCGCTTTCATGCCGAACCGGTTGCATGTCCCAAGTGCGGGCCGAGCCTCAAGTTCAAGCATGCAAGACCCTCGGAGACCGTCGAGGAGCACGATGCGCTCGAGGCGACGCTTGCACACCTGAAGGACGGCAAAATCGTCGCGGTCAAGGGCATCGGCGGCTACCATCTGATGTGCGATGCGCGAAACGCCGAGGCCGTTTCGGCGCTGCGGCGTCGCAAGCACAGGCCGCACAAACCCTTCGCCGTCATGTTCCCGCTTGCGGGACGCGATGGGCTTGCCCGCGTTCGCGACTTCGCCCGCATCAGCGCGGACGAGGGACGGCTGCTCGCCAGTCCGGCACGACCGATCGTGCTCCTCAAGCGTCGTGAGCACACGAAGCTTGCCGAAGGGATCGCCCCGAACCTGGGCGAGATCGGCGTGTTTCTGCCCTACAGCCCGCTACACCAGCTGTTGCTGCAGGCATTCGACGGGCCGTTGGTCGCGACCTCGGGCAACATCAGCGGTGAGCCCGTCCTCACGGACAACGCCGAGGCCGAACGGCGCCTGCGGCGAATCGCCGACGCGTTTCTGCATCACGACCGGCCCATCGTTCGCCCCGCCGATGACCCCGTCTATCGTGAGATCGCCGGCCAGGTCCGGCCGTTTCGAATCGGTCGCGGCTGCGCGCCGCTGGAGCTCGAGATTCCAGGACGCCTCGACTCCCCGGTGCTCGCCGTGGGCGGCCACATGAAGAGCGCCATAGCCCTCGCCTGGGACAACCGCATCGTGATCTCGCCGCACATCGGCGAAATGGACAGCCCGCGCAGCCTGGCGGTTCTCGAACGCGTTGCCGGCGAGTTGCAGTCGCTGTACGGCGTGACGGCCGAGCGCATCGCCTGCGATGCGCACACCGGGTATACGACCCACCGCTGGGCGCGGCAGCAGCGGCTGCCCGTCGAGACGGTCTGGCATCATGCCGCACATGCGTCTGCGCTCACCGCCGAGGCGGGCATTCCCGCGAACTGGCTGGTATTCACCTGGGACGGTATCGGCCTGGGCGAGGACGGCAGCCTCTGGGGCGGCGAGGCACTGCTCGGTGAATGCGGCAGCTGGCAGCGCGTGGCGAGCATGAGGCCGTTCCGGCTGCCGGGCGGCAACCGCGCCGGGCGTGAACCGTGGCGCAGCGCGGCCGCACTGCTCTGGGAATCGGGTATCGACTGGGCACCTCCCGAGGATGCCGATCGCCTGTCGCGCGCTGCCTGGAACCAGCGCATCAACAGCCCTGTAACCAGCTCGGCCGGCCGGCTGTTCGATGCCGCTGCCGCACTGGTCATGGGTACCGGCCGGGTCAGCTTCGAGGCCCAGGGGCCGATGCAGCTCGAGGCCTTGTGCGACGGTGGCCGTCATGAGCCGGTCTACCTGTCGCTCTACCATGACGACGAAGGACTCTGGCGGACCGATTGGGCGCCTCTGTTGACCGCGCTTCGCGACGACCGCATCAGCATGGCCGATCGCGCCGGCATTTTTCACGTGTCAATGGCCCAGGTCGTACTGCAGCAGGCGCGCAGGGTCCGGGAGAAGTTCGCCGTGAACCACGTCGGTCTCTGCGGCGGCGTATTCCAGAATCGCGTACTGACCGAGCAGGTCATATCGAAGCTGGACGAAAACGGCTTTCGTATATTTCTGCCCGAGGCGCTGCCGCCCAACGACGCGGCCTTGTGCTACGGTCAGGCGGCACACCTGGCCGCTCAGAGTACGCGCGTCCAGTGACCGCGGACGCGACGCGGAGAATGAGTCTGGACGACGATCACATATCGCTCGCGCACGGCAACGGCGGCCGCTTCATGCGTGAGCTCATCGACGAGGTCTTTGCCCATCACCTGGGCCGCGACGACCTCGACGTGCAGGCCGATGCGGTGCCGCTCGCGCTGAACGGCGGTGAGGTCATGATCACGACCGATGGGTTCACGGTGCAGCCGCTCGAGTTCCCCGGCGGCGACATCGGCTCGCTTGCCGTGCACGGCACGACCAACGACCTCGCTGTCGCGGGCGCGCGGCCTTTGTATCTCACGCTCAACGCCTTCATCGAGGAGGGCCTGGAGATCGCCTTGCTCGACCGCATCGTCGCGAGCCTGGCGCGGGCCGCGCGCGACTCGGGCGTCAGGGTGACGGCCGGCGATACGAAAGTACTGAAGCGCGGCGAGGGCGGCGGCATATACCTCGCGACTACGGGTGTCGGCGTTCGCATGGCCGGCAACAGTCCGGGCATCCGGAATATCGAAACGGGCGACGCGATCGTCCTGAGCGGCAGCGTCGGCGATCACGGCACGGCCGTGATGCTGGCGCGCGAGGAATTCGGTTTGCGCGGCGACGTGCAGTCCGACTCCGGTTCGGTGCTGCCGCTGACCGAAATCCTCATGGGTTTCGACGGCGTGCGCTTCATGCGCGACCCGACCCGCGGCGGCATCGCATCCATCGCCCACGAGATAGTGCACGCGACGGGTCTGGGCGTTCGCTTCAACGAGCGCGTGCCCGTGCGCGACCCGGTGCGCGCGGTCTGCGAGATGCTCGGCTACGACCCCTACTACCTCGCCTCCGAGGGGCGCGTTCTCGCCGTCGTGCGTCCCGACCAGGCGGACGACGCGGTCGCGGCGCTCAAGGCTCACGAGGACGGCCGGGACGCCGCCGTCGTGGGCGAGATCGGCGCCGAGGGCGGCCGCGTGACGATGCTGACTGAGATCGGCGGTGAGCGTTTCCTGGAAGAACTGGAAGACGATCCGCTGCCGCGGATCTGCTAGCCGGCTGCACTTATCCGGCTGCCCCTATCAGGAAGCCAGCGAGCGCGCGGCCGGCGCGCCGAGTTCCACGCGCTGAAGAATCATTTCCTCGCCGCTGACGACGCGGGTTCGATAGTCGCCGCAGGCGCCGCACAGCAGGCGATTCGCGCGCGCCGGCGACTCTTCGCCGCACTGGCTGCAGCGAACCACTATGTCGGTGCTCCGGATACGAAGCTCCGCATGCTCGGCACAGGTGCCGGCGGCCGCGAGTGGAAACGCGCGTTCGAGCAGCACGGCCTCGACGCCCGACAGCGGACCGATGCCGATCTCGATGCGGCTGACAACCGTATGCGCGCGCTCGGCGGCGATCCGCTCGACCTCGGCGATGAGCGCGACACAAACGGACATCTCGTGCATCAGGTTCGTCCCGCCCGGGAAAACAGTGCGCGGCGGCTCATGGTCGGTGCGACGGCCTGTGCCGCGTCCTCGGGTTCGGCGAGGAGTTTCTGCATGATTTCGGCTGCAATATCGCGAGCCGTCCCGTGATCGGGAAAGTCCGCCACGGTCGTGAACAGCACCGCCGTGAGGAACCGTCCGATCGTCTCGTCGCCGCCGACGTTGAATTCCATCCGGCCCGCAGGAAGCTCGAGCTGGCAAAGGCTGCCCGGCTCGTGTTCGTCCCATCGGTCGTCGCCGGGGAGCACGACCAGGTTCATGAACCACGGCGTGATCAGTACGCCGATTTCGTGCTCGTCGCGGTTTACGAAGCCGACGGCCTCGACCTCGAGCGCGGTGTTCAGGAACGGCAGTCCCCGCATGCGCTGGTCGAGAATCGTCTCGTAATGCTGCACGAGATCGGCGGGCGAGATAGCCATGTCAGGCGCCTTCGGGCAGGAATCCGCCGGGCTCGCCGTCGCACTGCGGGCAGCGCCAGTAGTCGGGCAGTTCGGCGAACGGCGTACCCGGATCGATCTGTTCGACCTCGTCGCCCGCGGCAGGATCGTAGACGTACCAGCAAATCCGGCATTCCATGCGCGTCGAAGCGTCGAGGCGTCCGCTGGGGTCGCTTGCGGGCGTCACGCGACGTCGGACCAGTACGGCGCCAGGATTTCGGCTAGCCTTTGCCCCGAGTCCCGGAGATCCTCGCGGGCGGCCTTGACGACCTCGGGAACGTCCACGACTTCGAGCGAGTTCAGGATTGGCGTGCCCATCGAATTGTAGTACCGAACCCACCAGACGTTCGCGGTCGCCGTGCTGATGACCTGGCACTTGCCGTAGGAGCGCGACAGGATATCCACGGGGCCTCGGCCGAGGCGCCGGTCGATGAACTCGATCTCCTCCTCGGAGAGCGGCAAAAGGCTCAGGTTGATCGAATGCTGTCTGGCGGTTGCCGCATACTCTTCGACCGCCGCTTCGAGTTCGATCAGGATCGGCAGCGCGTTCGGGACGGCGTCGGCGTTCTCCGGAACCGACGTGTCCACGGGCGCCGACGCCTCGTATGCCGTTGCGATGATCGTCGGCGCGTCCGCCACTTCGAGCAGATCGCGGCCGATGTTGCCGTCCGTATCGAGCAGCATCGTGCGCCAGACGCCGGCCAGCACGGATTCCTGGCAGCGCGCGTCGATACTCCCGTTTACGGTCAGACTGACCTCGCCTTCGCCGAGCACCTGGTTGACGATGTCGCGGCTCGGCGCGTCGAGGGCGCAAAGGTCGGCCAGGCGCGGCCGGCCGTCGCCCGGGTAGGCGGCGAGTGCGCGTGCGAGCCAGCGCATCGCTTCGCGCGCATCGGGCATCTCGTGAAACGCGTCGGGATCATCGAGCCGCGTCGGCGAGAAGGTCTGCATGTCGCTCGGCATGTCGATGTAGGACAGCGGATCGGGTTCCGCGGGCTGGCTGCCGGGTCCGACTACGTGTACGGGTATGTCGTTGATGCTCATCGTATCCTCGTTCCCCGGTCCGCCGGCGCTCAGGCGTGAACGACCGGAATCTTGAAGCCGGGCGGGCGCTTCGGCCCTGCCTCGAGCAGGCCGGCGATCCTGTCGATGTACTCAGCCCAGTCCTGGATGCGCGTGATGGCGCCCACGTACTCGCCGCCTCGGACGAACACGAGCGACGGAAACGCGCTGAAGCCATAGTGGCGCTTCAGCGTCTTGCCGTCGCCGAACGTGTCGGTCACGACGCCGGCGTTGAGCCGGCCCTCGAAGAAACTCATGAGTTCCGGCAGTACCACGGCGACGTCGGTTGCGTCCTTGGTGGTCGACGGGTCGCCCGGGAAAAACAGCACGTTCATACCCGGCGTTGCAACGAATTCGTCGTGCGTATCGCCGGTGACGAGCGCGTAGCCATAATCGTCGAACAGCCGGTCGATCAATGGATGGTTCACTTCAGAGCTCTCCCGTGAGTCGCGGTCGTCCGGCTTCGTAATCGCGGATATCGAGCGCTGCGGGGCCAACGTGCTCGCCGGCCTCCAGCGGTGCCGAGCGCGGCGTTGCGGATATGCCCCAGCCGGCCAGGACGTCAAGCGCGTGGCGGACTGCATTGTCGATCTCTGCACGTATCGCCGGCTGCAGGCTGCCGCCGTAGTCGTCGAGCAGTTCGGGCTGGACACCGATCAGCACGATCTCGTCGGGCAGGTCGCCCGACAGCGCGGCCGTCGACAGCACCTCCTGGAAACCCGCCTGGTGCATGCTCATCTTGCGAACGCCCATGAAGCGCGGCACGTCGTCGCCCGTGACGACTCTGAGCGTGCCCGGCTCGAGCCCGAAATCCACGGCGTCGAAGATCAGCAGGCGCTTCGCGCTGCGCACGAACGGTAACAGGAAGATGCCCTGCGTGCCGCCGTCCATGACGCAAACGTCGGGGCCGAACGCGTATCGGCTGTGTAGCGTCTCGAGGCTGCGCACGCCGAATCCCTCGTCGGCCCACAGCACGTTGCCGATGCCGAGCACGAGCGTCTCGTAGGCGCAAGGGTCGGCCGTGCGGCCGGTTTCCTGGGCCGCGTTCATTCCGGCGACAGCGGGCCGTCATCCTTGAACGTGCGCCAGCCGTTGATCATGACACTGATGCCGTTCTGGCGGGACATGAACTCCGCACGGATGACCATGTAAACGTGCAAGATGATGAACAGCAGCATGAGCCACATGCCCATGAGGTGCCACATGCGTACGGTCTGCGAACTCGGTTCGATCACGAACACCCAGCCGAACATCGTGTCTGCCCAGCTGCCAGCCCCCGTACCCTGGCTGTAGAGCGCGAAGCCCGTGCACACCATGAACAGCGCGAGCACGACGTTGATCAGCCACATGAAGATCTGGGCGAGCGGATTGTGTCCCGGGTTCTTGCTCATCTTGCGCGTAAGGAACAGATAGAACTTGAGTTCATGCCAGACGCGGCCCCACCACTCGCCGCGCCACACGGGCAGGTACAGGAGTTCGCGCGAGTATTCGTTGCCGACCAGCGCCCAGTAAAAGCGTACGGCGAGACCGATGGCGAACACGAAAGCCGCGATGAAATGTACCAGGCGCAGGTTGCCCATCAGGAAGTGATCGCTCGCCTCGCCGCCGAGCGACGACATCGGATTGGCGATGAAATAGCCCGTCGTCGCGAGCACGACGATCGCCAGCGCGTGTATCCAGTGCCAGACGCGTACCGGCGCCTCGAATATGTACAGCGGGCCCGGGACCTTGTCCCGTTGCCTGAGTACCTCTTCGCTCGTGGTTGCCATTGGCGCCTCCCTATCGGACCTTGATGGTCGTGAGCTCTTCGCCGTCGTGCGAGATCACGTGCGTCGAACAGGCCAGGCAGGGATCGAAGGAGTGGATCGTCCTCAGAATCTCGAGCGGCTGCTCGGCATTGACCATCGGCGTGTCGAGCAGCGACGCCTCGTAGGCGCCGATGTTGCCCTCTGGATCGCGCGGCGATGCGTTCCAGGTCGTCGGGACGACGCACTGGTAGTTCTCGATCTTCGTATCCTTGATGTGGATCCAGTGACCGAGTGCGCCGCGCGGCGCCTCGCCGAAGCCCACGCCCCTGACGTCGCCGTCCCAGGTGGCCGGGTCGAACTTCTCCATGTTCGCCGTTGCCGTGTCGCCGCGGCGGATGTTGGCCATCATCTCGTCGAAGATCTCGCGCATCTTGTGCGACTGCCAGGAGCTCTCGAGCCCGCGAGCGGCCGTGCGGCCCAAAGTCGAGAACAGCGCCGTGATCGGCAGGTCGAGCTCGCGGAGCAGGCCGTCCACCTGTTCGCGGATGTCCTCCTTGCCGCGCGCGTAGGCGACGAGGTAGCGCGCGAGCGGTCCGACCTCCATGGCGTTGCCGCGCCAGCGCGGCGCCTTGAGCCATGAGTACTTGGCGCCCTCGTCGAGCTGCTCGATGTTGGTCTTGGTGCCCTTGGCGTTCGGCCCGAGGCCGAAACGCGGCTCGGTGATGCCGTCCCAGGGGTGCAGGCCGACGGCCTCGTCGGGGTACTCGTACCAGGAGTGGGTTACGAATTCCTGCACCTGCTCCGGGTCGCGCGGATCGACGTCGTGGACCGTCGATAGGTCGCCGTTCAGGATGGCGCCCTGCGGCATCATCAGGCTCTGGTTGGTGTGATTGTTGGCGTAGGCCGGGAACTCGCCGTACGACAGCACGTTCTTCGATGACAGCCCGCCGCCGTAGGTCCAGTCCTTGTAGAACGATGCGATGGCCTTGAGGTCGGGCAGGTAGACCTGGTCGCAGAACGCGATCGTCTGGTCAATGATGTCGGAGACGATGTTGAGCCAGGCCATGTTGACGGCGCCGACCGCGCCCACGTCTTCGACGTTGAGCGAGCAGGGCATGCCGCCGACTACCCAGTTCGGGTGCGGATTGCGGCCGCCGAAGATCGTGTGGATCTTGACGACCTCCTTCTGAAAGTCGAGCGCCTCGAGATAATGCGTCGTCGCCATGAGGTTGGCTTCCGGCGGCAGCTTGTACGCCGGGCTGCCCCAGTACGCGTTTGCGAAAATACCGAGCTGACCCGATTCGACGAAGCGCTTGAGCCGGTTCTGCACGTCAGAGAAGTAGCCGGGCGAGGACTTGGGCCACGGGCTGATCGACTGCTGAAGCTCGGAGGTCGCCTTCGGGTCGGCGGACAGCGCGCTGACGACGTCCACCCAGTCGAGCGCGTGCAGGTGATAGAAATGCACGATGTGGTCATGCACGTGCTGCGCGAGCATCATCAGGTTGCGGATATGGTTGGCGTTGGCCGGGATCTCGATGCCGAGCGCGTCTTCGACGGCGCGCACCGACTGCAAGGCGTGGACGCCCGTGCAGACGCCGCAGATGCGTTCGACGAAGGCCCACGCGTCGCGCGGGTCGCGGCCTTGAAGGATGACCTCGAGACCGCGCCACATCGTGCCGCTCGATACGGCGTTGCGGATGACGTTGTTCTCGTCGAGGTTCACCTCGATCCGCAGGTGGCCTTCGATCCGGCAGAACGGGTCGACGACGACGCGGTCGCCGGAGTCGTCGAGTTCGAAGCCGTTCGGCGTCGTCACGCTAACCATTGTTCATCTCCTCCCGGGGCTCCGGTTTCTTGCCCGTCGCCTTCGCGGCGACAGATACGGCGGCGTGTGCAGCCACACCGATGGCGGCGGCGCCGGCGATGGCCCCGCCGATCTGATCGGCGGTTGCCTCGACATTGCCCGTGACGTTGAGGTTGGACACGGCGCTGTAGAAGCTGCCCTTGTCCCAGAAGTTGTCTTCGGCACAGCCCAGGCAGCCGTGACCGGACTTGACCGGCCACGAGAGCCCGCCGTTCCACTCCACGGTCGAGCAGGCGTTGTAGGTTGTCGGTCCTTTGCAACCGACCTTGTAAAGGCAGTAGCCCTTGCGCGCGCCCTCATCGTCGAACTGTTCGACGAACTGGCCGGCGTCGAAGTGCGGCCGGCGATAGCACTTGTCGTGCAGGCGCTGGCCGTAGAACATCTGCGGCCGGCCCTGCCGGTCCAGCGGCGGCAGCCGGTCGAAGGCCACCATGTAGGTGATGACGCCCGTCATGACCTCGGCGATCGGCGGACAGCCGGGCACCTTGACGATCGGCTTGTCGAGGATGACCTTGTGTATCGGCACGGCCTGGGTCGGATTCGGCTTCGCGGCCTGAACGCAGCCCCAGGACGCGCAGGAACCCCAGGCGATGATGGCTTTGCAATGATTGGCCATGTGCCGCAGCTTCTCGACGTAGGGCCGGCCGGCCTGGATGCAGTACATGCCATCCTCGTTCAGGGGCGGGTTGCCTTCGCAGGCCAGGATGAACTCGCCGTCGTACTTCTCGATGGTCTGCTCCAGGAGCTCCTCGGCCTGGTGCCCCGCGGCCGCCATGAGCGTGTCGTCGTAGTCGAGCGAGATCATCGACAGGATCACGTCACCCGCGAGCGGGTTGCCCGAGCGCACGAACGACTCGGTGCAGCAGGTGCATTCGAGGCCGTGCAGCCATACGACCGGCGTTCGCGGCTTCGTCTCGAGCGCGTGGGCGATCTTGCCCGCGAATTCCGGGCCGAAGCCGAGACCGGCGGCGGTCAGGCTGCAAAACTTGAGGAAACTGCGGCGCGTAATGCCATGGCGGCGCATCACGTCGTAGAAGGTCTCGCGGGCGGGCATGGCAACGCTCCCATTGTTGTGAGTATGGGCTGCTTGCCTGCCGGCTATAAGCTCCGGTGCTGCCGGCCTGGCCACGCAGCGCTTTCATCTTGCGCTGCGGACCCTGCCGGTTGCATCGTGGTTCCTACGTACTGGGCGACGTGCACCGAACGCGAATGCTTCTCAGCCGGTTTTCACCGCGTGGCCGCCGAAGGCATTGCGCATCATCGCGAGCAGGCGAGCCGAGTAGTCCTGCTGTCCCTGCGTCGCGAAGCGGCTCATGAGCGCGAGGCTCATAACCGGCGTCGGAATGCCCTGTTCTATGCCCTCGAGCGCGGTCCACCGGCCTTCGCCGGAATCGGCGACGAAGGGTTCGACGCCGGAAAGGTCCTGGTCTGCGGCCAGCACCTCGGCCGACAGGTCGAGCAGCCAGCTGCGAACGACACTGCCGTGCCGCCAGCATTCGGCGATCTCGCCGAGGTCGAGGTCGAAGTCCGCGCGGCCTTTCATGAGCGCGAAGCCCTCGGCGTAGGCCTGCATCATCCCGTACTCGATACCGTTGTGGACCATCTTGACGAAGTGCCCGCTGCCCGCGGGCCCGGTGTGTACCCAGCCCCGGTCCTTCGCGGGTGCCAGGATTTCGATGATCGGCCGGACCATCTCGAAGGCGCTCGAGTCCCCGCCGACCATCATCGAGTAGCCGAGCTCGAGCCCCCAGACGCCGCCCGACACGCCCGCGTCGACGAAGTGGATGCCGCTGTCGGCCAAAAGCCCGGCGCGCCGCATCGAGTCCTTATAATAGGAGTTGGCCCCATCGATGAGCACATCGCCGGCGTCGAGGCAGGCGGCCAGCTGCGTGACATAGCCTTCGGTCACGCTGCCCGCCGGCAGCATGAGCCACACGCGGCGCGGCGCATCCAGTTTCGAGACGAGGTCGCGCACCGATGCGGCGGCATTGAGCCCGGCTTCGCTCACGAGCGTATCGGTCGCCCGTGTATCCATGTTGTAGCCGACGACGTCGACGCCCGCGGCGCGCAGCCGCCTGGCCATGTTGCCGCCCATCTTGCCGAGACCGATCATTCCGAGTTGCATCGCGATTCCTTTGGGTGGATTGGGGAGAGGCTCGCCTCCGCGCAGTATCCGGCGAAACGGAATCGCTTGCCAGGCGATTCGCCGCAGCTAGTGTCCTGTCCGACTGATTCAACAAATCAACCGGACAGGACACTAGGTGGATTCGCGTATTCGGATTTGACGGCAGATGATCGATGCTTGAGCCATGCGGGTTTCCGTTTCAAAGCTTCTGCTGCCTTGCACGCTAGCCGCTGCAATCGGCTGGGCAGTGACGGCCGGCGCCCAGCACGCCAGCGTCAACGACCAGATGCATGCCCACCACGACGCGGTAGTGGCGATGCAGCGGTCGCTCGTTTCGGGTTCGCTCGACGCCACGAGAGCGTCGGCGAGCGAGCTGCTTGCGGTCGATGCGTCAGCGTCGGCCGAGGGCTGGAGGGTCTACCTCGATTCGATGCGCTCGGCCGCGGCGACCGTGCGCGATGCCGGGGACATCGAGAGCGCGGCCTCGGGCGTGGCGAGCCTGGGCGTCGCCTGCGGGGATTGCCACATCGCGAACGGCGTGGAGATTCAGTTCGAGGATGTCGACCGGCCGTCGAACAAGGAAAAGCTGCCGCAGCACATGGCCCGCCACCAGTGGGCCGCCGATCGAATGTGGGAAGGACTCATCGGCCCATCGGCCGCTGCCTGGAGCAGCGGCGCGAATCTCCTGTTCGAATCGCCGATCAATACGGCGTCGCTGGGCGAGTCGTCCCAGCAGGATGCGATCAAGCAGATGTCCCGCCGCGTCCACCAGCTCGCGGCAAACGCGACGACCGTATCCGATTCCGCCAGCAAGGCCGGGATCTACGCGGAGTTCCTCGCCAACTGCGCGGCCTGCCACACCGCGGTGGGCGAAGGCCCGAAGGAGTAGCGGCCCACCCAGGCGCGCAATCTCTCGCTTCGGGCCTTCGGGCGACGCTCAGTCTCTCCGCCGCAGGCGGCGGGCGCCGGTCATTAGCAGCAGACCCGCGAGCAAGGGCAGGTGAGTTGCTCCGCCACCGCCGGACGTGTCCCCCGCGTTCGCCGACGATACGTTTGCTCCCACAGCCGCCGGCGTCCTGCCGTCGGAACCGCCATCGGCTGGCGCGAGGTCCGCGCACTGGTCCTCCTTGTTGCCGTCGACCTCGTTGCCGCCGCCGGTCGGCGCGGGCTCGTTCTCCTTGCACTGCAGATTGCCGTCGATCGTGTTGTCGACGATGTCGACACCGCCCGTGTTGTCGAACGCCTGGACGTCGGCGTCGACGACGTTGTCGGCAATCCTGATCGGTGACCAGTTTCCAACGATCTGGATGCTGCCGTCGATCCGGTTGCGAACGATGTCGATTTCGCCGGTTAGATCATCGAGCTGTACGCTGCCGCCGATGTCGGAGTCCGCTACGTCGGCCGACGCGGCGTTCGCGCCCTGCAGATTGCCGATGATGTCGACGCCGCGGGCGGTCAGCTCGCCGCCCTCGAAGAGTTCGACGTTGCCCTTGACGGTCGTGCCGTCGAGTTCGCAGCGTGTCGCGACGAGCACGTTTCCGTCGACGGTCGTCGCACCGATCGAGCCGATGCAGTCCACATCGTCGGCGATGGCAGCGTGCGGTATCGCTACCGCGAGTGCCAGCATGGCACCGGTGTAAGAGTGTTTCATTGCTGTTCTTCCAAGCTAAGTGTTTATGGCGGCGCCGGCAACGGCGCCGTCGGAATAGGGCAGACGTCGGACATACAGTCGTTCGCCGCCTGCCACCTGCGGTTGCCCGCGTCGGTCAGTCGTCGTCTGACTCGAGCTCGACCTCGTCAGCCACGATGGTCGTGTCGGCGACTTCCGTGCCCTCGACTTCGACGAGGCTGCCCACTTCGACCTCCGAGAAGAAGTTGTCGTCCTCGAACTCCGTCGAGGCATTGGTCTCGATCGTGACGCCCAGGATCTCGAAGGTCGGCTCGCTGATCGCGGTCACGAAGCCCTTCAGGACGGACTCATCCTCATCGGAGTCCCGCTCGAGGCGGCCTGCAATCACGTCGGCGTTTCCTTCCGACGCCTCGCGGCCCGCGATTTCGAGATAGTCGCCGACGTTGATGTCGCCGAGCGTCAGCGGGTCGATGGACGCCTCGCTGTAGTCCTCGATGGATGTCGACTCGTTGACCGTGATCGTGATGCCCAGGATCGTTACGGTGCCGGCCGTCGCATCGACTGCGTCGACGAGCCCCTCGATCTCGATCTCGTTGTCACCTTCAATCTCGATGTCTTCGGCTACGAGGACGCCGTTTGAGTCGATCTCGCCTTCGACCTCGACCTTGACGTTCAGCGCAAGGTCGGCCGCGCTGCCTTCCTCGAAGTCGGTGGAGGCCGTGGTCGTGACCGGGACACCGGCGACGTCGAAGTCCGTGGCCGAGACGAAGCGGGTAATGAATCCTTCGATCTCGATGTAGTCGCCCTCATCGACGTCCAGGAAGTCGTCCTCGAACTCCACCTCGGTGGCGATGAGCTCGCCGCCCGCACCAAGACTCGAGCCCTTGGCCTCGACGAAATCGCCATCGCTGATCTCGCCGTTCGGGAAGTCGTCGAGCGAAGCCGCCGCGTAGTCGACCGTGAGCGCGCCGAGCGTGAACTGACTGCTGCTTTCGTCGAGATTTGCAACGAATCCGTGCACCTCGAACTCGGTGCCCGGATCCTCGTCCTCGATACGCGACGCGATGATATTGCCGTCGGCGTCGATGACTCCGCTGACTTCGACGATCTGGTCGACCGCTACCCCTTCAAGCGACCTCGGCGAGAAGTCGTCATCGAACGAGGTTTCGGGGCGCACGAGAACGAGCTGACCGAGCACGACCAGCGAGTTGCCGGCGACGTCGACCGATTCGACGGGTCCGGTCACGATGTCGTCATAGAACACGCTGTCCGCGGTGCCGGTCAGGCCGTCATCGTTGACCGTGCCGCGCACGATCACGATGTCACCGACGCGGAGATCGTCCTCGCTGCCCGGTTCGCCGTCGATCGAGAATTCCGTCGACGAGGTGTCGTAGCGTACGCCGTTGACGACAATGCTGCCGAAGGTCGTGACGGGTCCAACAGAAATTCCGGTACGACCGATTCCGCTGGTCGGCGGCGGGCTGCTTGGCGGCGGCGTGCTCGTATCCGGCGGCGTTGCCGGACTGCTGTCGCCTCCTCCGCCCCCGCCGCAGGCGGACAGGCCGAGTATGAACAGGGAAACCAGAAGCATTCGGATCGTAGTCATGAAAGGGTTCCTTTGGGTAGTGGGCCTTCGATGGCATAGACACCAAGGCCGAGCCGTACAGGAGACGCATTCGCGTCGTTGGGATTAATTCGATGAGAGTTGAGCCAGTCGTCCACTTCTTCGAGGAACGCCTGGCCCCGACGGTCGAGAAAATCGCGAAACTCGGCTAAGTGCGCCGCGTCGACCTCGGGTTCGACCGCGAAACCTTCGAGGCGTTTCGGCCGTCCATCGTCGGCCAGGTTGTTGGCGAGTGTGGCGGCGTGATCGAACAGGTTCGTGCCGAAGAAGCGCAGCATGCCGGAGTCGAGATCGGCCGGCATGTGGTATCGCCGCCGCGCAACGATCCGATCGTCAGCGTCTTTCTCGGCAGAGCCGGCCGACAGGAGTTCGCGCAGCAGGGTCTGCGGCGGCGTATCCCCGCCGTAGGTCTCGAACAGCGACTTGAAGCTCGGTCGCGGTCCGTCGATCGGCAATGCGAGCGGCTGACCGTCGTCGTCCAGGTACGCTTTGTCCTGGTACCATCCCGAGAGCAGGCGCGTAGCATCCGTCGTTTTCGACGACGCGGGCGAAGCGCCTTCTTCGAGCAGCTCACGCTGTCGCTTGACTTCCTTGCGAGAAATCCCGGTAAGGATAGATACCCGCGAGACGTTGGTCGGTCGCCCGCGCAGCCCGAATTCGTCGGTTGCGACGGCGACGAACACACTCTTCGCGAGTTCAGAAAACTCTTTGAACGTCATGCCGCAGCGCAGCGCGACCAGCGCGATCGGGTGAAGCAGCGCGCGGCAGGCGTTGTGGAGCGTTGTTTTGATATCGGAGGACATAGTTGGGGTAATTTAACCCAACAATAGGGAAATGCCAAGTATTTTCGCAGAGTCCCTTCGCGCAAACTCGGTCGAAACCGGTTTGTTGCTGTGGAATCATTGGCTTATGACTCGCTCGCTCACGCGCATCGCCGCCCTCACCGTTCTGTTGTTTGCGGCCGCGGCGTGCACGCAGGGCCCGGCTCCCGAGGCCGACGTCCTCCGGCGAGGCAACGGCGCCGACCCGGGGACGCTGGACCCCACGCTCGCCGAAGATATTCACGCGTTTGCGGTATTGGCCGACCTCTATGAGGGGCTGCTCGTGGCGGGCCCCGACGGCACCATCCTGCCCGGCGTTGCCGAGGCCCACACGGTCAGCGACGACGGTCTCGTACACAGCTTTGCACTGCGCGAGGATGCGCGCTGGTCCGACGGGACGCCCGTGCTCGCCGCCGACTTCGTACGCCGTTTCCGCGACGTCGCGTCACCGGCCACGGCCGCGGCATTCAGTTTTCTTCTGGAGCCGGTCGCGCACTTCGAGGCCGTCAACGACGGTCGGCTGCCGCCCGATGCGCTTGGCGTAGAAGCGGTCGACGATCGGACGTTCAGGCTCAAGCTCGCTCGGCCGGCGCCGCATCTTGCATCGATATTGACGCTGCCGGTCACCTACCCACAGCATCCGGCCGCGGGCCGCAATCTCGAGACGCCCGCCGACCCGGTGCCCGGCAATGGCCCGTACCTGCTGTCGGCCTGGAAGCCGGGCGCAGTGATCGAACTCGCGCGCAACCCGTATTTCCGCGAGGCCGAGGCCGTCCCGATCGAGCGCGTCGAGTATTACCCGATCGTCGAGCCGATGGCCGAGCTGAACCAGTATCGGTCCGGAGAGCTCGACATCACCCACACGGTGCCGCCCGCACTCGTCGAGCGACTGCGGGAGACGCACGCGGACGAGCTCAAAATCGCGCCGAGGCTTGCGCTCTACTACGTAGCACTCGACCTGAGCGGGCCGCCGCTCGATCAACCTGCGCTGCGCGAGGCACTGTCAATCGCCGCAGACCGCGAGGCGCTCGTTGACCTGCTGGGCCGCGGCGAGCAGCCGGCCTACGGGCTCGTGCCGCCGGGTGTCCAGGGCTACTCCGCGGCGCGCTACGACTGGGCAGCCGAAGCTCCGGCCGAACGCCGGCAGCGCGCGCTGGAAGTCTTGCGAGCGGCCGGCATCGATCCGGCGGGGCTGCCGCCGATTCGGCTGGTTTACGATGAGGGCGACGTGCATGAGCGCGTCGCCGTCGCCCTGGCCGGGCTCTGGGAGGATGCGCTCGGTATCGGCGTCGAACTCGACAAGCGGGAGTGGAGGCGGTTCCTCGCAACGCGCGACCGGCGCGGCGAGTGGGATGCGATGCGATTCAGCTGGTTCGGTGACTACGACGATCCGACCACGTTTACGGACATATTCCGGAGTGACAGCGAACAAAACCTGCCCGGATACGAGAGCATCGAGTACGATTCACTGCTGGAGCGGGCTGCGGCAGCGGCCGACGGCGCGGCCAGAGCGGCGCTGCTTGCGTCGGCCGAACGCAGGCTGCTCGATGACCATCCGATCGTTCCGCTGTACTTTTACGTCAGCAAGCACCTCGTGAGCCCGCGCGTGCGCGGCTTCGAGAACAACGCACTCGACCGCCACCCGAGCCGCTACCTGTCATTCGAGGACGAAAGATGAACGATCTCAGCTGGAGCGAATTCGAACGCGTGGACGTCAGGGTCGGAACGATCCATGCCGCCGAGCCCTTTCCCGAGGCCCGCAGGCCCGCCTACAAGCTTACGATCGATTTCGGGCCGGACATCGGCACGCGCCGCGCGTCCGCGCAGATCACGGATCACTACTCGCTCGACGAGCTGCCCGGCAAACAGGTCGCCTGCGTCGTCAATTTTCCTGACAAGCAGATCGGGCCCTTCATGTCGGAGTGTCTCGTCACGGGCTTCGTCCAGGCGGACGGGAGCGTGATACTCGCCGTGCCCGACAGGCCCGCCCGGAACGGCACGCGCCTCTCATGATCGGCGCCGAGGGAACCATGCCGCAGCTTACGCACGCAACCCGGGCATTGCCGATGGCCAGGAAAAGGCTTTCGTTCGCGCTGCTGTTGATCGCAGGTTGCTCGGTGCAGCCCGTCGCGCCCGATCAAAAGGCCGGCCTGCAGCTCGACCCGGCGGCCTCGGCCTGCGTCGAGTCGCTCGCGAATCCGCGAGCCGCTGCGGGGCTCAAGCTCGATCCGAGATCGATCCGGGTCGTCAACTGGAATATTCAGAAGGGCGGCGACCCGGGCTGGGCCGCTGACCTCGAGGCGCTGGACGGCGAGGCCGATCTGATGATCCTGCAGGAGGCGTCGCCGGCACTCAATGCGCTCGGCAGCGTTGCGACGCAGCATCACCTGGCGTTCGCCGAGGGTTACAAGGGCTTGAAGCGCCAGACCGGGGTGATGACGCTGAGCCGCGCGACGCCGCTCACCGAATGCGACCTTGCGGCCCGCGAACCCTGGCTCGGCACGCGCAAAGCGACGCTGGTTACCGAGTACGGCCTCAGCGGCACCGACGAGACGCTGCTCGTGCTCAACATCCACGGCGTAAACTTCTCGATCGCCGCGCGCGAACTCGCCGCCCAGATCGACAGCGCGGCCGCCATCATCGCGGCGCACGACGGGCCGGTGCTGTTTTCGGGCGATTTCAACACCTGGCGGGCGGGCAGGGTCCGGCTCGTCGACGATGCGGCCGATATGCTCGGCCTGTCCGCGCTCGAGTTCGACAGAGACTATCGCAAACGTTTCCTCGGATTTCCCCTGGATCACATGTACACGCGCGGGCTCGTGCCCGTGATCGCCACCTCGCACGACGTCACGTCCTCGGACCACAACCCGATGACCGTTGAGTTCCGGCTCGAGTCCGTCGCATACGCCGAGGGCGCGGTGCCGTGATGCACGGTATCAAGACGCTGATCGGCGTCGCGTTGCTCACGGCCGGCCTCGCCTTGCCGCCGGAATCCGCGCTGGCCGATACGACGGCCGAGGCCGAGATCGAAGCGCTGCTCGCCGCGGTCGGCGAGAGCGGCTGCGCGTTCGTCCGCAATGGCAAGCGTCATTCGGCGGAGGATGCCGAGTCGCACCTGCGAAGGAAGTACCGTCGCGGCCGGCGCCATGCGAAGACGGCCGAGCTGTTCATCGAGCGGCTTGCGACGGCGAGTTCGATGACGAAACGTCCCTACGAAATCGACTGCGACGGCAGGGTCGAGCGAACCGGCGACTGGCTCATGTCGCGACTCGTCGAGCTGCGTAGCGCCGCTCCTAGCGAAGCTTCCTGAGCAGGCCCCACTTGTTCTCGGAAAACGGCGCGTAGCGAAGCGCGACGTCGGGCCACCAGCTGCGCTTGATGACGGCTTTCAGGTGGCTGAAGGCGTTGAAGCCGTGTTGGCCGGAGTATGCGCCCATGCCGCTCGCACCGACGCCGCCGAACGGCAGCTCCTCGACGGCCATGAACATCATCGTGTCGTTGAGGCACATATTGCCGCAGCTGACGGCGCTGACGAACCGTCGTTCGGCCGCGGTGTCTTTGCTGAACAGGTAGGCCGATAGCGGCTTGTTGCCGCGACGAATGTGCGCGATGGCTGCGTCGAGATCGGCGGCGCGAACGATCGGCAGCACCGGGCCGAAGATTTCATCCTGCATGACCGGGCTATCGATTGCGACGTCGGTGAGCACCGTCGGCTCGACGTAGCGCGTCGCGCGGTCCGTTCGCCCGCCCACGGCCAGGTGCCCGCTGTCCAGCAATGCGGCCAGGCGATCGAAATGCCGGTCGTTGACGATACGGCCGTAGGAATTCGACGCCGACGGGTCGTCGCCGAACATCGAGCGGATCGCGGCGTCGATCAACGGCACGAGCCGTCGCTCGGTTTCCGCGTCGGTGAGCACGTAGTCCGGGGCGACGCAGGTCTGCCCGGCGTTCGTGAACTTGCCCCAGGCGATCCGCCGGGCTGCGATTTCGAGGTCGGCGTCGGGCAGTACGACGCAGGGGCTCTTGCCGCCGAGTTCGAGCGTGACGGGCGTCAGGTGTTTCGCCGCGGCGCGCATGACAATTCGGCCGACGGTGCCGCCGCCCGTGTAAAGAATGTGGTCGAAGGGTTCCTCTAGCAGTGCCGAAGTTTCCGCAACCGCGCCCTCGACGACCCGGACGCAGGCACCGTCGAGGTATTCCGGAACCAGTCGCGCGATGGCCGCCGACGTCGCGGGAGCGAGCTCCGATGGCTTGATCACCACGCAGTTGCCGGCGGCAATCGCGGCGGCAGCGCCGGCAAGCGCAAGCTGGAGCGGGTAGTTCCAAGCCCCGATGACGAGCACGGTCCCGAGCGGCTCGGGAGCAACCCAGCTGCGGGCAGGCTGCGCGAGCATCGGCGTCGGCACGCGGCGCGGCCGGGCCCAGCGCTTCAGGCGCCGGCGCGCATGGTCTGCCGCGCCGGACACGTAGGAGAGCTCGGTCATCCAGGCCTCCTGTCCCGGCTTGCCGAGATCGGCGTGCAGCGCGCCCAGGAGTTCGTCCTCGCACTCGTCGATCATGCGCTGAAGGCCCTCGAGCTGTTTCGCGCGCCACTCGAGCGGCCGGGTGCGGCCGCTTGCGAAGGCCTCGCCGAGCTCGGCGACGAGTTCCGAGTAGCCGGGGCCTCCGGCATCGATGTCCAGCTGGCTTGCGCTATGTGACATGGTCATTCGATCCTGGATTGCCAGGTGTCCTGACCCGAAACCGTCACGGAACCGTGAGCGGACTGTAACGAAACGGGGCTAACGTGCATGGCGTCTCTCCTCTGTGCAGACATCAAAGGATACAGCCGTGGCGACGCGCTTTCGAAGCTTGTGGTTATCCGACGTGCACCTGGGTACCGGCGCCTGCCGAGCGACCGAGCTGCTCGATTTCCTCGACCAGGTCCAGGCCGAAAGGATTTACCTGGTCGGCGACATCGTCGATCTCGAGCGCATGAAGTCCCGGCCGCGCTTCCCCGATGCTCACATGGCCGTCGTGTCCAGGCTCATCGCGCTCGCCGACAGGGGAACCGAGGTGCTGTTCATTCCGGGCAACCACGACTACGAATTCCGCGACCTCGCAGGCAGCGACATCTGCGGCATTCCCGTGCTGCTCGAAGCCGTGCACGAGACGCCGGCCGGCGACAGGTGGCTGGTCATGCACGGTGACGTTCTCGATGGCCGCATCCGCAAGGGCACGAACCTCGAGAAGTTCGGTGCGGCGGCGTATTTCCTGCTGACCGAGGCCGATGCGCTGATCAACCGCTTCCGGCGCAGCCTGGGTCAGGACTACTACTCGATGAGCGCAGGTCTGAAGGCGCGACTGAGCGGAGCCCGGGAATACGTCAAGCGCTTCGAGACCATCGCGGCGGCGTATGCCGGCGAGCGCGGCTACGACGGCGTCGTCTGCGGTCATATCCACAAACCCGGCGTTCGCATGATCGACGGCGTGCTGTACGCCAACGACGGCGACTGGGTGGAGCATGGCACGGCGCTTGCCGAGACCGCGAGCGGGGACCTCAAGCTGCTGGGCTGGCGCCGGGACGCCGTGCAGATCGGCGATACCGTGGCCAGCGAACTGTTGGCCGCGTAACGCGGCGGTCACCGGAGCGTAATACGGCGGTCACGCGTGACCGCGAGCATTCCTAGAGATGCGAATCGTAATCGCCACCGATGCATGGGCGCCGCAGGTCAACGGCGTCGTCACGACGCTGTCCGAGACCTCCGAACAGCTCCGCCGTGAAGGTCACGAAGTCCGGATGCTCACGCCCGAGGGGCGGCGCAGCTTTCCGATGCCGACCTACCCGGAAATCCGGCTGACGATTTTCGAGGGCGGAAGCATTCGTCGCGAACTCGACGACTACGATCCCGACTGCGTACACATCGCGACCGAGGGGCCGGTAGGGCTTGCAGTCAGGGCATGGTGTCTGCGTCGTCGCATCCCGTTTACGACGGCCTACCATACCCAGTTCCCGGAATACGTTCGCGCGCGGTTCCCGGTGCCGATCGGCTGGACCGTCCGGCTGCTGAAGTGGTTTCACAGGCCCGCCGTCCGCACGATGGTGCCGACGGAGGGCATGCGCCGGACCCTGCTCGAGCGGGGCTTCAAGGACGTCGTCATCTGGACTCGAGGCGTCAAGACCGACCTGTTCACGCCGGACGACCCGTTCGATTTCGATCTGCCCAAGCCCATCTGGGTCTACGTGGGCCGCGTGGCGGTCGAGAAGAACATCGAGGCGTTTCTCGACCTGCCGCTCCCGGGCAGCAAGGTCATCATCGGCGACGGACCGGACCGGGAGCGCCTGGCGCGTGAGTACGCGCACTGCCATTTTCTGGGCTATCGCTTCGGCAAGGAACTCGCGAGCTGCCTGGCCGGCAGCGATGTGTTCGTGTTCCCCAGCAAGACCGACACGTTCGGGATCGTCATGCTCGAGGCCATGGCCTGCGGACTTCCGGTGGCAGCCTACCCGGTCACGGGTCCCGTGGACGTCGTAAAGCGTGGCGTCACGGGCTGCCTCGACGACGATCTTGCGGCTGCGTGCAGCCGTGCGCTCGAGCTCAACCGCTCAGACTGCCGCCAGTACGCCGAGAGCCGCAGCTGGCGATTCTCCACGCGCCAGTTCGCTCGGAATCTCGCGCCGCGGCAGCCGCTCGCCGCTCGGGCCTGACACCGATTCCCAAGCGAGCGGCAACACCGGTCGCCCGGCTGACGCGCGCGGAGCGCCTCAACTTCCTGCTGACGAATCGTCTGCCGCGCCGCTGGCTGACCCTGTTCATGGGCCGGTTCAGTCGTATCGAAAACCCGCTCGTCCGCTGGCTGTCGATCGGCGTCTGGCGGCTGTTCGTCGATGACTTGAGGCTCGAGGAGGCGCGAAAGCCCGAATTCAGGAGCCTTCACGACTGCTTCATACGCGAGCTGAAACCCGGCGCCCGGCCCGTGGACGACGATCCCGACCTGCTCGCGAGCCCCTGCGACGCCGTTGTCGGCGAACACGGTACCGTCGAGGACGGCCAGGTCCTGCAGGCGAAAGGCTACCCCTACTCGGTGGCCGAGCTGCTCGGCAGCCAGAGCGACGCAGCGCGGCTCGAGGGCGCGTGCTACGTGACATTGAGGCTCAAGTCCAGCATGTATCATCGCTTTCACGCGCCCTGTGCCGGCCGCGTTCGCGGCCTGCGCTATATCTCGGGCGACACGTGGAACGTGAACCCGATCGCGCTGCGCCGCATCGAACGTCTGTTCTGCAAGAACGAGCGTGCCGTCATGACGCTCGAACCCGGGTGCGGCGACACGCCCCTCATCCTGGTGCCCGTCGCGGCAATCCTCGTGGCGAGCATGCGGATTCACGGCCTCGATCGGCCGCTGACGCTCGAATACGACGGACCGAACGAACTGGCGCTCGACCGCGACGTCGAGAAGGGCGACGAGCTGGGCTACTTCGAACACGGCTCGACGATCATCGTGTTCGCCGGTCCGGAGTTTCGCTTCGACGCGGCGCTGACCGCCGGCGACGTGATTCGGATGGGCGGGCCGCTCTTCAGACGCCGCAACGTTCCCGAAAAGAAGGAGTAACGTTCCCATCATCCGGGCGGCTTAAGCTGGCCGGGTTTTGGCAACGGTACCGCGCCCATGACCGCAATCACTCCACCGCCCGACAAGGAACGTTTGAGCTTCCGCGAGGAGCTTCACCTGCAGCGCTGGGACGATCACCGCTATTACCACCACAGCCGGATCAACCAGTCGCTGCATCTCCTGAGTGCCGTTTGCTTCCTGACCTGCTACACGCTCATGTTCTTCAATCCGGGCGCGGCAGCCATGCTGGGCTGGATCGTTGCGATGTGTGCACGACAGATTGGCCACTTCTTCTTCGAGCCGCGCGTATATGACGAGGTCAATCACGCGACGCACGACCACAAGGAAGACATCAAGGTCGGCTACAATCTGCGCCGCAAACGCATCCTGCAGGGCCTGTGGGCGATCTCGCCGTTCGTACTCTGGTACGACCCGACCTTCTTCGGGCTGTTCAGCGAAGGTCACGCGAACCTGGACGGCTACCTCGAGAACCTCGCGATGCTCTGGCTGTTCCTGGCCATCGGCGCCCTGGTCGCGCGCACCGTGCACCTGTTCTTCATTCGCAACGTGCAGACCGGTCTCGTGTGGGCGACCAAGATCCTCACGGATCCGTTCCACGACTTCAAAATCTACCTGAAATCGCCGCTCTATCTATTGAAGGGCGAGTTCATCGACCCGATGCTGAATATCAGCAGCGCGCTCGAGGGCAGGGGCGAAAGCGACGCGGCGGACGAGGACGCGGCGTCGCTGGTCCGCGCGGAATCGACGGGCTGACGATCGATCACGGGTCGCCGCCGGCGCGCTGCGCGCTGACCGGCGGGCGTCCTGCCTCGTTCGGCCGATCCGTACGCGCTCCGCCGATGCGGCGTCTCAGCATTTCCTTAAACACCCGCCTGCTGATTGCCCTGTCGGTCATGCCCGGCGCGGCCGCCCACCAGCCGTCGTCGCGCATGCGTTCGGCAGCACGCACGATGCGCTCGGCAACCGCGTCGAAATCGGCGTCGGTGTAATCGTGGCTGAAGATCAGCCGCCCCGTGCCGACCCAGCTCAACGCCAGACCCTCAGCGCGCAGGTAGTACTGCAGCAGCCAGTTGAAGCGCCCCGGTGTCTCGTAGGTCAGCATCCAGACCGACGCCATGCCGTGGGCCCGCACGGGCAGCTGGCGCGCCGCGAGCATCCCGTTGAGCGCCGAGCGGCGGCGGTCCCAGATTTCGAGTTGCCGGCAGGCCTCCGCATCCCAGCCGTCGCGCGTCACGACCGTCAGGAACTCGTTCATGCTGGCCATGACGTAGGGATGCGAGTTGAACGTGCCGCGCGCGAAACACAGGTCGGCCGGCCGGTCGTCGCGATACCGACGCATGAGATCGGCGCGCCCGGCGAGCACGCCGACCGGTAGCCCGCCACCGATCGTCTTGCCGTAAGTCACCATGTCGGCGCGCACGTCGAAGTAGGCCTGGGCGCCGCCCGGGCCCAACCGGAAGCCTGTGAACACCTCGTCGAAAACGAGTACGATGCCGCGCCGCGTGCAAACCTCCCGTAGCTCCTTCAGCCATGCCGAGTAGGACTCGCGATCGAGGCCGGCCGAGCGGCTGCTGTTTAAGAGCATGGCGTCGCTCGACGCGCCGCGATTCGGATGCAGCGCCTGCAAGGGGTTGACGAGCACGCACGCGATGTCGCCGCGCGTGTCGAGCACCCTGAGCGTATCGCGGCTCGTATCCTTGAGCATGTACATGTCGTCAACCGGGCGCTGATGCCCCATGCCCTGAACGCCGTCCCACCAGCCGTGGTAGGCGCCGCACAGCGTGACGAGCCGGCTCCTGCCCGTGTTGAAGCGCGCCAGACGCACGGCCTGCATGACGGCCTCGGTGCCGGACATGTGGAACGAGACTTCATCCTGGCCGGAGATATGCCGGATCGATTCGACGTTGTCCCTGACCAGCGGGTGGTAGGGGCCGAGCACGGGTCCGAGTTCGCGAACACGCTCGACGCCACGCTCGATGGCAGTCTTGTAAAAATCGTTGCCCAGCAGGTTCACGCCGTACGATCCGCCGACGTCGTAGGACCAGTTGCCGTCGAGGTCCCGGATCCTGACTCCGTCCGTCGCATCGCTGAATGCGCCGACGGGCAGGTGTTTGCTTGCGAGGCCGCGAAACTGGAACGGCACGCGGTTCGCATTCGTCAACTGCATGTCGGAAACCTTGGGCTCGAGCGCGCGGCCTTCCTCGCGCGTTTTCGGCGCCTTCGCGATCAGATACTCCGACAGGCGCGCAAAGGCCGCCTTGCGGCGCTCGACGATCTCGTCGCTGGCGCCGTCGACGGCGAAGGCGTCGTCGGCGTCATACTCGTAGAACGGCACCTGTCTGGCGAGTCGCCGCGACAGGCGGATGTGGCCGCGGAGCGACGGATGTTTGGCGCGGGACAGGCGCAGGCGAACGTGCACCTTCCAGGCGAGAACGCTTAAAGCGGCGCCGGCCGCGACGACAACGAGGGGCTCTTGCATGGCGGAGGACTGGCGGCGGAAACGGGCTCGAAACTGCACCGCAATCTACGCGCCGCGTATTACAGCGGCATTAATGCATCGAGCCTGGCCCGCTACGGCAGAAAAATCGTCGCCGGGTGCTCGAGCAGCTCCCTGATCTGCTGCACCATCGCCGCCGCATCGTAGCCGTCGACGAAGCGGTGATCGAAGGACGTCGACAGGTTCATCATCGTGCGTACCTGGACCTGGCCGTCCACGACCATGGGCCGCTCGACGGCACGATTGACGCCGATGATGCCGACCTCCGGCATGTTGATGACGGGCGTCGAGACGATACCGCCGAGCCTGCCGAGACTCGTTATCGTGATCGTCGAACCCGTGAGCTGCTCGCGGGTCGCGGAATTGTCGCGCGCCGCGGCCGACGCGCTGCGGATCGCGGCCGCGAGGCCTTCGAGGTTCAGCGCCTCGGCGTGCCTCACGACGGGTACCTTTAGGCCGTCCGGCGTCTGGGTGGCTACACCCAGATGTACGGCTTCGTGCTGCACGATGACATTTCGCTCCTTGTCATAGGTCGCGTTGCACTGCGGAAAATCTCTTAGCGCGCGCACGAGCGCGGCGCCCAGAAACGGCAGGATCGTCAGCCGGTCAGAGGAATCGGACAGCTTGCCGTTCAGGTGTTTGCGCAGCCGCTCGAGTTCCGTGATGTCGATCTCCTCGACATAGGAGAAGTGCGGTATTTCGCGCTTCGCCTCGGACATGCGCTCCGCGATCATGCGCCGCAATCCGATGACCTTGATTTCCCTCTTGCCCGTGGCACGCTGCGCCGAGGTGGCCTGAGTGTGCCCGCCCGTGCGCTCGAGGTAGTAATCGAAATCCGCGCGCCGGATGCGGCCACCCGGTCCGGTACCGGGGACCAGTGTCAGGTCGACACCGGCTTCCTTGGCGCGGCGACGGATGGCAGGCGACGTCAGGACGCGACCGCGCTCGGCCGATTCGCTGCCGCCGTCGGCCGGCGCCGCGCCGGTCGTGTTCGTATCGGCCGTCGGCTCCGCCCGTGCCGGCGTCTCATCGCTCGCGGTTGTCCGCGGAGGCGCGGCGGGTGCCTCGGTCGGCGGCTCCTCCGGGCTGACGGTCGGTTCAGGCGCCGCGGCGCCGTTGCCGCCGCCGAGTTCGAACACGACGAGCGCGCCGCCCACGGCGACGACGTCGCCGGGCTCGCCGGCGAGCTTCACGACCTTGCCCGTGACCGGAGACGAGAGCTCGACCGCCGCCTTGTCGGTCATCATCGTCGCGACGACGTCTTCCTCGTTGACGTGATCCCCGACCTTGACGAACCACTCGCCAACCTCGGACTCGACCGTGCCCTCGCCCAGGTCCGGTAGTTTGAAGACGTACTCACTCATGCGGCGCCCTCCAATACTTTTTCGATGCCGGCAATCATGCGTTTCAGGCCCGGGAAGTACTGCCACTCGAACGCGTGCGGATACGGTGTATCCCAGCCCGCGACCCGGCCGATCGGCGCTTCGAGGTGGTAGAAACAGTCCTTCTGGATTGTCGCGACCAGCTCGGCCCCGTAGCCGCCGAAACGCGTCGCCTCGTGGGCGACCAGGCAGCGGCCGGTCTTTTTGACCGAATTCGCGAGCGTGATCGAGTCGACGGGCGACATCGAACGCACGTCGATGACCTCGGCGTCGACGCCCGTCTTCTCGGCGGCCGCGACGGCAACATGCACGAGCGTGCCGTAGGTCACGACACTGATCTCCGAGCCTTCGCGCACGACCTCGGCCTCGCCGATCGGCACCGTGTAGTGACCCTCGGGGACCTCGCCTTTCGGGTGCGATGCCCATGATACGGCCGGTTTGTCCGGGTCGCCATCGAACGGGCCGTTGTAGATTCGCTTGGGCTCGAAGAATACGACCGGGTCGTCGGATTCGATCGAGGCGATCAGTAGCCCCTTGGCGTCGTACGGGTTCGACGGCATGACGACCTTGATGCCGCTGACGTGGGTGAAGATGCTCTCGGGCGACTGCGAGTGCGTCTGGCCGCCGCGAATGCCGCCGCCGCAGGGCGTTCGAATCGTTACAGGCGAGAAAAATTCGCCGCAGGAGCGATACCTGAGCCGGGCGAGTTCCGAGACGATCTGGTCGAAGCCCGGGTATATGTAGTCCGCGAACTGGATTTCGGCGACGGGCCGCAAGCCGTTCACGCCCATGCCGATCGCCGCACCGATGATGCCGCCCTCGGCGATCGGGGCGTCGATGACGCGGTGTTCGCCGTACTTGCGCTGCAGGCCGTCGGTGCAGCGAAACACGCCGCCGAAGTAGCCGATGTCCTCGCCGATCGCAATCACGCTCGGGTCGTTCTCCATGACGATGTCCATGGCATCGCGGATCGCCTCGATCATGTTCATCTGAGCCATCAGCCGCGCCCCCCGGCGTCGTCTCCGTTGCCCCGATGAATCTCGAGCATGCGCCGGCGCTGCCCCTCGAGGCGCCGCGGCGGATCGGCATAGACGTCGTCGAACATCGTCTCGGGATCGAGCCACGGACCCTCGGTCATGGTCCCGTACTGCTGCGCTTCCTTCCACGCCGCCGTGACTTCGTCGCGGAGCTCCTTCTCGAGCTTCTCGTGCTTGGCGTCCGACCAGAATCCCTCGGTGATCACGTGCTGCTTGAGCCGCTCGATCGGGTCGCCGAGCGGAAACGCCTTGTGTTCGTCTTTGGGCCGGTATTTCGAGGGGTCGTCGCTGGTCGAGTGCGCGCCGGCGCGGTAGGTGACGAGCTCGATCAGCGTCGGTCCGCCGCCGCGGCGCGCGCGGTCCGCGGCCCAGACCGTGGCCGAATAGACGGCCAGCAGATCGTTGCCGTCGACACGGATGCCCGGGATGCCGAGGCCCAAGCCCCGTGCCGCAAACGAGCGTCGCTCGCCGCCGGCCGTGCCCTGGAACGTGGAGATCGCCCACTGGTTGTTGACGACGTTGAGTATCACGGGCGCCTGGTACACGGTCGCGAACGTCAACGCGTGGTGGAAATCGGCCTCGGCCGTGCTGCCGTCGCCGAGCCACGAAGCGGCGATATTGTCTTCGCCCTTGATCGCCGAGGCCATGGCCCAGCCCACCGCGTGCGGGTACTGCGTGCCCAGGTTGCCGGAGACCGAGAACACGTTGCCGCTCTTCGAGTGATACATGATCGGCAGCTGGCGGCCCTTGCACATGTCACGCGTGTTGGACAGGCACTGGCACATCATGTCGACGAGCTTGACGCCGCGGTACATGAACAGCGCCTGGTTGCGGTACGACGGGAAGCACATGTCGCCGTGGCGAAGCGCCATCGCCGCGCCGACCGAGACAGCCTCCTCGCCGGCGGCCTCCATGTAAAACGAGATCCGGCCCTGGCGCTGGATTTGCCACATGCGCTGATCGAAGACGCGATTCAGCAGCATCCAGCGCAGCGCAACCGTGAGTTGCTGCTCGTCGAGGCCCGGGTTCCAGGGCCCCTTGGCCGTGTGATCATCGTCGAGGACGCGGACGAGTTCGCTGCTCAGATGCTCAATGCTGCGCGCGCTCGCGCCCACGGAGGGCTTGTCGACGCTGCCGGCCGGGGACAGGTCCAGGTAGCTGAAGTCCGGCTCGTCGCCTGGCCGGGCGGTCGGGTGTGGAATATGCAGTCGGGACTGTTTAGCCATTGCTTCCTCTGCTTGACGCGGGGCCGCCGGATCGCGCCACGCGACCCGGCGGCTCTCGTTCTTGTTGCCGCTCGCCACGGTGCGGCGGGCAAGTTCGTCGGCGATCTCGTTGGTCGGGCGGTTCGAGCGCGCGGACTCCTTGAAGATGTCGCGCAGCCGTTCGGGAATGCGTTCGACCTCGGCGCGGACCGCGTCCTCCGAGCTTTCACCCAGGTACTCGTGAGCGACGCTGATCACGCCGCCCGCGTTGAGCACGTAATCCGGCGCGTACAGGATGCCGCGAGCGGCGAGACGCCGGCCGTCATCGGCCGTCGAGAGCTGGTTGTTGGCGGCGCCGGCGATGAGGCTTGCGCGGATTCTCGGGATCGTCTGCGCATCGAGCACGTTACCGAGCGCGCAGGGCGCCAGCACGTCCACGTCGGCGAACAGGATTTCGCGCGGCCCGACGACCGTGACGCCGTCGATCGCCTCTGCGCGCTTCAAGTGCTCGCGGTTGACGTCGGCGACCAGCACCTCGGCACCGGCTTTGGCAAGCATTTCGACGAGTTTCAGGCCGACGTGGCCGACGCCCTGCACGGCGACCTTGAGTCCGTCGACGCCGTCCCTGTCGAGGCGATGGCGGACGCCCGCCACGAGCCCCAGGTAGCAGCCGAGCGCGGTCCACGGCGACGGGTCGCCGCCGGCGCTATCGCCCGACTGCGGCAGCCCCGAAACGTAGCGCGTCTCTTCGCGCACGATGCGCATGTCGTCGACGGCGATGCCGACGTCCTCGGCCGTGATGTAGCGGCCGCCGAGCGCATCGACGGCCTGTCCGAAGGCGCGGAACAGCGCGTCCGACTTCGGCGTGTCGTCGCTCGCGAGGATGACCGACTTCCCGCCGCCGAAGGGCAGGCCGGCCACGGCATTCTTGTAGGTCATGCCGCGCGACAGGCGCAGCACGTCGGTGACGGCCTCGGCATCCGACACGTACTGCCAGCGGCGGCAGCCGCCCGCGGCCGGGCCCAGCGCGGTGGAGTGGATGGCGATTATGGCCTTGAGGCCGGTGCCCGGATCGTCCACGAAATGGACAATCTCGTGGCGGTCGAACTCTGGGTGGTCGAACACGGTCATCGGCGTCCCCGAAAGCCTTCTCTGGAGCGGGCCCTAATATACTCCTCGCGGCGCCGAAAGTGATTGCGATTTGTTGTGCCAAGTGCCCGATGAGGGCATATTCAATGCAACAGCAGTCAATTTCTCGAATTAATCATGCAGAATGTATCGCTAGATCAAATAGATCGCCGAATTCTCGAACGCCTGCAGGAGGCCCCCGGAATCAATGCCTCCGCCATTGGCGAGCAGGTCGGCCTGTCGCAGTCGGCCTGCTGGCGGCGCATCCAGCGGCTGCGCGACGAGGGCATCATCCGCGACCAGCCGGTCAAGCTCGATCGCGAAAAAGTCGGCCTCAACACGATGGTGTTCGCGCACGTCAAGCTGACTTCGCACGGGCGCAGCAATCTCGCCTCGTTCGCCGATGCCGTCAGCGAGTATCCCGAGGTGCTCGATTGCTACGTGCTGCTCGGCAACGTCGACTTCCTGCTCAGGATCGTCACCGAGGACATCAAGGCCTACGAGCAGTTCTTCTTCGAAAAACTCTCGCAGCTGCCCGGCATCCAGGAAGTGAACTCGAGCATCGTGATGTCGGACATCAAGCACACGACCGTGCTGCCGATCTAGTTTGAGATAGATTCTAGATTCGCTCAGCGAGCCGGGCGAGATTTCCCTTGTACTTGCGGCTCAGTTTGACCTCCTTGTGCGGCCCGAGCTTCAGGAAGTACTCGCCGTTGCGGTGCGGCCGCATCGAGGTCACGCGGCGCCGGTTGACGATGGCCGAGCGATGCACGCGCACGAATATGGACGGGTCGAGCAGCTCTTCCAGGCGCTTCATCGTGCCGCGCAATACGTACGTGTCGCCCTCGGCGTGCACGCACATGTAGTCGCCCGCCGCGTCGACCCAGTCGATGGCATCGATGTCGACGCAGTTGGTCTCACCGCCGTCCTTGATCGCCAGCCGGCGCGGATAGGCCTCGCCGGAACCCGTGGCCTCGGCCAGCGCGCCCTCGAGCGTCAGCTCGCGGCCGGTCAGCTCGCAGATGAACTTCAGGAGCTTCGACTGCTGGACGTGTGCGAGTCTCGCATCGGCGCTCTTCTTCGCGCGCTCGATGGCCTCGGCCAGCCGCTCGTCGTTGATCGGCTTCAGGAGGTAGTCCAGCGCGTTGGCCTCGAACGCCTTGAGCGCGAACTCATCGTAGGCCGTGACGAACACGATCGCCGGCATGTCCGGCCCGGACAGCGCCTGCAGCACCTCGAAGCCGCTCATGCCGGGCATCTGCACGTCGAGGAACAGGAGATCCGGTTTGAGGGAGTCGACGTGCTCGAGCGCCTCGCGGCCGTTTGCGCTCTGGCCGCAGACTTCCACCTCGGGGAAGTGCTTCAACCGGATTTCGAGGCCGCGCCGCGCGAGGGCCTCGTCGTCAACGATTAGTGCTCTGAGCATCATCTGCCTCGTAAGGAATGTTGATGGTGATCGTCAGTCCGTGCGGGTCGTTCGGCCCCAGCGTGAAAGCCTGCTGTTCGCCGTAGAGCTGTTGCAGGCGCTCGCGCGTATTCTTTAGACCGACGCCGCAGGATTTGTGCCCGTTATTCGGCGAGCCGAGCCCGGGCCCCGTATCGGCCAGCTTGAGCATCAGCGTCTCGTGGCGGACGCGGGCCGCGATTCTGAGCGTACCGCCTTCCTCGCTCGGCGTGATCGCGTACTTGATCGCGTTCTCGATCAGCGGCTGCAGTATCAGGCTGGGGACCAGGGCATTCAGGGCGCGCTCCTCGACGTCCTTCTCGATGATGAGCCGGTCGCCGAAGCGGACCTTCTCGATCTCGAGATACAGGTCGAGGGCGCCGAGCTCGGCGCCCAGGGTGACCCTGCTCATCGGGTCGTTGTCGAGCGTGTAGCGCAGGAAGTCCGACAGCCGGCTCACGGCCTTGTTTGCCGTGTCGTTCGCCCCGTCGAGGATCAGCGTCGATATTGCGTTGAGCGTGTTGAACAGAAAGTGCGGGTTGAGCTGGTAACGCAGCATCTTGAGCTGTGCCTGGTGGGCCGCCGCGGTCGCCTTGAGCGTGGCCTCGGTCTGCTCCTGGAGCTGCTGGTAGTAGCGGATGCCGAAGTACATGCCGCTCCAGCAGAGCATGATGTAAAAGGACCCCATGACGCCGCCGACGTAGCTCATGAGTTCCTCGGGCCGCCAGCCGTCCTTGACCCAGTCCCAGTACCAGACGTTTTGCAGCGCCTTCCACGCGAAGGCAACCACGTAGCAGGTAATCAGCATGCCGGCGGCCAACGCCGCCGGTGAGCGCTGCCACAGACGCCGGTACAGGTATCGCATCGGAATCGTGAACACGAGGCCTGCCACGGCCGTCGCGAGGATCACGGCGAAATAGGACTCGGGTTTCTCGTGGGCGAGTGCGCCCAACCAGGCTGCGAGCGTGTAGCCCGTCCAGCCGGCAACGTTGAGCATCCAGAACAGGCGGTCCCGATTTCGGAACAGGTCATCGACGGTCACTTGAGAACGTTCCGTTGGGCAATCGGACAATTATAGAGTCGCGAAACCGATGCGATTGCACGCCTGGTCGCACCCGGCCCACGGTTCGTCGCAGGCGTGCCTCTATTCCGCTGCGGCGTCAGTCGTCAGGTCGAGACCGAGCCGCTGTCGGCGTTCCAGCAGCCGGAACCAGTTTTCAAGCGAAAACTGGTGCGCGAAAATCGCCGCAAGCATGCCGTCTTTGAACAGTTTTTCCATGGTGGACGAATCCAGTTTCCGCAGCCTGTCGAAATCCACGGCGATGTAGGACGCGATCGTCCGTGCTTCGCTTTCGCCTTCCGGCGTGAACGTGGCCTGCTGACCGCTAAGCAGGCCCAGTTCCGCCAGCCGGTCGCAGAACGCCTGTGTTGCCGGTTGATGCGCGGCGTACTGCGCGCAGAACTCCACCCTGGCCTGTATCGCCGGTGCAAGCTTTCCACTATCGAAAAACGGCTGATCCGGACTCTCGGAGACCATCGGCCCGGCACGGTCGATGACGACGGCGTGCTGGTCGTTCGAACCGCTGGCCAGCGCGAACGGGTAGCATCGGAGATAAGAGGGCACGTAAGCAACGCTGTCCCAATTGCCGTCGTCGTCGACGAACAGGTTGCGGTCGTCGAGTACGCCGACGACTGCCACGAGCGCGGGCTGTTCGAGATCGGAAAAGATCACCGGATAGAACTTCTGTGCCGACGGGAGTTCGGCGGCAGCCAGCGGCACCGCACGAATGGAGCGCACGAAGTCGAAAGTTGGAGCGGAGGTATCGAGCCCGAGGCTTCCATGTTCCTCGACGGTCAGCAGCTGCGGTTGGTTGTACAGATAGAGCGCGCCCTCGAAGTCCTCGTTGGCGGTCGAATGCGGTTGGTTCATTGGCGATCCATTGATGAATGCGACGAAAAGGGGACAAGTAGCACGCGCCATTGCCGCCCGCAACCGAGCATTCGGGTGCCGTCCGGGTTGCACGAAAGAATCCCGGTGCCAGCGCGACTCGCGACACGGTATTCGCGGCGTCGGTCTCGGGAGGTGGCAAACCTGCGGTTTATAACGAATCGGTCTATGGTGTGCAATCAACCGGCGCGGCGCCGCCGAGCGGTCTCGAAGCCGGTGCCTGTAGTTATAACTTGCCCGCTCATGACCGAGAGCCCCTGAACGAAGGCTCAGACGGCGCCAGCATTAGCGGGCTTAACATTCCCCGGGTGTCCGATTTGCCCTTTCCTGCGCCTGGCAGAGGCCCGTCCGGCTGTGTCTTTTTCGCAACACGACGGCGCTGACGGGTATCGATTTCCTATTTACGCCTTGCGCCTCGGGTGGTATAACGCGTCCCACGTAGTCACATAAAAGCAACGTTGAATCCACGGATTCGCGATGTCTACGTTAGAACTACACAGCATAGGGGATATATATGAAGACCGAAACCAGACTGAGGCGGGCGGTCAAGCTCGCCTTGCTCTCGGGTGCAACGACTGTGGGAATGGGAACGCTAAGTACGGCGTTGGCACAGGACAATGCATCAGACGAGCCGTTAGAAGAAATCACAGTAACCGGATCACGTATTCAGAAAACTAACCTCGTGACCGCCAGCCCGGTCGTGCAGTTGGATTCCGAACAGCTGGAATTCAGCGGCGTCACGCGCGTGGAAGACATTCTCGGACAAATGCCGCAGGTCTACCTGGACCAGTCCTCTGGACAGTCCATCGAAGCCACCGGCACGGCCACGATGCAGTTGCGCAACCTCGGCAACAGCCGCACGCTGGTGCTGGTCAATGGCAATCGCCTGCCCATTCACTCACCGTCGTCCAGCACCTCGGGACCGGACCTCAACTTCATCCCGATGCAGCTCGTCGAGCGTGTCGAAGTCCTGACCGGCGGCGCCTCGTCGACCTACGGCTCGGACGCCGTGGCGGGTGTCGTCAACTTCATCATGATGGATGACTTCGAAGGTGTGAGCCTCGACTATCAGATCGGCGGCTACCGTCACGACAACAGCGGCAACGCGGCCGCCGACGCGACGGTGGCGAGGGGCTTCCCGGTGCCGACGGGTACGTCGACCGACGGTGAAATCACCGATTTCACGCTGATCGTCGGCGGCAACCTCGGAGGCGGTCGCGGCAACATCACGGCCTACGCGACCAAGCGCGATATCGATCCCGTGGTTCAGGGTGACCGCGACTACAGTGCCTGCGCCAACTCGGTGACGGATACAGGCGCGCTGAGCTGCGGCGGTTCGGCGACGAACGGCACGGGCAGCTTCTACTTCGGCAACGACAACTTCACCGATATCTTCACGGTGTCGGGCAACGAATTCGCCGAGGGTCTGGGGCCTCTATTCAACTTCGCCGCGCCGAGTTACTACCAGCGGCCCGACGAGCGTTACACGCTCGGCTCCTTCGCGCACTACGAGCTCGACGAGCACGTCGAGGTCTACACGGAGCTGATGTTCATGGACAACCGTTCGCAGAGCCAATTCGGCCCGACCGGTGTCTTCTTCAACACGCTCGACTTCAACTGCGGTAACCCGTTGCTGTCGGATCAGCAGAGAACGACCGTCGGCTGCGTAGGCGATCCGACGGACTTCAGCACGCCGGGCGTTGGCGGCAACCAGATGGTTCAGACGATCTTCGGCCGGCGGAACGTCGAAGGCGGCCCGCGTCGCGGCGATTTCCGGCATTCGACCTACAGGATCCTGGCCGGCCTCCGCGGCGAAATCAACGAGACCTGGCGTTACGACGCTTCGTACCAGTTCGCCGAAGTCGACATGCGCAACCGCCACAGCAACTACCTGGACGTTGGCAAGGCCGACGATGCGCTGGACGTCGGTGCGGACGGGGAATGCCTGAACGGCAATTCCGCTTGCGTCCCCTGGAACATCTGGTCGAACGGAGGCGTCAATGACGAACAGGTCGCCTGGTTCAGCCAGACGTACAACGAGAACGGCCAGACGGACCAGGAAGTGTTCAACGCGTATGTACAGGGCAGCCTGGGCGACTACGGAATCGCCTCTCCGATGGCCACGAACGGCGTCGAAGTGGTGATCGGTGTCGAGCGCCGCGAGGAAACCCTCACCTACCGGGTCAGCGACAACGCCCGTGACGGTCAGGTAGGCGGCCTTGGTGCCGCGCTCGTGGATGTCGTCGGCGGCTATGATGTCAACGAGATCTTCGTCGAAGGCAGCATACCGCTGATCGAAGGCAAGTCCTTTGCCGAGGAAGTCATGCTCGACGTGGGCTATCGCTATTCCGACTACGATCCGAGCGGCCAGACCACCGATACCTACAAGTTCGCCGGCTCGTGGGCCATCAACAACGACATCAAGCTGCGCGGCAGCTACCAGCGCGCGGTGCGGGCGGCCAACATCGTTGACCAGTTCCAGCCGCAGCAGGGCACGCTGTTCGCGATGGACAACGACCCCTGTAACAGAGACCTCGACGCCGCCGACGGACTCAGTGTCCGCGACTACACGTTCGAGCAGTGCGCGCGCAGCGGTGTCACTCAGGCGATCTGGGATGCGGGCGGTCCTCAAGACTCGCCGGCAAACCAGTACAATGCCCTGATCGGCGGCAGCACCGAACTGACTCCGGAAGAGTCCGATACGTACTCTTTCGGCGTGGTACTGACGCCCAGCTTCGTCGAGGGCCTCGTCCTCAGCGTCGACTGGTACGACATCGACGTGCAGGATGCCATCACCGAGATCGAGCCGGAAACGACGCTGTTGCAGTGTATCGAGACGGGCGATTTCTGTGACCTGGTAAGGCGAGGCCAGAACGACAGCCTCTGGCTGGGTCTGGCCAGCGCCACCAACGGCATCGAGGCGCTGTCGCAGAATATCGGCTTCTTCCGCGTCAAGGGCATCGACGCCGAGATCAGCTACGGCTTCGATGTGGGTAATTACGGCAGCGTGACCATCAACAATGTGACCGGCTGGATCGATAGCTGGCAGCAGGAAGAGTTCGTGGGTGCCGGAATCCAGAATTGCGAAGGCGTGTACGGCGGGGCTTGCGGGCCGCCGACCGTCGAGCTTCGCAACCGCTTCCAGACCCTGTGGAGAACGCCTTGGAACGCGACGGTCAGCCTGGCCTGGCGCTACATCGGTGATATCGATCAGATCGGGATCAGCGGCGAAACCCCGCCAACCCCGATCGACGCGCAGAGCTACATCGATCTCGCGGGTAACTGGTCGGCGACCGACTGGCTCAACGTTCGACTCGGCGTGAACAATCTGTTCGACGAAAGGCCGCCGTTCGTACCGCAGGGTGTCACGGCTCGGGAGAACGGCAACACCTATCCCGGCGCCTACGATGCCTTGGGCCAGTACTGGTTCGTTGGTGCCTCGGTGAACTTCTGAGCCAACGATGACAGGGGGGCACTTGCACTAGCCCCCCTGTTATTCTTTACTGAAGGCCGGCTTCAAGCCGGCCTTTTTTTTACGCGGAGCACCGCACGACGTCATGAACCTTGCCGATGCCATTCAACAGTCAATGGCGCTGATGAAAGCGGGTCGCCAGAAAGAGAGCATCTCACTGTGTCACAAGGTGCTCGAGGCCGCGCCGGGCCAGCCCGACGCGCTCCACCTGCTGGCAATGGCAGCCCGTGACCGCGGGGAGCCGGCCGCGGCCGAGGAGCTGTTCAGGAAGGCGCTGTCCCGGGCCCCGAGACGGGCCGATATACTCGTGAACTTCGGCAACTTCCTGTCTTCGCTGGGCCGCGAGCAGGAGGCCCGGTCACGGCTGTCGAAGGCCGTCAAGCGGGACCCCCGGCTCGTGTCCGCCTGGTACCACAAGGGACTCCTGTCCCTCAAGACGGGCGACCTCAACGACGCGAAGCGTTGCGCGACCAGGGCCACGCTGCTCGCACCCGGGCACATGCCCGCGTGGGAGCTCCTCGCCGCCGTGCAGCAAAAATGCGGCGAGATCGAGGCAGCCATCGTCACCTGCCGCAAGATCATCCGCCAACATCCCGATGCGCCCAGAATGCTCTACTCGCTCGCCCAGCTCCTGCGGCAGGACTGCGAGTTCGAAGAGGCGGCGACGACCTACGAGACTGCCGTGCGCCAGGGGCATACGACCCCGGACACCTACCTCAACATGGCCGACGCCTGGCTCGAGGCGGGATTCCCGGACAAGGCGATGGCGGCCGCCGACAGCGGCGTGGAGCAGTTTTCCGATCACGCCACGCTGCACCGGGTGCGCGCACGCATGCACCGCGAACTCGAGGCGCCCGGCGACCCGGTAGCGCGGCTGTGGCAATCGGCGCGGACCGCCGGTACCAATCCCGAGCTGTGGCGCACGCTCGCCGAACTGCTACATCGGCTCGAGCGAGAGGACGAGGCGATCGATGTGCTGGCCGAGGCGCGTCGACTCGGCTGTCCCGACAGCCCCGAGCTCTGCCTGCTGGAGGCCAAGAGCCTTGCCTGGAAGGGAGACGACGACGCGGCGACCCGGCAGCTCGAGAGCCTCGACCGGGCTTGCCCCGGCCATAGCGGCATCAAACTGGCCTTTGCCCAGCATTCCTTGTCCAACGGCGATCCGGCACGAGCGGAAAAACTGTGCGCCGACGTATTGCAGCACTCACCGCTGGACCAGCTGGCGCTGGCTTACCGGGGCACGGCCTGGCAGCTGCTCGAAGATCCTCGTGAGTCGTGGCTGCTCGACTACGAGCGCATGGTCGGCCAGGCCGATATCCCGCCGCCCGACGGCTACGGCAGCACCTCGGATTTCTGCGAGGCCCTCACCGAGGTCCTGGGATCGCTGCACCGGACGCGTGCTCACCCCATCGAGCAGACCGTGCGCGGCGGCACCCAGACCAATGGCTTCCTGTTTCGGCTCAAGGCGCCCCTGCTGCGCGAACTCGAGGCACAGATACGCATCGCGGTCCGCGAGATCCTGTCGGCGTTCCCGAAGGAGCCGGAGCACCCGTTCTGGGGCCGGCGACCGCGGCACGACCGCGTGCAGTTCGCCGGTGCCTGGTCGGTACGCCTGCGAAGCGCGGGCTACCACACCAACCACATCCATCCGGCAGGGTGGATGAGCTCGGCGCTTTACGTTGCGCTGCCGGAGGAGGTGCGGACGGGCGACGACGACGCCGGACACATCCAGTTTGGGGTGCCGCTCCTGGATAAGGATCCCGGGCTCGCTCCGCGGCGGGTCGTCAAACCCGAGGTCGGCAAGCTCGTGCTGTTTCCCTCTTACATGTGGCATGGCACGATCCCGTTTCGCTCGGAACAGCCGAGAATCACCGTGGCGTTCGACCTGTTGCCCGACGACAGGCAGCAGAAACGCGCATGAACGCCGCACTCCAGGAGGCCCTGAGCCGCGGCGCCAGCCTGCTTCGGACGGGCAATGCCGCCGATGCGCAGGCGCTCGCGGACGAACTCGTGCAGCGGTACCCGGAGCTTCCGCCGGTTCGCCTGTTTGCCGCGGACGCAGCCAGCCTCATGGGCGATCGGCCGGCCGCCATTGCGTGCCTGGACACGGTGCCGGCGTCGGCTGCGGAGTACCCGACAGCGGTCCTGAAGAAAGCGAGACTGTACTTCGCCGGCGGTCAGCGCGCCGAGGCGTTGAGACTCGCGCACGAGGCGGCGGACCTGGTCGGGGAAGAGCCCGGGGTCATGCACATGCTGGCGGGTATCCTGCGCGACTGCCAGCAGGCGGACAGCGCGCGAAAGTGGCTGGAGAAGGCACTTGAGCTAGTGCCCGGGGCTCCGGACATTCTTTACGACCTGGCAATGACGGAGTATCACCTGAACCGTCCGGAGGAGGCCGAGGTTCATCTTGCAAGTCTGCTCGAACAGCTGCCCTTCCACGCTCCCGCCCTGCATCTGCGCTCCGCCCTGCGTACGCAGAGCCACGAGCGGAACCACGTGGACGACCTTCGCGGACGGCTTGCCGAGGGTCCCGCGGATCCCCGCTTCGTCGCCGCGGCCAACTACGCGCTGGCCAAAGAGCTCGAAGACCTCGAACGCTACGAGGAATCGATAGCGGCACTGGACGCTGGAGCCGGCGCCTATCGCAGCACACTCAACTACGATTCCGACGCGGAGCTGTCGGGCCACGAGGGCATCCGGTCGGTTTTCTCCGCGGAGACGCTTAAGGAGCTTGCACCCGGCTACGTCGAAGAACGGCCCGTGTTCGTCGTGGGCATGCCGCGGTCCGGCACCACGCTGGTCGAGCGGATGCTGTCGAGCCACAGTCAAATGGTCTCGATAGGGGAATTCACCGAGTTTCCGCGAATGTACGGTATCGCACTCCACGAGCAGTTTTCCCGCGATACGAGCCGCAGCCCGTCCGACGCTTCGCTGGCGATAGATTTCGCGGAGCTGGGCAAGAGGTACAGCACGGCCGCGCGCGAGCTGGCGGGGACTTCGCCCGGATTCGTCGACAAGCTGCCCTACAATTTCCTGTACTGCGGATACATCCTGGCGGCGTTGCCGAACGCGAGGATCATTCATCTCAGGCGGAACCCGTTGGACACCTGCTACGCGGTCTACAAGACGCTGTTTTTTGGTGCCTACGGGTTTTCCTATGACCTGGACGAGCTCGCGGACTACATCGTCAGCTACCATCGGCATATGGCGCATTGGCATGCCGTCCTGCCCGGCAGGATTCTGGACGTCTCCTACGAGTCTTTGGCGCATGACCCGGAAGCGGAGGTCAGGAAGATTGTCGACTGGTGTGGCATTCCATGGGAGGCGTCCGTGCTGGATTTCCATCGGCAGGACGCACCGTCGATGACGGCCAGTGCCATGCAGGTGCGCCGGCCGGTGTACACCGATTCGATCGGTTCGTGGCGCCGCGCCGAAGCGCGCTTCGCCACCGTAAAGACCCGGTTCGAGGACGCGGGCATCCTCTAGCAGCGTGTTTACAAGGCCTCAGTCGGTTTGCTGCAGCCACTCCTTCCCGGCAGCAAGCAGGACACGGATCATTTCCCGCTCGGCCTCACTCAGAAGCGGATTCCAGATGTCGAAGATCATGATCACGCGTGTCTCGTCCGAGTCGTTCCAGGCCTCGTGCTCGATCGTGTCGTCGAAAGCCCAGGCTTCGCCGATCTTCCATTCGCGGGTTTCATTACCAACCCGGAATCCGGCGGGTCCGGGAAGTATCAGCGGCAGGTGCACCAGCAGCCGGGCATTCGTCGAGCCCGTATGCGGCGGAATCCGCGTACGTGGGGCCAGCGCCGAGAACAGCGCGGTCGGCGCGAATCCGGGTTGGTCGGCGAGCGGTAACTGCTCGAGAACGGCTGCGGTTTGCGGACAGCGTTCGATGGCCGCATCCTGCCGCTCGCCGTCGCGCCAGAGCCACAGGGAGCTCCAGCGATCGGAGCGATTGAGCTCCTTGAACTGATTCTCCGGCGTACCCGGCGCATAGTCCACATACGGCGCGAATCCGGGGAGTCCCTCCGCCAGCAGGACCGATAATTCGTCGCGGATGGCGTCCGTCTGTGCCTCCAGCTGTTCGAACCAGGGGAAGTGGGAACGATCGAAGAACGGGATCGCCGGCAGGCGCGGAACGTGCAGCTGCACGGGCTCGGCGTTATAGACCTTTGCGGCGCCGGCCATGATGTCCGCGCACTCGTCGATTCGTTCCAGCGGCGTGTCGCCGAATCGTGCTCGGACGGCGCTCAGACGTTCGTGCAGGTAGCTGGCCTGCTCCCTGGCATCCTCTTCGACGGCGCGGCGGGCGTGCCCTATCGGCTCCTCGAAAGACGCGGGCGTGTTCTCCGGGCGCGGCGCGATTTTTAGCGCGTTCTTGTAGACCCCGACCGCGACGCGGCGTTTGCCCATCTGCTCCAGTACCGATCCTTTCGAGAGCAGCGCCAGGAAAAAGTACGGGTCGAGCGCCAATGCGGCGTCGATCGACTCCAGCGCGGCGGAGAGCTTGCCCTGGAGCCGCAGCGCCAGCGCCTTGTCGAGCTTGATATGGGGGTCGGCCGGATCCTGCCGCTCGAGATCCGCCAGCATGGCCACCGCGTTCTGCGTTTCGCCGCGCTTCAGTTCGGCCATTGCGGCGGCTCTTCGATGCCGCAGCGCTGATTCCGCGTTGTCCGCCATCCCGTCTCTCGCCCCGGCAGTGGATCTGACCGGCAAGCCTCTGCCGCGGCTCGAGATCTTCGGCCACGAAAGCAGTCTGCCTGCCTCGGCAGATTGTGCAGTAGCAGCCGCAGCGGGTCCAGATCGACCCGTCCTGTCCACAGACACCGCCGTGCCGGTGGCCGGCCATGGGCAAGTATGCGATACTGCCTCCAACCTGGAAAAAAAGACTAAAGATCATGCGTTTATTTCATGTTGTCATTTGTTTCGCCGCGCTGCTGGGGTCCGGTTGCTCGACCACGAGCAGCCCCTCCGAACCGCAGTCAGGGGACGGCGACGACCTCGTCGCGGCAAGTGACGCCGCCGCGGGCGAATCGGCGGCTGTCGTCGAGGACGATCCGATGGTCTGCAAGAGAGTCGCCGTAACCGGAACGCGCGTGTCACAGCGCATCTGCCGGCGTCAGAGCGAGATCGAGGCATCGAAGCAAGGTGCTCAGGAGATGCTCGGCGAGGTACAGAAACGCGGCGCGCTCGACACGATTAGACGGGAGTAGCGGGCGCCGGCTGCGGTCGCGAACCGGCCTGCCGTGACATAATCTCCGGCCCCGGAAACGCCTCCCGGTTATCGCGGCTGTCCGTCGTCCTCCGCGTCCGCGTCACTCGGCCCGTCATAGATCGTGACCTGCGGTTCGACGGGATCCACGGCATCGCGGTACAGCGTGCGAGCGACAGCGAGCGTCGGTGCGCCCGGACTCAGCTGCTCGGCTTTGTCTAGATCCTGGAGGGCCTTGTCGAACTGCTCGGTCATGATGTAGATCAGAGCGCGATTGTTGTAGGCGCGCCAGCTCTTGTCGTCCCGCGCGAGCAGCTGCTCGCAATAATCGAGCGCGACGTCGAAGTCCCCGAGCACGGTGTAGCCCGCGCAGAGATTCGAGAGGCCCGCCTTCTCTTCCCTCGGTCCTCGTGCGACGAGCATGCCGCGTAATGTCAGCTCGATACCTTCCTCGGTGCGGCCGGCCAGCAAAGACTCGGCCCCCTTGTGAAGGTCCAGGTTTTTCGGTCCGATTACCATGCCCGCGACTTTGTCGGAGAACTCCCGGTCTTGCGCCGAGGCGAACGGAAGAAGCAGGGTTGCGATGGCAAGCACGCTGTATCTGATCATTTTGTCACCCCACCCGGACTGCCGGCACATGACCGTGTCGGCCGATCACCGGGTTCCCTCTCCAGCTCTAGACCGTATTGACCCGTCGCCGCCGGGAAAGTTCATGACTCAGGACACTAGCCCTCGCCTGTGTCGGCGGGTGCCTCGGTTTCACCGGCTCGGGAAACCATGATCCGGACGTTGGCGCCCTCCCTCAAGTTTTCGGCGCCTCGAATCGCGACCCGGTCGCCCTCGGACAGGGCGCCGCGGACCGCGATCAGGTCGCCCTTGGAGTCGCCCAGCTCGACGGCGACCTGTTCCGCCTTGTCTTCGCCGTTGATGCGGAAGACAAACGCACCGTCGGAACGCAACACGAGCGCGTCACGCGGGATCGTTAGCGCCAGCTCGCGCGCCCGGATCGGCACGGCGACACTAACGAGCTGGCCCACGGTCCAGTCGGCGGTGGCGCCTTGCGGCAGATCGATGCGCGCCTCGAAGGTCTGCGAGCGGACGTCGCCGGTCGGCACGAGGGAGCGAATTGTGCCGGGATGATTCGCTTCGCTCGCGAATATCGACAGTGTTTCACCCACGACCGTCCTCGGCAGGTGTTTCAACGGCACGAATGCCCGAACCTCGAGATTCTGCACGTCGGTCAGGCTCGCCAGCACTTCGCCGCGCGACACGTCCTCGCCCGCTCGCCGCTCGCGGCTGATCACGACGCCCGTGAACGGTGCGCGGACGTCGGCGCGCCGAATCTGGTCGTCAATCTGGCGAATCCGGACTTTGGTGATGTTTGCGTCGCTCACCGCGAGGTCGCGATTCGCCTCGGTCTGCTCGAGATCGAACTCCGAAACCAGGCTGCGGTCCGACAGGCCGCGCTGCCGGCGCAGCTGGCTCTCGAGCTGGCGGATGTTTATCTCAGCGCGCTCCAGCAGGGCCTCCTGCTCGGCGCGCTGCAACAGTAGCGTCGTCTTGTCGATGACGGCGACGGGCTGGCCTTTTGTGACTATCGTCCCCGGCTCCGCGACGAGTTCGAGCTGGCCGGCGACGCCGGCCGTGATCTGCACGTCGTTGCGGCTGAAGACCGTTCCGGGCACGGCGACGGTCGGCGCGATTTCTTCCCGCGTGACTTCGGCCACTTGCACGACGCTCGCGGGCGGTTGCTGCGCGGCCGCGGTCGAGATTGCGATCACCAGCGAGGCGGCGATCAGGATTCTGTTAAGCATCGGCGGGAACTCCCTCTGCTGCGCTTTGCCTGGTCGCGATGCTCACGGGCAGCCTGAGCGGGGGTAGCCGCAGAATGCTGGGCATCAGGATCAGGGTGAAAATCGCGCTGACGAGCATGCCGCCGATGATGACCGTGGCGAGGCCTCGGTATATCTGCGAGCCGATGCCCGGGATAAGCATCAGCGGCAGCATGCCGAAGATGCTGGTCAGCGTACTCATGTAAATCGGCCTTGCGCGAACCCGGACGGCCTCCGCGACGGCCGCGCTCCGTTCGAGCCCGTTCTTCAAGCCGTTGCGGGCCTGCATGACCAGCAAAATGGAGTTGTTGACGACCAGACCGAGCAAGATCAGGAAACCGATCATCGTCAGAAGGTCCATCGCTTGCAGCGTGAACAGGTTCAGTACCCTCAAGCTCGCAACGCCGCCGGCGATCGCCAGTGGCATCGACAGCATGACGAGCAGTGCGTCGCGCAGCGAACGGAACATCGCGGCGAGTATCAGGAACAGGACGATCGCGGCGGTCGCCAGGTTGACCGCCATCGTCGAGAAGGCTTCCTCGAGACGGTCTGCCGTGCCGCGGTACTGCAGGCTCATGTCGGCGGGCATGAGTTCGGCAATTCGCGGACCGACCATTTCGCGTAGCGTAGCGAGCGCCTCCTGCACGGTCATGTCTTCCGGCGGCGTGACAGTCAGTGTCAGCGTACGCTGCCCATCGACGCGGCGCAGCTGCGTAGGGCCGACCGTCCGGCGGATGTCGGTCAGCTCGCCCAGGGTCTGAACGCCGGCGAGCGGCGTCGCAACCGGCGTCGAGGCGAGCTCTTCGGGCGAGTTCCAGGCTGAGCCCTTGAGAATGACGTCCATCCGGTCGTTACCGTCGAAGTACTCGCCAACGAAGGTGCCGCTCGTGACGGCGCGGACCATTGTGGCGACGCTCTCGCGGTCGAGACCCGCGGCCGTGATGCGCCGGTCGTTCGGCATTAGCTGCAGCTCGGGCTCCGCGATCGTAAGCGTCGGCTGCGGCCTGACCATTGCGCCCGGCAGCGCCTCGTTGATCATCGGCATGGCCTGCTGCGCGACCTCGGAAAGCAGGTTGATGTCGGGGCCCTGCAGGTCGACGTCGATGGATCGTCCGCCGTCGAAGCCGAAATTCAAAAGCGACGAGCGCTGCACGAAGGCCTGCGTGTCGGGCAGGTCGACGAGCACCTCGTCGCGCACGATGCCGACCATCTCTTCGATGCGCTCCGGATCTTGCGGGTAGATGAACAGCGCATTGAAGGCGCCGAATGCCGACATGTTGTAACCACGAATGTACGGCTGTTGCTCGTGATCCATGTACGGTTTCAGGCGTTCGATGATTGTCCCGGCAATCTCCTCCTGCACCATGTCCATCGTGCCGCCTGGCGGCATGTTGAAAAAGGCGCCGAGCGAATCCGACGGCGCCTGCGGCAGCAGGTTCGCCTTGGGCATCAGCACGACGATCGCGACGATCGAGCCGCCGAGTATCGCGGCGATCCAGCTGCGACAGAGCGCCGGAGTGCGTGTGAGCCGCATAACGATGTGCGTAATGCGGTCCCACCAGTGTGCGCAGGGATCGTGCTTCTCCTCCCGGAGCAGGAACGAGGCGGCCACGGGCAGCACGGTGATGGCGATCAGGAACGATGCGGTGACCGCGACGGCGATCGTCAGCGCGAGATCCTGGAACAGCTGCCCCTCCATGCCCTGCATGAACAGAACCGGCAGGAAGATCGCGACGCTGGTCACGGTCGACGCGAACAGCGCGCCCGTGATTTGCCGCGTACCCTTGGTCACGGCCTCGGACAAGGCCGTGCCCTGCTGTCTGCAGCGAACGATGTTCTCGAGCGTTACGATCGCCGCGTCCATCACGAGGCCGACCGCAAACGCCAGGCCGGCCAACGAGATGACGTTGAGCGACTTGTCGAACAGTCGCAGCGCCAGAAAAGCCACGAGCAGCGACAGCGGTACGGTGGCGGTCACGAGGAAGGTGGCGCGACGGCTGCGCATCAGGAAGTACAGGATGCCGATAGCGAGCGCGAGCCCGATTCCCAGGTTGCTGCGCACGAGCGCGATGGCGCGGCGTATGTGGATCGATGCGTCGAAGCTGAGGTCGATGGCCAGCCCGGCCTCCGCCAGCGGTCCGGCGTTCAGCTCATCGATTGCGAGGTTGACGCCATCGAGTATCGACACCGTGTTGGCATCGTACTCGCGCTGAATCGTGATGTAGTAGGCCGGAAAGCCGTTGCGGTAGACGAAGCCGTCGCGTTCACGCGGCACGATCTCGACGTCGGCGACCTCGGCGAGATAGATCGGCCGCTCGCCGCTCCAGCCGACGATGAGTTCATTGAGCTCGTCGGGATCGAACTGGCCCAGGAAGCGCACGGTGTACTGTCGTCGGCCGACGTCGGCGAAGCCGCCGGACGTGTCCGAGGTGCGTGAGACCACCGCTATGATGTCCTGGATCTCGATGCCGAGCGCCGCCGCGCGGTAGGAGTCGAAGGTGATGTGCAACTCGCGTGGCTGCTCGCCCTGTAGTTCGACGCGCGACACTCCCGGAATGCGCGCGAGCCGCGGCTGCACTTCGTCCTCGATCAGCTTCTGGTAAGCGGAGAGTTCGGTGACGGGGTTGCCCGGCAGCACGCGAACGAGGAGCGAGGCAGCGCCGGGCGTCTGCCGACCGCCGCCGGCAAAAACCTGCGGCTCGATGGCATCGGCTGGCCGGGGCGGCGCCTGTGTCAGGTTGTTGATGACGTCGAGCTTGGCTTCCTGGATGTCCGTGCCGATCGCGAAGCTCAACGAAACGAATCCGTTGCCGCGGCTGATAAACGAGTTGATGCCGGTCATCCCGGGCGTATTCCTGAGCACGTTCTCCTGCGGCTCGATGATGTTGGCTTCCATCTCCTCGGGCGCCGCGGCGCGCCAGAAGTTGGCGATCGAAACCTGCGGCTCCTCGATGTTCGGCAGGAGCTGTATCGGCAGCTTCGAGATGGAAACGAGCCCGAACAGGGCAACCAGCGCGACGACGACGGCAACCGAAGGCCAGTGCCGCGTGCTCAGGTCGGTCAGGTTCATTGTCTCGCGGCCCCCTCGATCCCCGGATCTTGTTTTTCGCTTTCGCCCTTCCCGTAGTTCTAGATGCGGCAGGGAACGAAAACGTTTCGCTCGGCTGCTCCGGGAACGCCCGAAAACGTTACATAGAACCAAATGGTATAAAGGTTTGGTGCCCGTTCTCCGCCGCGGTTACCATCCGGGCATGCGGGTGTCGATTCGACAGGTATTCGCCGGCGGGGTGGCCCGCAGGCGGTATGCGAGCATCGCGGCGCTTTGCACCGCGCTGCTGTTGGCCGACGCCGTCGCCGAGCCCGGGCAACGGCTCCCCGCCTACCTGATCGAGTTGCCCGACTCGGTCGCCGACGTGTACGTCGCCGATACGGGCGCGTCGACGTTCCTGCGCTACTCGAACGACGGCGGCACGCTCACACTCGCGGGCGAGGGCTATATGTCGATCGGCGAGAACGGCACGGGCAAGGAGCGTGCCTGGGATCGGCGTACCCCGCTCGGGATCTACTTCGTCGTCGATCGGCTGGATACCACGCGCATGGACGAGAAGTACGGCATAGCCGCGTTCCCGCTCGACTACCCGAACGCGTGGGATCGGCGAAACCGGCGAACGGGCGACGGAATCTGGGTCCACGGCGTGAAGCCGGGCCCGGAGCAGCGGCCGTATCTCGACACGGACGGCTGTATCGCGCTGCCCAACGAAGACCTCGCATTGCTGCTCATGCGGCTCGTGCCGTTGACGACGCCCGTGATCGTGACGCGCGAACAGGCCTACGCCGAGCCCGGTGAGGTCGAGGCGCTGCGTGCGGGACTCAGGAATGCGCTGACAGCGTGGATCGACAGCGCGGCGGCCGGCAACCTGCATGGCTACCTGTCAATGTACGCGGACGACTTTCGCTACCGGGGCATGGACGTGGCGGATTGGGCGGCGCTCAAGTACCGCGGGTTCGCCGAACGCGGCGCTGTCGACATCGAGATCGACGACCTAACGCTGCTCGGCGATCCCGAGTACGAGAATCTCTACCTGAGCCGCTTCCGACAGACCACGATCGCGAAGAACGGCAAGACCCGCGAACTCGTGAAGCGGCTCTACTGGCGGCGCGAGGCCGACGGTTCGTTTCGAATCGTCGCCGAGGACAACGGCTGACTCAGGACACTAGCTAGCGCGCGCTTTCCCGGACGACGAGTTCGTCGATGACCTCGATCAGTTCGTCGTAGCCGCCTGCCTGCTGGCCGCCGGTACGGAACTTGCCGTTGACGACGACGGCCGGCACGGCCGAGACGCCATAGCGGCGCGTCAGGTCCGCGGCCTTGCGCATCTGTTGCGCAACCTCGAACGAGTTCCAGGCCTTGTTGAACTCGTCCTCGCCGACACCGAAGCGTTCGAAGTGTGCCTGGATGGCCGCGTCGGTCAGGAGCCTGTTGCCCTGCGCGTGGTAGGCCGAGAACACGGCCGCGCGGAACGCGGCCGGGTCGGAAATGACCCCACTGCGCACGAGCGCCTGCTCGGTATAGAACAGCTGCGCATGTTTTCTTAAGACCTCGTTCCACATGGCCGGCATACGCACGAAGCGTACCGCCGCAGGCTTCGACTCTTCCCAGCGGGCGAGGTAGGGCTCCAGCGTCAGGCAGTGCGGGCAGCCGTACCAGAAAACTTCGACCACCTCGACCTTGTCTGCGCCACCCACGGTCGGCTGCGTCGGCACGAGGCGCGTGTAGTGGGTGCCCTCGTCGTACTTGAAGTCGATCGTCGCGGCCGGCGTGTCGGCGCGCGCGAGGACGATAGCTTCCTCGCCCGTGTCCTCGGGCTCGGCGGCGGATTCCTCAACGACCTCGAGCGACTCATCGTCAACCGTGGCGATGTCCGACCCATCTCCTTCGGCGGCCTGCGCCTGTTCGGCGACGGCCGCGTCGGTATCGACGGCCGCATCGGCGGTTTCCTGCGGCTGTTCGCCGCCGCCGCAGCCTGCGACGAAGACGACCGCGAAAGCAGCCAGTGCGCTGAGCGCGAAACGTTGGGCGATGCTCGGTGATTCCATCTACTTGAGTCCCTGTAAATACGAGGCCAGTGCCTGACGGTCGTCCTGCGTCAACCGCTCGGCGATCGTGCGCATGATTTGGACCTGCCGGTCGCTCCTGCGTTCACCCGAGGCGTAGTCCGCGAGCGTCTTGGCCGCATAGGCGGCATGCTGGCCGTTCAGCGCCGGGTAGGCCGCAGCGGCATTGCCGCGACCCTGCGGGCCGTGACAGGCAATGCAGGCAGGGACGCCGTTTTCGTTGTGGCCGCCGCGGTACAGGGCTTCGGCGCGGTCGACGAGAGACGGATCGGCGACCGCCTTCGCAGCCGGCGGCAGCGACGCAAAGTACGCTGCGAGATCGATCATGTCCTGATCGGACAGGGTCATCGCCTGGGCATTCATCAGGGCATTGTTGCGGCGGCCTTGCTTGAAGTTCTTGAGCTGCGCGACGATGTACGGAGCGCCCTGGCCCGCAAGGTTGGGCCACAGCGGGTTGGCGCTGACCCCTTCGGCGCCATGGCACGCCGAGCAGGTGATGGATTTCGCCTTGCCGGCCTCGGCGTCGCCGTCAACCAGGCTCTCGGCGCCGGCGGGTGCGGACAGGAACAGCAGGCCATTCAATGCCAGGACCGCGCCGAAAACCGCGCCCGGACGAAGGGCGGATTGCCGTCTCGTTGTCATCGATACTCTCTTCATCTGATAGAACCAAATTTTACGTAAACCAACTCGCGTCGGCGCTCGCCGGGTACCCTGGTGGCCCGCACGTCAAAAACGCCTCTTTCGAGCCGCTCGCTCCGGACAGCGGCCGTGAGCCGCCGAAACCGGAAACGTATCTGGGATGCGCCCTTGAACCCGTGGCGCCGGGTATGATTCACAGCCGGAAATTATACACACAAAGCTCGGAACTTACTCCAATGATGTATCCGGACGCCGCCTTCATAAAGAGCGCCAACGCCGTTGGTCAATTCGTGCCTGACGAAGGGGCGGAAGTAGCCGTCGCCGGTCGCTCGAACGCCGGCAAGTCGAGCGCGATCAACGTCATCGTCAATCGCCGGCGGTTCGCCCGCACGAGCAAGACCCCGGGGCGCACCCAGCTCGTGAATTTCTTCGCCCTGGCGCCAGGGCGGCGGCTCGTCGATCTGCCCGGCTACGGCTACGCGAAGGTTTCCGATGCGACGCGCCGGCACTGGGGCGTGCTGTTGTCGACCTACTTCGAAGCGCGCGGTTCGCTGCGCGGATTGATCCTCGTCGTGGACATCCGGCGCGGCCTGACCGAGTTCGATGAGCGTATGCTGGCATTCGCCGCGAGCGTCGAACTGCCGATCCACGTATTGCTGACCAAGGCCGACAAGCTCAAGCGCGGCCAGGCGGCCACGGCACTTCTTACGACCCGAAAGGCGCTGGGCACGCGCGCGACCGTGCAGCTCTTCTCGGCATTGAACCGGGACGGCGAGGAGGAGGCCCGGCAGCGCCTGGAGGATATGCTCTCAACGGCGTAGCCCCGCGGAACCGGGCACAAAAAAACCCCGGAAGCGTGCGGGTACACGACCGGGGTCAAGAAGCAGCAAGCGGCTTGGGGAAACCGCATGCACGCCTGCTTAAGGGAGGTAAGCAGGCGAGTGGCTTTAGCACTCGGTAGTTGAGATTCTGCCGCGCAGGTTTAGTTCCCGTCTAAATACAAATCTCTGATAAATATGCGATTTTTGTTTAGACTCGTTCTGAGTCGGCAGACGGTCAGTGGGCCTCGTCCCAGTTGTCGCCCAACCCCGCCTCGACCGCAAGCGGCACCTTGAGCTCGGCGGCCGCGCTCATCCGCGCGACGACCTCGTCGCGAACGCTCTCGGCCGAGTCTTCGGGCACTTCCAGCACGAGTTCGTCGTGTACCTGCATGATCATGCGCGCGCCGCTGGACGCATCGTCGAGCCAGCCCTGCACCGAGACCATCGCGCGCTTGATGATATCGGCCGCGGTGCCCTGCATCGGCGCGTTGATGGCGCTGCGCTCGGCGTACTGGCGGCGCTGCGCGTTGCGCGCCTTGATCTCGGGCAGATACAACCGGCGGCCGAACACGGTCTCGACGTATCCCCGGTCGCGCGCCGACTCGCGGATGCCGTCCATGTAAGCTTTGACGCCCGGATAGCGATCGAAGTACAGGTCGACGTACTCCTGCGCCTCGCCCCGCGAGATGTCGAGCTGGCGCGCGAGGCCGAATGCGGACATGCCGTACATCAGGCCGAAGTTGATCGCCTTCGCCGAGCGCCGCTGGCTGGCCGTGACGTCGTCGAGAGACTCGCCGAAGACTTCCGCCGCCGTCGCCCTATGCACATCGAGCTCCCTCGCGAACGCGTCCAGAAGTCCGTCGTCGCCGGACAGGTGGGCCATGATTCTGAGCTCGATCTGCGAATAGTCGGCCGCGAGCAGCCGGTAGCCATCGGGCGGCACGAACGCCTGGCGAATCCGTCGGCCCTCGGGCGTGCGGATCGGAATGTTCTGCAGGTTGGGATCGGTCGAGGAAAGCCGGCCGGTCGCGGCGACGGCCTGGTGGTAGGAAGTGTGCAGCCGGCCGGTCGCCTCGGCGACGAGCTTCGGCAGTTTCTCGGTGTAGGTGCTGCGCAGCTTGCTCACGCCCCGGTACTCGATGATGACGCGCGGCAGGTCGTAGTCGTGCGCGAGCTCGGACAGCACGTCCTCGGCTGTCGACGGCTGGCCCTTGGGTGTCTTGCGGATGACCGGCAGCTCGAGGCGCTCGAACAGAATCTCCTGTAGCTGCTTCGGCGATCCCAGGTTGAACGGGCCGCCGGCCAGGTCATGTGCTTCCGCTTCGAGTTCGCCCATACGTGCCGCAAGTTCGCGGCTCTGTTTCGCCAGCATGTCACGGTCGACGCGGACCCCGGTTTCTTCCATGGCCAACAGCACGGGAACGAGCGGCTGCTCGATCTCCTCGTAAACCGACCTGAGTGCCGGCTCCTGACCGAGTCCCGACCACAGCGACTCGTGCAGCCTGAGCGTGATGTCGGCGTCCTCGGACGCGTAGGGTGCCGCGGCCTCGAGGTCGACCTCGTTGAAGGTCAGCTGTTTCGCACCCTTGCCGGCTACGTCCTCGTAGTGGATCGTCTCGACGCCCAGGTAGTGACGAGCGACCGAATCCATGTCGTGGCGCGTCGCGACGCTGTTCAAGACATAGGACTCGAGCATCGTGTCGAAAGCCATGCCCGCCAGAGCGATGCCGTAGCGCGCAAATATGTGGGCGTCGTACTTCAGGTGATGGCCAACCTTCTTATGCGCCTCGTCCTCGAGCCAGTCCCTTAGACGCTCGAGCACCTCGTCGCGCGGGAGCTGTTCGGGCGCGCCAGGATAATCGTGCGCGACCGGGATATAGGCGGCCTTGCCGGCCTCGACCGCGAGCGAGATTCCAACGAGCTCGGCCTCCATGTAGTTGACGCTCGTGGTCTCGGTATCCAGCGCGACGAGGTCCGCGGCCCCGATGCGCTCGAACCATGCGTCGAACGCTTTCCAGTCGAGCACGGTTTCGTACTCGCCTTTCTCATTCGATTCCTCCGCCGTTTGTTCGGCTTCGGCGACGCCTTCACCGAGCTGTCGCAGAAGCGTGCGCAGCTCGTAGCGCTCGTACAGCTTTTTCAGCGCATCGATGTCGGGGTCGCTCGCCGTGAGTTCGTCAATCGTGACCGGCAGTTCCACGTCGCAGCGGATTTCGGTCAGCGTTCGCGACAGCTCGAGCTGCTCGATGCTGTCCCGCAGGCTGTCGCCGACCTTGCCCTTGATCTCGTCGGCATGCTCGATGATGCCGTCAACGCTGGCGTATAGCTTCAGCCATTTTGCGGCCGTCTTCGCACCGACCTTAGGAACACCCGGTATGTTGTCGGACGTGTCGCCCACCAGCGCCAGGTAGTCGACGATCTGCTCGGGGTACACATCGAACTTCTGCTTGACGCCGTCGCGATCGAGCGTCGTGTCGCTCATCGTATTGACGAGCGCGATGCCGTCGTCGACGAGCTGCGCCATGTCCTTGTCACCCGTGGAGACGAGCACCGCCTTGCCCGAGGATCGCGCCGCCCTGCAAAGCGTCCCGATCACGTCGTCCGCCTCGACGCCCTCCACGCGCAGGAGCGGCAGGCCCATCGCAACGACGGCGTCGAGAATCGGTTGCATCTGTGAGCGCAGGTCGTCGGGCATGGGCGGCCGGTTGGCTTTGTAGTCCTCGAAGATCTCGTCTCGAAAGGTCTTGCCGGGCGCGTCGAACACCACGGCAACCTGCGCGCCGGGCTGCTCGCGGACCAGCTTGTTGATCATGTTGAGTACGCCGTGCAGAGCGCCCGTCGCTTCGCCCGAGGAGTTGGTGAGCGAGGGCAGGGCGTGGTAGGCACGGTACAGGTACGACGAGCCGTCGATCAGTACAAGGTCCGGTTTGCTCATGGGGATCTCCGCTTCGCTCGGCCGCTCACCGGCCCTCGTCATCGCTCTCGTCGTCGTCTTCCTCGCCCTCGATCACGGTGCCGATCGACGGCGGCGTCTCTACGGCACTCGGGTCGCCCGGCAGATACAAGGGTCCGCTCTGACCGCAGCCGAAGAGCGCCAGGAGCGTCAGCAGGCACAGCGAAACGACGCGGCGATTGGTCATGCGGAGGGGTCCGGCTCGAGACAGGTGCCGATTATATCGGCCGTCTACCTGTAGCGTTCACCGATTTTGCGGTAAGCGTCGCGGAACGCCATGCCCTCCTCGGTCACGAGCCGGTACGCCTCCTCGGTAGCATGGCTGCCGGGGTCGATCTCGATGTTGTCCTCGACGAAGGCGAGGCCGTCGAGAACGTGGGCCATGATGTCGACGCTGTCGACGGCGAGATCGATGCCGCGAAACAGAGGCGACTTCAGGCGTTGCAGGTCACGCTGGTAGCCCGAGGGCAACTTGGCCGTGACCATCAGCGCCTCATCGAGGCAGGCCTGCGCCGTCGAGGATGCGCCGCGCAGCAGTTCGAGCACGTCGGGATTGCGCTTCTGCGGCATGATCGACGAGCCCGTCGTCGTGTCGGACGGCAGCGTCACGTAGCCGAATTCCTGCGTGTAGAACAGCAACAGGTCGGATGCCATGCGGCCCAGGTCCGTGAGCAGCAGCGTGATCTCGAACAGCAGCGTGCTTTCGGCCTTGCCGCGCGAGAGCTGCACGGCCGTGACCGGCTCCTGGGTGCTCTCGAAGCCGAGCAGCTCGGTCGTCCGGGAACGATCCAGCGGCAGGCCCGGCGTACCATAGCCCGCGGCGCTGCCGAGCGGGTTCTTGCGCGCGCGGCGTGCGGCGGCGGCCAGTCCGTCGATGGCGTCTTCGAATGCCTCGTCGAAGCCGCCGCACCAGAGCGCGACCGACGACGGCATGGCGTGTTGCATGTGCGTGTAGCCGGGCAGGGCGACGTCGCCCTGGCGTTCGACGAGACCGGCGATGGCTTCGCGGAGCCTGGCGAGGCGTTCTGTCAGGTCCTGGGTGGCATCCGACAGGTACAGCCTCAAGGCCGTCAGTACCTGGTCGTTGCGCGAGCGGCCGAGGTGCAGCCGTCCGCCCGGCTCGCCGATCGCGGCTGTCAGCCGCGTTTCGAGCGCCGTGTGCACGTCCTCGTCGGCCAGCGTGATCTCCCACTCACCCTTGTCGAAGCTTGCCTCGAGCGCTTCGAGGCCGTCGCGAATGGCGTCGCGGTCGGCGTCGCTGATCAGGCCCACGCTCGCGAGCATCGTCGCGTGCGCGATCGAGCCGCGGACGTCGTAGGCCACGAGCCGCGCATCGAGCACGTGGTCCTCGCCGGCCGTGTAGCGCAGTACGCGCTCGTCGAGCGGCAGCCCCTTGTCCCAGAGCCGGCTCACGATGCCACGCCGCCCTGCTCGGCCGGGGTCAGCGCCGCAATGTCGTTGACGACCAGCGTGCCCGTTCCTTCGTTGGTGAAGACTTCGAGCAGCAGGCTGTCCGGCAGTTTCCAGGAGATCACGTGCACGCGCTCGACGCCGTTGGCGAGCGCCGCGTCGATCGCGGCGGCCTTCGGCAGCATGCCGTCGGCGAGCTTGCCGCTGGAGCGCAGCGCCTCGAGCGCCTTGCGATCGATGTAGCTGATCAGCGACTGCGGGTCGCCGACGTCCTCGAGGATGCCCGCCGCGCCCGTGGCGAGAATCAGCTTCTCGGCGTCGAGTTCGGCGGCGATCGCCGCGGCGACCGTATCAGCGTTGATGTTCAGAAGCGTGCCGTCTTCGTCGCAGGAGAGCGGGCTTACGACGGGCATCAGCCCGTTGTCGAGCTGTTTTCGAAGGATTTCCGCATCGACCGACTCGATGTCGCCGACGAAGCCGTAGTCGACCGTCTCGGCGCCGTCCCGCTCGACGGGCGGCCGCCGCTTCGCTCGGATCAGGCCCGCGTCCACGCCGCTGATCCCGACGGCCGGAATCTCGAGATCCCGACAGGCGGCGAGCACGCGGGTGTTGATCTGGCCGTTCAACACCATTGTCGCGACGTCGAGCGACGCGCCGTCGGTAACCCGTCGCCCGTCGACGAAGGTCGTGTCCACGCCGAGCGCCTCCGCGAGGCGCGTCGACTGCGGGCCGCCGCCGTGCACGAGCACGACGCGAATGCCGACCTGGTGAAGAATGCCGACCTGCTCCATGAGTGCCCGCGTCTCTTCGGCATCGGCGAAGACTTCGCCGCCGGCCTTCAACACAAAGGTCTTCCGCTTGAACAGGCGAATATAGGGCGCGGCGTGCTTGAGCGCCGAGACGACGATCGCGCGATCCTTTTGTGCGGTCATGGTCAGGCTCCGAGCAGTTCGTACAGCACGGCCATTTGCGCGAGCATCCGGTTGCGTGCCTCGTGAATGACGATGCTGCGCGGCCCGTCGAGCACGGCGTCGGCGACGACGACGCCGCGGCGCGCGGGCAGGCAGTGCATGAAGTGACAGTTGTCACGGGCCGTCGCGAACCAGGACTCGTCGACGCACCAGTCGAGGTAGTCTTCGCGCAGCTTCTGGTCGGCGAGCCGGTCGCCGTAGTGGCGGGTCGACGACCAGGACTTGGCATACAGGACGTGCGCGCCATCCATCGCGGCCCTGCGGTCGTCGGATTCGACGATCGAGCCGCCCGACGCGTCGGCCGCATCCTTCGCCTTCCGCATGACCGGTTCGGGCAGCTCGAAGCCGTCAGGCCTCAGCACCGTGACGTCCATGCCGCGCCGCGCGGCCGTGTACAGCGTGGATGCCGGGACCGCGAGCGGCAGCGCTTTCGGATGATACGCCCAGCTCAGGACGAACTTGCCGCCCGAGGCCGGGACGTCATAGTCATCCAGCGTCTTCCAGTCGGCGAGGTTCTGGCACGGATGACCCATGGCCGACTCCATGTTGATACACGGTGTATCGACGAGGTCGATAAGCGCGTTGAACTCGACCTCGCTCAGGTCGTGCTCGAGGTTCTTGCGCTCGGCGAATGCGCGAATGCCGATCGCATCGCCGTACGACGCGATGACCGGCACGGCCTCGCGAATGTGTTCCGCTGCGGTGCCGTCCATGACGATGCCGGGCCGCGTTTCGAGCCCGTGGATCGACATGTCGGGCGAGATGACGAAGGAGCCGCCGCCGAGACGGGTCATGGCTGCCTGGAAAGAAGCCAGCGTCCTGAGCGACGGACTCAGGAACAGCAGCGACAGCACCTTGCCACGCAGCGCCTCGGTCTCGGGATGCGCGTCGAGGCGATTGGCCAGGTCGAGAAGCGTCTGAATCTTATCGGTCGACAGGTCGGCCAGGTCCAAAAACGATTTCATGTGCGGTTCCTGTACTTCTTTCAAGGTTCGATGGGGGCGAGGGTGGCCAGCGCGTCAGCGAGCCGAAGGACGTGCGGCTCTTCGATCACGAGCGGCGCAAGTACGCGCAGCACGTTGGGATCGCCGCTCGTGCCCGCGAGTATGTCGTGTTCGAGCAGCGCGTCGCGAACGTCGCGTGCGGGGCGGTCGCAGATCAGGCCGAGCAGAAGGCCCATGCCGCGAATCTTGCGCACGGGCCCGACGACACACTGTTCACGGATCTGCTGCTCGCGGCTGCGGACGTTGAACAGCAGACCGTCATCGCGGATGGCGTCGAGCACCGCGACGATCGCCGCCGCAGCCAGCGGCCCGCCGCCGAAGGTCGTTCCGAGCGCGCCCGTGCCGAAGTGCCCGGCGACGGCGTCGCTGCAAAGGACGGCACCGCAGGGCACACCGCCGCCGAGCGACTTGGCGGCGGTCAGGATGTCGGGTTCGATCGAGTAAACCTGCGATGCGAAGTACTGGCCCGAGCGGCCGATACCGGACTGCACCTCGTCGGCGATGAGGAGCGCGCCGTGACGGGCCGTGGCGGCACGCAGCGTCTCGACGAACTCCTGCGACAGGTCGTAGCCGCCGGCAACGCCCTGCACGGGTTCGAAGATGACCGCAGCGACGTTCGAGTCGATCATCGACTCAGCGGCCGCGACGTCATCGCGCGGTATGAAATCGACCTCGAAGGGCTTCTGCGGAAAGCCGTACCATTTGTTCGAGTTCCACGTCACGGCGCCCGCGCCCGCGGTGCGCCCGTGGAATCCGTGCGTGATCGCGAGCACCCGGCGCCGCCCGGTGGCGACGAGCGCCATCCTGAGCGCGTTCTCGTTGGCTTCGGCGCCCGAGTTGACGAAGAACGCGCGCGTGACGCTGGCAGGCGCGACGCTCGTCAGGCGCTCCGCCGCGCGGGCGCGGATGCCGAGCGCGACCGCGTTGCTCTGGAACAGCAGCTCCTGGCTCTGTCGCTGGATGGCTGCCGTTAGCCCGGGATGATTGTAGCCGAGCGCCGCGACGGCATGACCGCCGTACAGATCGAGGATGAAGCGGCCGTCGTCGGTGACGATGTCGCAGCCGGCCGCGCGGACCGGCACGAACGGCAGCTGTCCGTAGACGGGTACCGTGGCCGCGGTTTCTCTCGCCCGCGGGTCGTCGCTGTGCATCGGATCGGTCACGCTCATTGTCATCAGGTCCAGGCCGGCGCCGGCGCGAGCAGGCCGGCGGTTTCCGGCAGTCCGCACAGGCGGTTCATCCACTGCACGGCGCCGCCCGCCGCGCCCTTGACGAGGTTGTCGATAACGACCGTCACGACGACCGCTTCGTCGCTCGCCGCGACGCCGATGCGGCAGGCGTTGCTTGCGACGACGTCCTTGAGCCTGGGCGTGCCGTTGACGAGTTCGACGAAGGCGCAGTCGGCATAGGCGTCGTGGAACGCAGTTTTCAGCGCCTGGACCGGGACACCCTCGGCCGGCGTTTGCACGGTCATGTGTATGCCGCGGGCGAACGGCCCCGAGTGCGGAACGAAATGGAGCCTGGGCAGCGTGCCTGTCGCCTGCCCGGTGAGCAGCCGAACCTCGGGAGCATGGCGATGCGACAGCGGCTTGTAGGCGTACAGGTTGCTGTGCCGCTCGGGATGGTGGGTGCCCGGCTGCGGGCTGCGGCCCGACCCCGTGCTGCCCGTGATTCCCGTGGCGAACAGCTCGCCGCCCGTCAGGCCCGAGGCGATCAGCGGCACCGCCGCGAGCAGCATCGCGCTCGCGAAACAGCCCGGGTGACCGACGTGGGCGGTCGGCGTACCGTCGACGTGCTCGGGCAGCCCCGAGCTGAAATGCTCGATGAGCTCCGGGGCGCCATGCTCGCCGTAGACGGCCTCGTAGTCTGCCTGCTTCGCATACCGAAAGTCGGCCGATGCATCGACGACGTGGATGTCGAGGTCACGCGCGGACGCGCGCTCGAGAGCCGAGCGCAGGATGGCGGCCGACGCACCGTGCGGCGCGGCCGAGAACAGCGCGACCCGGCTGCCGCGATCGATGCGCCCGGCCCACTCGTCGTGACCCACAAAGGCGGTCTCGCCGACCGCCGTCGCGAGATGCGGGAACACCGCCGCCACGGCGTCGCCGGCCCGGCTTTCGGAGACCGCGCCGCCGAGCTCGAAGGTCGGGTGGGCGGCAATGAGTCTCAGGAACTCGCCGCCGACGTAGCCCGTGGCGCCCAGAACGACGCTTTGGATGGCGGCGCTCATGAGCCGAGCCCGGTCGCCTCGGCCACGGCGTCGCCGAGTTTCACGCCGTCGCTCAGCGCGTTGATGGCGTTCAAGCCCGTGCGATCGGCAATCTGCCGCACGCCGACGATGTTGTCGGTCGCGGGCCCGGTCACGATCGCGGGTTCGATGCCGAACTGGTCGCGCAGGAGCTTCGCGCCGCCCCACGCCGAGACCGGGTCGTTGGCGCACAGCACCACGGCCGTCAGCGCGTCGCGGATCGCATCGTCGGTCAGGATCGCTTCGACGCCGTATTCGCCGATCAGGCCGTCGCCGAGCTCCAGGACGATGACATCCGGGCGCCGCGCGGCCAGCGTGCTCAACAGCGCGCGCGTCAGCGCCGGTCCGTTGTCGGCGGTCGTCGTCACTACGCCCAAGTCCGAGAAGATCATCGTGTCACGGGCGCCCGCGTCTTCCATTGCAAGGATGTCCCGCCTTAGCGACACGCCCGTGGCCTTGCAGCCGGCGACGGCGAATCCAAGGTGCCTGAGCCGGCCGACGATGGCGCAGGATGCGGCGGTCTTGCCGGAGTCCATGCAGGTGCCCGCCAGCGCGACCACGGGTACGCCGGCCGTATCGAGCCTGGCCTCGGCGTCGAGCGGCTTTTCGCCGACACGCGCCGGCACGCCGATGCGTTCGCCGAGGTAGGGAAAGTTAAGGACCGTGCCGAGAACCTCGCAGTTGAACGGCGGCCCGACGTCGGGATTGGCCGAGTCGCAAACGCCCAGCACGCCGCCGATGTTGAGGATCTGCAGCGTATCGCCGACCTCGAGTTCGGTCGGCAGCTTGCCGGAGTAGCCGCGCAGCGCGTTGCGAAAGCCGAGCGCGCCGACGATGACGTCGCCCTGCGTGAGCGTCGCCATGCGGCCCGAGGTCAATTCGAGCTGGTTGTAACGCGACTTGTTGTTCAGCACCCGCGCCGCTACGAGCACGCCCTCCTCGCAGGGAATGTCCGTCGACAGCCTGAGCTCGCTGCCGAGCTCGGCGTGCTGTGCGACCGAGGCGATCTTGTCGGCGAATACGGTCCGCATCCCGCTCATCCAGCCGCCCGGGTCTGCAGTGAGCCGGTCAGCGACAGGATGCGCGCGTAACCGAGCGCATCCGACGGCGTCCATTCGCCGGCCGCCTCACCGTACACGCCGCGCGTCGCCGCCAATAGTGAAAACGGCGACTCGACGCCGTCGACGAACAGCTGCCCCGGCCTGAGCGTGAACGACACCGTGCCCGTCACGCGCGCCTGCGAAGACACCACGAATGCCTCGATGTCCCGGCATACGAGATCGAGCTGCTTGCCTTCGTGTACGAGGTCGCCGTAGGCCGCCGCCAGCGTGTCCTTGACGCGCGTCTGCAGCGCGCTCAGCACGAGTTTCTCGAGCTCGCGGTGTGCCGTGATCAGCGTCATCGCGGCCGGCGCTTCGAATGCCACGCGGCCCTTGGTGCCGAGCACCGTGTCGCCAAGGTGGATGCCGCGACCGATGCCGTAGCGCCCGGCCAGCGTCTCGAGCGCCTCGATCAGCTTGACGGGCGACATCGACTCGCCGTCGAGCGCGACCGGAATGCCCGCGTGGAACTCGAGCGTGTGCGCACTTTCCGGGACGGGGTCCGTGAACGCACCGGCCGACAACACCCATGCGCCTTCGGGCAGCGAGCGCTCGGACGTGAGCGTCTCGCGGCCGCCGATCGTGATGCCCCACAGGCCGCGGTTGATCGAGTAGTCAGAGCCCTGCGGCGGCAGCGGCATTCCGCGATCGCGAAGGTACTCGAGCTGCTCCTCGCGCACCCAGCTGTTGTCGCGCACGGGCGCGAGCACCTCGAGGTCGGGTTTAAGCGTGCGCAGCGCGACCTCGAATCGCACCTGGTCGTTGCCCGCCGCGGTGCAGCCATGCGCGACCGTCGTCGCGCCGCGTTCGGCGGCCAGTGCGGCGAGCCGCGCTGCCTGCAGACCCCGTTCGGCGCCCACGCACAGCGGATAGGCGTTGCCGCGCAGGACGTTGCCGGCGATCAGGTAGCGGATGACGTCGTCGAAAAAGTCCGCTTTGGCATCGAGCAGCACGTGTTCGATAGCGCCGAGCTCACGCGCGCGGCGTTCCAGATCCGTCGCCGCATCGGCGTCGATTCCGCCGGTGTCGACGCAGGCCGTGATAACGTCGCGGCCGTAAGTTTCCTTGAGCCAGGGCACGCAAAACGACGTGTCGAGGCCGCCGGAAAAGGCAAGCAGAATGGGCGAGGATTGGGTGCTCACTGTTCGCTCCGCAAAAGAGTCAGGGTCAGGATGCGCGAGCGCGCTCGATCTTCGAGGCCAGGAGCCTCTGGCCGCTCGCCGACGTCGTGGCGACAAACACGGTGTCGTCACCGCCGATGTTGCCGACGATCTCAGGCCAGCCCGAGCGGTCGAGCGCCAGCGCGACGCGCTGCGCAGCGCCCGTCGCGGTCTTGATGACGAGCAGATGAGCGCCGGCCGGCGACGTACTCCGGACCAGCGGTGCGACGGCCTTGAGTTCCTGCTCGGCGTCGTGGTCGACACGCGGCATTTCGTAGCCGCCCGCGGTCTTGATCGCGCCCAGATCACGCAGATCGCGACTGACGCTCGACTGCGTTACCTTGAGCCCGCGCGCGGTCAGTTCGCGCACGAGCGACTGCTGGGTCTCGACCGGTCCGTGGGACAGGAGTTCGAGAATCGCCGCGCGACGTTCGGACTGGTCGCTGCTGGTCTGTGGCATGGCTTCACGAGTGCGGAATAAATATGCGCATAAAAATATATAAATGCGCATAGAATGTCAACACCGCGAGCGCCTCGAATTGCGTTACACTGCGCGGCCTTTCGACCCCCGGCCCGGGAGCCTCATGCATGACCACGCTCGAAACCGTTGAGATAGAGACCGGACCTTCTCCGGTCGGCAGCATCATATGGCTGCACGGCCTGGGCGCCGACGGCCACGATTTCGAACCGATCGTACCGGAGCTCCGTCTGCCCGCCGGGCTCGAACTGCGCTTCGTATTCCCGCACGCACCCGTGCGTCCGGTCACGCTGAACGGCGGCATGGCAATGCGCGCGTGGTACGACATCGTCAGTCTCGACGCCGAGGGCCGCGCCGACGAAGCCGGCGTGCGCGAGAGCAACGAACACCTCGCGAGGCTCGTCGAACGCGAAGCACGGCGCGGCATGGCCGACGAGGGGATTCTCATCGCGGGCTTTTCGCAGGGTGGTGCTATTGCCTTGCACCACGTGCTGCGATCTCCGAAACGTTTCGCGGGCCTCGTGGCGCTCTCGACCTACCTGCCGCTGCCGGGAACGATCGAGGCTGAAGTCGAGAATGCGAGCGGCGCCGGCAACACCGACGTGCCCGCGTTCGTCGCACACGGCACGGCCGACCCGATGGTGCCTATCGAGGGCGGTCGACACGCCGCCCAAACGCTCGAGTCGCTTGGCTACGACGTCGAGTGGCGCGAGTACCCGATGGCGCATGCGGTGCATCCGCGGGAGATTGCGGACATCGCGCGCTTCATCGTCGATTGCTACAGCGGCTGAGCCGATGCCGGGCAATCCTGTTGACCACCTGCTGTATGCCTGCTCTGATCTCGAGCGTGGCCGCGACGAAATCGAAGCGCTGCTCGGAGTGCGGCCCGTGATCGGTGGTCGCCACGAACGTTTCGGCACCCACAACGCGTTGCTGTCGCTCGGACCCGGCGCCTATCTCGAAGTCGTCGCGCGCGACCCGGATCTACCGGTCCCCGCGCACGGCCTGCTGGTCGATCTCCCGCCCCACGAGGACAGCCGCCTGATCACCTGGGTGCTGCGTGTCGACGATATCGACGTGTCGGCGAGGGCGGCCAATTCGGCGGGTCTGGGATTCGGCGCCGTCCAGCCCGGTCAACGCGAGACGCCGGACGGCGAACTCATACGCTGGCAGCTCACCGATCCCTACGCGAATCGCCGCGGCGGCGCATTGCCGTTCCTGATCGACTGGGGTAACACGCCGCATCCGTCCAGCGTTGCTCCCTTGGGCGGCCGGCTGCGGGAACTCGTCGTCGAACATCCGGATGCCACCGGGATTCGCGACGCCTGCGCCGTCCTCGATGCCGACGTCGATGTGCGCGAAGCCGGGACGTTCGGGCTGACCGCGGCGATCGATACGCCCGCGGGTCGTCGCTACTTGCGCTAACGCGCAATCGTGACGGCATAGTCCGACTGCCCCGTGCGCTGTCCGGCGCTGTCGAAACGCCGTTCAGCGAAGCTCAGGCGGCCTTTGCCGTCGATCAGAACGGCGGTAGAACACCGCGTACCGTACTCGGGCATCACGACGAACGGGGCAGACAGGGCCTGCAGCCGCTCGGCCGGGAGGTCCGCGTAAGCCTCCTGTCCCGATTCGACGGGTGCACGCGTCCGGTCGCCGAGCATGTCGAGCAGCGCGGAGACGCTGACCGCATCGTCGCGAACCAGTTTGTCGATCGCCACCTTCACGCGCTCGACCTTTAGCCAGGGCGTGTCGAGCGTCGCGTTGGCGACCGCGTAGATGCCGGGTCGCAGCTCGCGGCTGCCGGCGCCGCGGTTTGACCGATAGACGAGTCGTCCGCCGGCGAAGCCGAGCAGGTTGAATCCAGCGTAGCGATCGCCGTCGATCGCGTCGACGTAGTCGAACGGGTCCTCATTGCTTTCCAGGAAGCCCGTAACGAGCCCGCCGCGGGAGACGAACTGTCCCGAAGGCCGGTCGGCGTCGCGATAGTTCGTGACCGTCGCGATGCGTCCCGAGCGATGCACGCCGAGCCAGGTGCCTCCGGCCTCGAGATCGCGCCCGCCGAGGATATCCGGTCTGTCCGTCCACCAGTCTGCCTCGCTCGCCGGCCGCCCGTGAAACTCGTCGCGATTGCCCGCGACGATCAGCGGCAGCTCGGGATGCACGCGATAGGCGACGACCAGCAGGCACACGGATTGCTCAGCCGTCCGCCCGGCCGGTCCAGCCGTCGACGAGGCGCCGCGCTATCGAGATGCCGAACGGCAGCTTCGGGAATTCGCCGCGGAGTTCGCGCCGGGCGAACCAGCGCGCGTCCTCGAGCTCGCCGTCGTTCAGCACGATCTCGGTAGACAGCGCTTCGGCGTAAAAGCCCAGCATGAGCGACGACGGGAACGGCCAGGGTTGCGAACTGGCATAGTGCACATCGCCGACGCGGATATTGGTCTCTTCGTAGACTTCGCGACGAACCGCGTCCTCGAGACTCTCTCCGGGCTCGACAAAGCCCGCGATGGTCGAATAGCGGCCCTCGGGCCAGTTCGGCTGGCGGCCGAGCAGGCAGCGATCGCCGTCCGAGACCAGCACGATGATCGCCGGGTCCACTCGCGGAAACTGGGTTTTCGCGCAGTCCTCGTTGCTGCAGCGCCGCGCGTTCGCGCCGGCCTCGGGCAGAGTCGCCGCGCCGCAGCGTCCACAGTAAAGCTGCGACTGATGCCAGAGGACCAGCGCGCGGGCATGCGCGACGAGATTGGCCTGGTCCGCCGCGAGCAGGGTGCCCGCGCGGCGAAGGTCCATGAACTCGCCGTCGTCGTCGAAAGCCGGAGTTTCGTCGTCGCTCAGACCGATGGCGAACGTCGGGCGTTCGTGGAACAGGCCCAGGAAAATGAGCTCCTCGGGCGTATCGATGTGCGGTGCGACCTGCTCCCGGCCGAGCAGGCAGGCCGAGGGCGGATTCCCTCCTACCAGGCAGAGCTCACCCCAGACGGGCAGGAAGCGGCTCTTCGGATCGTCGAGCGCGCGCGCCAGCCATTCGGGGTCCTTGCGTCGTTCGCCGAAACGGTCGACGAAAGCGCCGGCGAAGACGTTGTGATTGTATGGGCGGGCGGTCATGCCGGCCGAAGTGTACTAGATCAAAACAGATCGTGGTCGCGTTGCCGGCGCTTGCCCTCGATCGCGCAGGACGGGCAGATGCGCAGGTCCAGCGCGTAGGCGTCCTGGACATAGGGTGCGCCGCAGCCGCGGCAGGCCGCGAGGTACAGCTCATCATTCCAGGCGATGCACTTCAGGAGATTCCAGGCCCATTCGAAACTCAGCGCGGGTTCGTCGTGCAGCTTCAGGTAGTGCTCGTAGGCGCGGCACACGCGGTGGCCGAATTCGACGTCGGGCCTGGGCCAGCGGCTGTGCACCTTGCGATTCTCGTCAATTCGCAGCACGAGGCCTGCGCAGTAGAGCGCCACGAGCGTCGTGGCTTGCAACTGGTTGTCCGGATTCTTGACGAACCGGCCGACCTGCTGCGGCGACTTGCCGCGGCGGCGTCGAACGCCGCTGACACCGGAATCGCGGAAATAGGTGGCATAAAGCTTGCGGATGCGGTCGTCCGATAGGCCCGTGCAATCCCGAATCGTACGAGTTCGCGCCTCGTGGCCAATCATTCTGAGCGCCAGCTCGAACTGCCGGCGTTCCCCCGTGTAGCGATCGTCGGTAACGCGCATTTCTGTTTCCTCGGACGAGTAATGTACCATATATAGTTTTACGAGAACTAATACGATGTTCCAATCGAATATGGTGTAAATGTAGTGACTTTTTCACAAATCTCTATCTACGCCCGAAAAAGGAGGGAGCGATGGCCTACAAGGGTCCTGCCGATCATGATCTCAACAACGTATTCGCGTTGAACGCGTCGCTGCTCGGTGTCCTGGGCTGCGGGCACGACTGGATACAGGCGCCGCCCGCGCTTGCGGCGAAGCTCGCCAGGCTCGGCAACGACGAGCGTGAGCGCATCGCCCGGACGCCGCTTTTGCTCCTGTCGGTGGGCGAGCAGGATCTCACACGCTGGGCGCCGGTGTTCGAGGCGCGCCGCCGTCGCGACCTCGTCGACGCGATGCACGAGCCGCCGCCCAGGGTCGCCGAACTCGCGTCGGCGACGCTGGGCTTTCTCTGGCAGCTTGCCCGACGCGACACCTACGCGGCCCGCGTTCTGTCGGGTGCCTCGATCGAATGGTGCGAGCGGCTGGCGGGCTCGCTGCTGCTCGACGTGTTGGCTTTCGGCGCACGAGAGCCCGGCCTGCTCGCGCTGCGCCTTGGCACGCAGGCGACCTTCTGGAACAAACTGCTCGCCGCGGGCACGAGCCCGGAGCGCGACGTGCGGCTCGCATCCCGCGTCTGCGCCCTGCAGACGGCCATGACGGGGTTCAGCGTCGCGAGCCGGCGACCGCAGCGCGCCGCGGCCTGCTCGTTGGGACCGTCGCCGGCGCGCCGAAGTTAGGAGTCTGCAAAGCCGTACCGATGCCGCGCCCGCGTGGTTACAATACGCGGCCACATGAAAGCGCTCTCCCTGAAAAACGTCACGAAGACGTACGACAACGGCAACCAGGCATTGAAAGGCATCGATCTCACGGTCGAGGCCGGCGACTTCTTCGCGCTGCTCGGGCCCAACGGGGCCGGCAAGACGACCGCCATCGGTATCATCAGTTCGCTCGTCAACAAGTCGAGCGGCGAGGTCGAAGTGTTCGGCCACTCTATCGACACCGATCTCGAGGCGGCCAAGTCCTATATCGGACTCGTGCCGCAGGAGATCAACGTCAATCTATGGGAGAAGGTCGAGAACGTCGTGCTCAACCAGGCCGGTTACTACGGCCTCGGCCGCTCGCTGGCGCGGGAGCGTACCGAGAAGTACCTTAAGGAACTCAAGCTCTGGGACCGGCGTAAGGATTCGGCGCGCAGTCTGTCCGGCGGAATGAAGCGCCGGCTCATGATCGCGCGCGCGCTCGTGCACGAACCGAAGCTCCTGATCCTGGATGAGCCGACGGCCGGTGTGGATATCGAGATCCGCCGCTCGATGTGGGAATTCCTGACCCGCATCAACGGCGAGGGCACGACGATCATCCTGACAACCCACTATCTCGAGGAGGCCGAGTCGCTGTGCCGGCACGTGGCGATCATCGACGAGGGACGCATCATCGAGGACGCGCCGATGAGTCAGGTGCTGCGCCAGCTGCAGACGGAGTACTTCGTGCTGAGCCTCGCCGACGCCATCGACGGCGATCTCGACCTCGACCGCTTCGAACCGCGAGTCCGCGACGACGGCGACATCGAGGTTGCGATCGGCCCCGAGCGAACGCTCAACGATCTGTTCGCCGCGCTGACCGCGCAGGATCGCACGGTCGCAAGCCTGCGGAACAAGGCCAATCGCCTCGAAGAACTGTTCATGCGGCTCGTCGAGGGCAAGCAACGGAAAGCGGAGGCGGTCGAATGAATCTCATGCTCAACGCCATCGCCGTCCGCACGATTGTCCGCAAGGAGATGATTCGCGTCTTGAGAATCTGGGTGCAGACGATCGTACCGCCCGCGATCACGATGACGCTGTACTTCATCATCTTCGGCAACCTGATCGGTCGCCGGATCGGCACGATGGACGGCTTCGACTACATGGCCTACATCGCGCCGGGACTCATCATGATGTCGGTCATCACGAACTCCTACGGCAACGTCGTCTCGTCGTTCTTCGGCGCGAAGTTCGGCCGGCATATCGAGGAGATGCTGGTCTCGCCGATGTCGAACGCGTCGATCATCATTGGCCACGTCGCGGGCGGCGTGCTGCGCGGCCTGCTCGTCGGCGCACTCGTGACGGCCGTCGCACTGTTCTTCACGCGCCTGAACGTCGAACACCCGTTCATCACGATCTCGATCGTGCTGTTGTCGTCGATCGTGTTTTCACTCGCCGGCTTCATCAACGCCATCTTTGCGAAGAAGTTCGACGATATCTCGATCGTGCCGACCTTCATCCTGACGCCGTTGACCTACCTGGGCGGCGTGTTCTACTCGATATCGCTGCTGCCCGAGCTCTGGCAGGGCGTGTCGCGACTGAACCCGATCCTGTACATGGTGAACGCGTTCCGCTACGGCATCCTCGGCACGTCGGACATCTCGATCGCGACGGCCTACGCGCTCCTGCTCGTGTTCACGGTGCTGCTGTTCAGCGTCTGCATGCTGCTAATGAGCCGCGGGGTCGGTATTCGGGAGTAGCCACGTGCGGACGCTTTGCCTGCTACTCGCCCGCCAAACCAACTGGACCTGTTTACGCCGTGGTCTACATCAGCCCTGGCAGCCTTTGGCCATCCGGAAAAACAATGGCCGGAGAAACGCCGCATCCGGCCATTTGGACAACTCGATCATCCCGCGACTCGCGTATAAGTGTCGCGCGCCTGTGTTCTTTGCTGCAACGTCCAGGCAAAGACTCTTCGAACCAATTGCGCTGGCACGTTGTTCGATATCGTCCATCAGGATCGAACCAATCCCCTGGCCTCGAAGACCCGGCTCGACAGCGATACCCTGAAGATAGACGTCTTCATCAGCGACCGTATTCAGGATTCTGAAAACTGGTGCGAGCAGAACGCGCATACACTTCAGTCGCAACCGGGAGTTGCCAGCGGCGCGGGCCAGTGGCGACTCAGAGAATCCACGCAGCTGTGCTCCTGTATAGGCGGAAGTCATGCCGACGAGTTCGCCTCTTCGTTCTGCGAAGGTCACGTACTGATACGAAAGTGAGTGCTGCGGTTCAGGAAAAGCTGAAGCCATGATTGCCTCAGCACGCCGACCAAGCAAGAAACGAAAAAAACCTTCTGCTGCCTGGTCCATGTATCGAGCAAAACAAAGGCCCTCGTTTTCATCAGGCCTGGCGGATCGCAACAGAATCGGGTTGTGTGCCAATTGCTCCCACTCCGGACCCGGAATCGCCGAGTTAGCCGATCGACAGATCCAGACCTTTTCGAAGCCGTTCCTACGGCGGTCGTCGACCGACTGCGTCGGGTCAGAAGCAAACAGTTTACCGAAATCCAGGGTAGGGGCAGATAACGGCCGGAAACGGATACGACGAGCTGGTCTTTTGTGGTTTGTAAATCGCCTGTCTGCCTCAAAGGGTGTCCATCAACAGGATCATCTCCTTCGCGACCCAGGTTGCCGATGGCAGGAACATCGTGGAAACGATGCGCTGATCAACGACGACATCGTTCTTGTCCGGAATGTTCTCTTTGTTGATGACCGTCGCTCCGTTTTCACGCAGCTTGTCTTCAACCAGAAACGGCAAGAGTTCTCCCTGCCGGGCCCAGGACTTCGATCTCTCCGTGGAATTCGGGAACCCCGCTACTTTTTTCCCAGCTACCATAAAGTCACCGTCGCTCAGAACCACGTTTGCAAAGGCCCCCGGCCCGTGCCCGCAACCTCCTACGACACCGCCAGCCTCATAGATGGTCGCAATCAAAGACAGAAGTTCCTCGTCCGACGCCACGTCGAACAGCGGACCGTATCCCCCGCCGATAAAAACCGAACCGTACTGACTGGGGTCTACCTCGGCAGGTGCGAGTGAGTTGTTCGCTCGATCCAAAAAGCCCTCGTACTTGATTGCATAGCTACTGATGCCGATAGGGTCCATGGAAAACTGAACGGCACCACCTTTCGGCGATACAAAATCGACCTCGTAGCCGTGAGCGAGGAAAACATGATACGGAGGAGCCACCTCCCACAGGTTGTTGCGAGCATCGTGAGCTTCGGCGTCACCCATATCGACGACATTTGATACAGCTATCAACACTCGTTTTGCGGCGGGCGACTCTCCCCAGGCTGGTGAAACGATTCCAAACAGAAACACGAATAGTGAGATTCGCCACATGCTACTTCCTTTTCTCCAGTAGATGACCGTCGCCGGATTAACTGAACAGGCGGACACGTTCGTATGTTGACTGAACGGCTACGGTATTGAGCCCGAAAATGCCGATAAAAAAGAGCATCAGTTTCGTCTATGCGCAATCTGCCCGCTGTGGGAGAGAAACTGAAACTACCGCTCGAGACCGGTTTCAAGCCGGTTTCGGCCAGAAGCAGCCGTAGGATTTGTAGTCACGCATCTGCAAAAAAACTAACCCTGGAGGGTGTCGATGCTGTCTGCAATTGCGCCGATTACCGAGCCCGTTCTTGTTCCGACTACCTCGAAACCAGATGCGATGCATTCAAACGTCGTGTCGTGGAAGGACAGCACGAAGTGCCTATACCGAGCCAAGAAATCCGCCTTGCGATGGTAAGGATGAACGGAGTTCATCCGCTCAAGGCCTCTTATCCAGGATGAATCCAGGATCTCGAAGAAACCGCAAGGATGGAGGCCGCGAGCAGCAAGCGGGTGGCCCGAAAACGCCTCGTCGTTTGGCGGTCCGAACATCGTTGCGTACGAGTTGAACTTCACGATGGCTACGAGTTCGTCATCCGAATCCGGCCCGACGGCTCGTACGGTAGTGCCGTCCCAGTCTGGATCACTTTGCTGGACGTAATAAGCAACGATTGTGCGATGCTCGTCCTCGACGATTATCGGAATGGGCGCCCCGACAGATGACTGCGGTAGGTCCTTAAGCTCCTTGACCGAGTCTTGATCGTCTACGTGATACATTTGTGCAGACTCTACGAATGGCTGCCTTGGATCAGAAGCCGACATCCTACCCCAAAGCCGTCGACTGTCCCCTACGGCTGCAACAGCGGCCCCTCACGTTTTCCCTGCAACGCGACAAACATCGCATGATCCCAGTCCATGTCCTCGCCGGCGTGCCATTTCGCCGCGCAGGACTCGTGGTCGAGCCGGTTTCTTTCGAAGCGGCGTGTCATCCAGCCGAGCGACGCCGCGATTGATGCTGGCTTGGGCGGTGCGTACTCCGCTATTCGCCTGTGCCGCCGATCGACGAAGTAAACCTCGCCCGTATCGG
>JANQLK010000055.1 GCA_028280615.1 Woeseiaceae bacterium | reverse complement strand
CAGATTTCAAGGGCTTGCGGGTGCCCGAACGGCCGAAAAACAGACCTGGTCGGGTGACTCCGGCGCCAAGACGCGTAACAATCCGCTTCCCTCACCGGTCTGAACATGCACGCATTCGACATTGTTGCGACATAACCCGAATCAAGGCCCCATGACGACGACGCTCAGATGCCTGCTGCTGCTCAGCCTCGCACTCGCGTACGCGGGCGCGGCCGTGGCCCAGGACGACCGCCCGAAACCGCCCGCCGAGGTGTTCCGCTACGCCGTGTTCGACGCGGGCGACGCGATCGAGATCGACTGGTCGGTCGACGAGGGTGCCTATATGTACAGGAGCGCCTTCGGGTTCGAGTCCGGTGATCCGGCGATCGTGTTCGGCGATCCCGAGCTGCCGGAGGGCAAGGTCTACACGGACGAGTTTCTCGGCGAACAGGTCATCTACCGCGACAATTTCTTCGTCCGCATTCCGTATTCGGTAGCAGGCACCAAACCCGAATCCTTCGATCTCACGATCAAAAGCCGCGGCTGCCTCGACTCCGGCTTCTGCTACGTGCCGACGACCTGGGTCGAAAACGTCGAGCTCAGCGCAGCGGACGCGGGTGCGCTTAGCCTGCTCGGCGGCGCGAGTCAGAGCGAGTTCCCGCCGCCCGACGAGGTGTTTTTCCCCGATGTTTTCCCGGTAGATGGCAATACCGTCGAGGTCGCATTCCGCATAATCCCGGGCTTCTACCTTTACAAGGACAAGATCTCCGTCACGGCGCTCTCCGACACGGCCCAGGCCGGCAGCCTCGAGCTGCCCGAAGGCAAGCTCAAGACCGACGAGTTTTTCGGCGAGCAGGAGGTCTACTACGACGAGGTCTTCGGCCGCGTCGCGATCGCACGTGCAACGCCCGAGGCGATGAGCCTCGAACTCGAGGTCGGCTACCAGGGCTGCGCCGATGGCGGGCTTTGCTACCTGCCGCAGACCAGAGTGCTGACGGTCAGCCTGCCGGCGGCGACGACCGTGACCGAGCTCAGCGCCACGGGCGGCAGCGCGCGTACCGCGCCCGTGTCGGAGCAGGGCCGGCTGGCATCGATCATCACGGGCTCGACGATCTGGGTCACGGCGGGCGTGTTCTTTCTCGCGGGGCTTGGCCTCGCGTTTACACCCTGCGTGCTGCCGATGGTGCCGATCCTGTCGGGCATCATCGCGGGCGAAGGTGACGATACATCGCCGATGCGAGGCTTCACGCTGGCACTTGCCTACGTCATGGGTATGGCGATCGTGTACACGGCCGCGGGCGTAGCCGCCGCGGCGGCCGGGGTTCAGCTGCAGGCTACCTTCAATCAGCCCTGGGTGCTGGTCCTGATATCGACGCTGTTCGTGCTGCTCGCGCTCGCGATGTTCGGCGCTTACGACCTGCAGATGCCGTCGTCGATTCAGAGCCGGATTGCCGGGATCAGCGGCGACCAGAAGAGCGGCACGATGGTCGGCGCGTTCGTCATGGGTGCGCTGTCGGCGCTCGTGGTCACGGCCTGCGTGGCGCCCGCGCTGATCGCGGCACTGACCGTCATGGCGCAGACCGGCGACATGCTGCGCGGCGGCCTGGCCCTGTTTGCGATGAGCCTCGGCATGGGCGCGCCGCTGCTCCTGGTTGGCGCGGCGCAGGGCCGCTTCCTGCCCAAGGCCGGGCCGTGGATGGTCGCGACCAAGGGCGCGTTCGGCTTCATGATGCTCGGGCTCGCGATCTGGATGCTGGGCCGAATTCTGCCGGGCGGTGTCACGATGTCACTGTGGGCCGTTCTGGTCTTCATGGGCGGTGTGTTCCTGGGCGGACTCACGACGCTGTCCTCCGACTCGTCGGCCCCGCAGAAACTCGGCAAGGGATTCGGCGTACTCGCTATCCTGTACGGCCTCGCGCTGTTCCTCGGCGCGATGAGCGGCGGCACGAATCCGCTCAAACCCCTGTCTTCGGTGTCGCTCGGGGGCGCCGGCACGGGCGTCAAGGAAGACAAGCACCTCGAGTTCGTGCGCATCAAGACCGTCGACGACCTCGACCGCGAGATCGCCGCGGCGTCGGCGGCAGGCAAGACCGTCATGCTCGACTTCTACGCCGACTGGTGCGTGTCGTGCATAGAGATGGAGGAATACACGTTCATCACCGACGAGGTGCAGGCGGCGCTCGCCAACACGGTGCCGCTGCAGGCCGACGTTACGAGGAACGACGATGAGGACCAGGCGCTCCTGAAGCGCTTCGGCGTGTTCGGCCCGCCGACGATCATCTTTTTCGACAACGACGGCCTCGAACTCGAAGGCTACGAGGTCGTCGGCTTCATGAACGCCGAGAAGTTCGCGGCCCACGTGAATACGGCGTTCGGCGGCTGAAACAACGTGCTTCCCGGCGCCCAGCGAATAATAAGGAATCCGACGTGAACCGAACCGTACTGATCTTCGCCGCGGCCTTCATGGCCATGATGGCCGGCGCCCTCCTGTACGCGCTGCGCATGCCGGCCGAGCAGGCCGCCGACGTTGCGGCCGCATCCGCGAAGGCCGAGATGATGCAGCAGACACTCGACGTCGCCGAGTACACCGAGTTTACGCTCAAGGACCTGGACGGTGAGGACCGCAGGTTTTCCGAGTGGACAGGGCGCCACCGGCTGCTAAATTTCTGGGCTACGTGGTGCGCGCCGTGCCGGCGCGAGATTCCGGTTCTCAAAGCCTATCAGGAACAACAGGGCGATGACGGCATCCTCGTCATGGGTATCGCGGTCGACTTCATGGAGGAAGTAAAAGTCTACGCCGAAGCTGCGGAGTTCAACTACCCGATTTTGGTCGGTGAGCAGGATGCGATGGCGGTAGCCGAGTCGTCGGGCATCGAGTTCATCGCGATGCCGTTCACGATGGTCGTCGCCCGCGACGGCAGGTACTTGGGCGCCTATCTCGGCGAGCTTCACGACGCTCAGCTGGCCGACATTACAAATATCCTGAACCGGCTCGACGCCGGCGAGATCACGAACGAAGAAGCCAGGGGTGCGATCAAGCTGCTCTAGCCGGGCCGCTGCCGCGCGTACTCGTCGAGGGCCTTCGACTCCTCTTCCGTGAGGCCACGCCTCGCAAGCCACCAGGCGCTGTAGGCGGCGACCAGCCAGTAAAACAGCTCCATGATGCCGAGCGTGCTGACGAAGTCCGCGTACAGGCGCGCCGGTTCGATTAGCGACAGCGCTTCGGACGGGGACAAGTCGAGCGCGCTCATCTCGAACAGAACGAGCGCCATCAGGTTGCCGAGGGCGCAGCCGAAGACAGCCAGCCCTGCCGCGGCCAGCGCGAACACGTCGGTTACGCCCTGACCGAATACCCGTACGCCGAAGCCCACGATGGCGCCGACGCCGATCGCAACGACAGCCACGATGGCGCCTGTCCCCAGGGCGACGGCTCCCCAGGCCAACGCGCCGGCAAGCGCTCCGACCAGTCCTGCAACGATGGCAGCGACGAAGTTCTGCTCTTCCAGCAGTTTCCCGGCCAGTCGAAGGCGGGCTTCGACGTCCGGGTCACGGGCGTACGGCGCGCCGATGCCGGAATGAGATCTCGAGTCGTATGCCAAGTTGCCGACCTTCCCGAATGCTCAGTCCGGACGCCGCGATTCGTACTGGTGCAACGCCAGGCCCTGTTCCCTGGTCAGGTCACGCCGTGCGAACCACCACGCACCGTAGATCGCGACCAGCCAGTACACGATATCCATGAGGCTGAACGAGTCCAGGAACCTCGACGGCAGGCTGTCGAATCGCCGGCCCGATGTCACGGCCAGCAAGACCAGCGTGGCGGCGTTGCCCAAAACGCAGCCGAAAACCGCAAACCCCGCCGCGATGTAACCGTACAGATTCGTCACGCCCCGTCCGAAGATCTTCACGCCGTAGCCGACCATGGCTCCGAGCAGGATGGCGACGATCGAGTAGCTGGCGCCGGCGATGAAGCCGATCGTGCCCCAGACGATGGCGCCGCTGACAGACGTCAGGAAGCCTGCAAGGACCGCCGCCCTGGGCTGCTGCTCGTCCAGGAGCTTTCGTGCAAGACGAAACTGAGCCTCCCGTTCGAGGTTCGCGGCAATCGGCTGCGCCACCAAACCGGGCTCAAGTTCGTCGATCATGCAGACCTCCAACGTTACAACAGAAACTTGCATCATTGTGACCGAAAAGGGTTAGAATTGCGGCCAATTTCGCCTATCTGCCCGATTTCGTCCCCGCGATGGCAAACATCCTGCTGCTAAATGGTCCGAACCTCAATTTGCTCGGCAGCCGCGAGCCTGAAGTGTACGGCTCGTCGCGACTGGAGGACATCGAGGCACGTTCGCAGCAGGTCGCAACAGAACTTGGCCACTCGCTGAGCGCGTTCCAGTCGAACGCCGAGCACGAACTCATCGACCGCGTGCACGCCGCGGCGGGCGACGGCACGGCGCACATCATCCTGAACCCCGGCGCATTCACGCACACGAGCATAGCGCTCAGGGACGCGCTGCTGGGCGTCGGCATTCCGTTCATCGAACTGCATTTGAGCAACGTGTTTAGCCGCGAGGCATTCCGTCACACGAGTTATTTCAGCGATATCGCTTTGGGTTGCGTGTTTGGCTGCGGCGCATTCGGCTACGAACTGGCCGTCCGGGCCGCGAGCAACTTCATTGCGGAGAGGAAAACGTAATGGACATAAGAAAAGTCAAGAAACTGATCGAATTACTCGACGAGTCGGGTATCGCGGAAATCGAGATTACCGAGGGCGAAGAATCGGTACGCATCAGCCGCTACGCGCAGGGCGCGCCCGTCGTGGCGGCAGCGCCGCCGCCACCGCCTGCCCCGGCACCGGCCGCCGCGCCGGCTCCCGAGCCCGCCGCATCGTCTGACGCGCCCCCGCTGGCGGCATCGGAGCCCGAGGAAGACGGCCACGAAGTGACCGCACCGATGGTCGGCACGTTCTACAGCGCCGCGTCCCCGGGCGCGGCGCCCTACGTCCAGGTAGGCGACCGCGTCAACGAAGGCGACACGCTGTGCATCATCGAAGCGATGAAGATGATGAACCAGATCGAGGCCGAGGTATCCGGCGTCGTCAAGTCGATCCGCGTTCAGAACGGCGAGGCCGTCGAATACGGTCAGGTGCTGGTGGTCATCGACCAGCGCGGCGGCGACTGAGCGGGCGGCCGGACATGCTCGACAAGATCGTCATCGCCAACCGCGGCGAGATCGCGCTCCGGATTCTGCGCGCCTGCCGCGAGATGGGCATCAAGACCGTCGCCGTTCACTCGACGGCGGACAGCAGCCTGAAACACGTACTGCTCTCGGACGAAACCGTCTGCATCGGGCCGCCCGCGTCGGCCGAGAGCTACCTCGACATGCCGGCGATCATCAGCGCCGCCGAGGTGACCGACGCCGTCGGCATCCACCCGGGCTACGGCTTTCTCTCCGAGAACGCCGACTTCGCCGAGCGCGTCGAGTCGTCGGGGTTCGTATTCATTGGTCCGAAAGCGGACGCCATCCGCACGATGGGCGACAAGGTCGAGGCCATCCGAACCATGAAAGCGGCGGGCGTGCCCTGCGTACCGGGCTCCGACGGGCCGCTGGGCGAGGACGCCGATGAGAACATCCGCCTCGCGCGCGAAATCGGCTACCCGGTCATCATCAAGGCCGCTGGCGGCGGCGGCGGCCGCGGCATGCGCGTCGTCCACGCGGAAGCCTCGCTGACCGCGGCGATCACCGTGACCAAGGCCGAAGCCCGCTCGGCGTTCGGCAACGACATGGTCTACATGGAGAAATTCCTCGAGCATCCGCGGCACATCGAATTCCAGCTGCTTGCCGACGGTCAGGGCAACGCCATTCACCTGGGTGAACGCGATTGCTCGATGCAGCGCCGCCACCAGAAGGTCATCGAGGAGGCACCGGCCCCGGGCATCACGGAGGAGCAGCGTGAACGGATCGGCAACCGCTGCGTACAGGCCTGTCTCGAGATGGGTTACCGCAGCGCTGGCACGTTCGAGTTCCTGTACGAGGACGGCGAGTTCTACTTCATCGAGATGAACACGCGTGTGCAGGTCGAGCATCCCGTAACCGAGATGATCACGGGCATCGACATTATCCGCGAACAGCTCAGCATCGCGGCCGGCGAGCCGCTGTCGATCAGGCAGGAAGACGTCAAGCTCACGGGCCACGCCATCGAGTGCCGCATCAATGCCGAAGACCCGAAGACGTTCATGCCGTCGCCGGGTCTCATCACGCTTGCGCATTCGCCGGGCGGTCCGGGCATCCGTTTCGATTCGCATATCTACTCGGGTTACACGGTGCCGCCGTTCTACGACTCGATGATCGGCAAGCTGATCGCGCACGGCCAGGACCGCAACGCGGCGTTCGGCCGCATGCGCACGGCGCTGACCGAGATCGTCGTCGAAGGCATCAAGACCAACGTACCGCTGCACCAGGAAATCTTCACGCACGCGGCGTTCCGCGAAGGCGGCACCGATATCCACTACCTCGAGAAGCGGCTCGGGCTGGCCTGAGGCTCCGCGGCCGCGCCGGACCTCCGGGCGATTGGCCATGAACTGGCAGCAGTTCGTAATGGATCTGGACGAACTCGATGCCGATGCCGTCGAGACGGTCTTCGAGCGCCACGGTGCGCAGTCGATTACCCTGACCGACGCGGGCGATCAGCCGGTCCTCGAGCCCGCGCCGGGCGAGACACCGCTCTGGGGCCGGTCGCGCATCGCGGGTCTGTTCGCGGCGGACGCCGACATCGACGCGCTGGTTGCCGATATCGAATCGACGTTCAGGATCCGCCGCTGTCCCGAGCACCGCCTGGAAACGCTGGCAGACCGCGCCTGGGAGCGCGAATGGCTCAAGGACTTCGGGCCGATGCAGTTCGGCAAGCGCCTGTGGGTACTGCCCGGCGACGCGGCGGCGCCCGACGATGCCGTCACGCTTCGGCTCGATCCGGGTCTTGCGTTCGGCACGGGCACACACCCGACGACGGCGCTGTGCCTCGAGTGGCTCGACGGTCTCGATCTCGACGGACGGACCGTCCTCGACTACGGCTGCGGCTCGGGCATCCTCGCGATCGCGGCATGCAAGCTCGGCGCGGCACGTGCCGTCGCGATGGACATCGACCCGCAGGCCGTCGCCGCCACGCGGGCGAATGCGGCGGCGAACGACGTCGCCGACAGGCTCGAGGTCGTCGCCAGCGACAACGCGATTTCGGGCCGCTTCGACGTCGTCGTCGCCAACATTCTCGCGGGGCCCCTGGTCGAACTTGCGGACTCCGTCACAGCCCGGCTCGGCAGGGCTGGCGATCTGGCGCTGTCGGGCATACTCTCGGAGCAAGTTGACGACATTGTTTCCGCCTACGCGGCGCGGGTGGATTTCGATCCGCCCTGCTATCGCGCGGGGGCTGGCCAGACCTGGGCCCGGCTGTCTGGCAAACGGAGCGACCGCTAATCGATGTACACGCAGTGCCCGGAATGCAACCTGTCTTTTCGCATCTCGGCCGACGTCCTGAAACAGGCCGCGGGCAAGGTGCGCTGTGGCGGCTGCGGCACGACTTTCAATGCGCTCGAGTACCTGTCAGAAGGCCGTCCCGGCGAGCAGCGTGGACTCGCGGCAACGGGGGCGCCGCCGGAACTCGAGGCGGAGCCGCTTGACGATCCCGACGTCGCGCCGCCGCCGACGGCGGTATCGCCCGAGCAAAGCCGGGAACTCCTCGAGTCGCTCAAAGAGCTTGCCGACTCGGACGTGCGCCTCGAGGACACGGGTGTCGAGTGGCGCATCCTGAGCGGCAGCGACGACAACCCGGCCGCCGATGTCGATGCCACCTCCAGAGAGATGCGCTTCGACGACAACACGGGTCTGCCGGACGACTTCGACCACGACGCGCCGCCGGCACCCAGTGCGCCGCGTTCCGAGCCCGAGCCTGAGCCTGAGCCCGAGCTCGAGCTCGACCACGGCGACACGCACATCGACATCGCTTTCGGCAACCCGGAAGAATGGGGCGCCCTGTTGAGCGAGCTGACCGGCGAAGCCGAACCGGACGCGGCTCCGGCAAGCGGCGATCCGGAAGCTGGCGGCGATTTCGAGGATGAACTCGCCGAGATGGACGTCCTGCTTGCCGACGCCGGGCCCGGCGCAGCCGATGAGATCGCGCTCGAACTCGAGGAGACGCGGCGCGACCTCAAAGACTCGACGATCGAAGAGGATCTGCTCGCGGCAGCGTTCGAGAGCGAGCGCCGGGGCCCTGATACGAGCGGCGGCGAGGCGACCGCGAAGGACGAGGAAACCGTCCTGACGGCCGACCAGGACGACGCACAGAGCGCGGCCCTCGGCGACGACCTCAAGGTCGACCTCGATTTCGACGACAGCATTGCGCTGGACCTCGACGCCCTGTCCGAAGAGGACGAACGCGTTGCGTTGGCGTTCAAGGCCGCCAACGAAGACGGCAGCGGGGATGCGACGAAGAAAGACGCCCCGGCGGAAGCCGAGCCGGTCGGCGAGCTCGAGGAGCTCGACGAACCCGTCGAGGTCATCGACGACGCACCGACCGGCCATCACGAGGTTCCCGAGCAATCGGAGGAAGAGGAGACGATCAACCGGATGATCGACGAGCAGCTGCTGTCGGTGGCCGGCGAGGACGAGGACGGATTCGCCTCGACGATCGTCATCGACGATGACGCGCCGGAGACACCGGTCGCAGATACCGCCTTCGACGTCCCGGCGGAGCTTCTCGACGGCGATGGCGGTGAAACCATCGTCATGGAGGGCGAGTCCATCGGTGATGGCAGCGAGACTGATTCGGGCGTAGATGCCGACGCTGACCCCGAAATTACGGCGCTGCGCGAGTCGTTAAAGGAGCAGGCGGCCGCCGAGGAGGCGGCTGGCGGCGAATGGCTCGACGAACGACGGACGCGCATGGCCGTCGCTGCGCTGGCACTTCTGCTCGTGTTGCAGGGCCTGCACTTCTCGCGCGCGGCGCTTGCGACGATGCCGGGCATCGGCGGCGCCATCAAGCCCGTCTATGCCGCCATCGGCATGCCGATCACGCCGGAATGGGACGTGACGGGCTGGAAGATCGAGGTGGGGCAAGCCACGGGCGTTGCGAACACGGACGCTTCGACGGAAGCGCGCCAGACGGAAACGCTGACTATCGTCTCACGGGTGCGCAACGTCTCCTCCGAGGCGCTGCCCCATCCGCTGTTGAGCGTCTCCCTGACCGACCGTTTCATGGAACCGATCGGCAACAGGGTCCTCGAACCGGCCGACTACCTGCCCGAGGACGCCCTGCCACCGACTTTCGTGCCGCCCGGCGAGGCGTTCAATGCGATTGTCTCGGTCGAGAGCTCGGCCCCCGAGGCCGACGGCTTTCAACTGACCGTCTGCTACCGCCAGGCCGACAGCCGCATGCGCTGCGCAATCGGGTCGTTCAAGTAGCCCGCCGTGACAGTGCCCAATCCCCGCATCGGCCCGTACGCGCTTACGAGCCCGTTCGTCCTCGCGCCCATGGCCGGCGTGACCGACCGGCCGTTTCGATCGCTCTGCCGCCGTTTCGGCGCCGGACTCACAACCTCGGAGATGACGACCGCGGACACGGCCCTGTGGCAAACAGCAAAGTCGCGGCACCGGCTGGACCTGGACCTCGACGCGGAACCCGTCGTCGTGCAGATCGCGGGCTCCGAACCTCGGCAACTCGCCATCGCCGCGAAGGCCTGTGTCGACCGCGGCGCACAGATCATCGACATCAACATGGGCTGCCCGGCTAAGAAGGTGTGCAGGAAGCTCGCCGGGTCGGCGCTCATGAAGGACGAGCGGCTCGTCGCGGAGATCCTGGACGCGGTCGTCGCGGCGGTACGCGTACCGGTCACGCTCAAGACCCGAACGGGCTGGGACAGAGCACACAGGAACGGCCCGGCCATCGCACGAATCGCCGAGAATGCCGGCATTCAGTCGCTCGCAATTCATGGACGAACTCGCGCGTGCCGCTATGGCGGTGAGGCCGAATACGAGACGATTGCGCAGATAAAGGCAAGCGTGTCCATCCCCGTGTTCGCCAACGGCGACATCGACAGTCCGGAGAAGTCGCTTGAAGTTCTGCGCCTAACCAACGCAGACGGCTTGATGATCGGTCGGGCCGCGCAAGGACGCCCGTGGATCTTTCAGGAACTTGCCTTTGGACTCGGTAAAAACAGGGTCAAACCGAATCTAGAAAAAAATTTCTTGCGTGATATGATGCTCGGCCACCTGAGCGAACTGCACCGTTTCTATGGGGAACAAACGGGGGTTCGGGTGGCTCGCAAGCACTTGACCTGGTACTGCGACACGCTCGCAAACGCAGAAGAATTCCGGTACCGGGTCGTGCGTGTCGACAGCGCTTCCGAACAGCTTCGACTGACGCGGCAATACTTCGACCGTCCCGACGGGGGTATTCGCTTGGCGGCGTAGTCGTTCGGATTTGGGGAGACCGATTCGCGCTTCGCGAATCCGTGCATTCAGGACGTCAAGCAACGTGGCCAGGAAAAACGGTAAGAGTCATTCGAAGGCGCTGAAGGCGTCGAAAAGCAAAAAGCCACTCTGCAAGCACACCGAAGATGCTTTACAAAACTACTTCCAGAGCCTGAACGGCGACCGTCCCGGCGACTTGTACGAACTTGTCATGGGCGAGGTTGAGCGGCCGCTATTCAAGGCCGTAATGGAATACACGGACGGCAATCAGAGCCAGGCTGCCGGCATCCTCGGCATCAATCGCGGTACGCTCAGAAAAAAGCTCAAGACCTACTCTCTCATCAGCTAGCCGAAGCGCCTGGCCCCACGAACCCCAACCCCCAAGGACACCAATGTTCACAGTGCAACGCGCGCTCGTCAGTGTTTCTGACAAGAGCGAACTGATCCCGTTTGTAGAAGGCTTGACAAGACTCGGCATCGAGATCGTTTCGACCGGCGGCACCGCCAGGACGCTGCGCGACGCCGGTATTGACGTCATCGACGTCGCCGACAAGACGGGGTTCCCCGAAATCATGGACGGCCGCGTGAAGACGCTGCACCCGAAGATACACGGCGGACTGCTCGGCCGCCGCGGCCAGGACGAGGCGGTCATGGACGAACACGGCATCGAGCCGATCGACCTGCTCGTGGTTAACCTGTACCCGTTCGAACAGACGATCGCTCGCCGGGATGCGACGCTCGCCGATGCCATCGAGAACATCGACATCGGCGGGCCCGCGATGATCCGCGCGGCGTCCAAGAACCATGACGGCGTCATCGTGGTCGTCGACCCGTCCGATTACACCACGGTGCTCGAAGGGCTCGAAGGGCTCGAAGGCGATAGTCTCGACCTCGAGGCGCGCCGCAGGCTCGCGGCGAAGGCCTACGCGCATACGGCCGCCTACGACACGGCGATCTCCACGTATCTGGACAAGTCGCTCGGCGACGAGGGCCTCGGCGATCGTTTCCTGTACGCCGGCCGGCGCGTGGATACGCTGCGCTACGGCGAGAACCCGCACCAGGCGGCGGCATTCTATATCGACCAGCAGGCGCCGGCCGGTTCGCTGGCGACGGCGAAACAGCTGCAGGGCAAGGCGCTGTCTTACAACAACATCGCCGATTCGGACGCCGCGCTGGAGTGTGTCAGGCAGTTCGAGGCGCCGGCCTGCGTCATCGTCAAGCACGCCAATCCCTGCGGCGTGGCGATCGCGGACGGTATTGTCGACGCCTATGACAAGGCGTTCACGACCGATCCGACCTCGGCGTTCGGCGGCATCATCGCGTTCAACCGGCCGCTGGACGCCGCGACCGCGCGGCTGATCATCGACCGGCAGTTCGTCGAGGTCATCGTAGCCCCGTCGATCGACGAAGACGCCGCCGCGATCACGGCCGAAAAGAAGAACGTACGCGTTCTCGAGACCGGCGAATGGACGGATGCCACGCCGGGGGTCGAACTCAAGAAAATCGGCGGCGGGCTGCTCGTGCAGAGTGCCGATCTGGGACGGATCACCGAGCAGGACCTCGAGGTCGTGACCGACCAGGCCCCGACGCCCGAGCAGATCCGGGACATGCTGTTTGCCTGGACCGTCGTCAAGTACGTCAAGTCCAATGCGATCGTCTTCTGCAAGGACGGAATGACCGTCGGCGTCGGCGCCGGGCAAATGAGCCGCGTCTACTCGACCCGGATCGCCGCAATCAAGGCCGGCGACGAGGACCTGTCGGTCGAGGGCTCGGTTATGGCATCGGACGCGTTCTTCCCGTTCCGCGACGGCATCGATGCCGCTGCCGAAACCGGCATCTCGGCCATCATCCAGCCCGGCGGTTCGATGCGTGACGACGAGGTGATCGAGGCGGCCAACGAACACGGGCTTGCCATGGTATTCACGGGAATGCGCCACTTCCGGCACTGATGGCCGCGCGCTACTATTTCTCGTTATGAAGATTCTGATTGTTGGGAGCGGCGGGCGCGAGCACGCGATGGCCTGGAAGTGCGCCCGGTCGGGACACGAGGTCATCGTCGCGCCGGGCAACGCCGGCACGGCGCGCGAGGCGAATGTACGCAACGCCCGAGTCGACGCCGAGGACATCGAGGGCCTGCTCGTCCTCGCCGAACGCGAGGATGCGGATCTCACGATCGTCGGACCCGAGGCGCCGCTCGTCGCCGGGATCGTCGACCGCTTCGTCGAGGCGGGCCGGCCCTGCTTCGGCCCGACCGGAGCCGCCGCGAAGCTCGAAGGTTCGAAGGCCTTTACCAAGGAGTTCCTCGCGCGGCATCACGTGCCGACCGGCCGGTACCGGGCGTTTGCCGACCTCGGGAAGGCGCTCGCCTACATTCGCGAACAGGGCGCGCCCATCGTGATCAAGGCGGACGGCCTGGCGGCGGGCAAGGGCGTGATCGTCGCGCACACGCTGGCCGAAGCCGAGCGGGCCGCGACCGACATGCTCGAAGGCAATCGCTTCGGCGATGCAGGGGCGCGCATCGTCGTCGAGGAATTCCTGGACGGCGAGGAAGCGAGCTTCATCGTCATAACGGACGGCGAGAACGTCATTCCGCTCGCGACGTCGCAGGACCATAAGGCCCGCGACGAGGGCGACGTCGGCCCGAACACGGGCGGCATGGGCGCGTATTCGCCGGCGCCGGTCATCACGGACGAGATCGAACGACGGATCATGAACGAGGTGATCCTGCCGACGCTCAAGGGCATGCAGCTCGACGGTGCGCCCTACCTCGGCTTCCTGTACGCGGGCCTCATGATCATGCCGGACGGGACGCCCAGGGTGATCGAGTTCAACTGCCGGATGGGCGATCCCGAAACGCAGCCGATCATGATGCGCCTGAAGTCGGACCTCGGCGCGATCTGCAGAGCAACGCTCGACGGGTCGCTCGGCGAGATACAGGCCGAGTGGGACGAACGCGCCGCGCTCGGCGTCGTGCTGGCCGCGGGCGGCTATCCCGCGGCTTACGCGAAAGGCGAGCCGATCGCCGGGCTCGACGGTGCCGACAGCGACACGGCCAAGGTGTTTCACGCGGGCACGGCCGAAAAAGAGGGCCAGGTCGTGACCAGCGGCGGCCGTGTGCTATGCGTCGTCGGACTCGGCGACACGGTCCGGAAAGCCGCTGGCGTCGCCTACGACGCCGTCAGAAAAGTCTGCTGGGACGGCATCTACTTCCGCCGCGATATCGGCCACCGCGCCATCGCCCGCGAGCAGGACTGAGTCGTGATCTCGGTCGAGGAAGCCTCGCAGCTCATTCTCGACACGATCGAGCCGGCGGAATCCGAACGCGTGCCACTCGCGCGCGCCGCCGGGCGCGTGCTCAGGCAGCCGGTCGTGGCCGAACGCGACCAGCCGCCCTTCGACCGCGTAATGATGGACGGCATCGCGCTCCGCTACGACGAGTTCGGCGCCGGATCGCGGAGCTTCAAGATCCAGTCCACGCAGCACGCCGGCGACGAACGACAGTCGCTTAAATCCGGCCACGCGATCGAGATCATGACCGGCGCATCGCTGCCCCAGAACGCCGACCTCGTCGTTCCGGTCGAGCGCATCACGGTCAACGAGCACGGCGCGCACGTCGAGGCCAACTATGAGGGCAAGCGCCGCCAGTTCGTGCACGCGCGCGGCTCGGATCACGAGGCCGGGGCCGAGTTGCTCAGGCCCGGCACGCGCATCACGCCGATGGATGTCGCGATCCTCGCCTCGGCGGGTCTCGCCGACGTGGAGGTCGCGAGAGAGCCGTCGATCCGCGTGATCTCGACGGGCAATGAACTCGTCCCGGCCGGCGAGCCGATTGCAGACCACCAGGTGCGGCTGTCCAACGGGCCGGCGATCGTCGCGATGCTCGAGGCACACGGCTACCACAAGGCATCGCATGAGCACCTGGCGGACGATCCGAAACTGCTCGAAGCGCGCATTGCGGAGCACCTCGATGCCGCTGATGTGCTCGTGTTGAGCGGCGGCGTCTCGATGGGCAAGGCAGACTTCGTGCCGCAGGTATTGAAGGACCTCGGCGTCGAGGTCATTTTCCACAAGATCAGTCAGCGCCCCGGCAAGCCTATGTGGTTCGGCATGGGCAAAGAGGGCCAGTCCGTGTTCGCCCTGCCCGGCAACCCGGTGTCGACGCTCGTGTGCTGCCGCCAGTACGTCGTGCCTGCCCTCCGGGACATCGACGGCGAACCGCCGCCGCCAAAGGCGTTTGCGTCGCTGACCCAGGCCGTGACGTTCAAGCCGCGGCTCACGAACTTCCTGCCCGTCAGGATCGTGTCGAATGCCACCGCGCAGCTGCTCGCGATGCCTGCGCCGACCAATACCTCGGGCGACTTCGCGGCGCTGTCGGGGACGGACGGCTATGTGATACTGAATCGCAACCAGACCGAGTTCATGGCGTCTTCGGTCGTGCCGTTCGTGCGCTGGCAGTGAATTGAGTAAAGATGAAAGAACTCACGTTTCACGTTAAAGGATCGTCTGCCGAACCCTACGAAGTCATCATCATCAAGGATGGCGACAGCCTGACGGCGCTGTGCTCCTGCCCGGCCGGGCAGCACGGTAACTACTGCAAGCACCGGATCGGCATTCTCGAGGGTAAGTCAGCCGGCATCGTCAGCGACAACAAGGACAGCGTGCCGACGGCAGTCGGCTGGCTCGCCGGCACGGATGTGGAAGCTGCGCTTGCCGAGGTGCGCGAGGCCGAGATGCACAAGGACAAGGCCGCGCTCGCGACCGCGAAACGCAGGCTTGCGAGGGCGATGAATTCCTGAGCGCTCGGGCGGCCGGCGCGGTGTCGGTCGTCGCGTATTGCTTTCGGAATGATGCCGACCTAGGCTGAACTGCACTGAACGACTCACCCGCCTCACGACAGGGACAAAATGGACAACAGCGAAATCCGCGGCCTCCTGACCAGGCTTCGAGACGAAATCCAGCAGTCCGAACTCGACGACGAGACGCGGCGCCTGATGTCGGAACTCGACGCCGACATCCACGACCTGCTCGACCCGGATACACCCGATGTCGAGCCCGGCCCGATTCTCGAGCGCGCCCGCGAGATCGATGCGAATTTCCGCGCCGAGCACCCGACCGCCGTGCGCATCCTGAACGAGGTCATGGCCACGCTATCGAGAATGGGGATTTAGGGAGACGCCGTGGAGCTACGCAGCGCGTGACGATTGCCCGGCCCATCGCCCTCCTGCTCGATCTCGCCGCGCTCGCGTTTTGCCTGTTCGCGCTTCTGATCCAGCCGCACGTGCTGTCGCTTGGACTGGCGCTGGGATTCTCGACAGCCATCGCCGCGATGATCAGGCGCCAGCCCGTCTGGGTGGCCGTCGCCGCCGCGCTGTTCTGCATTCTCGTGAGCGCGGTGTGCGGCGTGATCGGCTTCGAGGTCTTGAGAACCGGCGACTGGTACGGCACCGAGGCGGGTCTCTACCAGTTCCTCGCGGCGCTTGGGATGCTCGGCACGGCAGGCCCGCTGATTACCCTGTACACCTTGTTTCGGATGTACGCCGGTGCCGCCGACGCCGCGGGCGTCGGCTATTAGGGGCGAAAGGAGGCATAGATTTGGACGAGCAAAAACCTTATCCGCATCTGATTCGGCGTGACGCGATAGAGAAGTCGGAGAGCACGTTCGCCCACCCCTGGAACCCGAAATCGGAAATCACGGGCACGCACCTGAGCGGCCTCGGCGGACTCGAACGCACGGGCGTGAGCCTCGTGCGTCTGGCGCCGGGCAAGGAGTCGTTCGCCTATCACCTGCATCATCGCGAGGAAGAGTGGATATACGTTCTGTCCGGACTGGGACTCGCGACCGTGGACGGCGAGCAGTACGAGATGAACCCGGGGGACTTCATCGCGTTCCCGACGCCGTCCGTACCGCATCTCATGGCCAATCCCGGCGACGAGTCGCTCGTGTATCTGATGGGCGGCGAGAGCCGCCAGTACGAGATCGCGGACTTTCCGACGCTCGACAAGCGCATGATTCGGCGCGGACCGGAGATAGAAATCTTCGAGCTCTCCGCGGCGAAGCCGTTTGGCGCGCCCGAGACGAGCGAGGATACCTGAAACGACCGATTGGAGAGGCACCGTGATCTCACCCGAGAATTCGACAAGAGAGGCCACTCTGCGCAGCGCGACAGCCGACGACGGTCCAGCTGTCGCGGCGATCTACAATCATTACATCGCCCATACGGTGGTGACTTTCGAGACGGAGCCCGTCGAGGACGCGGTGATGAGCGAGCGTATTGCGGAATCCCTGAACGAAGGCCTGCCCTACCTTGTTGCCGCAATCGACGGGAAGGTCGGCGGCTTCGCCTATGCATCGAAATGGAAAGGCCGCTGCGCCTACCGCTACTCGGTCGAGTCGACGGTGTACCTCGATCCCGAGCGCACGGGCGGCGGCATCGGCACGCGCCTGTATGAAGCACTCATCGACGAGATTCGCGAGATGGGCATGCACGCCATCATCGGTGGAATTTCGCTGCCGAACGACGCGAGCGTCGCGCTGCACGAGAAGCTCGGCTTTGCAAAGGTCGGACAGTTCAGCGAGGTCGGCTACAAGTTCGAGCGCTGGGTCGATGTCGGATACTGGCAGCTCACGCTGTAGCAGGCCGGCATGCGCACGGATACCCGCAAGTACTGGGTTGGCGCACTTGCAGCGCCGCTACCGTTTGTCTTGCTGGCGATCGTCGTCCTCGCGCTCACGGTCGGCCTGTCCGAAACGCTGCTCGTGATTGCGGGCATCATCTACGCGATCGTGCTCCTGCCGCTCGCCGGGGCGCACGGTCTCGCAAGCCTGTTGCAACGCCGAAGCCTGCTGGCCTACACAGCGGCCATGTTCCTCGTATCCTTCCTGCCCGTCGCGATCGGCTGGCAGTTCATACCCTTCGGCGAGGACTCCAATCTGGCGATCGAGTTCGACGACGGCGTCGAACGGCCGGTGCCGCTCCCACTCGCCGGCGTGCTGCTTGCACTGATCTTCGGACTCGTCGAGACACTGTGCGTAACGGTATTCTGGCTCGTGGCCATACGCGGCGGCGAACAGGCACGGGAGGGCAACGGTCATGCGACGGAAACGACTGCCGATTAGCGGCCAGTGCTTCTGCGGCCGCGTGAAATTCGAGGCCAGGCAGGCGCCGTCATCGGCTTGCCACTGTCATTGCGAGAGCTGTCAGCGCGCGAGCGGCGCGCCGTTCGTCACGTGGGTCGCATTCCCGGTTGCCGGCTTCCGCATAACCGGCGGCGCCCTGGTCGAACGGCTGTCGTCGCCCGGCACGACACGCGGACATTGCGCGCAATGCGGCACGACCATGACCTACCGCAGTGAGCGTTTTCCCGATGAAATCGACGTGGCCGCCACCTGCCTCGACCAGCCCGGCGCGATCAAACCCGACAAGCACATCTGGCTGGAGGACAAGCAACCCTGGGTGACGCTCAACGACGAGCTGCCGAAGTACAACCGCTGGTCCCGCGACGACTGACGCGACCGGTTTTCCAGGCCAGGCCCGTCTAAGCGGCCGTACCTGCCTGGAGAACCGACATGAAACTACATCGCCTGATGACCATGGCCGCGCTGACCTCCGGCCTGCTTGCTTCACCAGTCGTACTCGCCGGCGAGGACGAGAACGAAGACGACGACGAGATCGAGTTCGACGTCGCCGAGGTGTTCTTTGAACTCAACAACACCGACGGCGACCTCGGGATTCACGCGCTGATAGACGGCGGGCCGTGGCGGAAGCTCACGATCGAGGATCCCCGCGAGCGCAAGCTATTGAATGCGTACGTGCGCAGCCGCCTGCGGCGACAGGGGCTTACCGAGATCTTCTTCGAAAGCGCCGAGCCCACGTTCGACGAGCTGCCGCCCGAGGTATTCTTTCGGCGCTTCCCCGCCGGCATCTACGAGGTGGAAGGCAAGACGCTCGACGGCCTGGAACTCGAGAGCGAAGCGCAGATCACGCATGCGATGCCCGCGCCGCCCGAGCCAACCGTCAATGGACTGCCAATGGCGACGCAGTGTGACGACGAGGAACCCGGCTTCGACATCACGCTAACCAGCGCTCCCGTTACGATAAGCTGGCCTCCGGTCCTGCGTACGCATCCTTCGCTCGGCAGTCCGCAGAACACGCCCGGAATCGAGATCCACAATTACCAGGTCGTCGTCGAGGCCGAGGTCGAAAGGCCGGACGGTGAAGAGTTCGAAACCGTGTTCAGTACCGTTCTGCCCCCGGAGGTACGCTCGCTGACCGTACCCGCGGAATTTCTCGCCCAGACCGATACGTTCAAGTACGAAGTACTCGCGCGCGAGACGAGCTTCAATCAGACGGCAGTCGAGAGCTGCTTCAGTTTCGATGCGGACTGATCGCGGCGCCGTCCTGGCACTGGTGCTCTCCGTCGCTGCGTCGGCCGGAGCCAATGAGGCCCTTCGCGAGACGCTCAGCCGGCTGCATGCCGACCAGAGCTACGTGCTCGTGGAACGTCCGGACGAGGCACCGCGCCTCATCCTGCTGTCCCCGGGAGACGGATCGGAGCCGCCAGCGCCTGATCCGGCCCTGATCGACGCGATCAAAGCGCTCGGCAGCGACGATGCCGGGGTTCGAGAGGACGCCGTCCTGCGACTCGACGACCTCGGGGCCGATCCGGCGCTCCTGATCGGAGCGTTCGACGATCCCTCGGCGGACGTTCGCGATGCCGCTCTGGCGGTGCTCGAGGATCGCGCGGAGTCCGCACGGTGAAGCCCATGCTGATCGGTCACATCAACCTTGCACGCTCGCTCAACGGCACGAGCGAACACTTCGTCCGCCTGATCGAGGCGCTGGATCGCCAGGGCGTCAGACAGCACGTTCTGGCCGCCAACGCCGCGCTCGCGAAACGGCTGGCGATCTGCGAACAGGTCCAGCTTGGACCCCTCGTTCGCTCCTGGGTCATGGCCTGCTGCCTGATGCCCGAGGTCGATGTCGTGCACGTGCACGATCGGAGCGGACGCCGCGCCGGACTCGCGCTGAGACTTACGCGCTCGATGCGCTACGTCCTGTCGCGGCGGGAGACCGAGCCGCTGGGCGTCAACCCGATCGACCGTTCCATCCTGCTCCGTGCGAGCGGCGTCATCTGCGCGAGCCGCGAGGCGGCAAGTCCCTTGCGCGGCACCAATGTCGTCGTCGACACGCTCGAAGATCTTCGCCAAGATCTTCGCCACGAGAATGGTGATGAGATGAGCGAAAACCGGGTTGCGGCGGAACACGTGCGCATCTACCGGCGCGCGACCGACAGCCGGCGAATACCGGCGCTGCTGCTGTGACCGGCGGCCGTTCAGAATTCCCAGAGCACGCCGACTGCGGGCAGGAGCGGCAGCCAGTAGTCCGGCGAGCGCTCGAGCACGTCGCCGCCATCCATTCCCTCTTCGAGGTCCCAGTCGATGCAGCACTGGTTGCGCCGGTTGGTGAGATTGGATACTTCGACGAACGCCATCAGCGTTCCGCGCGGGACCTTGAAGCGCCGGCTCAGCCGAACGTCGAGGCTTCTGAACGACGGGTAGCGCTCCGCGTTGCGAGGGCCCGGCACGGCCACGAGTAGCGGCTCGCCCTCGTCGTCGACGCCGCGCGATTCGAGTTCGAGCCCGGTCGCGGGCCAGCCCGTGTGCGCACTGCCGGCGATGGCGAAATCCCAGCCGTCGCGCGCCCAGCGCAGCCCGGCCTGCACCGCGTGCCGCTGGTCCCAGCTGCGAACGACGTCGGCGCCGTCGATGCGGTCGGTCGTTTTCGACAGCGTGTAGGATGCCCACCAGTTCCAGTCGCCGCGCTCGCCGCTCAGCGAGAGTTCGAGCCCGGTCGCCCTGGCGCTGCCGGGCGTCAGGCGAACCCTGTCGGGCTCGAGTTCCGGAGCGAGCGCCAGCGGATCGTAGAGATTCTCGAACCGCGGACGTACGTCCTGCATTTGCTTGTGAAAAGCCTCGACTCGCAGGGCGACGTTGGCGCCGACCGGCTGCCGCCAGCCGAGAATCCAGTGATCGGCGCGCTGCGCAGGCCAGAAACTGTCGACACCGTCTTCGATCTGCAGCTCCTGGATGCCCTGCGACTGGTGGTAGCGGCCCCAGCTCAGGCGCAGCTCGCCCCGTTCGCCGACGCCCCGGTAGAGGCTCAAGCGCGGGCTGAGCTGCGCGTCCGACGACAGGTTCGTGTAGGTCTGATCGTCGAATCGCAGACCCCATTGGAACACGAGGCGCTCGCTCAGTCGCCGGCGGTCGGCGAAATACAGCGCGTAGCTCGCGCCGCTCGGCGCGGCCTGGAGTTCGCGCAGGACCGAGTCCGGCTGCCCTTCGTAGATCGCCTTGAGTTCGAAGTACTCCGCCCGTCCCGAGTAGTCGTACGCTGCGTCGGCTACGTTGACCCGGAAACCCCACTGCAGCATGTGCGCGTCGCTGCGCCGAAAGCTCCAGTCCTGACGAAAGCCGACCTGGTCGACGTCACGGTCGTCGCGCACGGAGGCCACCATCTTCGACTCGTCGTCGAGCGTCGCCGTACGCCGGTTGGAATAACCGGTCAGCGACAGCAGCGTCCTGCTGGACAGCCGCTCGGTCCAGCGATTCTCGATGCCGAGCCAGACCTGTACGTTGCGCGTCCGGCTCGTCGCCCGCTCGAGTTCCTCGGGCTCGCTCTCGAGCACGACGGACACGCGGTCCTCGGCGTACAGCGCATTGGCCGTGAACGTCATGTCGGGCGTGATGTCGACATCGTATTGAGCGAACAGATCGTAGTACGACGGCTGACCGTACTGCGGGTCGATGACGAGATCCAGGTTACCGCGGCGCGCCGAACCCAGCCAGCGATGCCGTCCCTCGCTGCCCGCGTGCAGCACGGATGTATTGAACACGCTCAGACCGAGTTCCGTGCGCGGCGACTCGCGGGCGTCGATCGGCTCCATCAGCACGATGCCGCTCATGCGATCGCCGTAGCGCACCGGGAAGCCGCCCGTGTAGACCTCGACGCCGCGCAACGCGCGTGAGTCGATGGCGCTGAAGACTCCCTGGTAGTCCCGCACATGAAACGGATCGAACAGCCGCTGGCCGTTCAGGATCAGCCCGACCTCGCCCTGCTCACCGCCGCGAAGATGCACGCGCGCCGAGGCACCGCTCGCGGCCGCGCCGGGCAGGCGGTGCGTGATGCGGATCGGGTCGTCGCCCAGGTCAGGCATGCTCTCGATCGTCTGGCGGTCGAGCGCGTAGGTCGAGGTCGTCGAATCCCGCGCAATCTCGTAGCGGCTGGCCGACACGGTGATCGTTTCGATCGCGTCCGGATCCGCACGCGGCGACAACGACGTCTCGACCGGCTCACGCGGCGGCCCCCGGCGCCTCACGACGATCATGAGCCCGCTCTCATCGCGCAGGCCGAGGCCGAACGGCGCCAGCACCGACGCCGCCTGCTCGATGAGCGTGGCGCCGGAGGGCTCGTTGAGCGCCAGCAGGTCTGCCGGCACGAGTCGCGTACTCCATGCGATCTCGAGCCCCGCGTCGCGCAGCTTGGACAGGATCGCGGCGACGGTTCGCCCGGCCGGCTGTTCGCCGGCCAGCGCAGCGGGCGTCGGCGACAGCAGGCACAGCAACGCCGCTGCCGCGGCGAGGGCGGCAGGCAGACTTCGTGCCTGTCGTATTGCTGGATTAGTCGTCGCCGGCCTCCGTGGCGGAAATCGTGATCACACCGTCGTCGATGCGATGTTCGAGCTCGACCGACAATAGCGCCTGCCGCAGAGCCGCCCGCGGCAGCCGGCTGAAGTTCCCCTCGAGCAACTCGTCGCTCGCGGTACGCCGCGCGGCGGCGCTCGAGTACTCGACGGCGAGCCCGGTCTCGCGGACGGCCCAGTCGACGAGTTCGATGGCCGGCCGGCCGTCGAACGTCGTCTGCGCTGCCGTCGCCTCGATCCACTGCCAGTCGCCGCCGTAACCGGCAATGGCGACGAGCTGCGGCGCCCGGCTGCCCTCGATCGTTGCCCGCTGGCCCGCTTCGATCTCTGCGTCATGAAAACGGCCTTCGACGGCCACGCGGCCCTCGCGCACGCTGACGGCGAGACGGTCGGGGCTCACGTCGATCATGTACTGCGTGCCGACGTGCGAAACGGACCCGTGCGGCGTTTGCATGCGCAGCGAGTCTTCCTCGCTGCCGCCGGCGTCGAAGTACACCCGCCCTTTGAGGACGTCGATCTCGCCCGGCGACACGAACCGTACCCGGGTGCTCGCGTCGACGCGCAGGGATCCCCCACTCTGCCAATGCATGCCGAGCGAGCCGTTGCCCGCCGTCTCGATCGTCTGCCCGGCCACGAGTCTGTCGGGGTCGGCGAGCGCCTCGAGTTCGGCCGCCTCGCCCAGGAGGTAGATCGTGCCGCTGCTCGTGTGAATCGACGCCACGCCGACCGGATCGGTCACGTCGGGACGCAGGACGGCGAGCACGGCGACGATGCCGATGAGCAGGCCCGCCGCCGCGGCATAGCTTACGTGCCGGCGTCGGCGGCGCTGGCGGGTCGCGTCCCGCCATTCGGCGCGAATCGCCGATCGCGCGGCATCGATGTCGGCCGCCGATGGCATCGGTCGCGGATCGGCCCGGCCGAGCAGTTCCTCGAAGGAACGTTCGGATTCGAGTGAGCGTTCGTCGTTGCTATTCATGATGCGGGTACCCTGGTGCTGTCTTGCTCGCAAAGGCCGTCGGTGAGCGCCGGGTAGACGTCGGCGAAGGCGCGCTTCGCCCGGGCGATGAGTGACTGTGCCGCCTCGGTGCTGATACCCAGGCGCGCGGCGATATCGCGAACCGAGTGACCCTCGACGTATTTCCACTCGAGGACGTTGCCGTATTTCGCCGGCAGCCGGTCGAGTGCCACTTCGATCAGTCTAAGGCGCTCGAGGCGAGCGTACTCGGCTTCGGGCGTCTCATCGAACGGCGCCCGGTAGGAGTCCACGGCTGCGCGAACATCGGGCAGGTCCTCGACGAGCACGATGTGCTGCCGAAAGCGGCCCCGGGCGGTCAGCCAGTCGGCGAGTTCATTGCGGCAGATCGCGCAGAGCCAGGTGAACAGCGCGGACTCGCCGCGATAGCTCTCGAGATTGCGCACCGCCTTGCTCATTGACGCCTGCGCGACCTCGCGCGCGCCGTCGGCGTCGTCGGGAATCCTCGCCAGCGCGAAGCGGTACAGGCGCGCGAAATGGTCGTCGAAAAACCGCGCAAAGGCGCGCTCGTCGCCCTTTAGCAGACTTCGTACCAGCCGCTTGTCTTCCAGGTACATCGCCACGCCGAACGCCCCTTGGGTCCTCTCAGCTTAGACGCTCGGAGGGAGGAAAACCGGTCGCGGTCGGTGGAAACGAGGACGGGGCCCGAAGGCCCCGCCGCCGTGTTGCCTGGCAGACGAGCCGCGTACTAGCGCTTCATCGCCTCGAAGAACTGAGCGTTGGTCTTCGTATCCTGCAGCTTGTTCAGCAGGAACTCGATCGCCGCGAGTTCGTCCATCGGGTGCAGGACCTTGCGCAGGACCCACATCTTCTGCAGCTCGTCCGGCGCGGTCAGGAGCTCTTCCTTGCGCGTGCCGGAACGGTTGATGTTGATGGCCGGGAAGACACGCTTTTCGGCGATACGGCGATCCAGGTGAATCTCCATGTTGCCCGTGCCCTTGAACTCCTCGTAGATGACCTCGTCCATCTTCGAGCCCGTATCGACGAGCGCCGTCGCGAGAATCGTCAGGCTGCCGCCCTCCTCGATGTTGCGTGCCGCACCGAAGAAGCGCTTCGGTCGATGCAGCGCGTTCGCGTCGACACCGCCCGTCAGCACCTTGCCCGATGACGGAACGACGGTGTTGTAGGCGCGCGCCAGGCGCGTGATCGAATCGAGCAGGATCACGACGTCGCGCTTGTGCTCGACGAGCCGCTTGGCCTTCTCGATGACCATGTCCGCGACCTGCACGTGACGGCTGGCCGGCTCGTCGAAGGTCGACGACACGACCTCACCGCGCACCGTGCGTTCCATCTCGGTCACTTCCTCGGGCCGCTCGTCGATGAGCAGTACCATGAGGTCGACGTCGGGGTTGTTCGCGACGATGGCCGACGCGATGTTCTGCAGCAGCATCGTCTTACCGGCTTTCGGCGGCGAGACGATCAGGCCGCGCTGGCCCTTGCCGATCGGCGCCACCATGTCGATGATGCGTGCCGTCAGGTCCTCGGTGCTGCCGTTGCCCTGCTCGAGCTTCAGCCGGTCTTTCGGGAACAGCGGCGTCAGGTTCTCGAACAGCACCTTCGAACGCGCGTTCTCGGGCGCGTCGTGGTTGATCTGGCCGACCTTGAGCAGCGCGAAATAGCGCTCGCCGTCCTTCGGCGGCCGGATCAGGCCCGACACCGTGTCGCCGGTCCTGAGCGAAAAACGCCGGATCTGACTGGGGCTCACGTAGATGTCGTCGGGACCCGCGAGATAGGAACCGTCGGCCGAGCGCAGGAAGCCGAAACCGTCCTGCAGGATTTCGAGCACGCCCTCGCCGTAGATGTCCTCGCCGAGCTTGGCGTGCGCCTTCAAGATCGAGAAAATGATGTCCTGCTTGCGCGAACGCGCGAGCCCCTCGAGGCCCAGCGACTCACCGAGTTCCACTAAAGACGCGGCGGGGCGCGTCTTGAGCTCGCTCAAGTTCATGACGTTCTTGCTGGCTTCGAGCTGATCCGGCGGGATCACCTCGAGGCTTGCATCGTCATCAGGATACTCTTCCTGCTGCGGACGCCGACGACGGCGGCGGTTGCCGCCGCCCTTGCTCTTGTTGCCAGACTTGTTCGGTCGGCTCTTCGTTTGATTACCCAAGTATCCTCTCACAGATTGCTATCCAGGAATTCGATGAGCTGCGATTTGGACATCGCGCCCAGTTTCTGCGCCTGCGGCGCACCGTCTTTGAAAATCATCAGCGTGGGAATGCTGCGAATACCGAACTTCTGCGGCGTGTTCGGGTTGTCGTCGATGTTGATCTTGACGACGCTGAGCTTGTCGGCGTACTCGGACGCCGCCTCGTCCAGGAGCGGGGCGATCATCTTGCATGGGCCGCACCATTCCGCCCAGAAATCGAGTAGCACAGGTTTGTCTGAATTGATCACGTCGGCCTCAAAGCTGCCGTCGCTGGTGTGCACGATTGTGTCGCTCACCGCTTTCTACCTCCACAGAGACATCGCTTGAAAAGTAGGTCTTGCCGACGTCTCGCCCCCGCGATACGTCCGCGCTGTTTGATATAGACCGGCGAACCGCCTTCGTCCGATTGGCGTTCTGACTTCCCGTTCCCCCGGCAAGTCCGGCCTTGCATATTGGTATTGCCCGTCCCGGCGCCCCTTACGGCGGACGTGCAAATCAAAATGGATGACGCTGCCCGAAGTATCAGGCAATATGTCGCAGCTTTAGCGCGGCTTCTTACTGGTTTCCGTCTGGATAAGGTCTGAAATAGACGAGTGCGTAAGCGCTGGTGCGACGGGTGTCGCGTCGAATTGACGCTAATTTGAACGCGTCACGCGCCAATTTGCAAGCTTTTACACCTCATTTTTGGTTCTTTTCGTATGTCCGAAAATCATCTGAGCGACCTCAGATTCGACGAGCTGCCGCTCGACGACCGCATCCGCGCCGGCATCCGTGACGCCGGCTTCGAATTCTGTACGCCGATCCAGGCCGACACGCTGCCGATCGCGCTCGAAGACAGGGATGTGGCCGGCCAGGCGCAGACCGGCACCGGCAAGACCGCGGCCTTCCTGATCGCCACCTATCAGCGCCTGTTGAAGTCCGAGGCACCGAGCGATGGACAGCGCCAGCCGCGTGCGTTCATGCTCGCGCCGACTCGCGAGCTCGCCGTGCAGATCGCCAACGACGCCGAGGTGATCGGCAAGCACACGGGGCTCGTCATCGGCCTGGCGTTCGGCGGCACGGACTACGAGAAGCAGCGCAACCAGATCGCGGCCGGCATCGACATCCTGATCGGCACGCCCGGCCGCATCATCGACTACTTCAAGCAGGGCGTGTTCAAGCTCAACCAGGTGCAGGTCGCCGTGCTCGACGAAGCCGACCGCATGTTCGACTTAGGCTTCATCAAGGACATTCGCTACCTGCTGCGGCGGCTGCCCGACCCCGGCAAACGGCTCAACATGCTGTTTTCGGCCACGCTCTCGCAGCGCGTCCTGGAGCTCGCCTACGAGCACATGAACGAACCCGAGCTGATTCAGATCGAGCCCGACAAGGTCACGGCGGACCGCGTCCGCCAGGCGATTTTCTTCCCGTCCAACGAGGACAAGATGCCGCTGTTGGTCGGCCTGATCCGCGAGATGGGCCAGTCACGAACGATGGTGTTCGTCAACATGAAGCGCGAGGCCGAACGCGTGCAGGCCTATCTTCAGGCCAACGGCGTCAACGCCGCGGCCATCTCCGGCGACGTGCCGCAGAAAAAGCGTCTCAGGATGCTGCGCGACTTCCAGAGCGGCGAGCTGCACGTCCTGATCGGCACCGACGTGGCGAGCCGCGGCCTGCACATCCCGGACGTGCAATACGTCATCAACTACGACCTGCCGCAGGACTCCGAAGACTACGTGCACCGTATCGGCCGCACGGCGCGGGCCGGTGCCGCGGGCGACGCGATCAGCTTCGGCTGCGAGACCTACGCGATCGCACTGCCCGACATCGAGGACTACATCGGCCACAAAATCCCGGTCGCCAACTACGACACGAGCCTGCTCCCGGAGCTCGAGAAACCGAAATACAAGCCGCGTAAGAAAGTCCCGGCCCGGCGCGGCGGCGCCAGGCGCAGCGGCGGCCGCCGGCGCTAGCCGCCTACCCGATCAGATCGCCGACGGCCTCGACGCCAACGTAGTCGCTCAATCGCCGCGACGGCTTGCTCGTATCGGGCAGCATCACCTCGAGCAGCATCGAGATACCGTAGCGACTCGCGCTGTCGAGCACCCGCGCCGTATCGTCGATGAACAGCGTCGTCTCCGGGTCGAAGTCCTCCTGCTGGTTCAAGCGCTCCCAGAACTCCGGCCGCTCCTTCGGCATGCCGAAGCGGTGCGAGCTGTAGACGGCATCGAAGTGTGCGGTCAGGCCCGTCACCTCGTCCTTGATGTCGAGCACGTCCATATGTGAGTTCGTCACGAGCAGGAGGCGCAGGTCGCGCTCGCTGACGGCCTTCAGGAACGCCTCGGCACCGGGCAGATAGTCGATGCGATGCAGCTGGTCGCGGTGCAGGCCGACAACGTCGAGGTCCAGGTACTCGCTCCAGTGGTCGAGGCAGTACCACTCGAGTTTGCCCATCATTTCCTCGAACTTCGCGTACAGGCGCCGCTGGGCCTCGTCGGGCTCGATACCTTTCGCCTCGGCGAAGTGAGCGGGCACGTGCTTTAGCCACATGAAGTTGTCGTAGGCCAGGTCGAGCACGGTGCCGTCCATGTCGAGCATGAGCGTGTCACACTGATCGAGTGCGGACTTCGGATCGGTTATCGGTTCGGTTTTGGGTTCGGTTTTCACTGCTTTATACTGCGCGGCCCGCATGGATACGGTGCCACGAATGAACCTCGAAGACTTGATAGACCCGGTGGTTGCGCTGGCGACGGACGCCGGCGCACGAATACTCGAAGTGTACGCCACCGACTTCGAGGTGCAAGAGAAGGACGACGCGTCGCCGCTCACGAAGGCCGATATCGCGGCGCATCGCACGATCGTGGCCGGACTCGAAGCGCTGACTCCCGGCATGCCGATCATTTCCGAGGAGTCCGGCCTCGCGTCGTTCGACGAACGCCGCACGTGGAAGCGCTACTGGCTTGTCGATCCGCTCGACGGCACCAAGGAGTTCGTCAATCGAAACGGCGAATTCACGGTCAACATCGCGCTGATCGACGACGGCCGGCCCGTGTTCGGGGTCGTCCGCGTGCCCGTTCAGGGCACGACCTACCTGGGATGCCAGGGATATGGTGCCGAACGGCGCGATGACAATGGCGCGCCGCGGGCGATCAGCGTGGCTGCGAACTCGGCCCAGCCACCGCGCGTTGTGGGCAGCCGTTCCCACCGGGGCGCCAGCCTCGATGCCTGGCTCGATAATCTCGGCGAACACGAGATGGTGCCGATGGGCAGCTCGCTCAAGTTCTGCGTGGTTGCCGAGGGCGGCGCGGACGTTTATCCGCGGCTGGGCCCGACTTCCGAGTGGGACACTGCGGCCGCGCAGGCCGTCGTGGAACAGGCGGGTGGCGCCGTACTCGAACTCGATGGCAGCCCGTTGAGGTACAACCGGAAGGACGACATCCTGAACCCGTGGTTCATGGTCGTCGGAGCCCGTGACCGCGACTGGCTGGCGCTTGTGGACTCAGAGACTTAGCAGAGCCTCACGCGAGGCGCTACACTAGCCGGTCTTGCTTCTCCCGATCTTCCGGCCGGTCTCGTAAACGGATGAACGACAAAGTCGAAACCGACACTTTCAAGCAGCTCGAGCGCCTGCGGGAGCTGCGTGTCAGCCACAGGGATCTCGACTATCTGATCGACCGGCTGCAGCACGACCCGATGGTCGACCAGCTGCGCATCCGGCGCCTGAAGAAGCGCAAACTGCTCTTAAAGGACATGATCTCGACGCTCGAGAGCGAGCTCATCCCCGATCTCGATGCCTAGCTCACGCCGCACTTTTCTCGCGTCGTCGGTCGCACTTGCCGGCTTCGGCCTCGCGAAACTGAGCCTGCCGGTCCCCGCCTGGGCACGCGCGGCGCTGTTGCCGGCCGGACCGCCGCAGGATGCCTGGGATCTCTCGATCGGCAAAACCCCGGTCGTGTTTGGCGACCGGCGCGCGCTTGCTACCGGCGTCAACGGCACGCTCCCGGGGCCGCTGGTCAGGCTCAAGGAAGGCCAGCGGGTCGTACTGAACGTTGCGAATGCGCTCGACGAGGACTCGTCGATCCACTGGCACGGCCTGCTCGTGCCGACCGGAATGGACGGTGTGCCGGGGCTGAGTTTCCCCGGAATCCGGCCCGGTGAGCGCTTCCGCTACGAATTCGACGTGCGCCAGAACGGCACCTACTGGTATCACAGCCATTCGGGCCTGCAGGAGCAGACCGGCGTCTACGGGCCGCTCATCATCGACCCGGCCGAACCGGACCCTGTTGCGTACGACCGCGAGTACGTGGTCCTGCTGTCGGACTGGACCTTCGAGGATCCTTACAGGCTTCTGAACAACCTGAAGATCATGGACGACTACTACAACCTGAACCGCAAGGCGGGCCAGGGTCGTCTGTTCGGGGCCTGGGACGAGATGCGCATGTCGAAGAGCGACATCGCCGACGTATCGGCCAAGACCTACACGTTCCTTATGAACGGCCAGGACGCGCTCAGCAACTGGACCGCTGAGTTCCTGCCCGGCGAGCGCGTCCGCCTGAGGATCATCAATGGGTCCGCGATGTCGTTCTTCAACGTCCGGATCCCGGGCGTGCCGATGACGGTCGTGCAGTCCGACGGCCAGTACGTCCAGCCCGTCGAGACCGACGAGCTGCAGATCGGCACGGCCGAGACCTACGACGTCGTCGTCCGGCCCGAGGCCGGCGCCTGGACGCTCATGGCGGAGTCGATGGACCGCACGGGCTTCGTGCGCGGCACGCTGACGAGCGATAGGCGCCTCAAGGCCGCGGTGCCGCCGCTTCGCGAGATGCCGGAGCTCACGATGAAGGATATGGGCATGGACCACGGCCGAATGGCTCATGGTGACGGGCACAAAGGCCACAGCATGCCTGTGTCACGGGCACCAAAGGTCGAGCACGAGCATCGGCGTGGGCCCGGCGTCGCCAACATCGCGGAATCGCCCACGAGCCGCCTGGACGAGCCCGGCATCGGACTCGAGTCGGTGCCGCACCGCGCGCTGCGCTATTCCGAGTTGAAGAGCCTCGAGCCGAATGCCGACCCGCGCGAACCCTCACGAACGCTCGAGCTGCACCTGACCGGCAACATGCATCGCTACATGTGGTCCTTCGATGGCATCAAGTACAGCGAGGTCAAAGGTCCGATCGAACTCGAGTATGGCGAACGCTTGAGGCTCGTGCTCGTCAACGACACGATGATGTCGCACCCGATTCACCTGCACGGCATGTTCTTCGAACTCGTTAACGGCCACGGCGCATACGGCCCGCGCAAGAACACGCTCAACATCAAGCCGGCCGAACGCGTCGAACTGCTGCTGACGGCGAACGAGCCGGGGCTGTGGGCCTTCCACTGCCACCTGCTGTACCACATGAAGGCCGGCATGATGCGCGCGGTACGGGTGAGCGAGCCGCCCGCGAACGCATGATCCGCGCGCTCACTGCTTCGTCGCTCTTGGCGCTCGGCGCGGGCGCCATCGCCGAGCAGACCCAGCATGTGGCCATTGGCGAACGCGTCGAGTATCGCGAGAGCGGCGATGACCTGCTCTGGGACCTGCAGGGCTGGCACGGCGGCGACTACGACAAGTTCTGGTGGAAGACCGAAGGCGACGCCGCGGACGGCGGCATCGACAGGGGCGAGGTACAGCTGCTCTACAGCCGGGCCTTCACGGCCTGGTTCGACTGGCAGGCAGGCTACCGGTACTCGGAAATCAACGACGTGGCGGTCAGCTCGGCCGTGCTCGGCATCCAGGGCTTCGCCCGCTACCGCTTCGAGACCGACATCGCGATGTTCGTCTCCGAAGATGGCGACATCCTCGCCCGCGCCGAGTTCGAACGCGACATCCTGTTCAGCCAGAAGTTGATCCTGCAGCCGCGCGCGGAGTTTAACGTCGCGCTTGATGACGTACCCGAACTCGGTATCGGCAGCGGACTTTACGACGTCGCCATCGAGGCCCGGCTGCGCTACGAGTTCACGCGCAAGTTCGCGCCGTATCTCGGCCTGTCCTGGCAGGCGAGTTTCGGGGACACGGCGGACATCGTCCGTGCCGCGGGTGGGGACGATCGGGAGACGACGATCGTTGCGGGGTTGCGGTTTTGGTTTTGAGGGGTTGCTGAGCGGGCGGTGGAGCACGGTTCGTGACCAATTGGGTAGTGTATTCAGAGGCGGCCCGTGACGCATCGCGGACGGCCGCCAAATTGGTTACCAGACCTTTCAGAGCAGCGCATTTCGTTGTCCTGACGGTGCTTTCTCTTGTTTGCGCGTGCGCTGCTTCAGAGTCGAATGAGTCGGTGTCGGAAGCGGCAAATGACCTCGTTCACTCGGACCTGCCGATCTTCGGGCACGACGACGATGCCTGGCCGCGTCACTTCAAGGATGAAGACTCATTTGGCTGTGCAAGTCGTGTGGGTTTTGGGGACTGGGTACTCCGTGAAACTGGCGCCATAGCTGAAAGCGATGAGCGGTGGTACCGGTTCAGTAACTATGGTGTATTCCACTGTTGGGCCAACCTATTCCGTGCGCAAGAGAGAGCGAAGCTCGATGACGCAGATGTCCAACCGTCGTTTTTTGTGTTTCTCGGCGAAACGAGTGCAGATCAGGGTGATATCGAACTATGGGCTATCCAGATCGGAACGAGGCCGGGAAGTGAGTACTTACTGCTTTCCCGCACCCCGGCTGACGGTCTGATCGAAGAGTTCTCTGTTCTCCAGACCGCGTGCCCACGTGCAAGCGTGCGGGACGCAGGTTCGCTTGACATACTCCTAACGCGCTACTGCGTCATTGATTCCCGGTCCGAGCTGATTCGGCTCGCCCGCAGCATGGTTAAGCGGCCGCCGCGTGGCACTCTTACTCGCGTTCCAGGCAACGGCGAAACCAGTCTAAGATAGCCGCTGCTGACTCGAAACGGACCCACTTGATTACACGAAAGTGCGACGTCTACACCGCTTCCTATGCAGCGTTTCCTAACATAATCAGTGCGGCTGCTACCAGAACTCCGGAGGATCGGGCCGATTACTTACTCTTGGAAGGATTTCCGAATGTGCATCAGAAATACGAGCTGCATGTTGATTCTGGTTCTCCTCGCTACTATCGCGAGAGCCGACGACTATTCCCTGGAGCTGGTTGATGCCGATCCATCGCGTGGTTTCAATTTTCCGTATTTGATTCGTATACCCGAAGCCGACCTGACCAACGAAGTGCTGCTCATCGTCGAGTCAAACAACACCGGGGTCAGCGACGATTTCGACGGACAGATTGAATCCACAAAGGCCTTCGCCACGGGCAACGGTTTGGGCCCATCGATCGCCAGAGAACTTGATTTGCCGCTATTGATGCCGGTGTTTCCGAGAACCGAACGGGAATGGCAAATCTACACGCACGCCCTGGACCGGGACACCATGCTGATAAGTGAAGGCCCGCTGGAGCGACTGGACAAACAGCTGCTCGCCATGGTTGAGGACGCCAGAACAAGGCTACAGGACAAGGGGATCGTAGCTCACGAGCGTTTTTTGCTCTGTGGCTTTTCCGCAAGCGGTAAGTTTTCGAACCGCTTCGCGTTCCTGCATCCCGAATCGCTGGCGGGTGTAATATCAGGGGCCGTGAACGGTATTCCGATGCTTCCCGTTTCTTCCATTTCCGACAGGCAGCTTGTCTATCCAATCGGGCTTAGCGATATCGAAGCGCTAACCGGAGAGAGCTTTAGTCGATCGGCCTGGAAGGAGCTTCCGCAGCTGATATTCATGGGTGCCCTGGATGAGAATGATGCCACCCTCTTCGATGACGGCTATTCCGAAACGGAACGCAGTCTCGTTCATGAGCTGGTCGGGAGGCAGATGATGCCGGACCGCTGGACGGCGGCCCAGTCTGTCTACATGCGAGAAGGCGCGAACGTCACTTTCATCACCTACGGCAACCTTGGGCACGGAACCGACGGTCGAGTTCGACGGGATCTTGTTAACTTCGCGAATCTGGTCATTGATGGTGTTCGTGATTGAACGCTGTTGGCCCCGGCCGTTTCCAGCCCGCCATCGCATGCGCGCCCGCGTTTCCGCGGTAACTTTCCTCGATTTGGCTTTAACTTCCGCGCTCTCGATGACGTGCCCGAACTCGGCATCGGCAGCGGGCTGTACGACGTCGCGATCGAGGCCCAGCTGCGCTACGAGTTCACGCGCAAGTTCGTGCCGTATCTCGGCGTATCGTGGCAGGCGAGTTTCGGGGACACGGCGGACATCGTTCGTGCCGCGGGTGGGGACGATCGGGAGACGACGATCGTTGCGGGGTTGCGGTTCTGGTTTTAAGGGTTGCCTTGCGGGCAGGAGGGAACGATACGCGACCAGTTGGCTAATGTGTTCAGGGGCGGCTCGTGACCCCTTGCTGGAGCTGACGAGAATCCATGAAGCCCTTTGCTGACGTTGATTCCGCCCAATTCGCGGTAAAGTAGCACACTGGTCCACGAGAGGATTTCCAGCTGCCAATCTCCGATGAGATTAGAGATCCGATGGGAATCAAGGTGGCAATGATTACCGATGCCGTACTTGCAAGAGGTTGGGCTTGGACGGGTTTGTACAGCGTGATGGATACCGAGCACATAAGTACAAGCTCGCTGACTGAAAGTCAGCTTATAGCCGGTACCGGCTAATCCTGCGGTGTTAGGCTAACTATCTCAGACTGATTCTGATAAGCCGCGCTTCTTTGTTTCGACCGAGCTCTGTTATATGCCAAAGCACTACCTTGACCGTGACAATTGCAATCCGAGAACCGGCCTAAGGTTCAATGCTGGTGGTCGCGAGTTCGTAATGGGCGGCAAAGTCGGAGATGGCGCTGCAGGTGTCGTCAGAAAGGCGACAGATACAAAAAGCGGCGAGGTTGTCGCAGTCAAACTACTCGCCCCGGACCCTAAGTACATCGATCGAAAGGCGTTTGATGACGTGGCACAGCGATTCCGCAGAGAGGGAACACGAGGCGCTGGTCTGGTGCATGAGAATCTGATCAAAGTTATCGCTTACGAAGAAAACGAGAATGGCTCTGCGTTCAAATCTGGGGCGATTAGCAATCCGTTCTTGGTTATGGAGTTTGTTGCAGGTAGAACGCTCGAGTCGTTGATCAGGAATCTGGAGACAGGTCCCTCTACCGGAGTAGTTGTTAATGAGACCACTTTGTCAATCGCAGCTAGAGTTGCACAAGCATTGCGCTATTTGCACGATCGAAGGATCACTCATCGCGATGTAAAACCTGCAAACATCTTCCTGTCTTCGACGTCACCGCACCATGTGCCATCGGTCGTCAAACTTGGCGACTTTGGAGTTACAAAGTGGGGGGACTTTTTGGCTGCGGCAGCAACAGGGACGTTGACAGTGACCCATCACCAAGGTCTTGGGACACTGAAATACATGTCTCCGGAACAGTCAATCAAGCCTAGAGACGTAACAGTTAGATCTGACATGTTTAGTTTCGGCATTACTTTGTTTGAGCTTTTCGGCGGTAGAGTTCTTCCCAGCCCACATCATGTGTTTGAGATTATGAGCGCGCGACAGAGCCGCGAGCCGACTATTGCCAAACTAAAGAAACTAGGGCTTGGCACTCCATGGGGGCATGCAGACCTTTTCGAGTTGATTCTGGATATGTTCCTTCTCGGAGCACAGGGAAGACCGAGTTCTCGAAAAGTACTCGGAAGGCTTCAATACCTTGAAGAAAGACTCTAGCGACTTGAGTCAGAAGCCCGCGCCCGGTGACCGCCAATCGCCGTGACCGGCCAGACATTGCGTCCGCGCTCGGGGTGCCAAGACTTTCGAAGCCGCCGCTCCCGTTTCCGCGGTAACTTTCCTCGAATCAGCTTTAACTTCCGCACGTAACAGATAGCTTCCTGGCCTACTCGCCGTCCGCCCCGGCCGGCCCGATATGCGACTCCCCGCGTTGCCGCGCCAGCGCCACCTGCCTGCGCCGTTCTTCGAGCCGCTCCGCACGTTCGGGAGCGAGTTCGCTGACGCACTTCGGGCAGGACACGCCCTCGCGGTAGTCGGGTGAAGCGAGATCGTCTGACGACAGCGGCCGGCGGCAGGCGTGGCACTGCACGTAGCCACCTTCGGCACGGTCGCGATCGACGGCGACGCGGGTGTCGAAGACGAAGCACTCGCCCTGCCAGCGGTTGTCCTCCCTCGGCATGCTTTCGAGGTAGTTCAGGATGCCGCCTTCGAGGTGGTAGACGTTTTCGAAGCCGAGCTCGAGCATCAGCGCCGTCGCCTTCTCGCAGCGGATGCCGCCCGTGCAGAACATCGCGACCGGGCGTTCGCGGTCGGTTTCGGCCAGTTGCTCGGCGTAGGCCGGGAATTCGCGGAAGCTGTCGGTCCCGGGGTCGACGGCGCGCGGGAACGTGCCGACCTCGTACTCGTAGCGGTTGCGCGTATCGATGACGAGTACGTCCGGGTCGCCGATGAGCGCGTTCCAGTCCTCGGGCTTCACGTACCTGCCCACCTTCTCCTGCGGCCGGATGTCGTCGCGGCCGAGCGTCACGATCTCCTTCTTCAGGCGCACGCGCATGCGCCGGAACGGCGCCTCGCTGGCGTCGGTCCAGCGGGCCGACAGCGGTTCGGACAGCTTGAGCGTCGCTTCGATGAACGACAGTACGGCGCGGATCGGTCCCTCGCTGCCGGCAAGCGTGCCGTTGACGCCCTCCCCCGCAACCAGCACGGTGCCCAACAGCGCCTGCTCCTCACAAACGGCCGCGAGATCGTCGCGGAACCCGGCCGGATCGTCGAGATCGACGAAGCGATAGAACGCGGCGACCTTCACGCGGCGTCCTCCTCGAGCGTCTCGGTATCGCCGTTTTCCACGACGGTCAACGACAGGATCGAGTGCCGGATCTCCTCGCCGAGCACGAGGCGGGCGTCGGCGCCGATGCTCTCGATGTTGTCGTCGAACTCGAGCTTGCCGTCGCCGTTTCGACGCAGAACCTCCTGGTCCAGGAGCTGACGAATGAAATCGTGGAACAGCGTCTTGTTGAAGAAGTCGGGCGAGTGCAGGCCGTAGATCATCGACAGGCGCTCGGCGCTCTGCTGGCAGAGCGTCTCGAGGCGTGAGCGCGACAGGTTGCCGGAGCCGTTGCGGACGAGAATGGCAATCGCAAGATAGAAGCGCTGCAGCATCGGCACCATCGTGTGTCCCAGCATCAGCAGCTGGTAGGCCCTTTCGGAACCGGCGCGCGGCCGCTCGAGGTTCTTCTTGTTCCGGCTGCGGCTCAGAAGCTCCATCTCGATCAGCGCTTCGATGGCCTCGCTGGTCACGTCGTCGATGTCGCGATACGGCCACTTCAGGAACAGCTCCTTCTTCATGAACGGATAGATCAGGCGAATCAGTCGCTTGAGCTCGGCGTGCTCGAGCTGACGGCCCTGTATGTAGCAGCAGGCCACCGAGGCCGGCACGGCCAGGAGGTGCATGATGTTGTTGCGGAAGTAGGTCATCAGCACGGCCGTGTTCTCGGGCATGTGCACGACCTCGCCCATCGGGTGCTTCGAGCGCGTGATCACGTTGAGCTTCTCCCCGTGTTCGATGATCTCGTCGACCGTGAGCTCCGGCACCGTGACCGAATCGGAGTAGCGGAAGCGCTTGAGCAGGCTGATCGTCAGCGCGAGCTGACGCCTGAGTTCGTCGAGGCCGATCTTCTGCTTCGGCGTTGCGAGCAGCACATAGGCGAGGAGGCTGATCGGCGTCACGGCGCAGGCGGAATTGATCGAGGTCATGATCTCGGCGCCGAGTTCGTCGATGATGCCCGTCATCCAGGCCGGCCGTTCGCCGTCGCCCTTTTCGAGCTCGCGCCAGTCCGGTTGCTTTTCGTCCAGGCGCTCGAGCAGGTCGATCGGTTCGCCGACGTTGACGTACACCTGGCCGAAATTCTCGCGCAGCGCTTTCACCGAGCGGATCAGTCCGAACAGCGTCTCCTTACGCTTCTCGGCGCCGCCAAGCTCGCTGATGAAGCTGTCGCCCTCGATCAGTTTCTCGTAGCCGAAGTAGACAGGCACGAACACGACCGGGCGCTCGGGACTCTTGACGAAGGAGTGCACGGTCATCGCGAGCATGCCGGCCTTGGGCGACAACAGCCGGCCCGTGCGGCTGCGGCCGCCTTCGACGAAATACTCGATGGAATGGCCGCGCGACAGGATCGTGTGCAAATAGGCGTCGAACACGGCCGCATAGAGGCGGTTGCCCTTGAAGGTCCGGCGAAGGAAGAACGCGCCGCCGCGGCGCAGGATCGGACCGACGATCGGCATGTTCAGGTTGATGCCGGCTGCGACGTGCGGGATGTGCAGGCCCTGCTCGTAGACGATGTAGCCGAGCAGCAGGTAGTCGAAGTGACTGCGGTGACACGGAACGTAGATGATCTCCTTGCCCTCGCCCGCCTCGTCCAGCACGCGCTCCATGTGATTGAGCTCGATGCCGTCGTAGATGCGGTGCCAGAGCCACTTGAGAAACCGCTCGACGACCCGGATCGTCGGATAGGAGATGTCCGCGGCGATCTCGAGCGCGTAGCGACGCGCGGTGGCGCGCGCCTTCTGCACGTTGCCGCTCTGCTTCTCCGCCTCCGCCTCGATCGCGCGCAGCACGGGGGGTTCCATGAGCACCTGCTCGACGAGCGTGCGCCTGTGCGACAGGTCCGGCCCGACCGTCGCGACGCGGCGTTTTCTGAAATGCACGCGCAGGACGCGCAGGGTCTTGCGAAACGCGAGCGCCCTGTCGGTCGTGCCTTCGAGCAGCGTGTTGAGCGGCAGCGGCTCCGAATACCGGAGCAGCGTATTGCGGCCCTGCAGGAGCGTCACGAAGAACTTGCGCGTCCGGCCCGCGACTTCCCAGTTCTCCGAAAACATGAGCTTGAACAGCGAACGGTCTTTCTCGGGCGAGCGCCCCCAGTAGATGCCGACGGGGATGAACAGGAGGTCCCGCCCGTCGTCGCCCGCCGCGGCGACGAGCCGCTCCAGGCGCCGCGAACCGTGCAGCGAGCGGCGCCTCGCAAACCAGCCTTCAACGTGCCGCAGCGCGACGACGCGGTGGGTTTCGCGCACTTTGCCGAATGCGAGCGGGCCCGTCGGTGACGGCAGGCCGCTCGTTGAACAGGCACGCTCGAGCGCAAGGAGGTCGGCCAGGCCGCCCGTCTCGAGGACGTAGCAGATCGCCGCATCCTTGTCCTCGAACAGGTCGGCCGGCACGTCCGGCTGGATGACGGGCCGCGCCCAGATCGCGAAGACCTTGCCCGCGAGCCAGTACAGCGGCCGCGCGATGAGCTTCAGGGGATTCACGATCGCCGAGCCGCCGCTGCCCCGGGGCGATACGGCATCGGGCCCGAATAGCGGTACGGGGTGGCGATCAGCGATGTACGGACTTGATGCAATGTTTGAGGTAGCGCTTGATGTCTTCGATATTGTCCGTCAAACGGTGATCGCCGTCGATCAGATGCAGGGTCGCTCGGCAGCGTTCCGCGAAGCGAATGCTGTTCTCGACGGGCACGATATCGTCGCGCCAGCCATGCACGATCGTTATAGGCAGGTCCGGCGGCACAGGCGTCAGCTCCTCGTAACCCGGCATGTAGTAGGCCGGTGCGAGCACAAACAGCGCCGCGGCCCCGAGCTCGGCCGCGGCGGCGGTCGCGACGTGGCCGCCCATGCTGGAGCCGACCAGCACGAGCGTGTCGTCGAGGCCGCGCGCCTCGTCGATCAGCTTGGCGACGCGCTCGGACGGGTCGGCGATCCCCTGGTAGTCGATGCTGTCGACCTCGCAGCCGAGTTCGCGCGCGAGATCGGCCATCGCCCGGATCTTGGTGCCCCAGGGACCGCTCTCCTGGCCATGAGAAAAAACTACGGTGGTCATGAGGTCACTCCTCCCATTCCGGCGGCGGGGCCCAGATCAGCTCGTCGAGATCCGGCTGCCAGCGATAGGTTCGCATATTGACGCGCCCGGACTCGACCCGCACGCCCTCGTCGCGCAATCGGTCCCGCTGCATGCGGTAGCCGCTGCTGCCCGTTGCGAGGGCGATATGCCCGGACGAGCGCAGCACGCGATGCCAGGGCAGTCGATGACCGGCGGGCAAGGTCTTAAGGACGTACGCCACCTGGCGCGCGCCGCGAGCCAGGCCTGCGAGTTCGGCGATCTGGCCGTAGCTCGCCACCCTGCCCTCGGGGATGGCCGCAATCGTCTCGCGAATGCGCCGCCGGCGGGTTTCCGAATCCACGTCTCAGGCCTCGCTCGACTTCAGGCGCGCCTCGATCTCGCGCTTCGCGTCCTTCAGGACCGTGTCGCGATCGAGGCTGTCGATGATGCGTTGCACGACGCGCTTCGGCCCTGACTCGCCCCAGGACTTGCCGCCCGCGAGGTACTCGGCCGCGACCCGGCCGACGACGAGCGTGCTGTAGTAGGCGACGGCGCCCTGCGCGGCCGCCGTCGCCACGGTCGATAGCCCGGCCGTGCCGAGCTTGAGCGCGCTCGCTCCCAAGTGAATCGCCCAGACCGCGGCCGTCAGCGCGGCTGACTCGGCGGCGATGACGCCGACCAGCGAACCGGCCTCCTTGCGGCTCAAGGGAAGGTCGTAGACGCGCGACAGGTGCACGACCATGCCGACGTCGATGAAAGCCGCGGCGAACAGGTCGGCGACCGGCACCGGGTTGAGCGCCACGGCGACGCCCTTGCCGATGCAGTAAGTCTTCACGAGCCGGTCGCCGAGCTCGCGGCGCGCCGCGAGAATGCGCCGGCCGACCTGGTCGCTCAGATCCGCTGCGAACAGGCTCGCGTTGAGCGCCGCGAGCGTCTTGCCCTCCTCATCGAGCACCTCCCAGAGTCTCAGCCGCAGCGCCTCGATGTCGGCTTTGCGCGGACGCTCGGTCTCGCGCTCGGTGCCGCCCGCATCGCGCTCGATCACCACCTGCGGCCGCGGCTGCGCGGCAACCGGGATGATGTGATCGGCCGCGACGAGGCCGTCGAGCCTGAGTTCGAGCGTCGCAATCAGCCGGTCGCGCTCGGTTTCGGTGAACAGATCGCACTTGTTGAGCGCGACGAGGACCGGGCGGCCTTCTGCGAGCAGCAGCTTGAGCGAGGCAAGCTCGGATTCCGTGATGTCCGAGTCGACGACGAAGATCACGAGATCCGAGCGGCGGGCCACCTCGTGCGCAAGCCGCTCGCGCTCCTCGCCGCCCGCCTCGTCGAGGCCGGGCGTATCGATCAGGAACACGCCGCCGGCCTCGACTTCGTCCCAGGGCTCGATCGACGACCACTTCGTCTCGCCGTGCAGCGGGCTCACCGCGAACGCGTCCTTACCGATCAGCGCGTTCAGGAGCGACGACTTGCCCGTCGAGACGCGGCCGAACACGGCGAGGTGGATGTGGCCGTTCTCGAGCTTGTCGAGCATTGACCTGACGGCCTCGTAGTCGTGAGCCAGCGACTCGCGCACGCCGGCCGGCAGCCGGGCATCGCCGATCAGCTCGCGCAGGGATTCGCGCGCGAGCGCGAGATGGTCCGGCTCGTCGCCGTCAGTCTCGCGCGGATTTTTCTTCCAGGGCCATCCGGGCAACGCGTCGAACGCCCTTTTCAATATGCTCACTGATACCGTCCTCGAACTGCTTCGCCGCGATCTCGGGCTTCAGTTCGCCGTACCGGCTGAGCGTCAGCACGAGGCTGCGGCCCAGCGCATCGAAGATGAGTCCGTAGGCGACCGCGTGCACGAAGCCGCCCGCCACGGTGCCGACGCCGGGAAACGCCTTGAGCCCGTTGCCGGCCACGGCAAGCGTCAGCGGCAGCGCGCGGCCCACTCGGCTCTGGCTCAAGGACAGGAACTCCTCGACGTCGAGATCGCGCGGCGCGGCACCGTACAGCTTGCACAGCGACTGCGTCATCGCCGTGCCGATGTAACCCTGGATCAGTATATCGGTGCCCGGGCTGACGGCCGCCAAGGAGCCGATGATCGCCTTGCGCGTCGCGCTCGCGATGATCTGCTCGGAGCGCTGTACGCGGTACACGGCCTCGGCCTCGGCAAGTTTTTCGGCCGCGAGTCGAAATACGGCGCGATCTCGGCGTACATCGAGCGGCCGCGCCTCGTCTTCGAGCAGGCGGTTGATCGCGACGACGAGCACGCCGATGTCGGCCGGCCGGCTGCGCCGCGTGACGGTTTCGCGGCCGTCCTCCAGGCGTTCGACGACGTCGACCTCGCCGCCGGCGGACACGGCCAGCACGCGGTCGCGGCTCATATCGCCGCCGATGTCGTCGAGCCGCTGCAACAGGCGATGCATGAGCGCCGCCTGTTCGTCGACGTCGTAGCGGTCGGCCTTGTTCATGACCAGGATGAGCGGCTTGTCGAGCCCGAGCAGCGTCTTGACGCCGTCGCTTTCGGCCCGTGAGAGATCGCCTTCGCAGACGAACAGCACGACGTGCGCGCGTCGCGCCTCCTCGAGCGCCAGCCTGTCGAGTTCCTCCTCGTGGCCGCCCGTGCCGGGCACGTCGGTGAGCCGAATCTCGTGGCCCGAATCGTTGCTCCAGCGGTAGCGGCGAATCTCGCGCGTCGAACCGCCGACGACGTCGATCTCTACGTCCGCCTCGGGCGCCAGCGCCTTCAAGAGCGAGCTCTTGCCCGTGCTGACCTCGCCGAAGAAGCACAGGTGCACGGCGCCCGATTCACGCCGCGATGCCAGTTCCTTGAGTTCGTCCTGCGCCGCGGCGACGTCGACGCCGGCGGTTTCGGCGTCCCTTAACCGCGTCTCGATGTCCTCGCGGCTCATGGGCCGGGGCTCCGACGGCTCGCCGGGTGTAATCGGCCGGCGAATCACGAGGCGCCAGATCAGGTAGGCGGCCCCGACCACGATTGCCACCATCGCGGCGATGTAGAGAAACAGGAACACGGCCGGCCCCGCGGCCAGCCGGTCCCACACGCGCAGCGCGGCATCGGTGACGTACAGGAGGCCGCCCGTTGCCACGACGAATACGACCAGGATCGCGACCGCGATCGCGATTCGTATCAACCGGTCGAGCTTCATCGCGGGCTCACTCTATAGCTGGGTGTCGACCCAGCGCGACAGCTTGGCTTCGAGCATCGACAGCGGCATCGGGCCGTCCTTCAGGACTTCGCGGTGGAAGGCGACGACATCGAAGCGGTCACCCAGGCGCGCCTCGGCGGCGTCCCGAATCTCGCGGATCTTGAGCTGGCCGATCTTGTAGGCCAGCGCCTGGCCCGGGATCGCCATGAAGCGCTCGGCCTCCGAGATCGCACGCGCCGGCGCCACGGCCGAGTTCGCGTACATGTAGTCGAGCACGTCCTGGCGCGTCCAGCCCTTGGCGTGGATGCCCGTGTCGACGACCAGGCGAATTGCGCGCCAGAGCTCGGCATTGAGCGCGCCGAAGTACTGGTAGGGATCCGTGTAGACGCCGATCTCCCTGCCGAGCGTCTCGGCGTACAGCCCCCAGCCCTCGCTGTAGGCCGTGAAGCGCGCGAAGCGGCGGAAGCGCGGGATATCCTCGTTCTCCTGCTGCAGCGCGATCTGGAAGTGGTGACCCGGGATCGCTTCGTGCAGGTACAGGGACTCCATCGCCCACTTCGGCCGCGCCTTGATGTTATAGGCGTTGGCGTAAAAAATGCCGGGCCGCGTACCGTCCGGCGTGCCGGCCTGGTAGGAGCCGCCAGAGGCCGACTGCTCGCGGAACGGCTCGACGCGACGAACCTCGAAGCCGGTCCTGGGCTCTACGTCGAACAGCTGTTTGGCAAGCGTCGAAACGTGCTCCGACATGTCGCGGTAGCCCTGAATCAGCTCCTCGGGCTCGTCGTAGAAGAACTGCGGGTCCGTGTTCACGAACTCGAAGAACTCCTCGAGGCCGCCCTCGAAGCCGACCTCCTCCATGACGCCGCGCATCTCGCCGTGAATACGCGCAACCTCGGACAGACCCACCTCGTGGACCTCTTCCGGCGTCATGTCGGTCGTGGTCATGAGCTTGACCATGTACTGGTACCAGTTCTCGCCGTCCGGCAGGTCGCCGAGACCGACCGTGTCGCGCGCGGCGGCGAGATACGAGTCGCCGATGAAATTGTTCAGTCGCTCGTAGGTCGGAATGATCTTTTCCTCGATCGCTGTCCGATAGGCCTCGGTCAGACGCTCGCGATCGGCGTCGGAGAACGACTCCGGCATGTTCTCGACAGATCGCCAGAACAGGCTGTCCTCGGCGCTGTCGACGATTTGCGATTCGATCTGCGGTACCACCTTGGCCATGAGCACCTTCGGCTGCACGATGCCGGCCTGCATGCCTTTCTGCATCGCCTCGATCGTGTAGTCGACGTTGGTGACGAAATCGTCGGTCCGCGAGAGAAAGTCCTCGTAGTCCTCGACCGTGTCGAACGGATGCGCGCTTGCCCCGCTGCCGAGCCGCGCGAAAGAGCTCGTCAGCAGCCGGAACTGGTTGACGGGCTGCAGATGCGACGGGTAATGGTCGCCCTCGAGCGACTGTTCGCGAAGGATGCGGAAGATGTCGTAGCTCAAGCGGCTCTGCTCATCGAGCAGGGAGCGATCGATCTCGAGCAGCCGGGCCAGGAATTCCTCGTCGAGCGCCTGCTCCGCCGCGCGGTATTCGGGGCTGCTCGTGATCGCGAGCCGGTCATTGTAGCGATCGTCGCCGATGCGCGTCGCGCGCATCGGATTCAGCTCGAGGCTCTTCTCGAAGTGCTCGTCGAGCAGGTCCGCGAGCGTCGCTTCGGCCTCCGCCGCCGTCGTGCCACCATCCACCCCGGCGGCCGGTTCATCCTGCCCGCCCGGGCCGCCGCAGCCGGTAACGAGCGTCAGCGCGGCCAGACCGGCCGCAAGTCCATGTCGCATGGTGAAATCCTTGGAGCGTGGGGGCGCCAGAATACCGCGATTCTGGCGCGGGTGCTCATGACGGGGCGGCGACGCTATTCGGCCTCGAAAAGCTCGGCGTGCCGCGCTAAGACGCGCGGCCAGAGATCCGCGGCGCCCGGCACGTCGAGCCCGAAGTTTTCGTACAGCGTCGTAACGAGATCGTCGGCCGATTCGAGCGTGCATCGCTTGACGGCATCGTCACTGACGCGGGTCAGGACGCGGCCCCTCAGCGTCAGGTGCGAGTCCGCAAAGCGTCGCTGGGCGACGAGGCTCCGGACGAACGACGAGTCCGGGCTGGTCTGCAGGAACCGGCATCGGGCTGATAGCTCTGCTTCGCTGCCGGCTTTGGCCACGAAGTCGAAACTGAATTCACCGCCGCCGTCATTCTCGACGAAGCGCCAACCGTCATCGATTCGCGTGAGGCCCACGTCATAGGGCGGCTGCCGACGGCTGCCTTCCTCGAGCGGCAGCGGTTCGACCAGGCTGCCGCCGAAACCGACGTCGGCCAGGTAGATCGTTTCGCGCTCATCCGCCATGCTGACGAGCAGGCACAGGTGGTTGGCATCGGCAACGCTCCCCCGTTCGTGGCGCATGACGGCCGCCGCAACGCGCGTCACGCTGAAACCCAGCGCATCGAGCGCCCAGCCGAACAGACCGTTCTGTTCGTAGCACCAGCCGCCCCGGCCGCGTTCGACGATTTTGTCGTAGGCCGCGCGCACATCGGTGTCCAGGGGCACGCCGAGCTGTACGTCGAGGTTCTCGAACGGGACGGAGAGCGCGTGGGCCCGCTGCAGTCGGTACAGGCTGTCGATCGTCGGCGGAAGGCTCGCGTCGAGCCCGATCCGGGCCAGGTAGCGCTCGAGATGCATGCTGCCTCAGGCGCAGTGTTCGGCGACGGGGGCAAACGCCGTTGAGCTCACCCGGCTGCCCGAGGCCAGTTGGTGGATCGTGAACGACACGGACATGGGGCTGCCGGTCGGACGAAACACGAGCGTGATCGTAATGCCGCTCTCGTCCCGATCCGCGTGACCGGCATCGCATTCGACGACGAAGCGATCGTCCTCCAAGGCGCCCAGCTCGGCGAGTCCGTACAGGAATGCGCGAATCTGCGCGCGCAGTTGCCGCGTCATCTTTGCGTCGGGCCGTTCGAAGACGGCCCAGCGCGTCGCGAGGCTCACGCTATTGACGATCTTAAGGCACGTGCGGCGAACCGGCAGCGACACGAAGATGCGCTTGAGCTCGGAACCGCGGTCCAGCGTCGTCTCGCCCTCGATCCGGGTCCGGCCCGCGGCTCCCGTTAGCAGCGCGTTGATGCCGGCACGCGTGAGCAGGCGCGTCTCGTCATCGTCCAGCCTCGTGGCGGGCCGCAGCGTTCGCGCGAGCCCGAAACGGTCCTCGTCGAGCGTATGCCAGGGGCCGCCCTGTCGATCGACCTTGCACAGGAGTCCCGCGATCGCGCCGCCGGCCGCGACCGGCGCGACGCTACGTCGGCCGGGCGCGCGCAGGCGCGGGAAGTAGGCCAGGATGTTGGGGCTCGCGTAGCCGAGCTTGCGAACGCTGTCGACGGCCGTGCGCGCATCGCTCCAACTCGACAGCGGATCCATGATGAGCATCGCGCCTCGCCGCCGGCAGTAGCGATCGGCGGCCAGGACCGCGGCCGGGCCGCAGTCGCCGCCGAGCGACGACGACGGCAGGTACAGGAGATCGAAATGCGGCACATCGTCGAGCGCGAAGATGCCCGTCGAACGCGTCTCGGAGCCCACGAGATCGTAGTCGCTCAACGCCATCCCGTCGTTGCCCTGCTCCGCGGCGTCCACCCAGGCCAGCGCGTAGCGGCTGTCCGGGTGAGTCGTCGCATCCGGCCGATGCGTCGGGTAGGGCGATTCGAGGGCGGCTATGGACGAGTCTTCGAGCGCCTCGCCGACGAACGTCACGTCCTCCTCGCGGTAGCTGACCGAGGCGTGAATCTCCTGGTCGACGATGAGCCCGGTTGCGGGATCGAGCCGCTGCAGCGTCAGGTTGAACGCGGCCTCGTCGGCGGGATCGATGCCGTCGAAATCGACGGCCGCACGAATCCGTTCCGAGCTGCCGGGATCGACGGCGCGCAGCACGAGCGCCGATCCTCCGGCAGGCACGCAGAGCATCGCCGCGCGCGCCTGGTTGGCAACGCGAACGATGTACAGGCGCCGACCGCCGTGCTGAAAGAATTGACGAACGGCGGGACTCAATGCGGAGCCCGGCATTTCAGCGCCGAAACGGCGCTTGAATTCAGCTTCGCTTTCGACGAGTACCGGGTTGTTCAGGGGGCCGCGAAGCGCACGGCCGACGAACGCCGCCGTGGTTTCTGAACACGCCGCGATGGGCTGGTCCATCGCGGCGAGTTCCGTGACCGTAATTCCATGGCCCGCTACATCTGACAATTCAATCTCCGTGAAGGTCAGATTTAGTTCACCGTATCTTAAAGAGTCGCCCTTGAAGATGCCATGCGCGCGCGACGCCGGCCTGACGATATGTCCGATCGCTGCTAGGCTTCGAGCACGATGAGTAATCACCTTGCGAGAGCCTACCCGACGCTCGGCAACGCACTGGGCACGCTTGCGCTCGCCGATCTGCCGACGCCGGTGTCGGCTCACGACGTCACGTTCGGCGGCGATACACGCTGCGTGTTCGTCAAACATGACGACGTGACGGGCAAGGCCTACGGCGGCAACAAGGTCCGCAAGCTCGAGTACGTGTTCGAGCGCGCCCGGCAGCGCGGCGCGACCCGGGTGGCTACATTCGGTTCGGTCGGATCGAATCACGCCGTGGCGACGGCGCTGTACGCAAGAAAGGCCGGCTTCGAGAGCACCTGCCTGCTCGCGCACCAGTCACTCAAACCCGGCCTCGGCAAGGCGCTGCGCTTCCATCAGCATAACGGCACCGAGGTCATTCGCTGGGGCGGCTCGCGCGAGGAACGCGTCGCGGTCATGCGGCAGGCGTTCCAGGGCCGTCGCTGCTGGGTGATACCGCTCGGCGGCTCCTCGTGGCTGGGCAACCTGGGGTTCGTGAACGCCGGGCTCGAACTCGCCGAGCAGATTGCCATGGGCGAGCTGCCCCGACCTGGTCGCATCTATGTTGCGCTGGGCACGATGGGCACGGTGGCCGGCCTCGCGCTCGGTCTGGCGCTTGCGGGGCTGGATACCGAGCTGCAGGCCGTGCGCGTTACCGACGAAATGTTCGCCAATGACGCAGCGCTCGACCGGCTCATCGGCAAGACGGCGGCGCTCATGCATCGATACGACCCGAGGATACCCGCAGACCTCGCCGCGCGGGTGCGTGTCGTCTGCCGACACGACTTCTACGGCCCGGGATACGGGCGCACGGACGATACGACCGACGCTGCGATCGAGACCGCTCGCGAGCTGCTCGGCCTCACGCTCGATACGACCTACACGGGCAAGGCGATGACGGCCATGCTCGCCGACCTGCCGCGAATCGGAGCGAATCACGTGCTGTTCTGGAATACCTACAGCTCGCGGTCGCTCGACGTCGACGATTCGATGCCGATCGACCCGCGCAAGATGCCCGGGGAGTTCGCGCGCTACTTCGATTCGGGCTAGAAGCTGACGACGGCGGTAAGCCGCGCGTTCAGCGGCCGGCCCGTCGTGATGTTCGTGTTGCTGTGGGCGTCCGGGAAGTAGTCCTCGTCGAACAGGTTCTCGACGTTGAGCTGCAGCCGCAGATTGTCCGACACCGTGTAGAAGGCCGCGGCATCGACGCGGAAGAAGCTCGGCACCTCGACATCGTTGTCTTCGCGCACGAAGAAGCTGTCCTGGTAGGTCGCGCCGAGACCGAAGGCCAGGCGTTCGCTCAGCGTATAGTTGCTCCAGAGCGAGAACATGTTCTCGGGCGTCTGGCGGGTACGGTTACCGGCGTCGCCGCCGCCGCCTTCTCGTTCCACTTCGCCGTCGAGATACGAATAGCCCGTGGAGATCGACAGGCTGTCGGTAAGGTTGCCGACCAGCTGCACTTCGAAGCCGCGCGTCGTCGAGCCGTCGATTACGATGAGCTGGTCCTGATCTTCGGGATCGACCGACGTGTAGCTCTCACGCTCGAGTTCGAACACCGCGGTCGTCAATGCCAGGTCGGGGCGCAGGTCCCACTTGAAGCCGATCTCGCGGTTTTCAAAGAACTGAGGCCGAGTACTTTCCGAATCGAGACTCAAGGTCAGGAACTGATCCCCGGACTGCGGCAGAAACGTCTCGCTGTAGCTCGCGTAGATTGAAATGCTGTCGGCCGGCTTGTAGATGAACCCGAGCCTCGGCGTGACTTCGCTGTCCTTGCGCGAGAAGTTGCCGTCGACGGCGTCACCGTCATTCTGTTCGATACGGTCGAAGACGTTGATATCGAACTCGTCGAGCCGCAGGCCTGCAACGAGCTTGAACTGCTCGGTCAGGTCGAACTGGTCCTGCACGTAGAAGGACGAGAACTGCACGTCGGACTCGCGGTCGCGAACGAGATTCGTGAAACCGAACCCGGGAATGTCGAGCGGATCCGAAAACGGGATAACGAGCTGGTCTTCGCCGTTGGCCGCGAACACGTTGTCCTGCCTCGAGTTCGCGGTTTGCTGATCACCGAACTCCGCGCCGATCAGGAGCGTGTGCATCATGCCCGCGGTGTCGAAGTCCCAGACCAGGTTTGCCTGTCCGATCAGGTTCTCGCGCGTGGTCGGATCCCGGTAGCCGTCCAGCTCGACGGTATCGAAGCTGCCGTTGCTTACGACGACCGTGTCGCTGGGATACAGGTTCTGATAGAGCTTGTCGTAGTCGGCATACTGCAGCGTGACATTGCCGCGCATGCTGTCTGAGAAGTTGTGATCGACCCGCGCGCGAATGATATTCGCCTCGAGTGTCGTGAAATTCTGATCGGGCGATCCGAAGAAGGTGTCCGGATAGCCTTCCAGCGGCACGCCGGGACCGGCTGCGACGGCCTGCGAGGGAACGCCGCGGTCGACGACGCGATCGTCGTTCACGTATTCGTACGACACGTCGAAAGTCGTGCCGCTGTCCAGCTGAAGCCGCCAGGTCGGGTTGAAGGCGTAGCCCTCACCGTCGAAAAAGTCCCGGTGGTTGTCGAGCTGCTGGTAGTAAGCATTGACGCGGAACGCGTTATGTTCGCCGGCGTCGAGATTCACGTCGAGCGTCGTCGTGTTCGCGCCGAAGTTGTCCGCGCCGGCCGAGACCGACCCGAAGCTCGTGCCTATCTGCGCTTTCTTCTGGACACGGTTGATCACGCCGCCGCCGCCGCCGCGACCGAACAGCAGCGCGTTCGAGCCTCGCAGCACTTCTACCTGTGAAACGTTGTACAGCGGCCGGTAGTACTGCACGTCATCGCGAACGCCGTCGATGAAGAAGTCGGCCGTGGTCTGAATGCCGCGAATGATGATCGCATCGCGATGGCCCTCACCCTGGCTGACCGCCACGCCGGGCGTGTACCGCAGCACGTCGCCCATGTTCTGCATGGCCTGGTCCTGGATCTGCTGGCTGGTCATGATCGACAGGCTCTGCGGGATGTTGACGATCGGCGTCGGCGTCTTCACCGAGTTCACCTTGTCGATCGAGAGGTAGCGGCCCTGGACGATGATTTCGTCGACTTCGTCGTTCGCCTGGGCGAGCGCATTGCCGCCGCAGGCAAGAGCGGCCGCGACGCCGAGCGCGAGCGACCGGCGGCGAGGCAGCGGGTAGGGGTGGTTCATTACTTGTTTCCGTTGTTCAGCATGGTTTTTGCGAATAGTAGGACAAATGAGAATGGTTATCAATTGCTTTTGAGTCGTAGATGTGCCTATTGACCGTGACAGATGCGGGCTGGAGGCCGGGCAACGGGTGGACGTGACGTCCGGGCATGCGCTGCCGCGACCGTATGGCGTGAGCGTTGCTGGATTTCGGGCGCGGAGCGCCGGTTGTCGGGTCAGTTACCGTCGCCGCCGAGCTGCACCTCGGCCGTCTCGGCTTCGGCCACGGCCTCGTCGATCATCTGCCGCACCTCCTCGAGCGTCGGTGCATCGGGATCGACTTCGACGGTGTTTTCCACGTGTCGCGCGCGTGCCAGCACCTCGACGGCATCGAACGCGGATAGCCGCACGGGCACGCCATTGGCGATGCTCGCGACCGCGCGAACCTCGCCGGCAAGCGCCGGTGCGAGTTCGGTGTCGGCAACCAGCGCATCGAGTCGCTCGGCCGGCTCCATGCTGTCGTCTTCGAGCGGCGCGTGTGCTTCGAAGTACCACTCGCCGTCGCGTCTCCCGAGCAGATACGGCTCGTTGACGATGCGCACCGATTCGCCGACATCGACGAGATCGTATAGCCACTCGATGTTCTCGGGATACAGCCGCACGCAGCCGTGGCTGACGCGCATGCCGACACCGTACGGCTGATTGGTGCCGTGCAGCAGATAGCCCGGCATGTCGAGTTTCAGCACGCGGGTACCCAGCGGATTGTCGGGACCGGGCGGAACGACGGCCGGTAACGGATCGCCGAGTTCGGCGTGTTCCTGCCGAACCGAGATGGGCGGGTACCAGGTCGGGTCTACCGCTTTCGAGATCACCGACGCTTCGCCGAGCGGCGTCTCCCAACCGACCCGTCCAATGCCGACCGGAAAGGTCAGCACGACCTGGCTCGTGCCGTCGTCGGTTTCGGCGGGCGGTTCGGGGAAATAGAACACGCGCTTGGCCGCGACATTGAGCACGATGCCCTCGCGCGGCCCGTCGGGCAGGACATATTCGGTGGGGAGCAGCACCGCGGTATCCCTGCCGGGCAGCCAGGGATTGAGCGTCGGGTTGGCCGCGACGATCTCGTCGTAGCCCAGGCCGTATTCGCGCGCAAGGTCCGACAGCGTGTCGGTTTCGCCGGCGAGCACGATCTGCGGGGCGCCGATGACCGCGTCGTCGGCCGATCCGATCAAAAACCGGTTCGGATGATTGGGCGGGACGCGTTCGACGCCGTCGCCCCCCGCGAGCTGGGGCCGCGGATCGGCCAGGTACGGCGCGAACTCGACGCAGCCCGCGAACGTCAGCGCAGCTGCCGGCAACGCAAGCGTGCGCACGAGAGCGGTCATGGCGGAAATCGGCATACTCGTAGCGTCAGGGGCCACTCTACCGTGAGCAGTGCGTCGGCCCAGGCGTCCCTCAAGTCTGATTCAATGATACGGACCGGATCCTCGCCCCGCTCGAGCTCGTAGCGATGGCAGGCGGACCAGGTCCTCAGGTAGCCGAGCATATCATCCGCGCGCCACGTGAGCCGCATGCTCAGAGCCGGCGGCTCGAGTTCCGTGCCGGGCAGCGTGAAGTCCGAGTAACCGCGCTCGATGAACGCGCGCTCGGGCGGCCAGTACGGGCCGGTCAGGTCGTGGTAGAGCTGGTAAATGACGCGATCCACGCCCGTCGAGACGCGACAGGCCCCGTAGCACCAGGCGGCGAGCACGCCCTCGGGCACCGCCACGCGCGCCGCCTCGTCGAAGAAGCGGTCGACGTGAAACCAGTGCAGCGCCTGTCCCACCGTGACGAGGTCGAAGCTCGAGTCCGCGAAAGGCGTGGATTCGGCCGGGGCCGCCGAGTAGCGCACGCGCGCGTGCGGTTTCGCCGCATCGATCTGCTCGGCGCTCGCATCGGTCGCCTCGACGGCATCGAAATGCCGCGCCAGGCCGACGGCGGCCTGCCCCGAGCCGGTCGCGCAGTCCCAGGCGCGCTGCCGCCGCTTGCACAGCGACTGGAGCCAGTCGAACAGCGCATCGGGATAGCGCGGCCTGAAGCGAGCGTAGCCGCGCGACACGCCGGAGAAATGGTCGTTGAAACCTGTCGTCCGGTCCCCGGGTGACATGGCAGGGCCTATGTTGGACGCGTCAACGGTCCCTATTCGCAGTCGGGATTGCGGCCATTGGCCTTGGCTTCGTTGTACAGGACCAGCGTCTTGCCGAACTGCGAGACCAGGTTGTCGATACGCGTCGAACTCGCCGGGTGAGTGGACATGAACTCGGCCGGTGCGTTGCCGCCCGTTGCCTTCTCCATGTTCTGCCACAGCGCGACGCTCTCGCGCGGGTCGAAGCCCGCACGAGCCATGTATTCGAGCCCGACGACGTCGGCCTCGGTTTCCTGGCCGCGCGAGAACGGCAGCATGATGCCGAACGCGGCACCGGCGCTCAGGGCCTCGTAGGCCGTGTAGGTCGCGCCCGAGTGGCCGCCGCCGAGCAGAACCGCGGCTACCTGCACACCGAGCTGGGACGGCTTGGCGCGGGACGCCCGCTCGGCGGCGTGATTCTGCGTAACGTGGGCGACCTCGTGGCCCAGGACCGCGGCGAGCCGGTCCTGATTGTCGGCGGCCTTCAGAATGCCCGTCATCACACCGATTTTGCCGCCCGGCATGGCGAAGGCGTTGACGGCGTCGGCATCGAAGATCGCCATGTCCCAGGGCAGGTTGCGGTACTCGGTCGGCAGGACGTCGACGATCGCGGTTGCGACACAATGAATGTAATCGATCGTCTCCCGATCCGTCTCGAGCGGGATGGACGCCCGCATTTCCGCGAACTGGCGCGACGCCTCGGCGGCCATGTCGGAGTCACTGGGTGTCGCGGCGCAGGCCGCGAGCGTGGCGGCAGCCGCAAGCACGGTCAGCCTGACTGTCGATGGAAGCATGTAACCTCCTGAATAGGTGCCAGCCAAGTATACAAACGCTGGCTGCGGTCGCGCACTGGCGAAGCCGCGAAAAAATTAGACCGTGCCGGGCGTGGACGGTTCCGCCGCCTTCAGCGCGGCAGACGGGACTCGAACCAGCGCCGCCAGCGCGAATCGGCCGCCCTGTCGAGCGCGCCGTCGACGCTCGTCATGAGGCGTTTTTGCAGCGGCTGCTTGATGTTGAAGGTGATGCGATACAGGTCTCGCTCCTCCGCGCGCTGCCGCAGGTACTCGTCGCTGGTCTTGAGCTCGTCGGCCAGTCCGAGCTCGAGCGCGCGCGTGCCGTACCAGTGTTCGCCGGTCGCGACCTTCTCGAGGTCGAGGTCCGGCCGGTAGTTCGCCACCGCGCCCTTGAACAGCAGGTGTACGTCCTCCAGCTCCTCGCGCAGCTTGGCGCGGTCTTCGTCGCTGTTCTCGCCGAACATCGTAACCGTGCGCTTGTACTTGCCGGCCGTGATCTGTTCGACGTTGACGCCGTGGCTGTCCAGCAGCCGGTTGAAGTTCGGAATCTGCGCGAGTACGCCGATCGAACCGAGGATGGCGAACGGCGCTGCGACGATCCGGTTGGCCACGCAGGCCATGAGGTAGCCGCCGCTCGCCGCGACTTTGTCGACGCACACGATGAGCGGAATGCCGGCCTCGCGGATGCGGACGAGCTGCGACGCGGCAAGCCCGTGCTCGTGCACCAGGCCGCCGGGATTCTCGAGCCTCAACAGCACTTCGTCGCCGGGCGTCGCGACGTCGAGGACGGCGCTGACTTCCTCGCGCAGCGACGGCACGGCGCTGGCCTTCAAATCGCCCTTGAAATCGACGACGAAGCTTCTTGGTTTGCCCGAGCCCTGCTTGGCTTCGGCCTTCTGCTGCTTCTTGAGCGCCTTCAGCTCTTTGCGCGCGTCGGCCTTGCCGAGCACCGACTTCTTGAGCGTCGCGCCGAGATCGCGAAACTTTTTGTTGAGGTTTTCGACTTCGAGTCCGTCCTGCGCGCCCTTCCTGCCGGCCGCGGCCGCAAACCCGATGACGAGGGCGATCGCGATTACGATCGTGACGACCTTGAGGAGGAACAGCCCGTACTGCGCGAAGACATCCGTGAGCATGAGAGCGAGGTGCGGCTCAGGCCTCGGCCGCGAGGCCGACGTTGTTCTTCTGTAGCACCTGCTCCGCCCGGTAGCTGGAGCGCACCATGGGTCCGGCGACAACCTCCAGAAAGCCGCGCTCGAGCCCTTCCTCGCGGTATGCCGCGAACTCGTCCGGGGCTACGTAGCGCTGCACCGCGAGGTGATTGGGAGTGGGCCTCAAGTACTGGCCGAACGTCAGGATGTCGACGCCGGCTTCGCGCAGGTCATCCATGGTCTGCATGATCTCCGAATCGCGCTCGCCCAGGCCCAGCATCAGGCTGGTCTTGGTCAGTACGTCCGGTCGGTAAGACTTGGCGTGCTCCAGGACGGCGATCGTCTGCTCGTAGCCGGCCCGCGGATCGCGGACCGGGTGCGTGAGGCGCTTGACCGTCTCGACGTTCTGCGCGAACACCTCGAGGCCGGAATCGACCACGAGCTCGACGTGCTCGTCGACGCCTGAGAAATCCGGCGTCAGCGCCTCGACCGCGGTCTCGGGGTTCAGCCGCTTGATCTCCCGCACGCAGGCCGCGTAGTGAGCGGCGCCGCCGTCCGCCAGGTCGTCGCGATCCACCGACGTAATGACGACGTACTTGAGCCCCATGAGTTTCACGGCCTTGCCCGTGTTGAGCGGCTCCTCGGGGTCGAGCCAGCCTTTTGGATTGCCCGTGTCCACGGCGCAAAAACGGCATGCGCGTGTGCACACCGACCCCAGGACCATGATCGTCGCCGTGCCGGCATTCCAGCACTCGCCGATGTTCGGGCACATCGATTCCTCGCACACGGTGCTCAGTCGATGCTCGTGGACGATGCCGCGGGTCTTCGCGTAGCCGTGCCCGGCCGGCATCTTGGCGCGCAGCCACTTCGGCTTGTCGCCGCGCGCGACGGGCGCCGTATCCGCGCGCTGCTTGATGCCGTTCTTGATGGCGTTGAAGCCGGCGTCGGTCTCGTACTTCGAGCCGCTCTGGACGATCGGTATGCCGCGGAACTTGGAGTCTTTGCTGGTCACGCTTTGAGGGGAGCCGGGTAGAGGAAAGAGCCGCGCATTTTCGCATACCGCGAACGCGATGCAAAAAAATCCCGGCGCTAAGGGCCGGGAGAATCAGGGGGAACCTGTAGTGCGCCAGAAGTGTTCAGACCGCTTCCTAATGCAACCTGGACCAGCTTACGAGTTTCACCTCGTTCGACTCCAGGTCGAAATTCCGGGCCAGTATGGCCTCGATGTCGCGCCGGTCGGACTCTCCGTCCATCGGCTCGCTCAGTTCAATCACGCCGCTGAACTCGCTGCCACCGCGGTATTCTGCATCCGTGAGAATGAACTGCGTGTAGTACTTTGCGGACATGGGGTCAATGTATCCATGGAGAGGCCGGCCTGCTGTGAGCCACAGCACAAATCGCGGCTTCGCGGGGGACCATTTCGCAATCGGTGACCGCCGTCACAGCCCGAAACGGTAATTCCGACGGCCCCCGGGTCTCAAGTCTTTGCGCGAATATCGGCGGAAAAGGTAAAATATACGGCCGGTTACGCGCTTTTTTTGTCCGTTTTGCGGCGCGCTTCACCGTTTTTTCGGGTCGGGCGCCCAAAACTAACGCGTAGGGTCATATGTAACGTCTATCGCGGACGCCTGCGGCTTGGGCACATGGCTTGGGCTCCGTCTTTAATGGGAACCAACGGAATGATCGCTATTGCGAAGTCTCTCCGAGGGGCGTCAAGCCTCTCCGCTCTCTGTCTACTCGCGGCGCTGCTCCTGGCGGCACCGGTCGGACAGGCACAAAACGAAGTACGCGACACGCTGTTCCGTGAGGCCGACGCGGCGCGCGCCGCCGCCGACGCGCAGAATGCCGAGCTGCTTGCGCCGCGCAGCTACAGTCGCGGCGCGGCCGAGTACGCCGACGCCGAGGAGTCGCTCACACGCGGCCGCAACATCGAATCGGTCCGCAGGAATGCGGCCGAGGCTGCCACGCACTTCGAGGCGGCCGCCGAGACGGCACGACTCGCCAACATGGCGCTTGCACAGGTCATGAAGAGCCGCCAGGACGCCGCCAACGCGCGCGCGCCCGACCTCGCCCCGGAAATCTGGTCCGAGGCGCAGCGGAAATTCGGCGATGCCATTCGCCTTCTGGAGCGCGGCGACCTCAAAGGGTCGAAGCGCCGCGACGTCGAAGCCACGGGCCTGTACCGCGACGCCGAACTCGTCGCAATCAAGGCCCAGTACCTGAGCGAGACGCGCCGCCTGCTGGCCGACGCGGACCGGGCGCGTGTGGGCCGCTACGCCCCGATCTCGCTCGAGAAAGCCAAGCAGCTGCTGGCCGACGCCGAGCGTGAGCTCAACGAGAACCGCTATGACACCGATCTGCCGCGCAGCCTCGCGCGCCAGGCGAATTACGAGGTCAAGCACGCGATCTACCTCTCCGAGGTCATCCGCCGGGTGCGCGACCGCGACATGACGACCGAGGAGCTGATTCTGTCCTGGGAGGCCCCGCTGACCGAGATAGCCGCCGCGGCCGATGTCCTGCCCGACATGCAGAACGGCCCGGACGAGCTCGCCGACAATCTCGTGAGCTTCATCGACGACGCGCTGAAGGAAAACCAGCGCCTCACGCAGGAAAGCGAGCAGGACCGGGTCCAGCTCGCCGATCTCGAAGAGGAGCTGCGCGTCCTCGACCAGCAACTCGGCGGCGCGACCGAGGAACGCGCGGCGCTCGTGCAGCGTCTCGAGGCACAGAACCGGGTGCGGGAGCAGTTCGCCCAGGTCGAGAAGATGTTCACCGATGACGAGGCGCGCGTATTTCGTCAGGGCGACACGATCATCCTGCGGCTCGTCGGACTGTCGTTTCCGAGCGGCGCGGCGCAGCTGCAGCCGCAGAACTTCGACCTGCTCGCCAAAGTCGAGAAGGCAATCGACGTCTTCCCGCAAAGTGAGCTCGTGATCGAGGGCCACACCGACGCCTACGGCGGCGACGATAGCAACCAGCGGCTGTCACAGGAGCGCGCCGAGTCGGTGCAGCAGTACATGATCAACGCCATGCGAATCCCGACCTATCGCCTGATCGCGACCGGCTACGGCGAGACGCGGCCCGTGGCGAGCAACGAAACGGCGTCCGGCAGAGCGAAGAATCGCCGCATCGACATCGTCATCAAGCCGAACCTGGACGGCTGACGGTGCGTTGCGACGCTGACCTGGATCCGTCGTCGTCAGGACCTGACCGAGCGCCACCATTCGGCGATTAGCTCACCGGTCTTTTCATTGGCAAAGTAGCCGTACTCGGCGTGCACGTTGAGCTCGCCGTCGAGCCTGAAGAAATTGAATACGAGCCGGTCGTCGATCGTGTCGACGAGGCCCAGCTCGAGCATCTCGCCGTAGTCATTGGCGAGCGTCGGATCGATCGCGGTCAGGTCGCCCATGGCCGCAACGTTCAGCCAGCGGCGAACGTTGTGCGGGTAGCGGTCGCGGCCTTCGCGATCGCGTCCGCGAAGCCGCCGCTGCACGTAGGCCTGGCCGAGCGGGCTTCCCATCGTGAGCAGCGTATCGAGCTCGAAGTCGTCGCGATGTTCATGGGTCATCTCCCATAGCGCCTCGTAGGCGATTACCGATCCCATGCTGTGTGCGACGAGCAGCACCGGCCGGCGTGCCGCCCGGGCGGCTCGAAGCGGCAGTTTCAGCATCTCCCGCGTGTGCTCGGCGATCCCGTTGATGTCCCGGTTGTAGCGCCGGAGGTCGTTCATGTGGATGACCATCTTCTCGTTCGCGAGATGCGGGATCAGAAACGGCAGCCGGTCGCCCAGGTGGTAAAGCCAGCGCGTCGCCCGCCGCTGCCACGACGTAGCCTCGGCAATATCGACGGGCCTCGCGCGCCGCGTATCCACGACGTCGTCGACGGCGGTCGCGTCGATGGCGTAATCGCGATGCTCGCCGTAAAAGTCGTAGGTCCAGGCGATGAGGTCGAAGGCGTGATCGCTGGCCTCGATCTCGGCCGCGACCGTTGCGTCGCCTATACGCACGCCGCTGACGAGGCAGCGTTTCAACGCGTCGCGATGCAGGTCGGCGGGAGGCTTCGGCAGCAGGCCCGGCACGTAGAGTATGAGCGGTTCGACCGGTGCGGACATCGGCAGGGCTCAGTCGTTCGCCGATAGTTGCCGGTCGAGATCGGCGAGACTCTCGCAGACGCTGTCCGGCGGGTCCAGGTGGTCGGGCCACACCGCGCCGATCCTATTGATCCAGGCCGCCCGCAAGCCGGCCAGCCGCGCTCCATGCACGTCGAGTTCGGGATGATCGCCAACGTGCAGAGTCTCTGAAGGCGCCGCGCCGCCGGCTTCGACACCGGCGTCGAAAATACGCGGCGCGGGTTTCGCGGCTCCGGCCGAGCGCGCCGAAACGTAGTCGTCGAACAGGTCGTCTATTCCGATCCGATCGAGTCGCGCGTTGCCGTTGGTCAGCGCAACCAGGCGGTAGCGCTGTTTCAGCGACGTGAGTGCGGGCCTGACGTCGGCGAACAGCTCGAGGCTGTTGCGCTCACGGTCGAATACTTCGAATGCGGCCGCCACATCGATCGACGCGTAGCCGGCCGCCACGCCCATGCGGCGGATGACTTCCTGCCGCAAAAACGTGAGGTCATGCACCCGGTCGGGATAGTCGGCCATGACGGCCTGGCGGAGTTCGTAGACCTTCGGCGCCGGAAAACGCTGCATCGTGCGCGGATAGTGCTCCGCGAGCCAGTCCCTCAATGCCCGCTCCGCGCGGCGAATGACGGGCGGGGTATCCCAGAGCGTGTCGTCGAGGTCGAGCGTTATTGCACGGATGGCGGCCAAGGCTTGCCCAGTGAGAATCAATAGCGGACCATTGTGGGCTCGACTCGCGACGCAATTCAACCGGACGAATCGCATGAAATACCTGCACACGATGGTGCGCGTCACCGATATCGACGCCTCTTTGGATTTCTACTGCAAGGGCCTCGGGCTCGTGGAACTGTCGCGCCGCGACAACGAGCAGGGTCGATTCACGCTCGTGTTTCTCGCGGCGCCGGGTCAGGAGGAGGCGCAGGTCGAACTCACTCACAACTGGGACGCCGAAGAGTACGGCGAGAGCCGCAACTTCGGCCACCTGGCCTACCTCGTCGACGACATCTACGCCACCTGCCGGCATCTCTCCGATATGGGCGTCACGATCAACCGGCCGCCGCGTGACGGCCACATGGCCTTCGTGCGATCGCCCGACAACATTTCGATCGAACTCCTGCAGAAAGGCGATGCCAGGCCGCCGGAGGAACCCTGGGCCTCCATGCCCAACAGCGGGCACTGGTAGCCGCGGCTATTCCCGAGCCGGCCCGCCCTCTTCAGGGTTCACGATCGTCGTATTGATCTGTATGCCGATCGGTCCGCGTGGAATCGTTATTTCCATGGCTCTGCCGTCACGCATGACTTCCACCGTCACCGACTCGCCCGGCTGACCGGCGCTGCGCAGTTCGCGAAGCTGACGGTTGTCGAAGAGCCGCTGATCGCCGTAGCTGAGCAGTATGTCCCCGGGCTCGAGGCCGGCCTGCTCGGCCGGTGAGGTGGGTACGACCGACGCCACGCTGAGCCGATTCGGGTTGCCGCTGGCGAACAGGTACCGGTCGTAGGCGTCGTCGCCGAGGTAGTTTCGAATCCGCGCCTGTTCCGATTCGATGGTCCGCATCTCCTCGAAGTAGCGCGGCGTGTTCGCCCAGCCCTCCCGGAGTGCGCGGTCGTCGAGCATCATTCGTTCCATCGTCGCCTCGGCCGCGCGGCGCTCGATGGCCTCCGTATCACGCTCGGTGAATCCGGCAGCGAGAAGCCGCTCCCGCTGGCTTTGCGGCACCCGCCGTGACCGGCGCAGTTCGACAGCTTGCGCGGAAACCGGCGCGCTGTTGGCGACGGCCACACTGCCGATTGCCGATACTCCCTGAAGACGTTCCACTTCGGCTCGAAGCTCGCGAATCTCCTCGGCCATGAGGTTGCGTTCGCGAATCTCTTCGTCGAGCAATGTCACGAGCGAGTCGACAATGTGCGCAAGGTGCTCGGCATCGTCTGCGGCCAGGGCCGCCGCACCGGGCTGGGGCATCGACAACGCCGTATCCATCCGTGTCGACCCGCCGCCACCCACGAATGTCGTAGCCGCGACGCCGGCTCCGACGCCACCTAAAGCGACAGCGATCAAAGTCAGCCTGCGTGCGTCCATTGTCTCGCCTCCGGCCGGGCCGGGAACACCCGACGATAGTCATTGAGACCGCGCCCGGTCGCCGGAATTCCACGGGCGGCCGTGCGACAGCCGGTCAGCCGCGCGCCGACTCGGGCATCAGCGGCGGCAGGAGCTCGCCCGCCCCGCGGGCCGACCGCGGATCGGCGACCGTGAACGAGCGCAACGCCTTCGCGAGCGCCGCGCCGTCCCAGTCACGATCGCCTTTGCCGTAGCTCGCTCCGGACAAGCTGCGGAGTTCGTCTGACAGTGGCGCACTCACGCGGTTGGCGAGTTCGCCGAGGCTGCGTGGCGCGCCGTCGGGCCATTGGAGGCGTGCCCACTCGAACAGCGCCGACTTGAGGGCCTCTGCGTCGCCCTCGATGGCCGCCTTGCGCGCGGTCTTTAGCGCCGCGGCCTGGCGTTTGTGCAACGGCACGGGCGCGGGCGCTTTCTGGTCGCGCGTCGGTCGAGTCGACCACCACCAGCCGACCAGCGTCATGAACCACAGGATGGCGAGAATCTGCGCAACGAGTTTCCAGAACGGCGCCGCCGGCGACGCGGCCGGCTCGGGCGCCGCGGCCTCCTCTTCGATCACGGGCACGGGCGCCGGCGCCGGCGGCTCCGCATCCAGGCTCGGCATGATCGCGACCTGCCGCGCGGGAAGCCGGGCGACTCGCCACTCGCTCGTGTCGATGTCCCACCACGGCAGTTCGACGGCCGGCAGTTCGAGATCGCCCGCGACGTTCGCGATCATCGCGTACTGGTCACGGCGAATGCCGCGGATGCCGCCCGATTCGAAACGCCGGTCCAGCGCGGGCTTGTCGGGATAGACGTTGACGCCATCCACGGTCGGCGGCTCGTTGACGGGGATCTGGGTTTCGAGCTGGCCCAGCGCGCTGATCGTGATCGTGCGCGAAATCGGTTCGCCTGCGCGCAGCCGATCGGGCTCGCGCGACCAGCTGTCGCTGAGCTGGACGTCGCGCGCCGGTAGCCAGGCGGCATCGAGGTAGTCGGCCGGCGGCGCCGGGATCGGGTTGACCGTGACGGTCTGCGCGTCTGACTGGAACACCTTGCGGCCCGTGATGCGACCGTTGCGCAGCACGCGCGCCTCGAAGCGCGCCGGCGAGATGCTGACCTCGCCGCTCTCCTGGGGGAAGACGGCGAAGGAACGCTCGACGACGTTGTAGGCGCGGCCGTTGATCACGGCCTCGTAGCTCTGCTCGTCGCCGGCAACTTCCACGAGCACTTCCGCGCCGCCGAAGGTCGGCTCACGCAGCGCGGGCTGCCGCGTCGCGACGGCGCGGTAGATCTTGATCGTGTACAGGATCTGCGCCTGGACGAAGGTCTCGCTCGTGTCGACCTCCGCGGTGATGTAAACGTCGGCCTCGCCGGGCGGCTGCGCCGTCGGCTCGCTCACGGTGATCGTGACCGGGTTGCTCTGTTCGCCGCCCACGGTGATCGGCGGAATCGTGAGCTGGCCCGCGCGGCGCGCCATCAGCGAAATCTGCCAGGTTTTGCTGCGGCTGATTTTGCCGTTGATGATCGAAGTATTGCTCAGATGACTGGTCTGGCCTATGAAGAAATCCGCCTCGAGCACCGCGAGATCGGGGTTGAGATCAGCGTTCGAGTCGACGCGCAGCTCGAGCGTGAACGACTCGTTCTGTTCGACGCGGTCGCGATCGACGCTCGCGACAACAGCCGAGTGTGCGGCACCCGCCATGAGGCAGGCGAGCATGGTCGAGATCAGTCGAAAACTCTTGATCACCATGGCTGCGCCTCGTCATCCGGCCACAGGTTGTTGCCGTCCTGGTCCTTGCCCATGCGCTGGTACTGGTAGCGGAACTTGCGTCGCAAAAGACCGCCCGGATCGTTGGGGATGCGCCGGAGCCACTGTTCCATCGCCTGCTCCTCGGCCTGTTGGCGCCGGAGCTCCGCGAGCTCGGCTTCGGACAGCTGCTGCTCGGCGGGCTCTTGATTCTGCTGTTCCGCGGCGCGTTCGAGTTCTTCCTGAAGCGCCTCGAGATCTCCCTGCTCGTCCTCGTTTTGCCGCTCTGACGGATCGCCCTCTTCGGAATCTCCGTCGGTCTGGCCCTGGGCGTCGGACTGCTGGTTCGGATCCGGGTTGCCCTCCGACTCCTCGCCCTGGCCCTCGCTGTCGGCGCTCTCCTGCTGTTCGCCCTCCTGCTGCTGTTGCTCCTGCTGCTGCTTCGCCTCCAGCAGGAGGTCGCGGTTGTAGCGCGCATCGGCGTGATCGGGATCTGTCTCGAGGACATTGTCATAGGCCTCGATGGCCGAGTCGAAATCGCCGGTGCGCGCAAGCGCGGTGCCGAGGTTGTACAGATTACGCATATCGCCACGCCCGGCAAAACCGGACGCACTGCCCGCGTAATCGCCCGCGCGGTACTCGGCCACCGAACGCCACTCGCCGTCCTCGAACAGCTCGGCGGCGCGGTCGGGCTCGCCCGCCTCGAGCGCGCGCCTGCCCTGTTGATCCCGGTTGAACCAGAGGTCGTCCCAGAGCGACGCATGGGCCGGCTCGGGTAGCGGCACGAGCATGACCACGACGACCAGCAACCAGCCGCGGCGAAACGCGAGCGCGACCAGCGGCAGCATCGCCAGCACGATCCACGGGCCCTCCTCCTGCCACTGGTCGGTCGCCTGGTTGTCGCCGCCAGCTGCGCCTGCACCGGCCGACTCGCCGGACAGCAGCGTGTCGAGATCGCGATTGTCCACGGTCAGGGAGGCGTAGCGGCCCCCGCCCGCGGCCGCCAGGCCGCGAAGCGAACGCTCCTCGAGCCGCGGCACGGCCATCTTGCCGCGATTGTCGGTCACAAAGCCGCCGCCCGCGCGCGGAATCGGCGCGCCGTCGCGAGTACCGACACCGAGCACCGACAGGCTGAAACCCTTGTCGCGCAGATCCCCGGCAAGCCGTTCCGCCGCCGGCGAGGAACCGCCGTCCGTTACGAGCAGCACCTCGCCAGAGCTGACTGCGGCCTGCTCGAGCAGCTGCCGGCCCTTGTTTATGGCGGCTACGGGGTAGCTGCCGCGGCTCGGCATGATGTTCGTGTCGAGACTGTTGACGAGTTGCCGGACCGTGTCAGTGTCGGTCGTCAGCGGGGTCACGGTGAACGCGTTCGCGGAGTACACGATCAACGCGGTCTGCCCGGATTCGCGGCGATCGAGCAGATCCAGGATCTTGAGCCGCGCGCGGGCCAGCCGGCTCGGGGAAATGTCCTGGGCGTCCATCGAGCGTGACAGGTCGAGCGCCACGACGAGCGCCTGGTCGGAACGGAACACGGGCTGCTCGATGCGCTCCCAGGCCGGGCCGGCGAGCGCGAGCGTGGCGAGGACGCCGACCAGCCCGAACAGCAGCCAGCGCCGGTCCGACGACCGGCCGCGCGACCGCGACAGAACGTAGGGTGCGAGCGCCGGCGACACGACCGTCTCCCAGCTCCCCGAACCGAACCGCCGGCGAGCGAAGTACACGGCAAGGCCGATCACGAACGGCAGCGCGACGAGCCACTCCGGCCTCAAGAATCGAAACTCAGCCAGCATGACCGTCGGCCTCGCGAATGGTCCGGCTGCGCCGCTTGGCAAGCGGCGCAGCCAGGGCGAGCAGGCACATGAATGCGGCCAGCACAAAACTGCCGGCGAGCGGCAGGTGATAGAGCGAGCGCACGGGTCTGAACCCGGCTTCGGGCTCCTCGACGGGCTCGAGTTCGTCGACCAGCCGGTAGATGTCCTGCAGCGCAGCCGTGTCGCGCGCGCGAAAATATCGACCGCCCGTCATCTCGGCGATGCGCGTCAGCGTGGCCTCGTCGAGATCCGCCGACGGATTGACGCGTCGGCGCCCGCCGAGTACGGATGCGACTTCGATCTGTTCGGCACCGATGCCGATCGTGTATATGCGCAGGCCGACCTGGGCGGCCAGCTCCGCGGCCTTGAGCGGGTCGACCTCGCCGGCCGTATTCGCGCCGTCGGTAAGCAGCACGAGAACCTGCTCGCCGCCGTCCTGCTGCTGCTCGTGGATGCGCTTCACGGCGAGCGTGATCGCGTCGCCGATGGCCGTCTTCTCACCGGCCAGGCCGATGAACGCTTCCAGCAGGAGCGTCTTGACCGTCTCCCGGTCGAGCGTCAGCGGCACCTGGAGGTAGGCGCGTTCGCCGAACAGGATCAGCCCGATGCGGTCGCCCTCGCGGCGGCCGATGAAGTCGCTCGCGACGGCCTTGGTCGCGGTCAGCCGGTCCACGCGCGTGTTGCCGAGTTCGAAGTCCTTCTGGTCCATGCTGCCGGACAGGTCCACGGCCAGCATCAGGTTTCGTCCCGAGACCCGAACGTCGAGTTCGTCGCCGAAGTGTTGCGGCCGCGCGGCCGCAACGACGAGCAGTATCCAGGCGATGGCTGCAACCCAGAAGCGCCAGTTCACGAGTTGCTCGGTGGCCGTGCGGCCGGACAGCATCGCGAAGCCCGTGAAGCCGGGTACGCGCAGGCCGGCCTCCTGCATCGCGTCCGCCTCGGGCAGAACGCGGCGTACGAGCCACGGCAGCGGCAGAAACAGGAACGCCCACGGCCAGACAAACTCGAGCATCAGGCCTCACCCCCGACCGGCGTTTCGAGCCTCAACCTCACGGCGTCAACGAAGGCCGCGACGTCGGAACGATCGACCTCGGTGTCGCGAGAACGATAGGGCCATTCGATGAGCGGTCGGCCGTCACCCTCCACGAAGTGCGAGCGATCGAGGTCCCGGTCCAGCCACTCGAGCCAGGCCTCGCCGGTCAGGCCGGCGACATCGGCGCGCGGTGCATAGGCCAGCATCGTCCTGCGCACGAGTTCGGACACCTCGGCGCCGAGCGCGATCGCATCGCCGCTTGTGGCGTACTCGGCGCTGAGCGCCTCGAGCCGTTTGAGGGCAAAGCGCCGCGCGGCGCTTTGCCGGCGCTGGTTCCTGAACGCCCTGTAAAGGAAAGCGAGCCCCAGCAGCACGAGCGCGATCAGCAGCCACCAGCCGGGTGCGAGCGGCCACAGCCCGACCGCGTCGGGCAGGTGCAGGTCGCGCAGCGGCAGCTCTTCCGGGTTCATCGATGCTCGTCCTAATGCGTTCGTCGGCCAAGGGCCGTCTGCAGCGCCGAGACGGGATCGTCGCGCGTCGACATCGGCATGACGTGGATGCCGTAACGCTGGCAGAACGTATCGAATTCGTCGGCGCGCGCCTGGAACGCCTCCTCGTAGTCGCGGCGCGCCGCGCTCGCACGCGTGTCGATAGCGAGCTCATCGCCGTCGGAAACGAGCCGGTAGCGCCCTGGCGGCGGCAGCTCGCGCTCGAACGGATCGTTGATCGTTACCGCCAGAACCTCGTTGTGCCGCGCGATCGCGGACAGGTAGCTCTGGCCCGCGCGCGACAGGCCCGAGAAGTCGCTCAGCACGACGACGAGACTGCCCGGCCGCGCCACGCGCCTGAGCGAGGCGAGCGCCATGGTCAGCGCCTCTTCGCCATCGTCGTCCGCCCGGCGGCCCTGGACCTGCCAGTCGGGATGTTCGACCAGTGCATGCACGAAGCGAAGCGCCGCCTGGCGCCCCAGCCGCGGCTTGAGCTCGCGGTGCACGTTGTCGCCGAAGATCAGCCCGCCGAGCCGATCGCCGCGGTGATGCGCCGCCCACGCCAGCAGTGCCGCTGCGCGGCTCGCGTTGACCGACTTGAAACAGCCCTGGGTTGCGAAGTGCATGCTGGCGCGAAGATCCACGACGACGAGCACGGGGCGTTCGCGCTCCTCGCGGAACAGCTTCGTGTAAGCCGTCGTGCTGCGCGCCGTCACGCGCCAGTCGATCGAGCGCGGATCGTCGCCGGGCTGGTAGGGTCTCGACTCGTCGAACTCCATGCCGCGGCCGCGAAAGTGCGACACGTAGGCGCCGGTCTGCAGCGAGTTGACGCGCAGCACGTCGAGCGCGATGGCGCGCGCCGGTCCGTTGAGGCGGATCAGGCCCGCCTGCGAGACGCTGACGGGCGAGGCGTCCTCGGGCATGTGGCCGAGTCGCACCACTACGGCACCCCGACTCCGTCGAGCAGCCGCTCGATGACGGAATTGGCGTCGATGCCGTCCGCTTCGGCCTCGAAGCTCAGGACGAGCCTGTGGCGAAGCACGTCCGGCGCGATCGCCTGGATGTCCTCGGGGCCGACGTAGTCGCGGCCGGAGAGCCACGCGTGGGCGCGTGCCGCACGATCGATACCCATGCTGGCGCGCGGGCTTGCGCCGTACAGGATCTGGTCGCTGAGCGACCGATCGACGGCGCCCGCGTTGCGCGTGCCCGTGACGATATTGATGATGTACTCCTCGAGCTCATCGGCGAGATGCAGGCGCAGGATGTCCTGGCGGGCCTGCATGATCGATGCCGCCGACAGCTGTTCGGGTGGCTGGAACGCGTCGCGCTCGGCCGCCTTCGCCTCGTCACGGTTGAGCACGAGGATGCGGCGCTCGTCTTCGGGTGTCGGGTAGCCGACCTGGGCATGCAACAAAAAGCGGTCGAGCTGCGCTTCGGGCAGCGGATAGGTGCCTTCCTGTTCGATCGGGTTCTGGGTCGCCATGACCATGAACAGATCGTCGAGCTCGTAGCTCCTTTCGCCGACCGTGATCTGCCGTTCCTCCATGGCCTCGAGCAGCGCGGACTGCACCTTCGCAGGCGCACGGTTGATCTCGTCGGCGAGGATCAGGTTGTGGAACAAGGGTCCGCGGCGAAACTCGAACGTGCCCTCCTGCGGCCTGTAGATGTCGGTACCCGTGAGGTCGGCCGGCAACAGGTCGGGGGTAAACTGCAGTCGGTGGAAGTCGCCTTCGATACTTTCGGCGAGCACTTTGATCGCGCGGGTCTTGGCTAACCCCGGAGCCCCCTCCACAAGCAGGTGACCGTCGCAGAGCAGCGCTATCAGCATGCGGTTGATCAGGTGCGCCTGACCAATGATCAGGCGGCTGGCATGCGCCTCCAACTGCTGGAATTGTTCGACGACGCTCATGCAGATGCTCCTCGTGGGCCGCGCTGTAGCTGTACGTAAGGGGCTGGTCATTCTAAAGAGGATGCTCAACGAGGCCAACTGGTCGCGAGAGATAGGCCGGTGACTGGCCGAACGTCCGATAATTAAGTGGTATGGTCCGGTCATTCGACCGACGCGAGCTTTCGAAATTGCATTGTTCCTTTCCGCGAGGCCGGGCCGGCCTGGCCCTACTCTGCTTTGTTGGCGCCTGCAACGGCGGAACCGCCGACACCGAGTCCGCCCGGCCGGCCGGCGTTTCCGCGATCGCCTCGGTCGCTCCGGACGCGAAGACGGCGCCACTTGCCGAGTATCGACCCGGTGCGGATGCCTGCGGCGAGGACGGCGCGTTGAGCGGCCGGATCTACGGCGCCGTCTCCGTGGATCTCGACTGGCGCGCCGCGGCGATGAGCTGCGAAGGCATGCCTCGGCCGCACGGCGAGGGCGCGCGGCTCAGGTTTTCAGGGCGCGCGGGCGATTCCGGGCTTGCATTCATCATTGCGATGCCGTCACTCGAGCGCGGCGTGCCGATGCGGGGCGTGCCGAGCAACGTGACGGTCATCGAAGAGGGCGCGGGCCGGTTTTTCAGCGCGGCAGACCTCGAGACGTGCTGGACCGACATCGAGATGGGCGGCGCACCGGTCGAGGACGCGGTCTACCGCGTCGAGGGCGTGCTGTACTGCATCGCGCCGCTCGCCGAGATCGGCGGCGACGCGAGCGTGACGCTCGACGAGCTCGAGTTCGTCGGCCGGCTGGCCTGGCCGACCGAACCATGAGGTGCAGGTACCGGCTGCCCGCACTGCTACTGGTCGCCGGCGTCGCGCCCGCCGACGAGGCGCTCGACGCGGCGTTCGATCGCGACGTGGCTATCGTGGTCGGAAACGAGGCCGCCTGCCATCGCTTCGACATCTACCTGGCGCTGAGCGGCGAACAGCAGCGTCGCGGTCTCATGTTCGTGCGCGAGCTGCCGGCGAAGACCGCTATGCTGTTCGTCTACCGTGAGGATCGCGTGCTGTCGATCTGGATGAAAAACACGTTCATCCCGCTCGACGTCGTGTTCGCCGGCGCGGACGGAGAGGTCATTAACGTCCACTACTCGGCCGAGCCTCAGTCGCTCGCGAGCCTGCGTTCGGACGGGCCGGCCCGCTATGTGCTCGAAGTCAATGCCGGGGCGGCGGAGAGGTACGCGATCGGGCCGGGCAGCCGCATTCTCTGGGGGGCGACGTTCGAGGAGGACTAGCAGGCGATCACAGTACGCTGGCGATTGCCGAGGCGAGATGATCGACGTTGTCGGCGGTCACGCCGGCCACGTTGATGCGGCTCGAGCCGACCATGTACACGGCGTGATCGCGCTTGAGCGCTTCGACCTGCTCCGCGCTTAGCCCCAGGAAACAGAACATGCCCGTCGCGCGCACGAGGTGCGAGAAATCGCGTTCGGGCGCGGCGCCCTTAAGGGCATCGTGCAGCAGCGCCCGCATCTCCGTGATCCTTGCGCGCATGGTTGCGAGTTCACTCGACCACTCTGCGCGCAGCGCTTCGTCGCCGAGAATCGTCGCGACGACGGCGCCGCCGTGGTCGGGCGGCATCGAGTAGATCGTGCGCGCAATGCTCGACAGCTGGCTCTGAATGACGGCCGCGGCGTCCGCGTCCCGTGCGAGCACCGACAGTGCACCGACACGGTCGCGGTACAGGCCGAAGTTCTTCGAGCAGGAGTTCGACACAATCATCTCGGGAACGCGCGCCGCCATGTGTCGTACCGCGAACGCGTCCTCATCGAGGCCGCGGGCGAAGCCCTGGTAGGCCATGTCGATGAACGGCAACAGTCCGCGCTCGACGACCAGATCGGTAATCGCGCGCCATTCGTCATCGGAGGGGTCGAGGCCGGACGGGTTGTGGCAGCATGCGTGGAACAGGACGATGCTGCTTTCGGGAACGTCCGACAGTGCGTCGAGCATCGCCTCGGTCCTGATGACGTGTCGCTCGGTGTCGTAGTACGGGTACGGCCGGAGCGTCAGGCCTGCGCCGCCTAACAGCGGCACGTGATTGTTCCAGGTGGGGTCGCTCACCCATACCGAGGCTTCGCGGTCCGCGGCCAGAAGCAGTGCCGCGGCCACGCGCAGCGCTCCCGATCCGCCCGGTGCCTGCACGGTAACCAGACGCTCGGACTGTTCGACGTCGGCGAACGTCAGGCTCTGCATCGACGCGTTGAACGCGGGATTGCCGGCCGTGCCGAGGTAGGCCTTGCTGTCCTGGGTTTCGAGAATCCGTCGTTCCGCGGCCTTGACGGCGGCGAGCACGGGCGTCTGCCCGTCAGCCGTGCGGTACACGCCCACGCCGAGGTCGATCTTCTCGGCGCGCGTGTCGTCATTGTATTCTGCGATCAGGCCGAGGATGGCATCGGCGGGCAGGGATTCCAGTGCGTCGAACATGCTTGGGTCACCGACTGTGCGTTGAGGTTTCGAGTGCCCGCGTATTGTACCCGTACCGAAACCAAAAACGCCGGCGTGAAGCCGGCGTCATTCCTGAGCACATTCTGCTTCGATCAGGCTTTGGGCGCCCAGACCGAACACCAGCCGTTCGCGTTCACGAGCTTGCCCGGGAAGATCTGGCACGGACGCCAGGCGTCGCCGTCGGCGCCCTGGATCAGCGCACAGTTCGAGCAGGCCTGCTCGGGTGCCGGGTTCGGACGGCTCGCGGCATCGACGCTGCCCGCATCGTGCACGTATTTCATTGCCTGCGCCATCGGATCGTCTTCCGTAAGCTGGGGCATGTCCTGCGCGGCTGCCTTCCGGCTCGGCGCAACCACGACGCCGGCGGCTGCGGCAGCGGAGAGCTGAATGAACTTGCGGCGATCTGTCTTAGTCAACGTAAGTCTCCTTCGTAATGATTTGTATCTTCCGATTTGCCGCCGGCCGCATACGCCCGGCGTGGTCTACACTGACGACCTGAGCATCATCATGAGTCTACCTGAGCAACCTGAACGCGAGTTTAACGGCAAATGCGAAACGAGTTTGTAAAAAAGTTTTTGCGAACGATTCTCATTAGCGCCTGCTTATCATTTCCGCTCGCACGCCTTGCTATCGCTCACGAGTACACGGTTCATATCGATAAGGAACTCGACCGCATGACGGTCGAGGCTCGCTTCGACTCACCGGTTTCGCGCATACACGTGCGCTCGCAGAGCGCGGGAGACTATCTCGAGTCGGCCGTCGACTGCGACACGGGCAGCAGGTTGCGGCCACGGCAACGCGAACTTCGCCTGCCCGCCGGGGGCGTGCGATGCCTCGACTACAGTGTCGACCTTCGCGATGCCGCAAGGGACGAACGTCGTAACAGTTCGCCACTGGGTGACAGCATCATCGTATCGCCCGCCGCCTGGTTCTGGCGGCCGCGCTTAAGTGGCGACGAAGTGATTCGTATACGCTTCGAGTCCGAGTCGCCCGCGCGCGTCTCCGTCCCATGGCTACCGGTCGACGGCGAGCCGGACACCTATCTCCTTACCGCATCGCCGCAAAGCGCGCGTGCGCCGGCCGTGTTCGGCGATTTCGAGTACGTCGAGTCGGAAGTACCCGGCGCAACGCTGCGCATAACGCTGCTCGGCGACCACGCCGAACCCCGTGCGCTGGTCGACTGGATTAAGGCAACGGCCAACAACGTCAACCTGGCCTACGGGCACTTCCCCAATCCGCTGCCCAGCGTGGTCCTGATACCCGTCGGCAGTCGAAGCTGGGGGGACTCGCCCGTGCCGTTCGGCCGCGTCATACGCGACGGCGGCGAGACGATCGAGCTGTTCATTGACGAAAGTCGACCGATCGACGATTTCTACGACGACTGGACCGCGACGCACGAGTTCAGCCATCTCATGCTGCCTTACATTCGCTCGCGGCATCGCTGGGTGTCCGAAGGTTTCGCGACCTACTATCAGAACGTCCTGCTCGCGCGCGCGGGACAATACTCGGAGCAGCGGGCGTGGCAAAAACTCTACGAAGGATTCGAGCGCGGCCGACGTTCGATGCCGTCTCAGTCACCAAACGAAACGGCGGCCTATCGCTCGCGCGGCGGCACGATGAAGATCTACTGGAGCGGCGCCGCGCTCGCGCTCATGGCCGACGTCGAGCTGCGCCGACGCTCGGGTGGCCGGGAAACACTTGACGACGCGCTCGAGCAGCTTGCCCGCTGCTGCCTGCCGTCCGACCGCGGCTGGTCGGGCCCCGAGCTGTTCCGCAAGCTCGACGAATTCGTCGAGCATCCCGTGTTCATGCCGCTGTACCGGCGGTATGCCGATACCTCGGGATTTCCGAATTATCGCGTGACGTTCGCGCGCCTCGGCGTCGAGGTCGTCGGCGGCACGGTACGGCTCGACGATGATGCCGAACTCGCCGCGTTGAGGCGGGCGATTACCACGTCGCCGGCCGCGCGTTAGGCCGCGCTTGCTGGCCAGAAGGTATACTTGAGCCGTCCGCATTGAGCAGGTAGCCGTCGCCGTGCAGGGATCAAGTGCGACCGTCGAGATTCACAAGCGCCGAGCCGGCGGCCGCGAGGCCGTGACCGATGCCGTCGCACTCGAAGAACCGCTCGAGATCCGCCTCGCCTATTCCACACCCGAAGGCCGGGCCCTGCGCAGCCTGTCGATCACGATGCGAACGCCCGGGCATGACCACGAGCTGGCCGCGGGTTTCCTGTTATCGGAGTCCATCGTAACGAAACCCGATGACATCGTCGCGATCGAAACCTGCGGCGCACCCGCACCCGATACGGGCCGTCGGAACGCCGTGCGCGTCGAACTCGACGCGTCGGTCGCGGTCGATCTCAACCGGCTCGAGCGGCACTTCTATTCCACGTCGAGCTGCGGCGTATGCGGCAAGGCATCGCTCGACGCGCTGCGCGCGGTCGGCATACGCGAACTCACCGAAGCGCGGCCGGTGTTCACGGAAGAAGTACTGACGCGCTTGCCGGGGGCGCTGCGCAAGCGCCAGGCGACCTTCGACACGACCGGCGGGCTGCACGCGGCCGGCGTGTTCGACAGCTCGGGGAGGATTCTCGACGTCGCCGAGGACGTCGGTCGACACAACGCCGTGGACAAGCTGCTGGGATCGATGTTGCTCGCGGGTAGGCTGCCGGCCGCGGAGCACGGGATGATCGTCTCGGGCCGGGCGAGCTTCGAGCTCGTGCAAAAGGCGCTCGTGGCGGGCATGCCGCTCCTGGCCGCCGTCAGCGCGCCGTCCAGTCTCGCCGTCGATCTGGCGCGCGAGTTCGGGATGACCCTTATAGGCTTTCTGCGCGGCGACACGTTCAATATCTATTCTCGCCCGGAAAGAGTGAGTGCATGACCACCGACACGGACATTGCGGACACGACGAAGGAGGCCGCGAGCCGACACGGCGCAAGGCCGGAACGGCTGATCCAGATCCTGCACGACGTGCAGGCGGCGCTAGGCTATGTGCCCGAGGATGCCGTCGTCCAGCTTGCCCGGTCACTGAACCTGTCGCGCGCCGAGGTGCACGGCGTCGTGAGCTACTATCACGATTTCTTAAGCGAGCCGCCGGGCAGGCACACCGTCAAGATCTGCCAGGCGGAGGCCTGCCAGGCGATGGGTAGCCGGACACTCACGCGGCACGCCGAACGCAGGCTCGAGCTCAAGCTCGACGAGACCAACGACGCCGTTACGCTCGCACCCGTGTATTGCCTGGGCAACTGCGCGTGCGCGCCGGCGATCATGGTGGACGGGCGAACGCTCGGCCGGGTCAGCGCGGAACGCTTCGACGCGATCATCGATGCGCTCGAGGAAACGGCCTGATGGCGAGGGTATACGTGCCGCGCGAGACCGCCGCCGTGTCGGTCGGCGCCGACGAGTTGGCGATCGAAATCGCGCGCACGTCCAAGCGGCTGGGTACTGAGATCGAACTCGTTCGCAACGGCTCCCGCGGCGCGAGTTGGCTCGAGCCGATGCTCGAAGTCGATGTCGACGGCACGCGAATCGCGTACGCCAACGTGGCGGACACGGACGTCGACTCGCTGTTCGATCAGGGCTTCCTCGCAGGCGGCGAACACGAGCGGCGCGTCGGTCCGGTCGACGGCATCCCGTACCTCGCAAAGCAGGAACGCTGGACCTTCGAGCGCTGCGGGATCATCGCGCCGCTGTCGGTCGACGAGTATCGCGCCCTCGCGGGTTTCGACGGCCTCCTGCGCGCCTTCGAACTCGGGCCCGATGCCGTCATCGACGCCGTGCTCGACTCCGGGCTGCGCGGCCGCGGCGGCGCCGGCTTCCCGACGGGCATAAAGTGGCGCACGGTCGCCGATGCGAGCGGCGAGCAGAAGTACATCGCCTGCAATGCCGACGAGGGCGACAGCGGCACGTTTTCCGACCGGATCCTCATGGAGAGCGATCCGTTCTGCCTGCTGGAGGGCATGGCCATCGCGGGCTTCGCGACGGGCGCCAGCCTGGGCTACATCTACCTGCGTTCGGAATACCCGCTGACGCACCGGATTCTTTCAAAGGCGATCGACGTGGCGCGCGATGCGGGCTGGCTCGGAAACGACATCCAGGGCTCGGGCTTCGACTTCGACATCGAGCTGCACCTGGGCGCCGGCTCCTACGTCTGCGGCGAGGAAACGGCGATGCTCGAAAGCCTCGAGGGCAAACGAGGTATCGTGCGTTCGAAGCCGCCGCTGCCGGCCCTGAGCGGCCTGTTCGGCTGCCCGACCGTCGTCAACAATGTCGTGACGCTGGGCTCGGTACCGAAGATCCTGACTGACGGCAGCGACGCCTACAAGGCGCTCGGCGAGGACCGATCGAAAGGCACGCTGGCGTTCCAGCTGGCCGGCAACGTCGTCCGCGGCGGCCTCGTCGAGAAGGCCTTCGGTGTCACGCTCAGCGAGCTGATCGACGACTATGGTGGCGGCACGGCGAGCGGCCGGCCCGTCAAGGCCGTACAGGTGGGCGGCCCGCTGGGCGCGTTCCTGCCGGCCTCGGCGCTCGACACGCCCCTGACCTATGAGGCCTTTACGGCGATTGGGGCGATGATCGGCCACGGCGGTATCGTCGTCTTCGACGACACCGCGAACATGGCCGAGCAGGCTCGCTTCTCGATGGAATTCTGCGCGATCGAGTCCTGCGGCAAGTGCACGCCCTGCCGGATCGGCTCGACGCGCGGCGTGGAAACGATCGACCGGCTGATTGCCGGCACGGACCGCGACCGGGACTACGACCTGCTGGAAGAACTCTGCGACACGATGGAAGACGCGTCGTTATGTGCAATGGGCGGAATGACGCCCTATCCGGTCCGCAGTGTTCTAAAATACTTTGCAGAGGACTTTGCACCCCGAGAGGGAGCGAACTCATGAACAAGACCCGCCAGACCGACCTCGGCACGCCCGCCGCGGGGACCGAAGATACGGTCGACATTCACATCGACGGCATGTCCGTGCGCGTGCCGCAAGGCACGAGCATCCTGCGCGCCGCGCGCACGGCCGGCGTCGACGTGCCCAAGCTGTGCGCAACGGACAGCCTCAAGGCGTTCGGTTCCTGCCGGCTGTGCCTCGTCGAGATCGAGGGCCGCAAGGGCTACCCGGCATCGTGCACGACGCCGGTCGAGGACGGCATGCGAATCCGGACCCAGAGCGGCAAGCTCGCCCGGCTCAGGCGCAACGTCATGGAGCTGTACATCTCCGATCATCCGCTGGACTGCCTGACCTGCTCGGCCAACGGCGACTGCGAGCTGCAGGACATGGCCGGCGCGGTCGGCCTGCGCGACGTCCGCTACGGTTTCGACGGCGAGAACCATCTCGATGCGCCCGTCGATTCGAGCAACCCCTACTTCCAGTTCGACGCCAGCAAGTGCATCGTCTGCTCGCGCTGCGTGCGGGCCTGCGACGAGGTGCAGGGCACCTTCGCGCTGACGATCGAGGGCCGCGGTTTCGATTCGAAAGTGTCGGCGGGCATGAAGGACGACAATTTCCTCGACTCCGAGTGCGTCTCCTGCGGCGCCTGCGTCCAGGCCTGCCCGACTGCAACGCTCATGGAGAAGAGCGTCGTCGAACACGGCCTCCCCGAGCGCAAGGTACTGACGACCTGCGCCTACTGCGGCGTCGGCTGTTCGTTCCAGGCCGAGATGAAGGGCGACCAGGTCGTGCGCATGACGCCGCACAAGGACGGCCAGGCCAATCACGGCCACAGCTGCGTCAAGGGCCGCTTCGCCTGGGGCTACGCCTCGCATGCCGAGCGCGTGCTGTCGCCGTTGGTCCGCGACTCCATCGACGATCCCTGGAAGCAGGTCAGCTGGGACGAGGCCATAGGCTTCGCGGCCGAGCGCTTCAAGGCCATCCAGGCCGAGCACGGCAAGAAGGCCATCGGCGGCATTACCTCGTCGCGCTGCACCAACGAGGAAGTGTTCGTCGTACAGAAGCTCGTGCGCGCCGCGTTCGGCAACAACAACGTCGATACCTGCGCCCGGGTCTGCCATTCGCCGACCGGCTACGGGCTCAAACAGACGCTCGGCACCTCGGCCGGTACGCAGCCGTTCGACAGCGTCATGGACGCCGACGTCATCATCGTCATCGGCGCCAATCCGACCGAGGGCCACCCCGTGTTCGCCTCGCAGATGAAGCGCCGCCTCCGGGAGGGCGCGAAGCTCATCGTCGTCGACCCGCGGCGCATCGGCCTCGTGCGCTCGCCGCACATCGAGGCCGAACATCATCTCGCACTGCGGCCCGGCACGAACGTGCCGATCGTGAACGCGCTCGCGCATGTCATCGTCAGCGAGGGCCTCGTCGACGAGGATTACGTGCGTGAGCGCTGCGACGTCGAGTCTTTCGAGGCCTGGAAGGCGATGATCCTCAAGCCCGAAAACACCCCGGAGGCCGTTGCCGAGGTGGCGGGCGTCGATGCCGCGGCGATCCGCGCGGCGGCGCGGCTCTACGGCGAGGCGAACAACGGCGCGATCTACTACGGCCTCGGGGTAACCGAACACAGCCAGGGTTCGACGATGGTCATGGGTATGGCCAACCTCGCGATGGCGACGGGCAACATCGGCCGCTCGGGCGTCGGCGTGAACCCACTGCGCGGCCAGAACAACGTGCAGGGCTCCTGCGACATGGGCTCGTTCCCGCACGAGCTCGCGGGCTACCGGCCCGTGCAGGACGATGCGGTCCGCGGCCAGTTCGAGGCGCACTGGGGCGTCACGATCGACCCCGAACCGGGCTTCCGCATCCCGAACATGTTCGACGCGGCCTGCGCGGGTGAATTCAAGGGCATGTACATCCAGGGTGAAGACATGGCGCAGTCGGATCCGAACACGCAGCACGTCGAGGCCGCCCTGAAAGCCATGGACTGCGTCGTCGTCCAGGACCTGTTCCTGAACGAAACCGCGAAGTTCGCGCACGTGTTCCTGCCCGGCACGTCGTTCCTCGAAAAGGACGGCACGTTCATCAACGCCGAGCGGCGCATCAACCGCGTGCGGCCGGTCATGTCGCCCCGGCAGGGCAAGAGCGAGTGGCGCATTACCCAGGATCTCGCGCGTGCGATGGGCTACGACATGCACTACCAGAGCGCGGCGGAGATCATGGACGAGATTGCCGAGCTGACACCAACCTTCGAAAACGTGAGCTTCGAGTTCCTGGACAAGGTCGGCAGCGTGCAGTGGCCGTGCAACGACGCGGCGCCAATGGGCACGCCCGTGATGCACATCGACCAGTTCGTGCGCGGCAAGGGGCTGTTCATCGAAACCGACTATGTGCCGACCGAGGAGCGCAGCAACCGCAGATTCCCGCTGCTCCTGACCACGGGCCGGATACTCTCGCAGTACAACGTCGGCGCGCAGACGCGGCGTACGAAGAACACGGTCTGGCACAAGGAAGACGTGCTCGAAGTGCATCCGGCGGACGCCGAGGCGCGCGGCATCCGCGACGGCATGCGCGTGTCCCTGAGGAGCCGCAAGGGCGAAATCACACTGCACGCGACAATCACCGACCGCGTGCAGCCCGGCGTCGTGTACACGACCTTCCATAACCCCGAGACCGGCGCCAACGTCGTCACGACCGAGTACGGCGACTGGGCCACCGATTGCCCCGAGTACAAGGTGACGGCCGTGGAGATCGCCCCGGCCACGCATCGCTCGGCCTGGCAGGACGAGTTCGCCGAACGGGAACGCCGTCAGGGGCGGATCGCCGAGTCGCCCTGAACGGGATCGCGCCTTACGCGGATTCCAGGCCGACAGCAGCCAGCGCGTCCCACACTGCGCGAATCCTGCGTACCTTGCGCAGATCCGGATGGGTCAGCAGCCAGAGCTCGGCGTCGATGTGATCGACGCGGCAGTGACGTCTGAGACCGCGTACGTCCTGATCCGAGGGCAAAAGCGAATAGCCCACGCCGGCGACGGTCAGCGCGGCCATCGTCGACAGGTCGTTGGCGCGCGCGACGATGTCGTCGCGATAGTTCGTCTCGAGCCATTGGAACGATTCGAGCCGCATCATCGCCGCGTCGGCGCCGATCAGCGGCAGTCCAGCGAGCGCGTCTGCTGACTTTGGGGCCCGCCGCCGCGACGAGGCTCTGCCACAGATCCACCAGGAGAGGCCCGTGAGCCGGCGGCCGACGAGATGCCCGGGCGGCCGCGTCGTTGCGCGCAGGGCGATGTCCGCCTCGCGGCGGTTGAGATCGTAGTCGCTGTCGCCGACCAGCGTTTCGACGACGATGCCCGGATGCGACTTCCTCAAGGCGCTGACGGCCCGCGGTACGATCGTGCGCGCCAGGTTCGGCGCCGTCGTGAGCCGCACGAGCCCGGTGGGTTCGAGATCCTGGCCCGCAAGCTCGCGCTCGATGGCCTGTACCGCGGTGTCGGCCTCCTCCGCCAGTTCGATCATGCGTTCACCGACCGGCGTCGGGACGTAGCCCTCGGGCAGCCTGTCGAACACCCGCAGCTTGAGATCGTCTTCGAGCGCGTTGAGCCGCCGGAACACGGTCGAGTGGTTGATGCCCAGCGCGCGCGCGGCACCCGCGAGCGAGCCGGCTTCCGCGATGGCGAGGCAGATCTTCAGGTCGTTCCAGTTCATTGCAATTCTGCAAATCGCTTTTGCCTATATTGCTGATTCACTTGCAGCTTCGCAACAGCGATGATCCTCTTCACGCTCACTACCGACATCGGAGACAGACAATGAACCGCTACGAAGCCTATGGCCCGACCGTGCTGCGCATCGCGCTCGGCATCATCTTCATCGCCCACAGCGCCTACCTTAAGGTGTTCGTGTTCACGCTAGCCGGCACGGTTGGCTTTTTTGAATCGATTGGCCTCAACGCGCCTATTGCCTACGCGGTCCTCGCCGCCGAGGCTATCGGCGGAACCCTGCTCGTGCTGGGTGTCAGGGTGCGCGAGACCGCGCTCGCGCTCGCCGTCGTCGCGTTCGGTGCCACCTGGGTCCACGCCGGCGCCGGCTGGGTGTTCTCGAACGAAGGCGGCGGATGGGAGTACCCGCTGTTCTTAGGTATAGCCTGTATTGCCCAGGCACTGCTCGGCCCGGGTGCACTGACGCCCTCCGAACTCATGCGCCGGGAATCCCGGCCAGCCGCCGCCTCAGGATGACGGCGTGCGTTCGGCGTCGCTGTCGGCACCGAGCAGGCCCGGGCGATAGTAGGCGTCCAATGCGTCGATGATGAACGCCTGCTGGGTCATTTCGGTGACGGCCCAGACCAGCAGATAGAAAAGCCCGATCGAGACGAGCACGGGCCGCCTCGCGAACAGGGCGACGCCGATGCCGAGCGAAGCGATGAACGCGAACTACGGGTGAAAGAACAGCACCCAGCGCTTGTACAGGTAGCGCCAGTCGTCGTAGAGCTCGGCCTGATCGACCAGCCCGCCGCTCGCATCCGCGCCCGGGACGTAGATCAGCACGGCCGTCGTGACCGCGGACGCGAACGAGGCGATAGCAGCGACGCGAAAGATGCCGGGTCTTGCCTGCTCACCGATCACGCCACAGGCCCTCGCGCGCGCTCAGTCGTAGACGACTGTCGCAATAATCGCGAGATGGTCGATCACGCCGCGCTTGAACGCCTCGATATTGACGCGTTCGTCGTTGCCGTGAATGCGCGAAAACTCGGACTCGGGCACGACCATCGGATTGAAGCCGTAGCTCGGGATGCCGAGGTCGCGGAAAAAGTGACTGTCCGTGAAGCCCGTGGATACGTATGGAATGACGCGCGAGCCCGGGTGCCGCTCGCCCGTCACCTCGACGATCGCCTCGTAGAGTTCGGTGTCGGTCGCCGAGACGGCGGCCGTGAACGCCATCAGGACCTCGATCTCCACGCCCGTGTCCGCGAGCAGTTCGCGCAGTTCGTCGACGAATACCTCGCTCGGCCGGTCGGGCAGGATACGGCAGTCGAGTTCGGCCCAGGCCTCGGGCGGCACGACGTTGATCTTGTTCGAGCCTTCGAAGCGGGTCATCGAACAGGTGTCGCGCGTCAGCGCGTGCAGGAACGGCGAATACTCCTGAAGACGTTTCAGAAACTCGTCGTCCTGAATGGCGCGGCCCATGTTGCTGAACGCCTCCTCCCACTCGGACGACGCGCTTAAGGAAAGCGCCTGGAACATCTCGTCGATGGCCGGCACGAGGCGCGGCTCGAACGGGTTTTGGTACAGCGTGCCAAGCGCACTGACGATCCGGGTGACCGACGACGTCGCGTTCGGCATCGAACCGTGGCCCGGGGTGTCGACGGCCGTCAACCTGAGCCATACGGGCACCTTCTGCGTGACTTCCACCTGGAACAAGAGCTCCTTGCTTCTCTGCTGGCCGCTGCCCCCCTCGTTGATCAGGAGCCCGGCGCCTTCGAAGATCTCCGGATGATGCTCGACGAGCCAGCCGGCGCCGTAGTAGCCGCCCGCCTCCTCGTCCGCCGTGGCGACGAACACGACGTCGCGATTCAGCGGCACGCCGGCCCGGTGAAGACTGATGAATGTCGCGAGTTGCGAAATGCCCGTGCTCTTCATGTCGAGCGTGCCGCGTCCCCACAGGTAGCCGTCGCGAATCTCGCCGGACAGCGGGTCGTCGGTCCAGTACTTCGGGTCTGCCGGCACGACGTCGGTGTGCTGCAGCATGATCAGAGCCGGTTCGTCACCGCCCTTAAGCCGCGCCCACAGGTTGCCGCGGCCCGGCGCGCTCTCGGCCGTCTCGTAGGCGATACCCTCGGCGTCGAGAATCCCGGCCAGGAATTCGACGGCGCGCGTCTCGTTGCCGGGCGGATTGATCGTGTCGATCCGAACGAAGGTCTGCAACCAGTCGAGAGCTTGATCTTCGATAGCCTGGGCATGAGCCTCTGAGCCCGCGGCCAGCAGCAGCACGATAAGCGCGTATCGCATCGTCGATTTCCCCGTTCGCAAGACGGGCGACAGACTAGCACGGGCTAGCGGCTCTGCTCCTCGATGACCTCGGTCTCATCGGGCTCGTCGGCGAACATCCAGCGCTTGAGCGGCGGCTTCACGAGGCGATCGAAGGCCAGGAAGGCAAGTCCGAGCGCGACGATACCGTAGGGCGGATGGATTGCGATTACGCGAACGGGCCAGAGAAACGCCTGGATCATGTTGGCGATCGAGTCGGACAGGAAACGAAATACGAAGTCGAACAGCTGCGCGCCGATGAAGCCGCTTGCGCTGGTGCTCTCGACCAGCTCGCTCGCGAACGTCGTGACTTCAAGATAGACGAAGGTCGCGATGTAGCCGAGCGCGTACAGCCCGCCGCCGCGCACTTCGAACAGCTTCCTGAACCAGCGGCGAAACCAGCCGTGCGCGCGGCGCGGCGTGCCGCGCGGATCGCGAATCGTCTCGCGGCTCGCCTCGCTGATCGTCTCGAGCTTGTCGCCCAGGCGCCGCCGGAGCGGCGGCTTGCGGGGCTTGTTCGACGTTTTTGGGCGTTCGGTTTTCAAGATTCGGATTGTACCCGAGGTCCTGCGGAGCAGGGCGCGGTGCGGACTACGCCTCGAGCGCCGCGGCGCTCGCCAGCATGGCGTCGAGCATGCGGAGGATGTCGCGCCTGAGCGAAGCTGCCTTCGCCTCGTCGAACTCGAGCGTCGCCTCGTCCATGTAGGCGCGCTGCGCGATCTCGAGCTGCAGGGCGTGAACCCCGGTGTCCGGCCGGCCGTAGTGGCGCGTGATGTGGCCACCCTTGAAGCGGCCGTCGACGACCAGGCGCGACGGGTCGGCGGCGTCGGCAACCGCCCGTACGATCGACGGCGCGGCGCTCATGCCGTCGTTGCTGCCGAGATTCAATGGCTTCAGCACGCCGTCGAACAGGCGCGGCACGACGCTTGCGATCGAGTGCGCGTCCCACAGGAGTGCGTAGCCGAAGCGCTCACGCATCGTCGCGAGCGTGTCGGCGATTTGCGCATGATAGGGGCGCCAGTAGGTCTCGAGGCGTTGCTCGGTTTCGTCCTCCGCCGGCTCCATCGCGTCCCGGTAGATCGGGCCGCCCGCGAACGTCCCGGTCGGACACAGCCCCGTCGAAATCTGTCCCGCGTACAGCGACGCGTCGTCGCCGGGCCGGTTGAGGTCGATCACGTAGCGCGAGTACCGGGCAACGAGCAGCGACGCGCCCAACTCGCGGACGACGTCGTAGAGTTGGGCGACGTGCCAGTCCGTATCCGGTAAACCGAGCGCGGCATCGGTCATGCGCTCGGCCATGCCGGGCGCCAGCGTCCGCCCGTCGTGCGGCACGCTGACGAGCAGCGGCCGCGTACCGGCATCGAAATCGAAGACCCCGGGCATCGTCAGCTGCTCTGCGCGGGCAGCACCGAGGCTGCATGCTCACAGAACACGCCCCGCTCGATGAGTTCCACGACCCGGCCGACGTCGGCCGCCAGGCTGCGATCCTCCGTGTACCGCGGCGACACGTCGCGAATCGCCTTGACGGCGCCCTCGAGCGGCGGCGAGCTCCGCTGTGGCCTGTGAAACTCGATGCCCTGAGTCGCGGCCAGCAGCTCGATTGCGACGATGTTCGCGACGTTGTCGAGCATCTCGTGCAGCCGACGAGCCGCGAACGTCGACATGCTGACGTGGTCTTCCTGGTTGAGCGACGTCGGCAGGCTGTCGACGCTTGCCGGATGCGCAAGCGACTTGTTTTCCGACGCGAGCGCGGCCGCCGTGACCTGCAAAATCATGAAGCCGCTCTTCAAGCCGCTGTCCTCGACCAGCACGGCCGGAAGACCGCTCATCTCGGGATCGATCAACAGCGCGAGCCGACGCTCCGCCATGGCGCCGAGCTCGGCGATCGCGAGCGCCAGGTGGTCGGCCGCGAAGGCCACGGGCTCGGCGTGGAAGTTGCCGCCAGACAGCACGGTGCCGGAATCCGCGTACACGAGCGGGTTGTCGGTCACGGCGTTGGCCTCGGTTTCGAGCACGGCGCAGGTGTGCCGCAACACGTCGAGGCAGGCGCCGACGACCTGCGGCTGGCAGCGCAGGGAGTAAGGGTCCTGAACGTGATCGCAGGCCATGTGCGAGGCGCGAATCTCGCTGCCGCGAATCAGCTCGCGCAGGACCGTCGCGACGGCGATCTGGCCGCCGTGTCCGCGCACGCTCTGGATGCGTCGGTCGAACGGCGTGTCGCTGCCCTTCATCGCGTCGACCGACATCGCGCCCGCGACCAGTGCCGCCGCCATCGTGTTCTCGGTGCGAAACACCGCGCCTAACGCGAGCGCCGTGGACGCCTGGGTACCGTTGATCAGCGCGAGTCCTTCCTTCGGCGCAAGCTTGAGCGGCTTAAGCCCGGCGGCTTCGAGCGCCGTGCTGGCCGGCACGACCTTATCGTCGACCCGCGCCTCGCCGACGCCGATCAGGACGCCCGCCATGTGCGCGAGCGGCGCGAGATCGCCCGAAGCGCCGACCGAGCCCTTGGACGGAATGATCGGATAGACGCCGCGATTGATCAGCGCACACAGTGCGCCAATCAGTTCCAGGCGAACGCCGGAGAAGCCTTCCGCGAGCGCGACGACTTTCATGACCATGATCAGGCGCACGATCGCGTCGTCGAGCGGCTCGCCGACGCCGGCGGAATGCGAGCGGACCAGATTCTCTTGCAGGTGCGCGAGCTCATCGCTGGCGATGCGTACGTTCGCGAGCTTGCCGAATCCGGTATTGACACCGTAAATCTCCCGGCCGCTCCGGACGATTTCGGTGATGAGCTCGTTCGACTCGGCGACTCGGCGACGCGCCTGCTTCCCGAGCCCGATCTGCACGGGCCCCTGCCACACGGATCGCAGCTCGGCCAGCGTAACGAGCTGATTTTCAATGAGCAGCTTCATCACCCACCCCCCTTGCCGACCATCGGCAGATTGAGCTTCTGCTCGCGCGCGCAGTCGATCGCGGTTTCGTAGCCCGCGTCTGCGTGCCGCATGACGCCGGTTCCGGGATCGTTGAACAGCACGCGTTCGATGCGCCGGTCGGCGGCCTCGCTGCCGTCGCAGACGATGACGACGCCCGCATGCTGCGAGTAGCCCATGCCGACGCCGCCGCCGTGATGGAACGACACCCAGGTCGCGCCGCTCGCGGTGTTCAGGAGCGCGTTCAGTATCGGCCAGTCGGATACGGCGTCCGAGCCGTCGCGCATGGCCTCGGTCTCGCGATTGGGACTCGCGACCGAGCCGCTATCCAGGTGGTCGCGGCCGATCACGACGGGCGCCTTGAGTTCGCCCGAACGCAGCATCTCGTTGAACGCAAGCCCGAGCCGGTGCCGCTGGCCGAGGCCGACCCAGCAGATGCGCGCGGGCAGTCCCTGGAACCGGATCGACTCGCGCGCGCCGTCGAGCCAGCGATGAAGGTGCGGGTCGTCGGGAATGAGCTCGCGGACCTTCGCGTCGGTGCGGTAGATGTCTTCGGGGTCGCCCGACAGCGCCGCCCAGCGAAACGGCCCGATGCCGCGGCAGAACAGCGGCCGGACGTAGGCCGGAACGAACCCGGGGAAATCGAAGGCGTCGTCGACGCCCTCGTCGAAGGCGACCTGGCGGATGTTGTTGCCGTAGTCGAAGGTCGGCACCCCCAGCGCCTTGAACTCGAGCATGGCCCTGACGTGCACGGCCATCGATTTCGCCGCCTCGCGCGCGACGTCGTCCGGGTTTGCCTTACGCTCCCTGAGCCACTGATCGATGCTCCAGCCGATCGGCAGGTAGCCGTTGGCAGGGTCGTGGGCCGAGGTCTGGTCGGTCACGGCGTCGGGCCGCACACCGCGCTTTAGGAGTTCGGGCAGTATCTCCGCGGCGTTGCCGAGCAGCCCGACCGACAGCGGCCGGCGTTCGGCCACCGACTCGTCGATCATGGCCAGCGCCTCGTCGAGGCCGTCGGCCCGGGCGTCGAGATAGCCCGTCTCGAGGCGCTTGTCGATGCGGTCGGACTGGCACTCGACCGCGAGCATCGAGGCACCGGCCATCGTCGCCGCGAGCGGCTGGGCGCCGCCCATGCCGCCGAGCCCGGCCGTCAGAATCCAGCGGCCGGACAGGTCTCCGTCGTAGTGCTGCCGGCCCATCTCGACGAAGGTCTCGTAGGTGCCCTGCACGATGCCCTGGCTGCCGATATAAATCCATGAGCCCGCGGTCATCTGTCCGTACATCATGAGGCCCTTCCGGTCGAGCTCGCGGAAGTGCGACCAGTTCGCCCATGCCGGCACGAGATTCGAGTTGGCGATCAGCACGCGCGGGGCGTCGGCGTGGGTACGAAATACGCCGACGGGTTTGCCGGACTGCACGAGCAGGGTTTCGTCGTCGCGCAACTGCTTCAAGGTCTCGACGATGGCGTCGAAGGCCTCCCAGCTGCGCGCCGCCTTGCCGATGCCGCCATAGACGACGAGATCTCCGGGGCGCTCGGCGACGTCCGGGTCCAGGTTGTTCATGAGCATCCTGAGCGGCGCCTCGGTCAGCCAGCTTCGGGCGCTCAGGCGATCTCCGGTCGGGGCGCGTACGATTCGTTCGTTGTTCATTGTGTCAGTGTCTCCAGTTGCGCCGCTCCGGCCGGGGCGGCGCGCTTGCTGCCCGGCGGCGTGTAGTGGCCCGTCAGTTCGTAGCGGCTGGCCGGGTGATGCAGGCGCGCGATCGTCACGGGACGCCCGCTCGACCAGGTTCGCCTGAGCACGACGAGCGCAGGCTCGCCCGTGCCCATTGCGAGGTGACGGCGAACCGCCCGGTTCGGCATCGCGGCGCGGACGACCTGTTCCGCTTCGGTCATCGGCGCGATCGACGACAGGTAGGCGCTCGGCGTGTGCGATTCGAAGTCCTGGTCGGCGCACTCGGGCGCGAAGCTTACGAGCACATGCCGGTCCTCGAGCTGTACCGGCACGGTGTTCTCGTAGTGCACGAGCATGAGATGGCACACGTCGGTACCCTGATCGACATCGAGCGCCCGGGCCACCTCGCCCCGCGCACGCTGCCGTGAGCTCCTCAACACGCGGCTCGAATACACGTGCCCGCGGGCCTCGATCTCCACGGCGATGTCCTGCACTTCGAGCACGTGCGAGCGCGCGCGGAAGTCGGCGACGAAGGTACCGCGTCCGGCGACGCGCTTGACGTAGCCCTCGTCGGTCAGTTCCCGCAGCGCGCGGTTCGCGGTCATTCGCGACACGCTGCCCGACACGACGAGGTCGTTCTCGGACGGCACTCGATCGCCCGGTTTCAGTTCGCCGTTCGATATGCGTTCGACGATCTCGTCCTTGAGCTGCTGGTAGCGCGGTGTCGCCTGACTCGACATTGCACTAAGCGCGTGCTGCACCGGCCAGCGCGCGCGCGGCGCTGGCAAACGCGCCGCGCGTATCGCCGGCGCGCCGGTGTTCGCCGGCCTTGACGACCCATCGGCCGCCGACCATCACGCGTTCGACCGGAAAGCGGTATCCCGAGAACACGAGCGCGTCGAGCCGCGTTCGATCGTCGTGACCCGCGAGCATCGGGTCTTCGCCATACAGGCAGACGAGATCGGCGTGGGCGCGCTCGACGAGCCCGGGCGGCGACACGCCGAGCGCCTGCGCGCCGCCTTCGAGCGCGCGTTCGTAAAGCTCTCGGCCCGAGTGCGCATCGCGGACCGTGGCCACGTTACGGGTCCGCGTCACAAGCCGCTGCCCGTACTCGAGCCAGCGCAGCTCCTCGAACGGGTTGATCGAGATGTGGCTGTCGGAACCGATCGCGATGCGGCCGTCGTGTTCGAGATAGTCGCGCAGCGCGAACAGCCCGTCGCCGAGATTCGCCTCGGTGCTCGGACACAGGCACACGACCGCGCCGCTCGCGGCCGCCGCTTCGACCTCATCGGCGTCCATGTGGGTGGCGTGCACGAGGCACCAGTTCTCGCCCACGTCGCAGTGCTCGAGCAGCCAGCGCACGGGCCGGCGATTGTAGAAGGCCAGCGCCTGGTCGACCTCGCGCTGCTGCTCGGCGATGTGGATGTGCATGGGCCGCCGGTTCGCATTCGCCCAGGCAGCGACGACGGCGAGCGACTCGGCCGTAACGGCGCGAATGCTGTGTGCGCCGATGCCAATCGTGAGCAGCGCCTTCGAGTCGTCGTCGATGCCGTCGGCAACGGTGTCGACGTGCTGCATAAACGCGTCGACGCCGGGCGCGAAGCGCGCCTGTTCGGGCGCGGGCCCGTCGCTTCCGAAACCCGACCGTTCATACAGCACCGGGACGTAGCAGAGACGAATGCCCGCGTCGGCGGCCGCCTTGCGGATCGCCTTGAACATGGCCGTATCGACGCCGTCGCTGCCCGGTGAGCGATGCAGGTAATGGAATTCGGCGACCGACGTGTAACCCGCGCACAGCATCTCGGCATAGGCCTGGCGCGCGATGACGCGCAGCCGCTCGGGGTCGATGGCATTCGCGAGCTCGTACATGCGCTCGCGCCAGGTCCAGAACGTGTCCTGCCCGCTCGGCGAACGCTGCTCGGTGCGGCCGGCCAGCCCGCGCTGGAAGGCGTGGCTGTGGGCGTTGGCCAGTCCCGGCATGACACAATCGGCCTGCCAGTCCTCGCGGGCCGGCGCCTGTTCCGGGGTGATCGCGGTCATGCGCCCCTGCTCGGTGAGAATTCGTACGTCGTCCGCCCAACCGGTCGGCAGCAGGGCCTTCTTTGCGTGGATGCTTTTCATGGAGTCCCGTCGAAGTTGTATATACAGGTTAGACTAGGGTAGATTGCGACGCAATGAGCAATTGGGATTTGCTATTCATCGACGCGAAGCTTGCGACGATGCGCCCGGCCGAAGACGGCTACGGCGTCGTCGACGATGGCGCGATCGCCATTCGCGACGGGCGTATCGCCTGGCTGGGACCGGCCGCGGATTTGCCTGCCGGGGAAGCGGAGGAACGGCGCTCGCTGGGCGGGCGCTGGATCACGCCGGCGCTGATCGACTGTCACACCCACCTCGTGTTCGCGGGCGACCGCGCGGACGAGTATGAGCGGCGGCTCGGCGGCGAGAGCTATGCCGACATCGCGGCCGCCGGCGGCGGTATTCGTTCGACCGTGGCAGCAACCCGCGCCGCCGAGATCGACGAGCTGTACGACTCGGCGCACGATCGCCTGAGGCAGCTCGCGCGGTCGGGCGCGGCGACGGTCGAAGTGAAGTCCGGCTACGGTCTCGACGTTGCCAGCGAGCTCAAGATGCTGTCCGTCGCGCGCAACCTCGGCAGGTCCTCGGGCCTGAGCATTCGTACGACCCTGCTGGCAGCACATGCGATACCGGCCGAGTTCGAAGGCCGCGCCGACCGCTACATCGACCAGATCATCGCCGAGCTTTTGCCGGACATCGTCGAGAACGAACTGGCCGATGCCGTGGACGCCTATGTCGAAACCATCGCGTTCAGCGCGCCGCAGGTGGCACGATTGTTCCGTGCAACGGTCGAGGCCGGCCTGCCCGTCAAGCTGCATGCCGACCAGCTGAGCGATGGCGGCGGCGCCGAACTCGCCGCGCATTTCAACGCGCTGTCCGCCGATCATCTCGAGTATGCGGCCGACGCCGGTATCCGGGCCATGGCCGAAGCCGGCACCGCGGCCGTGCTGCTGCCGGGCGCGTACCTGACGCTGGGCGAGACCCGAAAGCCGCCCGTGGCGATGCTTCGCGAGCTGGGCGTACCGATCGCGATCGCAACCGACCTCAATCCCGGCACCTCGCCGCTCGCGTCGCTTCCGGCGGCGATGGCCATGGCCAGCCGGCTGTTCGGCCTGACGCCGGCCGAGTGCCTGGCCGGTGCGACGCGCGAGGCGGCCCGAGCACTCGGACTGGACGACCGCGGAATACTGGACGTGGGACTGCGCGCGGACCTCGCGATCTGGGACATCGCGCATCCGCGCGACTTGAGCTACTGGATGGGCGTGAGCCCGCTTGACGGACTCATCGTAGAGGGGCTCGACTTCGACCTCGGCTAGAAGCGCTGAATCGTGCGAGTTATTTGCGGGACACGACACCAGAGACTATTCTCAAACGCCACGCCCGAGCCACCGCGACGTGTCCCAACTTTCCATTCAACCGAAGCTCAGCTTCATAATCACGCTCGGCCTGATGACAGGGGTCGCGGCGCTGAGTGTCGATCTGAGCCTGCCCGCGATCCCGTTCATGGTGGACGCGCTGGGCACCTCGATGACCCGGGGTCAGCAGATCATCGGCATCTTCATGGCGGGCATGGCCCTGGGCCAGATTCCGGCCGGCCTGTTGTCGGATCGCGCGGGCCGCCTGCCGGTGCTGTATGCGTTTCTCGCTGTCTTCTTAACGGCGGCCGTCGTGACCGCCTCGGCCAGCGAGATGTGGCTGATTCTCACGGCGCGTTTCGTGCAGGGCTTCGGCGCCGCGGCGGCCATCGTCGTGTCGAGGGCCATCGTCCGCGATATTGCCCACGGCCAGGAAGCGGCCAGGCTCATGTCGCTCATGACGATGATTTTTACCTTCGCGCCGGTCGTCGCGCCGAGTATCGGCGCGCTGTTGATTACGCGCTGGGACTGGCGCGCGCCGTTCATCGCGATCGCGTTGTTCGCGGCGGCGATCCTTGTGCTGATCCGCCTGAACCTCTACGAAACCCATACGCCGAATCGCGACGGACATCCGCTGCGGCAGCTTAAGGCGAGCTTTACCGAGTTTTTCTCGCATCGGCAGAGCGTGTTCGGCCTGCTGCTGCTGGTCTCCCTGCCGGCCGGCTTCATGTCGATCATCGCGGTGTCAGCCGCGCTCGCCGTCGAGGTATACGGCTTTGGCGTTCAGCAGTACGGCCTGATATTCGCGCTCGCCGGGATATCGATCCTGATCGGTTCGATCTTCAATCGCTGGCTGGTCACACGGCTCGAGCAGCTGGCCTCGATCGGCTTCGGCGTCGCGCTCATGGCGATCTCGGGCACGCAGCTCCTGACGATCGCGTGGCTCGACGCCGCGCCGTTCTGGTGGCTGTGGACGAGTGTCTGCCTGTACATGTTCACGGTCGCGATCCTGATGGCGAACGCCACGGTCCTGGCGCTGGATCCCTTGCCGCGCATCGCGGGCGTCGCCTCGTCGATCATCGGCACGCTGCAGAACATCTTCGGCGCGGCGGGCGCGCTCCTGGCGGCGATGATCTACGACGGAACGGTGCGCAATTCGGTCATCATCATCGGCCTCGTGACCGCCGCGGTCTCGCTGATCTTCCTCGCCCGGCCGGTCCTTTGCCCCAGGATCGTGCATCGCCGCGACCAGCTGGCTAGCGACTGAGCCGCCCGCGGCGCGACAGCTTGTAACAAACCGTAACACGGGCTCGGAAATCCCGAATCCTCGGCTATGGTTGAGTATAGGAATTCAGCATCGAGGGTGTCCGGAAATGAACGAAGAAGTCGTGCAAGGCTCCAACCTGTTGTTTTATCTCGCCCTCGTCGCGCTACTGTCCGGCATCACGTTTGCGATGTGGCAGGGCCGCCGGGTTCGCGAACTGCCGGCGAAAGTCCGTATCGGGCGCGACCGCGCCGTCATCCGGCGATTCGACCGCTAGCAGCCCGCTGCGGCGCGAGTCGTAGCAGTAGCAGAGCGATCAACACGACGGCATGCAGCCAGCCGGCCGCCGGATCGAAGGCGGTCAGTATCCAGTGCGCGAAGGTCAGTATCCCGGCGACATAGACACTCTTGTGCAATGCCCGCCAGCGGCGGCCCATGCGCCGCACGGAAGTGTCGTTGCTGGTCAGCGCAAGGGCGATCAGAATTGCGCCAGCAAGCCAGCCGATCGCGAGGCCCGCATCCTGCGCCTCCCTCACTATCAGGCTCCAGTCCATCTTGCGCCAGAGATAGGCGACGATGTGCGCGGCAGCATACGTGAACGTGATGAGGCCCAGGTCCCGGCGCCGCCTGAGAAGCCAGCGCGAGACACCTGCGCGCGGCAGGAAGCGCCTGAGCGCCGAGACAGCGAGCGTCGCAAGCAGCAGCCGTGCGCCCCACTGCCCGCTCCAGTGCAGGTATTCCCCGTAGTAGGTCTTTTCGATCGCAAACCGCCAGGTCTGCAAGGCCAGGGGGGCGGCCAGCACGAGCCACAGGATCGCGCGATCGAGCCGCATCGGCCTTGCGGCCGCCATCGCAGCAATCCCTACTCGATCGTGACGTAGCTTTCGAGGCGCGCGACTTCGTCCTCGTCGACGTACTTGCCGATCTCGCGTCGAAACTGCTGCATGTCCCGGTACGGCCGGTATTCCTCGAACTCGTGCGCCATGCGCTTGCTCATGCCCGGGATTTGCATGATGGCGTCCTCGCTCGCCGTATTCAGATCGAGCGGAATGAACACGAACTGCTCGAGGCGCGCGACTTCCTCGTCGTCGACGTACTTGCCGATCTCGCGTCGAAACTGCTGCATGTCCCGGTACGGCCGGTACTCTTCGAACTCGTGCGCCATGCGCTTCGACATGCCCGGGATCAGCATGATCTCGGCCTCGCTCGCCGTGTTCAGGTTGATCGGCCGAAACACGGCAGCGAACAGGCCCGCGCGCGCATCGTCATCGAGCCTGCCGTCGAGCGCGGCCGCGAACTGCCCTGCCGTCAGGTATGGCCGACCGTTGACGATCGCATCCGCAATCGCGGCGTCAACACCTTCCAGCGCCGCCAGTTCGTCCTTGCTCGCGAGGTTCGGGCTCAGAGGGCCGGCGAGGCCCGCTGCCGGCATGCCGAGGGCAAGGATCAGTATCGTGAGAAAACGCATGGGAACTCTCCAGGCAGGCATCGAATGGGGCCGGACCGGCACCATCCACTAATGAGAATGATTATCGTTTGCGGATCGTACGCGGCAGGTCCGTCCAGGGCAAGCCCGTCAGGGCAGCGTCTCGAGGACCTCGGCCAGCGGCCGGCGCGACTGCTCGGGCGTGACCTTCGCGTAGCCGAACCAGATCAGCCCGACGACGAAGGCCTGGGCCGGGTCGAAGCCGACGATCTCGGCGAACCGGTCGTCGCGCGTGATGGGGCCGGTCGTCCATTTCGAACCGAGGCCGACCTTCCAAAGGTATAACAGCAGGTTCTGCACGGCCGCACAGCAGGCGCCGTAGTCTTCACGCTGACGCAATTCGTCGTCGGACCGCTCGCACGTGACGACCAGCCAGCCGGGCTTCTCCGACCAGCTCCGGCGCTTGAAAGCGGCCTTTTCTTCACCCTTGGTGGCGGACACGATGTCGTAGCAAAGATCCAGGCAGCGGGTCTTTGCCTCCTCGCCCAGGAGGTAGAAGCGCCAGGGTTCCGTGACATGGTGATTGGGCGCCCAGATCGCGGTCTCGATCGCGTCGCGGACGAGCTCCCCGGGCACGGGCGTCTGCAGATAGAGGTCGATCGTGCGGCGGCCGCGGATGAGCTCCGCGGTTTCACGAACCTCGGGGGTCTCGTAGCTCGGCGCCGGCTTCTTCATCTCAGGCTGCCCTCAGACGCGCTCGATGATTATCGCGATGCCCTGCCCCACGCCGATGCACATGGTGCACAGGGCGTAGCGACCGTCCGTGCGCTTGAGCTGATAGGCGGCGGTCGTAACGAGCCGCGCGCCCGACATGCCGAGCGGATGGCCGAGCGCGATGGCACCGCCGTTGGGGTTGACGTGCGAAGCGTCGTCCGCAACCTCGAGTTCACGCAAGCTCGCGAGACCCTGTGCCGCGAACGCCTCGTTGAGCTCGATGACGTCCATCGCATTGATGTCTAGGTCGGCCTTGGCCAGCACCTTCTTCGACGCCGGCGCCGGGCCGATGCCCATGATGCGCGGCGGCACGCCCGCGACGGCCCAGGCGACGACGCGAGCCATGGGCTCGAGACCGTGGCTTTTGGCGGCCGATTCCGAGGCGAGCAGGACTGCACAGGCGCCGTCGTTGATGCCCGAGGCGTTGCCGGCCGTTATCGTGCCGCCGGCGCGGACGATGGGCTTGAGCTTCTCGAGGCCCTCGAGCGTCGAGCCGGGCCGCGGATGCTCGTCTGAGTCGACAACGATGTCGTCGCCGCGCCGCTGGGGCACGGTCACGCTCACGAGCTCGTCGGCGAAACGGCCCGCCTCGATCGCCGCCTCGGCGCGATGCTGGCTCGCGAGCGCGAAGGCATCCTGGTCCTCGCGCGACACGCCGAAATCGTCCGCGACGTTCTCAGCCGTCTCGGCCATCGAGTCGACGCCGTACTGCGCTTCCAGCGCCCTGTTGATGAAGCGCCAGCCGAGCGTCGTATCGAACACCTCGGCGCGGCGGCCGAAGGCCGAGGTCTGCTTGGGCATAACGAACGGCGCGCGCGACATCGACTCGACGCCGCCCGCGATACCGACCTCGATCGAGCCGGACGCGATGCCGTCGGCGATGTTGCCGACCGCGTTCATGCCGGAGCCGCATAGCCGATTGACGGTCACGGCCGGGACGTCGACCGGCAGCCCGGCCAGGAGGCCGGACATGCGGCCGACGTTGCGGTTGTCCTCGCCGGCCTGGTTGGCGCAGCCGTAGGCGAGGTCGTCGATTCTTGCCGGGTCGAGGCTCGGGTTGCGCTCGACGAGCGCGCGAATCGGGATGGCGCCCAGGTCGTCGGTGCGTACCGACGAGAGCGCGCCGCCGTAGCGGCCGATGGGCGTGCGAACGGCATCGCAGATGTAGACGTTGTTCATATACCTAATCCCTGATCGAGTAACGACCTGCGGCTGCCGCTCACTCCGGCAGTGCGCTGGACGGGGCCTCATGCGCGTCCGCATCCACCGCGGCGCGTTGCAGGTAGCGGCGGCCGACCCAGACCGCGACGGCGCCCCAGGCGATTGCCACGCCGCTGATGACCACGGCAATCCCCGCAAGCCCGAGCCCGGTCGATGCCACCAACAGCGTGAAGATCCACGACGTCGCGACGTCGCCGGCTCGATACACCACGACGTCGATGACCGGCTTCGATTTGAAACGCGCTTCGCGGTCGAGCACCGTGAACAGCATTTCGCGGCTTGGCCGGGTAATGGCGTAGTTGCCGACGCGACGCCCGACCTGGAACAGACCCAACACGAGCAGAGTCGGCGCGAGAACGAGCGCGAGAACGCCGACGGCGATGAGCACGGGCATGATGGCGAGCGCGGTAGGCATGCCGAACTTCCTGACGATGCGGCCGGTAACCAGCGCGGCAATCAATAGCGTCAGCGCCTGGGTCGTCAGATCCATCAGCGCCCAGACCTTGGCCCGGAACTCGAGCGAGTACTCGCTCGTAAGGTTTTGCAGCTCGAAGTACACAAACGTACTGATCGTCACGTAGAGGAGAATGAATGCCGCTATGCCGAGCAGGTATGGATCCCGGGCAAGCTCCCGAAAACCGGCGTACCAATCGGTGCCAAGGGCCTGAGGCCTGGCGAGCGTTGCGCTCACTTCGGCATTGCCGAGACTCGTCTCCTTCAACCGCCACAGCGCCGGAATGACCAGCACCGGCACGCAAAGCAGGCCGGCGGAGAGCAACAGCAGCCCGTCGACGCCGAGGCTGTCGACGAACAGCGTAGTAATCGACGGCCCGGCGATTGCACCCACCGTCGTGCCGGCTGCAAAAAAACCGAACAATCGCGTGGCCTGCTCGCTGTCGAATACGTCGGTCATGAAACTCCAGAAGACCGACAGGTTGAACAGGCTGAAGACGCTGACCCAGACGTAGAAGATCTTGTTGACCAGCTGGGGATCGGGCAGCTGATTGCGGAGGACGAAAAGCGATGCGAAGGTCAGGGCGAAAAACACGTACACCCCCGGAACCATCACGCGGAATCGAACGTGCGTCAGTGCGAAGCCGTACACGGAAACCGCGAGCAGGCTGACAACGAAATTGGCAGTCCAGGTCAGCGCGAGACCGGCATTCCCCCAGTCTCCGCCGAGCGCGTCGCGCACCGGCCTTAAGATGGTGTACGACGTCATCAGAACGAGTACGAGCAGGAACGACAGCGCGACGGCTGCCCACTCATGGCGCTCAACGTTGGTCAGGGCCGCGAGGAAGCGTCTTTTGGGGACCGCGCCGCTAGTCGAGGCCAAGTTCGAACCCCGCTTCGAGTTCCTTCTGCGAATAGGCGCGGAACGCAATCATCGTTTCGGTCGCGACGATGCCGTCCAGGTGGCGCATGCGGTCGGAGATGACGTCCGCGAGCTCCTCGTTTTTCGACACGGTCACGAGCGCGACGAGGTCGTGGCGGCCCGCGACCGAGAACACCTCGCGGACCCCGTCCATCTCGGCAATTCTCTGCGCGAGGTCGGGAATGCGGTTGGTCTCCGCGCTGATCAGGACAATCGCCGTCACCATGATGGTCTCCACGCCCGGCTCGGATTCAGGGCCGAGAGCGTACCATCTATGCCGCCGGCGACTCCACGCCGGCGTGACTCAGCGCCTCACGGCGCGTCGGCGGCCAGCTCGCGCGCGACCGTGAGCAGTTCGTCGGCCGGCAGCCTGACCTTGTAGTCGGGAATGACGTAGGCGAACGTGATCGTGCCGGCCTGGTCAACGGCGAACACGGCCGGGACCGGCAGCACGCCGTGGTTCATGATCGACGAGCCCGCGATGTCGCGGCCGCGATCCGCGAAGCGCTGCGGGAGGTCCTCGGGCGTCCTGAAGGCGATGCCGAGCGCGATGGCTGCGGTGGCATCGGCGTCCGACAGGATCGTGTAGTCCAGGTCCTGGATATCGTCACGCGTGTCGTCCGACAGCGAGCTGTAGAGCTGATCCGGCCGGTCGCCGCTCAGGAACAGGATCTCGACGCCCATGTCGTTGATCTCCGGCATGACGTGGCGCAGCTCGGAGAGATGCATGTTGCAGTACGGGCACCAGCCGCCGCGAAACGTGACGAGGATGGTCGGCCGCTCGAGTTCGTTCGGATTGAAATCGTAGCGTTCGCCCGTAACGGAGCGAACCGAGAAGCGCGGCGCCCTGTCACCCGCGGCCAGCGGCTCGACGCCGTCGGCACTGTCGGCGATCGGCGTGTCGGCCTGACCGGCCTGAAGCGACAGGCTGCACAGAAGGCTCAACAGCAGGAGACCGGCCGTACTCAGGACGGCGAGCGTGCGGATCGGATTCTTGGTATTCGTGGCTGTCGTCATGCGGATTCTCCGGTCAGGTCACGTTGGATGACCGGACGGCCAAGGCGTTTATTACGGCCCTCCCGAAAACGCGGTGCAAGGCCTTAATCGTGGACTGGCAACCTGTGCTAGGGTTTGGGGAGGTGGGGCCGTCGATGCGGGAAGGCCCGTGATTTCCGACACACTACGTAAAATTCGGCGTGGATTCTCTAATGAATGACGAACTCAAGCGAACCGTTCGCCTCAAGCGCCCGTCCCGGTCGGCCGTGGACGACGATGGCCAGACCGTCTGGGAGGGGCCGGAAGTGGATACGGACTTCGAACTGTTGTCGACCCAGCGCCTCATGCAGATCCTTGCCGAGGGGGATGAGCAACGGCGCCGTCTCGAGGCCGTTGCCGACAACGACGAGGACGGCGTCGTCGCGCAGCGTGCCGGCAGCGACGCCTTCGAGATCATCGCGAGGGACGATCTCACGGCCGCGATCCAGAGCACCGAAGTGGCCGACGAGGACGCCATCGTTGCCGGCGAACCGCTTGCCGAGGAGGTCGATCCGGATGCGCCGGCAACGTCGTTAGTCAGTACGATGGCTTTGCGCCGAATTCTGAACGAGGACGGCGAAGCCGAGCTTGCACCGGCGGACGAAGACGCCCAAATCATGCGCGACGCCGGCTTCGACCCGCGCGGCAAACGCTGACGACGCCTCGGCTGCGGCTTTCGCGTACTGCGAACTGTCCGTGCCCGCGCTACGCTGACACCCTGTTTGCAGTAACGAAAGGGGGATGCTGCCGATGCCGCTCGAAATCACGTTTACTCTGAGCGACGACGATCTGGCGCGATTCCAGGCGATCGTCGACAAGGCTCGCGAAGCCGTCGAGCGCGAGAACACGGCCGAGCAAATCGAGCACGCCGCGCGCAAGCTGATCGCCGACGCACGAAGCGGCGAGTTGCCAGCCTACGTCGCCGAGCGGCTCGAACAGCTCGACGTCGTGATCCGGATGATCGACGACGACGAATGGCAGCTCAGCGACGAAGACGTCAAGCGCGTCCTCGGAGCGCTGGCCTACCTGTGCGACCCCGAGGACATCATTCCCGATCACGTGCCCGGGCTTGGCTTCCTGGACGATGCGATCTACGCCGAAATCGTGTTTCGCGAGCTACAGTCGGAAATCTCGCTGTACCAGGAGTTCTGCCGGTTTCGGGAGGCCGAGGAAGCTCGCCGCAAGGCATCGGGTGAAGACATCCATGTCGGCCGGGAGGATTGGTTGAAGGACAAGCGCGCCGCGCTTCACGCGAAAATGTGGAAACGCCGCCGAAGCCATACTTCGGGCCGCGCCGGGTGGCACATGCGGTTCTGGTAAGGCTAAATCCACTTCTCGACGCGCGGTGGCGAATAACGCTCGAACCGACCGATGAGACCGGCGGCCGTGCTGTCGGTCATGAGCATCGCCCGGTTTTGCGGTTTCAGGAATTCCTCGGCAACCATATGGTCCAGAAACGCGAGCAGCTTGTCGAAGTAGCCGCGAACGTTGAGCAGTCCGACCGGCTTGTCGTGGAACGCAAGCTGCCCCCAGGTAACGATCTCGACGACCTCCTCGAGCGTACCGAAGCCGCCGGGCATCGCTATGAAACCGTCCGACAGCGCCGCCATCATGGACTTGCGATCGTGCATGGAGGCCGTGACGTGCAGTTCGGTGAGTCCGCGATGGGCGATTTCCTTGTCCTCGAGTAGTTTCGGTATCACGCCGTGCGCGGCGCCGCCCCTGGCCAGCACCTCATCGGCGATGACGCCCATGAGGCCCTTGGATGCGCCGCCGTAGACGAGTTCGATACCGCTGTCCGTGAGCGCCCGCGCGAGACCGACGGCCGCCTGCCGGTATTCCGGCCGCGCGCCGTTACTCGAGCCGCAATAGACGCAGATGCGCTGCACGCCGGGCTCAAGCGGCGTCGGGCTTGACGCCCTCGACGATTGCGGCGATGGCCGGCCGGGTCTCGCGCAGCTCCTCGGGGGTCAGGGCGTCGAGTTCGTGTGGGAACACGAGCCATTCGTCCGTCTCGTGCACGAAGTAGTCGGGCGTGAGGTCGGTCTGGTTGCGGCTCGGCTTGAACCACGGCACGGCAATGCGAATGTCCTCCGGGGTATTGTCGCGCGCGCGCCGGCCCAGCTCTTCGATGACGGCCCTGATCGTATTGCCCGTGTCGAACACGTCATCGACGATCAGCACGCGATCGTCGTGGCAGATCTTCTTGATGACGTAGTTGAGGCCGTGCACGGCGACGTCGCCGCGTGCGTCCACACCGTGATAGGACGACGTCCGGATTGCGATGTGGTCGGACTCGACGCCGGCGTAGGCGAGTACTTCCTGCACGGACATGCCGACCGGCGTTCCGCCGCGCCAGATAGCGATTATCAGCGTGGGACGGAAGCCGTCCTCGAGTATGCGCACGCCGAGTTCGAAGGAATCTTCGAGGAGTGTTTGCGCGGACAGTACGATCTTGTGCATGGCATTCCCGGCGCCGGACGCTCTCGGGAGTCTATATAATCCGGCCTTACCGGATGGTACCGCACTGCGGTCGGAGACCAAATCATGAAAAACCGGCTCGTCGCTGCCGACGATTTGCTGCGCGATTCCTTCAGGCTCGCCGCCGACATCTACAGCGCGGGGTTCGAGCCGGACTTCCTGGTCGGCCTGTGGCGCGGCGGCAGCGCGGTCGGCATCGCCGTGCAGGAAGGCCTCGAGCACTTCGGCGTTCCCACCGACCACATTGCGATCAGAACGTCGTACTCAGGCCAGACACGCTATTCGGAGATGGTCGACCGCGGCGACCAGATTCGCGTGCACGGCCTGCAGTATCTGTTGGAGAACCTGAGCTCGAAGCACTCGCTCCTGATCGTCGACGACGTCTACAGCACGGGCTCGAGCGTCGCAGCCGTAATCAGGCAGCTCGAGCAGAAGACACGACGCAACCTGCCGCACGACATCCGGACGGCGAGCGTCTGGTATCGACCCACCGAGCGCACTCTGCGCGCCCCCGATTACTACGTGCGGGAAACCGACGACTGGCTGATACTGCCTTACGAGCTTACGGGCCTGTCGATCGACGAACTGCGCCGGAGCCGCCCCGAACTCGGGTCGATCATCGATCGGCTCGAGCCCTTCGTGGACGACGGCGACACGACGCTCGCACCCTAGCCCGCTTCTAGTAGATTCGACCGCCGATGCGAATGCTCGTGCCGAAGCCGGGGCTGCCGTAGCCGCCGCTGAACGAGCTGTAGCCCACGCTGCCGTACACCTGCGGCGGCTCGCAGGACGCGAGGCCCGCACATAAGCAGACGAGCAGCGCGCGGCGCAAGATGGCCGGCAAGGTCGCTCGACTCGGTTTCATCATCTTCAGTTCTCCAGTGGCCAGGTTTGCAGCGCGATACCCGCGCCGGACGGGCCCGCAATGAGCGCGACCATGCCGCCGATGTCGCGAGGTCGGGCATCGACGATGACGCGCCCGCCGAGCGACTCGACGCGCCCCGCAATGGCCGCCGGGTCGGCAACTCTCAGGTAGTTGACCCAGACGGGTCGCTCGCCTTCGAACGGGTTCGCGAGTACGCCCGCGCGCGGCTCACCGGCGCGCGCGAGCACCGTGTAGCTCCGGTCCATGCCGTCCCGCGAGCGCTCGTCGCGCTCGTAGCCCACGACCTTTTCGTAGAACGACGTCGCCTGCTCGACGTCGGACGTCCACACCTCGCTCCACAGGAACCCGCCCATCGCCGGGGGCTGCTCCAACGGATCGCCGCCTTTCGCCGTCAGGAGCGCGAACAGCGCGCCTTGAGGGTCGCGCAGGACCGCGACGGTACCGCGCGTGGCCAGCGACGTCGGCGGCGTGAGAACCTCCGCACCCTCGGCACGTGCCCGCGCGACGGCCGCCTCGATATCGTCGGTCGACAGGACCGTGACCCACTGCGAGACGTTCGCACCGGCTTCGATCTGGGTCGCATCGACCATGCCGCCGATGAGCCTGCCGTTGTGCCGAATCAGCAGGTAGACGTCGTCGTTGCCGAAGCCGAGATCGATGCCCGGACGCTCGAAAGTCCAGCCGAACAGTTCCTCGTAGAAGCGCCGCGATTCGGCCGGCGACTCGGTCAGCAGGTCGTGCCACACCACACGGCCCGCATCGTGCTCGCCGTGCGGCGCGTCCGTGATGGCCGGCAGGTCCGCCGTGATCGTCGCGCAGGCACCGAGCATGACGGCCGGCATCAGAGTAGATAGCAGTTTTCGCATGGCTGTGTGACCCAGGCTTACCCGCGCGCATCGTACCCCATATCGGCAGCCCGCTTCTCGTTGATCAGCAGCAACAGCTCGGCCGCCGCCTCGGCGTCGCAGAGCGCGCGATGATGGTTCTCGAGCGGTATGCCGTAGGCCGCGCAGAGCGAATTCAGGCTGTAGGAACGATGACCCGGGTAGAGCCTGCGCATCGACGCGCAGGTGCAGAGCTTCGCATGGCGAAACGTCCGGCCCAGCCGCTTGTATTCGGCCGAGACGAAGCGGTAATCGAACTCGACATTGTGTGCAACGAAGATGGCGTCGCCCATGAACGTTGTGAAATCCTCTGCGATATCGACGAAGTACGGCGCGTCCCGAACCAGCTCCGACGAAATGCCGGTGAGTCGCGTGATGCCGGGCGGTATCGTTCGCTGCGGATTGATCAGTGTCGAGAAGCGATCGATGACCTGGCCGTCCCGGACCTTGACGGCACCGATCTCGGTGACGCGATGATGCTCGCCTCTGCCACCCGTCGTTTCGACGTCGACGACGACGTAGACCTGGCCGGGATCGAGTGTCCACCGGATACGGACCACGTCCGCGTCGAAGCCGGCAGCCGTGAGCTGTTCGAGCCTCAGCATCTGGTTTCGCCTGAGGCAATCGCCGTCGGTCTTGATCTCGACGAAGCGTGGCTGGCCCTCGTCGATCAGCAGCAGGTCGGGGTAGCCGTAGCGTGAGCCCGTGTAATCACGGCAGAACCGATCGAGCATCGTGCGTATGCCCTCGATCGGCGCGACGGCGACAAACTCGAACAGCGCGTCGAGCACGCTCCGGCGCCACCGAAACACGCCGTTCGGCGTGCCGTAGTGCGCGATGCTTGCCCTGAGCAATATGCGTTTGAATGCAGCGCGATCGTCGAGCAGCTCGAGCCGCGCCCCGATTGCATCGGCGTTAACGGTCGCGAACCGGCCGTCGCGGAGCGCCGCGGGCAGAGCGTCGAACGGCGAGTTCACGGCCCCGGCCTCGAACAGGATGTCCCAGAACGTCAGACCGAACAGGGTCCGCCAGAGCGCGTTCTCGACCCGAAAGGCGCACATGCCGCGGGCCTTGAAGTACCGCACGGCGGCGCGCTCGGGCGAGCCGCTCCCGGACTCGTCGATGTCGATCGTCTCGGCAGCCCGCAGCGCATCGGTCAGCGCCGAGGTGCGCTTGTTCTCGAAGCGGAGCGCGAACAGGTCGCGCGCGATCAACGCTTCCTCATCGTTGCGCGGATCGGCCATCAGCGCCTCGAGATAGGCGCGGGCCTCGTCACGCCGACCCGACGCGAGCAGGATCCGAACGACGCGCTCGGTCGCCGCGGTCGACTCACCGCGGCGGTAGACGTCGAGCGCGAGTTCGCTTTCGCCGAGCTTCTCGAGCCTGCGGCCGAGGCGTTCGGCCAGCCGGTCGCGCAGCGCCGCTGCCGCGGGCCATTCCGGATCCGGCCAGTCCCCGGCCGCCGCCGCCAGCGAACGAATCGCGTGCTCGTCACGCGCCTCGGCTCGCTTGAGGAGCCTGGCGAAGACGAATTGCTCCAGCGCCTCGCCGCGCTCGGCGAAGCGCGCCTCGAATGCCTGCCGAGAGCCGTCGACGCGCACGAGACCGAGATCGCGCATCGTGAACTGCGAGAGCCCGTCCTGCACGCGGCCGAAGAACAGGAAGGTCAGGAACGACGCGGTGTCCGCCCGCGCCTGGACAAACAGCTTACGGCCCGCCGTGCTCGACCGCGCGTCGCGGACAAACTCCTGCCGATCGCAATGCGTGCTCGCGAACGCGACGAGGTCGGCCTTTTTCGCCGACCTGGGCAGGCCCGCAAATCGCACGGCCAGCAGGTCGTAGAGCGCCGCTCGCGTAAGGTGCTTGAGCAGATCCTCGAAGTGTCGGGCCGCCGGCACGGCCGCGAAACCGTTGGCGTGCAGTTCCTCGATCAACGGTCGCGTGTTGCCGAGCTCCGGGTAGCTGAGGCCGCCGGCGCTGAACAGCCTGCCCTTGCGGTTGACGAGCCGTACGTAGAGACACTGCGCCTCGCGAGACAGGCTCGAAAAGCCGTCGATGAACTGCCGGTGCGACTCGTCCAGTATGTGCGCATAGTGCTCGCGGACGAAGCCGAGCAGCTCGACGAAGTGGCCGTGGTAGTAGAACGTCGGCAGGTCGCGTAGCCGGCGTTCGCGGCCGGGCTGGCTCTGGTCGAATTCGTCCCAGGCGAGCGGTTCAGTCATAACGGACGCGCTCGCCCGCAACGAAGGTCTCGGTGACGTATCGATCGTCTCCGAGCGTGATCAGCGCGAACAGCCGTTCGTCGATAGACTCGAGCCGTTCCGTACGGCGTTCGGATAGCGGCGTGGCCGCCGGATCGACGACGATGAAATCCGCCTCCTTGCCCGGCTCGAGATTGCCGATCCGGTCGGCCAGGCCGAGCGCCTCGGCCGCCCCGAGCGTCGCGAGATAGAGGGCCTCGCTTGCGCGCAGGCTTTGACCGCGGAGCTGCAATACCTTGTATGCCTCGGCCATCGTCGACAGCATCGACAGGCTGGTACCGCCGCCGACGTCGGTCGCGAGCCCGACCTTGACCGAGGCCTCCCGCATCGCGGCCAGGTCGAACAGGCCGCTGCCGAGAAACAGGTTCGAGCTCGGACAGAAGGCTGCGGCGCCGCCGGCTTCGGCCAGGCGACGGATGTCGGCATCGTCGAGGTGCAAACAATGGCCGAAGACCGATCGCTCACGCAGGAGTCCGTGCCGGTCGTAAACGTCGAGATAGCTGGCGCAGTCCGGGTGCTTCGCCGCCACGGCCGCCACCTCGGCCTCGTTTTCGGCGAGATGCGTCTGAATCCAGGTGTCTGGAAACTCGGCCGCGAGCCGGCCGGCCGCGCCGAGCTGTTCGTCGCTCGACGTCAGCGCGAAACGCGGCGTGATCGCGTAGCCGAGCCTGCCGCGGCCATGCCAGCGCTCAATGAGCGCTCGACTGTCGGTGTACGCCGTCTCCGCCGTATCGCGGAGTTCCGGCGGACTGTCGCGGTCCATGAGTATCTTGCCGGCGACCAGGCGCATCCGTCGCTCCAGAGCCGCCTCGAACAGCGCCTCGGCGGAGTGCGCGTGGACGGTCGCAAACACGGCCGCCGCGGTTGTGCCGTTCCTGAGCAGCTCGTCCAGGAAGAAACCCGCTGCCGCGCGGGCGTGGACAGGGTCGGCATAACGCATCTCGCCCGGGTAAGCATAGTGTTCGAGCCAATCCAGCAGCTGCTCGCCGTAAGAGCCGATGATGTCGACCTGCGGAAAATGCACGTGGCAGTCGATCAGCCCCGGGAGAATCAGCGCGCCGTCGAAGCACCGGACGGAAGCGTTCGGAAAATCCGCGGCAATCGACGCCGCGTCGCCGAGCGCCAGCACGCGTCCGTCCTCGACGACCACCACGCCATCGTCGAAGTACTCGGTCGAATCGCCCGCCGCCGAGCGGCCGGGGTCGCTCAAGCAGTGGAAGACGGCCGCGCGGTATGCGCTCAGCATTGGCCGTTCCCGGCACTCGGCGGCACAGAGCCCGGTCGTTCAGTGTTCTTGTGTATGCGCATGTTGCTTCCGGCTGCCCAGGCCCGGGCGCTCCAGCCCGAAGTACTGAGTATACGTCCAGTTGATCGCGGATCCTCGTCCATGGCGCCTGTCCGGGCGCCCCCGGCATTCTGCCATCGGCTGTGCTAGTGTCCCGAGCGATTCTCGGAGCGACGCATGACCCAAGACACGAATCCGGACCGGCGCCGGTTTCTGGCATCTGCCGCTGCCGTAACGGCAGGTTCGCTGTTTCGCCTCGGCGCGCCGGCGCTCGCCGGGCTCGGCCAGGCCGCCTGCTCGGCCCGCGACGACGGACAGGCATTCGCCGTTCTCGGCCGCGACGAAGCCAGAGACTTCGCGGCCATTGCCGCACGCATCATTCCGACGACGGATACGCCCGGCGCCGACGAGGCCGGCGTCATCTACTTCTTCGATCGGGCGTTCGCCGAGGAGATGCAGGACGCGCTGCCCGGCGCGCGCGCTGGACTCGAAGCGCTCAATGCTTCGCTCGGGCAGCGCGTCTCTCAACTGGGCGAAGCGGATCAGGACGCGGCGCTTTCGGGCATCGAAGGCGGCCAGTTTTTCGGGCTCATGCGCGACATGACGATATTCGGTTTCTTTGCAATGCAGTCGTACGGCGGCAACAAGGACAACGTCGGGTGGCAGCTCGTCGGCTTCGACGGGCACCGCGGCGCGTGGGAGTATCCGTTCGGCCACTACGATGCGGACGTTCACGGCAGAGCGGGCGATGACGGATAGCGTGGCCTTCGACCTGCGCGAGGCCGTCGACTTCGTCATCGTCGGCTCCGGCGCCGCGGGCGGCGTGCTGGCCAAGGAGCTGTCGACCTCAGGCTTCGACGTCGTCGTGCTCGAGCAGGGGCCCTATCGCAAGGCCGCCGACTTCACACACGACGAGTACTCGGTCGTCGTCAACGACGAGCTCGCGGGCGGCGGCACGAAACACACCGGCCAGACCTTCCGCGCGGACGACAGCCAGGTCGCGGTCCGGCAACCGAGACTGCCGGCCGGGTATGCGCAGACGGTCGGTGGGTCGAGCGTGCATTTCACGGGAAACTTCTGGCGCATGCGCGAGCTCGACTTCGACGAGCGCAGCAAGCTCGGTCCGATCGGCGGCACCAACTTCGCGGACTGGCCCTTAAGCTACGCGGAACTGGAACCCTATTACACGAGGGTCGAGTGGGAAATCGGCGTGTCCGGCGCGCCGGGGCCGAACGACTCGTTCCGATCGAAGCCGTATCCGCTGCCGCCCATGCCCATAAAGTCGTCTGGCGTCCTGTTCGAGCGCGGCGCCAGGAAACTCGGGTTTAGCACCCAGCCCGAACCGCACGCGATCCTGTCCAGGCCGTTCAACGGCCGGCCCGGCTGCATCAGCTGCGGCTACTGCATGTGGTTCGGCTGCGAGATCAACGCAAAGTCGTCGACGCTGGCCACGATGATCCCGCTCGCGGAGGCCAGTGGACACTGCGAGATTCGACCCGAGTCGGCCGTGTTCCGCATCGAGACCGATGACCGGGGCCGCGCGAGCGAGGTCCTGTACCTCGACGCCGACGGCAGGGAACGGGGCCAGCGCGCCAAAGCCGTGATTGTCGCCGCCAACGGCGCCGAAACGCCGCGCCTCCTGCTGTTGTCCGAGAGCAGCCGTTCGCCCGACGGTCTCGCGAATTCGAGCGGCTTCGTCGGCCGCAACCTGATGTTCAACATGCACAGCCTTGCGATCGGCGTCTTCCCGGAACCGCTCAACGACTACAAGGGCGTGCAGGTCACGCGCATTTGCCATGAGTTCTACGACAATGACGAGTCCCGGGGGTTTTACGGCGGCGGCGGCCTCGACGTCCGGCCACTGTTCGCCGCGCATCCGATCATGCACGCGCTCGAGAGCATGCCGCCCGATGCGCCGCGCTGGGGTGCGGAATTCAAGGACACGATGGCGCACAACTTCAGCCGGCAGATGAGCATTGTCGGCGGCACGACGTCGCTCCCGCTGGATAGCAACAACATCACCCTCGACCCGGAAAGCACCGACAGGCAGGGGAGGCCCGCGATTCGGGTGACCTACCGGGATCATGCGGACGACTTCAGCATGGCCAGCTTCCTGCAGGACCGGTCGATGGAGATCCTCGACGCCGCGGGCGCGGAGCGGAGCTGGCGCTACCCGCTGATCCATAGCGAGTTCGGCGTGCATCTGCTCGGCACGGCCCGAATGGGAGACGATCCGGCGACGTCGGTCGTCGACCGCGATCATCGCAGCCACGACGTCGAGAATCTGTTCATTTGCGACGGCTCGAGCTTCGTCACCTCGGGCCGCGGGCAACCGACACAAACCATCATGGCGCTCGCATTTCGGGCGGCCGACAAGATCAAGGCCGCAGCCGCGGCCGGCAACGTATGACTGCGGCCGCTGCGGCGGCCCCGAAAATCCACCGAGGAGAATCGATATGAACCAGGGTCGCTACGTCCTGCTTGCGCTAATGATCGCCGTACTCGGCTTCGTCGCCGTCAGTACGCGCGCGGACGACCACAGGAAGACCGAGGTCGAGTACCTTAAGTCACCGGGCACCGAGGACATGAACCTGCCGTTTTCCGCGGCCGTCAGGGTCGGCAACCTCATGTTCCTGTCGGGTCAGCTCGGCCTGGTACCCGGGACGCGCGACCTCGCCGAGGGGGGCATACAGGGTCAGACCCGGCAAACCATGGACAACATCAAGCGCACGCTCGAAGGATTCGGCTCGTCGATGGACAAGGTCGTCAAGTGCACGGTCTTCCTCGCCGACATGGACGAATGGGGTGCGATGAACGAGGTCTACCGGACCTATTTCAGGAATGCGCCGGCGCGCAGCGCGTTGGGCTCGAGCGGACTGGCGCTGGGCGCAGCGGTCGAGATCGAGTGCATCGCGGTCGTGGACTGACGGCGCGCTAGCTAGCGACCTGAGAGCAGCAAGTCCCGGCGTGCAAGCAAGGCGCCGCGGCGGCGTTTGTCGAGCACGTCGCCGAGTTCCCGTTCGAGCGTGGTGTCGTCGAGGGCTTCGAGCGCCCTGCGCCACGACGGGTTGATGTCCAGCGGCACATTGGCGAGGTGCCGGGGCCGCCGCCTCGCAGTACCGAACGCGTCGGAGTGATCGACGAGGACGAGCTGCCAGATATCGGTGCTGTACAGCATGCGATCGAGACTGCGGCCCGTGTTGTGGATCAGCGCATCGAACAGGTACATCGCAGCCCACTGGTCGTTGAGATTGCAGCTTGCCGAAGCGCCGCGGCCGGTCTCGCCGCGGGCCTGCTCGTCCACCCATCGCCCGGGCAGGAACGTCAGCACACCATCGTCACCGTCCACGCTGCGCACGATGGAGACGGGTACCATGTCCAGCGACAGCAGGCGGTCCAGGCGATATGCCGCGGCGCCGGGATAGAAGGCCTTCGACGGACGCTTTTCGAACAGCGCATCGACCGTCCGCATGCCGTCGGTCAGTGTGACGATCCTGCGGCCGGCCGCGTCGTCGCGTGACGCGGCAATCTCGCCCGCGGCAAGCAGCACCTCCAGTTCGTCAGCAGTCAGCGCAGCACCCGGGCGCGCACCGACGCGGCGCGGCATAGGCGCTGGTTCGGCCTGGGCACCGGCGATCTCGGGAACGACGCGGACGGTCTCGCCCTCGAGTAGCAGCGCATGTCCACGGCCCTTGTAGTAGGCGTTGAGCATGCCGGTGTCGATCTCGATGATCTGACCGTCGAAGCGCTCGAGTACGCGACGGCCGGGCGTGGGGGTATGGCCGATGACCACGCGGTCCGCGCCGATCGCCTCGAGCGTTGCCGCGAGCCGGTCGTATTCGATCAGCCTCGCGCAGTGGGCGTTGCCGCGGTACCACATCGGGCCGTCGGGACTGTGGACATCGGAATCGGCAAGCTCAATGAGGCGGTTGACCGAGTTCACGGTCGCCGGGCTCGTGTTCGGACCCGCCATGAAGCCGTCGAGACGCTCCGTGTGGGTGTAGAAACTGTCGGTCGGCAACAGCAGGCCTTCGTCGACCAGTGTCTCGTAGTGTTCGACATAGCGATCGAGATCATTGCCCAACGCGCGGTTCACACCCGCGAGGCCAATCTCGCCAATCACGGGAGACAGGCCGCCATGCACGAACGCGGTCCGGTTGACGACGACGACGAGCGGCTTGTCGAGCAGCCAGGCGCCGTAGTGGCCGTCCGCCGCGAAAGCGCGACGGTGCGCGAAAAACCCTGGCGGGAAGCGATCGTCAAACCTCGTCCTCAAGTCGGCCGGCGACACGTCGCTGCCGTCGCCACGCGCGGCCCACGCGGCAAACCAGCGATCGCGCTCTTGTGCCGATTCCTCGCCCGCGAAGGCGGCGTACTCCTGCCGCGAGACATATCTGAGGTCACCGACCAGGTTCATCGCCTCGTGATTTCCCAACAGGACATGCACGCGGCCGCCCGCCGCGAGCGCCTCGTCCTCGAGCCGCATCAACAGATCCATGGCCGGGCGGGAGTCGGGACCGCGATCGAGTATGTCGCCGCAAATGACGAGGTGACTCGTGCCGGCGGCCCAGGCGCCATCGGCATCGATCACGCCGGCGTTGGTCAGCGTCGTCACCATCGCGTCGTAGGCACCGTGTATATCGGCAATGGCGTACACCCGCTCAGCGCCCGTGTAGTACCACTCCGCGTCGTCGGTCGGAGCGGCCGCCGTCGACGATGAGACCCACGCGAACGCCGGTGCCAGCAGGACCAGTCCTGCGATGAAATGTCGAATCGTCTGCATGCGGTCCACTGATCCCCGTCGACGTCGTGCCCAGTGTAGGGAGACGCCCGGCTGTCGGCAACGCGGGCGCCGGCACAGCTCCTTCCCCGAGTGTAAGCTCAAACATATGAACCTAAGCTATACGGCTGCAAGTCTCGCGCTGGCTGCGTTCGCCGTACTGCCGCGCGCCGCCGCGGACGCCGACCCGCTGTTCCAGAGCGATGAGCGCCTGCACGTGCGAATCGAGGCGCCGATCACCACGTTGATGCGCGAACGGCCGGACAAGGAGGAACTCGACGGTACGCTTTCGTACATCGATGACACGGGCCGGGAGATTGTCCTCGAGGTCGAGATCCGGACCCGCGGCAACTACCGGCGCCAGGAGCGAATTTGCCCGTTCGCGCCCGTTCGCCTCGACTTCGACAAGGGCGAGGTCGGCGGCACGCTGTTCCGCCGGCAAAACCGTCTGAAGCTCGTCACGCATTGCCGCAACGCGACACGGTTCGAGCAGGCGGCCATTCGCGAGTACCTCGTTTACCGCATGTTCAACCGCTTGACCGACCAGAGCTACCGCGTTCGGCCGCTGACCATTACCTACGTCGACACCGACGATGACGGGAGAGAGAACACGCGCTTCGGCTTCCTGATCGAAAGCAGAAAGCGCTTCGGCGCCCGCACGGGATGGTCGGTGTTCGACACCGAAAGCGTCGACGTCGCCGAGCTCGATCCCCGCTATGCAAGCCTGGTTGCGGTCTTCCAATACTTCGCCGGCAACACCGACTACTCGATGATTCGCGGTGCGGATGGCGAGAACTGCTGCCACAACACGAACCTGTTCAAGGACGGCAGCGCAGCGATGGCAGTCCCGTACGACTTCGACATGAGCGGCCTCGTCGATGCATCGTATGCGTCGCCGAACCCGAGACTGGGCCTGCGCTCGAACCGCGACCGGCTGTACCGCGGCCGCTGCAGTCATGCGGCGGCGCTCGATGAGACGCTCGCGCTGTTCGTGGCGCGCCGGGAAGCGCTGTACGCGCTGATTGACGACGAAATCGAACTGACGTCCGGATCGCGCAACGGAATGACGCGATTCCTGAACCACTTCTACAAAACGCTGGACAACCCCAGGGCAATCGACCGGGAATTTCGCCGGACCTGCGCGGCTCCGTGACGCATCAGCCGGTCGCGGTTTCTCAGGCGGCGGGCCCATCCCCGACTTCGTCGCTGTCGTGCGGCAGCCAGTCGACGATGATCTTCGCGAGCCTCGGATGGATGTAGTAGCCGATCGAACTGTGCGGATTCGAGCGGCCGAAACGGATGGCGTGGTTGTAGATTTTGTAGTCGACGACGCTGCTGACGTAGCGATCCCGGACCATCTTCTTGAAGTCGTCCGCCAGCGTCTTGTCGTGGCAGGTGTAATCGTCCTCAGCCGACAGATTGACCCATGAGACTACGTTGGACAGGTAGCGCTCCCCCTGAGGAGCACGTCGGCCGCGCAGTCGGCGCTGAATCCCCACGTCGCCGAGCGGTGCACCAAGCGTCACCCAGGTGTCGACCTTGTGGTCGCCCAGGCCGTAGGCTTCCGCGCGCTCGTGAGACAGGCTCCAGAGTACGTCCCATGCTACGGCCGAGCCCGTGCCGTGCGTAATCAACATGAGCCTGCCGCCGCGCTTCAGGATCTCGACGACGCGCGCCCGCACGCGCTCACGCACGCGCGCGGCATAGGCGTCCGGCTCCTTCAGGTAATAGGCGAAATCCTTCGATACGAGCGACACCATCGGCACGGTGAGGCCCAGGCGCGCGCACATCGGCATCGTGATGTCGGCAATGGCCTCGCCAAGTGCGCTCTTGCCCTTGAGCCGGTCGTATTGGCGAATGCCGAAGCGCTTGCGCGGGCGTATCTCGCGTAGCGCGTTCAACGCCTTTTCGCGGTCCGCGATGTCGAGCGCCTCGTCATAGCGCCGGCCGTGCTTCGAAAGGTACTCGTTGGTCAGATCGCCGTAGTACGCGAGATCCAGTTCGACGCCGTCGAACTGGCCAACGCGGCCCGGGTAGTCGCGGTCGATACCGGCTCGCAGGGCCGCGAACGACAGCCGCGCGAACTCGACGGCCGCCGGCTTGAAGCCGCGTCCATGCACGAGCAATACGCTCAACTTCTGCTCGGCGGCCGATTCGTTCATGGTGTTGACAGCGCCTGGTCGAGACAGACTGCTAGTACTCGTCCTCGCCCGCATCGCGGCGCGTCAGCATCGTCAGGAACGGTCCCGACAGCGTCTTGCCGTACTCGAGTCGCCAGATAAACAACGTCGCCAGCACGAAGGCCAGTGAAATCACGAGCGCGACGCCGAGCGCGCCGATGCCGGAACCGAGCCCGATCGCGATGGCCACGAAGATGTACATGGCGTCCGACGGCTGGGCCAGCGAGAAGCGGAATCGGACCGCGGCGACGACGCCGGCCAGGCTGAACGCGAGCGCGAGGCTGTTCAGGACGATCATGGAGATTCCCGTAACGACGATCGGCAGGATCATGATGGTTTGCAGGAACGACTGGTCGATGCGCCGTTCACGGCTGGTCAGGAAGTAGACCCACGACACCGGGATCGTCAGGAGGACGGCGCCCACGCAGGAGAATGCGAGCCGCATTGGCCCGGTCGGGGACAGTATCGTGCGCTCGACGCTCGTGTAGATCGGCTCGAACGAGTCCGTGTTGGATGCCGCGAGGTCGTCGACGCCGCCGACCGGAAGATACGCTTCGAGACCCGGGAAGAAGTTCACGAGCACGGTGACGCCCGCGACGAGGGCGGCGTAGTAGGTCACGATAATCGTCAGCGGGATCAGGAGTCCGCCCGATTTGCGCATGCTGCTTGTGTCCCCGAATCCTGCTGCCCGGCAAGACTATCGCAATCCGGGATCGTGTGCAGGCGGCGCCGATGGTAGGCTGGGCGCCGTTTTGCACCCACGGCACGAAGATCTCATGACCCACACGACCCAGTTACTCGGCATCAGCAACGCCATCGTCGACATCCTTGCCCACGTCGACGACGGCTTCCTCGCAGAAATCGGCGCGGCACCCGGCTCGATGACGCTCATCGACGAGGCCCGCGCGCGCGCGATCTACGCGAAGATGGGCCCGGCGACCGAGATGTCCGGCGGCTCGGTTGCCAATACGGTGGCCGGATTCGCCAACCTGGGCGGCGATGCGGCCTACATCGGTCACGTCCGGGACGACCAGCTGGGCGAGATCTTCAATCACGACATGCGCTCCCTGGGCGTCGACATCCGGCTCGAACCGGCCCGCGAGGGTGCGCCGACCGCGCGTAGCCACATCCTGATCACGGCCGACGGCCAGCGCACGATGCAGACCTACCTGGGGTCCTGTACGGAACTCGCCGTTGCGGATGTCACGGAGGAAACCTTCGGCGCGCCGAAAGCAATCCTGATCGAAGGCTACGTGTACGACATCGCCGAAGGTCCGGCGCTCGCGGCCAGGGCCATGGCGCTGGCAAAGCAGAACGGCTCGGCCGTGGCGCTGTCCCTGTCCGATGCGCTCTGCGTCGAGCGTCACCGCGACGCGTTTCTCGCCGCCGTCCGGGAACAGGTGGACATCGTCATCGCCGACGAAGACGAGGTCGCGGCGTTGTTCGGGACGGGCGATATCGATTCGACGCTCGCGGCGCTCGACGGCAACGACAAGCTGTTCGCGATCACGCGCTCGGAGAAGGGCTCGGTCATCGTGCATGGCGGCAAGCGCATCGAGCAGCCCGCCGACGTCGTCAACAAGGTCGTCGACACGACCGGAGCCGGCGACGCCTACTGCGCCGGCTTCCTGTACGGCTGGGCGAACGGCTGGCCGCTCCGGAAAAGCGCGCGCTTAGGCACGCACTGCGCGACGGCTGTCATCCAGCAGGTGGGCGCGCGCATCGAACCGGGACTGCTCGAGCGCTTCGCTTAACAGTGTCTTGCTTCAAGTACCGATCGGATGCCAGGTCGTCTTCACTTCCTGGGTCTCGCGCACCTGGTACGGGCTGGCCGCGTCGTCTCCAAGCCAGTCGACCCGCCGCCTCGACACGACGCGCTTCAAGTTTTCGGCGGCAAGCTGCTGGACGGCCGTTGCGACTTTCCTGCCGCCGTCGCAGTAGATCAGGGCGTTGACGTCCATGTGCGAGGCAAACTGCTCGGTGAGTTCGCTGCGAAAGCCGGTGAGCACGTTGACGACGCCGCCCGGCACGTCCGAGGCATGCAATACCTCCGAAAAGCTGACCGAACAAAGCGGCTGTTTTTCGGAGGCCAGCACGACCGAGGTGTTGCCGCCGACGATCGTCGACGCGACGTTCGACACGAGGCCCACGAGACCATCGTCATTCGGCGCGATGATGCCGACCACGCCGGTGGGCTCGAGCACGCTGAAGTTGAAGTGCGAAGAGCTGACCGGATTCACCGAGCTGAAGACCTGCTGGTACTTGTCCGCCCAGCCCGCGTAGTACACGAGCCGGTCGATGCTCGTATCGACCTCCTTCGTCGCCGCGCGGCGGGCGCTGCCCTGTAGCTCGAGCTCTGCGATGAACTGCTCGCGCCGGCCCTCGAGCAGTTCAGCCACGCGATACAGGATCTGGCCCCTGAGGTAGGCACTCGACCCGGCCCAGCCGGCCTGCGCCGCGCGGGCGGCAACGACCGCATTGCGAAAATCCTTGCGGCTGCCGCGGCACACGTTGGCGATGACGTCGCCGCGCCTGTCCTCGAGCGCGAAATAGCGCCCCGACTCGGTGCGCGGGAACTTGCCGCCGATGTAGATCTTGTAGGTCTTCGCTACGGGTATGCGGTTCGCGTTCGTCGCCATGTCAGTTCCCGAGGTCCAGGTAAGCGTCGAGGCCGTGCAGGCCGCCCTCGCGGCCGACGCCAGACTCTTTGTAGCCGCCGAACGGCGACGTGGGATCGAACTTGTTGAACGTGTTGGCCCAGATGACGCCCGCGCGCACGCTCTGGGTCATGCGGAAAATCTTTGCACCTTTGTCGGTCCATACGCCGCCCGAAAGACCATACGGCGTGTTGTTGGCCTTGGCGACGGCCTCGTCGAAGGTACGGAAGGTCTGGATGGCCAGGACCGGCCCGAAGATCTCTTCCTGCACCACGCGATTCGACTGCGCAACGTCCGTGAAGATCGTCGGCCGGCACCAGTAGCCGCGCTCGGGCACCTTGCCCGCCGCCTGGTACATCTCGCCGCCCTCCTCCTTGCCGATCGCCAGGTAGGACTCGATCTTCTCGAGCTGCATCGACGAGTTGATCGCGCCGATGTCGGTGTTCTTGTCGAGCGGATCGCCGACGATCAGCGTGTCCATTCGATCCTTGAGTTTCTGGATCACCTCGTCGGCCGCGGCCTCCTGCACGAGAAGGCGCGATCCCGCGCAGCACACGTGACCCTGGTTGAAGAAAATACCGTTGACGATGCCCTCGACGGCCTGGTCGATCGCGGCGTCCGCGAACACGACGTTCGCGGCCTTGCCGCCGAGTTCGAGCGTGTACTTCTTGTTCGTGCCCGCGATACTCTTCTGGATCTGCCGGCCGACGGCCGTGGAGCCCGTGAACGCCACCTTGTCGACGCCCGGGTGTGCAACGATCGCGGCGCCCGTATCGCCGGCGCCCGTGACGATATTGACGACGCCGGGCGGCAGTCCCGCGTCGGCGACGAGCTCGGCGAGCTTCAAGGCCGTTAGCGGCGTCGTCTCCGCGGGCTTCAGGACGACCGTGTTGCCGCAGGCGAGCGCCGGCGCGATTTTCCAGGCCGCCATCAGCAGCGGAAAGTTCCACGGGATGACCTGGCCCGCGACACCGAGGGCCCGTGTCGATCGGCCCGGGAACGCGTACTCGAGCTTGTCCGCCCAGCCCGCGTAGTAAAAAAAGTGCGCGGCCGCGAGCGGTATGTCGATATCGCGCGACTCGCGGATGGGCTTGCCGCCGTCGAGCGACTCGATCGCCGCGAACTCGCGGGCACGCTCCTGCAGCATGCGCGCGATCCTGTAAATGTACTTGCCGCGCTCGCGCGGTTTCATGCGCGACCACGGCCCGGCATAGGCCTTGCGCGCGGCCTTGACCGCGGCATCGACGTCGAGTTCGCCGGCCTTCGCGATTCGTGCGAGCTTCTGCTCGTTCGCCGGGTTGATCGTATCGAAGTAGCGGCCCTTCTCGGGCGAAACGAACTCGCCGTCGATGAACAGCCCGTATCGCTTGTCGATCCTTACGTGATCGGTGCTCTCGGGCGCGGGCGCGTATTCCCAACCGCCGTCGAACGCCAGGGAGTTTTCGGAAGTCGCCATCGTTAGTCCTTCGAGAAGTAGTCGGCAGACTGGTACACGCCGGTCGCCTGTTTCATGAGCTGCATGAGCACGTCGTTGGCCAGCGAACTCGCGCCGAAGCGGAACCACCTGGGCGTCATCCACGCGTTGCCGAGCGTCTCGCGCAGCATGACGAGATAGTGGATCGCGAGTTTCGCATTCGAAATGCCGCCCGCCGGCTTCATGCCGACCATACGGCCGGTTTCGCGGTAGTAGTCGCGGATCGCCTGCAGCATCACGAGCGTCACTGGCATCGTAGCCGCGGGCTGGATCTTGCCCGTCGAGGTCTTGATGAAATCCGCACCGGCGTGCATCGCGAGCGCGCTCGCCCGGCGCACGCGGTCCAGCGTGCCGAGCTCGCCGGTTTCGAGAATCACCTTGAGATGCGCGTCGCCGCAGGCCTCCTTGACGGCGACGATCTCGTCGAAGACCTGCGCGAAGTCGCCGGCCAGGAACTCGCCGCGCGAGATGACCATGTCAATCTCGCTAGCGCCAGCCTCTACCGCGCTCCTCGTATCGTCGAGCTTGATCTCGAGCGAGGATTGGCCGCTCGGAAACGCGGTCGCCACCGATGCGACACCGATGCCTGAGCCTTCGAGCGCCTTCACGGCGACGCCGACCATCGTCGGGTAGACGCAGACGGCCGCAACGTGCGGCAGGCCCGGCAGGGCATCGTGCAGGTGCATGGCCTTCTGGCAGAGCTGGCGGACCTTGCCGGGCGTGTCCTGCCCCTCGAGCGTCGTCAGGTCGATCATACTGAGCGTAAGCTTAAGCGCCTCGACCTTGGAGGCGTTCTTGATCGAGCGCGCCTGGAAGCGGGCCACGCGCTCGTTGACGCCGACCTCGTCGACGGCGGGCACGCGACTCAGGTCGGGGATCGCGGCGCTGGTTTTCTTCACTGCCGAGTTCATCGCATGCCTTCGGGTCAACCGACCGCGGCCGCGAGCGCAACCGTGATCATCTCGTCGAACGTCGTCGCGCGCTCGTCGGAGCTCAGCGCCTCACCCGAGCGGATGTCGTCGCTCACGGTGCAGATCGCGAGCGATTCGACGTCGTGCTCGGCCGCGATCGTGAAGATGCCGGCCGCCTCCATCTCGACGCCGTAGACGTTGTACTTCGCCATCGTCTCGAACATGTCCGGGTCGGGCGTGTAAAAGAGATCCGCCGAGAAGACGTTGCCGACGTGGTAGCGAAGCCGTTTGTCCTCCGCCGCGTCGACGGCCTTGCGGACGAGATCGAAACTGGCGAGCGCCGCGAGATCGTAGCCGCCGAATCGCATGCGATTGACGTTCGAATCGGTCGACGCACCCTGGGCGATGACGAGGTCGCGCAGCCGGACGTCGGGATGGGACGTCCCGCAGCTGCCGACCCTCAGGACGCGCCTGACACCGTAGGACTCGATGAGTTCGGTAACGTAGATCGACGCGGACGGAATGCCCATGCCGTGGGCCATGACCGACACGGGCGCTCCGTCGTAGCGGCCCGTGAAGCCCCACATGTTGCGGACGTCGGTGACCCGTTCGGCGCCGTCCAAGTATTTGTCGGCGATGTACTGCGCCCTGAGCGGATCGCCGGGCATCAGCACGGTCTCGGCGAAGGCGCCACGCTCGGCGTTCATGTGCTTGGTGGTCATTGTTCCAGGGCCTGCCCGTTGCTCGCTACCATCGGCTCCGTGCCGACATGCCGCCATCGACGACGAGGTTCGTGCCGCTGATCCAACGCGCGGCGGGGCTTACGAGGAACAATACCGCGTCGGCGACGTCATTGGCAGTCCCGAGCCGGCCGAGCGGCGCCTTCGACTTCCAGCGCTCAACGCCGTCCGGCCACGCGGCGGCGAGGCCCTCGCGGTCGACGAGGCCGGGCGATACGGCGTTGACGCGGATGCCGTCGGGGCCGTACTCGAGGGCGCTCGCGCGCGTGAACATGATGAGCCCGGCCTTGCTCGTCGCGTAGTGCGCGTGGCCGGCTGCCGGATCGAGACCCTCGATCGAGGCGATGTTGACGATGCACCCGGGGCGATCGCTCGTGCGCCAGTGTCCGGCAGCCGCCTGAGTGACGAGAAACGCGGCGTCGAGGTTTGAGGCCAGCACCTCGCGCCAGGCATCGGGCGACATCGCCTCGAGCGCCTCGACGGGCTGACGCGCGGCGTTGTTGATCACGATGTCCGGCTCGTGCGTCTCGAAGAGCGCGGCCACGGCGGCTTCCTCGCGCAGGTCCGCGCCACACGTTTCCGCGCGTTCCAGGCGGCTGGCAAGCGCCTCCGCGCCGTTGCGATTCTCGAAGTAATGGACGACGACGCGCGCGCCGGCGTCGTGCAGTCGCTCGGCGATTGCACGGCCGATGTTGCCGCTTGCCCCGGTCACGAGCGCGATCTGGCCGGACAGGTCCAGCAACTCGCCTGACGGTCGTGTCTCTAGCGATTCCATTGCGCTATTGTCACCCGATGAACGGCGAACGGAAACCTGCCCGGGCCGCTGGCGAGAGCCTGACGCGTGAGCGCTGCTACATCACCGAGATCCTGAACGACCTGTCGGAACCGCAGGTATCGGTCGCCCGCGCGCGAGTGGAGCCCGGCGTCACGACGGAGCGCCACGCGCTGTCCGTGCTCGAATGGTATGTGATCGAGTCCGGACGGGGCCGGATGAGCCTGGGTGACGCCGCGCCGTTCGATGTCCGCCGCGGCGATAGCGTCCGAATACCGGCCCAATGCGAGCAACAGATCACGAACACCGGGGATGACGATCTGTTGTTTTTATGCGTCTGCGTGCCGCGATTCGAGCCATCGTGCTATCGGCCCGTGGAATAGCCTATACTTCGCGCATCTACCTGAGGAGAGTACCATGTGTGGCCAAAAACCAACACAAACCATAGGCGCGAAAACCGTAGCCGCCGCCGTCCTGCTCGCGGCGTCCGCGGGCGCGGTCGACGCACAGATCGTGCTCGAAGAGATCACCGTCACGGCGCAGAAGCGCGAACAGAGCCTTGCCGACGTGCCGCTGTCGGTCAACGCGATCACGGGTGACTCGGTCAACACCTATTTGAACGGCGGCCAGGACATCCGCGCGCTCGCGGCCCGGGTACCGGGCCTCAACATCGAGACCTCCAACGGCCGCACGCAGCCGCGTTTCTACCTGCGCGGCCTCGGCAACATCGACTTCGACGTCAATGCCAACCAGCCCGTCGCCATGGTGTTCGACGAGATCGCGCTCGAGAACAACGTGCTCCGCAGCCTGCCGCTGTTCGACATCGAGCGCATCGAGGTCCTCAAAGGCCCGCAGGGTTCGCTGTTCGGCCGCAACACGAACGCCGGCGCGATCAAGATCGACTCGGTCAAGCCGGGTCCCGACGTCGACCGCTACGTGCGCGCCTCCTACGGCAGCCGCGACATGATCGCCCTCGAGGGCGCGAGCGATTTCATCGCGTCCGACAGCTTCGGCGCTCGTCTGTCGCTCAAGTACCAGGAACGCGGCGACTGGATCGACAACACCGTCAACGGTCCCGGCGACGACTTCGGCGCCTTCGAGGAGTTCGCCTGGCGCCTGCAGTTCGCGTTCGACCCCACCGATTCGTTCTCGGGCAACGTCAAGTTCCACGGCTTCAGCCAGGACGGCAGCCACCCGAACGTGTTCTACGCCAACGCGATCGCCCTCGGCGAAAGCGGCGTGCGCGCCGGATTCGACGAGGCGGTCGCGAGCCATGACAACCTCGTCGCGGACCTGGAGCTCGACCACTTCGGCACGGCCGTCAACCTCGAGTGGACGCTGCCGAGCGACGTCACGATCACGTCGATCACGGGCTACGACACGGTCGAGAACTTCCAGTCAGCCGATGTCGATGGCGGCTTGCTGTCCGGCCCGGAGGGTATCGGCGTGCTCGGCCGGCAGGCGTTCTTCAACGTGGCAACGGGCGACGGCCTCGAGGACCACTACCAGCTCACACAGGAAATCCGCTTGTCGGGAGACAGCGATCGGCTGTTCTGGCAGGCCGGCCTCTACTACTTCGATGAGGACTTCGACCTGCTGAACCGGGACTTTCTCGACCCGGCACTTTCAGCGCTGGTGTCGCAGCAGACGACCTCGATCGCCGTGTTCGGCCAGGTCGAGTACGCGCTCAACGATCAGTGGGCCCTGACCGTAGGTGGCCGATGGACCGACGATGACAAGGACCTGACCGTGCGCAGTGCCAACGCGGGCGGCAGCGTCCTCCCGGGCGCCATCTCGGTCGCGGATGACTTCTTCAACTTCGACATCGCGCTGAGCTTCGACGCCAGCGAAGACTGGAACCTGTACGGTCGCATCGCCACGGGCTCGCGCGGTCCGGTTACGCTCGGCCGCTTCGGCTTCGTAAGCTCCGCCGATACCGAGGACAGCCTGGCCGGCGAACTCGGCTTCAAGGCCACGCTCCTGGACGGCCGCATGCGCTGGAACTCGGCCGTCTACGCGTTCGAGAACAGCGACCACCAGCTGACGGCAACGGGCGGCGCCGCCAACGTCAACCAGCTCCTGAACGCGGACACGGTCACGGGCGTGGGCTTCGAGACCGAGGTCGACTTCCTGCTCACCGACAACCTGTTCGTCTCGGCCAACTACAGCTACAACGACACCGAGATCGACGATCCGGGACTGCGCGACGACCTGTGCGGCTCGAACCCGACCTGCACGGGCCTCGACCCGGTCGCCGGCATGCGCATGGGGCCGTTCGGCCCGGTCACCGAGGTGTTCATCGACGGCAACCCGCTACCGAGGACGCCCGAGCACATCTTCAACTTCGTGCTCGAGTACACGCTGCCGATCCAGAACGGCGACCTGTACTTCAACACCGACTGGAACTTCCGCGGCGAGTCGAACCTGTTCCTGCACCGCTCGGTCGAGTTCGTTGCCGACGAGCGCTGGCTCGGTGGTCTACGCGCGGGCTACCGCATGAACAACGGCATGGACTTCGCGCTCGTCGGCCGCAACATCACCGACGAAATCACGGTGGACGGTTCGCTCAACTTCCTGAACCTGACCGCGTTCGTCAACGATCCGGCCTACTGGGGCGCCGAGTTCCGCTGGGACTTCTAGGGAGACCGCTCAAGCAGGCGCTTCGAAAGCCCGGCCACCGGCCGGGCTTTTTTCGGACCCCGGAACGCCCGATTGCAGAGGTTCGAGGCGCGGTCTAGGATCGCCCCACGATGCTGAAGACGCTTCTCCCGCTCATCCTGCTCGCCGCGACGACAGGCTGCGAGCGCCCCGGCGCAGAGCCGGCGCCGGGCGGCGTGCCCGCATCGATCTCGATCGCGGGCGAGCTCGAAAGGAAAGGCCTCGACGAGGTGAGCGGCATGGCGCTGTCGCGGCGTAACGCCGGCATGCTCTGGCTGCACAACGACTCGGGTTCGAAGGCGCGCGTCTACGCCGTCGATCTCGAGGGCAGACACCTCGGTCGGCTCAAGATAGCGGATGCGGACAACCGAGACTGGGAAGACATGGCGTCATTCTCGCTCGACGGCGTGCCCTACCTGCTGCTCGCGGATATCGGCGACAACGAGTCACGCCACGAATACGGGACCCTGTACGTCGTCGAGGAGCCCGACCTCGACGAAGACGACGAGCCCGAGCAGGAACCGGCGTGGCAGGTCCGCTTCCGCTATCCGGATGGCCCGAGGGACGCCGAGGCGGTTGCGGTGGACACGGCGAACCGACGGGCGCTGATTCTCACCAAGCGCGATATTCCGCCGGTCCTCTATGCCGTGCCGCTCCAGCCCGAACAGGACGACGTCGTCGTCGCGGAGCGGCTGGGCCCGGTGACGAGCCTGCCGCCGCCGAGCCGCCAGGACGTCGAGTTCGCACCGCAGACAAAGATCTGGCACTGGCAACCGACCGGGATGGACATCGCGACGGACGGTTCCGCCGCCGTCATACTGACTTACGCCGCCGTCTATTACTATCCGTTTCTCGGCGACTGGTACGAGACGCTGAACCAGCAGGCGCTGGGCTTCGGGCTGCGCGGCATTCGCGACGCCGAGGCGGTCGCGTTCGGCGCCGCGCGCACGACGCTGTTCGTCACGGTCGAACGCCGACACGCGCCGCTGCTACGGATAGACAGGGACAGGAGAGAGCAATGAGTTATGGTCGTCTCGTTTCGTGCGTTCTGCTTGCTCTCTGCGCCGCGTGCTCGGACGAGCCGCGCGCAACGTCGTCCGCGCCGGTCGACACCGTCACGATCATGACCTTCAACGTCGAAAACCTGTTCGATACGAGCGACGCTCCGGCGAAGAACGACGCAACCTATTTGCCGCTGGCCGCAAAGCAAAACGAGACCCACATCGCGGGCTGCGCAGGGATCGAGGTAGAAAAATGGCGCGATGACTGCCTGTACCTCGACTGGAATGACGACGCCGTAGACTACAAGCTGTCGGTCATCGCCGCGGCGATTCTCCAGGTGGACGACGGCCGCGGCCCGGACATCGTTGCGCTGCAGGAGATCGAGAACCGGGCGATCCTCGAGCGCCTGCGCCTCGAGTATCTCGAAGCGGCGGACTACGGGCCGTCGATTCTGATCGAGGGGCAGGATCTTCGCGGCATCGACGTCGCTTTCCTGAGCCGATTGCCCCTCGACGGCGATGCGACCTCGCACAATATCGAGTTCCCGGCACACCCCGATCGTCAGGCGGATACGCGGGGCATCCTCGAAGCCACGTTCGAACTGCCCGACGGCGGTCGGCTGACAGGCTTCGCGGTTCACTTCCCGGCGCCCTACCACCCGATCGAGATGCGCGAGGCGGCCTACGACTTCCTGCTCGGCCTACGCGAGGCGCTGCCGGACGATCGCCACGTGTTCGCGGCCGGCGACTTCAATACACCGAGACGCGAGATGCAGGACACGCCGATCCTCGACGAGCGTGTCCGGCCCTACTGGCTGATCGCGCACGAACTTGGCTGCGGCGACTGCTTGGGCACCAACTACTGGCCGGCCGGCGACAGCTGGTCGTTTCTCGACATGATCCTGTATGCGCGTCCACGTGGCGAAAATACAACATGGCGAATTCGCGCGGATTCAGTGCGGCTGGCCAACGATGCGCCGGAACAAACCGACGCGAACGGCAGGCCGCGGCGCTTTTCCCGCAGCCCATTGGCCGGCGTCTCCGATCACTGGCCGCTGGTGCTGACGCTCGAGAACTTCAAAAACAAAAACTTGTAACGCATTCGTAATGTGATCTCGCGCCGGACTTCCGGCACACCGCGAGACACGAACGGCGAGCCCATCCGCGCGCACTTCAAGCCCTTATTGCGCAAGGGTTTTTGCTGGGTTAGATTGCCGACTGGTCGTGTTTCGAAAACATGTCGGGTGCATAGCGGAGCGACCGTAGAACAAGAAATCGCAAGGGCAACGAAATGAATCTGTCATATTCACGCCCTAAGCTCGCTTCTTTTCAGAATCTCGGGGACTACAATGACTTCAATATCGGTAAGGCGTCGTTCGCGCTTGCACGCGTGGATGAAGGGAGGCGTCGCGCTGCTCGCGGCGGCATGCATGTTCGCATTGCCTGTTGCGGCAAACGCACAGGCAACGTCGAGCACGATTCGCGGCACGGTCGCGTCCCCGGGAGGCGATCCGGCGGCAGGTGCCACGGTAACGATTACCGATACTCGGACCAGCACGTCCCGCCGCACGACGACGGACGCCAACGGGGCGTTCAGCATCAGCAACCTCGGTGTCGGTGGACCGTTCGAGATCAACGTCACCTCCAGCGACTACAAGGTCGCGCGCGTCACCGACGTATTCACGAACCTGTCATCGGCCTCGATCTACAACATCGTGCTCGAGGAAGGCGCGATAGACGAGGTGGTCGTCACGGCATCGGCGAATTTCGCGGGCGAGCGGCTCGCGATCGGTCCGAACGCCAATTTCGATCTCGACACGCTGCAGTCGCTCCCGGCCATCAACCGCAACATCAATGACATCATCCGCACCGACCCGCGGATCTTCATCGACGAATCCCGGGGCGACGTCAATGCCGTGCAGTGCGCCGGCAAGAACTCGCGTTTCAACAGCCTGACCGTCGACGGCGTCCGCCTGAACGACTCCTTCGGCCTGAATGCGAACGGCTATCCGACCGAGCGCATGCCGTTCTCGTTCGACGCGATCAGCCAGGTGGCTGTCGAGCTGGCACCGTTCGACGTCGAGTACGGCGGATTCTCGGCGTGCAACATCAACGCCGTCACCAAGTCCGGTACCAACGAATTCTCTGGCTCGGCGTTCTACGACTACACCGACGACAGCCTGCGCGGCGACAGCCTCGAAGGCAACTCGATCCGCCAGGGAAGCTTCGATGAAACGCGCTACGGTTTCACGATCGGCGGCCCGATCATCAGGGACAAGGTGTTCTTCTTCGCCGCCTACGAGAAGCTCGACGGCGCAAACCGGTTCGATCGCGGCCCGCAGGGTTCGGGTGCGGTCAATGAGATCGACGTGACACAGGCTGAAATCGACGAAATCCTCGATATCGCCCGCAATGTCTACCAGTACGATCCGGGCCCGGTGCCGCAGAGCATCGCCAACGAAGACGAGAAGCTGCTGGTCAAGATCGACTGGAACATCACTGACGACCATCGCGCGGCATTTACATACAACTACAACGACGGCAATAACTTCACCGAGGCAGACAGCGAGACCACGGAGTTCGAGTTCGAGAACCACCTCTACGAGCGTGGCGCCGAACTGAACTCCTACGTCGGGACGCTGTACTCGCAGTGGACCGACCGCTTCTCGACGGAGTTCCGCATTGGGCACGTGAAGCTCGACAACCGCCAGATCTCGGTCGGCGGTACCGATTTCGGCGAGATTCGAATCGAACTGGAAGACCGGCCCGGACTCGGCGACGTCGACGTCTACCTGGGCGGGGATGACAGCCGCCAATCGAACAAGCTCGACTACGACCTGACGAACTTCCAGTTTCGCGGCGACTACGATCTTGGCCAGCATCGCCTGAGCTTCGGCATCGAGCGCGAGGAGCTCGACGTCTTCAACCTGTTCGTGCAGCACACCGAGACCGAGATTCGCTTCTCGAATTTCGAGGACGACGACGGCAACATCACCGCTACGGCAATCGAGAACTTCCGCAACGGTTTCGCGTCGGACCTGTACTACAACAACGCGCCGTCACACAATCCGAACGACGCCGCCGCGAACTGGGGTTACGAACTGACGACGCTGTTCGTCCAGGACACGATCGAACTCGGAGATCGCTGGACGGTCGTCGCGGGCCTTCGCTACGATCTTTACACCACGGATGACGAGCCGCCGACGAATCCGGACTTCCTCGCCACCTATGGTTTTTCCAATAACCAGACGCTTGACGGCGAGGGCCTGTTCCAGCCGCGCGTCGGCTTCACGTTCGACTGGACCGACGATACGACGCTGCGCGGCGGTATCGGCATGTACACGGGCGGAAACCCCAACGTCTGGCTGTCGAACAACTATTCGGCCAACAACGTGCAGCAGTTCGGCCAGCGCGGTCGTTCGTTTTGCCTGACCAATGATTTCCGCGGTGACTGCGGCGATCCGCCGGTGCAGATCTCACTGCTCGACCCGAATCTCCAGTACATCGACGTCGAGGACACCGCCCCCGCGGGCGCGGGCGCCGGGTGGGGCGTTCCGCAGCCGGTCTACGACGCCGTTAGCGAAGGCGTGGGCGACAACTTCGAGATCAACTACCTGGACCCCGATTTCGACCTGCCGTCCGAGATCAAGATCGCATTCGGCGCGACGCACTTCTTCCCGAACGACTACGTGGTCACGGCCGACCTGCTCTGGACCCGTCTGCAGGACTCGGCGATCGTGCTTCGCGGCGACCTCGAACAGACCGGCACGACGGAGGACGGCTACCCGGTATACGACAGCGTTCGCGAGCCGAGCTTCGTGCTGACCAACAGCTCCGAGGACGCCGACGCGCTGACGCTGTCGCTCGGTCTGTCGAAGCAGTTCGACAACGGCTTCGACTTTTCCGTCGGGTACTCGTACACGGACGCCGAAGACATCAATCCGATGACGAGCTCGGTCGCGTTCTCGAACTACATCAACCGGCAGTTCTTCGACCCGCAGGAGCAGGTTGCATCGAGGTCCAACTACGCGGTCGAACACCGCGCAACGGCAACGACGACGTGGCGCAAGACGCTGTTCAACCGCTTCCCGACCGTCGTCGCGCTGTTCGGTCAGTACAACACGGGCCTGCCGTACAGCACGTCGTTTAACGGCACCCGTGACCCATACAGCTTCACGCCGTTTCTCGACAACGAGGACAACGTGCTAGCGCCGGGCGTAGAACGTAACGGCAACGACGGTTCATCGTGGTTCAAGATCGACCTGCGCGCCGACATCGGTATTCCGCTGGTGACGGACTCCGACCGTCTGGGTCTGTTCGTCATAATCGACAACCTGACCAACCTGATCAACGACGACTGGGGCATCCTTCAGCAGCACGCGTTCCCGTTCGGCGTTCCGGCCGGCACCGAGGAGCCGCGCATCGGCGATGCGTCGCTCTACCAGATCCGCTTCGGCTTGAACTACACGTTCTAGGCTGAGCGATAAGCTGACGAAAAAGGCGGCCTCCGGGCCGCCTTTTTCGTGGCTCCGAATAGCCTTCGGTGTCCTGGCCAGGCTACGGCCAGCAGTCGCCGCGCTCGGCACCGAGTATGACGATGCGCGGATTGTCCGGGTCGACGAGCTCGCCGATCTGCTGGCCCCGCGCCTGCGCGGCCATGATGGCGTCGAGGACCAGGTATTTGAGCTCCGAGCCTGCGAGCGACGCTTCGCCGTCGTCCGGGAATTCGTAACCGTCGCCGCCGCCATAGAGGAAGTCCGGGACGACCACGCGGTAGTCCCGCCCGGCGTCGATTTCGACCCAGCCGCCGCTCGCATCCGGCACCTCGAGGCTGACGATACGGCTGCCCTCGGGATTGCCGCGATCCACGCAGACGCGAAATCCCGACACCTGCGGGAAATAGCCCTTGCTCGGGCCGCTGCCGCGAAAGCCGGCCTCGAGCACGGCGCGAAACTCGTCGCCCGAGAGCGTCAGGTAGCGAAGGAACGACGAAAATCCGAAGGTTCGACCGATGTCCTCGAACGTGATGTCGCCCGAGATCGTGTCGTCGATGCGCAGCGTGCCCGAGTTGACGAACGCAAGATCGGCCGGCTCGTCGCCGAACGCCGTGCGCATCTGGTCGACGATGAAGTTGCCCCAGTTGGATTCGGCGTTGCGGATCGTTACCTCGCGGCCGTCGAGCACGACCGCGGCCTCGCCGACGCGCGCTTCGAGGAACGGAAAGCGCTCGAGGAGGTCGTTGCGCCAGCGCGTGTATAGCGCGTCGTAGTCGGCGTCCGACGCCACCTCGGCGCCGAGCGTCACGGCCTCGCTCGCCGCGATGAGCGGCTGCCCGGCCGCATCGAAGTCGAGGTCGATACGCCAGATCACGCGGGCGTTCGACGCACCCTTCATGACCGTGGCGCGCTGCCCGTCGCCGGGCGTGAACTCCGGCTCGTGCTCGTGGCCACCGGCGATGAACACGAGCGCCGGATACTCGGCCTTGAGCCCGGCCAGCGCCTCGTCCTGCCACATATGCAGGTGCGTGAGGCCGATAATCGCGTCGACACCGGACGCGACGAGCGCGTCCAGCGTTTGGCGAGCGGCCGCCTCGTAGTCGCGATCGATAGGCACGTAGTCGCGCGCGTTGCCGCCGTCGTCGGCGTGCAGCGTCAGCGCGAAGAAGCCGATCCGGCGACCGCCGTGCTCGAAGACGAAACTGTTCTCGAGCGCGGCGTCGACGAGTTCGTCTCCCGTGTCGAAAGCGTAGTTGTCGCCGAGCCAGTCGAACTGCGACGACCTGACGGCGGTAATGAGATGCTCGGGCGTGCGGCGGTCGAACTCGTGGTTACCCGCAACGACGTACATCGGCGCCAGCTGGTCCATGAAGTTGAAGGCGTCCACGATCTGCGCGCCGTTCCAGAGCTGGCTCTCGAGCGACGGGTAGAGAAAGTCTCCGCCGTGCAGAATACGCACCTCGCGGCCTTCGGCCTGCGCCTCGCGGACGACGGTGACGACACGGCCGAAGCCGCCGGCGTCGCCGCTCTCGACGGCGCCGATCCGGTAGGTGTCGTTCAAGTGAATGAACGTCAGGCCGCCCGGCGTCTGCTCGGACGCAGACTCGCAGCTGCAAACGCAGACCAGACCAAGGAGAAGAACGAATAATCTGTTCATGGATGCGGGCTCGTCGGGGCGACTGATAGTCGCGATACGGCCCACATGCTAACCTCGGCCGACGGTTTCGGCTAACGGAATACCTGTCTATGACGCGTGTCGCGCTTGCCTGCTTAAGCCCGTACCTGCTGTTCCTGGTGGCCTGCGCCACGCCGCCAGCCGGCGATGCCGCGCACCGCCCGGAACACGACCTGGGCCTGCGCTGGGTAAAGCAAGCGGCCGAGTACCGCGCGATCACGCGCCAGGTGTATGCCGCGGCACGGGCCGACCTCGAAGGCTTTGTCAACGATCCGGACTGGTCCGCGCTGCCCGGACAGAGCGACGCCGGCGGCCTGCCGCCGGCCGTCATCCTGGACGTCGACGAGACGGTCGTGAGTAACGTCGATTTCCAGCTCGCGTTCGAGCGTCCTTTCGCGAACTGGAAGCTCGAGCAGTGGGCAAGCGAGACGCAGGCGACGCCCGTGGAGGGGGTAGCCGAGTTCGTGGCCGAGGCGCGGCGCCAGGGCGTGACCGTGTTCTTCGTCACCAACCGCCCCTGCGAGCCGAAGGCCGGCTACGACGATCCCTGCCCGCAGCGGCAGACGACGATCGACGGTATCGCGGAGGTCGGCATAGAGACCGACGCCGATCACGTGTTCCTGTCGGAAGAGCGGGGCTGGACGCGCGAGAAGATTACCCGGCGGCAGCGCATCGCCGAAACCCATCGTATTCTCATGCTGATCGGCGACGACCTGGGCGATTTCGTGCCGTGTGTCCGCAAGAAACTTCGCGCACCCTGCACCGAGCCGGCAACGGCCGAAAGCCGCTCGGCCGCGCTCGATGAGTACAATCGCTACTGGGGCCGGGGATGGTACGTGCTGCCGAATCCGATGCACGGTTCCTGGACCTCGATACCCTAGACCTGGCACCGTGCTCGCACGAGGAACGAGGGATGAACGACGAGGAACTCATCAACCAGGCGGTCGAAGTGCGTGAACGCGCGTACAGCCGTTATTCGGGCTACAGCGTCGGTGCCGCGCTGGTCGATGATCAGGGAGACGTGCACACGGGGTGCAATGTCGAAAACGCGTCCTTCCCGCAGGGGAGCTGCGCCGAGACCGGTGCGATTGCCGCCATGGTTGCCGCGGGCGGTACGCGTATCGTCGCGATCGCCGTCGCGGGCGGTTCGGACCGGATCACAACCTGCACGCCCTGCGGCGGCTGCCGGCAGCGGATTAGCGAGTTCGCCGACGGCGAGACGCGCGTCATTCTCATCGCGGAGGACGACGAGTGGCACAGCTACGGCATTGACGAGCTGCTGCCGCACTCATTCAAACTGGTCTGAGCGCTCGGCCATGTCGAGCGCGGTCGGTCACAACGCTAACAACAAAAGAGCCCCGCGCGAGGCGGGGCTCCGGAATCATGCGAACTCAGGACACTAGCGCCTGCGAGCCGCGAACCCGAGGCCGAGCAGGCCGATGCCGAACAGCGCGAGCGTGCCGGGCTCGGCGACGCCGATCGTGATCGTGGTACGGAACCTCGCGCGGACGTTCGTGCTCGCATCGAAGTTGTTCGCGGTCCAGATCCAGTAGGCATCGGACGAGATTTCGCCGAGCAAATTGCCACCCCAGATGCCCGTCCCGTTCTGGGCCCATTCCGTCGCGCTGACCCAATCAGTCCCGTTGATCGTCACATCCCAGCCACTCGACGTAACGTTGCTGTTACTGCCCCAGAGAATCTCGGCAAGAAACCCCGCGGGGTTGTTCGGCGAGCCGGTACCGAAGTTGTCGGCGACGAAAGCGATACCATAGGTGCCTGGCGCGAGGTCGATGACGGCCGTATCGGCGTCAGGCCAGTGGCTGGCGTTCGGCGCGGAGCCGTTCGCGAATACGATGGAGAACGATGCGAAGCTGCTCAGCGGGTCGCAGTCCACATTGACGCAAACTCCACCCGCGATGGTTGAATTGTCCGCCGTGTAATTGATCGTCACGGGCACGGCCCATGCGCCGCCGAAGCTGGCCAGACCGAGCGCGAGGAGAAAGAGCTTTGTGTACTTCATCGTGGATGCCTCAAGCGATGTCCGTCGTCGAATAGTCGCTTTGACATAAACGAAGCAAGATTCGTGCCGATCAAAAAAATATTTATATTTTAGAGGCTTAGCGAAGTACCCCTGGACAGCTGAGCGGAAAGTGTAAAAAATTCCGGCGCCGCACAAGCTCGCTCACTCCACGGCCAGGCTGGCCCGGTGCCGCGCCACGGACTGCAGCACGCGGTCGACGTGCGCCCCGGTGTTGTAGATGTGCGGCGACATCCTGAAGCCCCCCGTCGGCGCGCCCTGGACGCCCGCCTCCTCGAAAACCCTGGCGACGAGGTCGGCTGCGTGCTCGGCGGGCGCCCTGGCGATCACGACGCTGCTCGTGAAGTCGGGATGGTCGGTCGACACCATCTCAATGCCGAGTTCCCGGTAGCCCTCGCGCAGCCGCTCGGCGATGGCCGACGAGCGCGCTTCGATGCCGGCGGGCGTCAGCCGTTCGTGCATGGCCACGGCGTCGACGAGTGCGGCCGCCGCGGCATCGTCCCGCTGGCCCAGCGCGTCGAACTTGCGAGCGAGCTTCGGCGCCTCTTCGAACGTGCCGAACCAGGGAATGCTGACGATACTCGGCCAGATTTCGGCACAGCGCGACTCGCGGACGTACAGAATGCCCGTCTCGCGCGGTCCCATGAACCACTTGTGCGCGCTCGCGCTGAAGGAATCGCAGTCGAGCCTGCCGAGGTGAATATCGACGGCGCCCCAGGTCTGTGCGCCGTCAATGTGGATGTGGATGTCCGGGTACCTGCGGCGGACGGCCGCGCAGATCTCGCCTGCCGGGGCCTTAAGGCCCGTGACATTGGAGATGTGCGTGAACGACAGCACGCGCGAGCGCCGCGATAGGGAGCCGAGGAAAGCGTCGACGACCTCGTCAATCGAACCGGGCCGCGCCGGCACCGAGAATCTGCGCACGGTCGCGCCCATACGCAGCGCGCGGACGTCCCATGCGAGGCCGTTCGACGGGTGGTTCTGGTCCCACACCACGACCTCGTCGCCCCCCTCGAGCGGCAGGCCCTGCACGATGACGTTGTTCGCCTCGGACGTGTTGCGCACGATCGCAACCTCATCGGCCGACGTGCCGAGCAGCGCGGCGATGCGGACCCGCGCCTCCTCCTTCATGGCCTCGATGCGCTTGCGGCTGGCGGTCGAGAGCGAACGCTCGAGTGCCGCCTGGTAGCGGGACTGTGCCTCGAGGACTTCGACGGGCATCGGGCAGAGATTGGCCGCGTTCATCGGCACGCTGTCGTCGGCGAAGCCGAATGCCGGAACCGGCGACGATGGGGCAGCCTCGACGACTGCGCCACGGGCGACGGCGCCCGCGAGCGGCACGCTACCGATGAGCTTCAGGAATTCGCGTCTTTCGAAGGTCATGCATCCTCCCGGTTGCTGCGGCGAATGCGCGTCGCGCCTGCGAGCATCAGAGCAGCGCGGCCACGTCGTCGCTGTTGGGTAGCGCAGGCTGCGCGCCGCGCGTCAGCGTCGCCGCGGCACCGGCCGCGCAGGCGAAACGCAGAGCGGCATCGGGATCGTCCAGCTCGACGAGCTTGAGCGTCAGCGCCGCCGTGAACGTGTCGCCGGCACCGACGGTATCGATGGCATTGACCGACGGCGCCGGCGACTCGGCGATCGACTCTCCGTCCCGCTCGAGCGTCGCACCGGCCGCGCCGTGCGTCGTGGCGACGAGGCCCCGGCACGCGTCGAGGGTGCTGCCGTACCAGGCCGACTCGGTTTCGTTGACGACCACGAGGTCCGCGCGCTGCAGTATCGATACGTCCACCTGCCGGGCCGGCGCGAGATTGACCGCGAAGAAGCCGTCGAAGCGCGCGGCGACGTCGGCGATCGTGTGCCGCGGCGTCTCCAGCTGGCAGATGAGCGCATCGGCGGCCGGCAGGTCGACGGCGGCCGGTTCAAGCTCGGCGTTGGCGCCCGGCGCCACGACGATCTGGTTTTCGCCCGACTCGGCGACGGCGATCAGCGCGATGCCCGTCGCCGCACTCGGGTGCCGGACGCAGCGGCTCAGGTCGACGCCGCCAGCCTTGAGCAGCTCGAGCGCCTCGTCGGCGGCCGCGTCATAGCCGACGCAGCCGATCAGCGTCACGTCGGCGCCCAGGCGACGGGCGGCCAGCGCCTGGTTGGCACCCTTCCCGCCCGGAAACCGGGACAGGGTTGCGCCCGTCACGGTTTCGCCCGGCTGAGGCAGACGCGACACGCTGGCGGACAGGTCCAGGTTGATCGAACCGAGCACCGTGACGTGGGTCATTCGGGGTCCCGCCGGTCCTGCACGTCGCCGCGGTATTGCCGGCGGTCGTAGCGGTTCAGCCGGTCGATGAGCAGCTCGAAGAAGCCGTCCACGTCGACGTCGTACATCCAGCGCGTGTTGATCGGTCGGTCGGTGACGTGCCAGAAATCCACGGCCGTGTGGCCGACCGTGAGCTCGGAATCGCATTCCACCGACACATTGACGTCCTTGCCCTTGAACAGCGCGGGTTCGAGCAGATAGGCAACCGTGCACGGATCGTGCAGCGGCGCGCCCTCGGATCCGTACTTGGACTTGTCAAAGCGCTCGAAGAAGCCGAGCATGCCGGCCACGGCGCGGGCCACCGGGTTGCCGAGCGCGCGTATGTTCTTGACGCGTTCGGGCGATGCAAGCACCTGGTGGGTCACGTCGAGGCCCATGGCGACGACGGGACGGCCGCAGTTGAAAACGACGTCGGCGGCATGCGGATCGACGAGGACGTTGAACTCGGCCGACGGCGATCGGTTGCCGCCCTCGCGCATCGCGCCACCCATCAGCACGATCTCGCGTATGCCCCCGAGAATCGAACGGTCGCGTTCGATTGCCGTCGCGACGTTGGTGAGCGGCCCGGTCGGTACGAGTGTGACGGACTCCTCGTCTGCGCTCTTCAGCGTATCGACAATGAAGTCGACGGCATCGCGCGAATGCAGCGGCGTTTCGGGCTCGAAGATCTCCATGCCGTCGATGCCCTCGTCGCCGTGAACGTTCTCGGCCGTGATCGGCTCGCGCTTGAGCGGCCGTTCGCAGCCGGCGAATACGGGCATGTCCTGGCGCTCCGCAAGATCACAGATGATGCGGGCGTTGCGCTGGGTCTTTTCGAGCGGCACGTTGCCGGCCACCGTCGTTATACCCAGGAGGTCGAGTTCCTTCGGCGCGGCCATTGCGAGCAACAGGGCCACGGCATCGTCCTGTCCGGGGTCGCAGTCGATGACGATGGGCCGGCGATCGTCGACCGGGTTTTCGGTTGAAGGTACGGCTCGAACTGTCATGCGAGGCTACTCCTCGATCGTACTCCGATGATACGGCATGCCGAACGGGCACACGCACGGCGGACGCATCACACCGTCAGCAGCAGGCCGGCGAGGGCCGCGCTCATGAGATTGGACAGGGAACCGGCAGCAACGGCACGCACGCCGAAGCGCGCGATGAGCTCCTTCTTCTCCGGCACCAGCACGCCGAGCCCGCCGAGCAGGATGGCGATCGACGACAGGTTGGCGAAACCGCACAGGCTGAACGTCGTGATCGCGACGGTCCGCGGGCTGGCGTCGGCGAGGTACTCGTTGAGATGCCCGAAGGCCACGAATTCGTTGAGGATCAGTTTCTCGCCGAACAGCGCCCCCGCCGCCCGCGCTTCGTCCCAGGGCACGCTCAGGACGAACATGAGCGGCTGGAAGAGCACGCCGAGGATGCTCTGCAGCGTGACGCCGTCGGCACCGAACAGGCCGGCGATGCCGCCGACGATGCCGTTGAACAGCGCGATCAGCGCGACGAAAGCAATCAGCATCGCGCCGATGTTGACCGCGAGCTTGAGACCGTCGCTCGCGCCCACGGCAGCCGCGAGAATGACGTTGGCGTGCTTGCTGTGCTCCATCTCGAGTTTGCCGGCGTCGGCCGGTTCGAGTTCGTCGTCGGGCATGATGAGTTTGGCCATGAGCAGGCCCCCGGGCGCCGCCATGAAGCTCGCGGCGAGCAGGTACTTCATCTCGGCGCCGAGCAGGACATAACCCGCCAGAACGGTGCCGGCGATCGATGCGACGCCGGAGACCATGATGGCGAACAGCTGCGCTTCGGTAACGCCGCGCAGGTAAGGCCGGATGACCAGCGGCGCCTCGGTCTGGCCGATGAAAATATTCGCGGCGGCGTTCAGCGACTCGACGCGGCCCGTGCCGATGATCCGGCGCAGGGCGCCGCCGACCAGCTTGACGACCCATTCCATGATGCGCAGGTGATACAGCACGGACATGAGCGAAGAGAAGAAGATGATGACGGGCAAGACATAGATGGCGAAGCTGAAGCCCAGCCCCGGCTCCAGGTGTGCGCCCGTCAGGAACGGCGAAAACACCATGTCGATGCCCGCGCGCGAATAGTCGATCAGGCCCTGGACGCCGACGCTGAGCGTCTCGATCACCCGCTTGCCCCAATCGAGGTAGAGCACGAAGGCCGCGACGGCGACCTGCAGGCCGAAGGCCGCGGCGACGATCCGCAGCTTGATGGCCTTTCGATTGGTCGAGATCAGTACGGCTATACCCAGAATGACGGCAATGCCGATGAGGCCTAAAGAACGTGACGCCATTCAGTTCCCCGCGGTGCGCTTGTGCTTGTTATTTGAAGCAAGCATACCGCAACCGCCGGCATCCGCGGCGCCGGCGGCGGTCAACCCGCATCGCGGGTCAGGACCTCGGCAATGACCGGACGCGCCGCGGGCGCCGCGTCGCCGAACGTGCACGCGGCCAGCAGTTGCGCTTCCGCCCGTTGCGCATCGTGCTCGGTGGCCGCGTGCACGACTGCGAGCGGCACGCCCTCGTCGAGACAGGTGCCGACCGCCGCGAAATCGCTGAAGCCGACAGCGAGGTTCAGTGCCTCGCCCACCTGCCGGCGCCCGCCGCCGAGTTCGATGATCGCGTTGCCGATGGCCCGTGTGTCCATCGACACGAGCGTGCCGCGGGCCAGAACAGGATGTGCAACCGGGGCATCCGGCAAATGGCTCTGCGGGTTCTCCAGGAGGTCGGCCGGGCCGCCGAGCGCACTTACCATGCGCGCGAAGATCTCTGCCGCGCGGCCGTTCTCGATTGTCGCGTCGCATCGCTGCCGTGCCGCATCGCGATCGGGCTCGAGGCCGGCCGCGACGAGCATCTCGGCGGTCAACGCCAGCACGACCTCGTTGAGCCGCGGTTCGCGATCCTCGTTCGTGAGGAATCGAATGGCTTCGCCGATCTCGAGCGCGTTGCCCGCCGTGCGGCCGAGGACCTCGTTCATGTCGGTGATGAGTGCATGCGTCTTGAGGCCCGCGGTCGCCGCCGTGAAGATGATGCTCTCGGCCAGTTCGACGGCCTTCTCGGGGGTCGGCATGAATGCGCCCGAGCCCACCTTGACGTCCATGACCAGCGCGTCGAGACCCGCGGCGATCTTCTTCGACAGGATCGACGCCGTGATGAGCGGCACGGACTCGACCGTGCCCGTGACGTCGCGGATCGCATAGAAGCGGCGGTCGGCCGGTGCGAGCTCGGCCGTCTGTCCGATCACGGCGCAGCCGACTTCGCGGACGACCCGCCTGAAGGTCTCGAAGTCGGGCATCGACCGGTAGCCCGGTATGCTCTCGACCTTGTCGGTCGTGCCACCCGTGTGGCCGAGCCCGCGGCCGGAGATCATCGGCACGTAGCAGCCCGCGGCCGCCGCGATCGGTGCGAGAAGGAAACTCACCTTGTCGCCGACGCCGCCCGTCGAGTGCTTGTCGACGACCGGCCCGTCGAGGCCATCGGACGACCAGTCGAGCACGGTGCCGGAGTTCGCCATCGCGAGCGTCAACGTAGCGGCCTCGTCGAAATCCATGCCGTTCAGGAACACCGCCATCGCGAGCGCGGAGACCTGCTCGGCGGGCAGGCTCTCGTCGGCGAGCCCGTCGACCAAAAAGCCGATCTGGTCCTCCGACAGCGCGCCGCCGTCGCGTTTGCGGCGAATGACGTCGGTGAATAGCATCAGCCGCGCTCGAAGCCGCGCAAGGGCAGCGCCGGGCTGCGCTGGAGCCAGTTGATCGCCGGGTAATGCGCCGCCTGGTCGATCACGTGCAGCGTGTAGGCGTGCCGCGAGCCGTCCGACCGGTTCGCGCCGGACAGATGCGGCGTGCGGCCATTGAAGACGACCAGAGTGCCCGCGGGCGCCTCGGCCGGCAGGCACCGCTCCTCGGGCCAGCGCGAGTCGTCCAGGGTCTCCGTCACCAGCGTGCCATCGTCGCGCCGGTAGTTGCGCGCCTTGAGCGGCCCCTTGTGCGCGCCGGGGATGAACTGCATGCAGCCGTTTTCGAGCGTCGCGTCGTCGAGCGCGAACCAGAAGCCGTGACAGGACTCGGGCTCGGTATAGATGTAGGTCGAATCCTGGTGGCAGACTACCTCGCCGCCGATGCGCGGCGGCTTGAAGATGTACATCGACTGGATGATGCCGGGCCGCTCGTAGCCCAGCCGGCGGCCGATTTCCTGGAGCTCGGGGCCGCGCGAGAAACGGTCGAACACGGGATCGAGGTCATGCATCGCGTGCCCCATCTTGTTGAGGCTGTCGGCTTTCGGCTGACGCAGCGTGCCGTCGGCGTCGAACGCGTCGGCCTCGAAGAAGAAGCGAATCTTGTCGCCCGACTCGATGAAGTAGTTGTCATTGAGCTGGGTTTGACGCGTGGTCGAGAACTCGCTCCTGACGCTGTCCGGATCGAAGGCCTCGACCAGTTCGAGCGCCCTCGCCCGGAGTGCATCACAGCGTTCCCGCGTGTAGAAACCCGTGAGAATCAACACGCCGGCCGCGTCGAGATCCGCAAGCATCGCGCCGCTCAATTGTCCGCCTGGCGGCGCCTTGTGCGTGGGCAGAACATCGCGCGTAAATTCGTTCAACAACCCTACCTCGGGCGTACGTCCGTAACCGATGACATCGTAACGCGTTTGCCTTCGAGGAGTTCGGCGTCGGGACGCAATCGACCGTCTGATCGCCGCAAGCATACGCGTCGGAGCCCGTCCCCGGACCGGCTCTCTTTTGCCCGCGTCAAGCTGGCCCGCGGTGCTACAATCGCCCGGGAGGACGCTCGATGCCAACAATAAGACTCTGTTTAAGCGGCGTTTTCGCCCTGTTTTTGTATGCCTGTGGCGGTGCCGCCGATGCACCGGCCACGACCGACGGCGCGGCGCCTGACGACGAGCGGATCGACCTCGTCGTGCGCGGCGACTACGTCGTGACGATGGATGCCGCTCGGACGATACTTCGAGACGGCGCCGTCGCGATCGACGACGGCGATATCATTGCCGTCGGCCCGGCCGCCGACGTTGTCGCGGCACACCCGGCACGCGAGGTGCTCGACGGCAAGCGACGCGTCGTCATGCCCGGGCTCATCAATGGCCATTCGCACGCCGCGATGACGCTCCTGCGCGGCGTCGCGGACGATCTTGCGCTCATGGACTGGCTCAATAACTACATCTTTCCGGCCGAAGTGCAGTTCGTCGACCCGGAGTTCGTTCGCGTCGGCACCGAGCTCGCGTGCTGGGAGATGATTCGCGGCGGCACGACGAGTTTCGTCGACATGTATTACTATCCCGACACGATTGCCGAGGTCGTCGAGCGCTGCGGCCTGCGTGCGAAGATCTCGGCAACGGTCATCGATCAGCGCAGCCCGGATGCCGAGGGCGCGGACGACTCGCTCGACAAGGGCGTGGGCTTCGTCGAGCGTTGGCTTGGCCGGCATCCGCGCATCACGCCGATCTTCGGCCCGCACGCCAACTACACGCTGAACGCCGAGCAGCTTGCGGCAACGCGCGCCGCGGCGAATGAGCTCGGTATCGGTGTCAGCATCCACCTGTCGGAGTCGCCTTACGAAGTCCAGTATGCGCAGGACACCTACGGCACGACGAGCATCGAGATGCTCGAGTCGATCGGTTTTTTCGACGGACCGACGATCGCGGCGCACGTGGTCTGGCCGACCGACGACGAGATACCCGTACTCGCGACCCGCAACGTCGGTGTCATTCACAATCCGACCTCGAACATGAAGATTGCCTCCGGGATAGCGCCCGTCGCGAAGATGCTCGCGGCTGGCGTACGCCTGGGTCTGGGCACGGACGGCGCCGCCAGCAACAACGACCTGGATCTCTGGGAGGAAATGCGTCTCGCCGCGTTTCTGGCCAAGGTCGACAGCATGGACCCGGAAATCCTGCCGGCCATCGCGGTGCTTTCGATGGCGACCGACGGCGGCGCGCGGGCCGTGGGCCTCGACGACGTCGCGGGATCGCTCGAAGCCGGCAAGCGCGCCGACCTGATCCAGGTCGCATTCGACGACGTGCACCACGTGCCGACCTACGATGTCATCTCGCACCTGGTCTACGTCACCGATGAGCAGGATGTGGACACGGTCATCGTCGACGGCGAGATTCTCATGCGCGAACGCCGGCTGACCACGATCGATACCGAGCGCGTCCGCGCCGAAGCGACGGCGCTCGCCGCGAGTATCCGCGACGCGCTCAATGAACGTAACGCGAACCGCGAGGGAGAATAAGCGTGCAAGTCGAGAGTCTATTGATGTTTCTCATTATCGGCGGCATTGCCGGCTGGCTGGCCGGCAACTTCATGAAGGGCGGCGGTTTCGGCCTCGTCGGCAACATCGTCGTCGGCATCATCGGCGCCGTCATCGGCGGATTCGTATTCGGCCTCGTCGGCCTGTCGGCCACGGGATTGATCGGTTCGATCGTCGTGTCGACAGTCGGCGCCTGCATCCTGCTGTTCCTCGTCGGCATCGTCAAAAAGTAGCGGCGCGGAGGCGAGGCGGTGATTCACATGGTTACAGGCGCGGTAGCCGGCACCGTCACGTTGTCGGTCATGGCGGTTTTCATCGCGCCGCATGCCGTGCCCGTTCGCGAGCAACACCGATGAACCCGATGATCGCGATCCAGGACCTGCTGCCGGACAATCACTGCTACGGCTGCGGCGCGGACAATCCCAAAGGCATGCAGCTGAAGAGCTACCGTGACGGCGACGTCACGCGCGCGACCTACATGCCGCGGCCCGAGCAGTGTGCGGGCCCCGAGCAGTACGTCTACGGCGGCACGATCGCGAGCCTGATCGACTGCCACTGCGTAGGCTCGGCGATCGCGCACCAGTACGCGCTCGAGGGGCGCGAGGTCGGCGAAGGCGATGCCATCTGGTGCGTGACGGGCCGACTGACGGTCAGCTACCTGGCGCCGACGCCGATTGACCGGCCGATCGAGCTCGTGGCGCGTATCGTCGAGTCGCAAGGCAGGAAGACCATCCTGTCCTGCACGATGACATCCGGCGGCACCACGACCGCGGAAGGCGAAGTCATCGCGATCCGCGTGCCGCCCGAGTGGCGGGATTGAATCCGGAGATACACCCGTGACGGACCCGGCATCGCGAATCGTCGCGGCACTCCTCGCCGGCATCGTGCTGGCCGGCTGCCAGCCGGCCGGGCCGGCGGGACAGGCGACGCTGATCATTTCGACGAGCTCCGACGCCCGCATCTGGACCGGCGATCCCGAGAACCCCTGGGCCGAGGCCGTTGCCGTCGAGGGCGACCGCATTCTCGCCGTCGGCGGTATCGACGCGGTCGCCGCTCACCGCGGCCCCGACACCGCCGAGAGCGAGCTGGTGAAAGGACTCGTCGTACCGGGCTTCATCGACACGCACGTGCACTTCGTGGACGGCGGCGAGGCGCTCGCCTCGGTACAGCTACGGGACGCGAAGACGGCCGACGAGTTCACGCGCCGCATCGCGGACTTTGCAGCCGGCCTCGAGCCCGGCGAATGGATACTCGGCGGCGCCTGGGACCACGAGAACTGGGGCGGCGAGCTGCCGCGCCGCGACTGGATCGACGGCGTGACGCCCGACAACCCCGTGTGGATCTTCCGCCTGGACGGGCACATGGCGCTCGCCAACTCGGCCGCGATGGCGGCCGCGGGCGTCGATGCTGACACGCCCGACGTGGACGGCGGAGAAATCGAACGCTACGACGATGGACGGCCCGCGGGCGTACTCAAGGACAATGCGATGCGCCTCGTGCAGAGTGCCGTGCCGCCACGCGACGATGAATTGCTCGAGCGGCAGATCGAGGCGGCAATGGCCTACGTCGCGAGTAACGGCGTCACGACGGTGCATGACATGGGCACGTTCGAGTACCTGTCCGGCTACCGCCGCCTGCACGCGCGAGGTGCACTCAGGACGCGCATCTATTCCGTGGTGCCGCTCAGCCAGTGGCAACGGCTGGCCGCGGACGTCGACAGCAATGGCAGGGGCGACGAATGGCTGCGCACGGGGGGCCTCAAGGGCTTCATGGACGGCTCGCTCGGCTCGCACACGGCGGCGTTCTTCGAGCCGTTCACGGACACCCCGGACGAGTCGGGATTCCTGATCAATGAACTCGACGACATGCGCCGCTGGATTGCGGGCGCCGACGCGGCCGGGCTGCACGTCAACGTGCACGCGATCGGCGACCGCGCGATTGCCGCGCTGCTCGACATTTACCTGGACGTCGCCGAAGCGCATGGCCCGCGCGACAGACGTTTCCGCATCGAGCATGCGCAGCACATCCGGCCAACCGACATCCATCGCTTCGCGGCCCAGGACGTGATCGCGAGCATGCAGCCCTACCACGCGATCGACGACGGCCGCTGGGCCGAGAGAGTCATCGGGCCCGAGCGGGCGAAAACGACCTACGCGTTCCGTTCGCTGATCGACTCGGGCGCGCGCGTTGCGTTCGGCAGCGACTGGTTCGTCGCGCCGGCCACGCCCATCGAGGGCATCTATGCGGCCGTGACGCGCAGGACGCTCGACGGCGAGCACCCGGACGGCTGGGTGCCCGAACAGAAGATCACGGTCGAGCAGGCGCTCGAGGCCTACACCGTGCAGGCCGCGTACGCCGCGTTCGAAGAGGACAGGAAAGGCATGCTGAGGGCGGGCATGCTGGCGGATATCACGGTGATCAGCGAGGACCTGTTCACCATTCCGCCCGAGACAATTGCGGACGCCTACATCGTAAAAACAATAATCGGTGGCAAAGAGGTCTACATGGCGGGCGAGCCGTGAAACCGCTGCTCATGGCTGCGATGGCGCTCTGTCTCCTGTCCTGCTCCGGCGGCGACCCGGAGACGGTCGATAGCGGCGACGACGGCGCCGCGGAAGAGCCGCCCTACTTCGTCGTCGATGACGGTGCGTCCGGCCCGCTGACGCTTAAGGAACTCGACATCCACATCCCCTCGGATATTGCCCGCCACTGGAGCGACGGCAAGAAAGCCTGCTTTTTCGACGCGGTCGAGCGCCGGGCAGCCGAAGCCGGCGACCCGGAGACGCTCGATCCCGAGACGATGCCGTATTGGGACGGCCGAGTCGATGCCGCGCAGTGGGAGCAATTCACCAGCCACATGCGACGTGTTCTTCTGGCGCAGGCCGTCCTGAACTGGGCCACGACTGACTGCTAGGCCGCCGGATGCAGGTGGGAGACGCTGGTGGACAGACACACCACCGCCCCACCACCGTCCCGCTCCAGGACGATGCGCTGCCTGCCGCTGAATCCAGACAAATCAGACGTTTAGGCGTCAAGCCGCGCGAATCTCGACGTTACACCGGGATTTCGTCCTGCGGACCGCTATTCGACGTGCCTTTACGGCTATAATGCGCGCCGTTCTTCGCCCTTCGAGGCATCCCCGTGTTTCCCACCGAGAGCATTCGCAATATTGCGATCATCGCCCATGTCGACCACGGCAAAACCACGCTCGTCGACCAGCTCCTGCGTCAGTCCGGGACGCTGGACGAGCGGGCGGTCGTGCCCGACCGGGTCATGGACTCGAACGACCTCGAGCGGGAACGCGGGATCACGATCCTGTCCAAGAACACGGCGATCCGCTATGGGGAGCATCGCATCAACATCGTCGACACGCCGGGCCACGCCGACTTCGGCGGCGAGGTCGAGCGCGTGCTGTCGATGGTCGACGGCGTGCTGCTGCTCGTGGATGCGGTCGACGGACCGATGCCGCAGACGCGCTTCGTTACGCAGAAAGCATTCAATCACGGCTTCACGCCGCTGGTCGTCATCAATAAAATCGACCGCGACGGCGCCCGGCCCGACTGGGTGCTCGACCAGACCTTCGATCTGTTCGACCGACTCGGTGCGAGCGATGAGCAGCTCGACTTCCCGGTGATCTATGCCTCGGCGCTGAATGGCTACGCGAGCGCCGAAGGGGACATCCGCGACGGCGACATGCTGCCGCTGCTCGATGCGATCGTCGAAAACGTCCCGCCGCCGGCGGTCAACGGCGACGGACCGCTGCAGCTGCAGGTATCGAGCCTCGACTACAGCGCCTACGTCGGCGTGCTCGGCATCGGCCGCATAAGCCGCGGCATCGCCACCGCGAACACGCCGATCAGTCTCGTGCGTCGCGACGGCAGCGTCAGGAACGCGCGTCTCATGAACCTGTACGGCTTTCACGGCCTCGATCGCGTCGAGGTGCACGAAGCGGGCGCCGGCGACATCGTCGTGTTCTCGGGCGTAGAGGACCTGCAGATATCGGATACGCTCTGCGAGCGCGATGCGCCCGACGGCCTGCCGCCGCTCGAGATCGACGAGCCCACGATCAGCATGACGTTCCAGGTCAACAAGTCGCCTTTCGCGGGCCGCGAGGGCAAGTTTCTGACCAGCCGGCAGATCCAGGCGCGGCTCGAACAGGAACTCAAACACAACGTCGCGCTGCGCGTCGACGAAACCGGCGACCCGGACAAGTTTCAGGTCTCGGGCCGCGGCGAGCTGCACCTGTCGGTGCTGATCGAGACAATGCGCCGCGAGGGCTTCGAACTGGCCGTATCGCGGCCGAGCGTGATCGAGCGCGAGATCGACGGCGAGCTGTGTGAGCCCTGGGAGCTCGTCACCGTCGACTTCGAGGAGGAGTACCAGGGCGGCGTCATGACCCGGCTCGCCGACCGCAAGGGCGAGCTTAAGAACATGCAGCCCGACGGCCGCGGCCGCATCCGGCTCGAATACCGCATCCCGGCCCGCGGCCTGATCGGATTCCGCACGGAGTACCTGACGGCGACCTCGGGCACGGGCCTCCTCTACCACGTATTCGAGAAGTACGCGCCGCGAATCAAGTCGGACATCGGCCAGCGCAACAACGGCGTGCTCGTGTCCAACGTCGCGGGCAAGGCGCTGGCCTACGCGCTGTACAACCTGCAGGACCGCGGCAGCCTGTTCATCGGCCATGGCGCCGAGGTCTACGAGGGCATGATCGTCGGCATTCACAGCCGCTCGAACGACCTGCCCGTCAACCCGACCAAGGCCAAGCAGCTCACGAACATTCGCGCCGCCGGCTCCGACGAAAACATCCAGCTCACGACGCCGGTCAAGCTCACGCTCGAGTACGCGCTAGAGTTCATCGACGACGACGAACTCGTCGAGATTACGCCGCAGAGCATTCGCCTGAGAAAGAAGCTGCTGGCCGAAGGAGAACGCAGGCGGGATTCCAGGCTGCGCGCGAAAGAGGCAGAATCGGCCCAGAGCTGACGCCGAACCGCGTCGTTGGCGAGACCGCGCTAATAGCCGGGGCCGTCGTGCGCCCGTCCACATTCGCGGCTGGCATTTGAGAACTGTCTCCTCCCCGCGTTAGGCTGTCGCCACAACAACGAGGGGGACCCCGATGAACGCAGCCTTCCGAATCGGCGGCATGGTGATCGCCGTGCTCGCAACCGGCCTGTATGTACCTGTAGCTGCAGCCCAAACCGTCGAGCCGGGCGAGGAGGCGATCGCACCGATGCTCGCAGCCGGAATTCCCCAGGGCGAGCCGGCCCCGGACCGTCCGGAGGGTGAAGGCCTTGGGCCCTACGACCGACTGGTCATTCGCGGCGCGACGCTGATCGACGGCACCGGGGCGCCGCCATTCGGGCCCGTCGATATCGTGGTCGAAGGCAATCGCATCGCGGACATCAAGACGGGCGGCACGGCCGGGCTGCCCGTCGAACGCGGTGATGACGACGGCGCCCGGGTCATCGACGCGGACGGCATGTACGTTCTGCCCGGCTTCGTCGACGCGCACGCGCACCTCTCGGTGTCGCTGCACGGCCTCGTCGGCACGGTAACGCCGGCCGAGTACGTCCTGAAGCTATGGCTCGCACACGGCGTGACGACGGCGCGCGACGACGGCTCGATCATGGGCCTTGGATGGACGCTGGATCACAAGCATCGCAGCGAGCGCAACGAAATTACGGCGCCGCGGCTCAGGGTTCACGCGCTGTTCCCGGAACGCATGGAGAACACGGATGCCGCGCGTCGGTGGGTTCGGGCCGTCAAACGACGTGGCGCAGACGGACTGAAGTTCATCGGCGCGGCGCCCGACCTGATCGCAGCGGCTATCGACGAGGCGAAGAAGCTCGAGATGAAGACGGCCTATCATCATTCGCAGATCAGCGTGACCCGCGTCAACGTGCTGGACTCGGCACGCATGGGGCTGGATTCGATGGAGCACTGGTACGGCCTGCCCGAGGCCCTTTTCGACGACCGCCGCATCCAGGATTACCCGCTCGACTACAACTACGCGAACGAGCAGGATCGCTTCGGCCAGGCCGGACGCCTCTGGAAGCAGGCGGCCTCGCCGGGCTCGGAGAAGTGGAATGCCGTCATGGACGAGTTGCTCGAGCTCGACTTCACGATCGATCCGACGTTCACGATCTACGAGGCCAATCGTGACGTCAACCGGGCCCGCTTCGCGCCCTGGCACGAAGAGTACACGCTGCCGACCATCGAGCGCTTCTATTCGCCCAATCGCACCGCGCACGGCTCCTACCACTTCGACTGGACGACCCAGGACGAGATCGAGTGGAAGCACAACTACCGGATCTGGATGCAGTTCGTGAACGAGTACAAGAACCGCGGCGGCCGCGTGACGACGGGCAGCGACTCGGGCTTCATCTACAAGCTGTTCGGCTTCGGCTATATCCGTGAACTTGAGCTGCTGCAGGAGGCCGGCTTCCACCCACTCGAAGTCGTCCAGGCGGCAACGATGAACGGCGCGCAACTGCTCGGGATGGCTGACGAAATCGGCACGGTCGAACTCGGCAAGAAGGCCGACCTGATCATCATCGACGAGAACCCCATTGCCAACTTCAAGGTGCTGTACGGCACGGGCCACATGCGCCTCAACGACGAGACCGACACGGCCGAGCAGGTTGGCGGCATCAACTACACGGTCAAGGATGGCATCGTCTACGATGCGAAGCAGCTCCTGGCCGACGTCCGCCGCATGGTTGCCGATGCGAAGGCCAGAGAGGCTGCTGCGAGCGAGTGAAAGGCAGGCGATGACGCTCGCTAGTCGGCTGCCCTCCCCCAGCGCCAGCCAACGACGAGATGCACGACGTCGTAGCCCGAGTTGTTCTCGACCACACCCGCGTTCGACATGTGCGTGTAGCGCAGCGACACGCTGACCTCGCGACCGTCGCGCACCGGAATCAGCCAGCCGAGGCCGCCAAGCACCGTGAACATCCAGCGGCTGCCGTCGGCCGGAAACGCGTGACCGGCCGCGTATTGGATGCCGGCGCCGAAGTCGAACGACGGAATGAGTGATCGCCGCCAGTTCGGGTGCCAGCGAAACAGAAAGTCTGCACCGAGGCCGACGCCCTCACCGCCCGGACTGCCGTCAACGGGATCGGCGTCCAGGTAGGACAGCACCCAGTCCTGCTGCAGCACGAAACCGCTGCGTTCGAACAGGCAATAGCCGTACATCGCGCGATACGGGTGGCCGACTTCCTTGCTGCTTACCTGGTAGGCCGGGACCGACAGGCTGGCCTGGCGATAGGCGCAGGCCGGCCGGCTCGCTTCCTCAGCAGCTTCGGAGACCGCCGAAACAAGCAGCATGCCGCTTATGTTAAGAAGCCGTGGGGACGCCCGCCATCTGCCTCGCATCGCCCTGCACCTCGTTGGGTAGTGTTTCGGCACGGCTCAGTGTGCCAGACACGGCCGGGCCCGGATACGCAGGAAATACCGGTGGCAATCTATCCACGCCCGCTATATAACGGAGCGCTGAAATCAACAGTCAAGCGAGTAGATCATTGTCGACTGCATCGAGTCGTAACTTACTGTTTTCCCTTGTTCTTCTGCCGTTGCTTGCCGCCTGCGGCGGCGGTGGCGGCGGCGACGCGTCGCCGGGTGGCGGCTCATCAGGTGGCGGCGGTGGCGGTAGTGGCGGCGGCGGTAGCGGCGGTGGTGGAACGCCTGGAACCCAGAACGCCGACGCGACTATCGACTTTCCGAGGTCCGGTTCTGCGGCGACATCGAGCGTGCTGACGGTTACGGGTACCGCGACGGATCCGGAGGGCGTCGCAAACGTATTCGTCAACGGTGCTTCCGCCACGATCACGAATCCCGTATCGAGCCGCAGCGGTCGGTCCGTGGCCAACTCTGACGGTAACGGCGACACACACTGGTCGGCGGAGGTCGTGTTGGAGAGCGGCGTCACGTCAATATCGGTGTCGGTCGAGGATGTCGATGGCGATGTCACATCGGAAACCGACTCGACCTCGGTCTCTTACTTCGAGGTGCCCTTCAACTTCACGCTCGACCCGGACCGGACGCGGGTGGTTGGACTCAGCTATTCGCCTTTCGGGCCCGGACCCGTGCAGACGCTGGTCGAGCACGACTATTCGACCCAGGAACAAACGCTTTACACCGGGGTCAATTCCGATCCGGCGCTGTCGTGCTTCCGGCGCTTTGAGGACGAGTTCATCTATGCGTCGTTTTCCACCGGCACGTGGGAGCTGCGGAAATTCGACCTGGCAGCTCGAGAGGACTCGGTGCTCGCTGAGTTTCCGGACTCGATACTGGAAGGCGGCGCCGCCTTTCAGGCCGGTTCGCCGCGCAGGATGGTCTGCGGCGGCACGAGTACCAGCGCCTACGTGCTGGTGAACTTCATCCCCATTGGCGGTGGTCAGTTCGAACAATCCCGAATCGTGGAGATCGACCTCGCGACGGCAGGGTTCTCGATACTGTCCGAGACCGACCCGATGGCGCCCTCGCCGTGGATTGCGAATCCGATTGCCCTGGCAGCCGACCAGATCGTCACGATGGAGGACATCAATCCCGTATCGCCCCTGACGAGCGTCTCGCTGGCCGATGGCAGCCGAACGGAACTGGCGTCCGGCCTGAATGTCGGCGGCTTCGAGCTGCACCCCGAACTCGGCTCCGACCGCATCTACGTAGCGACATTCGATGGCGTTGATGAGGTCGACCTCGTTGCAGGCACCAAGCGCAATGTTTCGGAAGTCGAAGACGACGATCCATTGCGGTTTGCTCAGGTGCGCTCAATCGGCTTCGACGGTGCCAATAACCGGGTCGTTGTCGGCGACGAAGACCTGGACGCGCTCATTGCCGTGGACGTGACCACCGGTGAGCGTTCGGTGCTGCTCAACCGGTCGGTCGGAGAAGGGATCGCCCTGATCGCGCCGCGCCGGATCGTCTTGAGTGAGGATGAGACCCGGGCCTGGGTTCTCGACGACGGTGGCAATGTCACCGAGCGCCTGTTCGAGATCGATCTGGCCACGGGCGACCGGCGAACGATCGGAGACCTGGCGCAGCCCTTCAATGTGTTCGCATCCGGACTGGCCATCGATGAGACAGCCGGGCTAGCGTATGTCGCATTCGTTGGATCGGTCCAGGAGGTCGATCTGGAGACCGGGAATGCCCGCATGCTCCTGGACGCCGGCTCGAGCCCGCTCGAAAACATCAATGACCTGCTCCTGGATGCAACGAACGATCGCCTGCTGATTGCCGATGCGGTCGGCGGCGGCATCTACGCGCTCGACCCGGGAACGGGAGTGGTCGATGTCGTGTCGAAGGCCGGCGTTGCCGGAGACGGTCCGGGCTTCGGCGCGCCTGTTTCGCTGGACTGGGCGCCCGGCGAAGCGACGGTTTTTGCCGGCGATCCGTCCGTCGGCGCAATCTTCCGCGTCGACCTCGAAACCGGCAATCGCGAGCGAATCGATGAGGACTGTGAAAACGACGGCCCATTCCCGGATCAGGGATTGCGGCAGGCGCTCTACGACGATCGGTCCGATGAACTGCTCGCATTCGGCGATTTTCTGTTCAGTATCGACGTCGAATCCGGCGCATGCCGTCGAGTCTCGGACAGGCCCGCCTCGATGCTTCGGCTCGTCGAGGGGCCGGGCAACCAGTTCCTGGCACTGGACTTCCGCGCAATCCTGCAGTACAACCGGCAGACCGGCGAGTCGGTGATCTTCTCCAAGTAGTCGAGACACCATGCTCGAGATCCCCGTCACCGGCGTCCGCGTTCTATCGGAGAAACCCGGATGATCGGGCGACTCGCTTTACTCATGCTGCTGACAGCGCCTGCGACGTACTGCGTCGCCCAGGACGACGCGCCGCCGTGGCAATGGTCCGAGGCGCGCGTCTTCAGCGAGGTCAACAAGGTGCGCGCCGGGCGGGACCTCAATCCCGACGGCTGGCCCGGCGGCGGACGTGTCGCGGTGCTGCTGTCTTTCGACGTCGACAACGAGACGGTCTGGCTGCGCAACGGCGATACGGGGATAGGCGGGCTGTCGGAAGGCCAGTACGGCGCGCGGCGTGCCCTGCCGCGCATCCTCGAGCTGCTGGACGAGCACGAGATCCCGGCGAGCTTCTTCGGCCCGGCGATGAGCTTCACGCTCGCACCGGAGATGATCGAGCAAATCCAGGCATCGGGTCGCCACGAGATCGGCATCCACGGCTGGATTCACGAGCGCAACAACCAGCTCCCGCGAGACGAAGAAGAACGACTGCTGAGACAGGCCGTGGAGCGCATGACCGAACTCGTGGGCAAGCGGCCCGTGGGCTATCGCGCGCCATCCTGGAACTTCTCGGACGCGACACTCGATCTGCTGATCGAGCTCGACTTTCTCTACGATTCCTCGCTCATGGCCGACGACCGACCCTACGAGATCGTGGCGGACGGCGAGCCGTCAGGCCTGGTCGAATTGCCCGTGCAGTGGATACTCGACGACGCGCCGCTGTTCGGACCGCTGGGTCAGCGCTACGCCAACCCGCGCGATGTCCTGCAAGTCTGGAAGGACGAATTCGATGTCGCCTACGCCGAAGGCACGACGTTCGTGCTGACCATGCATCCACACTACATCGGCCACCGCTCGCGAATCGTCGTGCTGCGCGAACTGATCGACTACATTGCGGGCCACGACGACGTCTGGTTCGGCACGCACGAAGAGGCCGTACGCTGGGTTCGATCGGCGAACGACATGTAGCCGCGGCGCGGTGCGGAACCTGCCATATCATGCCCGGTCTGACCCTTCGATAATCGATAACAACGGGGTCCTCACCATGAAAGCACTGCTCGCGCCGGCGCTGGCCGCCTGCCTGGCGTTTTCCGCGGCTCGCGCCGAGATCGTCGAGTCCTCCAACTCCCACTATGTCCTGAGGCACGAGGCGACATCCGCGCTGGCGCCGGACGTGCTCTGGCGGCGGTTCGTTAAACCCGAGACCTGGTGGCACCCGGATCACACCTACTCGGGCTCGTCGGAGAATCTCTCGCTCAACCCGAAGGCAGGCGGGCTGTGGCTCGAGACCTGGGACGACGGCTCGGTCGTACACGGCTCCGTCCTGTACGTCGAGGACGGCAGGTCGATGCGGCTGTACGCGCCGTTCGGCCCGCTGCAGGGCCTCGGCGTGTACACCGTGTGGACGATCACGATCAGCGCCGAAGGCGACGGTTCGAAAGTCGTGTTCGACGAGATCTCGTCGGGGCCACCGAGCGCCGATCTCGACGAACTCGCCAAGGCCGTCGATTTCGTCAAGACCGAAGCGATGACTCGACTGACTGCCCGCTAGGACCCGCTTTCGCGACGCGGCTTGCCGCGTTTTCGAGTTGCGACGTTCCGGCGAGAACGTGACCGACCGCCGTGCCGCGGGCTGTCCCGCATGGCGTTACCGCGGAAATTGCAGAATACGGGCGGCCTCGGCAAGATGAAAGAGCCCGCGAGCGGAGGCAGAACAATGAAAACGAACCGGCCGACCCTTCTCGTAGTTCTTGTTGCACTGATCGCCTCGCTGCCCGGCTGCGGCGGCGGTGGCGGTGGTGGTGGTGGCAATACCGGTGGCGGCGGTGGTGGCGGAGGCGGCTCCGGAACCCCGGGGATGCCGGAGGCGACAATCACGTTCCCGCCCGCGCAATCGCTGACCGACGGCACGACCGTCGTGGTCCGCGGCACGGCCGCGACCACCGGCGGCAACTCCGTCACGTCGGTTACCGTAAACGGCATCGACGCGACCAGCACCGACGGTTTCTCATCCTGGGCAGCGACGGTACCCTTGTCGATCGGGTTGAATTCGCTGGCCGCCAATGTGGCCGACAGCTCGCAGGCATCGGCAACCGCTGCCGATCAGGTTTCCGTGACCCGCGCCGGTCCACTGCTCGCGGATCCCTACGATGCCGTCGCCGACACGGCGAACGACCGATACCTGATTGCCGCCCGCTTCGCTGGAGAGATCGTTGCCGTTGACAGCACGACGTTCGAGCGCAGCGTATTCTCGGGTAACGGCGTTCCGGACGCCGCGAACCCGCTCGGCGAACCGCAGGACCTCGCCATCGACGCCGGCAACGATCGCCTGCTCGTCGTCGATCGGGAACTCAACGCGGTGTTCGACGTCGATCTCGATACGGGAGCCCGCACGATCCTGTCCGATCCGACCGTGCCGGACGCCACCAATCCGCTCAACGCTCCCAGGGGTGTCACGATCGATACGACGAGAGACCGGGCCGTCGTGGTCGAGTCGAATCGCCTCGTCGGTGTCGATTTGACGACCGGCGCGCGCGAGATCATCTCTGACAATACGACGCCGGACAACGTCAATCCGCTGTCCGCCGCCCAGGATGTGGGCTACGACGCGATCAACGATCGTTACCTGGTGGCGAACTTTGCGGCCGGCATCATCGCCGTGAATCCGGTGACGGGCGCGCGCACGGTGCTATCCGACGCGACGGTTCCGAACGGCGACCCGCCGACTATCGGACGCGCATACGGAATCGAGATCGACGCGGCCAGGGGACGAGCGCTCGTGACCGACGGCTCGGAAAGAGCGCTGATCGGCGTAGACCTGGCGACGGGTGCGCGGACGTTGATTTCGGACGACACGACACCGGACGCGACCAACAGTCTCATTTTTCCGACCGGCCTGACGTTGCCGACCTCGGGCAACAACCCCGTCTACGTGGTCGACAACGGCACGTCCGGCCTGCTGTCGATCGACGTCAACTCGGGGCAACGGAGTATCGCTTCGCGGAGTAATATCCCGGACTACCTGAATCCGCTGAATATCCCCAGTGACGTTGCGCTCGACTCGGCGAACAACCGCTTGCTCGTGACCGACCAGGGGCAGCGCACCGTATTCGCCGTCGACCTCGATACGGGTTCGCGGACGGTCTTGTCCGACAACGACACGCCGGATACAGCAAACCCGTTCGTTTTCGTCCGCGGCATCGTCGTCGACGATACCAACAATCGCGCCCTCACGCTGGATCGCACGGCTGATGCCGTCATCTCTGTGGACCTGGACACGGGCGCGCGGACGATCGTATCCGACGATGCGACGCCGGACGCGACCAACAGCCTCGACCTGCCGGCGGGAATCGCCATTGACAGCGCCAACGATCGCTGGCTCGTGGCGGACTCGAACCTTCAGGCCGTCATTGCGATCGATCCGGCGAGCGGCGCGCGGACGATTCTTTCGAACAACGTCATCCCGGACACAGACACGCCGTTCTCGAGTCCCACGGGGATTTTCGTGGACGCGGCGAACGACCGTGCGCTCGTCATCGACACCGGTCTCGATGCCGTCATTGCCGTCAGCCTGTCCGATGGCACGAGAACGGTCCTGTCCGACGCGACGACGCCGGACGCGGACAACCCATTCGAATCGCCTTTCGGCTACGCCTTGTCCACTACCCGGAACAGCCTGTTCATCGCCGATTCGCTGTTGAGCCAGATCGTGGCCGTGGACCTGACCACCGGCGCGCGGACAATCGTCTCCGGCCCGTCGACACCCGACGCCAACAATGTCTTCCGGGCTTTCAGCCCGCTGGCGGTCGATCCGGCGGCCGATCGGCTCTACCTGGTCAACTCGTCGATTAGCGGCGTCTACGCTATTGACCTGACCGACGGGCAGCGCGTCGTGATTTCGCACTAGCGATCGACGCGGGCTAGTTCAGATTCGCCTCGACCGGCTGACCGCCCTCCTTGTAGACGATGCCGTCCTTCATTACGAGCTCGACCTGTGACAGCAGGTTGATGTGCTCGAGCACGTCGCCACGCACGGCGATGATGTCGGCCTTCTTGCCCTTCGACACGGTGCCGTAGTCCGCCTCGACGTCCATCATGACGGCCGGCCAGTACACGGCCGCGCGGATAACGTCCATGACCGGCATGCCCATGACGTTGACGAGCGTATCCATCTCGTGCCAGGTCGACTGACAGTGGAAGTTCATCGGCACGCCACTGTCGGTGCCGACCATGAACACCACGCCGGCGTCGCGAAGCTGCGCGATCTTGCGTTCAAGGGTCGGCTTTCTCAACGGCGTGAGCCGCATATACGGCAGCTGGCCCGCATTGGCGATCGACGCCGCAATATCCGCGATCGTGTCCTCCTTCAGGCCGCGCTTCCAGCAGGGGTCGTCGAGCCGTTCGGGATTCGCGACGAGCCGGTCGTAGCTGTAGAGCACGTCGACCGTGGGCGTCCAGTACAGCGGGCCTCCGGCCACGCGGCCGGTCGCCGTGCGCTCCTTGAGCGCGGCGATCACATCGGGCGGGTACTCGGGCGCGGTCGTCAAGCCCGTGTGCTCGTAATTGTCGATTCCGATCTCCAGGCCAACGCGGATCTCGTCGGGCCGGTGCGAGTGGCCGACGACCTTCATGCCGCGCTTGTGCGCCTCGTCGACGATCGCCCGCGCGACCTCGAGCGGCATCTTGTCCTGATCGATGAGCTTGACGAAATCCATTCCCGACTCGTCGAGCGTCCGCACCCGGTCGCGCGCCTCGCGCACCGACGTGACGGGCCAGCGGTAAGCCGTCTGCCAGTCCTCGACCTCGGCCTGCAGGAACGGCCCGGACATATACATATTGGGTCCGGGAATTTCACCGCTTGCGATACGCTCCTTGAGCGCCATCGATGCCTCGAGCGGTGCGCCGAGATCGCGCGCCGAGGTTACGCCGGCGAGCAGGAGCTGCACGGCGCTGGCCGGCATGATCTCGTCGATTTGCCGGTCGAGATAGTTTGCCTGCCAGTGCGGATAGTCGGCGTGGCCGTTCAGCATGACGTGCGCGTGGCTTTCCCACAGACCCGGCAGGACGTCCATGCCTTCGGTCGAGATGACCTCGTAACCCGCGGGCACGTCCAGCGAATCGACCGTACCGACGTCGGCGACCCGGTCGCCGTCGATCAATATGACGCTATCGTGAATCGGCGCGTGACCGAAACCGTCGATCAGTCGGCCGCCGACGAGCGCGGTCTGCTGGGCCTGGGCCGACAGGATGACGAACAGCGTTGCGAAGACGGCGACGGGGAGGCGAGCGATGCCATGCATGGGCGGACCTTCTTGTGCATTGTTTTGGCCGAGCCGCTAGCATAGGTTGCGTCGGGGCTTTCTGCAAAGCGGTAGCGCGAATGCCCGCGCCTGGCGCCGCCTCCCTCAGAGTACCGGCATTCGGATGTATGCAGGATGAAAGCAGTAGTCTACGAAGCCTTCGGCGAGCGGCCGCACATTGCTGACGTCGCGATGCCCGCCGCCCCGGCGGGCGGCGTCGTCATCAAGGTCAAGGCAACGGGCGTCTGCTTGAGTGACTGGCACGGCTGGAAAGGTCACGACAAGGACATCAGTCTGCCGCACGTTCCCGGCCACGAGTTCGCGGGCGCCGTGCACGCCGTCGGCGATGGTGTTGCGCAATTCAGGGTCGGCGACCGGGTCACGGTGCCGTTCGTTGCCGGCTGCGGCCGTTGCGAGCAGTGCGAGTCGGGCAACCAGCAGGTCTGCGACAATCAGTCGCAGCCGGGTTTCACGCACTGGGGCTCGTTCGCCGAATACGTCGCAGTCGACTATGCAGACACGAACCTCGTGTTACTTCCGGACGACATGGAAGACGTCGCGGCCGCGAGCCTAGGCTGCCGCTTCGCGACCTCGTTTCGGGCCGTCGTCGATCAGGGCAGGGTCGGCGAAAACGACTGGGTCGCCGTGTACGGCTGCGGCGGTGTCGGTCTCTCTGCAATCATGATCGCTTCCGCGCTCGGCGCGAAGGTCGTCGCGGTCGACATCAACGGCGCCGCGCTCGAGCTCGCGCGGGAATGCGGCGCCGTCGCGACCGTCAACGCGGACGTCGTACACGGTGTCGTCGAAACGGTCCGCGAGGCGACTCGCGGCGGCGCCCACGTGTCGATTGACGCGCTCGGCAAGCCGTCGACGCTCAGGCAGTCGGTTCGCAGCCTCAGGAAACGCGGCCGCCACGTGCAGGTGGGACTACTCGCCGGCGACAAGTCCTCACCCAGGGTGCCGATGGACATCGTCGTCGCCAACGAGCTCGAGATCGTCGGCAGCCACGGCATGCAGGCGCATCGTTACGGCGAGATGCTGGCGATGATCGAAAGCGGAAGACTTCAACCTCAGAAGCTGATCGGTCGCACGATCACGCTCGAAGAGTCGATCGGTGCGCTGGTCGGGATGAGGCGATCCGTCGAACCGGGCGTTGCAGTCGTCGTTTTCGACGAAGTCATAGGCAATTCAAACACTGAGTTAAACCCGGCCGTGTGACTGTCCCGGGCAAGCCGTCCGATGATTTGGCGCCAGGCAAAAGGCCGTTCAGCTGGGTTGACTCGCCGATCCGACCAAGGTCAGAGAAAACTCGTCCCGTAATCCATCTCCGGCAGGTCGAAGTAGTCGGCCAGCGTCTGGCCAATATCCGCAAACGTCTCGCGCTTGCCGATCGATCCCGGTGTCAGGCCCGCGCCGCAGGCGATCACGGGGATATGCTCGCGCGTGTGGTCGGTGCCCTGCCAGGTCGGATCGCAGCCGTGGTCGGCCGTGATGACCAGTAGATCGTCGTCGTTCATCGCATCGAGCAGTTCGGGCAGGCGCTCGTCGAAGTACTCGAGCGCCGCCGCATAGCCTTCGACGTCGCGGCGGTGGCCGTAGAGCATGTCGAAGTCGACAAAGTTCGTGAACACGATCGAGCGGTCGCCTGCCCCGGCCAGCGCCTCGAGCGTCGCGTCGAACAGCGCCGCGTTACCCGTGGCCTTGATCTTTTTCGTGATGCCCTGGTGGGCGTAGATATCGGCGATCTTGCCGATGCTGATGACCTCCCCGCCCGCCTCGACGAGCTTGTCGAGCACGGTCGGCGCGTGCGGCGGCGTGGTCAGGTCGCGGCGATTGCCCGTGCGCACGAAGGTGTCGGCGCCGTCACCGACGAACGGTCGCGCAATGACGCGGCCAATCTTGTACTCGTCGACGAGCTCGCGGGCGACCTCGCAGAACTCGTAGAGCCGGTCCAGGCCGAAGCTCTCCTCGTGGGCCGCGACCTGGAAGACGCTGTCGGCCGACGTGTAGACGATCGGCTTGCCGGTTTGCATATGCTCGTCACCGAGCTCGGCGATGATCGTCGTACCGGACGAGTGGCAGTTGCCGAGCACGCCGGGCACGCCGGTACGCTCGATGAGTTTATCGAGCAGCTCGGGCGGGAACGTGTCGGTCTTGTCGGTGAAGTAGCCCCAGTCGAACAGGACGGGCACGCCTGCTATCTCCCAGTGGCCGCTCGGCGTGTCCTTGCCGCTCGAGAGCTCCGCGGCATAGCCGTAGGTGCCGACCACGTCGAAACCGTTGCCCGTGCCGGCCGGAAACGCTCCGGCCGAGTCGCGGCTGGCGTGCATGAGACCGAGGCGGGAGAGATTCGGCAGCCTGAGCGGTCCGGCCTCGGAGGCGGCCCGTTCGCGCGCGATGCTGCCCAGCGTGTTCGCGCCGGCATCGCCGAACTCACCGGCGTCGGCCGTGGCGCCGATGCCGAAGGAGTCGAGTACGAGGATGATCGCGCGTCCCATACCGACCTTATAGGCCCTTGAGCGAGAAAAACAAGCCGGCCAGGGCCGCGTTCATGAGGTTGACGAGCGTGCCACCGACTACGGCCTTGAGCCCGAGCCGGGCGATGTCGTGCCGGCGGGCGGGAATGACCGCACCGAGCCCGCCCAGCAGAATCGCGATCGAGGCCAGGTTGGAGAAGCCGCAGAGCGCGAACGTAACGACGAGCTGCGTGTAGGCCGAGAGCTCCGCCCGGACCTCCATGAACGCGACATAGGCATAAAACTCATTGAGGACGAACTTCTGGCCGATCAGGCTGCCGGCCGCCGCCGCCTCGTCCCAGGGCACGCCGATGAGCCATGCCACGGGCGACACGAGATGGCCGAGCAGCCACTGCAGAGTCAGACCGTCGAAGCCGAACAGACCACCGATCCACTCGAGGAGACCATTCAGCATGTAGATGATCCCGACGAACGCAATCAGCATCGCGCCGATGCTGAACGCGATCTGCATGCCCGTCAGCGCGCCGTTGCCGATCGCCTCGAAGAGGTTGGCGGGCCGGTCCTCCTCCGCACCGTCCCTGGACTGTGGCCCGTCCACGGGCGTGGCGGTCTCGGGCACGAGGATCTTCGCCATCAGCAGTCCGCCCGGTGCCGACATGAAACTCGCCGTCAGGAGATAGCCGAGATCGACGCCCATCGTCGCGTAGGCCATCATCACGCCGCCCGCGATCGTCGCGCAGCCGCCGGTCATGACCGCGAACAGCTCCGACTCGGTCATGCTGGCGAGAAACGGCCGGACCACGAGCGGCGCATCGGTGTGGCCGACGAAGATGTTCGACGCGGCTGACACCGACTCGGCCCGGCTCGTCTTGAGGAGCCGCTCAAGCGCTCCGCCGAGCAGCCCGACGAACACCTGCATGATGCCCAGGTAATACAGCGCCGACATCAACGCGGCAAAGAACACGATGACGGGCAGGACATTGAACGCGATCGTGAAGCCGAGCGACGGCGTAATCTGCTCGCCGAATACGAAGGCGATGCCATCGTTCGCGTAGTTGATGACGTGCTGCACGCCGCGAACGACGGCGGCCAGCGCATCCCGGCCCCAGGGCAGGTAGATGATCACGGCCGCGAGGCCGACCTGAAGGCCCAGCGCGACCGAAACGGTCCGGTAGTTGATCGCCGCACGCGAGGTCGAGAGCGCGTATGCGATCGCGAGTATCGCGACGACGCCCAGGATTGCCATGTTCAGGAGGCTACCGCAGCGAACCTGCGACGGCCAGCGGCGCTGCTAATGGTGTCCCGGCGTCTCGACCTCCATCGTGCTCTCGCCGTAGTTGTCGATGCGGTTTTCCTCGACGTAGTCGCCTTCGAAGGTCATGAGCGCGATCAGCACCATGATGGCCACGGGCGGGCCCAGGATCGCGACCTTGAGCGCAAGGCGCTCCCAGCCCATGTGCATGAAGATCCAGACGATGCCGCCCGCCTTGAGCATCATGAACAGGAGAATCAGGAAGGTTCTGAGCGCTCCGTCCGGCATGAAGTCGGTCGCATAGGAGAAGGCGCTCAACACGAACAGCGCGCCCCACATGATCCAGTAGATTTTCAGCGGATGCTGTTGCCCTTCTGCCGTTGCCATCTGTGTTCCTTACCAGAGATAGAAGAATGCGAAAATGAACACCCAGACGAGATCGACGAAGTGCCAGTAGAGCCCGGCGATCTCGACGATCTCGTAGTTGTTGCCGCGCCGCTCGTAGACCCCGCGCTTGACACGGATCGCCACCCATAGCAGGTAAATGACGCCGCCCGTCACGTGCATGCCGTGGAAGCCCGTGATCATGAAGAAGCTCGAGCCGAACTGCGCCGCGCCGAAGGGATTGGCCCAGGGGCGCACGCCCTCGGCGATCAGCTTGGACCACTCGAAAGCCTGCATGCCGACGAACGAGGCGCCCAGTATGGCCGTCGCCACCATGAGCCAGAACGTGGCGGTCTTATTCTTGCGATAGCCCATGTTCACGGCCAGCGCCATCGTGCCCGACGACGTGATCAGGATGAACGTCATGATCGCGATCAGCAGCAGCGGCACCGAGACGCCGAATACGGTCAGCCCAAACACCTCGCTCGGATTCGGCCATGGATCGGTCGTCGAGATCCGGACGTTCATGTAGGACACGAGGAAGCAGCTGAAGATGAACGTGTCCGACAGCAGAAATATCCACATCATGGCCTTGCCCCACGGCATGCCGAACACCTGCTTGTCGCGTGAGAAGTCGTGGACGACGCCCTGTTTGCCCTCGGGCTCGTTCAGCGCGCCGGAATCGATCGTGGTGTCGGACATGGTGGGCGGGTCCTTCTTGAGGATCAGGTAGACAACAGCAGGCCGAACATGACCAGCCAGACGACGAGCAGGAAGTGCCAGTAGACCGTGCAGAGTTCGATGCTCTCGCGGACCGAGTGAGGCTCGCGCCCGGACAGCAGGCGAATCAGCGCCCGCGCCCAGACGTACAGGCCGCCGAGTATGTGCAGCGCGTGGGCGCCGGTCATGAGGTAGAAGAAGCCGTTCGCGGGACTGCCGGTCACACCCTGCCCCGCATCGGTCAGGAGCTTCCATGCCGCAAGCTGCCCGGCGACGAAGGCGATCGTCAGAATCCCGCTCATGAACATGCCCGGGATGACGCGCGCGCGGACGCCTTCCACGGCCGCGTTGCGGGTCCACTGGAACGCGACACTCGCCAGCACCAGCATGGCGGTATTGATCCACAATAGCGTCGGCTCGCCGAGCGGTACCCAGTCGCCGAGTTCCATGCGCTCGGAGTAGGCGCTCATCATGAGCGCGAAGAACGACGTGATCACTGCCAGGAGGCCGGTCAGCGCGACGGCCTTCGCGTTGGCACCGAGCGGCGCCTGGTGAGCGGTCTCATCGACGCTTTCGGCCACCCACGGCTGTGTGTTGAAGGACTGCTTCAAAAGCCAGCCCATGAACACGGCCAGGATGACGGCCAGGAAGACGAGGATCAGCTCCACTAATGGCCCTCGTCGTGGTCCCGGCCGGCCGGCGCCGTATCGCCCGGTGGCACGTTCTGCGGGATAAAGTCGTCCGGACAGCCCGGCACGCTGTAATCATAGGCCCAGCGATAGCAGACCGGCAGTTCGTGGCCCCAGTTACCGTGCTTCGGCGGATGATCCGGCGTCTGCCATTCGAGCGTCGTCGCCTTCCAGGGATTGCGCTCCGACCTGGGTCCCGACTTGAGGCTCCAGATCACGTTGATGAAGAACAGGATCTGGGTGGCCGCGACGAACAGCGCGGACATCGAAATGAACGCGTTCAGGTCCTGCGCCGACTGCGGCAGGAACTCGGTATCGCCCATGGCGAAATAGCGCCTCGGGACGCCTTGGAAACCCAGGTAGTGCATCGGCAGGTAGATCGCGTAGGTGCCCAGGAACGTCATCCAGAAATGCCACTTGCCGAGCGTCTCGTTGTACATCCTGCCCGTGATCTTCGGGAACCAGTGATAGATCGCGCCGAACACGACGAGAATCGGCGACACGCCCATGACCATATGGAAGTGCGCGACGACGAAATAGGTGTCGGACAGCGGCAGGTCGATCGTCACGTTGCCGAGGAACAGGCCCGTCAGACCGCCGTGGATGAACGTAAAGATGAAGCCGATCGCAAACAGCATGGGTACGCGCAGATGGATGTCGCCCTCCCACAGGGTCAATACCCAGTTGTAGACCTTGATCGCGGTTGGCACCGCGATGATCAGCGTCGTCGTCGCGAAGAAGAAGCCGAAGAAGGGATGCATGCCCGAGACGTACATGTGATGCGCCCAGACGATGAACGACAGGCCGCCGATGGCGATTATCGCCCAGACCATCATGCGGTAGCCGAAGATGTTCTTGCGCGCATGCGTGGAGAGGAGGTCCGAGACGATGCCGAACGCCGGCAGCGCGACGATGTACACCTCGGGATGGCCGAAGAACCAGAACAGGTGCTGGAACAGGATCGGGCTGCCGCCCGTGTAGCCCGGGTCCGCGCCCATCGAGCTGATCGCCGGCATGAAGAACGAGGTCCCGAGGCCCTTGTCGAACAGCATCATGATCGCGCTGACGAGTAGCGCAGGGAAGGCCAGCAGGCCGAGCACGGTGGCGATGAAGATGCCCCAGACCGACAGCGGCATGCGCATCAGCGTCATGCCGTTGCAGCGCGCCTGCAGTACCGTCGTGATGTAGTTCAGCCCGCCCATCGTGAACGCGACGATGAACACGGCGAGCGACGCGAGCATCAGCACGATGCCCCAGTCCACGCCCGGCGTACCCGGCATGATGGCCTGCGGCGGATACAGGGTCCATCCCGCTCCGGTCGAGCCGCCCGGCACGAAAAAACTCGCCAGCAGGATGATGACCGACAGGAGGTATACCCAGAAACTCAGCATGTTGAGATACGGGAATACCATGTCGCGGCTGCCGCACATGAGCGGAATCAGGTAGTTGCCGAAGCCGCCCAGGAACAGCGCCGTCAGCAGGTAGATCACCATGATCATCCCGTGCATCGTAATGAACTGGTAGTAGTTCTCGGGATTGATGAACGCGAACGTGTCCGGAAAGCCGAGCTGCAGCCGCATCATCGCCGACAGGACCAGCGCGATGACGCCGACGAAGATCGCCGTGCCGGCGTACTGGATCGCGATCACCTTGTGATCCTGGCTCCAGACGTACTTGGTGATGAAAGTCTGCGGATCGTGGTGCTCGACTTCGTGGTCGCGATCGGCGATTGCAACGTAGGCCATTGTCTACTCCTCGCGCTTCGCCACGGCAACCGTGTCCGCGGGCGGCTCGATCTGAAGCGTATTGATGTAGGCGACGACGTCGTCGATTTCCCGGTCGTCCTGTAACGTGTATCCCATGAACGTCATCTGCTTGCCGTAAAAATCCTCCGGGTGCCCGCCGCGGATGTCCTCCCGAAGCTTGATCAGCTGGTTCTTGAGGTACCAGTCCCTGACGCCGGCCAGGCGCGGTGCGTTCATGGCCTGAATGCCCTGGCCGCGGTCGCCATGGCAATAGGCACAGTATTGGTAGCGCTTCCTGCCGTTTTCGACGTTGCCTTGTACCGTCGCGGGCATTGTCGTGACCGGGAAGGTCTGTATGTACGCCACGACGTTGTTGATCGCGGCGTCGTCGACGAGCGTCCGGGCCATGGCCATCATTTGCTGTCCGTGAACGTCCTCTGCGTGCGAGCCGCGCACACCGGCCTTGAATTTTGACAGCTGCCTGCGCAGATACCAGGCCTCCTGGCCGGCAAGCGTTGGCGCGTTCGTCGCCTGCATCCCCTCTCCCTGCGCACCGTGGCAGGCCGAGCAGACAGTGTACGCGGCCGCGCCGAGCGCGGGGTCGGGCGCCGGGACGTTGACCGTTTCGCGATAGGTCGGGTACTGCGCCAACCAGCGCTCGAACTCAGCGGTTTCCTGCACGACGACGGCGCCACGCATCGTGTGATGCGCGATTCCGCAAAGCTCTTCGCAGAGCACCTCGAATCGGCCGACCTCGGTGGGTGTCAGCCAGAGGTAACTGCTTATGCCCGGGACCAGATCCATCTTTACCCGGAACTGAGCCACGGTGAAATTGTGGAGCACGTCCTTGGAGCGCAGCAGAAACTTGACCGGCCTGTCGACCGGCAGGTGTACCTCCGGACTGTAGACCAGCACGTCGTCCCGTCCCTGCGGATCCTCGGCGACCATCCCGAACGGATTGTCATTGCTGATCAACTCCGCCCGTACGTCACCGAACTTGCCGTCGGCGCCCGGGAAACGGTAGGTCCAGTGCCACTGCTGGCCGATGGCTTCGACGACATGCGCCTCCTCCGGGACGTTGACGAACTTGGCCCAGACGAACAGGCCCGGCGTCAGCATCGCCGCAACGCCGATCGCCGTCAGGCCGGTCAGCCAGGTTTCGAGGCGCTTGTTCTCGGGTTCGTACTTGGCCTTCGACGCCTCGCCTTTTCTGTGCCGAAAGCGAATGATCGCGTACGCCATGAACAGGTTGACGGCGACGAATACGAAAGCCGTCACCCAGAGCGTGATATCGACCGTGAAATCGATCATGCCCCAGTTCGACGCCAGCGGCGTGAACGTCCACGGACTCAGGAGGTGAAAGAGGATGGAACCGACGACCAGCAGGATCAGAACGATAGCGAACGGCATGTGTCATGCACCTCCTTGCAAGCGCCTAACGTGAGCACATCCCTGTCAAGGGTCCTGGCCAAGGCCCCGTGGGTGCTCTGACCCCGGACTCTGTCCGCGGGCCTTCATCAGTGAAGCAGGTTCGCTAACTGGTTTTTCGGTCGTGCCGTTCCCTGAGCCTTTCGTACGTCCCTTTCGGTATCGGCGTTTTGTCAAATGACGTCATTTTCGTTCGCCAATACCGGCGAACTGCCCCCTGGGCGGCAGGATATGACAATCGTTCGCGATTGCCAACTCACATATCGAGCCCCAGGTCTTCGCGCACTGCCCGGCGGGCTTTTCGGAGGTCGGCCTCGAGGTCCTCGAGTTCCTGCTCGAGCGGACCGGCCAGCACCGCGGCGCGCGCAGTCAGGTCCGGCAGCATCGGCGGCGTCGCGGCGATGCCATTGACGCCGGCAATTCCGTCTTCGGCCGGCGCGGGTCCCGGTGCGATGGATTTCACATTGACCAGGACAATGATGACGATCGCCGCGGCGACGCCCGTCAGGCTGCTGGCCCACCAGAGCGAGATCGGCCGACGCGGCCGCATCGGTCGCGGCTCGGGCCGTACGGCTTCGAGCGAGGCACGGATTCGGTCGTCGAGCTCGGGCGAGACCTCCGCCCGGATCTTCGACGCATCGTGCTTCAGGCGTTGTTCGAACTCATCCATAGGCTTCACTCTCCTTTGATTCAGGGTGCGCGTTGAGCACCGCGTTGAGCTTCCTGCGGCCGCGCATCAGGTTGACCTTGGTCCAGGATGCCGTGCGTTCGAGCACGGCGGCGACGTCGTTGACCGACATGTCCTCGACATAGCGCAGCCACATGGCCGCATAGACGTCGTCGCTCAGATGGCGGCGGGCCGTCAGCCACAGGTTCGCGCGCTCGGAGGCTTCGATGCACTTCAGGAGCGGGTCGCTTTGCTCGTCGCCGAGTTCCCCGAGCTCATTGACGTAGCGACTGTCCTGTCTGAGCGCGTTGCGGATGGCGATGCGGTACAGCCAGGTGCTGAAGCGCCAGCGCGGATCGTAGCTATCGAGATAGCGGAAGGCACTTATGAGCGTATCCTGCAGCGCATCCTCGGCGTCGGCATAGCTTGCACAGCGAGTGAGGAGGAAGCGCAACAGCCGCGCGCGATAGTGGCCGACGAGCTCGGTGAACGCAGCCACCGAGCCCGACTTCGCCGCCTCGACCAGCGCGAGTTCCTCCCCCGGCTCCCGGCTCACGACGTGCCCCCTTTTAACTAAGCTTCGTCGAGCACGGCCTGGACGGATGCGGGCGACAGCGCCACGCTGACCTTGAGCAGCGTGTCGTCCACGTCGACACGTGTATTCCTGAGGAATTCCGCGATCTCGGGGTCCATGTCATCGCTGAAGATCTGCAGGGCGATCAGGCCGCGGACGATGCTCGCGAGCGACTCCGCGGTCTCGGCCTCGGACGCCAGCAGCTGGGCCTCGATCGCAACCTTGCCGGCTACGTCGGCGACGAGCACGGCGATCTGCTTCGTGTTTCGCATGACATTGGACTTGAAGCCCTCATCGTCGCCGCTGTCAACGTTCTCCGTGTTCAGCCCGGCCTGGATCAGGCTGCTCTCCGCCGAAATGACGAACAGTGCCCCGGCATGGCTTTTCTGCCCGCTAACCTTGCCGCCGTTGGCGAGCAGGGCCTTCATCTCGGCTTCGCTGGAGGTGGCGACGAGTTTGTTCTTCAGGTCGAAGCTGAAGAACATCTCATCGGTCAGCCCCTCGATATCGACGTTGCCGTTGTCGAGCGAAACAGAGGCATGTTCGTCATTCTGTACCCGGTGGTAGACCTTGCCGCCGCTCTTGCGCGTATCGAAGCGTTCAGCGGTCGCGGCCGCGGCCATGGCCTTGTCGCGGGTCTCCTGGCTGAAGCGGCCGTTCATGATCATGACGAATCCGTCCTCGCCGAGCGAGAAGGCGGTCAGGTTATCGACCTCCCTGCCGAGATCGACGCCGCTTTCGTCCTCGACCTCATCGAGAACTTCGCTCTCGAGCCATGCATACAGGCTCTTGCCGGCCTCGGTGGTCCGCATCTCCTCGAGGTCGATGTGGATGTACCAGCTGGAGTCGCCGGGAAGATCGTCGCTCTTCAGGGCGGCGGCCACGGCAAGCGGCAGGCTCGCGAGAACGAGGACCAACAGGAATCTGACGGTGCGCATGGGTGTCTCCTGGTTCATGCAGTACTTGCCCGACTCTTAGCGCCGCGGCATAGGATCGGTTACATGCCAGGCGCTTTTCTTTCGGCTTGGGCCTGATCGGCCGCAGCCCCGGCAGCCTGTGAGGTCATGCGACTGACGGCCCAGGTCGCGAGAAAGCCCACGGCAAAGCCCGGCACGGCCTCGTACAGGCCGAAGCTCTGCTGCTTGAAGAACATGACCCAGATCACGCTGGTCAGGAAGCCGCCGCTCATGCCCGCGACGACGCCCTCGGCCGTCGTTTTCTCGTCGTGCAGGAGCATGATCAGCGGCGGCCCGAAAGCGGCGCCCAGGCCGGACCACGAGAACAGCACGAACCAGAAAATGAACTTTGCCTCGGGAATCGCGAACGCGACCGCGAGTATTCCGATAATGATCGTGACGAACTTGCCTACCCGGGCGAGCTCGGCGTCGGACTTCGCACTGCCGAGAATCTTCTGCATCGTATCGCGGACGACGGCGGACGACGCCAGCAACAGCAGGGAGTCCACGGTCGACATGATCGCCGACAGCACGCAAACGAACAGGATGCCCGCAACCAGCGGCGGGAACAGTTCGCTGGCGAGCGTCGGGAAGATCAGGTCGTGATCCTCGAGCCCGGGGTAGAGGGCGCGCCCGGCCAAGCCCACGGTGACGGCACCGAACAGGAACAGGAACATCACGATCAGCGACAGCACGCGCGCCTTTCTTACCTCGGCGTCGTCGCGCGCGGACATGTAGCGAATCAGCATCTGCGGGACGCCCAAGAACGGCAGGCCGATCGCCGCGAAGCTCACGATGAAGATCCAGCCCTCGGCGCCCCTGTCCGTCGGCGCCAGCATGTTCAAGAGCCCCGGATCCTGTGCGTCGAGCGCCTCGGTCATGCCGCCGAAACCGCCCGCCGCATTGATCGCGACGATGGGCACGAGAATCAGCGCGCCCAGCATGAGCATGCCCTGCACGACATCGGTGTAGGACACGGCCTTGTAGCCGCCGACGAACGTGTAGCCGATGATGATGATCGCGCCGAGCACGACACCGGTCCGGTAATCCACGCCCATGAAGCCGTCAAAGGCCTTGCCTGCGCCCACCATCTGCGCCGTGACGTAGGTCGTGACCATGAGCAAAATGATCGTGACGGCGATACCGCGAATCAGGTTCCAGCGATCGACGAACTTCGCGGCCAACACGTCGGGCACCGTAATCGCATCGGTTTCGTCGCCGAGCTTTTTCAGGCGCCTCGATATCAGTCGCCACGAAAGCCACAGTCCGATGATCTCGCCTACGACGATCCAGTAGGCCTGCACGCCGTACAGGTAGCCGAAGCCCGTCAGCCCGAGCAGCAGCCATACCGACTCGCCCGTCGCGTTGGCGCTGAACGCTACCACCCAGAACGGCAGCTTCTTGCCGGCCATGAAATAGCCGGACAGCGAGCGGGTCTCCTTGCGGCTCCATGCCGTGAGCGCTACCAGGATGATCAGGTAGCCGATCAGGACGATGGTCGTCGTGGACATGGTGTTCTCTAACGAATCCAGCCGGCGGCGTCGCCCGTTGCCGCACCGATCGGCGATCCCGGCGGCACGGTAACGGACGGTATCGTGTCGAGACCAGCCGGGTCGTCGAGCACGCGCTCTATCCGCGACCGGGCGAGCCTCAGGAAGGCGAGGACGTCGGGCGTGACCCTGGCGCTTCGATCGGTCCGGCTTTGGATGCGGGCGACGCCGGCCAGCGCCGCCGCACGCACCGATGGGTCGGCGCTGGCGTCGACGGCCAGCCTGAGCAGGCCGTCGAGCACGAGCAGATTGGTCTGCATGTCGAGCGCATCGTAACGTAGCTCGGCGACCGGCGCCGGGAACCAGGTTGCGTCGAGCAGCCCTGCAACCAGTTCGGCGAAGTCCGGCGCGGCACTGCGATTCATACGCGCGGCCCGCTCCGGGTTGAGAAGCACGTCGAGCGTCAGCGCCGCGGCGCTGGCGGCCGGCGCCAACGGATCGAACTGGCCGCCCGTCGGCGACACGAATGTCTCCCGGGTCCGGGAAAACCCGGGTGGCCGCGGCGGAATCTTCGCGGCGAGTCCCGCCGGCAGGCTGAGCACGTCGGCGTCGAGCGTCGCGATCAGCGCGCGCATCGCCGCGCGTTGGCGATCGGCCGGGACCGGTGCGGGGCCGGCCTGGCCGTCGCCGCGCAGCGTGTAGCGGAAGTCGAGGCCGCCGACCAGCTTGCCGACGGCCTGAATCTGGAAGCGGTGCAGCAGATAGATCGGCACGAGGACGTCCTCGATCGTCGCCTCGGGACGGCCGGGCCTCACGTTCCGCTCGGAAAATCGGGCAAGCGCTCGCGAACGCACGTCGAGCAGGTGCTCGAGCTCGGCGATCGCATCCGCACCGTTGTCCCACAGATTCGCGTCCGGATGCGAGGCGGAGGCGCTGCGCGCATTCTGGTCGGTAATGTACTTGTGTCCAAGCTCGATCGTCTCGGCCATGATCCCGGCGCGGGCGGCGTCGGCGTCCACGCCGTCCGGGAAGTCCTGGTAAGCGTACAGGACGGCACGCTTGTCCCATCCGCCAATGCCGACGTCATAGGCCTCGCTCAGGTCGAAGCTGCCATCGTCCGCGATCTTGATGAGCGGATGCGGGTAGTCCATGACCGACGCGCGATCCTGCGTGCTGGCCGCGAAGTTGTGCTCGAAACCGAGCGTATGCCCGACCTCGTGTGCGGACAGCTGACGAATGCGCGCCAGCGCCATCTGCAGCATCGCGTCGGGTACGGCGTCCCCCTCGTAGGGGGCGAGCAGGCCCTCGGCGATCAGGTAATCCTGGCGCACGCGCAGCGATCCGAGCGTGACGTGGCCTTTGAGAATCTCACCCGTGCGCGGGTCCATGACCGAAGAGCCGTAGGACCAGCCGCGCGTGGACCGGTGCACCCACTGGATGACGTTGTAGCGAACGTCCATAGGGTCGGCGTCCGGCGGCAGCAGTTCGACCTGGAACGCGTTGCGGTAGCCGGCCGCCTCGAACGCCTCGTTCCACCACCGGGCGCCCTCGATCAGCGCGGTACGTACCGGCTCGGGCGCGCCCGGGTCGACGTAGTAGACGATCGGCTCGACGGCTTCGCTGATGGCAGCCGTCGGGTCCTTCTTCTCGAGCCTGTGCCGCCGCCCGTAGTCGACGTGCAGCGGATCGCCGATGTCGCTCGCGTAGTCCAGGAACCCGGACTGGAGCCAGCCGAGACCGATGACGCCGGCACGCGGGTCGTATGCAATCGGTTCGTAGCCGTCCGCGGGCAAACGTATGAATGAGTGATGCACGTGCACGGTGATGGCAGCGGTATCCGGCGCCACGGTGGGCAGGTACGGGCCCTCCGCCCGTCCGCCGAACGTGACGATGCCCTCGACCTCGGTGTTGTCCGGGAATCCGCGCGTCCTGTCCATGTAGATGGCCGAGCGCTTGAGATCAGCCGAGTAGCTGCCCTCGCCCATCTCCGCGAGTCGCGCGGCGACACCGTGCGCGTCTCTCAGGAAGAAAGGCGTCGCGTCGACGAGCACGGCGCCGTCGCTTTCGGAAGCAACGTCGAAGCCCCAGATTACGGAACGCGCGAAGGATTCGTCGACCGCGCGGCGCTCGCCGGCGTCGTCCGACAGTGCCCGGTACGACAGGTTGTCCTGCATGAGCAGGACGCGCGGCCCGCTTCGCACGAAACGCACGAGCCGGGTATCGCCGAGCTGGCCGCGATCGAGCCCGATATCGTTCGAGCCGATCCCGCGCGGCAGCGACGACTGATAGATGAACGGGGAGTCGAAGGCATCGATCTTCAGGAACAGACGGCCGCCGTCGTCATCCCGGAACAACGGGATGAAGCCGTCGATGGCCTCGAAATCATCCGGCTTCGCGGCGGATTCACCCGCCTGTTCGTTGCCCGCCCCACTGCAGCCGATCAGCATGCCGAGGAGCAGGACCGCAATCATGCGTTCTGCCATGTGGTCTCCGTGTCTCAAGTTCAGGCGGTCAGTTCTTCTGGTTCTTCTTCTTTGATGATCAGCCCCGCGACGATGCCGCCCACCATGAGCAGGACGCCGATGCCGAACAGGTACTCAGGATAGGACCGGGTGATACCGCAATAGAAGATCAGCGCGATGTTGACGATCTGGAAGGCGTTCATGAGGTTGTTCTTGCGCAGCTTCGCCTTCGGAAACCTGAGTCTCGAAACCATCAGGATGCCGAGCAGGAACAACAATATCGGGAAGTAGAGCTGCAGAGGCAGCGAGGCCGCGATGTCCTCGTGATAGATCAGGACGAGTACGAGCGAGGACAGCATTCCGCCGCCGGCCGCCGTGATCGGCACGCCTCGGAACCAGCCCGTCGGTGCGTCGTCGCTGGTCAGGTTGAAGCGTGCAAGGCGCATCGCGCCAGCAAGCGTGAACACGCCCGCCGCCGCGAGGAGCACCCAGAACTGGTCCGAGGTCATGTCGATGCCGCCGATCTCGATGCCGGCGTGGATCACGAGTATGGCCGGCGCGGCGCCGAACGAGATCAGGTCGGCCATCGAATCGAACTCGGCCCCGAAGCTCGACGTGGCGCGCAGCAGCCGCGCCGCGACGCCGTCGAGCGTATCCAGCAGCCCGCACCAGACGATCAGCCAGGCGGCGAATTCGAGCTCGCCCAGCTGCGACGTCACGATCGAACCCAGCCCCAGGAGCAGGCTCAGCGCCGTGACGCCATTGGGTACCGTGTATCGGAGTCGGTTGTTCAAGAGCCCCTGCCCGGCCGGTATCGCCGTGAAAGCCCACCATTTTGCATCGACCACGGGCCATTATCTACTCGGGCCGGGCCTGTGCGTCGTCACGGGGCGCGCAAAAGCCTGTCGCGAGCGCTGCAGAGGACGCTAGCAGGCAGTTGAAAAAACTGCGTTTTTCAACTGCCTGCTAGTCCGGCGGCGTGGCGCCGATGACTTGCACCGGGCAAGCGCCGCCCGCGTACGGCCCGAGGCCCGTGTCGAGACTCGCGACCTTGCCCGGCTCGAGCCCGCCCGGGAACGTGCGCTCGACCTGCCGGGTGCGATTCGCCGAGTCGCTCAGGCTGATCGCGACGCGAATGTCGCGCAGCGTCACGGCGGTCTTGTTCTGCACGAGAACGACCAGGTTACCGTTGGATCCCGCCTCGCAGCCGTGCGCGACGTAGGCGGACGGATTGCGGGCGAGATCCAGCCGCGCAAGCTCCGCCGACGCGGCCCGGCCGTAGTCTCCTTCCGACTGGGCGACGACCCTGTAGTACTCGACGGCCGAATCGACGTCCCCGCGATCGCGTGCGATGTTGCCGAGCGTGTAGTAGGCCGGCGCCGTCGGCAACAGACCGATCGAGCGCTCGAGGTCGGTCACGGCCGCGTCGGCCTCGCCCTGCTCGCTCTTCACGAGGCCGCGCATCAGATGGTAGTAAAAGTAGTCGCCGCGCCGCGCGATGGCGCGATCGTAGTTCGTTTCAGCGTCTGCGTAATTCTTCTGCGCGTAGCGGACATCGCCGCGCAGCGCGTGGAAGTTCGCCTCCTCCGGAAACAGATCGAGCGCCCGCGCCGCGCGGTCGAGTGCCTTGTCGGTGTCGCCGTCGGCCAGCGCCCTGCGGCCTTCATCGTAGGCATCGTAGGCGGGCTTTGCCTGCATGGTCTTTTGCATGATGAGCCGGTAGTCGTCCGCGCCCAAAACGCCGCCGGGCGGCAGCGTGGCCGCGGTCTTCCGGTTGGCCTCCACGCGAGCCTGCGACGGCGGATGCGACGCGAACAGGCCGCTCAGCCAGTCCTGCCGGCCGCCCTCGGAGAGCCGCAGGAAGGTCTGCTGCAGGGTGACCGCGCCCTGCGGGTCGTAGCCGGCCTCGGACATGTACTTCATGCCGTAGAGATCCGACTCGAGCTCGGCGCCGCGGCCGTAGGTCGAATTGATGAGCTGGCTGCCGAGCCCGGCAGAACCGACGACGAGCGAGCCGTAGTCGGAGCCGCTTGACGCCACGGCCGTGGCCGCGACGAGCACCTGCGACATCGCGGCGCGGGTCTGCTGCTGCGCGGAGTGGCGCGCCGCCGCGTGCACGATTTCGTGTCCCAGAACGGCGGCAAGCTCGGCTTCGTTGTCGAGTTCGGTCAACAGCCCGCGGTTGATCGCAATCTTGCCGCCGGGCATCGCCCAGGCGTTCGGCACCGAGTTGTTGAGAACGACGAACTCGTAAGGCAGATCACGGTCGCTGACCGCGGCGAGTTTCATGCCGACCTTCGTGACGTAGCGATTGAGTTCGGGATCGACGTCGTAGACACCGCCCTGCGACTGCTGCGTCGGCACGTAGGCCTGCTCGCCCTGCTGGATCTCCTGGGCCGCGCTCGTGAGCACGAGTTCCGATTTGCCCGTGACCGGATTGACCGTGCAGCCCGCAAGCAGCGGCACGCCGAGAACCAGCGCGACAGCGAAATTCCTGAAGGATCGAATCGTCATTGCCCAGCGAGACTCCGACGGGTTGGCGGAACCCGGAATTATACCGGGCGCGATCGAGGATTCGACCCTCGCGGCGGGGCCGGCATCGCTCCCGAGGCAATTGTCGGGGTGAGAAAGAAAAGGGCGCCCGAAGGCGCCCGTTCCGATCTTGCCCCTGCCCGTGGCGACCTAAAAGCCCCACTTGATGTCGAGCAGGAACGACGTGCCGACGGTCTGTTCGAGGACACGCACTTCGTTGCCGTTCGGGTCCCGCTGGTCGATGCGGGTGGTCTGGTCCAGGATATTCTGGAAGCGGAGCTTGATCGTCCACTGGTCGGTCGGGAAGAACGAGTAGACGAAGTCCACAGAGTGGAACGGCTGCTCGTAGGCGTCGTCGACGCCGTTGATGCCGGCGAAGAAGATGCGCTCGCCGAAGGCGTTGTAGACGAGCGTCGCACCGTGCCGGCCATCGATGGAGTCGTAGCCGAGCTGCAGGTTCGCGACCCACGGCGACTGCTGGGTAAGCTCGCGGGTACGATTGGTGAGGTTACCGCCGGCGGTCGCCGGAATGACGACCTCGGAATCGCTGAGCGTCACGTTGCCGGCAACGTAGAAGGCATCGGTCCAGCCGTAGTTCGACAGGAAGCCGAGACCCTTGAGTCCCTCGATCTCGACGCCGTAGAGCTCGGCGCTGTCGGCGTTGATGAAGTTGAAGACGATGTTGTCCTCGGTGGCGCCGCCCTGGATCGTTTCGATCGGGTCCTTGATGTCCTTGTAGAACGCCGAGATCGTGAAGTTGTCGGAATCCCAGAACCATTCACCGCGGATGTCGAAGTTGGAGAGCTCCGCGGGCCGGAGGTTCGGATTACCGATAACGCGCGCCTCGGTCAGCGGATCGATGTATACCGAGGTCGAGATCTCGCGCAGGTCCGGCCGCGTGGCCGTCTCCGACCAGGAGACGCGGAACTGGAACTCGGGCGCCCAGAACTCGGGCTTGATGTACGTCGCCGAGAACGCCGGGTACCACTCGTCGGTGGCGATAACCGACTGCTCGATCTCGTCGGCGCTCAGCGGAATGCGCGGCTCGGAGAACGCCAGGTAGTCGATCGGCACCGACACCTGCTTGAAGTTCTCCCAACGCGCGCCGCCGGAGAAGCGCCACGTGTCGTTGAGCATCAGGTCGAACTTGCCGAAGCCTGCGTCCGTGATCTGGCCGGCGGCGTAGGACTCCGTACCGAACTGGCCGATGCCGATGAACAGCTCATAGCCGTACAGCGGATTGTTCAGGTTGTCGTCGCTGAACACGTCGGAGATCGCGCCGTCGGCGATTTCGTTGTCGAAGTTGACGTTGTTGACGGTCGGCCCGAGACCGAGGACCGTCTGCTCGTAGCTGCGGCCCTTGCGGGTGTAGCTGCCGCCGGCCGAGAGCTCGAGGTCGTAGCCCGCGCCCGTGAACGGCACGCTGATCTCGCCACCCCAGTTCTCGACCTCGTCGATGAGGTCGCCGAAGCGGAATTCGGCCGCGTTGTTGACCGAGCGAACGCGCGACGCGAGCGTCTCGCCGGTCGTCGGATCGATGTCTTCAACGAAGCGGACGCGAGTTTCGTTCGGCAGGTTGGTTTCCGCCGTGGAATCGGTGTAGAACCACGACCCCTTCGTGCCCGTGAAGCCGCGCAGGAAACCCAGGAACGGCAGCCTGTCGAACGTGTCTTCGCCGAGCACATGCTCGCCGGACAGCTGGAAAATCTCGAGGTCGCGCTGTTCGAAGCGAATGTCCTCCAGGCGCTCCCGCGTGCTGGTCGTGCCGCAGTCGTTGAACTGACCGAGCGTACAGGCCTGGGAGAAAGTTGCCTCGTCCTCGGTGTTGCGAATGAACATGCCGAGAGCATTGAACTTGTGGTCGTCCAGGAAGTTCACGCCGGCATTCAGGCCGCCCGTCAGCGTGACCTGGTTGATCGTACGGATGGCCTCGGCAAAGGTCTGCTCCGGCTCGGTGACGCTGCGGAAAAAGCGCTGCCGGTTGCGCCACTTGTTCGAGTAGTCCGCGATGGCCAGGAAGCCGACGTCCCAGTCGTCGTTGAGGTACCACTTGTAACCGCCCGTGACCTCCGCCTCGAGGTCGGCCGGGTTGTCCTTCGGCCTCAAGTCGAGATTGCGATTCAGCGACGTCGCGAGCGCCCGGTTGTCGGACTGGGCCTGTGCGATCGAGATCGGGCTGCCCGCCTGGCGTGCGAGGCTCTGGATGTTGTTCGGCGAAAAGTTGCCACGGTACTGTTGGATGCCGTTGGTGATCGCGGTCGGCAGCTCGCGCGTGCCGTCGTCGGTGCCGATGCTGTCATCACCGCCGCCCGCGTAGCTGAACCCGTTCTCGGAATGCTCCGAGTTCCAGCCCGTGTTGACCGTAAAGCTGAACTGCGCGTCTTCCGGAATCGCCCTGGTCCGGATGTTGATGTTGCCGCCGCCGAAGGCCGCGGGCAGGTCCGGGCTATAGCCTTTCGACACCGACAGCGCATCGATTATCTCGGCGGGGAAGATGTTGAGCGGCAGCACGTTTCGCGTCAGGTCCGGAGAGGGAATGACCGCGCCGTTTAGCTGCGTGCTCGAATAGCGTTCACCCAGTCCGCGTACGTATACGAACTGGTCCTGTACCAGCGTGACACCGGGTACGCGGCGCAGCGCGGAAGCGACGTTCGAGTCACCGACGCGCGAGATCAGCGCCGCGTCGAGCATGTCGACCGGAACATCCGATGCCAGTCGCTCGGAGACGATATCGGTAGCCGCCGCCCTGAAGCGTCCGAGAACGACGACCTCCTCGATCGCCTCCTCTTCTTCCGCGGCGAGTTCCTCCGCAGCAGGCTCCTGGGCGAGAACGGCTCCGCCGGTCGCCAGCGTTCCGACGCCGGCGAGAGCGGCGATCAGGCGAGCCAGCTGTGTTTTTTTGACGTTCATAGTCGGACCTGTGTGTGTTCGTTTGGGAGACGGCGCTCTGCAACTCGATGGGGCCGCCCGGGTTCCCCGCGGCCGGGCCGCTCCCATCCGAGCGGGCCGGCCCCGATCAAGGCTCAGCTTACGGCGTGCCGCCGGTCGCCGGGTTGAACCACAGCCGGCCGCCGTTGGCCGTGTCCTGCAGGCCGAACGTCCATCCGGCGGTCCAGTCGTTGTCGGCGCTGACCGCGCCGATGATCGGATCGCCGTCGGCGTTCGTCGCGCCGCCTTCCACGTCGGCCGGCACAAGGGTGACGGGCGTCGGGCCGGGCGCCACGAAGTCGCAACCGGTGTCGCTGCAGACCGGCGCCGTGTAGATGCCGTTCAGGGCCACGATGTCGGGGTTGGTCGAGTCCGTGATGATGGCCGCGCCCGTGTTGAATGCCGAGTTGCCGTTGGCGTTCGTGAACCACTGGCCGACGTCGTCGCCGGAAGCGAATGTCGCGACGTCGTCGTCCTTGGTCGGCTCCTCGCAGGCGATGATCGTGCTCGTGACGTTCGTGTCGACGCCGGCTTCGGCGACGTCGTAGGTCGCCTGGTTGTTGAGCTCGAAGCACTCGTTGCCGCTGCGGGCAAGGACGGCGCGCGCCCAGCTGTCGGCGATGATGCTGTTGGTCAGGATCGTGCCGACGCCGCGGCGGTAGAGCGGGCCTTCCGAGTCGCCGCGGACGTTCGCGTCGGATGCGGACGGCAGGCAGGTCATGTTGTTGACGACCGGCGTCGTGCGCGGCTGTGCGTCGAAGTCGCCGCTCGAACCCTGGTTGTCGCCCTCGATGCAGCGGTTACCGGAGTTCAGGCCGTGAATGATCAGCGCGTTCGTGATCGTGCCCACGTAGCCGTCCGCGTAGTCGAGCGAATCGTCGTTGACGTACAGGCCGACGAAGTTGGTCACGTTGACGGCGCCGCCGAAGAACTCGAGGCCGTCGTCCGACGTGCTGTACGCCTGGATGTTCTCGACGACCGTGCCGGAACCGACCGCGTTGAAGGACACGCCGTTCAGCTCGTCGCCATCGGCAACCTCGAAACCCGTGTGCTTGACCTGCACGTAGCGCAGGATGCCGGAGCTCTCGGCGTTGTTGTTGCCGCCGAAGTTCGAGGGCTTGCCTTCCGAGACGATGTGGCAGCCGTCGTTGGCGCGCTGCGTGTCGTCGCACTTGTTCGTGATGCCGTTGCCATTGATGACGATGCCGCCCCACTGTGCGACCGCTTCGGGATCGACGGTCGGCGGGTCGGTCGTGTCATTGACGCTCGTGAAGATGATCGGGGCCGTCGGGCTGCCGTCGGCGATGATCTGCGAGCCGCGATTGATCAGCAGGTAGTCGGAGGACTGCGTCCAGGCGAGCCTTGCGCCGGCACGGATCGTCAGCACGACGCCCTCGGGCACGGTGCCGTCGGCCGTCGGCGTGTCCGGCGCCTGCGGCGTCGGCCGCGGGCCGACCGTGCCGTCCGTGTTCTCGCCGACGAACAGCGAGTCTTCGAACACGTGCGCGCCGGCGATTCGCGGAATCGTCAGGTTGACGGTCAGCGGATTGTCCTCACCGACGAACGACGAATCGTAGCTGCAGTTGGTGCCGTCGAAGGAACCCTGGACCGTGTTCTGGGTATCGGGATCGGTGTACTGCGCGCAGGGGTTGTTCGAACCGCCGCCGCCGCTGACGGAGTTGTCGGTATTCGTCGAATTATCGCTGGCGTCGACAACAACGTCGCCGCCTTCACAGGCTGTGAGAGCGATAGCTAAGGCCGTCACAGCAGCCAGTTTGGTAAGGTTCATGTGTCCTCTCCAGACGTTTAGGTGTAGCTGGTTCAGTGCGCTGCGGTCAGCACACGTGGATCGAAAATCAAAATCCCTGGGGTCGTGATACGGGTCTTGCGGAACGATTTCGGGACCAACGTTTCTTGGTTCTGTTTCTTGTTTCTGTTGGACGGTTGTCGCGCTGCCCCCGACGACACCCCTCAGTCCTCTGATGACGTGGCGCGGAAGTGTAGAGCGAGTATGTGGATGCTCTGTGACAGAATTGTTACTGGATCGTTACAACGCCTTCGAGCGGTCTCAGGAGTCGAGCGAGAAGCGGTATCCCGAGCCGCGAACGGTTTGCAGGTAGCGCTCGTAGCCGAACGGCTCGAGCACGCTCCTGAGCCTGCGGATATGCACGTCCACGGTCCTCGGGCCAACGGAGGAGTCCTGCTCCCAGACGTGCACGAGCAGCTGCTTGCGGCTGAACACGCGGTCACGGTTGAACAACAGGAAATGCAGCAGCCGGAACTCACGTGGTGCAAGAGAAACATATACGCCATCGACCGACACGCGACGGCCGACGTTGTCGATCGTGATCCCGCCAACCGTCATCCGGTCGGCCCGGCCGGGGCTTGCCGGGCGCCTGAGACAGGCGCCGACGCGTGCCCGAAGCTCAAGCATGTCCACGGGTTTGTCGATGAAATCGTCGGCGCCGGACTCGAGCGCATGGACTACGTCGTCCGAGCCCTTGCGGGCCGAGGTAATCAGTACCCGGATCGAACCGAACTGCTCACTCGAGCGAACGTCCTGCAGCAAATCCACGCCCGACAGATCCGGCAGCGCGAAATCGCAAATCATGAGATCGGGCCGTTTGCGGCGAATCTGCTTGAGCGCGGACACCGCGCTCTCCGACTCACTGACCTCGTGGCCCAGCTCGCGCAGCCTGCGCGCCATGCTTGCGCGCAGCTTGGGATCGGAGTCGACCAGCAGGATGGATGCGAGACTCATTTTGCCCTGGCTCTTGACCTGAATCGTGTACAAGAGACCATGCGGCCTTTACAGGCCGTTTACGTCAATATGTCCGTTTCGTTACCGGCCGGTTAAGCCGCAGGCGGCCTGCATATGCCGCATGCGTACGGGAAAGTGCGGATTCCGGTCGCGCAAGGCACCGCGCAGTATGCAGTCTCGCATCACCACGGCGAGTCCAGTGCAGGCCAGGTTAACCCGAATTCTCGCGGAGCTGCGCGAGGACCACCGCAATATCGCGCAGCTTCTCGACCTCGTCGAAAACGAGTTGCTCGCCGTCGATCGCGGCCGGACGCCCGATCTCGAGCTGCTGCACGACATCATGCAGTACATGATCGTTTACTCGGACGCCGTGCATCATCCGCGAGAGGACCTGCTCTACCGGGAGCTGCGCGGCTACGACGAGAAGCTCGTCGAGGGACTCGATCTCGTCGAGACCGATCATCAGTCGATCGCCGAACTCGGTCTGACCTTAAGGAACGATATCGCGGCCATGATGTCCGGTGTCGAAATCCGCCGCGAGCGCGTAGTCGGGGATATGGTCGACTACGTCCGTAAGCTTCGCAAGCACATGGAATGGGAGGAGCGGGACCTGTTTCCGCGCGCCGATTCGATGGCGGGCGATGACGACCGCGAGATCGACCTGAGCGCTCTCTCCATCATGGACCCGGTGTTCGGCGAAGTCGGACACTCGGTGTTCGAGAACCTGCGCCGACATCTCGAGCGTGCCGGCGCCGGACGCTAGACCGCATCTAAAAGTACACGGCGAACTGCGCGAAAACGCCGGGGCCCGAAGACAGGAACAGGCCTTCCATCCCCGTAGCGATGCCGCCGAATTCGCTGCCGGATGGGCCTACGGGCAGGTTGACGCTGCCGAGCAAGGTCAGGTTGTCGCCGAGACTCAGAGTAGAGGTCAGCTGCAGGAGCGCGCTCGGGTCGCCGATATTGGCGAGGGCGATCGGCGTCACGGTCCACAGGGGCGTCACCTCGACGATCGCGCTGGCCGCGATGTAGTGCCGTCCGAGCGTGAATAGCTGGCCCCGCAACACGCGTTCCGTGAGCTCGGCATTCGCGGCGAACGCGGCGGGCGAATAGTCGCCTGCGGACTGCCCGAAGCCCGAGTAGAAGTACTCGATCGAGCCGCTGACGTTGCGCCCGCCCCATACCCACGAATAGCTCGCGTTCGCGACGAACTGCGCGAACGTGCCGCCGGGCGTGTCGCTGATAACGAGGTCCGAACGCAGCACGGCACCGCCGACGTCGACACCTCCGCCGACAGCCAGGACATGGTCCTCGTAGTGGTCGGCCACGAGCAGATCGTACTCGAAGGACGGTGCGAATCCATGGTACTTGAGCGCAACCGTACGCGCGTCGCTCTCAATCTCCCCGGACAGCGCGTTACGGCGCAGCACGACTGCCGCCTGCAGGTCGTCGCCACTCGCACGCAAGTATTGCCCGTAGAGCATGTCGTCGCCGAACTTGTACTCCGTGTCGATCGTCGCCGGGTCGAAGGGATTGACGAGATCCATCGGCGCGTAAAAGAGGCCGTTGCCCCACGTGAGCGCCTGGCGGCCCACGCGTATGACATGGCGCTCGCCCGAGTGCCCGACCCAGGCGCGGTCGAGACGATGAAGGAGGGCGCGCCGGTCGCTCTCGCTGACGACGCGCGTCAGATCGAAAAAGCGTCGGTCGTCGTTCGGCAGTCGCGGGATCACGACGCCAACGCCAGGCGGCAGCTGGCTGCCGAGTTCGAGCGTGTCGCCGTAGAAACCGAAGGCCTGGTAGGCGGCATCCGCCGAGAAACCGTCGTCGCGCCACTCGATGTTGAGCCGAAACTCGCCTTGCAGATCCACGCTGGACGCACCAATAGCGTTGCGCGCCAGACTGTCGTCGGGGAAAGTAGCCGTGAGCAGGTTGAGCTTGCCGAGTCCGCCGACCGTTAGCCCGTCCGCGAGGGCCGGGCCGGCGCAGGCGGCGAGCGCCAGCGTGGCGAGCAGCTCAGTTCGCATGCTGCCGCACGTCGTCGACGATGCGGCCGTCCAGCATGCGGATGAGCCGCGGTACGTAGGCCATGACCCGCTGATCGTGCGTGGCTATGACGAAGGTCGTGGAATGATCGCGGTTCAGGCGCGAGAACAGTTCGATCAGCTCGTCGGAATTCCGCGAATCCAGGTTTGCCGTGGGCTCGTCGGCGAGCACGAGCGCGGGCCCGGATACGATCGCCCGGGCGACGGCGACCCGTTGCTGCTGACCTCCGGACATGGCCGCAGGGCGCCGATCCTCCATGCCCTGAAGACCCACTTCGCGCAGCACGGCCATCGAGCGCTCCCGCCGCTCGGCCGCCGGCATGCCCTGCACCTGCATGACGAACTCGACGTTCTCCCGCGCCGTGAGCACGGGAATCAGGTTGTAAGCCTGGAACACGAAGCCGATTTTGGTAAGCCTCAACTCTGCGAGGTCGCCCTTGCCGAGCACATCGATCCGTTGGCCCGCGATCCAGACCTCGCCGCTGTCCGGCCGGTCGAGGCCCCCGATCGCGTTCAGTAGCGTCGTCTTGCCGCCGCCGGAGGGCGACGACAGGCAAACGAATCCTCCGGCCTCGATATCGAGGCTCAGGTGGTCGAGTGCCTTGATTTCCTGGTCGCCCTGGACGTAGGTCTTGCAAAGATCGATACAGCGAACGGTCGTCATGCGGCTTTCCTGTTGCGGGTCCTTTCGGGTGTCATGAGATCAGTCCGACTTGCTGATGGCCTCGATGGGCTCGTAGCGCGACGCCCGCCAGGCCGGCGACAGGCTCGCGAGAAAGCCGAGCGACAGCACGACGACGTTCGCGAGCACGACGTCGGCCAGCCTGAGCTGCGGATACAGGACGCTCGACGCGCCCATCATCTCCATGCCCTCGGCGACCACCGACACGTCGATGCCTGACTCGAGCGGCACGATCGACGCCCACGCGAGGACATTGCCGACAAGTAAGCCGACGGACAGCAGCAACATCGACTCGAGCACGATCTGCCCGAGTATCGATGCGGGCCGCATGCCCAAGGCCAGCATCAGGCCGATTTCGCGGATGCGTTCGAAGACGGCCATGACCAGCGTATTCACGAGTCCGAACGACAGCGCGATGAATATGACGATGACCCAGACCAGCACGAAGCCGTCCATCACGCTGAGCATCGCACCGAGGTAGCGGTCGAGTTCGTTCCAGGGCAAGACGGACAGGCCGTCGTCGAAGAGCGCCCGGACGTCGCCGAGCAGCGGATCGACGTTGCGGTAGTCGTCGCCGAGCACGACGAGCTCGGTGACCCGATCGCCGACCCTGAGCAGGGACTTGAGGGTGTCCTTGCCCGTCAGCACGTAGGTATTCTCGAAGCTCTCCATCCGGGCGTCGAAGATGCCGACCACGCGAAAGCCGCGGTCGGCGATCTCCTGGTCGTAGCCCTGGCTCATGACGACGACACGCTTGCCGACCTCGGTCTCCAGCGTCTCGGCGAGCTTGCGGCCGATGACGATCCCCGTGTCATCGTCCGCACCGAGAAACCGGCCCTCGACCGCGTCGTAGTCGACGAAGGAAAACGCGCGCTCGCGGGCCGGGTCTATCCCCAGGAGCGTTACGCCGCGCGATTCGCGCTCGCTCATGACGACCGCGGGCACCTTGAGCCGGGTCGCCCAGTGCTCGAAGCCCGCCCGCTGCATGACATCGCCGAGCCGCGAATCCGGAATGTCGATCAGGTTTTCGACATTGGGATCGTCGAGATAGTCCGGGTCGTGCACCTGCACGTGTCCGGGCAGCGTGCTGATGCCGTCCTTGATCATCTCGTTGACCATGCCCTGCGTCAGGGCGGTCATGAAGATCATCGCCCAGACGCCGAAGGCGATGGCCGCGAGCATGATGAACGTGCGCCGGTGATTGCGCCACAGGTTGCGCCACGCGAGCATGCTGAGGACCCGGAGCGCGTTCACCGCGCAGCCCTCATCGCTTCGACGGGCTGAAGCCAGTGCAGGCGAACCGAGGGGTATATCGCCGCGAGCATCGTGAACACGAACACGACCAGCGGCCCGATCAGCACCGACGCCCAGCTGACCTGCGGATAGATACGCGCGGGAAGATTGAACTGGGCCGCCATCTCCTCCATGCCCGGGTAGACGAATCCGTTGACGCTGAACCACCAGGTCAGGGCCGCGCCGGCCAGTCCGCCGAGGACGATGCCGAGCACGCCCATCATCGCGGTTTCGATCAAGACCAGGCGCGAAAGACGGCCCGGCTTCAAACCGAGCGCCATGACGATCCCGAACTCGCGGGTGCGCTCGAGCACCGACATGAGCTGGGTATTGAGCACGCTGAAGGCCACGAGTATCGCGAGCAGGCCGTACATGAAGAAGGAACTCGACAGGTCGGCCTGGATGGCCTGCCTGAGGCCCGGTTCGAGCGTGTTCCAGTCGTGGACGACGACATCGTCCCGATCGCCGAGCAGCGCCTCGACCCGCGCCTTGAGCGCCGGGGCGGCATCCACGATCGCTGCGTTGATGACGATCCGATGCCCGCCGTCGCGCATGTAGAAGACCTCCTGGAAATAGTCGAGGGGCAGCTCGGCGATCGACCGGTCGAGATCGGCGATGCCCGTGTCGAAGATACCCACCACCTCGACGACAGCCGCCGCAAACGAACCGTCGGGGCCGCTGCCGAGCAGCGTCAGCTCGCCGCCGACGTCCGTGCGAAGATTCCTCGCGAGCAGGGCGCCAATGACGATCGATGCCGTATCGCCGGGTTCGAGGAATCGGCCGCGCCCGACGAGGCCCGGCACGCTGGAAACAATCGGCTCGTAGCGCGGCTCGACGCCCAGCACGGCAATACCGTAGCTGCGTTCCTCGGTCGATGCGAGGACGAAGGCCTGCGCTCGCGCGGCCACCCGATCCGTGTTCAGCTCGCGGCGCAGCGTATCCGAGAGCGCCCGAATGCCCGGCACGGTCTGGCGCATCTTCTCGTCGTCGCGGAACCTGGGCGCCTGGACCTGCATATGGCCCGTAAATGCCTTGAGGCCGTTGTCGACCATGAGACCGTACATGCCGAACTGCAGGGAAATCAGGAACACCAGTAGCACGTTCGAGAACACCATGGCTCCGGTCGTGAGCCAGGTGCGGCGCGGCTGCCGCCACAGGTTGCGCCAGGCCAGTCGCAGCACGATGCTCATCGTTCAGTCGCGCGGATTGCGCAGGTTCGACAGGGTGAATACGCCGTCGCGAAGTTCGAGATCGTACTCGACGGATCGCACCCGGATTTCGGTCCACTCGTCGGGTGCGTCGATCTTGCTCATGCGCTGCCGTACGGCCGTGTTGCGGCCGTCCATTTCTGCGATCTCGAGCGTCTCGAGCGCCTTGACCGGCTCGTCGTCCTGATCGTAGAAGCGATGTTCGATGACGATGTAGTCGTCGCGAATCGTGAGCACTTCGCGGCCCCAGACTACGGCGGCGTCTTCCAGCGGCACCGACTGCACGACGTAAACGACGTGTCCGTCGAGGTCACGGACGTCGAGCAGCGTATGCGTGTACTGCTCGATGATGTCGTCGGCCTTGGCAATGTCCTTGTTGGAGAAATCGGAGCCCATCCAGCTCTGGCCCATCATCGACGACGGAATCTTGATGACCCGGTTCACCTTCGGCGAGTAGGACCACATGCTGTTGTCGTCGGTCAGTGTGCCGTTGCCGCGATCCCGCGCAGGCTCGAGAACGCGGACCAGCGACTGGTCATCGCCGCGCGTCCAGGCGCGCATCGTCATCGTCCGCTCCCAGTCGGGCCGGTGGATCACCATCGTGATGTCACTCAGCGAGGACAGACCGCGCCAGTGGTTGATCGCCTCGCGAACCAGGGCCTTGGGATCGATCGCGTCGGGTTCCGCGGCCTGAGCATGACTCGCCGGTGAACCGGCCAGCGTGGCGAGCACTAGCAATACGGGAGCGATGTGCATCAAAGACGTGCTCAGCTGCGTCTGGGGCCCGGAGTATTGCATGGACGCTCGAAGCCCGGCATCGCGGCGTATACGGACGCAGGCCCGCGAGCGGGCCCGCTCAGCTCTGCGGGGTCGTGAGTTCGGGCGCGGCGTTGCTGTCGAGTCGGCTGCGGTTCGTCACCATCCGGTCGTGAAGTTCGGTGATGCAGCTGCTTCCGGTCCTTACGAACGTCCAGGGAAAGACCGCGTGGACGGCGCAGCAGAATGCGGCGCGCAGCATGGTCAGGCTGAAACCCATGGCCGAGACGAAGTGCTGTCCGTAAGTCTCACCGACCGTCGCCGGGTGTTCCGTGAATCTGTTCGTCATGACTCTCCTCCGTAGCGACTATTATCGCCACAATCCCGCGAAAACGTGTTGCGTTTTATTGATCGAAGAGGGAATTCTGTGCAATTATTGTTCCCTCAAATAGCAAATTGCGAAACAAATGGACACAAAAGACCGCGAAATCCTGCATCAGCTGCAGCGCGACGCCGGCCTGTCCATGACCGAGCTCGCCGATCGCTGCGCGCTGTCGAAGACGGCCGTCTGGCGGCGCGTGAGAGCGCTCGAGAAATCCGGCGTGATCCGGGCCAGGGTTACGCTTCTCGATCCGGAGGCGCTGGGCTTCGGGCTGACCGTATTCGCGTTCGTTCGCACCAACCAGCACAGTGACCGCTGGTTCGCCCGCTTCGAGGCCGCGGTCCTGTCGATCCCCGAGATACTCGAATTCCATCGGACGAGCGGGGATATCGACTACCTGCTGCGGGTCGTCGCGCGCGACATGCGACACTACGATGAGATCTATAAACGGCTGATCCGGGAAGTGGATTTCGCCGACCTGAGCTCGACTTTCGTCATGGAGACGTTCAAGGCGGGCACCGAACTGCCGATCTGAGCCTCCACAACGTCGGTAGGTGCAAATCACATTTCGAAATCGCGTGGGCTCCGATAGACTGAGCCCCGTAAGGAGGAGATTTCAGCATGTTCAACATCGATACGATCATGACGACGGACGTCGTTACCGTCCCGCCGACCGCGAGCCTCGCCGACGCACGAGAGCTCATGCACGAGCACCGGATACACCACCTGCCCGTGGTCAATGCCGATCACGCGCTGATCGGCCTCGTAACGCTGACCGACGTGCTGGCCGCGAGCGACTCCTCCCTGCGCAACGACGACAGCCGCATCCACGCGGCCGACATTACGCTCGCCGAGGCCATGGTAACCGACGTCGCCACGGTCAGTTCGGCGGCGAGCGTTCGCCAGGCCGCGCTGTTCATCGAGAAACACAAGATCGGCTGCCTGCCCGTGGTCGATAACGGCAAGCTCACGGGTATCATCACGGACTCGGACTTCGTCGCGGTCGCGATCAACCTGCTCGAGCAGCTCGAGGAATCCGAGCCCGACGACGAACTCGACGAAGCCGAATCAGCCTGACGGAGGCGACTCGGACTTGATCGCGTACTGCGCGTCCCGCTCGGACCCGATCAGGATCGCAATCCAGCGCGTGCTCTCGTCGCTCTCGAGCGCGAGCTTCAGCGTCATCGTGAGCGGCACCGACAGCAGCATGCCGACCGGGCCGAACACCCAGCCCCAGAAAATCAGCCCGACGAACACGATTAACGGCGAGATGCCGACGCCGTAGCCCATCAGCCTCGGCTCGATGAAA
>JANQLK010000032.1 GCA_028280615.1 Woeseiaceae bacterium | reverse complement strand
TCTGGTGTTCCGGTTGTCACGCCAGTGGCATTGCCGGGTAGCTATATACGGACGGGATAACCGCTGAAAGCATCTAAGCGGGAAGCCCCCTTCAAGATAAGATTTCCCTGGACCCGTGAGGTCCCTGAAGAGCCGTTGAAGACTACAACGTTGATAGGCTGGGTGTGGAAGTTCAGTAATGGATGAAGCTAACCAGTACTAATTGCTCGTGCGGCTTGGCTATATAACGCCAAAACGCTTCAACGCGACATGTAACAATGCGACAACGCTTGTCAGAAAGATTTCCAGATTGTTTTTATTCAGGAAGCTCGATTCGTCGTGCTTTCAACCGGTTTGCCTGGCGGCAATAGCGAGCGGGAACCACCCGATCCCATTTCGAACTCGGAAGTGAAAACGCTCTGCGCCGATGGTAGTGTGGGGTCTCCCCATGTGAGAGTAGGTCACCGCCAGGCTCTTAATACGAAAGGCCGCAGTCATTCGACTGCGGCCTTTTTTTATTGCCTAAGCGCTCCCGCACAGGGCCCTCGCTCAGTCCTCCTCGTCGTCCCTGCCAGACCGGGCGCGTTCGGCGGCCGGCAAGATCTCTTCATCATAGCGGCGGTACTGGTAGCGTGGACGACTGATGCGCTGGTAGTGCTGCTGCAGGAACGCGACGAGATCCGTCAGCTGGCTCACGGTCATGACGTCGTTGTATACGGCCATGAGTGATTCGCCATCCTCCGAGACTTCGTCCTCCCGGTAGCGGGGCGACAGCTTGTGCGACGGGTTGACGATCGAGGTGACCAGGTCGCCGTAGGAGGCGATGCGGCCGGTGCTGCCGAGAATAACGCGCAGAGGCCCTTCCGGCTCGGGCAATTCCGCGCCCACGACGACGTGGCAGTTGACGCAACCGAGGGCGACGAAATGAGCCTTGCCCCGTTCCGGGTCGCCTTCCGGCAAATGGATCCTGCCCTGCGCGCGATCACCCGGGTCGCAGCCACCCAGGGCCAGCAGCGCGAAAAAATATGCAGCAAGCGAGTGTCTTTTTCTCACAGGGACCATCTCCAGGAAGACGGGGGTGCATGCGTAAAAGCCGGCAGATGCGGTGAAAAGGACGACCCCCTGTGTATTCTAGCGCAAAGCGGATCGCGGCAGAATTCCGAGGCGTGCAGGCGCCCGGAATCGCGACGGCGTTCTATTCGGCCTCGACGAAGCGGTCCGCGTAAAGTCGGTAGTAGAGCTTGATCCAGAAGGGAGACAGCAACGTCGTGTAGGCTACGACGATAACGACGCCGGCATAAACCTCGTTATCGAATATTCCCGAGATGCGCCCGAGCTCGGCGAAGATGAGCCCCACTTCCCCGCGCGGGACCATCGCCAGGCCCATCGCGATCCGGGAATAGTGATTCTCGGGAACGACCAGTCCGCCGGCGAGCTTGCCGACGATCGCCACCACGGTCATCATGATCGAAAAGATCCAGATGAACGGCGAACTCCAGTCCACGGCGGAAAGGTCCAGAGACAGGCCGACGACAACGAAGAAAATCGGCGTCAGGAGCTGGCTGATGGGTTTGATCTGTTGGCGTATCTTTCGATTGAAGTTCGCCCCGACGCGCAGCGCCAGGCCGAACGGCAGGAAGAACCGCCGCGACAGCGCGATCCCTGCCGCAAAACCGCCCAGAAGCCCCGGCGCTCCCACGTTGTGCGCGAGGGCGGCGAAGGTCAATATGATTGCGATCAACGCGACGGGAACCATGCCCGGGGCCCGGCTTTGTGCTTCGAGGCGCTGCACGGCATAGGCGAGCAACTTCGCCGCCATCGGCGCGACAAGAAAAAACGCCGTAATGTAAAGCACGACCCGCCCGGCGTTGACGAGGTTGACGGCACCGCTGACGGAGAGCTCGTAGAGCACCGCCAGAAGGATGACCCCCATGATGTCGTCGACAACGGCTGCACCAATGACGATCTGGCTCTCGTTGCTGCCGTGTCGGCCCAGGTCGGTGAGTACCCGGACCGTAATACCGATGCTGGTGGCCGTCAGGGTGCCGCCGATGAACAGTGAGACCAGTACCGGCAGATCGAAGGTGTAGTACGCGAGCCCCGCGCCGAAAACGAAGGGCGCAACGAATCCAACGACCGCCAGCAGCAGGGCACGTGACCCGGCACGTATGATACGTCCGAGGTCGGTCTCGAGGCCGATCTCGAACAGCAACAGGACAATGCCGATCTCGGCGAGCAGCTTGATGGGATCGCTGGGGTGAACCCAGCCGAGCAGGCTCGGGCCCAGAAGAACGCCGGCGCAGAGTTCACCGATAACCCTCGGTGCATTGAAGCGCGTCGCCAACTCCGCGCATACCCTGGCAGCGACAAGGATTCCGGCGATCTGTAGCAGCAAGTTTGCGTCCATACACCCGGCGTTCGAGATGGAAGTGCAATAGATTGGCGCTAATCTTCAGCTAGTTAAACGCATTGTGGACCGGCCTGTCGAGCCAGCTGGTGTTCTAAAGCCTCCCGGCTTCGAAGACGCTGCGCCGGACCGCTTTGATTCGCTTTTCCCGAGCCAACCCGAAAACGACATTGAAGCTTTTGGCGATGCGGCGTGCTAGGATTTTCAACCCGCGCGGGCGAAAACCGACACAGGACTTGGCAATGAGCAGCATCAAACACATTCTCGTACCGACGGACGGCTCGGAGTATTCTCTGAAGGCCGCAAAATTCGCGGGCGATCTTGCCCGTTCATTGGGTGCGAAAGTCACGGTGCTCATGGTGCTCGACCAGCGATTGGTCGTTGCTGACGCCTGGAACGCGACGGCCGGCGGCAGCGACGTGAGTGGAGACACGGGCACGGTTGAAGCCGTCAAGAGTGCCATGGAGGATCGCGCGACGAGCGACGAGCTGGCCGAGTCCAGCGAAGCGGTCGGGGACATTAAAGGCGGTGCGGAAACCGTGCAGGTCTGGGGCCACCCCGCCGATGATATCTGCCGCTACGCTGCCCGGAATGACGTCGATCTCATCGTCATGGGCTCGCACGGCCGTGGCGCATTGAAGCGCGCTATTCTCGGCAGCGTCAGCCACGCGGTCGTCAACTCGGCAGAGTGCGCGGTGACGATCGTCAGGTAACGCTTCGCTTTGTGCGAGCGGTCCGTTGCCGCCCTAGCTGCAGATACGCGGCAAAAAAAACGCGCATGACCCGACTCATCGGAGCCATGCGCGCTACCCAGGCGTATATTCCTCGCGGGGAAAGCTAGCCAGAGTGGACTTTCCTCAACGCTTCGCTGCCGATCTTCGCGACGGCCTCGTCCAGGGTTTCGGTATAGCAGGCTTCGGCCTTGGCAACGGCCGCCAGCGAGCCGAGCTCGCGCAGCGAGTCCCTGTTGCAGACCGAAGCGGACGCCTGCCGCAGGCGCCTGTACAGCGTGCGCGCGCCGGCTTCGCTATTGATGTTGAGATCGGCGAACGACACCGACACGCGCGCGTCGTCGATGCTCGAAGGCGAGGCGGCAGCCACAGGAAACGCGACTACGGCCAAAGCCAGGGCGGAAGCGCCCGCAACAAATATCTTTCTCATTTTCCCTCTCCTTGATCCGTTCCAGGTGAACCTGAGGAAAGCCAGCCACCCAAGCGAACTCTCTTCAGAATCGGTCATGCACTTCGCGTGCAACGATGAAGATTGTCTTCAACGTACTGCTTAGATGTCGGAGGTAGGGAATCGGTTGCAGTTTCGTATTGAACGAATCGTTATGAAACTTTTGTTCGGTGCTGGTGTCTCGACGCCGTCGCAAGAGCGCGGCGAGCAGCTACGACATGTGCGGGCTTGTCATCGCAAGCGCGGCGGCGCTCGCGCCCGCGACGGACCAGCCGCCATCGACCGGCAGGACGACGCCGTTGACGTAGGCCGCGGCCGGCGACGACAGGAACATCGCGGCATCGCCGATTTCGCTCACCGTGCCGAGGCGCCGAACGGGCACGCTCGCGATGCACTGCCGTTCGATCTCCTTTGTCGGCGCGAGGCGGCGCATGCCTTCGGTGTCGGCGATAGGGCCGGGCGCGATACTGTTGATGCGCACGCCGAGCGGTCCCCACTCGAGCGCAAGCGTGCGGGTCAGCATGTCTACGCCGGCCTTCGCGGCACAGACGTGGCTTTGCATCGGCATTGCCAGAAATGCCTGCGGCGCCGAGATGTTGATGACCGAGGCGCCGGGTTTGTTGAGATGCGGGAAGGCCGCTCTCAGGACGTGAAATGAGCCGAGCAGGTCGATGTCGACGACCGACTTGAATGCGTTCGGCGACATTCCGTTGGCCAGCGCCGGGAAATTTCCTGCCGCGCCGGAGATAAGAACGTCGACGCCGCCGGCCGCCTCGGCGTGATCGGCGAGCGCGGCCTCCACGGCGTCGGCATCGCGGACGTCGAGCGCATAGCCCCGTGCCTTCCCGCCGGCCTTGCCGAGCAGTTCGACGGCCGCGTCCACTTTCTCCTGCGAGCGGCTCGCGACCGCCACGTCGGCACCCGCCGCCGCGAAACTCTCGGCTATCCCCAGATTGATGCCACTCGTGCCGCCGAATACGAATACCTGCTTGCCGCTGAAGTCGAACGTTGCCGTCATGATGGTTTCCGTTTGCTGGATTCGCGACAGTGTCGTGCGCGGCACCGGGAATTGCAATCGCGCCCACGAAAGCCGCTGTAACAAAGGCCGGGCGGCGAGGGTCTTCTGAATTAATGAGCCGATCCGCCCGAAAAATACCGAGACTCAGGACACGCGGCAGGGCCAACCGGGCGCGCATGCTCGAGCATGCCGAGCGGCTGCTCGTGGGCGCCGGAGGCCATTCGGTGCGATTCAGCGACGTATTCGAATCCGCCGGCGTCTCGCGCGGCTCGGCCTACCGGATCTACAACGGCATGGATGACCTCCTGCAGGACCTGGCGGGCGAATGGTTGCTCAACTTTGCCAACTTCCTGGCCGCGGAGGAGCCGCCCGACCCGCCGGAGCGCTGGATGGATCTTTCCGACTACATCGTCGAGCGGGCGAGCCGCTACTGGAACCGGACGGCAGACGTGCTCAGAGTCATGGCCGGCGTTCGCGCCGGCGCGCAGGCCAACTATCGCGCCGCGGCGCGCGAACTGGGCGATCGCGTGGCGGCCCTGTTCGACCGCTATTTCGAGATGCCGCACATCCCGGCGTGGCGGCACAAGATCGGTTTGTACACACAGATCTGCGATGTCGCGCTGACCGACGCAGTCAGGTCGATGGGCTACATCGACGACGCCCGCATCGCCGAAGCGCAGGCGCTGTGCCGCACGCAGCTCTCGTTCTATCTGCCGACGGATTTGCCGCCGCGGCGCCAGCACTGAGGGCGCGTCCGACCCGCTGCCACGACCGATGCGCGTTGCGCCGAAAGTCCCTAGACTCGCGCGATGCACATCATCCTGCTCGGCCACGAAGACATCGCCAGCCTGTACGCGCTGAACGGTCTCGTAAAACGCTGCCCCGGGCACCGCTACACCGTCTTCTGGTCCGGAACGATGGCGCCCCGCAAGACCGCCGCCCCGGAACTCGAGCGCCTCGAGGCCACCGACCGGTCCCTGTTCGTTCGCTACCTCGAGCGTCCCGAGACGGCGCCGCTGTTTCGGAGCGCCGAAGTGCTTGCCGCGCCGAACTCCGCGGCGGGCGTCGCGCGGCTCGTCGAGGCTGATCCGGACCTGATCGTTTCGGTCCGCTACCGGCGCATTCTCAAGTCCGGGGCCATTGCCGTGCCCCGATTCGGCGTCCTGAACCTGCACTCGGGAATTCTGCCCGGCTATCGTGGTGTCATGGCGACCTTTTGGGCAATGCTCGCCGGCGAGCCCGAAATCGGCACGACGCTGCACCGGATCGTCGATGCCGGCATCGATACCGGCCCGGTCATCGGCATCACGCGCCGCCCGACCGACTATTCACGCTCCTACCTGGCCAACGTCCTGGCGCTGTATGCCGACGGCTGCGAGGCGATCGCGCGCGCGATCGAGGAAATCGACCGAACCGGAACCGTGAAGACGGCCGATCAGACCCCCGGCGAAGGCCGCTACTTCGGGCCGCCGGGCGAGGCGGACGCGGCAGAACTCCTGAAAACAGGCCGAAAGCTCGTAGACGACGACGAGGAGTGCACATTCCGTACGATCGTGCGCAGTTGGTAACCCGAGAAACCATTGACTCCGTTATTACAAAATAGAATAGTTGTGGCGATCCGTGGTGTCGTTATTTTGCAACGTAGGCAGAGATCTACGCGCTGACGACCTTATTCGCCGATCGTATTGAACATACGACGTGGCGCCGGGTCACAGCTAACATCGCACGGGCATTCAAAAATCAGGAGATATTTCGTGGATAGCAAGTTGAGTATCAAACAGGCGATTCTGCTCGCCCTGGCCTTACCGGCCACTGTTGCATTGCCGCAACAGGCCGTGGCGCAGGACGATGCGGTCGAAGAAATCATCACCACGGGCACGCGCCGCGCCGAGCGATCGGCCACCGACTCCGCGGTACCTATCGACGTCATCAGCGGCGAGGACTTCCTCGCGCAGGGCACGACCGACATGGACGCGCTCTTGAGGGGAGCGATTCCGTCATACAACGTTAACGCACAGCCGATCAGCGACGCCGCGACGATCGTTCGCCCGGCCAACCTGCGCGGCCTGTCGCCGGACAGCACGCTGGTCCTCATAAACGGCAAGCGTCTGCACCGCTCGGCCGTCATCGCATTCCTGGGCGGCGGCATCGCCGACGGCTCCCAGGGTCCCGATCTCGCGAACATTCCGGGCATGGCGATCCAGCAGGTCGAAGTCCTGCGTGACGGCGCCTCGGCCCAGTACGGGTCCGACGCGATCGCGGGCGTCATCAACTTCGTCTTGAAGGACAATTCCGAGGGGGCCTCGTTCGAGGGCCGCTGGGGCGAGAACTTCGAGGGCGACGGCCAGAGCACGACGGTCGCGTTCAACGTCGGCCTGCCGCTTACGGATTCCGGCTTCATGAACTTCACGGGCGAGTGGAGCGAAACCGACCCGACGAGCCGCAGCGTGCAGCGTACCGACGCGCAGGGCCTGATCGACGCCGGCAACACGGCCGTCCGCCAGCCGGTCGCGCAGATCTGGGGCACGCCCGAGGTTAGCGACAACTTCAAGCTCTGGGCCAACGGCGGCCTCGACCTCGGTAACGGCGGCGAAGCCTATATCTTCGGTAACTGGTCCGAGCGCACCGTCGAGGGCGGATTCTTCTTCCGTAACCCGAATACCCGCGGCGGCGTCAACGGCGGCCCGACCCTGCCGAACGGCAACTCGTCGATCCTGGTCGCGGACCTCACCTTCGGACCGAGCGACGACGGCATCGGCTGCCCGGTCGTCGAGATCGTCGACAACGTGCCCGACGCGGACGCGCTGGCGGCGATCGCGGCCGACCCGAACTGCTTCGCCTACAACAACCTGGAACCCGGCGGTTTCACGCCGCAGTTCGGCGGCGAGGTCGTCGATGCGTCGATCACGGCCGGTACCCGCGGCGAGTTCGCCAACGGCATCCGCTACGACTTCAGCGGTTCCTACGGCCGCAACGCCGTCGAGTACTTCATCGCCAACACGGTGAACCCGCAGCTCGCCGGCCAGGGCCTCGAACAGCCGCGGCGCTTCCGCCCCGGCAGCTACATCCAGAGCGAGCGCAACTTCAATGCCGACTTCGTCAGAGACGTCGACGTCGATGCCTTCGCATCGCCGCTCAGCGTCGCGTTCGGCGCCGAGTACCGCGTCGAGCAGTTCGAGATCAAGAACGGCGATCCGAACTCGTTCTTCATCGATACGATGAGCGATCTGCCCGCGCAGGGCTTCGGCATCGGCTCGAATGGTTTCCCGGGCTTCAAGCCCGAAGACGCCGGCATCTTCGACCGCGGCAGCTTCGCGGCCTACGTCGACCTCGAGGCCGACGTGACGGATCGCCTGCTGCTGGGCGCGGCCGTAAGGTTCGAGGACTTCGACACGTTCGGCAACACGACCAACGGCAAGCTCGCGGCCCGTTTCGCGATCACCGAAAACTTCGCGATTCGCGGCGCGGCCAGCACGGGCTTCCGCGCACCGACGGTCGGCCAGGAGAACGTGCGTAACGTATCGACGGCGTTCACGAACGGCATGCTCGCCGACGAGGCGACGCTGCCGCCGACGAACCCGATCGCGATCCAGAAGGGCGGCGTACCGCTCGATCCCGAGGAGTCGGTCAACCTGACGGCCGGTTTCGTCGCGGCGTTCGGCCCGGTCGACCTGACCGTCGACTACTTCAACATCGAGGTCGAGGACCGGATCGCGCTGACGACGACGCAGGAGCTGACCGCGGACGATATCGCGGAGCTTCTGGCGCTGGGCATCCAGGACGCGTCGAGCTTCACGGGCGTGCGTTTTTTCACCAACGACTTCGACACGACGACGCAGGGCATCGACCTGGTTGCGACGACGGGGGCGGAGCTGTTCGGCGGCGACACGCAGTTCTCGCTGACCTACAACTGGACCGACACCCAGGTTGACAGCTTCAACCCGGACATCATCGGTGACACGCGTGTGCGCCAGCTCGAGGACAACCTGCCGGATCATCGTGCGGCGTTCGTGACCCAGCACTTCCAGGGTCCGATCCGCGGCCTCTTGCGCATCAACTACTTCGGCGAGTACTTCGAGGCGCATCTCGACGACGGCACGCTGCCGATCGAGGCGGGCTCGGAAATCACCGTCGACTTCGAGGTGGGCTACAACTTCACCGATGACCTGAGCGTGACCCTCGGCGCGGCGAACGTCTTCGACGAGTTCCCGGACGAGAACCCGTGGGCCGGTATCGCCGGTGCGCAGTATCCAAGCACGTCGCCGATGGGCTTCAACGGCGGCTTCTGGTACCTCCGGGCCAACTACACGCTCGACTGAGCTCGACCTAAACCCGATTCAGGCTTCGGCCTGAACGAGAAGAGCCCCGCTCATCGAGCGGGGCTTTTTTTGCCTTCGTGCTCGTCTCGATCCAGTCGAGCCAGTCGGCCGTTACCTCGTCACGATTGATCTCGTTCAACATCTCGTGTCGGCCTTCCGGGTAGATCTTCACCTTGAGCCGCGCGTGGTGGGTCTGGGCGTAGTGCAGGGCGAGGTCGCCCAGCCGCTTCTCGCCGCCGACGGGATCGTCTGCGCCTCCGGTGATCAGTATGGGCAGATCGGACGGTACGCGCATGACGTTGTCGTCCGACGAGATGTTGAGAAGCGCGCCCGTGAGGTCGACCCAGAGACCGGCCGTGTACGGTCCGCCGCACAGCGGGTCGCCGAGGTAGGCGTCCACCTCGCTCTCGTCGCGCGACAGCCAGTCATGATCGGTGCGCGCGGGTTCGAAGCGCCTGTTGTGATTGCCGAAGCCAAGCCTGTCGAGCATGGCGCTCTCGCGCCGCCGGCCGATGCGCCAGGCTTCGAGGCGCGCGAGCAGATGACCGAGTACGAGCTCGACGCGATTCGGCCAGGTCGAGGCCGACAGGATCAGCCCCGCCAGCCGGTCGCCGTACAGCATCGCGAAACTCTGGGCCACGAATGAGCCCATGCTGTGGCCGAGCAATGTGATCGGCAGCTCGGGATAGCGCTCGCGCACGAAGCGGTGCACGGTCAGCGTATCGTCGACGAGACTCTGCCAGCCGTTCCGGTCGCCGAAGTAGGCCGCCTGTTCGCGATGACCGCCATGGCCGCGATGATCGTGAACGACGAGCAAAAAGCCGCGCGCCGCGGCCGCGCCCGCGAATCGTCGATAGCGATGCGCGTGCTCGCCGAGGCCATGGACGATCTGGATACCGCCCCTGGGCTCGCCCGCCGGCAGCGAGACGTAGGCGTGTATCCGGTGGCCGTCGCCGGCATCGAGGGTGGTCGACTCGGTCCATTCCTCCCCCGCGGCGTCCGCGGCGACGGGCAGCGCGTCGGCCTCAGTCATGGTTGTGCCAGTCCTTGCCCATCTCGATGAACGTGAACGAGGCCGACCAGGTAATCATCGTGAGGCCCGTGATGCCCTCCATGCCGGTCATGAGTCGGATCGGCCCGGTCGGATACAGGTCGCCAAAGCCGATCGTCGTATAGACCATTGCCGAGTAGTAGATGCTGTCGACCAGCGATGCCTTGCTGATGCCCTCTATCGAGCCGTACTCGCCTGATTCGAGCAGCCACAGATAGGTGAGCCCGAAAATCCAGATCTGCACCACGTGCAAGAGCAACAGCAACAGGATCGACAGCAAAACGCGGCGCCGGTTGTGGAGTATCGAGTCCGGCAGGCGGTCGGTGATCAGCCTCAAGCCCTCGTAATGCACATAGGCGCTCATGAGGACGATCATCGAAGTGACGAACGCGACGAACAGGTACTCGCCCGCGATCATCGGGTCTCTCCGAGGGCCGTGAAACCGCCGATCAGCAGGATGCCGAGCTTTACGAGTTCGAGTGACGAATACGTCGCGTGCAGATGCGATGCCGGCGGCTCGATGCCGGCCAGGATCATGTCCGTGCGCTCGGCGAGCGCCGGCAGGAGCCAGGCGTTCTGGGCGATGAGTATCAGCGCGAGTATGCCGGCGGCCGCCCACCAGCGCGCGGCGCGGCCACTCACTCGCACGACGATGAGCAACACGATGAGCGCGACGAGCTCGGCGCGATTGAGCGCCGTGAACACGACCCGGCCGACGTCCAGCGCGACGGGCCGCGTGATGCTCTGCGCCGTGAACCTGAGCGGCGTCGCGAGCAGCACGATGCCCGCCGTCATGCCGAACCACAGGAAGCATACCCAGGCCGGGTTGCCGACGGCGCGGGCCAGCGTTCGGCGTATATCGGAACTCATCCCTCTCGGCCCCCCAGGCCTTGAAAACTCCAGGTACGCAGCGCAAGCTGCGGACTTGACCATCGAGCTCGACTCTAAAATGACCCGCCCGGAATCACAACTGGCCGATACGGTGCTCATGATTCGACCTGCGCGATTCGAGAGCAATCCGCTGACGGCCGGGTCCAATGCGTTCATGGAGGACATGAACGAGTCGCCCGCCGATCAGCAGGCGGCCGCGGCCGATGAATTCGAACGCTTGGTCGATGCGCTCGAGCAAAACGGCGTCCGCGTAGTCGTCGCCGACGACGAGCGCGAGCCGCACACACCCGACGCCGTGTTCCCGAACAACTGGGTGAGCTTCCATGCCGATGGCCGCGTCGTGCTGTACCCGATGGAGGCCGTCAACCGGCGTACCGAGCGGCGCCTCGACGTCGTCGAGCGGCTGGACCGCGAGCTGGGCTTCCACGTGAGTGAAGTGGTCGACCTGTCCGGACACGAAGACAACGGACATTTCCTGGAAGGCACGGGCAGCCTCGTGCTCGACCGGCCGAACCGGATTGCCTACGCCTGCCTGTCGTCGCGCACGCACTTGGATCCGCTCGGCGACTTCGCGCAGCGCATGGACTACGACGTCATCGCGTTCGACGCCGTCGACCGGGACGGCGTTCCGATCTACCACACCAACGTGCTCATGAGCTTAGGCGAGGAACTCGCGCTCGTTTGCGACGAATCGATCCCGCGCGCGGAGCAGCGCGATGCCGTCATCGAACGGCTGCGCGACACGGGCCACGACGTCATTCGCCTGAGCTACGCACAGCTCGAGTCCTTCGCCGGCAACATGCTCGAGCTCAAGGCTCGGGACGGCGTCCGCGTCGTCGCGATGTCCGACCAGGCCTTCCGTTCGCTCGACGACGCACAGCGCGAGCGGCTCGAGGCCAACGGCCGTATCGCGCGCGCGGACATCGCGACGATCGAGCGCTCGGCCGGTGGCAGCGTGCGCTGCATGCTCGCCGAGGTGCACCTGCCGTCGTCGGCTGCATCCGGAGACGGACGGTGAGCGACGCGCGCAACCGGGTATTGATGTGCCGTCCCGACTATTTCACGATTGACTACGTCATCAACCCGTGGATGACCGACCATTCCGAGCCGCTGGATCTCGATCGCGCGATTGCCCAGTGGACGACCTTGCGCGACACGATCGGTGAGTACGCCGACGTCGTCACGATCGAGCCACAGCCCGGCCTGCCCGACATGGTGTTCACGGCCAACGCCGGCGTCGTCCTCGGCAACAAGGCGATCGCGAGTCATTTCATTCCGCACGAGCGCCGCCCCGAAGAGCCGCACTTCAAGGCCTGGTTCAAGGACAACGGCTTCGAGCTCCTGGCGCTCGACGACGAGATCGGCTTCGAGGGCGCCGGCGACTGCCTCAACGATCGCGGCGGCGAGTGGCTGTGGGCCGGTCACGGTTTCCGCACCGAAGTGGAGGCGCACGACGAGATCGCCCGCTTCTTCGACCGCGAGGTCGTCCCCTTGAGGCTGGTCGAGGACCGCTTCTACCATATCGATACCTGCTTCTGTCCCCTGAGCGGCGGCTACCTGATGTACCACCCTCCGGCGTTCGACTTCGACACGCGCACGGAGATCGAGTCGCGCGTGCCGCTAAAGAAGCGCATCGTCGTCGACACCTACGACGCGCGCCGCTTTGCCTGCAACGCCGTCAACATCGGCGATCGCGTGATCATGAACAAGGCGTCGAAGCCCTTGAAACAGGCGCTCGCCGACAAGGACTTCGAGCTCATCGAGGTCGACGTCACCGAATTCCTCAAGGCCGGCGGATCGACGAAGTGCCTGACGCTCAACCTGACCGAGCCACCGGTCGGCGAGCAGGCCGCATGAGCGACGCGCATCGATACGCCATTCGCGTTGCCGACGCGGCAGCGCACCTGTTCGAAGTCACGCTGACGATCGCCGAGCCCGATCCCGACGGCCAGAGGCTCCGCATGCCGGCGTGGATTCCGGGCAGCTACATGATTCGCGATTATGCGCGCAACGTCGTGTCGATTCGCGCCGAAAGCGACGGCCTCGACGTGCCGCTAGTGAAGACCGACAAGAGCACCTGGCAGGCAGAGCCCGTGTCGCGTCCATTGACGGTTACGGCCGAGATCTACGCCTATGACCAGAGCGTACGCGGCGCGCATCTGGATCTCACGCATGCCTATTTCAACGGTCCCTGCGTGTTCCTCGAGGTCGTGGGGCAGTCCGAGCGCGCCTGCGAGCTCGAGATCGTGGAGCCCGAGGCGCCTGCGGCCAAGGGCTGGCGGGTCGCAACGTCGATGCGGCGAAAGGGCGCCGCGGCCTACGAGTTCGGCGTGTACGAGGCGTCCGACTACGCCGAGCTCATCGACCACCCCGTCGAGATCGGCGAGCTCCTGATCGGCGAGTTCGAGGCCGGCGGCATACCGCACGCGATCGCGATCCGCGGCCGCACGCGCACGGACATCGCGCGGCTCTGCCGCGACCTCGAGACGCTGTGCGAATACCACCTCGATTTCCTTGGCGCGCCCGAGCACTTCGACCGCTACCTGTTCCTGCTGTACGCACCCGGCGAAGGTTACGGCGGGCTCGAGCATCGCTGGTCGTCGAGCCTCGTCTGCAACCGCGACAGCCTGCCGGCCAAGGGCGAGGAGGGCGTAAGCGACGGCTACCTGACGTTCCTGAAGCTCGCGAGCCACGAGTACTTTCATCTCTGGAACGTCAAGCGCATCAAGCCCGCGGCGTTTACGCCCTACGACCTCGGCACCGAAAGCTACACGGAACTCCTGTGGGTGTTCGAGGGCATCACGTCGTACTACGACGCCTTCGCGCTGCTGCGCGCCGGGCTGATTCCCGAGGCGACCTACCTGGAGATGCTCGGCCGCACGATCACGCGCGTGCTGCGCGGCGCGGGCCGCACGAAGCAGAGCGTCGCGGAGTCGAGTTACGACGCCTGGACGAAGTTCTACAAGCAGGACGCGAATGCGCAGAACGCGATCGTGAGCTACTACGCGAAGGGTTCCTTGATCGCGTTGACGCTCGACCTGAAGCTGCGCGTCGAGACCGACGGCCGCGTATCCTTGGACGACGTCGTCCGCGAATGCTGGAAGCGCTACGGCGACACGGGCGTCGGCATGGCCGAGGACGGCTTCGAGTCGGTCTGCAAGGAGGTATCGGGCGTGGACCTCGATGATTTCTTCGATGCGACCGTGCGCGGCACGGGCGAACTGCCGCTCGAGTCGCTGCTGGCAAGCCACGGCATCGAGATGCGGCTGCGCGCGGCGGCGGGCCGCAACGATGCGGGCGGCAAGCCCGCGCCGAACGGTAAGCCGCCCGACGTGTACCTCGGCGCGACGCTGCGGCAGGTGGAAGGCCGCCTGCAGGTCGTATCGGTGGCCAACGACAGCCCCGCCGAGATCGCGGGCGTGGCGCCCGGGGACGTGGCGATCGCGCTCGACGGCCTCGCGCTTACCGAAGCCAACCTGGACGCGCGCCTGAAGCGCATCCGCCCGAACGATCGACTGGACTTGGCCGTGTTCCGCGGCGATGAACTGCTGACGCTCAGGGTTCGCTTCAAGGCGCCGCCCGAAGACACCTGCTACCTCGCGCTCGCCGAGGACGTCGAGGCCGACGTCGAGGCGCGCCGCGCGGCGTTGTTGTCGTAGGTAGCCGGCGTCTGGTCGCGCTTCCGGCCGCTCAGTCGGCCTGGAACACGACCGACTGCCAGGCGACGAGGCGCCAACCGGCGTCCGTCCGGCGCGACACCTCGAGGAATCGGATCGTCAGGCTCTTCGGGTCGCCGCGGACGAGAAGTTCCAGGTCGGACAGGCCGGTGATGACGGCGATGTCGTCGTATAGCCGGACCTCGACGTCTCTGGGCGTCGCCGACCGGTAGTCGAGCGTGCCGGACGCGACGGTCGACAGGAACTCGGACTTTGTCTCCGTCCAGCCCGTCGTGTGCGAGTAGCTCAGGTCGTCGGCCAGCGTGTCGGCCAGCGCCTCCGTATCGGCGGCCACCATCGCCGCGAAGCGTGCCGCCTGCGCCTCGAGCGCGCCCTGTTCGGCATCGGCATTGGCCATGCCGACCACGATCAAGAGCGTCAGCGCTGCCGTAATGTTCCGAAAGTTCGAGCCTCTATGCGTGTTCACTGTCTGTCGTTCTCGATTCGAACGGCGATCCGATGGCGGCAGTCTACCGCAGCGGCGCGCGGGTTCGTTTCCGCGTCGCGAATGCATAGACGCCATAGAAGAGCGCCATGTGCGCCAGCACCAGCGCGAGCACAGCCGTATTGCGGTGAACGGGCGGCGCATGCGTCGCGGTCACGGCGAGACACGCGGCAAAAGCCGCGATGACGACATAGGCGATCGCGGCACCGGGAACACTGTGCCCGCGCCGCCACGGCTTCAGGGCGGCGGCCGCGATCGCGCCGACGATCGCTACGCCGGCCGGATAGAACCAGTCGACTGTCGATCCGTTGCCCGCGACGCCGCCATTCTGCCCGGGCAAATCCGTCGGCAGTATCGCCCACCAAGTAACCAGCGCCGTCGTTAACGTCCAGGTCACCAGCAGGATCTTTGCTTTGCCGAATCGACCGGGAACCGCCTTCCTCATAGCAACCTGAGCGCGCCGGGCAGCACGTCAATCTGAAACTCCCGCGCGGGCGCCTGTACCTCGCCGTCGAGGTGCGAGATCAGTTCGCCCTCGGACCTCAATGTCAGCGACGTCACGCGGTGGTGCTCGATGTCCGGCTCGTCGAGGTGCTTGCCCTCCATGAGCTTGGGCAGCAGCCGGACGATGCGCCGCCGCGTGACGGGCGCCGCGATGACGAGCTCGAGCTTACCGTCGTCGTGCGCGGCCGTCGGCGCGATGTGAAACATGCCGCCGACCCAGGGACCGTTGCTCACGCTCGCGAGCGTCAGCGGCCCGTCCCACAGGCGCTCGCCGCCGGCCGCATCGATGACGACCGATGGCGATACGATGCCGCCCGTGAATGCGCGGAAGATCGCGAACAGGTAGACGATGTCGCCGATCGGCCAGCGGATCGTGCGCGCGAGCGCCGTCACCCTGGCGTCGAAGCCGATGCCGGCGCCGTTCGCGAAATAGCGGCCGTTCATGCGGCCCGCGTCGATACGGCGCGGGTGCGCGTCGCCCAACAGATTATCGGCGAGCAGCGTCGCGGCGTCCCGCCAGTCGAGTGTGATGCCGGCGGCCTTGGCGAAATCGTTGCCCGTGCCAGCCGGTATGACGCCGAGCGCGGCGTCGCCGCCGGCGCCGAGTATGCCGTTGACGGCCTCGTGCACGCTGCCGTCGCCGCCCGCGATCACGAGCTGCTCACCGCCGTCGCGGACGAAGGCTGCGACGTCCTGTTCGAGGTGTCCGGCTTCGCGGCTTTCGTGGAGGATAACGTCGAGTCCCGCACCCGCGAGGATGTCGCGAATCCGGCGCACACGCCTCGCCGCCCGGCCGCGTCCGGCGGCCGGATTGACGAACACGTCGAGCGTCTTGTTGGACATCGGGTGGCCGCAGCCAATCGTTTGCGAATGCTACAATGCCGGGATCATTTCGGGCAAAACGGAAGGCCTCCATGCTGGAGCTCGGAACCAAGTTCCTGCTGAGCTACCTCGTCGGTTCGTTGATGGGTTCGATGCTGATGGGCCGCCTGCGCGGCGGCGTGGACATCCGCGAAATGGGCAGCGGCAACCCGGGCGGCACCAACGCGCTGCGCACCCAGGGGCCGCTGTTCGCGCTGGGCGTCATGGTCATCGACATCGGCAAGGGCGCCGTCGGCGCCGGCCTGATTCCCGGGCTCGAGCTGCCGTTCGCCCCCACCGATCCCGCGATCTCCCGCGAATGGCTCACGATGTGCTGCGCGGCCGCGGCCGTCGTCGGGCACGTCTGGCCGCTGTACCACGCGTTCCGCGGCGGCAAGGGCGCCGCGACCGTCGTCGGCACGCTGTGCGTGCTCGCGCCGGTGTTGATCGTGCCGCTGCTGCTCGTATTCCTGGTCGTGCTCATGTCGACGGGCTACGTCGGGCTTTCGACGATGTCGGGCGCCGTCGCGATGCCCCTGGCGATTCTCGTAACGGACGGTCTCGACAATCAGCCGCTACTCGCCTACGCGGCGTTCATGGCGCTGTTCCTCGTTTACTGCCATCGTTCGAACATCCAGCGCATGCGCGCTGGCAACGAAAACCGCATCGAAAAAGTCATGCTGTTCAGGCGGTCGCGCGCACCGAGCAACGATGGCAGCACTTGATCCCGCGGCGCTGCGTGCGGCGCTCCCCGATTCGCCGTCGGCGAAGCTCGACCGCATCGAAACCTTCGCCGAGATCGACTCGACCAACAGCTACCTCGCGGGCCAGCCGCCGCCCGAGCGCGGCCGCGCCCACGTCGCGCTCGCCGACCACCAGACCGCGGGCCGCGGCCGGCGCGGCAATCGCTGGCGGTCGGCGCCCGGCAGGAGCCTGTGCCTGTCGATGGCCTACCGTTTCGAGGTGACGCCCGGCGAGCTGCCCGCGCTCACGCTGTCGCAGGGCGCGGCAATCGTATCGGCGCTCGCGGCACTCGGCGCGCGGGACCTCAGGCTCAAGTGGCCGAACGACATCCTGCATGGCGACGCCAAGCTCGGCGGCATCCTCACCGAAACCCAGGTGCGCGCGGCCGACGACGTCACGGTCGTGACCGGCGTGGGCTTAAACCTCACACCCGTCGAGGTCGATTTCTCGGCCGGCGGCTGGAGCGGCGCGGCGTCGAGCCTCGACGCGGCCACGTCCGGGGGACCGGACCGGCTGCGCGTGGCCGCCGCGGTCATCGAGGCCATGATCGAGACGTTCACGATGTTCGCGGCGCACGGCTTTGCGGCGTTTCAGGCCGTGTACGAGCGCCACGACGCCCTGCTGGGCCGCGACATCGAGATCGACACGCCCGAGGGCGGCTTCGAAGGCACCGTCTGCGGCATCGACGCCACGGGCGCGCTGCTGCTCGATACGGCCGGCGGCACCGAGCGTATCGTCACGGGCTCAATCAAGCGGCTCGCCGAGGTCGCGAATGCCTGAGCGCGCGAGGATCACGCGATGAAGGCCATCCTGATCGACGCGGGCAACACGCGCTTCAAGTGGGGCGTCGTCGAAGACGGTGACTTCACGGACACTGGCCACGTGAGCCAGGCGAGCATCCGCGAACACGGCCTCGGCGTGCTGACCGCGCATCTGCCGCGGCACGTGGACGCCGTCATGGCGAGCAACGTCGCGGGCGCGACCTTTCAGACTCGCCTGACCGGGTTGATCGGCGCGCACTGCGACGTCGAGCCGCGGTTCGCGAAGAGCGAGTCGCAGGGCTTCGGCGTGATCAACGCCTACAAGGCGCCGCGCAACATGGGCGTAGACCGCTGGGTGGCCATGGTCGGCGCCCGGGCCGAGTTCGGCAAAGCCTGCCTCGTCGTTGACGCGGGCACGGCCGTGACGATCGACGCGCTCGACGACGACGGCCGTCACGTCGGCGGACAGATCCTGCCCGGCGTCGAACTCATGGCGAAAGCGCTCGCGAGCGAGACCAGCGACATTCCGATGACCGACCCGAGCGAGCCCGGCGAGTTCGAAGGCCTCAAGCTGTTCGCCGCCGATACGGCGCACGCGGTCGCGAGCGGCAGCGAAAGCGCCGTCACGGGCGCCGTCGAGCGCGCCTACAGGGTATTGAGATCAAGCGCCAAGGATGCTGAGCTGATCTTGACCGGCGGCGATGCCTCGCGCATTCTGGGCGCGCTCGATGAGCCGGCGGAGCATCGCCCCAACCTCGTGCTCTCGGGTCTCTGGCGTATGCTCGAAAACGAGGCGTCGTGATGCGCTGCCCGGCGGCGACCGATCGGTAACGGTACACCCCGATGAGAAACCTCTTGCTGGTCCTCCTGCTCGCAAACATCCTCTATTTCCTGTGGGGGACGTTCCAGGGCGACGAGACGGGGCCGGGCGTGGAGATCGTCGACGAAAGCGACCTGGGTCCGCCGCTCGCGGTTGCCGAGGAGCCCGAACCCGAACTCATGGCCGCGGCGGGCGCCGTACTCGAATCGGTCGAGCCGTCGGAACTCGCCGTGTCCGTCGGCCGCTCCTGCGTCACGATCGGCCCGTTCCGCTCACGCGACGACGCGGACGCGGCGGAACTCCGCTACATCAACGACGGCATGCAGGTCGGCCGTCGCTCGCCAGCCGGCCGAATCTTCGTCGGCCACTGGGTACAGATCCGCGACGTCCCGAGCCGCGACGAAGCCAACCGCATGCTCGACGTGCTGCGCGAAGGCGGCTTGAGCGACGCCTACTTCGTCCAGACCGATGACGAAGGCATGAAGATCTCCCTGGGCGTCTTCGGCGACCGCGATCGCGCGGAGCGCATGGAACTCGAGGCTCGTTCCCTGGAACTCCCGGCCGAGATATCGCCGAGGTTCAGCGAGGGCACGCTCTACTTCGTGGACGTCGGCCTGCCGCAGGGCCGTGGTGCGGGGGAGATTGTGGAGCGGTACGGGGAGGAGATGGTGTTGTTGAGGGGGCAGGCGACTTGTCCGGAGTAGGGCGGGGTCTACGAGCCTGCATTGTCAGGACTCAGCGCCCGTCGCTTGCGGGCGGGGGGATTTCCGAGAATAATTCCGGCCCTGCCCCGCAAATGCCGGCATAGCTCAGTTGGTAGAGCAACTGATTTGTAATCAGTAGGTCCCGGGTTCGACTCCTGGTGCCGGCACCATGAAATCAATAAGTTGGCTGTTTCGCCGAAACCTCAGGGTTTCTATGTAGACACAATGTAGACGTTTGATCGCTACGATCAGGCTCAATACAAACACCGCGTTGTGCAAGACCAGATCTGGCCTAGAAGGCGCCGTATCGCGCGAACTCGCGCTACATGGGTGATATGGATTCTCTCGGCTAGGCGGCTACTCCCACCGCTATCCGACACTTGCCAGCACCGCTTTCGGCATAGGACCTATCGTCCGCAAAGACTTGATCGATGCGCCCTCGCCCTGCTTGTACTGCATCTCTACGCGCAGGCCGTCGCCGTGGGATTCGCTTCTAAGGCGTCTGCACAAAAGATCAGCCAGAGCATCGTCCTCGACGGTGCAAATCACTTGGCGTCCGGAGCGGCGTATCGCCGCTAGGACTTCGACCAAGTGTAGCGCGCGGTAATCGTCAACGTGTTGAACAGGATCGTCTAGGACAATCGTATTAAAAGTGCTCCACGTTCTCGATAGATGAATTGCAATGAGAAAGGCTAGTCCGGCAGCCCGTCTTTGCCCACTACTAAACATGAAGGCAGGGTTCAGGTCATCTCCAACTCGCAGGCTCAAAAACCTCCGAACGTCGCCCCGAATCAAATACTCTAGCTCGCGCCATTCAGTATGCGGTCTCAAGCGCAGATAGAGCTCCTTCAGCAATGGAGCCAAAGCTGCCAACCGGCGATCTAGAGTCTCACCGGAAACCCTCTTGATCGTGCGCGAAATGTTCTCTGCCCGCGCCTTCGCCTCCGCTAGAGTAGAAATCATCTTGTCGGCCGATATGGCCTCGCTGCGTTTTTGCTCCTCTTGTTGTTGCATCGAGTTGATCGATTCGAACTTAGCCGACGCCCTAAGCGTTTCAATATCCTCCTCCAAGCTTTGCGTTGAGCTCTCGACTTCTCTTGCAACAGAATCTACAGACGCCCGAGCCTCCTTGAGGTCGACATCAAGCGAAAGACCCAAACCCTTCGCCTGAATCAGGATTTCATCCCTCGCGGTGTTTCTGGCCTCCACACGCGCCTCAATTTCCTCCGCCAGTCCTTTGATATCAGCGGCCGCCCTATCCAGGGTCGCTCTGACTTCCGAAAGAGATCGATACTCCGCTTGAAGAGCAGCCACCTTGGCGTTCTCTGATTCCACGTGGTTCTTTAGGCCCTGCAAGTGCTGTTCATAGTGGTCCGAGTCAACCTGGGATCCGCACAAAAAACAGCGGCCATCGTTGAGCCTTAGTCGCTCTCCTAGGCTGGACAATTCAGCCAACTCGGCGATCCTACGTTGTCCGACAGAAGCGCCATCAAGTTCAGCTTTCTTTTTGGCGACATCCGCACTAGCGCTGCTCAACTCTGCTTCAGCCTCTTTCAGCTGTCTCTTTGTTGCATCCAATTCATCCTGAGACGCCAAAACTGCGTCTTCTGGGTTGTCCTGCTCGTAGGATTGGATACGAGAAATCAATGTGTGCAACGCTGCGGCTTTCCTACGCTGCGTGTGCAAGAACGACTCAGCTTCCGTTATTAGCTCGTTTTGACTGGTTGTACTGCTTTGAATCACGTTTCGCAGAGATTGTTCCGCGCGTGCTCGTAAGTCATCATCCGATAAACGGCTAGATAACTCGCTGCGTCTCGCTGCAAGTGCATTTGCTTCGCCAATTAGCTCATCGTAGGCTGCCTGTTGTTTCTTCTTTGCGTCGGTCAGGGCTTTCGCGCACGAGCTGGCGACATCCTCTATGGGCGAGAAGTCCGAAATTCCGACGGTCGTCTCTACTAGCGTGAACCGCTGACGCTCGGGAATATCCAAACTCAACTCGGAAATGAATTCATCTCTAATTAGACATGTCTGCAATAGCTCTTCAAGAGCATTGCTTGGTGCTGTCTTTACATCAATAAACGTCTCCAAAATCTCCTCTTGAGGCGGATCGCTAAACCCAAATTCATCACGCCGAATCGTCAAGGGGTCTGATCCCTTGCCGTTGACTGTTATCGCAGTGTACTTATCGTCGCATTCCTGTCCGCCACGCCACCAAAGATAATTTTCAACAGTCTCGCCGGTCTCGCGACGCTCGGCGTATTTAGTGAGCTTCCCAGTCAAGGTGTACTCTAGAGCGTCGCATATTGTGCTTTTGCCGCTCCCGTTGCGTCCGGTAATGACAACAAAGCCAGCGGGGATCTCGAAGTCAATTGAAGTTCGAATGCCTCTGAACCCCGACACCTTTATACGCTCGAGTATCATGACTCTCCCGCCAGGATGCGTGCGAGGAGCTTTGCATCTCTCCTGTTGAAAAGCGCCTCCCACGCAGGCGCAGAGAGCTCCAAGCGATCTTTGAGTTCTTTTTGTATGTCGGGTACTCCTAGACTGACTTCATTCTGCAGTGGTAGCAGGGGCAGGAGTGCGACTAGGGCATCTTCGGCTGTTGCAACGCCAGTTTTTGCGACTTTCCGGGTCGCGCGAAAATCCTCTTCAATTTGCGATACCGAATACTCGTCCGACTCTATTGCATCGGAAGGTGTTAAGAAGACGCAGTAGAGGTTCCAAGTCTTCTCTGGTGCGTCCCGAAGTCTTGTCGCATTGTTTTTCAGAAAATCTCGCTGATCATTTGACCATGCTTCTAGCAACTCCGTAACGGTTTGATATACGAACACAACACCCATCAAGCTATCGTCCTCGAAGTAGAATTGGGTACCGCCTCGATCTGAAATTCCGTAACCGGCTCGTTCCAAAACTTGTTTGTAAACTGCTTTCGATTCGTCCATTGCTATAGCTCCAACGCGTCAACGGCTGCCTCAAGAGTTAACCAGCGGCCGTTCAGACCTCCCCGAATAACGGTGTCTTCACCCTTACCGCGCACGATATGTGGCTTGGCGTCACCATCATCTGTTGCGCCGGCACATATTATGACTTCATCCTCGCCAAGATTATTGGCATCCCCTACATACCTAGACTTAACTATCGAGAGTGGTACGCCTTGTCCGGCAATGATTCGAACTTTCTGCTCATCAAAAAGGACGAGTTCGCCGTCAAAATCCGCGCCCTTGTCCAGCAAGCGGACCAACACTGCGCCGGCGGTTACCATGCTGTCAATCGGGTTTTTCTCTCGGACAGGTGTTTCGTCGCCTGCACCGGTCAGATTGCGCCTTAGGCCATAGAGAGTCGGAACGTTCGCGGGCCATGGCCCAGGAACAGCGGTCGTTGGTGTCTCACCGAAATGGGCTTCGTAGGCCTGTCCGGACATCGTCACAAGTCTATCCATAAAGTTGGACGAGTAAGCTAGCCGAAGCTCGTTGAGAAACTCGTCAGCTGGTTCTTTAACGTGGTCGAAGATTATGTTGCTACTTTGGCATAGCGCCCATAGGTCTGGCGCCTTCTCCTCGAGGACTTTAAGCTCTGCGATATCTACCAAGACAATCCGCCTGGGTTCGATTTGGTTAACAGTCGCTTCCAAAATGTCGTTCAGATAGGCCCAGTCGGTCCAGAATCCCACGAAAATCAAATCCTTTCCGTTCAGTGCGGCACGAAGGTACGTTTCCGCTCTTGCTATCTGGCTGCTTAAGGGCTCGTCCTGTATTTGTGGTTTACACCAAACTGTTTTCTTGCGGGCGAGCAGGGCGCATCCGTGGATCTTCAAGTATGGTGAGTGGTCACGAGGGTCGTTCACATCGTCCGCGTCGGTAATTGCGCAGAAATCAGGTTCCCCGAGTTTGCTGGCCGCGGCCTCAACCAAGGTGTCATAGTTCGCGGTTATCGAAAGCGGGACAGCTCCACACGCGAGAAAATCTGCAATTGCTGCATGACCGTCGTTCGGCGCGGTGTTCCTGAATCGGCTCCACGGAACGAGGGGGATGAATCGACCAATCAACTGACCACTTGCATAGAAGTGCTCGGTTAACGCTTCGAGGTTGTTCCGTAGCTCTTCGGGTAGCTCTTGCGCGTATTTCTGACGATATGCGTCGAAGCACTCGTTTGATAGCTGGGCGGCCGTTGGAATATCGCTGTCGCCACACATTGACAGGCCTGCGCCCGAAAAAATCGCGAGATTCCCATCAACGAGGGAAGCTACTAGACTATTGCGAAGCTGTTCATCCACCTTACAAGTAGCCTACAAACTGCGGGACATAGATGTTCAAGCTTAATACAGCTCACCAGTTGGCAAAACCGATGCATCGCCATTATTGAGCATTGCTCATCGGATCAAGCTGTTCTTGATTAGTTCGGGATGCGCATGCATGGTACGTTGCGGGATTTGAATCATAGCTCGGAAGTGGCTACCGGGCCGGAGTTATTCTCGGTAATCCCGATAATGACAGATTGAATCGATGACCCTTGTAGCCTCCCAAGGTTTCGGACAACTGCTCTCCGTTGCGGCTGCCGTATCTCCCGTCCGTGTGCTTTTTCGTGTGAACGAACAGTCTAGAGTAGCGTTGCGGCGATCATTTAATCGAGTCCTCGTTACGACGGCTGCCTCTATCGCGTTGACGAAGGCGCTTTACGTAATCGGAGCCAATCAGGCTGTCGCTGTCGCGGTTCAGCGTAACGTTGATGATAGTCGCTACGCTCTCGTCCGTAAGTCGAAAGTGCGTCGGTAGTCCGTATAGGCCCCCCAACTTCTTGCTTTCGATCGCGCTCATCAGAGCTCGTACGGAGTCGGCCAAAGAAGTCTTGGTCGAGGACGTTGCTGCTCGGGTGATCTCATCTGTGGGCTCGATCTCATAAGTATTAGCATTGTCGGCGATCGCCTCGATAAAGTCTCCCAGTGTTGGCCAATACTTGTCGTCGAACTGATACTGCAACCTTTGTAGCGGATCCTCCAAGAAGCTGACGAATAGACCGTTGTCGATCGACGCCTGCCTTAAAACGTCGACCACATCGTCAATGCCGCGTGCTGACATCCCCGAGTGATTACTTAACTCCTCCCTCTCACGAAAGAGCTGTGATAGCTCCCTCGCCAGGACACCGATTCGCTCTCTAATCGCGTTCTGTCGTCGTGCCGCGGCTCGTGCATCTGAAATGTAGTCCTCGCTCCAAACGGCAGGTATACCGACAATCGACTCGAGCAGACGCTGCACTTTTTCCTCGTCGAGTTTACGGAGGAGTTCCTCGTAAACGGGTGCCATTTCGCACTGTCGAGCAAGCACGCGGTCGATTATCCGGTTTACGCTGGGCCATATACCGCGGGCGGTGTTGTTCTCTTGCTCATGACGAAGGAAGGTCTCGCAAAAGTCAACTGGGTCGGGATGTTTCACCATTACGGTTGTCCGATGTCCACTCCGGGCGTACATGGTCGTCCACAAGGCAGACGGAAACGGTACCTATATCGGCCGAATGCTAACTTGCAAAGGTACCTATAGTCGAACAGCAAATGCCAAAGCATCGCGATGTACACGGCCAAATCCGACTAAGGCTGACCTTGAATCAACGACCGGCCAATCTCTATGATGCCCGCCATCGGAAGCGAATTAACAGGGCCTAGGTCTCGATCTGCTTCTCCATACCACCTGACACCATCCGTATGAATAGCTGAGATCAGTGGTGTGGCGTCATAGTGCGCATCGCAGACCAGGGAACCGCCCGACTTGATCATTGCGGCGGTCGACGAGTGATTGCCGTTGTAGACCCAAACCAGCGGCCAAGGGGCCCAGTAGACTGCACTATGGTTCGCGCTCTGCTGCCAAGGGCCCCACGGATCCTCAGGACCGAGGTTTCCAAGTGCCCTCATCAGGCGCCACGGCTCCCAGATCGCGGCTATGACGGCTGTGCTGGCGAGGTCGATGGGTCCGGCATCCTTTGTGCCTACTAGCAGCTGATCGCGTCGCTTCTTACCGACAACCTGCTTGTCACGATCCCACAGCAGCTCGTCGAAATCCCCCAGCGGATTCCTGTGCGGACGCGCATCATAAAAGAGCGCCGAAAAGGCCTCTGCCTGGATCAACCTTGTCAGCGCGATCGTGAGTCCGCGGAGTGCGGATTCCCCATGCGACCCGGCAGTAGCGATCATCCATATGAGCGATTGCCACTGTTGAGATCTGTCCAGGTTGCCACTGGGCGGTAGGTCTGGAAACTCCACGCGGCCACCGGCTGATCTCGACGTCATTGCAGCACCCTTACTGGCAGATAGTCAGATTAGACTATCGGCACTTATGGCGGGGAGGCAACCGTTCATCGCTAGTACGCTCTTCAAATGGTGTGTCCGAGTCCGATGACGGCTAGACGGAGGCATTGCCTTGTTCAGGAAGGTTCTATTCTGTCGTTCGTGCCCGTAGTCGCATTGCGCTGCCGATGCCTCGCACCGCTTCTAACCATTCAAGAGTCCAAACAAGGCATGCGCGCTCTCCCATATGAGATTGAACTGTCCCAGTATGGGGCTGGTTTAGAGTGATGCTTCGGAGAAGCGGGGTCTGACCCCAATCGAATGCAGATGGTAGACTTTTGAGAGGCGGTTAGTGTTTCGTAGCGGGTACTACGTTAGTCATCGATCGAGGTAGAGCCGGGTGCCAACTAATCAGCAAATCTTGGAAGAATGGTACAAGCGCGTAAGTGTGACTCAGCTTGCTCACTATCGTTCCGCTGATCACTATGGCCGGCGCAATTATTGGCTTGGGATCCCTTCCGTCGCATTGGCAACCATAGTCGGAACTACGGTCTTCGCAACTTTGGCTAAGACGCCTGATGTGTTGGTTCAAATTGCAGTGGGATTCGCAAGTGTGACTGCCGCAGTATTGACGAGTTTGCAGACGTTTCTAGGATACTCTGAAAGATCGGAGAAGCATCGACTCGCGGGCGCGAAGTATGGTGCCTTGGGACGGGAAATGGAGATACTCCGCGCGAAGGGCGACGACTTAGTCAGCGACGACTTGGCGCAAATAGGGGAGAGTCTAAAGACGCTTGCTATAGAGTCGCCAAATAATCCGCAATCGATATACAAGAAGGCGGGATCGGGGTCGTTAGAGGCTCCCGATAAGGCGGCTGAGACCAAATAAGTAAGAGCGGGGTCTGACCCCAATTAAGTGATCGCTTCATCCAGTGGCCTGCAGAGTGCTCGCCGGGGTTCGAGTTGGCTCGCGCCACCCATGGCGCTCTCACTTAGGGCGCACTACGTGCGTCCGAATCGGCAGTCCTGCTGGTTTGTCTGGCGGCGGAATCCCAACTTCAATGAGTTTGCGCCTCTGCCCTGAGGCGCGTTTTCTCATGTAGTCGTGTGCTCGTCGGCCAGCAAGGCAGTTCCAAACAAGAGCTTCGTCATTCTGTCGTTGACCACGCGGAGTTACAGCTTCGCGTGACGCGCCTCGTGCCTATCAAGCCGTCTCAAAGCCTTCTGTAGCGTCTTTTCGATGATATGCACAGCCGTGTAGATCTGCATCGCCCGGCCGTCGCCTTCGTCCTCCAGTGATTTGAGTATCAGCCCAGCGAGATTCAGGGCCTCGCCGATTTTGCCCTGGGCTTTGTGGAGATGTCTGGCGTTATCTGCTGCGGTCGTGTCGCCGTCATAAACGCCCCGGTCTTCCGATACTCTGAATGTCGCTTCGTGATCGACAAACGCGATATTGCTTGTAGTCATGGCTCTGGTCCTCGAGTTGAGACCAGCGAAGGCACAAAAAAACACGACGCCGGGAAACGGCAAACGTGTCTCGCTCTGATAGCATGTCGTCAGCCATCGTCAGCACCTTTTCTGCTGGCTGTGGTTAGGGCCGTTGGGGGGTTGCCGCCCCTCTTCGGTCCGCTGATTATCGCATATCGGGGTGGCCGGTGCTGCGCTGTTTCGATTCGTCCCCGTCGGCCTCGGACGTATAACGACCAATAGGAAGACCAGCGCGGTTACACCAGCTCTTGGTGTTAGCGCGCTGACTAGCTGCGGTGACTCGTTCGACAGAGCCAGCAAGAAAAACTCGGTGCTTGACTACGAGGAGCTGATTTCGAACCCCTCTCGTTACCAGATTCCGAGAATGATCTGTAATCAGCAGGTCCCGAGTTCGATTCTTGGTGCCGGCACCAATTTTTCCAAGGATTTCATATCAGTGCAGACAGGCTCTGGTTCGTCGGGCGCGCGTAGTGGCGTTGGCGACCCTGCGGTGCTCCCGTTCGAGATGAACGAGGCGACGAAAGGAGCGTCATCACGGACGTCTGGGTCGGAACATGCGATTTATACGACACAAAACTCATTTTACGCCAAATAGATGGCTCTATTTGTCGCATAAGAGCTTCGATTAAACGGATAGCTGAGCAGGGAAACACAGAGGTATTTGGTATCAGGCCCAGTGATCATTCGTGCCGATCAGTCAGTTCTGTGGCAATGACCGTCCATATTGACCGACTGAGTCCGGCCTCTGGAGTCTCTGGACTACTGCGACGATGTCTAGCCCAAGACGCTTGCCCATCGACTTGTTACCCTAAGCCAAAACCTCGATTGACAGGCCAATGCCCCAACCATCGATCGAAACTGCACGCTTGACGTTGCGGCCGTTTGTCCTGAGTGATTCGCCCGCTGTGCAGTCGCTTGCCGGCGAGCGAGATATCGCCGACACGACGATGAACATTCCACATCCGTATGAAGACGGCATGGCAGAAGAATGGATCGCCGGGCACGACTCGCTGTTCAAGGAAGGTAAGGCGGCAACCTTTGCGATCGTGCTCAACGACGACCGTAGCCTGATCGGAGCTATTGGTCTAACAATCGAACGCAGATTCAACAAGGGCGAGCTCGGCTATTGGGTGGGAAAGCCGTTCTGGAACCGAGGATACGCCACGGAGGCTGCCGAAGCTCTCGTTGCTTATGGATTCGACCAACTGGGCCTCAACAGAATTCAAGCCGCACACCTGGCCCGAAATCCGTCATCGGGTCGCGTGATGAAGAAGGTCGGAATGCTCTATGAAGGAACGGCGCGGCACAGCGTGATCAAGTGGGGAGAATACGAAGACCTGGTGTACTACGCCATACTTCGTGACGATTGGGCGGACTCCTGAACGGTCGCGTTCACTAGCAGGCTGTTGAAGAAACGCAGTTTTCCGACTGCCCGCACGCCACAACCGCGCCGAAGTTGAAGCTTGAGGTGCGCGCGACAGCGCGCGTGTTAGCTATACTTGAAGGAGGCGGTCCGTCACAGCGGATACCTTCCGCGAATAGTCTTGACCTGATTCCGCCGGTAGGTGCGTCAATGACCAATCGACTATCAAAGCTGATTACTACTTCCCTGTTGTGCTGTGCCGTAGCTGCCATGCCGTTCGTTGTGGGATCTGCAATCGCAAAGGAACAGTTGCTGTCTCAGTTCGATCTTGAACGGTCGCTCACATCCGCGGCACTCGTAATGGCAGTCCGCGTGGATGAAGTGCGCCCGGTACGTGTCGTTCACGGCGGGAAAGGCAGTCAGACTATCCACCAGTATACGTTCACGCCGACTCGGGTTCTCAAGGGAGTCTATTCACGACCCGCGCTGCTGATGACCAGCGCGGACCTTCAGCCTTACGGCTATAGCTTCGATCCTGGAGCCATTCGGACAGGGGAGCATCGACTGCTAATTCTCGGTCGTTCCAATGTCGGCTTTTATGGAGCTCATCAAGCTAGCAGCACCGATCTGTCCTATCCCCGACTGAGCGGGTCGGCTGACCCGATTCTGACGGCCGCCGACGCGCTGCTGGCGCAGCAGGAACTCGACGACCGCGCGCAGCTGGTCGTAAACATAGCGAAGGAGCTGCGGCAGGCCGAGGGTCGCGGCGCGGTCGTTCTACTTGCGGCCCTTGCGCGTCGAAGCGACATCGCTGCCCAACACACACCGACAATCTCAACCGTCGCCAGCCAGCTTCGATCGAATGACGCCGAGGTTCGTGAGGCCGCCGCCCTTGCGCTGGCCCGGTTTTTCGAGTCTGACTACCTCGAAGACCCTGCCAACCACGGGATAGCAGTGACAGAACTCATCGCGTCGCTGGAGAACAAGGTTCCGCGGCTCTCGCCAAGAGTCGCGACCTTGCAAGCCCTGGCGTTGGCCCCCGATTCCGTGCGGACCAACGACGGGGCAGCAAGCTTGTTGTCGCTAAAGACTCCGAGCGAAACCAATGCAGAGTTCACGGCCCGCCTCGACATCTTCGGTGGTGTGAACGAGGGCCAGGCTGGCGAAGCGGCGGAGTCAATTGCCCAGCTGATCAGCGATCTCCCACTGGATGAGTCCCAGTCCGTTCAGAACTCGGCAACCCGCGCGTTGGCGAGAGTAGCCAGCGAGGAAGGAATTTCTCAGCTGCTTGAGCGTCTTCAGCGCAAGAAGCTTCTCGGGCTCGAGTCCGTCCCTGAAATTCAGGCCATTGGTGGGCTTTTCGAGCACGTTACCGATACCTGGTCGATACAGGAACCGTTGACCGAAACGGAACTCACTCACGCCGAGCAAGCGGCATTTCTGCGCGCGAGCGCGGACAGTCCTTCGCCCGAACTGGTACCGACGCTGTCGAACACGCTCGATCCGCGGTTTCCGCAACTGCGCCGTCTGTCAGCCGACCTGCTGATGAAAATCGATAGCGAAGAAGCCGCTCTCGCCCTTCAGCCGCACCTTGCCGAGGAATCCAACCTTGATTACAAGCTGCGCATTTCCGCATTTCTCGGTCGTCACGGAATCGACGATGGCTACGCCTACGCGATTGAACACATGTCCGATCCCCGATACCGCGACGCAGCCGTGAGCGCAATTGCTGCGATTGACAGACCCGAGACTGCCGAGCAGATGCTGGAAATCTATCGGAGCAGTAACGATGTCGGTTGGCGGCAGGCCGCAATACGTGCGCTGGGGCTGCTGCGCCACGCTCCGTTTGGAGACGAATTGAGGGCATTGACAACCGACCTGGGCCACCCACTTGCACCGGCCGCAATTCAAGCGCGCGCCGATCTGGGCGATCCCCGGGTTGTCAGCGTTCTCCCTGCTGCCATGCGTTCTCGTAGTCAAGCGCTTGTCGTCGCTGCATCCCGTGCGGCGGAAAGTCTGTTCTCACAAGACGCCGTCCGTTCCGGAGGAACGAGCCGGGAACTGGTTGGACTCCTCGCGGGACTTGCCAGGGATCGGGAAATGTCCCCATACGTGCGTGAAGCCGCGCTTGACGCGCTCGAAGCCGCCGATGACGCCGATCTCAACGAGGTGTTGATTTCGATGGTCAACGACCGGGGCCTCGAGCGAACCGGTCTCATGGATCAGGTGCAGGAACTGTTGCGCGAGCGCAGCGTCAACGTCTGGGGTGACGTGAGCGTGGCATATCAATCTGAGTGAACGACAGGTTACGGCGTTACCACCGTCACTATGCATGCCAAAACGCTAATGTGTTAGCTTTCCGACATGTCCAGTCTCACGGTCCGTGTAGAATCCCTCGCCGGAGCAATCGAGCGCCATCGCCTCGAGGTGAGCCGCTTTCTTCGCGGGCGTGTCGGCTGTGCGGACACCGCGGCCGATCTTTACCAGTCCATCGCCGAAAACCTGCTGCGCCGGAATCCCGACCCGCCGATCGAGAACGTCCGCGCATTTCTGTTTCGGGCGGCGAGAAACGCGGCATCGAACCAGCAGCGCGCGGATCGTACGAGGGCGAGATTCGACGTGCTCGCCGTACCGCTGCTGGATGAAAGCGACGATCGATCGCCCGAGCGCATTGCCGAAGCTCGAGAGGCCATGGTCAGAGTCAGTCAGGGCCTGAAAGAACTGCCGGTAATGACGCGCAGAGTTTTCACGCTGTATCGAATACATGGCGCAAGGCAAAAGGACATCGCAGCGCAGCTCGGCGTGAGCGTCTCCACGGTCGAGAAGCACGTCAGCAAAGCCCTTTCCCACTGCTACAATTGCCTCCGCGACTGACCGTTACGGGCTTTCGCCCGTGACGTGTCTACTAGTGTGATGGTGCGGACAAAGCCGTACCGACCGAAATAGGCGATACCACCGTGGAGGATTCCCAACTCGACAAGCGCCTGCTGCGCGAGGCGTTCGACCTCGTGGTCGCAGCGTACGACGACCCGGGCCGGAGGCCGGAACTCGATACCTGGCGCGAACAATCCCCCGCTCATGAGCGGGCCGCCGTTCAGGCCGAGGCCGACTGGGACATCCTGGGCCAGGTCGACGACGTGCCGCTGTCCCGCCTCGATGCCGTCAAGCTCGCCGTTCAGCTGCGCTTGGCGAGGTTCGTCGAGGCGCCGCTTCGCCCGCTGCCCGCTGTCGGTATCGCTGCAGCGCTGATCGCTATCGTGTACGTCGGCCTCAATTCCGGTTTTCGATCGGAATCGCCGTCCGAGGCGGCGCCGGCGACTGCCAACGCCGAGTCGGTCCGGTCGCCGGAATCGTACAGCACCGGCCGGGGTCAGCAGCGCACCGTCGCCCTGGACGACGGCTCGGAAGTGTGGATGGACTGGCACACCGAACTCACGGTTCTCATGGCCGACTCGGAGCGCCGGGTAGAGCTGCTTCGAGGCAAGGCGTTTTTCAGCGTGGCTCCGGACCCGGATCGGCCGTTCGCCGTCGTCAGCGGCGGCGCGGTCGCCACGGCGCTCGGCACCGAATTCGTCGTTCACCGGCTCCGCGACCGGGCCGTGGAGGTCGAGGTCCTCGAAGGCGCCGTCGGCGTCCAGCCGGAAGACGGGCGGGCGGCGGCGCGCCTCGGCGTGGCGGACGTGGTCCGCGTCACGGACGGCGAAGTCGGCTCGATAAACAGCCGGCCTCTGGCGGAAATCGGCGCCTGGAGAGACGGTGTCCTCGTGTTCGAGCAACGGCCGCTGATCGAGGCGCTCGAGACGCTGGAGCCCTACACCTCGTACCGGATCGACGCCAGCTATGTCTTTGATTCCACCAGGCCCGTGTCCGGCACGTTCGTGCTGAGCAAAGGCGACGAGGCCCTTAGGGCAATCATGCAGAGCTATCGGCTGAGCGGCGAGGTAGAGGGTCGAAATACGCTCGTACTGCGCTCCTTGCCGCCCGACAGGCCCCGCTGAGCAACAGGCTTCATCGGTCTCGAGGCCGGTCTTTACGGGTTCGACGGGCTGGCGTGTCTCCATAACTGGGAACCGCTGCATTGCAGCCGGATTCGAAAAACACCAACGGAGAGTGAGCGCATGACGGGCAGGGGTTATCGAGACAGACGAAGCCAGTTGAAACGATGGAGTGGCATCTCGCTGCTGCTGGGCCTGTTGGCCGGCCCGGTTGCGTTTGGACAGAGCGCAAGCGAGGGCGGCGGCAGCTATCGTTTCGACATCCCGGCGCAACCGCTCATGCTCGCGCTTCGGGACTTCACGGCCGTTACCGGGCGCCAGGTCGTCGTCCCGTCGGGCGACGTCAGCCGGTACACGAGCAACGCCGTCTCCGGCACGTTCACGTCGGAGGAAGCGCTGACGAGGATTTCTCAGAACACCGGCCTGGTCGTCGAACCGATCAGCGGTCAATCCTTCCGCCTGGCCGCGTCCGCGCAGGTCGCGCCCAGCTCGACAGCGCGGTCTCGGGGACTACCCACCGTGCTGGACGAGATCGTCGTCACGGCGACCAAGCGCGAAGAGTCGCTGCAGAATGTGCCGATCAGCGTCACGGCCTTCGACAGCGCCTTCATCACGTCTATCGAGGCCGTTGACTTCTATGACTTCGCGTCCTCGGTGCCGAACGTTTCCGCCTCGCAACAGCGCGGCACGGGCGGCGCGCGCTACTTCATCCGGGGTGTCGGGCAGTACGACCGCCTGTCCGCTACGACCGGCATCTACCTAGATGAAACGCCGATGCAGCTGCCGAGCACGATCAATGCCGGCACGCCGACGCCCTTGCTGTTCGACATGGACCGCGTCGAGGTACTGCGCGGACCGCAGAGTACCCTGTTCGGCGCGTCCACGATGGGCGGCACGATCCGCATGATCAGCAATGCGCCGGACACGTCGGAATTCAGTGCCGCGTTCGACGGCTCGACCTCATGGACCAAGGACGGCGGCGAGAACTACGAAACCAACGGCATGGTCAACGCTCCGCTGATCCAGGACCGGCTGGCGCTCAGATTGACGGCCACTCAGGCGCATATCGCCGGCTGGATCGACGACGTGCGCCCGACGACGGTGAACACGCGCGAGAATCTCGAACCCGGCGGCGACCCGAATCAGATCATCGAGGACGTCAACACCGTCGACCTGACGTCTGTGCGCGGACAGCTGCTCTTCGACATCGACGATCGATCGTCACTGCTGGGGCTCATCCACTATCAGACCGGTGAGGACGGCACCAGCGGGCACATCAGTGGCGATGTCGTCGGGGCCGAGAACTCCCGCCGCTATGCCCGCTACCAGGATTCTTCGTCGGAAGACGAGTTCCTGGTTGCGAGCCTCACCTACAAGCGCTCGATGGACTGGTTCGGTGGATCGGAACTGGTTGCCAACGCGTCCTATCTGGATCGCGACCTCGTGATCCTCGAGGACTTCACGCATTTCTACCAGCAGTTCGGACTGCCGCTGGTCAACAATCGTCCGTCCCTGTTTCTCAACGACGAACGCCAGATGGTCGAGCAGTTCAGCCAGGAAATCCGGCTGGCGACGAACAGCGACGGCCCGTTTCAGTTCCTGGCCGGCCTGTTCTACCGGGATCTCGAGGAAGTTCTCGACAACGTGCGATTCATCAATCAGGACAACGGGGCCGACGTCGAGACGCCGATTTCGGACAACCTGACCGTGTTCGACGAACAGGAATTCGGCGTATTCGGCGAGGCCGCTTACAGCTTGACCGATGAGCTGACCGTGACGGTCGGCGCGCGCTACTTCGACTACGACAATGAGGAAGTGCTCACCCGCGGCATCGCGTTCTTCTCACCGGCCGGCGGGCTCGTGAGCGGTGATGCGAGCGAGGACGGGTTCAACACGAAGGCCGCTCTGGACTATCGCATCGGAGAGAACGTGATGGCGTACGCCTCCTACTCCGAAGGCTTTCGCACGGGCGGCTTCAACGACGTTGAGAGCAGTGAGATCCGATGCCCGACGAGTACCCGCGAAGCGCTCGGCCTTCCGGCCACCCCCAGCCAGTACGATTCCGACCGAACGAGAAACTACGAACTCGGCTTCAAGTCGGAGTTGCTGGACAACAGACTGCGATTCAACGCAGCGGTGTTTCATATCGACTGGGTCGACTACCAGCAGCTCACGGCGTTCGCCTGCGGCGAAGATCCCGCGACCTCGCCGCTGATAGCATTTGCCGGCAATGCGGGTGAAGTTCGCCTGCGCGGCTTCGAGGCGGAAGTCACGTCCACTCCGATGGACGGCTTGTTGTTGATGGCAGGCGTCGGGTACACCGATGCGCGGCTGCAGGAAGACACGCTCAACCAGCCGGCCGGGGATCGTCTCCCGGACATACCGCTCTGGCAGGGCTACGTCTCGTCTCAGTACCAGTTTCCGATCAACGACAGGTTCACGGCATCGCTGTTCGGACGGTTTAGCTACACGGACGAAAGAACCAGCGCCTTGTCGGGGTTCTTTCCTCCGCCGTCGAGCCCGTCCTTCGAGAACGTGGACCTTCGCTTGAGTCTGATAGCTGACAACTGGGAGGTCGCCATCTTCGGCCGAAACCTGACCGACGACGACCAGCCGAGCTTCGTCACGTTCGCGGACGACGGGCCGGAGCGCTACGTGGTTCAGCCGCGGACGGTCGGCGTCAATCTGATCGTCAATACGCCGTGAGTTGAGAGCCTGGCCCGGGTGCCCGGTCCGGGCGATCTGAGCTACAATCCCGGCCATCGACCCACGATTGACAGTCAGGCGGCGTACTCCTAACGCCTGCTTCTTGAGAAGGATCAGGTTGACGGTGTCCACGCTGAACGAGACGAGAACTCTTTGCCGTCGGCTTGCGCCTCTGGTTCTGGCCGCGACGGTCTTTGCCTGTGACGCGCTCGCCCAGGAAAACAACTCGACCGGCGTCGGCGTCGCGCTTGGCATCGGGTCGAGCAGTATCGAGGACGAGGACGCTCCGGATGACCGATTCGACGGTAGCGATTTCGGCTGGAACCTGGACGTCGAGTGGCGCTTCTTCAAGCACGTTGCCGTCGGCGCCAACTGGACCTCGTTCGGTGAGGATACCGATGACTTCAATGGTGCCGAGACGACGATTGGCATCGACGGCTTCGGATTCTTCGTGCGCGGCTATTTGCCCGTGACGCCGAGACTCACGCTGCATACGCGCTACGGCGAAACGAGCTACAACGTCGACATCGACCCCGGAATCGATACGGTGTTTCCGCTCAACGACAGCGCCAACGACTTCGGCATCGGCGGTGACTTCTATATCAACGATCACCTCGCCGTGCGATTCGAGGCGCGGTGGCTCGATGGATCGAACCAGGAGACCGCCGGCCTGACGACACTGGGCCTGCGCTGGCAGTTCTGAGCCGCCGCGCGATAGCGTGGTCATGATACCGCCTGCCGTATTTCGGCGTTAGACAGGCGCAACCGAATATCCTTCGCCTGAACCCTCCTGGCGACGTGGGCTGACGCTGCAACATTGCCGAATCGTTCAATCCGATAATCCGAATTGTCCATGGGACCGGGCCGGGTTTTACTGGGATTCCGCTGCAATCGGACCCGACAATGAAACACTTCGCATGCGTCCTCGCACTGGGGTTCGCGGTTTGCGCGATCGCGAACGCGTTCGAAGTCGATGAATCCGAAATCGAGACGCCCGATGACGCGCTGAAGGCGCTGGTCGCCGGCAACGACCGCTTCGTGAGCGGCAAACCGATGCACCAGGACTTCAGGCGTCAGATCGAGAAGACGGCGGACCGCCAGGCCCCATACGCGACAGTCCTGTCGTGCCTCGACTCTCGAGTACCGCCGGAAATCATCTTCGACCAGGGCATTGGCGACCTGTTCGTCGGCCGCGTCGCGGGCAACGTCGAGGACATTCACATGCTCGGCAGCTTCGAGTTCGCCAAAGTCGTCAAGGGTACGAAGGTGCTGGTCGTAATGGGCCACACGTCATGCGGTGCCGTCGGCGGCGCCTGCGAGAACGTCAAGCTCGGCAGCTTGACCCACCTCCTCGCCGAAATCCGTCCGGCTGTGGAGCTGATTGAGGCACGGCATCCGGACGAAGACGTCTGTGCGGTACCGCATCTCGACGAGATCGCCGAGGAAAACGTGAAGCGGACTGTGCGTGACATCCGCGAAAAAAGCCAGGCAATCGCCGAACTCGAGGAAGAGGGAGCATTGAAGGTCATCGGCGCAATGTACGACATCTCGACCGGTAGGGTTCGATTCATCGAGTTGTGACCGCGTCGGAACGGGATTCGACGCCGGAGCCGGGAACTCAAGCTGGCGACTCATTCGTTTTCGACGCGACGACCCGGAAACGGGCACCGGCGTGCCGGTGGTAACGCCGTCACTAACTGAGTCGCGTATCTCCGGCAATTCGACAAGTTACGGTGTTACCATTGACACACGGTATCGACGTTCATCCAATGTCCGGTTGCGATGACCTATCGAGGCGGAATTTCGGCGGCGGTTATCATCTTGGCCATTGTTCTATGGTCGGTGTGGTTCGTTGAGAACGATATTGAAACGGCCGCGGACGATTTCGCATCGGCCGAAATCGAGAACACCGCTAAGAAACCTGCATACAGCCCAGCGGAAGCTGCGGCAGAGCGGGCGATCGACTCCGAGATTCACGGACGACCGCAAGGCGCGGCTGATGCATCCGGCTTGTTCGGCCGCGTGAGTCCCGCCGAAGTAGAGGGCGCCGTACATCAACGCATAGCCGAGCAGTCCGGACTGAAGCTTACGAGCCTTAGCGCCGTCGAATGCGACCACAGGACATGCACAGTCGTATTCGGTGGGTTGGACGAAAACCCGCAATACACCGATGAGTACAGCGACTTACTGGGCAGGCTGACCGATCCTCCCTGGAAGGACTTTCGGCCGACTTCGGGCAGCATTGGCACACGAGAGGTTTCGCCGGGAGCCAGAGAATACGTAGTCGGATTCACCTACGTCGCGCTCGTCGACGTAAGTGATGACCCGGAAACAGCAGCGCGCCAACACGCGGCCTGCGCAGGTGCGTGGGCCCGCGTGACAGAGCAGCGCGGTAGCGATGACTACCTGCGTGGGGCTCATGAAGAGTCCGCGGAATGGCTTGAGATGAGTGCGCGTGTGCTGGGTCTGGAAGAGGCCCAGCGTCTGGCCGACGAGCTGCGGTACGGTCCGCTCACCCGAGACTGCCACGCAACGCCGTATTGATTCGAATTTGAAACACAGTAGGGTGCCGACGGTAACCCTGTGATTTGTCTATTTGCCCGAATCGCCGCAAGATGACCTGCTATTTCGCTTGCTCGGGCGGGTCGCCCTCCAGTCGCGGGCACCGGGCGGTGCCTCTGACGAGTTCGGTCCCGTCACACTCGATCGTTGCAAGATCGACACTCTGCATTGTGGCCCGGGTGCCGAAGCCGAACTCAACGTCGAGTTCGTTTTGCGTCGCTCTCGACGGGTTGGGCGGAACTGACACGACTGTGAGCGTTCCAGCGCCGACGGCCGACAGGCCGGTGCCGTTCTGCGAAACGTCCAGACCGCCGATCACCAGCAGCGAACCGCCATCTTCAACGGTCATGCCGGTTCCGTTGCCGGTTGCTACGAAGCGACCTGTTGCGTGCGGGCTGAGGATGCTACCGGCCGAAATGAAAAAACCGATGAGGTTGTTGGTTCCCGAGATTACGTTGGCTCCGCTCCCGAAGAATTGGCTACCGACCACTCCGAGTTCCGAGCCGAGCAGTGCGACGCCCGCAAAAACGTTACTGTCTGCTGTGATCGAACTACCTTGCGCTTCCGGAAAACTGAAGACCTGCAACCTCGAGTCGTTGATGATCGAAACGCCGTTACCGCCGTTCATGCTTGCCGTAACGGTTGCGCCGCGGAGCTCGAAGAACGACTTACCGTTCACCGCGAATCCATCGCCGCCGTTGTTGACCGCGCTGATGTCACCGCGCGCGAGCACGGTCGAGCCACTGTAGGCGTCCATGCCACCGGTGCGATTGCCGTCCAGTATGATGTCGTCGATCTCGATGTGCGAGCGATCCACGGACAATCCCACAGTTCCGTTCCGTGACAGAGACAGAGCTTCCAGGATGGCCTGCGCCTGCCGCCGCAGAAGGAGCCCTTGATCGGAACCGTTGACGACGTTCAGCGATTCGATCCGGACGCCCCTCGCGCCGTCCACCAGAACCACCGCTTCGGAGGCATACGAGCCGCCGTCGATCGCCGCGCCGTTGGCGCCCACCAGCGTGATCCGGTCGGTACGGATTACGACCGACTCCTTACAAGTGCCGTATATCCGCAGCGTGTCGCCCGGCCGCGCCCACGCGAGCGCTCTGCTCAGACTCCGCCCGCGATCGCACCTTACCAGACGTGGCCGCTCTCTCCTGAAGATCGACCCGACCTGCTGCACCGCCGGCGCCCAGCCGGCGCCGGTCGCCTCCGACTCTTCGGCCATCGCCGCGCTCGCGACGACGAACACCGCCACCGAGACTACGGCAACTAACAGTGTGTTTTTTCGCTTGTTATTGATCATCATTTCTCTCCGTCTTCCGCCCACTTGGCGGTCAACGACGATTTGTACGACCGAGGACGGTTTTTGGCCTGCCCAAATGTTGGATGTAGACTGGTTTTTTCCTTGCCGGCTAGCGCGCACCGCCGTCCGGCGGCCATCGAAGCAATGAGATGAATCAGGCAACCAGGGGTACATTTTCGATCGGCAAGTGGCTGGTGGAACCGGACCTGAACCGCCTGTCGGCGGGAGAGGACACCGTCCACGTGCAGCCGAGGACGATGGATGTCCTCGTGTACCTTGCCGACCGGTCCGGCGAGGTAGTCAGTGCCGACGACATGATCCGCGACGTGTGGCGCAGTCGTCCGATGGGCGACAATCCGGTGTACAAGGCAATCGCGCAGCTTCGCCGGGCACTAGGCGACGAGACCGGTAAACCGAGATTCATCGCTACCGTGCCCAAAAAAGGCTATCGGCTCATCGCCGCTCCGAAGGCGCCGCCTGCAGAGGTGATAGTTCAGCCCGGAGTCGTTCGCAGCTGGATGCAACGCTCGCTTCCCGTCGCGATCGGTCTCATCGCGGGACTCACCCTCGCCGCCGTCTACAAGTGGCAGTCACCCGCTACACAACCGCGACTGCAAACTGTCTCGCATTTCACCGGTTCGCACAGCCAGCCGACTTTCGCGCCGGACGGCCGTTCCTTCGCGTTCGTCAGCGATGCGAACGACATTGCGCAGATCTGGGTCCTCGACGCCGCGCATGAAGCACCGCGCCAACTCACGCGTGCCGAACATCCCGCCCGGCGACCGCGCTGGTCGCCGGGCGGCGAAACCATACTTTTTGCCAGCGCTGGCAATGTTTACTCAGTTCCGGTCAGCGGCGGTCCCCACAGCGAGATTCTGCGCGACGCCTACAATCCCAACTGGTCACATGACGGCAGCCGAATCGTGTTCGAGCGCCGCTACGAAGTATGGACCGCGAACGCGGACGGCAGTGCGCAATCCAGGGTCTCCGGGATACCGCGCCGCGAGCTGACGCTCGCGGAAAGATGGCCGGCGTTCTCCCCTGACGGCAACGCCATCGTCTTTTTCGAGGCCGGCGAAACACCGATGGGCGACCTGTGGGCCGTCAACCTTACAACAGCAACCACACGACAGCTTACATCCGAACCTGCGTTCGGCGGCGCGCCAGTCTGGTCTCCGGATGGCGCCGAGATCGTCTATTCGTCGCAGCGCGGCGGCAGCCGAACGCTATGGAGCGTCGACCCGGCCACCCTTCAAAGCCGCGCTGTCCTGACAGGCAGCGGCGACGATGACTTCCCCGACTTCAGTCCCGACGGGCAGCAGATCATCTACTCGAACTCACGCGAGCGCTTCACGCTACTCCGTTCGAATCCGATCGAGAACAGCCACCTTAAGTTACACGAGTCCCGACAGACGCTGGTCGGACCGGAACTGTCTCCCGATCAGACAACCATCACACTGTTCGGACTTGCACGCTCGGGCGGTGTCCAGCTGATGACGATTCCGATACAGGGTGGCGCGCCAACGGTAGTGACTTCCGATCCGCTGAGCGCACACGCCATCCCGCGCTGGTCGGCGGACGGGCAATCGCTCTATTTCTTTCACACGCGGAACGGAAATCGCTACAGCAAGGTCGACGTCGACGGTGGAGACCTGTACCCAGTGGCACACGGATGGACCTGGAACACGGCGAACGGTGCCGCGGTCGACCCGCAGCAAAATCGGATCATGTACTCACGCCTGGCGGGCCAGGCACCGATTCAAACGTTGATCCGCGATCTGATTTCCGGAACGGATACCGCATTCCACGCCACGCTGGAATATCCGCGCTGGACGCGTGACGGCGGGTCGGTCATCGGTTCGCTTGTCGCGGACGGCGGTTTTCCCGGCGACGTCGCGATCTGCAGCATAGAGCCCCCGCAGTGCCGCACAATCGCGGAGCGTGCGCGCATCCCGCGATTCTCGAGCGACGAACAACGGCTGTACTATGTGCGAGGTTTCGGTAGATCGCAGGAACTGTTCGTCGCATCGCTCAACGGAACCGGCGAGGAGCAGCGGTTGATGACGATGGCGCCGCTCTTTCCACTCGGTCCGTTCTACAGTGTCGTCGACGACGGTTCGATACTCTGGATTCGGCACGACAGGGAGCCCGGTGAGATCTGGATCGTGGAGCGGCCGTAAAACTCTCGGCTGCGAATAGTTGAGTAGAGCGTGCCGGTGGTATCACCGTCGCTTTCCAAGTCGCGTCTATCGGCCGGTTGCATACCGTTCATCAGCTTACTCTGTCCATGAGGAACGAGGCCGAGCCGCAGGTCAACTTGCGGCGATTCCGCCCTGTCGGGCTCTTCCACAAGCCCCAGCGTCACCACCGACACCCGGCGCTCGTAATGCAAGCGAAAACACTTGTGTGTTTGCTTTCTGACATGTCCAGTCTCACGGTGCCTTTTGAATCCCTCGCCGGGGCAATCGAGCGCCATCGCCTGGAGGTGGGCCGCTTTCTTCGCGGGCGTGTCGGCTGTGCGGACACGGCGGCCGATCTGTACCAGTGTCCATCGCCGAAAACCTGCTGCGTCGGAATCCCGACCCGCCGATCAAAAACGTTCGTGCATTTCTGTTTCGAGCGGCGACAAATGCGGCATCAAACAAACAGCGCGCGGAACGTACGAGGGCGAGATTCGACGCGCTCGCCGTACCGTTGCTGGACGAAAGCGACGTTGCGTCGCCCGAGTGCATAGCGGAAGCTCAAGAGGCCCTGGCCAGGGTCAACCAGGGCCTTCAGGATTTGCCGGTAATGACGCGTAAGATCTTCATACTGTATCGAGTCCATGGCGCAGGACATTAGTACGTCGCGGAGCAACTCGGTGTGAGCGTCTCCACGGTCGGGAAGCACGTTGGCAATGTGCGCTCCCACTGCTAAATAGGGTGCCACCGGCACCTCGTCTACTCCTCGAAGAAGATCAGCTCGACGGCCGACAGGTTCGACGAGTCGGACGCAATCAGGGAGTAGTTTCGATTCTTCGCGAGGTCGACGCGCAGGGGACCGGCAATGATGTTCTTGGTGCCGGGTTCGGTGGCGTAGATGTTGTAGCCGTCTTCCTCGAAGGTCACGTAGTTGAAGCCGTTGCCGAACAGAAGACTGCCGAAGGTCGGAGAGATAAGCTCAATGTCGGTGTCGGTATCGACGATGTAGAGGTCGATTGACTGGATGCGCGCCGCCGACTGGAAGAACTGCAATCGGGCATGTGTCGCGATCGTGGACTTGTCGTAGCGCCGTACCTGGGCCTGCAGATCGCCTGGAAGGCCCACGAAGTACAGGCGATTGTAGGTGCCATTGAACGCGCCGAGATTGAACTGGGCGAGGAAGGCGCCCACGTTATCGGACGGGGTCACGGCGAGGCCATAGTCTCCCTCGTCGATCTCGAGTTCCGGCGACAGATCGCCGAAGGCCAGGTCGTCGAACATCGGCACCGAGAAGTCGGTGGAATCGTAGACGTCGATCGGGTCCGTGCCGAGCGCCAGGTGCACGGCACTGACTACCGCGGACGCGTTGATGTCCGTTAGCTCTGTCCCGGAACCGACGAGCTCGACCGCAAAGTCGGCCGTTGAGAATCCGCCGTCATCGATAATCGTCACCAGCGAACTCGTCGCGGCGGAAATCGTGAACGGGTCGGATGCGAACAGCAACGTGTTCGGATCGCCGGCAGGAGTAATCACGAGTTGGTACTCGTCGGCGTCGAGTTCGATGCCGGGGACGAACTCCGAGTAGCTCAGGGTCGCTCTGGGCGTCGTGGCGAGCGGACTGGTACCCGGGTCGCTCAGGTAGATGTCGACCGTGTCCACCACGGTCGAGATGTGTCCGAAGGCGACCTCCATGACCGTCACTTCGGTCTCGTCCTCCTCCGCGTCTTCGAGTTCCTCCGCCCAGTCGCGCCCGAATTGCTCCCACAGGAATAGCTGCGGATTCTCGAGCGATCCGCTGAGCACGAACGTGTACTCCTGCTCCGAGGTCACCTCCAGTGTCCGGGAGGCCAGCACGGTGGGTTCATCGACATCGTCATCCGGCAGAACGATCTCGAATGAGAACGTATATTCGAGGTCGTCGTATTGGGCAACCGCCGTCGCGCCCTGGAAGTTAATCGATCCGAGCACGGTCTCCTCGATTAGGAAATCGACGGTTCCGATGTTCGGAATCGCGTGTATGGCTCGTATCGAACCGTCGCCCGTCACCTCGTCATTGTTGCCGCTGTCGCTGCAGCCGGTGGACAGGAGCGCGATAAGCGACAGTGACCGGAAAAGGCGATGACGATCGAGCATTGAGGAACCCTCCGGGCAGTGTCAGGAATCACGCACGCGGCGCGCAGACTCGAATGCTAGGGGGCGGCGCTGTTAACGTGTGTAAAGTTTTGAAAAGGGCGCGAGCAGGCCGGACCGAGGCTCAATGAATCGGGGCGTCGTGCTCGCCTGACGCCTTTACCAATCCTTACAGAAGGCCGTCGCAATCCTGACTAGACTTCGGGGCGTGATCGAAACACACGTGGAACAAGCACCCAGGAGATTGATTCATGAAAGTAAGGTTATTCGCTATCTCGCTGATCGGCTCTATGGTCTGCGGCAGCGCGCTGGCCGATGAGCCCGAGCAGCAGCCGACCCCGCCGACGTTCTCAGACATCGACGCCAACGCCGATATGTACATCGACAAAGAGGAATTCAGCCAGTTCCAGGCCGAGATGCGCGAGAAAATGCGCGCACGTTTCGCGGGCGGCCCTCGCGGGGGAATGATGGGAGGCGGAAAGCGCGGCGGCGACCGGTTTAACGATGCGGATGCCGACGGCGACGGACTGCTGAACGAGTCCGAGTTCGCGGCGATGATCGAGTCGATGCAAAAGAAGCGCGACGAGATGCGGCAACGCTGGGCCGATATGCGCCAGCAGGACTGAACACGGCATGGCGTAGAATAGACAGCCGAAGCGGGTTCGCCGAACTTTTTCGGACTTTATGTCAACGCCATCGAGGATCGATCGTTAGCATGGATATGCCCTCGATTCTGATGATCGACGACGACCGTGATTTCTGCGAGATGGTGGTCCGCTATCTGCGCGACGACGGATTTCGTGCCGGGGCCGTCCACAACGGTACCGATGGCCTGCAGGCCATCGGCGCACAGCAATACGATCTGGTCGTCCTCGACGTCATGATGCCGGAGATGGGAGGCCAGGAAGTGCTTCGCCGCCTGCGTATGACGCCCTCGGCGCATCAATCCTTGCCCGTGGTCATGTTGACGGCGCGCGGCGACGAGATCGACCGGGTCATCGGCCTGGAAACGGGAGCCGACGACTACGTCGCCAAACCCTGCAGCCTGCGTGAACTGGCGGCCCGTATCCGCGCGGTGTTGCGGCGTATTCAGTCGCCGGCCGCCGAGATGGGCAAGCGCGGCGACCTGGCGATTGGCAGACTCAGGTTCGATCTCGTCAAACGCAGCGCAAGCTACCGCACGAAGCCGCTGCACCTGACCGGTACCGAGTACGCCGTGTTGCTGTGTCTGGCGCAGGCAAGCGGGGAGCCCGTCTCGAAAGCCACGCTGACCAAATCCGCTCTCGGCCGCGAACACCATCCCGCCGACAGGAGCATCGACGTGCATATCGCGAACCTGCGTAAGAAGCTCGCCAGGCACGGCGTCTCGGATGTACAGATAAACACGCTGCGCGGTGGCGGCTACTGGATCGTGATAGACGACGAACGCTGATCGATGCAGAAGCTGTACATCAAAATCGTCATGGCGATCTGGATCGTCATGATCCTGTCTGCCGCGATCGCGATCGCCTTGCTGCGCGCGAACTTCGGCAACCAGGATCGACCGGGTTTCGGCCCTATCGAGCCTACTCGGCTGATTGCCAACATCATCAACGCCGGTAGTCTGCAGACCTACGGCGAAGGCGAGGCCGCGTTCATCGACTGGTTTCGACGCAATCAAGAGCTGACGAAGCGCATGCTCGTCAAGGTACAGCGCAGCGACGGGACGGTGCTGTTCGTGTCCGGCGGCGACGACGCCGAAGCCGAGCCGCCTGACTCGTTCGCATTCAAACGGATACCCGTGAGTCGAGCCGACGGTGAGTACGAAGTACTGGTCGCACCGCGCAACGTGCCCGAGAACTTCGGGCCGGTTTCGCATGTGCAGCGCAGTATCGTCCGTGCCGCGTTTCAACCGCACCTGCTGTGGTGGCTGTTGCTGGTCGCCGTTCTGCTCAGCGTCCTGCTGAGCGTCGTCGTGGCGCGTTACCTCGTGTCGCCGCTGCGCACGATCGAGTCAGCGGGAAAGCGGCTCGCCCGCGGCGACCTGCACGTGCGCGTGTCCCCGAAGCTGGGACACCGGCGCGACGAAATCGCCGACTTCGCGTCGGCCTTCGATCATATGGCTTCAAAGATCGAGGGGCTCGTTCGCGCGCATCAGCAGCTGTTGCGCGACGTTTCGCACGAACTGCGCACGCCGCTTTCCCGCGTGCTGGCGGCCGCGTCGCTGGCGCGAAAAGCCGCCGGCGATTCGGCAGCGGGCGAATTCGATCGCATCGAACAGGAGGTGGGGCGGCTCGATACGATGATCGGTCAGCTGTTGACCTACGCGCAACTCGATGCCGACGAAGCTCGCCTGTCGGAATCGGCCGTGCACCTGGACCAGCTACTCGAGGAGATCGTCGACGATTCCCGCGTCGAGGCGGACGCGCACGATCGCCGGATTGCACTCGATATTGTCGCGCCCTGCACGCTGTCGGGCGATGCCGGGCTGCTGCGCAGCGCTATCGAGAACGTATTGCGCAATGCCTTGCGTCACACTCCGGCGGGCTCCAGCGTGGACATTCGTCTGGATCGACGTCCGATCGGCTCGGAACTGACGATTCGAGACCACGGCGACGGCGTCGCCGAGGAGGAGCTCAAGCAGCTGTTCAAACCGTTTTACCGCACCGACGCGGCACGCAGCCCCCAGCTTGCCGGCAGCGGTATCGGTCTGGCGATCGCCCGGAAGGCGATCAAGCTGCATGGCGGGTGGATAGAGGCGGAGAACGACCCGGGCGGTGGTTTGCTGGTCCGTGTCACGTTGCCGGTGAGCCGCTGACGCTCCAAAACTCTTCTTAACAGACACTTACACGCCGCCTTTGTACGGTAGGTCTCCTATCGGGTCCACGTCGAACGGGTCCCGCCAGAAAGGAGAACGGAGCATGCTGCAGAGAACGCAGAACAGAGCCATGTGGGTGCCGTTGGCGCTACTTGCGACGACGGCGAACGCCAACGAGTTCGGATGGTTCAGCGACGAGACCTGGACAGCCAGTATTCGAGCCGGATACACGACGAACATCAGCAGTGACGGCGCGTTGACAGGCCCGACCGAGAGCGTCTACGGCGGTTCGCCGCTGATCGAAATGGATGACGGTTACCAATACACCTTCGCTTTGGGCCGGGAACTGCTCGACGGTCTACGCCTGGAGTTCGAGCTCGGTACGATCGCCTCCCAGTCGAGTACGGCGACGGTGCTAGGCGATGAAGCGCGGGCGGACGATGCGTTCCGATTCGACGCCGATGTCGACAGTACGCTCTACATGGTCAATCTTTCCTTCGATTTCGACCTGCTCGACTGGTGGGCCACGCCGTACCTGCGCGGCGGCCTCGGCGTCGCGGACAACAGCGTCGATGCCAGCTACTCCGTGGATTTCGACTCACCGATCTGGCAGGGCACGACGTTCGAGGGCCTGTCGCTTGCAGACCAGCCCTTCGCGGAGGGCAATACCACGGAGTTCGCCTGGAACGTGGCCGCCGGTTTCAAGAAACGCCTGACGGAGCGCTGGGCACTGCGCCTGGACTACAGCCTGCTGGATCGTGGCGAGGCGTGGACCGGGCCGGACTCGAACGGCGATTCCGTTCAATTCAGCGAATTGAAGTCCCAGCAACTCACCTTAGGGATCGACTGGCGGTTTCGGTGAATACCGCCTTCGAACGCACGCTGCCGCAACACCCCTGAGTCCCCTCCGGGCCAACCCACCCATGGCGATCCGCCACGCGGACATCGTGCGACGCTTGCGCTGCCGGCAATCCAGCCCCTCTCCCTCGAGAACCGCCGGCAGCGCTTTTTTCCAAGCTGCGCCAGAGCCGGGAGCCCGTGGCCCCTCGGTCATCGTCAATACCGGCCGTGCTGCTTGAAGATGTAGTTGCTGACCTCGACGAACTCGTGGTTCATCCGTTGCAGATTTCGATGAGTAGAGCGGGTGATAGCGCGCATTACCTTGTAGACGAGCCGTGGGTTGTCGTCGATGATCGCTTCGAAATCGTCGCGTGTGACGCTCAGTATTCGGCAATCGCAAAGCGCCCGAATACCGACCGAGTGCGCTGCGCCGTCTACGAAGCTCATCTCGCCCGCCAGCGCTCCATCGCGGAGGATGGCCAGCGTCGCCGTTTCGCCGGCTCCAGATTGCTTCACAACCTCGAGTTTGCCGGACAGCAACAGGTGCAGGGTGTCGTCGGCCGTACCCTCTTCGATGAGATACGCGCCGTCCTCGAGTTCACGCGCGCTCATCAGGCCCGCGAGAACCGCCGCCTCGTCGTCCGACAGATCGGATCCCAACGAAGAGTCCTTCAGGAGTTCCTTTGTCGCATCCATCGCCGGGCCACTCTCGAGTTTCGCCATCATGACAATGCCGATGCTAGCCCGGGCGACCGAACGCCGATATACGGGATTCCAACAGTCAAACGCCGTCCACTGTCCCGCTACCCGCCAGGCCTGATGTAGTATCCCAACGCTGCGTTCGCGTCCTGGAATCACGATGGCCGGCTTCTTCTCCAAATCCCGCATCACGGCCGGTCCCGATTTCAATCGCTGGCGGATTCCGCCCGTCTCGATCGCCATCCACCTCTGCATCGGTTCCGTCTACGCCTGGAGCATCTACAACCCGGCGCTGACGAAGACGCTCGGCGTCGCCACGAGTTCATCCGGCGACTGGGCCCTGAGCGACGTCGTCTGGATCTTCACGGTCGCGATCGTTTTTCTGGGGCTCGCGGCCGCGATCGCGGGACGGTGGCTGGAAGAGGTCGGCCCGCGCACGGTCGGCGTCGTCGCCGCTTGCTGCTGGGGCGGCGGCTACGTCGTTGGCGGTGTCGGCATCTTTCTGCACCAGCTCTGGCTCGTCTACCTGGGCTATGGCGTCATCGGCGGCGTCGGCCTGGGGCTCGGCTACGTATCGCCCGTCAGCACGCTCATCCGCTGGTTCCCCGACCGGCGGGGCATGGCGTCCGGCATGGCGATCATGGGCTTCGGCGGCGGCGCGATGATCGGCGCGCCGCTGAAGGAGTATTTGCTCAAGCTCTACTACAGGGCACCCGAGTATCTCGGTCCGGTCGGAGACGTCGAACTCGTCACCGAGGCGGGCAAGCGCTTCGTGGACAGCGTCAGCGGGCTGCGCGAGGTTGTCGTCGTCGGCGCGAACGACGTGGCCAACATGATCGTTGCCGGGCCCGAGGGCGTGTACGTCGTCGGCACGGGCCGGAGCGGAGCGGGCGAGACGTTTCTTACGCTCGGCGTCGTCTACTTCGTGGTCATGTTCGCGGCGGCGCTCTCGTATCGCATCCCGGCCGAAGGCTGGGCGCCGGCCGGCTGGCAGCCGCCCGCGGCGAGCGTCGGCGCCAGGAAGATGATTTCCGAGAATGACGTGCACATCGACCAGGCGCTCAGGACGCCGCAGTTCTATCAGCTCTGGATCGTCCTGTGCTTCAACGTCACGGCCGGCATCGGCGTGCTCGGCGTTGCGAAGACGATGATGACCGAGATTTTCGGCACGACCTTACCCGGCATCGTCGATGGCGCCTTCGCCGCGACCTACGTCGTCATGATCAGCGTCTTCAACATGATCGGCCGATTCCTGTGGGCCAGCACCTCCGACGTCATCGGGCGCCGCAATACCTACTGGATCTTCTTCGCGCTCGGGATCGCGCTGTATCTGTCCATCCCCTACACGGCGCAGCAGGTGAGCATTCAGCCCGCGGTCGTCTGGCTCGTCTACTTCTACGCCGCGACCATGCTGATTTTCACGATGTACGGCGGCGGCTTCGCGACGATCCCGGCCTACATCGCCGACGTCTTCGGCACCCGCTACGTCGGCGGCATTCACGGTCGCCTCCTGACGGCCTGGAGTACGGCGGGCGTACTCGGGCCGCTTGCGATCACGTCGCTTCGCGACGGCGCCATGGCTGATGCCATCGAAGAACTGGCGGCGACTGTGGATCCTGCCGCATTCAGGGATACGTTCGGCGCCGGGCTCGGGCAGCTCGGTCTCCTCGTCGAACAGAAGACCGTGACGATCGCGAAGCTCATGGAGATCGCGCCACCGGGCACCGTCGACCCGACGCCGGGCCTCTACAACCAGACCATGGTCCTGATGGCGGCGCTACTCGGAATCGCGCTCATCAGCAACGCGCTGATGCGGCCCGTGCACTCACGGCATCATCTCCAGGCGCAGCTTTGAGCCTCGGAAATGTTTCAAATTGCAACAATTCCGTCCGCGGCGTGGCAACGCTGCAAGAATAGAAATCGAGAAGACTTACCGATCAATCACTTTAATGAGCGAAAAAGACGCGAATCGCAGCTCGAAGCTCTACTACCTGACGCTCGGCGCAGTGCTGTCGCTGCTCGCCGTCGCGGCGCTGTCGCAGGGCGACGATCATGGCGTCGACTCCGCGGCGACCGCGGACGACGAAGTCGGCCGCCGCTTCTGAGGTCTTAACACGCGCTCATACGCGGCTCAGAGCAGGCGCATCCCATCGATCGCGGGCACCGCGTCGCGCAAAGTCTCGAGCCACGCTCTAAGCCGCAGCGTCTGATAGCGGCCGCGCAGGTACGCGACATGGATGTCGAGCGACGGCGCACGCCAGTCCGGCAAGAGGTCGATGATTTCGCCGGCCGCGAGTTCGTCGGCGACGAACCAGCGAGGCATTACGGCGATACCCAGGCCCATCAGCACGGCCTCCTTGAGCGCGACGATATTGTTCGTCTTTAGCCTGACGGGCGGCTCGATCGCCGTTTCGCGGCGATCGCCACGCTTAAGCGGAATCCTGCCGCCCTCGAACGGCTCGAGCGCCAGGAGCGGCATGGCCTCGACCGCCGCCGGCCCGCGCGGCCGGTCGAAGGCCTCGACAAGCGCAGGCGATGCGACCAGCATACGCTCCACCGTGCCGAGGCGGCGCACGACCAGCGTATCGTCCGGAACCGGGCCCACTTTCACCCAGCAGTCGCAGCCGACTTCGGCGAATCGAATCGGCTCGTCCTCGAGCTGCCAGGACAGTGACACCTGCGGATGCTCCTGCTGAAACCGCCAGGCGATGCGCGCGAGGTGCCGCTGGCCGAGCGCGACCGGGGCAACCACCTTCAGGCTGCCGCGCATGCGCCGGTCGCCCGCGACGTGTTTCTCCTCGAGCGTTTCCCAGTCGTCGATGAGCCGCCGCGCGTCGGCCAGAAGCTCGCTTCCCGCGTCGGTTAGCGCCAGCGAATGTGTCGTCCGACGCACCAGCTGGGCCTTCAGTCGCGACTCCAGCTCCGCAAGCTGGCGGCTGGCCGTGGGCTGGGACAATCCGAGGTCACGGGCCGCCGCGCTGATGCTGCCTGCGTCGGCGATGCGCAGGAAAGTCTCTAACAGCGCGAGTCGATCGAGGGTTCTGCTCATGCGCAACAGGTATAACAATTATTTGTGCTATGCGTCTACCGTATTCCCCGGCGGACAGCCAGAGTATGTGTCACCGACAACACACATGTAGCGGGAAACAATATGAACCACCAGGAAATCAACAAGACATTCGCGCTCGGCGGCGAACGCCCCGTCAATCGCCTGGGATTCGGCGCCATGCGCCTGACGGGCCAGCCCGGCAATTTCGGCCCGTACCCGGACTGGGACCAGGGCAAGGCGCTGCTCCGCCGGGCGGCCGAACTCGGCGTCGACTTCGTCGACTCGGCAAGGGCCTACGGACCCGAATGGGCCGACAGGCTGATCGGCGAGGCGCTCGCGGAGATAGACCACAACGTGCTCGTCGCGACCAAGGGCGGCGTCGACAAGCCCGCGCCGGACAGGATCGTGACCGACGGCCGGCCCGAGACTCTGCGACGACAGATCGACGCCGCGCTTGCCAACCTGGGCGTCGAGCGCATCGAGCTGTTCCAGCTACATCGCGTCGATCCTGACGTCGATATCGAGACCTCGGTGGGCGCGATTAACGACGCGCGCCGCGCCGGCAAGCTGCGCTTCATCGGCCTGTCGAACGTCGATCGCGAGCAGCTCGATCGGGCCCTTGCGGTCGCGCCGATTGCGTCGGTACAGAACCGCTACAACATGGCCGAACACGGCGAGAACGATCTCGTCGACTACACGGCTGATCGCGACATTGCCTTCATCCCCTACGGCCCGTTGGGCGCTCACCCGATGCGGCAGGGCGCGGCCTTGCCGGCACAGGAGGCGCTCGCATGGCTGCTCCGGCGGTCGCCGAATATCGTCGTCATCCCGGGCACGACCTCGATCCGGCACCTGGAGGAGAACGTTGCGACCTGGGACATCGTCTAGCCGAATGTCGAGAAAACGATCGATCGCCACGACGCCGCTCTGAACGGGCTACACTAGCGGGCTGCGATAACAAAAAAGCCAGGGGAGCGAAGACGCATGAGCCAACTCGAGCACAAGGTCATACTCGTCACGGGCGCCGGCAGCGGCATCGGTCGTGCATCGGCGGAGCTGTTCGCACGCGAAGGTGCGACCGTCGCGGTCTGCGACATCGACGCCGACACCGCCGGTGAGACAGTCGCCAACATCGAGTCTCACGGCGGTACCGCGAGCGCCTACACGGTCGATGTCTCCGTCGACGCCGAGGTCGCGGCCGCCGTGGACGGCATCGTTGCCGACCATGGTCAGCTCGACGGCGCATTCAACAACGCCGGCATCGAAGGCGTGGCCGGCCTGACCGGCGGCTACGACGAGACCGAGTGGGATCGCGTGCTGGCCGTGAACCTGAAGGGCGTCTGGCTGTGCATGAAGCACGAGATGCGGGTCATGAAGCAGAACGGCGGCGGCGCGATCGTCAATATGGCTTCGGCGCTCGGCAAGGTGGGCATCGCCAACCTGCCGGCTTACGTGGCATCGAAGCATGGCGTCGTCGGCATCACGCGTGCCGCCGCGCTCGATCACTCCGCCGACGGCATTCGAGTGAATGCCGTGGGTCCAGGCGTCATCGACACGCCGATGGTAAGCCGCCGCATCAGGGAGATGCCCGAGATCGAGGCGCCGTTGAATGCGGCACACCCGATCGGCCGGATCGGCAAGCCCGACGAGGTCGCGGCCGCGGCCGCCTTTCTGTTGAGCGACCGGGCGTCCTTCGTGCAGGGCGAACTGCTGTCGGTGGACGGTGGCTACGTAATCGCCTGATGCGCATCCTCGGGAGCCGATAGTTCCGCCACTTCGATCGTACCTGTCGCGCCGCTGGCCTGCCCGCCCGGAGAACACATGGGCAGGAAGGTCAGCGAAAGCATCGTAAACACGACGAACGTGCGGAAGTCGATCGGCACGGTCTTTCTGTTCATGAGCAAACCGCCTCCATGAGCGGCGACAGGGCCTCGACGACGCGTTCGATTTGTTCCTCGTTGGCGAGATCGGTCAGTATCCCTAAGAACCGGCCGTCCTGGACGCCCGAGACGATGTACTGCCAGCGATAGGCGGCGAGAATCGTGTCGCCGATCGCGGCTTGTTCGTCGTCGTCCAGCGGTCGCGTGATCGTGTGCGTGATGTACGTCGCATCGGCCGCGGCCTGCGCCTCCAGGATGCCGTCGACGGCGACCACGAGTTCGATCAGGTCGTTGACGGCCTCGTCGCGCTCGGCGTCGGTGAGCTTCGCGTCTTCGCGGCGCCACTCGAGTTCGTCGATCACGGCGTGCTGCGACTCCTCTTTCCAGTGGTACAGGAACACGTCCTTCCAGAGCTCGGAGAGTCCGTCTACGGGTTCTATGCTCTTCTTGAAATGCACCTGCGTGAAGATCTCGATGTGGCAGGTGAGCGCAAGCACCGACCAGGTCGACTTGCTCAGCACGACGCTCGCAACGGCGTTCGGATCCGACACGTCGACATAGCCGGCCGGCATCGTCTCGGCGGCAAGCGCCTCGATGCGGCGGAACAGCTCCTGGTGCTTGGGCTCCTCGTCGCTGAAGCGAACCATCGCCTCGAGCGCGACCTGGTCGCCGAGCCAGTGGTCGTGGCTCACTTCGAGAATCTTCGCGTTGATGAAGCGCTCGGCGAGCCCGAAGATGTTGGCGTAGGTGCGACCCTGCACCCGGCTCACGAAGCGCTGCTCGTCGTCGTTCAGGAAGTCGAGGCGGTCGACGTGGGACAGGCCGTCGGGCAGGAACTTATCGGTGACGCCGAGCGAACGGCCGCGAATGACGTCGCGGTCGATGTCCCAGCGAACGCGCCTGGAAACGTCGATGCACCGGGCGTAGCGATCGGTCTGGTTGCTGACGGGGGCGACTGCTGCCATGCCTTTCTCCTCGTGGCGGGCCGATTGACAGCCCTCGGTTGTGGTGAGGAAGATGGTCGGCGAGCGCGGCGCGGCAGACTATGGGGCCAATGTCCCGAATTCGGCCGCCCGCGTCCCGAATCGGGGGGAGGATTGTCCCGAGGACGGGGTAAACTGCCGACACCGCGGCGAATCGGAGCTTGCGTGCGCCAATCGACCAGAATGCTCAAGACCGGCGACGGCGTGAACATCGCCTGGGCCAGCGCGGGCGAGGGGCCGCCGCTGGTCCGCGCGTCGACCTGGCTCACTCACCTGGAGCACGACTGGGAAAGCCCCGTCTGGCGGCACTGGATCGAGTTCTTCGCCGAGCACTTCGAGCTCATTCGCTACGACGAGCGCGGCAGCGGCATGAGCGACTGGGTCGTCGACGACTATTCCTGGGAACGCTGGCCCGAGGATTTCGAGGCCGTCGTCGATGCGGCCGATATCGAGGTGCCGTTCCCGATCCTCGGCGTGTCGCAGGGCGGCATCGCGGCGGTCAGTTTCGCGGTTCGATATCCCGAACGCGTGTCGCACCTCGTGCTCTGCGGCGGCTATGCGCGCGGCTGGGGCGAGCGCAACCAGGAAGAGGGCGCACAGCAGTACCGCGCAATTCTGGAACTGACACGGTTCGGCTGGGGGCAGCAGAACCCCGTATACCGGCAGCTGTTTACGTCGCGGTTCGTTCCCGAGGGCACGCCCGAGCAGCTCGACTGGTTCAATGAGCTGTGCCGCAAGTCGACGAAACCCGAGGTTGCCTACGAGTTGCTGAAGGCGCGCATGAATCCAAACGTCGCCGAGCTGCTGCCGCAGGTGAAAACGCCGACGCTCGTACTACATGCCACGCACGACGAGGTCGTGCCGCTTGCGGAAGGGCGATTCCTCGCTACCGAGATTCCGAACGCGCGGTTCGTGCAGCTCGAGTCGCGCAACCACATCCTGCTCGAGGACGAACCGGCGTGGCAGCGCTTCAAGGACGAGGTAGCGCAGTTTCTGGGCATTACGCCCTCGGCCGGCGAGGAAGACCCGGTGTTCGAGGCTTTGACGCCCCGCGAGCGCGAGATTCTCGTGCATATCGCCAACGGCGAGACCAACGCCGCGATCGGCGAGTCGCTGTTCATCAGCGAAAAAACCGTCCGCAACAACGTCACCCGCATCTTCGACAAGCTCGGCGTGAGCTCGCGCGCGCAGGCTATCGTGCTCGCGAAGGACAAGCACCTCAAGGCGGCCCCGGGCGACAGGTAGATCTACGTAACGTGGGCGAGGCAGTCAGCCCCGTTTCACAGCAGCGGCCCCATCATCGCGAGCGAATTGTTCCAGAGCTGCCGTGGCAGGCTCCACATCTCGCAGTCGGTGAGCGTGACGGGATTCGAATCGGCGGCGTACTGCTGTTGCCGTTTGAACATCGCCGCCGTGAACGCCCGGTCATAGACGAGTACGTTGTTTTCGTAGTTCAGGTCGAAGCTGCGTCGGTCGACGTTCGCGGAACCGACCAGTGTCACCTCGTCGTCGATCGTCATCGACTTGCTGTGCAACAGTCCCGGCCCGTGCTCGAGGATTCTGACGCCGGCTACGAGCAGGTCGCGGTAGAAGCTGCGGCTGGCGGCCGCAACGACAAAGGAATCGTTGCGCGCGGGCACGATCAGCGTCGTGTCGACCCCGCGGTTCGCGGAGCCGTACAGCGCCTTCTGGATGGCGGCACTCGGCACGTAATAGGGTGTCGTGATCGTCAGGCGGTACTGGGCCGCATACATCAGCGTGACAAACACCTCCGGCATGGCCGAGGCGCGCTCGGTCGGGCCCGTCGCGATGACCTGGGCGGAGAAACCGCTCAACGTCGCGCCGAGCGGCCGCTTGAGGAGTTCAGTGATGTCCTCGTCGGCATACATCATCCAGTCGGCGATGAAAATGTGCTGGTTCTGGTGCGAGACCGGTCCTTCGAAGCGCGCCATGACGTCGACCCACGGCGCGTACTTCTTCTTGACGCGAAACTCCGGGTCGGCGCAGTTCTGACTGCCGCAGTAGCTGATGCGGCCGTCGATAACGACGAGCTTTCTATGGTTTCTCAAGTCCATCCGGCCGCGGATCGGATGCAGCAACGGATTGCCGATGCGAAGCGCTACCGCGAGCTTCGCGCCCGCATCGGCCATCGATTGCCAGTGCTTCGAGCCGATCATCGAGCGCGACCCCAGATCGTCGGCCATGACACGGCAGGTCACGCCGCGCGCGGCCGCGCGCTTGACGGCTTCGACGACCTTGAGACCGTTGTTGTCTTCGAGCCAGATGTAGAACATCAGGTGAACGTGATCCTCCGCGGCGTCGATGTCGGCGACGATGCGGTTGATCGCGTCGTTCGAGTCGAGCGCGAGTTCGGCCGAGTTGCCCGTGACGGGCGCGAAGCCGTTGATGGTCTCGCCGAGCCGAAACACGGGCATCCAGCGGTCCGGCAACTTGTCGCTCGCATGCGCGGAGAACTTGGTGGCCGCGTAGTCGGGCACGGGCATGTCGGCGAGCACCTGTCGCGCCCGCGCAATGCGCCTGCGGCCGATGCTCGTCTCGCCGAAGAACAGGTAGGCAACGATGCCGACCACGGGCGCGACGAGCACCACGACAATCCACGCGACGCGCGAGGCCGCCTCCCGATTCGGCCGCAGGATCACCCGCACGACGAAGGCGAGCTGGATCAGGGTCCACGTCAGGTAGGCGGCTACTGCCCACATGCCCTTATTCCCGGATCAGTCACCGGTATTGCACAGGCCCTTCGCATGGGTGTCCCGGCCAAGGATTCGCGTGGCGGCATCGGTTTCTCCACAGGTCTCGACGCACACGGGACGGGGACGGGGGACAGTCTACCCGATTACCGAGCCCGCGCCCGCTGCTACGGTTGGCGTTGTTCAGCGCGCTTGGCATCGTCGAGCGCGCGCATCAGGCCTTCGGCATCTCGTGCTCGTCGATTCAGTGAACACAGCGTAGTCGTGAGCCCGCCCGAATCGGGGTTGCGCTCGGCGAACACAACGTAGGTCTCGCCGTTCCGGAACGGATAGCCGCAGGCGGCCGAGTTGGATGGCGTCTTGATGACGACGGATGTGTCATCGGTCACGCCTTTCCACACCGAGTGAATCTCCACGGTAACGCTCGTCCAGCGGCCGAGCCCGAGCGTACCCGGCTTAACGGCCGTAACCTCGCCGAGGAACACGGCATCGGCGCTCGGCCAGGCCATCGCAACGGCTTTCGCCTCGTCGGCCGGATAGGCAAGGCAGGAGCAGGCGAGCGCTGCTTGCGGCAGTGCCGCGGCGGTCAGTGCCAGTAGCAGGGCTTGCAGGCGGGACGTTGATTTCTTCATTCGTTTCGGTCCAATCATCGTCAATTGCACACTAGTCGCCTCCGAGAGCACCAGCGGCGGCCCGGGCCTGTTCCTCGATTTCCCGCCAGCGCTTTTCCTCGGCGGGATCGCCGGTAACCGCGTAGAGCTCGGCAAGCCGCGACGCGGTCAACGAGGTTCCCGGATGCGACTCGCCGTATTCCGACATGAAGGCCGAGTAGGCGTCAAGCAGCCAGGTCTCGGCTTCGGCAGTCTCGCCCGTGTGGGTCAGGGCGGCGCCCAGCGCACTCTTGACCTCCGAGATCACGCGGTGCGACTCGGCAAAGTGCTCGCGACGCATCTCGAGCACCTGCCGCGACAGCGCCGCCGAATCCTCGTAGCGTTCCTGCATCAGGTAGACGACCGTGATGCCGCCGAGCGGGAAGGACCGGTTCGGATGCCGCGGCGGCAAGCCGATCTCGTCCTGCATGTCCACCGACATTCGGTAGTACTCGAGCGCGCCCTCGAGGTCGCCCTGGCGCCTTAAGAGCAGCGCGAAGTTGTTGTAGCCGGCGGCGAAACTCGCGTGCGGCCCGTCGAGCGCGCGCTCGTAGATCCCGAGGAAGGTCTTGTGCGCGCGGACGGCGCCGTCGGTATCGCCCATTGCGTCCTTGAGCTGGCTGTAGCTGTTCCAGACGTTCGCAAGCTCGAGGCTGTCGGGTCCGAGCATGCGCTCACGCTCGTCGATGACCTCGAGGTACAGGCGCTCGGATTCCTCGAAACGCTGCGTCTCGCGCAACAGCCCGGCCAGCTGTCGTTTCGTGTCCGAGCTTTCGGGATGCTCGCCGCCGTAGATGCGCTGCTGCATCGCGAGGGCATCGAGCAGCAGGGGCTCGGACTCGTCGTTGCGGCCCTGGATACGATACAGGCCGGCGAGCTTGGACATCGCCAGCGCGACCTGCTCGTGGTCCTCGCCGCCGGCTGCGCGGCGTGCGATCGCGAGCGAGTCGCGATAGTCGGCCTCCGCCGCAACGAAGTCGCCGACCGTCTCATGCAGGAATGCACGCGTCGTCAGCGCATCCACGAGTTCGAAGCTCTGGCGCCCGTATCGAGCTTCGCGCAGCTCGACGGCCCGGCCTATGAGCTCGGCCGCGCGGTCGAGGTCGCCCATGTACTGCACGGTCACGCCGAGCGCGAGCGAAGCCGTCGCGATCTCCGGGTGATCGGTTCCATACGACCGGGTGAAGTAGGCCAGCGCGTCCTCGTAAAAGGCCTTCGATGTATCCCAGTCGCCGAGGCTGTAGTACACGTCGCCGAGCACCCTGAGCATCGTCGCCTGCGTTTCCGGCTGGTCGGCCAGCTCGGTCCGGACCCGGCGCGAGCCCGCTTCGAGAATCTGCCGCGCCGAGATCTCTGCGCCGCGTGATTCCGCGGGGTCGGAGACGGCGAAGATGTCCTGCATGAAGCCGCTGATGGCCTCGGCCTTGGCGCGTTCGACCTCGGCCAGGTCGCGCTCGTTCGAGACGCGCGCGAACGAGACCAGCGTGCCGATCACGACGACCAGGATCGCGGCGCCCGTCACCGCCACCGGGAACGCGTTGCGTCTCAGAAACTTGGCGGCCCGGTAGGCGAAACTGTCGCGGCGCGCGCGCACCGGCCGATGCGCGAGATACAGCTCGATGTCCTCGGCCAGCTGCCGGACCGTGCCGTAGCGGCGTTCCGGTTCCTTGTGCATTGCGGTCAGGACGATCGTGTCGAGATCGCCGCCCATCTGTTTCGCGAGTTCGCCGATCCGCGCGCTGCGTGCGGCCGCGATCGAGTCGGCGAGGTCCGTGTTTGAGCGAACCGACTGCGTCAACCGCGTGCTCGGCCTGGCCGGATCGGTGTCGCAGATCGCGCGTTCGACGTCTGCTGCCCGCGTCGAGTCGAGATCGTAGGGAAACAAGCCGCTCAGGAGCTCGTAGCCGAGCACGCCCAGGCAGTACACATCGGTCGCGACCGTTATCTTGTCGCCGCGAATCTGTTCGGGACTTGCGTGCCGCGGCGTCATGAGCCTGGAACTGTCCATCGTTTCGACGAGCGTGTGATCGCTGAGCGAGGGCCCCAGGATCTTCGCGATGCCGAAGTCGAGCAGCTTGGGCTGGCCGTCGCTCGTCACCAGGATATTCGAGGGCTTGATGTCGCGATGGATGACCAGGTTCTGGTGGGCGTGCTGCACGGCTGCGCAGATCTTCAGTAGCAGTTTCAGGCGCGCGCGGAGACCGAGCCTGTGATCGTCGCAGTAGACGTCGATCGGTACACCGTCCACATACTCCATGACGAGGTAGGGGATACCGGCCTCGGTTTCGCCGCCGTCGATCAGGCGTGCGATGTTCGGATGCTCGAGGCTCGCAAGGATCTGGCGCTCGGCGCGGAAGCGGTTGACGAGTTCGCGACCGGGACGCCGTACGCCGAGTATCTTGACGGCGACTTTCTGGTCGAATGCGCCGTCCGCACGGCTCGCGAGGAACACGTCGCCCATGCCGCCTTCGCCGAGCAGGCGTTCGATCCGATAGTTCGCGATGCGCCGTACGCCGGCGGCGGGCGACAGCGACACGGCGGCATCGCGGATGACGTCCTCGAGGCCGTCACCCTCATCCTCGGCCGATGCCATGAGCTCGCGGACCGCGGCCTCGAGCTCAGCGTCACCGTCGACAGCGCGGGCCAGCCACGCGTCGCGTTCGTTCGCAGGCTGGTCCATTGCCTCGGAAAACAGCGACTTGACGCGCTGCCAGCGATCCCCGGAGCCGGGTACTGTCGACTCAGACATGGTTTTCCTCACGATTCAGCATACCAGCGTCCACGATGCGTGGAACCATTCTAATCAGTCCTTTATCCTGAGACGCGTAATGTCCGATACCGTCAACGTCACGAGTCTCCTGAGCGACTGGCGCGCAGGCGACGACACCGCGCTCGAGCGGCTGTCGCCCTACGTATATCGCGAGCTCAGGCGGCTCGCGCGCCGTTACATGGCGGGCGAAGGTCCAAGGCACACCTTGCAGGCCACCGCGCTCGTCAACGAGGCCTTCATACGCCTCATCGACAGCGATATCGATTACGAGAGCCGCAAGCATTTCTACGTCATTGCCGCGCGCATGATGCGCCGCGTCCTGGTCGACCACGCGCGCGCCAAGAATCGCAAGAAACGCGGCGAGGGTGCCGTCGCCGTGACCTTTGTCGACGAGTCACGAGCGGCGATGGCCGACGCCCAGGACATGCCGATACTGCTGCTCGACGAGGCGCTGTCCGCGCTCGCAGATTCCGACCCGCGCATGGCGCAGGCCATCGAGCTGATCTACTTCGGCGGGCTGTCGATCGACGAGGCCGGCAAGGTCCTCGGAGTCTCCAAGACCACGGTGTACGAAGACGTGCGCTTCGGCAAGGCATGGCTGTCCAAGGCCATGACGGGCTGAGTACAGGGCTTTTCTCGGGCGCCAACGGACCGTCCAACAGCTTCTCCGCTTCGAGCAGTCTCCCGATTAAGCATGCGACAGGCGGGCGCCCGATTCCGGCCTACTCGTCGCCGTTCAACACGCCGTCCTCATCGCGGTCCAGCCCGATGCGCTGGCCGGAACCCCAGGGCACGCACGTGAACGTCAGCCGGTCGGCCGGGCCGGTCAGCCGCGCCTCGAGCCCGGCCCTCGAAGCCGCGGAGTCGGCGCGCCGATCGCTCACGAAAAGGCCGTCGGCGCCAAGCAGGAAGCCTTCGGACCTGCCTCCGATGACGCCGTGCGCCACGAGATCGCATTCGGGGACCGGCTCGGTCACGAGACCGCGCTCGATCAGCAGGTCCAGGCGCTCAGATGCGGCGTCGATGTTGGCCGCCGTCAGCGTGAGCTGCTGGCCCGTGATGGGCGGCGACTCGGTCGGAAACGCGTACAGGAATGCGCGTAGGGCGCGCAGGTCGTCCGCGGGCATGCCGAGGTCCGCGACGATGAAGTTCGAGCTCGTCGCGCCGTTGTGGTTGAACGAAAAGCCGCGGACCTGGGGGCCGCGGACCGGCGGCCCGTTGAATGCCCAGCCGAACATGCCGACTTTCTGGTACTGGTCACGGAAGTGCGGGATCTTGAAGTTCTGCTCGCCCGGCTGCGAGTTGTTGGAGCTCAGGCCCCGCGTGCCGAAGACACCGGCGGCCGGGTCGATCGGATGACAGTCCGCGCAGACTTCCCGCACACCGGTCTGGATACGCACGACCCCTTCGAAATACTGCTCCTCGCCGCGCAGCTCCTCGCCGATGAGTTGGTTGTCGAGCTGCCTGATCGGATTCGGCGGATAGCTGATCGTCATCGCAAAGTCCGTGAACGCCTGCATGTCGCCCGCATCGATCTCACGGCCGAGCGCGCCGAAGGCGTCGAAGGCCTCGTTGAATTCCTTGAACGCGGCCTCCTCGAGCGTCTCGTCGCCTTCGCGATCGGCCCCGGTGCGATCGCCGCGCCAGTGCATCGGGCCGTGACCCTTGATGCCGCGCATCGACTGGGTCGTCATCGGGCCTTTCATCGGGTGGAACTGAAACGGCGTCGCGGCCGGAGAGATCGGGACGAAGCGATTGGGTATCGGGGCAATGCCCTTGTCGGGGTCCCCGAGGTCCCAGGCCAGTGCGTCGTTGTCGCCGAAAACGTGGCAGCTCGCGCAGGAGTCGTTGCCGTTGCCGGACGTCAGATTGGCATCGTAGAGAAAACGCCGCCCGGCGCTGACCTCGGCCGGCTCCGGGCTGGGCATCGTACGGTGCATCGTCTCCTCTCGGCTATCCAGGTCGACACTGGATACGCCGTTGTCGAAGCGCGTGGCGACGTAGGCGTGTCCGCGCGCCTCGTCGAGGACGATGCCGCTCGGTCCGCCGCCGGAAATCGCCACCTGGTCGTCGCCGCTGACCTCGAAGCTGTCGTCCTCGAGCGCACTCGTGTCATAGATCGCGATCTTGTCCGACCCGAACGCGGCGACGAACAGCGTTCGGCCGTCGGCGCTGACGGCGACGTCGAGCGGCGTCGACACGCTCAGCGCGCGATCGGCGGCCGAGGCCTCGGGATTGTCGAAGTCGAGATGCTTGTTCAGGAGCCGCGGGGTCACGCCGGAATCGTCGACGATGCTGATACGCTGATCGGCCACCCTGCCGCGCACGGTCGTGCTGGCGCGTGTCGCTTCGCCCGAGAAGCGCACGTGGTTGCGAGAGTCCAGGTTGGTGACGTACAGCGCACCGGACACGGGATTGACCGCGATGTTGAACAGGATCGTGCCGACCCCCGAGACCCGACGCGTTTCCGTGAGAGAGACCGCATCGATCTCGAACAGGTCGTAGTCCGGCAGCGTGAACGGCACCTGGTTGTTGCGCACGGTGTCCTGCTCGTCGAGCCAGGAACCGCCGACCAGCCTGACGATGAGTCCGGAGTCGGGGGCTTCGACGCCGTCGGCGCTCGTGGTCGGCCCGCGCCTGGTAAACGTGCCCGTGGGCGTAACCGAGGTCCGGTTGCCGGACAGGAAGATGCCGGCGTATACCGTCAGCCCATCGGCGGACACGGCGAGCGGACGCGGCCGGTCGCCGAACAGCGTCAGAATCTCGAGATGCTCGCCGCCGGGCGTATCGTCGAGCGCCGTGCTGTCGAACACCCAGACGTCGGCGCGCCCGACGCCGGGCGTCTGCAGCGCCGGGTCGACGGGACTGTTCTGACCCCGATGCGCGGTCGTGATGAACGCGCGCTCCCGGTTGGCGCCCGCAAAAACGATGTCCCGAGGTTCGTCACCCACCCACAGGGTATGCACGACGTGTGGCGGGTTCGCGTCCACGTCGACGACACTGACACTGTCGGACAAATGGTTGACGACCCAGACACGGCCATCCGGCGCCTCGGCAACCGCAACGGGCTCCATGCCGACCGGCACGCTTGCGAGCGGCTCGAGCGCGTTGCCGGGGTCGAGGATCTCCAGGCGGCCATCGGGTGTGTTGACGGCATACAGCCGCTCGCCGTTTGCCGACAGCGCCAGTGGCCGCACGGGTCCGGTCTCGAAGTTGACGTAGCTCTGCGGGCCCGGGGTCGGTCTCGGCCCGGGGAGGCGCGTACCGGTTGGCGGCGCAGGAGTCGGAGGCGGGGTGACGTCGGTCGGAGACGACGTCTCGCTGCCGCCACCGCCGCCGCATCCGCCGATCAGCGTCCCGAATGCGACTGCGGTCGCAATGCGAGATCCCCATTCGCGCGATGTTGCCATTGTTGCTCCCCGTCGAACGCTTGGACCGCGATAACGGTCCGAAATTCCACGGCAAGCCTAGGCTACTCGCTCCCGCCGCCGGGTGGAATGTCCGGATAGGTCAGCGACAGCATGTATTCGACAGCGGCCTCGATCGTGGCGTCCGACAGGTCCTGGCGTCCGCCGCGAGCCGGCATTTCCAGGTAGCCGGTCTTGGCGTGATCGACGAGCACGCTTTGCCAGAGTTTGGAGCGCGATTCCCAGTAGGCCTTGTCGCCGACGACGGGCGCGCCCTGCAGGCCGGTTTCGTGGCAGCCGGCGCACTGCGCCATGTAGGCATCGGCGCCCGACATGTCCGTCGTTGCAACGTCCGCGGCCGGAGTGTCATCGACGCTCGAACTCGCCGCGCAGCCGACGAGCAGCGCGAGCGCAGTGGCCGTAGCCGTCGCTCTGCAAAAGGTAATCATGGTTTGCTCTCCTGGCGTCCCTGCGTGTGGTTCCGAATCGCCTTCGGATCTTACTGCAAACTGTCGTCAAGGCACATCCGGGCTAGTCGACGCCCGACGCGCCGAGCCGCTTCTCGGCAAAGGCCTTGAAAAACGAGCCCAGGAGCTCGAACTCCTCGTCGCGGCGGCTACCCTTGCGCCAGGCCATGCCGATCGTGCGGTAACTGCGTTTGCCGACCGGCCGCAGCCGAACACGGGTGTCGCGGAGCAGCGCCGTGCCCTCGGCCATCTTGGGCAGGAACGTGATGCCGAGATCGGCGTCGACCATTTCCACCAGCGTCAGCAGGCTGTTGGCGGCGAACGGCCTGACGTTCTGCGAGTCGCGGATTCGGCACGCTTCGAGCGCGTGATCGCGCAGGCAGTGACCGTCTTCCAAGAGCAGAACGGAGTCCGCGTTCAGGCGGTTGACCCGGAAGTTCTCCGCGTTCACTCGCTCGGTACCCTCGCGGTAGGCAAGGCAGAAGTGGTCTCGCCAGAGCGGTGCGAGTTCGACGCCGCGCATGTCGTAGGGCAGCGCGAGCAGCAGCAGATCGAGGGCGCCGTCCATGAGGCGCTCGTAGATGCGTTCGCTCTGATCCTCGACGAGGTACAGCTCGAGATCGGGGTATTCGCGGCGTAGCGCCGGCAGCGCCATCGGCAGCACGAACGGTGCAATCGTCGGGATGACGCCGAGCCTGAGCTCGCCCGACAGCGGCGTTCGATTGCCGCGTACCATTTCGACGAGGCTGTCGACGTCCTGCAGGCAGAGCCGGGCCTGCACGGCGATACGCTGTCCGAGCGCCGTAATCGTGACGCTGCGGTTGGTGCGGTCGACGAGCTCGGCCTGCAGGAGGTCCTCGAGGTCTGCGATTGCGCTGGAGAAGGCGGATTGCGAAACATGGCTGGCTTCGGCCGCTCGGCCGAAGTGGCCGTGCTCGGCGAGCGCGACGAAGTATCGTAATTGCTTGATCGTAGGGGAGCGATTTATCATGGTTGCCGCAGTTTTCGACAAAACCGGATACTGTGATAGTAATAAGTTGATTTACAGATAGTACACACGTGCCTAAACTGCGTCCATAACGTTACCTGGGAGCCTGCAATGGAACTCAACATAGGAATCAAGGCGGAAGATCGCGACGAGATCGCGACCGGCCTGTCGCGCCTGCTGGCCGACAGCTACTCGCTGTACCTGAAAACCCACAATTATCACTGGAACGTGGAAGGGCCGATGTTCTCGACCTTGCACCAGATGTTCGAAACGCAGTACACCGAGCTCGCGACGGCCGTCGACGAGATTGCCGAGCGCATCCGGACCCTGGGCGTCAAGGCGCCGGGCTCCTACACGGCGTTCGCCAAACTCTCCACGATCGGGGAGGCGAGCGGCGACGAAAGCGCCGAGGACATGATTCGCGAACTCGTGCTGGGCCAGGAGGCCGTCGCGCGCACGGCGCGGGAAGTATTCCCGGCGGCCGACGCGGCGAATGACGAGCCGACCGCCGACCTGCTGACGCAGCGCATGCAGATACACGAAAAGACCGCCTGGATGCTTCGCAGCATGCTGGCCTGATCGACACGTCATCCACCCATCGAACGATCATCAAGGAGTACGAACGAATGAGCAACAGTCACGAAGGACAGCGCGTCCCCTCCGTCACGTTTAAAACGCGCGACGACCACCAGTGGGTAGACCTGACGTCGGACGACGTCTTCGCCGGCAAGAACGTCATCGTGTTCTCGCTGCCGGGCGCGTTCACGCCGACCTGCTCGTCGTCGCACGTGCCGCGCTACAATCAGCTCACGCCGAAGTTCAAGGAGCTCGGCATCGACGAGGTCATCTGCGTATCGGTCAACGACGCCTTCGTCATGGACGAGTGGAAGCGTGCCCAGCACGCCGATCGCCTGACGTTTCTCCCTGACGGCAACGGCGCTTTCTCCGACGGCATGGGCCTGCTCGTCGGCAAGGAAGACCTGGGCTTCGGCAAGCGCTCCTGGCGTTATTCGATGCTGGTGCGCGACGGCGTTGTTGAGAAAATGTTCGTCGAGCCGGAGGAGCCGGGCGATCCGTTCCACGTCTCGGATGCCGACACGATGCTCGAGTACCTCGACCCGAACGCCGAGAAGCCGCTCGACGTCACCGTGTTCAGCCGCCCCGGTTGCCCGTACTGCATGCGCGCCAAAGGCCTGTTGAACGACGCCGGCATCGGCTTCGAAGAGCTGGTACTGAACCGCGACTACACTGACAATACGCTGCGCGCCGTCGCCAACGCGACGACCTACCCGCAGGTGTTCATCAACGGTGACCTGGTCGGCGGCTCGGAAGACCTCGAGAAATGGCTTGAAAACCGTACCGCGAAGGCTGCGTAACCTCACCTGAGACCCCCCCTCCCCCGACGGTGAGGTTCGCATCGCGGACCCTGAGGCCGGCGTCCACCCCCGGGCGTCGGCCTTTTTTTGTGCCCGGTCGTTTCTCCGGCATCCAGGTCCGATTCTGGCTAGTTTACGTGTGGCTGCGGCGTATACTGCTGTGCAACGGAGGTAATACGACCCATGCAGAGCAACGCAGTCTACGAACGCGCCCGGCTGTCCAGAGACGCCCGTTTCGACGGCCGTTTTTTCATCGGCGTGCGTACGACCGGCATCTACTGCCGGCCGGTTTGCCCCGCGAACGCGCCATTGAGCGAGAACGTCACCTATTTCCCGACCGCTGCGGCCGCGAGCGAGGCCGGCTACCGGCCGTGCCTGCGCTGCCGGCCCGAGTGCGCGCCGGGTACGCCGGCCTGGTGCGGGACGTCGACGACGGTGCGACGCGGCCTCGACCTGATCGCCGACGGCGCGCTCGACGACGGCAACGTCGAACAGCTCGCCGACCGGCTCGGCGTGACCAGCCGGCATCTGCGCCGGCTCTTCACGCAGCATCTCGGCGCGAGTCCCGTCGCCGTGGCACACACTCGGCGCCTGCATTTCGCCAAGCGCCTGATCGATGACACGGACTTGAAGCTCGCCGACATCGCCGCCGCGGCAGGCTACGGCAGCGTGCGCCGATTCAACGACGCGTTCAAAATCACTTACGGCCGCGCGCCGCGCGAGCTGCGCCGGGCCGGCCGCGAGCAGGGGCGGGTATTCGATCCGGCGTCGCCGCTGTCGATTCGCCTTAGCTACCGCACGCCGTACGATTTCAAGGCCTTGCTCGATTTCTACGCGGGCCGAGCCATACCGGGTGTCGAATCGGTGTCGGGCGGGGTCTATCGACGCACGGTGCGCACCGACAGCGGCGTTGGCCTGCTGGAGGTCAGCGATGCGCCGTCCGAAAAGAGCATCGTGGCCGTGATTCGTAACGTCGATACCTCGGAGCTGTTCCGCATTGTGCGCCGCGTCCGCGAGATGTTCGACGTCGATGCGCCGATCGCGGAGATTCGCGACGTGCTGCGCGCCGACCCGAAGCTTCGACCCATGCTCAAAGCTCGAGCCGGCCTGCGCGTGCCCGGTACCTGGGATCCGTTCGAGCTCGGCGTGCGTGCGATCCTCGGCCAGCAGGTGTCGGTCAAGGCGGCAACGACGCTGTCCGGCCGCATCGTCGAACGCTACGGCGAGCCGCTCGAGGGTCAGCTGGCCACTACGGCCGAGCGATTCGGCCTCACCCACGCGTTCCCGACGCCCGTGCAGCTCATGCGCGCGAGGCTCAACAAGCTGGGGCTGGTCGGCGCACGCGCCAACGCGATTCGCGGATTCGCACGGGCCGTGTATTCAGGCGAGGTCGGCTTCGACGCCGGCCAGGACGATGCCGAGCTCGTCGAGGCCCTCGAGGCGCTGCCGGGCATCGGCGACTGGACCGCGCAGTACATACTGATGCGGGCGCGAAAGAACCCGGACGCGTTTCCGTCGTCCGATCTGGGCCTGCTGCGCGCGTTCGACGCGCCGGATCGCCCCCGCATGAAACCCCGCGAGCTCAAGGCCCGGGCCGAGCGCTGGCGGCCCTGGCGTGCCTACGCGGCACTTGCTTTATGGAACTGTCCCCAGAACTCCGGAGGATGACGATGTACTACTGCTATTTGGATACGCCGATCGGCGAACTGCTACTGGCCGGTGACGACGACGCGCTCGCGATCATTGGTTTTCCCGAGGGCTCGATGCGCCGCGACCCCGAGCCGGACTGGATATTCAACGAGAAGCCGTTCGCCGAGGCGCGCCGGCAGCTCGGTGAGTACTTCGCGGGCGAGCGCCGCGAGTTCGATCTGCCGCTCAGACTCGGCGGGACCGAGTTCCAGGTCGAGGTGCTCGAGGAGCTCAAAAAGATTCCCTACGGCCAGACGACCTCGTACGCGGCGATCGCCGAGCGCATCGGCCGACCAAGGGCCGTGCGCGCGGTCGGCGCGGCAAACGGCCGCAACCCGATCCCGATCGTCGTGCCCTGCCACCGCGTGATCGGCAAGAGCGGCGATCTGACCGGCTTCGGCGGCGGGCTCGATACGAAGGAGGCCTTGCTCAGGCTGGAGGCCGAGCACGCGGCCGGAAATCTGCTCTAGAACCGCTTGCCCTCGAGCGCTTTCACGATCGGCGACGGCTTCGCCGACACCTTTCGCGAACCTGGCGGACCTTGTTTTGCCTGGTGATTTCGTAGTCGCCGGACATGCAGACCTCAGTGCAGGAAGCGCGGCGCGAGCACGACCGCCATCGTCGTGACCAGGAAGATACCCACGATATTCAAAGCGAAGCCGGCACGCATCATCTTCGGGATCGTGAGCATACCCGAACCGAAAACGATGGCGTTCGGCGGCGTTGCGACGGGCAGCATGAAGGCGCAGCTCGCCGCCAGCGTCACGGGCACCGTAACCGTGATCGGGTCGAATCCCGACTCGATTGCGATGGCTCCGACGACGGGCAGAAACGTCGTCGTGGTCGCGACGTTGCTCGTGAGCTCGGTCAGGAAGATGATCATCGTCGCGGTAATGCCGACGACGAGCATCAGCGGCAGCGTCCCGATCGACTGAAGATTGGTGCCGATCCACTGCGCGAGCCCGGTACCCGACACGGCGCTGGCGAGTGACAGCCCGCCGCCGAACAGGAGCAGCACGCCCCAGGGCAGCTGCTCGGCGTACTTCCAGCGCAACAGGATCGGGTCGCCGCGGTCGCCGCTCGGCAGCATGAACAGGACCAGCACGCCGGCGACGACGATCATCGAGTCCTCGAGGTCGGCGAGCAACGGCAGTCGCGTGAGCAGCGGTCGCGTCACCCACAGGATCGCGAGCGACGCAAAAACGATCGCAACGCGAATCTCCGGCGTCGACATCGGCCCCATTTCCTCCTTGAGCCTGCGCAGCTCCGCGCGACCTTCGCCGGAGGTATGAAAGTTCACTTTGAACACGACCCGCGTCAGGATCAGCCAGGCCAGCGGCAGCATTGTGACGGTCAGCGGAAGACCGACCAGCATCCAGCTCGCGAAATCGATCTCGGTGCCGTAGGTGTCCTGCATGAAGCCGACGAGGATCGCGTTAGGCGCCGTGCCGACGAGCGTCGCGATGCCGCCGATCGTGGCTCCGTAGGCGACGCCGAGCAGCAACGCGTACTGGAAGTGCTCGCGCTCGACCTCGTCGAGGCCGTTGACCGAGTTGTGGACGACGGCGATGATCGAAACTGCAATGGGCAGGAGCATCATGGTCGTCGACGTGTTCATGACCCACATGCTGATCATCGCGCTGACGAGCATGAAGCCGGCGACCAGCGAGGCGCCGTCGCTGCCGACCCTGTCGAGCACGGTCAGCGCGATGCGCCGGTGCAGGTTCCAGCGCTGCATCGCGAATGCGACCACGAAGCCGCCGAGAAACAGGTAGATGACCTTGTTCGAGTAGGGTACGACCGTGTCTTCGATGCTGCGGACGCCGAGCAACGGAAACAGCAGGATCGGGATCAGCGCCGTTGCTGCAAGCGGTATCGCCTCGGTCGCCCACCACACGGCCATGAGCACACCCACTGCGGCGCATCGCCACGCCGCATCCGAGAGCGACTCGGGCGGCCCGAGCAACAGCATGATTGCGGCGAGCGCCGCGCCGAGGTACAGCCCTACGCTCTGGTGGCGCGATCGTCCTTGAGTCGATTCGTCGATCATCCGGATGCTCGGGTGAAGGTCGCGACAATGTAACGCGTTAGCGAGTCCGATGCCGAATCTGTATAAGACACGCCAGATGTTGTGTGATGCTCGCCTTATTTCACAAGATGTAGTAGAGTCGCTGATCGTACCAACTCGGTACGCACGGAGATGAGATGCAGTAAGGCAAAGGGGCGGGTCACCGTGCTGGATGCATGGATCGAAGGCGGGTGCTACGTGCTTCCTCTCAACACGTGAATCGACGGATCCGGTTTTCTGCGACCGATCCTGGCCTGAGACTAAGAGACTTGCCGACCTGGAAGTTGTATCGCTGAAATGCCTCGCGACACGGATGTTTCGACTACTCGAATGCGATCGGTTTTCTGCCTGAGACATCCTCTGCTTAGTTTGGCCGCCCAGTTATCTGGGCGGCTTTTTTCCTTTCTGGCCGCGTGTCTGCTGATCGGCGGCTGCGTGTCCCAGAGCATGCGGCCCAATCTCCCGTACCCGGCGTTCGTCGTCACCGACGAGATGCCGGATATCTTCCTGGCCGCGCTGCCCGGCGTGCGCGCCAAGGAATTCTCGAGCGACATGCGCACGCGCGCTTCGAGCAGCCGCGTTCTCCTGCCCGCCGAGTGGAGCGGCACGACGGGCGGCTCGCCCGGCAAGTCGCTCGAGATCTTCGTGCTAGAGGGCAAGCTCAGGTTCTCCGATTTCGAACTTGGCCCCGGCGGCTACGCCTACGTCCCGCCGGGCAGCCTGGGGTTCCGGCTCGAGACCAAAGCGGGCGCGCTGATTCTCTATGCGCTCGACGACGTCGATGCCGCCGCCGTCATCCGCGCGCCGATCATCATCGAAAGCGACGTCGTGCCGTGGCAAGAAGTCCACGCCGGCATCTACGAAAAGGAACTTCGCGCCGATCCCGGAACCGGCGCGCGAACCTGGCTTGTACGACTCGACGCGGACGCGGCGCCGCCGTTCACGTCCTCGAGCGCCATGCGTGAGGGCTACCTCGTCGACGGCGAGCTCAGGCACACGGAGTGTTTCGAAGGCGAACCCCGGACCGCGGGCTACCTGCGTGGCGGTTATTTCCGGCGCCCGCCCGACACCGTGAACGGCGGCCCCGAGTCGAAGGCCCTGGTGCCTTCGGTCTGGTTCCTGCGCGAGCGCAGCGGGGGCAAGGTGCAGCAGCATGCCCGCTGTCCGGCCCTCTGACGAGCCGCCGGCTGCCTACTTTTTGACCAGCTTCGTGATGCTCGCGCCGAGCGACATCAGTTTCGTGAGCGTCGTCGACGGCACGTCGCTGATCTGTTCGTACCAGCTGCTCGTGCGTTCGACGAAATCGAGCATGTTGTGGATGCGTTCCTTGGTGACCGGGTCGGTGTCCTTTTCGTCATCCACTTCGGTCGCGCAGCGCTTCAGCATCCTGAGCGTCGGGTTCAGCTCGCGCTGCTTGCGCTGCTCGATGATGACCCGGAACAGCTCCCAGACGTCGGTGACCGACTCGAAATAGTCGCGACGGTCGCCCAGCACATGCGTCATGTGCACGAGTCCGTAACTCTGCAGTTCGCGGATACTCGTCGAGACATTCGAACGCGCTACCGACAACAGCTCGCAGATTTCGTCGGCGCGCAGCGGCTCGGGCGACAGGTACAAGAGCGCGTGGATCTGCGCGACGGTGCGGTTCGTGCCCCAGCGCGTGCCCATCTCGCCCCAGTGCAGAACATACTTTTCTACCGCGGGGGACAGTTGCATCGGACGATCCTTCAATTTCTGTCGGGACTGAAATTAATGAAATTATAGTCCGGGCCGGGCTTGACTGCTATGCGGTCGGCTTTTTGATTTGTGGCGATTGGATTTGTCGGATTGCGACAAGAAACTTCGGAGCCAGACCGAGTGGCGGTTAGACCGCGGGAAGCGGATGCTCGATCACTTGATGGACGGGCTGCCGCTGTTGGCCCAAAGCAAAGCTGCTGCTTCGCCTAAGGAGAAGATCTAGCATCTAGTGACCGGCCGTGTCTTCTATTCTCTGTTCGGTTACCGACTGTTGAGTGTGTTGTTATCCGGCGTATGGGTTCGAATACGATCGCCTGGGGGATGCGTGGACTAGCGTCGTGCTGAAAGGCGATTCCGGCGAACTCTATCCGGACTTTGAGCATACTTCGATCTCGAAGGGATGACGGACGAGGAGCCCGAAGAGGCATGGCTGATCATCCTTGAGATTCCCAGACGGAATCAAAGCTCGGCGATGCTGGAGTTTCATTCGGCAGGACCCGTCGAGGACTCACTCGCTCGCCATGGCGAGGCGTTTGTTGAGCGTGTCCAGTAGGAATCCGCCGTGGGAACGACGACTTACTCTCGCAACCAAGACCGGTGTATCTGATAGCGGTCGTTCCGGGATTTGTCGTCTCTGAATCCAGTGTATTGTCGGTTTTTCTTACATACTACGTAGTGCAGAAACAGTAGAACCCCATCATTCCCTTGTGACATAACGCCTGCGGCGAGGCGGCACGGTTTTTGCATCGTTAAAGACCTAAGGCAACCGGAGTTGAGTTATGCGCAAACTACTTCTTGTACTGTTGCTTGTGCCTTTTGCGGCGAATGCTGATCTCATTGATCTGGGGGACTCCACCCTCGATACAGATACTGGTCTTGAGTGGCTCGATTTGACCGAGACAATCGGCCTCACTCGCAACTTTGTAGGGACTCAATTGGGTGCAGGCGGACTTTTTTCGGGCTATCAGTTCGCAGACGCCCTTGACTTAGAGTCTCTCGCGCAGGCCGCCGGGTTTTCAGGACTTAGGGCCAGCGACGGTGATGCGGATTTGCTTATCGCACTCTTGGGCGCTACCGGCACTTGTGGGCCGCTTCCATGTGCAATAGGACTCTATGATGATCCCGGTGCTAGCTTTGGACTCGGTCAAGCTGGGCCTCGAGGTTTCGGCGACTTTTTCGTTCAAGAGGGTTTCGGCTTGCCAGATTTCCGCTTCCCCGATAAAGGTCATTTCCTGATTAGAGCTATGGCAGTCCCCGAACCCGGCACCCTCACTCTTGTGGGAATCGGCCTGTTCGGGCTGGGTTTCGCCAGGCGCGGGAAGAAAGCCTGATCGAACGGCGATTCAGTGAAAGCCCCGCCCAGAGTACGGGGCTCTTTGTGTCTACCAGAGGTCCGCTTCTGGCCGGTTGCTGCCACTTGGCTAAGGGCCTCATAGCAGCGCCCAAGCGATCGGTTCCGAGGTAAGCAGCCTTCTAGGCAGTCGGCCGCAACTAGTTCTGCACCCTGGACAAAGCAGACCTCTCTCTTGAGTGATACGTGTAGAGGTGGCGGGTACTCTAGTGGGACAGATTCATACTTCCGATCTGGCGCTTTAGAGCAGAAATTAACCCATCATTATCAGCGGCTTGGGCGTATAGTACTGGATATTCATTCAGTATCGTTCCACGGAGGGAGCCATGGCCGATTTGATACCCCCCGATGCCCATTCCGAACTGTCCGAGGGCGAGCGGCTCGGCAACCGCATCGCCGAACTGAACGCCTACCTGACCGTCGCCCAGGCCCACTTCCTCGAGCTGCTTCGGGAGTTCGATGAGAAGCGCTACTGGGAGGATCTGGGCTTCAAGTCCTGCGCCGAGTGGCTCAACTTCAAATGCGGCCTGGGGCTCAACGCCGCGCGCGAGCGGCTGCGCACGGCGCATGCCTTGCAGGCCGTACCGAAGATCCAGACGGCCTTCGCGGAAGGGAGGGTGAGCTTCTCCAAGGTGCGGGCGATGACGCGTATCGCGACACCGGACAACGAGGACCTGCTGCTCAGCATCGCCCATCACGGCACGGCCTATCACGTTGAGCGGTTTGTCTCGGAGTACAGGCGCTGTGAGCGGCTCAATGAGCCCGATGTTGCCGAGCAACTCCACGCTCGGCGGGAACTCGAGTACCATCGAGACGAAGACGGCTGCCTAGTGATCAAGACGAGGCTTCCGGCCGAGCAGGGCGAACTCGTGCTGCGGGCGCTCGAACATGCCATGGATAATGCGGCTGACGACGTCTCCGAAGACGTTACCGCGGAAACGTCAGAGGCACGTGAACCGATTTCAGCCC
>JANQLK010000017.1 GCA_028280615.1 Woeseiaceae bacterium | reverse complement strand
ACGGACGGCGGTTCGTTCTCGGCGGCGCTGAGCGCCAATACGGTGGTCGGAGCTGGCGGCACGACGGCGATCAAGCAGGCCAACCTGGGCGCAGGCTCGCTGAGCGTCGGTGATGTGCTGACCGTCAGCTTCGACGTCAAGGGCACGTTCGGTCCGGCTGGCCAGCTGAATGTAATCAGCAACACAGAGCTGGGCGCCGGCGGCGGCACGCAGAGTGATCTGACGATTATCTCGGGTGGCGTCGATGACTGGACCAGCTACAGCTACGACGTGACGCTGAGCGGCGCGGACGCTGACGGTGGATTCTCGCTGGAGTTCAACCCGGTCTGCGGCGCGGTTGCGGGCTGCTTCGCCGACGTGTTCGTCGATAACGTCTCGGTCGTAGGCAACTAGCAGCGGGGCGGGAAGGGACGATGCAAGATTCAACAATTTCTCTAGAAACCCAACAGCAAAAAAGAGTGGTCGCTATGGCGGGATCAAGCTTCTTAAACAAAGTCCGGCAGGTCGCGGCCGTACCGGTGACCATTCTCGCTGCGCTTACCCTGGCCGCCTGCGACCAGGGAGACGGTCCTGACAGCATCCAGAACTCACCGGCCGAACCCTTGCCGGATCTGCCCCCGGGGTTCTGCGACCCGATCAACTTCGAGATATTCTGCACGCAGCCCGGCATCGTCAACTTCGGCGGCGGCGCATCGGTCGTCGTCGATAACCCCGATCGGAGCGGTATCAACGAAAGCGAGACGGTCGTCCGGGCGCAGAAGTTCCCGGACCAGCCGTTTGGCGGCACCCGGCTGGATCCGGAGGACACACCGATCGATTTCGCGGACGGCACGAGCTTCCGGATGAAAGTCTGGTCCGAGCGTGAAGTGCCCGTCACGTTCAAGCTCGAGGAAACGCTCACGGGCGTCGGTGGCATCGAGCAGGCGCGGACACATACCGGCGGCAGCGAGTGGCAGGACCTCTGCTACGACTTCTCCGGCGGCGTGCCCGGCATGCCGACCATCGCCTTCACGATCATTTTCGATAACGGCGTTCTCGGCCAATCCATTGAGGGCATATTCGCGGGCGACTGGACGTTCTACTACGACGACATCACGCAGGTGGAGAGCTGCGTCGAAGACGGGGGCGCGGCTGTCGATCCCGACGCCGCGCTCTACAGAACCGACGGCGACGCCGATCTCGTCATTCCGGACGACTATTCCGAGGTCACGGCCTTCGTATCCGGTTCGGTCATCAACGACCTGTTCGCCGACGACATGACGTTCATGCCCGCTATCGCCGTATCGAGCGGCACGGGCCTCGGTGCGAACGTCGCGCAGATCGGTTACATCGGCTTCGATGCCGGCTTCCTGTCGGATTACATATCGATCGTATTCAAAGCGAAGGGACTGCCAGGCAACGTCATCGTTGTGAAGCTGTACGACGGCGTCGCGCAGCGCAGAATCAACCTGACGAGCAGCGCCTTCGCCGCGGAACTCGAGGACGGCTGGTTCCAGGTTTCGCTGCCGCTGACCGAGTTCGCCAGCATCGCGAATGCGACCGGTATCGTTCTCGAGAGCGACGACACCGCGACGATGCCGTTCACGATGCTGCTGACCGATGTGGGCTTTGACATCGACATGGGCCCGCCGCCTGTCACAACCTACCTTGGCGTCTACTCCGAGACCAACAACGATCCGAGCGTGTCGAATCTCGACACCACATTCGCGGGCGACGAGGTCGTGATCGACCTGGCGAGCACGGCGGTTACGGCGTTCGAAGGCAGCGTGTCGGCATCGTTTACGTTCAATCCGGGCAGTTCGGGCTTCGGCGGCGGCATCTTCACGTTCAATAGCGACGATGCCTCCGCCTTCGATTCCTTGAGGTTCGCGCTCGACTCATCGGCCATGGCCAGCTTTGCCAACCTGACCGTGCAGATCGAGCCCCCGCCGGGCGGCGACCCGGGCGGCAACGTTCCTCTTGGCAACTACACCCCTGTCTCCACGACAGGAAATTGGGACGTGTACGAGATTCCCTTGGCGGACTTCACGGCGGTCACGCCTTCGTCGATCGACAAGGTAGCCTTCTTCAATGCCCGCGACGGCAGCGACACGCTGCTCGGCGGCACGCTGTACTTCGACGACATCCAGTTCACGGACGCAACGGGCGGCGTAACCCCGCCGCCGCCGCCAACCGAGGACACGCTCGGCGTGTTCTCGGAGGAAAAGGACGATCCGGCGATCACGCTCACGGGCATCGACTCGATCGGCAACCCCGTGACCATCGATTCGGCGAGCATGGCAATCACGCCCTTCGAAGGCTCGATATCGCTCGAGCTGCAGTTCTCGGACAACACGGCCGGCAACGGATTCGGCGGCATCACGATCAACTTCGACGACGAAGACGTGTCGACCTACGATGCCCTGAAGTTCGCAATCGATACCTCGGCGATCGCCAGCTTCGCGAACCTGACCGTGCAGCTGGAGCCGCCCGGCGGAGGCACTCCCGGCGGCAACGTCGCGCTCGCCGGCTACACGCCCGTGTCGACGTCCGGCAACTGGAACGTCTACGAAATACCGCTCGACGACTTCACGGCGGTCGACCAGACGGTCGTGAACAAGGTCGGCTTCTTCAACGCCCGCGACGGTAGTGACGTCCTGCTCGCCGGCACGCTGTACCTCGACGATATCCACTTTACGACCGTTAGCAGCGGTGGTGGCGGTGGCCCCATCGCCGGCAACATCGTTCCCGACGGCGATTTCGAGAACGGCATGCTCGTCGACCCGCCCTGGAAGATCGACACGGCCAACGGCGTCGTCGAAGTTTCCGATATGCAGGCCAACGGCGGCATCTACTCGGCGAGAATTTTCGCGTCGGTGCCGCCGAGCGGAACGCCCGCGTCGTTCCCATCGCTGAAGGTCGAGCGCATCGAAGCCGGCAACCTGACGCCGAATGCGTCGGTGACTGTTTCGTTCGACGCGATCGCCGTTGCCCAGACTCCGAGTTTGGGTGCGACATTCTTCGCCGAGCTGTTTTCAGAGACGATGGGCGGCGCAACGAACGAGATTCTGTTCGGGCCGGGGGATTCCTTGACCGACTCCTGGGCGAACTACAGCTTCACGACCAACCTCGGCGCTGACGTCAGCGGCGGTGTCTCCCTGCTGCTCAAGGCGGATTGCGGCGGCAACGCGAATTGCGAGCTCGATGTGTACATCGACAACGTCGCAATCGTCGTCAACTAGCGGGAAGGACGGATGACAATAATGACCGACTTCGAGCTTCCTCAAGCAACGCACTACAAAAAAAGAGTGATCTTTATGGCGGGAACAAGCTTCCTAACGCGCGTCAGGAGTGTCGCGGGAGTACTGGCGTTGACCGTTGTTTTCCTGCTGCCGGGGCTATCCCATGCCCAGGTAGACAGGGTGACGACGGTCAAGACCGAAGAGGGCTGGAAGCTCCAGGTGAACGGCGAAGACTACTTCATGAAGGGCGTGGTCTGGGGCTACTCGCCGCGCGGGCAGAACTACAGCTACGGACTGTTCAACCAGTCCGACGACTTCATCCGCAAGGTGCTCGACTACGAGTTCGGGCTCATGGCCGATGCCGGCATCAACACAATCCGTACGTTTACGATGATTCCACCCGAATGGGTGGAGTACATCTATCGCGAACACGGCATCATGTCGGTCGTGAACCCGCTCATGGGCCGCTACGGTTACAACGTCGACGGCAAGTGGATTCCATTCACGGACTACTCCGATCCGCGCACCCGCGAGGTCCTGCGCCAGGACATGGCCGAGTTCGTCCGCCGGTACAAGGACACGCCCGGCGTCATCATGTTCGCATTCGGCAACGAAAGTAACTACGGCCTGTCGTGGTCGAGCTTCGAGATCGAGAACCTGCCGGTCGGCGAACAGAACACGGCCAAGGCCCGCTACCTGTACAGCCTCTGGGAAGAGGTCATCGCGGACGGCAAGGCGATCGCACCCGACCACCTGTTCACGATCGTCAACGGCGATATCCAGTACATCGATCTGATCGCCGAGCTCGTGCCGTCGCTCGACATCCTCGGCAGCAACGTCTACCGCGGCCCGAGCTTTACCACGCTTTGGGAAGAGGCGGACGAGAAGCTCGACCTGCCGGTCGCGTTCTTCGAATTCGGCAGCGACGCCTTCAACGCGCGCAGCTTCCGCGAGGACCAGGCGGCGCAGGCGGCGATCCTCAAGTCCCAGTGGCAGGAGATGTACAACAAGGCCGCGGGCAACGGCGAGGAGGGCAATGCCATCGGCGCCTTCGTCTTCGAATGGCGCGACGAGTGGTGGAAGTACCTGCAGATCGAGCGGCTCGACATCCAGGACACAAACGCCTCGTGGTCGAACCAGGCCTATCTGTTCGACTGGGCCGAAGGCCAGAACAACATGAACGAGGAGTGGTTCGGCATCATGGCGCTGGGCGAGGCCAACAGCGACGGCGTGTACACGGCGCGGCCCAGGATGGCCTACTACATGCTGGCCGACGTCTTCGAGATCGACCCGTATACGAGCAGCAAGCAGGAGATCAACCAGCACTTCGCGGCCGTCGACATGGAGTTCTTGGAGCTCAAAGGCGACGTGGAACAGCTCAAGGCAGAAAACTACGAGTCATCGAAGAAGCTGAGTTTCACGGGCGGCCGCTTCCAGGGCGAGTTCGCCGTGCGCGGTTTCGAGCAGGACATCACCGAAGACGGCAAAGGCGGTCTCGAGTTCTCCGACGGCGAGATGGTATTCCTGGATTTCGGCTTCAGGCCGACCGACAACATCGAAGGCCAGTTCACGGTCAACCTCCTCGGCAACGTGGCGCAGCGCCGGCCGCTCGAGTTCAACTACGGCGACCGCGGCCTGCCGCTGACGGTCAATGTCGATACGGCGATCGAGTTGATCGATGGTGGCGTCGAATTCGAGTCCCAGCAGGTTGTTTTCGACGACCGCGAGCGCGTGGAGATCTACGACTTCGAAGCGACGTATACGGGCGAAAACGTCGATGTGACGGCGTTCTACCACACGCCGCGCTTTCACTGGGGCTACGAGGGCGATTTCTTCGGCCTGATTCGCGAGGCCACCGATACCATCGGGCAGGACGTCTGGAACGCCAAGGCACCATCCGGCATCGAGTTCCAGGGCAAGAACCAGTTCAGCAACCTGAGGCTGGTTGCAGGCCCCGAGATCTACTGGGGCGCCAACCCCAAGTTCGTATTCAAGTACGACTTCAACCTGCTGAAGGCCGACTGGACGTTCATCCATTCCGAGGACGTGGCGCGTCTCGACACCGGTCCAAACGCGACGGATCCGACGCTCAGGCAGTCGCGGCAGACCACGCTGTTTTTACAAAAGAAATTTTCCAGCGGAATCGAGCTCGAGCTTGGTGGCATCATGTCGGCGACCGAACGCATAGACGAAGTCTTCGACTATTGCGACCTCGAACGCATACCCGGGACCACCGAGCGGCGATGCGCCGAGGGATCAATCCGTAGCGATCAGATTGAATTCGAGGATACTCTGGGCTTCAGAGGCCGCCTGACGTTCCCGCTAGGTCCTTCGCGCAACTGGATCGGCGGCTATTACTCGGGTCTGGTCGCCGAAGGCGGCTCGCATTTGCCGCTGTACGGCATCATGGATCCGACTGGCCTGCCCTACTCGGGCCTCGGCAACCGTCAGGAGGTCGAGGCTGGCTCGCAGATTTTCCTCGGCAACTGGATGATCATGCCGCGCGGTCTCTATCGGACCAACCTGGTTGACGCCAACGTTTCGCGAGAGGCGCAGATCAACAACGGCATCCTCAACCAGGGCATCATCCCGCGCAATCGCGACGACGATCCGTTTGCGGTCATCGACAATCGGGAAGCGCGAGCAGGCGAGATCTTCTTCACCTGGGACCCGACGGGGGCAACGCCGTTCTATGATTGGGATAACGACTGGCGGGAAGACGCGCCCTTCGCGTTCAACATCGGTGGTACCTACACGGAGTTCACCAAACCGACGGACTCGAACCTGTTCTTCTTTGAGCCCATCAGCGCCAACGCGCCTTTTGGTGTCGGCCTGCCGGAGGAAGACGTGTGGTCGGTGAAGAGTCGAATGATCTTCAATACGAAGAACAACAATCGTTACATCCTGCGGCTGGAGCATGGCCTCGGCCAGTCGACCGGCGATCCGAACGGCGGCAGTCGAGAATACTGGCAGCTCAACGGTCGAGCGATCTGGGGCAATGGGCGGCACTCGCTCGAAGGCTACTATATGAAGGATATGTGGGGGCCCTATGACTTCTTCCGTCAGTTCAACCTGACCTTCCCGCAACAGATCAGGTTGGACTACTCGATTTGGGTGGGTTCGGGACTGACCGGTCTTGTGGATCCGATCGCGCAGCTATCAGCGACCAAGATCGGCTTCCGTACGACGTTCCGTACCACGGATGAGAACTCGCCTGACGACGAGTTCCGTGACGGCCTGAACGACTATTCGTTCTTGAGCGTTCTCTACTTCACCTACCAGTTCTAGGGCTTGAGCATGTTTGTCCAAGGAATTTCGCACATGAGAAACACAACACTATCGAGTGGTCGATGGGTGGCAATGACCATGAGCTGGATGCTCGCGTTTACCGCCGCGTGCAGCGACCGAGCGGCGGAGGACAGGGACGGCGTCGACGTCACCAACATCGTCCTGCCGACCGACGTCGTGCTGAACCTGAACTGCGCCAACGTCGGCGTGCACCCTGAGACCTGCGTGCTCGAAGATCCCGAGAATCCGTTCGTCAACACGCCGATCATCGAGTTCGACGTCAACAACCCGGGTGCCGAGAACAAGTTCGACCTGTTCAACTCGCTTCCCCCGGGGCCCAGCGGCGCGAAGGCGCGCTTTTACTTCTGGGCGACGGCGCTCGCGCGGCGGCCGTCGGGCGAGAACCAGTACTACACGGCGCTCGCGCTGCACGAGCTGTTCGACGCCAACAGCAACGCGATCTCGAAGGACGAACTGGTACGCGAGCAGGCGCTCAGGGCCTATCGATCCGTGCTCGACAATTTCTTCGGTTCGGTGACCGTGTTCACCTGCTGCCCCGGTGCCAGCCCGGACGGCGAAACTCCCGTGCCGTTCCCGGTCGGTTTGAACGAACTGACGGCCGACTCGATTTACAGGGCCGATCGCACGGGCTTCGAGCGTCTGATTCCGGGCGACCCGATTCTCGTCCTGTCGGAACTCCTGGACTGGGGCTACACGTATCGCCCCGCCGGTCCGCCGAACTTCGACAACGGCCTCGTGTTCGTCAACACCGGTTGATGGCTGCTTCGTCCGGGATATCGATCCTGAGTGTCACCAGGGCCCTGCTTGTTGCGGGGCCTTTGTGGTTCGGAGGCAATGCAATGGCGGAAGCAATCCCGGTCGAACTCGCGCGCGGTGAATCCGGCTGGCAGCTCCTTCGCGCCGGTGAGCCGTACTTCATTCGCGGCGCCGGCGGCGATCACTCGCTCGAGGACCTCGCGGCCGCCGGCGGCAACTCCGTCCGCACCTGGGATGCCGAGGGCATCCGGGGCGGCATGGACACGATGGACTTCCTCGATGAGGCTCACGCGCTCGGGCTGAGCGTCACGCTCGGTATCTGGATCGGCCACGAACGGCATGGATTCGACTACGACGATCCCGACCAGGTCCGGGCCCAGTTCGAGCGAGCCAGGCAACTCGTCGAGCGATACAAAGACCATCCGGCGCTCCTGATCTGGGGTATCGGCAATGAGATGGAAGGCTTCGAGGACGGCGACAATCCCGCAATCTGGGAAGCCGTCGACGACATTGCCGCCATGGTCAAGGAACTCGATCCCAACCATCCGACGATGACCGTCACGACCTTCGTGCACGGCGAGCGCGTGGACTACGTGCATCGCAAGAGCGACGCCATCGACATCCATGGCGTCAACGCCTACGGCGGCGCGCGCGTCGTCGCGGACTGGCTCGAGGAGCGCAATGCGAGCAAGCCGTTCATCCTGACCGAATACGGACCGGTCGGTCCCTGGGAGTCCGGCAAGACGGAGTGGGGCGCTCCGTATGAGCAGACCAGCACTGAGAAGGCCGAGTTTTACAAGCAAAGCCACCGCCTGGGCATAGAAGCCCATCCGGGCATGGCGTTGGGCGGCTACGCCTTCCTCTGGGGCAACAAGATGGAAGCGACGCCGAGCTGGTTCGGCATGTGGCTCGATGACGGCGCTCGGCTGGGCAGCGTCGATGCGATGACCGAGGTCTGGACGGGCAGCCCGCCTGCCGACCGGTCGCCGATCGTCGAGCCGCTCAAGGTTGACGGCGCGCCGGCTGCGGAGCCCGGCGACTCGGTCAAGGTGAGCGCCGAGGCTGCCGATCCCGAGCGGGGGGAGCTTCGCGCACGCTGGGAGCTCCGCCGTGACTCCGGCGAACTTCTGACGGGCGGAGACTATCGTCCCTACCCGCTGCTGATCGAAGATGCGATTGCGGAATCAAGCGTGCGGTCGGCGACGGTTCGCATGCCTGACGCGCCGGGGCCTTACCGGCTCTACTACACGGTCTACGATCCCGCCGGCAACGCGGCGACTGCCAACCTGCCATTGCTCGTCGAGGGTGACGTGAGAACCCCGCTGCCGATGGCCGTCTACGAGGACGGCTTCGAGGGCATGCCCTGGTCACCGTCGGGATGGATGGGCAGCACCGAGCACTTGGCGCTGGACGGGCAGAACACCGACAAGGTGCACGCCGGGAGACACAGTATCCGCATGCGCTACGAGGGCACGTTCGGCTGGGTCGGCGTGGCCTGGCAGCACCCGCCGAACAACTGGGGCGACAGCGACGGCGGCTTCGATCTGACCGGCGCATCGGCGCTCGAGCTTTGGGCGCGCGGCGAATACGGTGGCGAAAAGATCAATGTCGGCGTGGGTCTGCTCGACGACGGCAACTCCCATCCCGATTCGGTGATCGAGCAGGTCGAAGGGGTCGTGCTGACGCGCGACTGGCGGAAGATCGTGGTTCCGTTGCAGCGGCGCGATCTGTCGTCGATCAAGACCGGCTTCGTCGTGACGCTTACCGGGCGGCGAACCCCCGTAACGATCTACCTGGACAGCATTCGCTACGTTCGCTGAGCGCGCGCCGGCGCCGGGACCGCTAGCCCGACTGGCCGCCAGGCGCCGGACCCGTCGATTCGCGAACTCTGAGCGCCGCGGGCACGACGCAGGACTCGGGCCGAACATCCGGGTCGGCGATCAGCGCCGTCGCCGCGGCTTCCGCCATCTGCGCAAGCGGCTGGCGCACGGTCGTCAACGCCGGGTACACCTGGCGTGCGAGCGAGCTGTCGTCGAAGCCCGCAACCGAAAGCTGGTCGGGAATCCCGATGCCCAGCCGGTTGGCGACCCGGATGACACCCGCCGCCATGTCGTCATTGGCTGCGAATATTGCGGTCGGCGGTTTCTCCGAGCCCAGCAGCGCGATGGCCGCGGCTTCGCCGGATGCCATCGAGTTGTCTCCCGCCGCGACGAGTTGCTCGGAGAACGGCAGGCCGTTCCGCTTGAGCCCCTCACGATAACCCGTGAAGCGGTTCTGTACAGCCTTGTGGCGAGGATGCCCGGTGATGAATGCGATGCGTTTGTGTCCGAGGGACGCGAGGTGGCTCGTCATGTCGGCCGAAACCTCGAGATCGTTGGTCGCGACCGAGAACTCGTTCGGATCGTCGGCACCGGGCGACAGTCGTACGAACGGCACCTTGGCGTCCTTGATCGCCGACACGATCGTCGACACGTTGGACAGCGGTGCGGCGATTACGACGCCGTCGGGCCGAGTGCGCTCGACCAGTTCGGCAAGCTCCTGACCGACATCGGCGCTGCGGTAGTCGCACGGGTGAATCAGGAGTTCGTTACCGGTCGCGCGGCACGCGCGAAGCGCGCCCTCCTGCATGCGGATGATATAGCCCGAGCTCGGCACGTCGTAGGCCCGCGGGTCGTCATAGACCAGCACGATGAGGTGTGACTTGTGGCTGGCCAGGTTCCTGGCCGAGATATTCGGCCTATAGCGAAGGCTCGAAATCGCCCGTTCCACTTTTTCCCGCGTTGCCTGCCGAACGTTGGGTTCCCGGTTGACGACCCGGGATACCGTCTTTATCGAGACACCGGCGAGGCTCGCAACGTCATCGATCGTCGATTTTGCCATGTTCCCCAATTCACCCTATGCCTTCTCTGTGTTGCGTCTAGTTTACAGGATTCGATGTAAAAGACGTGTGACGATAAACCCCGATCACGCCGATTTGAGTTCGGGATATCGCTCCAGCATGACGAGTTTCGGTGTCCGATCGACCTTAAACAGGCCCCAGTGTTTTTCGGGCTCGAGGGGGTCGTCCGAGCCCTTCCAGGGCTCGTCGAAGGCCTCGAAGACGAACGTCAGCACTTTCTCCCCGGTCGACCATTCGAGCAGCTGCTCGTAGTACCTCGCCTGCAGCTCCTCGGACGCATTGTGTGGCTCTATGCCGCGGCCATTGGCCGCGGTTGTCCAGCCGGCCTCGGTGATCACGACGGTCTTGCCCGGGTAGTGATCGACGACCTGCTGGTAGTTCTGCTTCGTGAACTCGAGCGCGTCCTCGATCGAACGATACTCCCAGGCCGGGTAGGTGTGCACCGCGACGAAATCCAGTTCGTCGGCGAGCGGCGCGAGCTTGTAAGTCCACGGCACGTAGTTTTCGCAAAACGTGATCGGCTGGTCGATCTCGCTGCGCGCCCGCTTGACGTAGCCGATCAGGCTTTCGACGGGCACCATGTGGTCGGTCCACTCGACGGACGCCTCGTTGCCGATCGATACCGAGAACACGCAGTCGTCGAATTCGTTGGCGAACTCGATGAGGCGCTGGACCTCGCGGCCGTTCGCCTTGTGATTGGCGTACAGGACGTCGTCGCTGAAGTCCGCGCCCCACGGGCAGTGCGGGTTGCTCATCTCCGCTGCGAGGTCGACGCCGAGCATGACCTTGAGCGGCAGGCCTTCATTGCGGATGACGTTCAGGACACGCTCCGCGTGCAGGCTGCAGTCGTAGAGCCTCAGGTACCGCCAGTTGCCCGCCAGTATGTGCAGGTCCTCGCGAATCTGTTCGACGCTGGGAAAGCGCTTCGTCAGGGGGCTCTGTCCCTCACGATAGCCGGAGTAGCAGATGGCATTGCCGTGCTCGAATTGCATTTCGGTGGTCTCGTTCCGGTTCGGATCTCGGCTACGTCGGCACTCAGAAGTACTTGGGACTTCCGTCCTTGTCCCAGAGGCCCCAGTAGGCGCCCACGTCGCCTTCGCGATCGACTTTCCAGGCCTCGTCGAAGGACGAGAACCAGAAGATTTCGATGTTGTCTTCCTCGGCCCAGCGGTAGGTATCGATGAAGTACTTGATGGCATTGCTCTCCGACGGGACAGCACCGCCCTCGGCCGTGCCGATGTTCGGCCAGCCCGTCTCACTGATGATGACGGGCTTGCCGTTGGCTGCCAATTCCGCCCGGCGGTACATCTCCTTCATATAAAGCAGCGCCACGTCGGCCGGGCAGCCTTCCCAGAACGGATAGCAGTTCGCAAGAATCACATCGCAGGCATCGGCGATACGCGGGTGGTCGTTGAATTCGAAGTAGGCGTCCACGTAGCCGACCGGAACGCCGGGCGCCGCCGCTTTGGCGCGCGCGATGTAGTCGAGGATTTCGTCCTCGGTCAGATCGCCGCGCAGCAGCACCTCGTTGCCCACGCCGAGGATGTCGGCGTGACCGGCCGCGGCGATCTCGATCGCATTCGCCAGCTCGAGTTCGTTCTGCTCACGATTGCCGTCAAGCCACACGCCGACCAGGGTCCTGAGACCCGCCTGCCTGGCGATCGCCGGGATCAGCTCGTTGCCTTCGCTGCACGAGAAAGTGCGTATCCATTGCGTGTACGGACTGATGACAGCGAGGCGATCGCCGATCTGTCCCGCGGTCACCTGCGTGCCGGGTCCCTGGCCCTCCGCGTAAGGGCTGAAGGAGATGCCATGGATCTTCGCCTCGAGAATTCTCTTCACGAGCGTGCGCAGTTCGTCGATGGAAAGTCCGGCGGCATCGATGCCCGCGAGGGAGAGGCGGCGTTGGTAGACGTTCGACATGAGAGGTCCTTCAGTGTTCGTCGGTGTGGAAGAGCATGCTGTCGGTAACGCAGACATCGATGCGCCGGATCTCACCGCTGCGTTCGAATACCGAGCGGCTGAGGTCGGCCGGCAGTTCGAGCCCGGGAAGGCGTCTGGTACCGCCGCTCGCCAGCGTCACCTCGAGTGCGGCACGCTCGCCGAGGGCGTAGACGACGGGAAGCTGGCACCAGGTGAAAGCGAGGCCCGGCTCGGGCACGCCGATTTCCTGCCATTCGTTGTCGACGTCGAGGTAGCCGAACAGGCGCGGTGTGGTTATGAACTCCTGCGCGCGAAGCAGGCTCGGCATGAAGCGGACCCGGCCGTCGGCCACGCGCACGCCGAGTTCGCCGAATCGCGTCAGGATTTCCTCTTTCACCTGGCCCGTCATGCCGGGCTGCTGCGCGCCGGCATGTTTCGGCGAGTGCGAGTACGGATCGGCCGGGAACGCGCCGAATTCGGCTGGCGATTTGTTGAAGCCGATGCCCAGGCGCACGCGGTAGTAGAGCTCGCCGAGACGATTGAGCTGCCGGCTGTCGGCGCCGTCGTCGAGCGCGCGGAAGAAGCTCTCCTGCGCCGCCAGTAAGAGCTTCGCGACCATGTGCCAGTAGACGCAGCCAAGCCCTTCGAAGCCGAACATGCCGCCGGAGCGGCCCGTGAATGCCTGGTGGTTGAACACGGTCTCGTAGAGCGTGGCGAGGGACAGGCGCGACGCTTCGACGAGGTCGCGATGCTGCTCGGCGATCTCGTCGAGTCTCGCATCGAGATCGCGGCCGCTGGTCAGGTCCGCGTTGAACCGATAGGCGCCGTCCGCATCCCGCGAGAGGATTCGGTCGTCGCCGTTGGCAAGGAGCTTCTCGAGCAGCGGTATCGCGCTGACGCTCTCGGCCGGAACGCGGTTCTTCGCGAGAAACGAAGGCAGCTCGCGATCGGGATACAGCATGAAGCTCAACTGGTCGGGACGATAGACGTCGCTCGCGAACAGCGCTTCGAGCACCTCGATGGCCTGGCCCGCGGGCATCGCCCCGGTACTCAGCGCCGAGACCTGGCCCTCGAGCATCGGGTACAGACGCTGCACGTACAGTTGGTCGCCCTTGAGGTCGAGCAGGTTGTAAGCATGGTACATGCCGTCGTCGCGCCGGTTGGTGGCGATGCTGTGATCGATCGCGGCCAGCGCATCGGCGAGCGTTGCGCGGATGTCGCCGACCGGCTGAGACGTGCGTCCCGAAAAGCCCTCGTTTCGATAGAGGGTCGCGCGGAAGCGGCTCGCCGCCTCGCCGAGTTCGGTGAGCGAGGCAAGCCGTCGTCCCGCATCGATGGCCTCACCGCCGAGCGAAGGGCGAATGGAACCGAGCGCCCGCCGGGTGTCGGCGAGCCAGGCTGCGACCTCAATCGACAGTTCGACGTCGGCGTCGTCCTTCGCCAGCAGGCCGTCGAGGAAGCTCACGTAGCGGCGCATGTAGTAAAGCGTCACCATCGACAGGCCCTGGCCGACCAGGGCATTGTTGGCGTCGTTCCACTCGGGCCGCTGGGTGTTCATCCAGATGCCGCCGTCGACCACGAGGTTGCCGAGCTTGGCGAGCAGTGGCACGAGCAGCTTCTCTAACAGGTTGACCTGATAGACCTTGCCGTCCGCATCCATGACGAGTTTGCCGTCCGCACCCAGCCTCGCGACGCGCTCTTCGATACGTTCGGCCAGCGCGTCGTCGTAGTCGACGGTTGTCTTCGGGTCGTCCAGCAGCGCGTCGAACGCGCGTATACGGTACGGCACGTTTGCGTAGCAGAAGATCGGCTCGTTGAGCAGTCGCTCGAGGCGGCTCGGATGAAACCGCTGTGACAGTTCCAGGAGTTTCTGCAGGTATATGATCTGATGATCGCCCCAGTAGCCGATGTAACTCCAGGGGTCTTCGGGGTCCTCGACTTCCCAGTCGATGCCTTCCTTGGTAATGCGATAGGGGTTGTAGCCGTCGGCCGTGGAGGCGTTGACGAACTTTGCGATCATGCTCTCCGAGAATTCCGGGAAACTCAGCGCGAGAGCCTCCCAGTTCTGGAAAATGTCGCGCCAGTTGCCTTCGTAGGACAGCCGCGCCTCGCCCTGGTCGTCGCGCAGACGAATCGCGAACTGGTTCCACGGGCGGCTCGGGTCGCCGTGGCGGCGGCCGAACGTGATCGGCAAGTACTCGTAGCACAGGCGCTCGAGCTGAGGGTCGTCGACGGTGCGAACCGTGTCGAGCAGCTCGCGCGCCGTCAGGCTGTCGGGTAGGCCGTCGAGCAGCGCACGATGGTCGTCATGCACGACGCGATTGAACGACCGGACCGTGTTACGGAGGTCCCCGGCGCTTAAGCGGTATTGGTCAAAGAAGACTCCGCCCCTTAAGATATTGAACAGGACATTCGCGTAGTGGTGATTGGCGACGTTCTCCTCGGCGGTCGCCTGGAACGCATCGCCGCTCGCCATGATCCGCGCGAGCCTGTCCGATCCGTACTCGACGGACTCGCGAATCTTGCGGCCAAGTCTTTCGCGATCGCCGAGCCTGTGGCGGATGTTCACGACCTTGACCTGGCTCTGTTCGGTGTTCGCCACGATCTGCCAGCGGGCGGAGCCGCCGCCTTCGAGCTTTAGTGCCGAGTTGACCATGAAAGCGCCGCGGATGCCGCGCTTCATCGTTTCCCCGGACAGCGCGTCGCCGTCGCGGAAATGCTGTAGCTGTTCGGTCGACAACAGCACGGTCGGCCGCTCGAGTCCCAGGCAGTAGGCGAGATTCGCCCTCAGCGACTCGCAGGGTTCGGCACGGTCGGTGATGCCGGAATATAGCGTGAACAGGGCGAGGCCGGCATCGGCGTCGAACTCGGTCCATTTGTAGGCATCGACGAGGTTGCTCGAGTTGGTCTGTGTGAACCGCGGCGTGCCGGCCGGCAGCAGGTTGCGCAGGCCGTCGAGGATCTCGACGTCGACGGGCCGGTCGTCGAGGTTTCTGAACTGACAATCGCGAACGAAGCCGAACTCATCGCTCGTGAGCCACGTGTAGCGAAACGTGAGCGCGAGATCGTGGTTGGATTCCTCGAAACACAGTTTGTTGCCCAGCACGTTCTTATACAGGTTGCGGCTGATCGAATAGCGGCTATCGGGCGTCGCCGCGAGCGGCTCCCAGAGCCTGGCCGCGTCGCCCGTGCCCTTGCGGATCAGTGTCAGGCAGCCGGTACTCGACGTCGAGTCGTGGATTTTGTCGACCGTAACGTACGGAAACAGCGCCGTTTCCGGCGACACGCGTCCGGCGGTCAGCCCGCCCGTCGACGAGGCGAACAGCCAATGGTCATCGCTCGAGATGACGCTGACGAAAAACGGCGGCATCTTGTCGACGTTGCGAATCGCGTAGTAGCGCTCGCCAGACAGGTCGACGTATTCGCCGCTCACGTCCTCGCCGCCGAGCTGCCTCGGGCTTGCAACGCCCGCGTCACGCGCGGCGTGTTTCACTGCCATATCGTCCTACTCCCCCAGCATCAGGGTTCCAAACAGGCCGGCATCTATCCAACCGCGATCCGCGGGCCCGTACGGCACGGTCTCGGAGCCCAGGAAGTTCTCGCGCAGTTCGCTGCCGTCGTTGTCGCAGTAGGCAACCATGAGGCCCATGACCTTGCCCCTGGCGAGCGTCACGGGCTCGTTGTCGTCGCCGTCGTCATCGTAGCTATCCGTGTACACGTCGATCGCGAGCTCCCAGACGATGACTTCGCCCACCTGGCGCCAGCGGCTCTCGACGTGGTGCGAATAGTCGCGCGCCTGTCCGTCCGTGCCGATGTCGATAGCGCGGTTGTCGAGCGACATGTGGTAGGCGAAGGCATTGTGATTGAACTGGTGGTCGCCCCCCGAATGATCCTCATCGAGGAAGATCTCCCAGCAGTCGTCATCCCAGTATTGCGTGAGCGGATGGCGGTGGCTGTCGAACAGGATATCGTCGACGAACTCGCCCAGGAGGTAGAGCTTGTCCTCGGTCCACACGACCTTGAAGCGGCCTTCGAAGTCGCCGGGCCGCATCTCGGGGCCCAGCCATACCTGGTCTATGCTTCGCCACTCGGCGTCGCGCCACGCCGCGTCGTCCGCGATGCCATCGATGACCGGTGCGACGGCTGCACGCGGCGCGACGTAGCGGCTACGATCCTCTACATGGGTGGATTCTGCCGCGACGCCGGTCGCCGGCGCGAGCGCGATTATCGAAATGAGTCTGGCGTAGTATTGAGGCAAGTCTTTCTCCATACGGCGGGGCGCGAACCCCTCATGCAGGCCTCGATGAGTTGGAACTGGTCCCCGTTCCGGTCGGTCGGTTCTTTAATACGTCGCTTGAATGCGGCTTGTCATAATCCCGAAGCGACCGGCGGATTCATGGTATTGTAAATGCCTGTGACAGCGCTGTCATCAACAGCTGGCCGCTATTCGCCAGACCAGAGCAGGAAACAATGAAAACAAAGCCCGTTTACCTTCCCATTTGCCTGTTCGCGGGCCTCCTGAGTGCCGCCGCGGCACAGGAACCGTCAGACAGCGTATGGGCCGTTAATGTCGGCGGCCCGGCGTTCACCGGGATCGATGGAACCGAGTACGCCCCGGAAACATCCGTCGAGGGAGGCGAGCTCCGGCTGCTCGCGACGGTCAAGGGTTCCCAGGATGCGTTTCTCTACAATACCTTGCGCGAGGGCGACGTCCGGATCGATCACGGCGTTCCGAATGGCACCTACGACGTGACGCTGCACTTTGCCGAACCCGACGAGATCGGCGGTGGCGGGCGGGTGTTCGACACGCTCATCGAGGAGCGCGTGGTCATCGACGATCTCGATGTCATGGCGTCGCGAGATGGCAAGATCCACTCGGCCCTGACGGTCACGGTGCCCGGCGTCGTCGTCTCGGACGGGTCGATGACCGTGCGCTTCGATGCCCACGCGGGCGAGCCCTTGCTCAGTGCGCTGACGATCAAAAGGCCGATGCCGCGGGGCCCGCAGTGGCGGCTCGTCTGGGCCGATGAGTTCGACGGCGACACGCTGGACCTCGAGAGCTGGAGTTACGACCTCTGGCCGGCCCGCAAGGTCAACGACGAAGATCAGGCCTATACTGACCGCGCCCGCAATCTGACCGTCAAAGACGGGCTGCTGGTCATCGAGGCACACCGCGAAGACTACGACGATGCGAAGTACACCTCGGCTCGCATCCACACGGCCGGAAAACGCGACTTTCTCTACGGGCGCTTCGAGATTCGCGCGAAGCTGCCGCTCGGCATGGGTACCTGGCCGGCCATCTGGATGCTGCCCAGCGACCCGTTCCGCTATGCGACGAGTTGCGATGCGGGCGCTGACTGGCAGGGGAGTTCAAACTGCGACGCCTGGCCAAACTCGGGGGAAATCGACATCATGGAACACGTCGGCTACGAGATGGGCCACGTCCACGGCACCGTGCACAACGAGGCCTACTACTGGCTCAAGTGGGAACAGCGCAAGGGGCGGGTCCTGCTCGACGACGCCGACGAAGCCTTCCACGTCTATGCGTTGGAGTGGACCGCGGAGCGGATCGACATCTACGTCGACGATACGCACTACTTCAGCTACATCAACGAGAACGACGGCTGGCGGTCCTGGCCGTACGACCACCCGTTCCACCTGATCCTGAACCAGGCCGTCGGCGGGATGTGGGGCCGGGCCGGGGGCGGTATCGACGACAGCGTCTTCCCGCAGCGCATGGTCGTCGACTACGTCCGCGTCTACGAGCGCTAGAGCGTTCCCTCGAGCAGGCGGCCCTTGATCCGCTCGAACTCCTCGTCCGTGATGTAGCCGGCGTCCCTGAGTTCGCCCAGGGTCCGAAGCTGTTCGAGCAGGGGCGAGAGGTCGATCGCGATCGCAGCGGGAGTCGCGGCGGCCGCGGCCTCCTCCACACGTCCCTCGGTCTCCGTGGCGACGGCTGCGGGTGTCGCCGAATCCGCCTCCGCCTCCGCCTCCGCCGGCGCCGCGCCGGCTTGTACGTCCGCGGCCTGGTCGCCGGCATCCGCCTCGCGACGGCGCCGCTCGGATTCGGCCAGGATTCGCTGATTCGCGATACGGGCGCGCTCCGCGGCCGCATCCTGATCCTGGGCAACGGCGATTGCCGCGGGAAACGCGGCGAGCGCGGTGAACGCGGCGAGCGCGGCGAGCGCGGCGAACACGAGAACGCCTGTGGGGGCTTTCATGCGGAGACCGCTTCCGGCGAGATGAGACATGCCACCGATTCTATGCCGCGGGTCGCCGGGCCGCCACAGCCCGCTCGGTCGAACATAATCGCGGCCCCTGAGTGCTGACACGGCTCTGGACCGGCATTTTGCGGTCCCGGCATCGCCATAGCGGCGGCGACTCGTGTACTATCCGCGCGCTGGCCTGCATCCGTCACCGATTTGCGGGCCTGGCGTTTGGCCCACGAATCGGGCCACCGCCGCCGGTTCCGGCGACGGCAGCACCTCCAAACCACGAGGAAGACGACCAGAATGGGCGCTTTTAAGGAGCCGCACGGCGGCGAACTCAAGAACTTGTACCTCGACGCGGATTCCGCGAGCCGGGAGAAACTGGCCGCCAAGGACTACCCGTCGTGGGACCTGACGGAGCGGCAGCTATGCGACATCGAACTGCTGTTGAACGGTGCGTTTTCTCCGTTGGAAGGCTTCCTCGGCCGTGCCGACTACGACTCGGTGGTCGAGTCGATGCGGCTGAGCTCCGGCATCCTGTGGCCGATGCCCATCACGCTGGATGTCAGCGAAGCATTCGCCGAGACCATCAAGACGGGCGACAGGGTCGCGCTGCGCGACCTGGAAGGCGTGGTCATCGCGACCCTCGACGTGAGCGACGTCTGGTCGCCGGACAAGGTCAGGGAGGCCGAGGCCGTTTACGGCAGCAATGACCAGGTGCACCCCGCGGTCCACTACTTGCACAACGCCGCGAACCCGGTTTACGTCGGCGGGCGCCTGCGCGGCGTCGAGGAGCCGACCCATTACGACTTCAAGCACCTGCGTGACGGGCCGGCGGAGCTCCGGGAGCGTTTCCGCAAGCTGGGCTGGCGCAAGGTCGTCGCGTTCCAGACCCGCAACCCGATGCATCGCGCGCACCAGGAGCTGACCCTCAGGGCGGCGCGCAACGTCGAGGCCAATCTGCTGATCCATCCGGTCGTCGGCATGACCAAGCCCGGCGACGTGGATCATTTCACGCGAGTCCGCTGCTACGAGCACCTGCTGAACCGCTATCCCGAGCAGACCACGATGTTGAGCCTACTGCCGCTCGCCATGCGTATGGGCGGCCCGCGCGAGGCGCTGTGGCACGCGATCATTCGCAAGAACTTCGGCTGCACACATCTGATCGTCGGCCGGGATCACGCGGGTCCCGGCAAGGATTCGAAGGGCAATGACTTCTACGGTCCCTACGATGCACAGGAGCTGTTGAAAGAGCACGCCGACGAACTGGACATCACGATGGTGCCGTTTCAGCTCATGGTGTTCGCCGAGAATCGCGCGCAGTACATTCCGATCGACGAGTCCACCGACGACGACCGCGTGCTGAACATCTCCGGCACGGAGCTCAGGCGCAGGCTGGCCGAGGGCCTCGATATACCCGAGTGGTTCTCGTTTCCCGAAGTCGTGGACGAACTCCGGCGGACACACCCGCCGCGCCACAAGCAGGGCTTCACAGTCTTCTTCACGGGGCTGTCGGGTTCCGGCAAGTCGACCATCGCGAATGCACTCATGGTCAAGCTCATGGAGGCCGGAGGCCGGCCCGTGAGCCTGCTCGACGGCGATATCGTGCGCAAGAACCTGTCCAGCGAGCTCGGTTTTTCGAAGGAGCATCGCGATCTCAACATCACCCGCATCGGTTACGTCGCGAGCGAGATCACCAAGAACGGCGGCATTGCGATCTGCGCGCCCATCGCGCCGTACGCGGCAACGCGCAGGACGGTGCGGGACATGATCGGGCGCGCCGGCGGGTTCGTCGAAATCCATGTCGCAACGCCGCTCGAAGTCTGCGAGGAGCGCGACCGAAAGGGGCTCTACGCCAAGGCCCGGGCCGGCATCATCAAGGAGTTTACGGGCATCTCGGATCCCTACGAAGTCCCGGAGAACGCCGAGATGGTCATCGACACCGTCGATATCACGCCGGATCTGGCCGCGCACCGTATCCTGGTCAAACTCGAGGCGATGGGCTTCATCCGCTAGAGTGGACGCATGACGCGCAAGCTTTTTATCAAGACCATGGGCTGCCAGATGAACGAGTACGACTCGGAGAAGATGGCGGATGTCCTGCGCGAATCACATGGCTACGAGCTGACGGCGGACGCCGACGAGGCCGACCTGCTGCTGGTCAACACCTGCTCGATTCGCGAGAAGGCGCAGGAAAAGGTGTTCTCGGAGCTCGGTCGATGGCGCCGCTTCAAGAACCGGCGTGACGACGTTCTGATCGGCGTCGGCGGATGCGTCGCCAGCCAGGAGGGCGCCGGCATTGCCGAGCGCGCGCCGTATGTGGACATCGTGTTCGGTCCGCAGACGCTGCACAGGCTGCCCGAACTCGTGGACGCGGCGGCCCGCGCCGATGCCGCGGTCGTCGACGTGTCCTTCCCCGAGATCGAAAAGTTCGATCGCCTGCCCGAGCCGCGCGCCGAGGGCCCTGCGGCGTTCGTTTCCTGCATGGAGGGCTGCAGCAAGTACTGCAGCTTCTGCGTCGTTCCGTACACGCGCGGCGAGGAGATCAGCCGGCCGCTGGACGACGTCCTCATGGAAGTGGTTCGGCTGGCCGCGCAGGGCGTATCCGAGATCAACCTGCTGGGGCAGAACGTCAACGCCTACCGCGGCCCGATGCACGACGGCGGGACGGCGGATCTCGCGACCCTGATCTACTACGTGGCGGCTGTGGACGGGGTCGAACGCATTCGCTTTACGACTTCGCATCCCGTGGAGTTCACCGACAGCCTGATCCAGGCCTACGCCGAGGTGCCGGAGCTCGCGAACTACCTGCACCTGCCGGTGCAGCACGGCTCCGACCGGATTCTCGCGGCAATGAAACGCGGCCACACGGTGCTCGAGTACAAGAGCAAGATTCGCAAGCTGCGCAAGGTCAGGCCGGACATTTCGCTGTCTTCCGATTTCATCGTCGGCTTCCCGGGCGAAACCGACGCCGACTTCGAGGCGCTCATGAACCTCGTTGCCGAGGTCGGCTTCGATCAGTCGTTCTCGTTCATTTACAGCGCCCGTCCCGGAACGCCGGCCGCGAACCTGGCCGACGATACGCCGCTCGAAGTCAAGAAGGAGCGGCTTCGGATCCTGCAGGCGCGCATCAACCAGCAGGCCATGGACTTGAGCCGGTCGATGGTGGGCTCGACACAGCGGGTGCTCGTGGAGCGCATTTCGAAAAAGAGCGCAGCCCAGGTCTCGGGTCGTACCGAGAACATGCGCTGGGTGAACTTCGACGGCGATACGTCCCTGATCGGCCGCTTCGTCGACGTCGTTATCACCGAGGCGCTGCCGAACAGCCTGCGCGGCCGGCTGCGCGACCATCGCGCGGCCTGAACGACCGGGCGGCCATTCTTCCCACGGCGCTGACGACGCGGTAATCTACGAATCTTGAACGCGATCCAGATCAGCCGGGACATCGTTCTCGAGCCAGCCGAAAACGACCGTCTCGCCAACCTCTGCGGGCAGTTCGACGAGCACCTGCGGCAGATCGAGCGCCGCCTGAACGTCGAAATTGCCGCTCGCGGCAACCGTTTCCGCGTCACCGGTATTCCGGGCGCCGCCGACGTCGCCGGCGACGTGCTGCATTCGCTCTACGACATCGCAGGGCACGATCGGCTCGACCCCGAACGTGTGCACGTGCATCTGCAGGAGTCCTTGATGAATCAGGCCGACGCCGAGTCCGGACCGGACCGGGGCGACGACGATGCCGCCGAACTGGCGATCCAGACGCGCCGCAAGCTCATTCGCCCGCGCGGCAGGAACCAGACGCTGTACCTGAAGAGCATCCGCGAACACGATCTCGCCTTCGGCATCGGCCCGGCCGGTACCGGCAAGACTTATCTCGGCGTCGCGGCGGCCGTCGAAGCGTTGGACAGTGAGCAGATCCGGCGCATCGTGTTGGTGCGTCCCGCCGTCGAGGCCGGCGAGCGCCTCGGTTTTCTGCCGGGCGACATGTCGCAGAAGATCGACCCTTACCTCAGGCCGATGTACGACGCGCTGTACGACATGCTCGGCGCCGAGACCGTAACTCGCCTCATCGAGCGCAACGTCATCGAGGTTGCGCCGCTCGCCTTCATGCGCGGCCGATCGCTGAACGAATCCTTCGTATTGCTCGACGAGGCGCAGAACACGAGCGTCGAACAGATGAAGATGTTCCTGACCCGCATCGGTTTCGGTTCGCGCGCGGTCGTGACCGGGGACGTCACGCAGATAGACCTGCCGAGCGGTCAGCGATCGGGCTTGCGCAACGCCACCGAGATTCTCGACGGCGTCAAGGGCGTGGCGTTCACCTATTTCTCGCCGCGCGACGTCGTGCGGCACCCGCTCGTGCAGCGTATCGTCGAGGCCTACGAGGCGAACGACGAGGACTGACGCGCCGTGGCGGGAGCGCAAACGATCGAGGTTGCCGTACAGGTCGCCAGCGCGGCCGGCGGCATTCCGGGCGAAGCGGTCATCCGCGGCTGGGTACTCGACGCCATCGCCGCCCACGGCGCGCTCGACCGTGCAGCCTCCGAAGTCTCCGTGCGTGTCGTCGACGAAGCCGAGATGCGGCAGCTGAACGGCGACTACCGAAACCGGGATACGAGCACCAACGTGCTGTCCTTCCCGGCCGGGCCGATTTGCGGACTGCCGCTCGACGCGCCCTCGTCGCTGGGCGATATCGTCGTTTGCGCACCCGTGGTCGCGCGCGAGGCGCGCGAGCAGGGCAAGCCCGCCGAGGCGCACTGGGCACACATGCTCGTGCATGGCACCTTGCATCTGCTGGGCTACGACCACGTCGAGCCTGCGCAGGCGGACGAAATGGAGGCGCTGGAACTGCGCATCCTGTCGCAGCGGGGCCTCGAAAATCCGTATACGCTGACGTGATCACAGTCAATAGCGGGTGGTACACTAGCGGACCGGGAGCGCCTCGTCGCGGCCCGTCCGTTTCTATCCAGCCAGGTTCGATGAACGACAAACCGCCAAGTACCAGCGGCACAGGGCAGTCCGGATTGATCGCGCGTATTCGACGCGCTATCAAGGGCGAGCCCTGGAGCCGCGACGAAATACAAGATCTCATCCAGCAGTCCGACCTCGACCTCGACGCCGAGGAAAAAAGCATGCTCTCCGGAGTGCTCGAAGTCGCCGAGCGCCAGGTTCGCGACGTCATGGTGCCGCGTTCGCAAATGGTGGTCATCGACGCGGACGAAGACTTCGATGACGTCCTCAAGCTGATCGTCGAGTCCGGACACTCCCGCTTCCCGATGATCGGCGAGGATCGCGACGAAATTCTCGGCGTGCTGCTCGCCAAGGATATCTTGCGCTACTTCGGCAGCGCCCACGAAGGGGACGTGCCACTTCGCAAGCTCTTGAGGCCGGCGGCTGTCATCCCTGAATCGAAGCGCCTGAATGCCTTGCTCCGCGAATTCCGTGCCAGCCACAATCACATGGCGATCGTCGTCGACGAGTACGGCGGTGTCGCCGGGCTCCTGACAATCGAAGACGTGCTCGAGGAGATCGTCGGCGAGATCGACGACGAGCACGACATCGAGGAAGACGAATTCATCCGCGCCGATGGCGAACGCGACGGCCGGCCGAGTTTCGCGGTGCGCGCGCTGACGCGCATCGAGGACTTCAACGAGTTCTTCGACGTCGAACTCGACGACGAGGAATACGACACCGTCGGCGGCCTCGTGCTGCACGAGCTCGGACGTTTGCCGCGGCGCGGCGAGCGCATCGGCTTCGGCGGTTTCGAGTTTGCCGTCACCAAGGCCGACAAACGGCGCATCGATCTCCTGCAGGTCCAGCGGCGGGCTGACTGAGGTATATGGCCTACGCGCCCCGGTTGATGACGTTCACGGCGGATCGGCCCGGGCTGAGCCGGATCATCAGCTTTGGCCTCGGTGCGCTCACGACGACCGCGTTCGCGCCGTTCGGCCTGTCGCTGGTCGCGCTGCTCGTCCTCTGGCCGTTGCTGTTCGTCTGCATAACGTCTTCGCCGCGTGCCGCGGCCGGCCATCTGTTCTGGTTCGGCCTCGGGCTATTCCTGACCGGGACCTACTGGATCTACATCTCGGTGGTCGTGTTCGGCGACGCGCCGGTGTGGATAGCCTTGATGCTTCTGTTCGGTCTGTCGCTGATCATGAGCCTGTGGCTGTATCTCGCGGGATACCTGATCAGCACGCTGGCCCAGGGCGAGCCCTGGCAGCTCATAGTGGCGGCGCCGGCCGTTTGGGTACTGGTCGAGTGGGCACGAGGCTGGGTAGCGACGGGTTTTCCCTGGCTTGCGCTCGGCTACGCCAAGATCGACTCGGCCTACGGCGGCTGGGCTCCGGTCATCGGGACCTACGGCGTCTCGTTCATGGTGGTGCTGAGTGCGGCCGCGGCCGTCGGGGTCGTCATGGTCGAGGGCCGCCAGCGGCTCGCCGCGCTCGGCATCATCGTTCTGCCGTGGCTTGTTGGCGGGGCGCTGAGCTTCATCGACTGGACGGAAGAGGACGGCGAGTCCGTGCGGGTCACACTCCTGCAGTACGGCATTACGCAGGATCAGAAGTGGTTGCCCGGGAATCTCAAGCCGACGCTGGACTTCTACCGCGATGCAACCCGAATCGCACGCGCCAGCGACGTCGTGATCTGGCCCGAAGTGGCCGTCCCCTCCTTGACCGGCAGCCAGCAGGCGCTCATCCGTCAGCTCGAGGCCGATGCTCGCGAGGGCGGGCAGACTATCATCTTCGGCATACTCGAGGACGAGATGTATCGCGGCGAGCGCCGCGTATACAACAGTCTCGTGTTGCTCGACGGCAGCGAGCGGCAGGTGTACCGCAAGCGGCACCTCGTGCCGTTCGGCGAGTACTTCCCGGTGCCGGAAAAGGTCCGTGCGTGGATGAAGATGATGAGCCTGCCACACAGCGATCTCGCGCCGGGCGATGACCGGCAGCCGCTCCTGCGTACCCACCAGGGCGTTCCGCTTGGCGCGGCGATTTGCTACGAGGACGCCTATAGCGCGGAACAGCGCTACGCCTTGCCGGAGGCCAGGCTTCTGGTCAACGTCAGCAACGACGCCTGGTTCGGCGACTCGATCGCGCCGCACCAGCACCTGCAGATCGCACGCATGCGCTCGCTGGAATTCGGCCGCCCGACGCTCAGGGCGACCAACACGGGCATCAGCGCCTTCATCGGTCATCGCGGCGAACTCCTGCGCACGGGCCCGCAACACGGCGAAGCGACGCTGACCGACACGGTGCAGCCCAGACGCGGCGCCACGCCGTACGCCTCGGCCGGCAACTATCCGGTCATCATCGCGAGCGTGCTTGTCGTCATCGTGCTGGGTTCTCGCGGGCGCCGCTAGCCCGGCCAGCTGCTGCCATTGGCAGGTTGCTGCCATTGGCAGGCTGCTGCCATTTCCGGCGCGTTGCTGTACGCTTTCGCTTTTCCTCCACCCGTTTAGCAACAAGCAAGGCCATGAGCTCAGGCTACGATCCCGAACAGGTCGAACGCGCCGCCCAGGCGCAGTGGGCCGAATCGCGCTGCTTCGAGGTGTCGGAAGACGCCGACAGGGAAAAATTCTACTGCGTGACGATGTTCCCCTATCCCAGCGGCAAGCTGCACATGGGGCACGTGCGCGTACTCACGATCAGCGACGTCATCGCGCGCTTTCAGCGCATGCAGGGCAAGCACGTCCTGCAGCCGATGGGCTGGGATGCGTTCGGCATGCCCGCCGAGAACGCGGCCATCCAGCGCGGCATTCCGCCTGCGCGCTGGACCTACAACAACATCGACGACATGCGCGATCAGCTCAAGCGGCTGGGCTACGCGTACGACTGGACGCGCGAGGTGACGACCTGCCGTCCGGAGTACTATCGCTGGGAGCAGTGGCTGTTCACGAGGATGTTCGAGAAAGGCCTCGTGTACCGGCAGAATGCCGTCGTCAACTGGGATCCCGTGGACCAGACCGTGCTGGCGAACGAGCAGGTCATCGATGGACGCGGCTGGCGGTCCGATGCGCTCGTGGAGCGCCGCGAGATTCCGCAGTGGTTCATGAAGATTACGGATTACGCCGACGAACTGCTCGAGGAACTCGACCATATGCCCGGCTGGCCGGACTCGGTCAAGACCATGCAGCGCAACTGGATCGGCCGCTCCGAGGGCATCGAGCTTGGGTTCGACGTGCCCGGCGAGGAGGAACCGCTCACGGTCTATACAACGCGGCCGGACACGCTCATGGGCGTCACCTACATGGCCGTCGCCGCCGAGCATCCATTGGCCAGAAAGGCGGCCGAGAGCAATCCCGAGATTGCGAAATTCATCGAAGAGTGCAGGAAGACAGACGCGGCCGAGGCCACGCTCGAGACGATCGAAAAAAAGGGCATGCCGCTCGGGATCTCCGCCGAGCATCCCCTGTCGGGCGACGCCGTGCCGCTGTGGGTCGCGAATTTCGTGTTGATGGGCTACGGCACCGGCGCCGTCATGGCGGTGCCCGGACATGACGCGCGCGACTGGGAGTTCGCGACGAAGTACGGTCTGCCGATCGTACAGGTGATCGAGCCCGCCGACGGCGGGACGATCGACGTGACGGAAGCCGCGTATGTAGAGTATGGCGTACTCGTAAACTCCGGCGGCTACGACGGCATGACCTTCGACGAGGCCTTCGACGCCATCGCCGAGCACTTCGAAGCGACGGGCCGCGGTCGCCGCAAGGTGAATTTCCGACTGCGGGACTGGGGCGTTTCGCGGCAGCGCTACTGGGGCACGCCGATTCCGATCATTTACTGCGATCGCTGTGGTGCCGTGCCGGTTCCCGAGGCCGACCTTCCCGTCGTGCTGCCCGAAGACGTGGAGTTCAAGGGCGTCGGCTCACCGCTCAGGGAGATGCCGGAGTTCTTCGAGACGAGTTGCCCCAGGTGCGGCGATGAGGCGCGGCGCGAGACCGACACGTTCGACACCTTCGTCGAGTCGTCCTGGTACTTCGCGCGCTATGCCTGCCCCGATGCGGATGATGCGATGCTCGACGAGCGCGCTCACTACTGGTTGCCCGTCGACCAGTACACGGGCGGCATAGAACACGCGATTCTGCACCTGTTGTACGCGCGGTTCTTCCAGCGCGTCATGCGCGACGAGGGGCTGACCGAGGAGTCGGAGCCGTTCACCAACCTGTTGACGCAGGGGATGGTACTCAAGAACGGCGCGAAGATGTCGAAGGCCAAGGGCAACACGGTCGATCCGCAGACGCTGATCGACGAGTACGGTGCGGATACCGTGCGTCTGTTCATGATGTTTGCCGCGCCGCCGGAGCAGGCGCTCGAATGGTCGGACGAAGGCGTCCAGGGCAGCTTCCGCTTCCTCAGGCGATTCTGGTCGGCGGTCGAGGCACACGTCGGCGGTGGCGACACCGTGGCGATCGATGCCGGGAGTTTGGACGACGCCCAGAAGGAACTCAGGCGGAAGACTCACCAGACGATTGCCAAGATCTCCGATGATATCGGCCGGCGGCACGCGTTCAACACGGCCGTGGCCGCGGCGATGGAGCTTTTGAACGCCGTCAATCGGCTCGACGACGATACTGAAATGGGCCGCGCCGTGATCCAGGAGGCGCTGTCATCGATCGTGTTGATTCTGTCGCCGATCGTCCCACACATCGCGGATGCGCTCTGGGAGATGCTCGGACACGACGAGCCGGTGATCGATCAGCGCTGGCCCGAGGTCGATGACGTCGCGCTCGAGCAGGAGCTGGTCGAACTGGTCGTACAGGTCAACGGCAAACTGCGAGGCAGGATATCGGTCGACGCGGAGGCCGAGGAAGGCGATATCGTTGCGAGCGCGCTGGCGGACGCCAACGTCGAACGATTCATCGATGGCAAGGCAATTCGCAAGACGATCGTCGTGCCGGGCCGGCTCGTCAATGTCGTTATCTAGAGGCGGCCTCCTGCTCGCCTGCGCCTGCCTCGCGGCCTGCGGCTTCCAGCTGCAGGGGGCGATGACGCTGCCGGACAGCATGCAGCGGACCTACATCGACGCAGAAGATCGCTTCACGCCGTTCTACCGCGAGCTTGTCCGCGAGCTGACGCGCCTCGGCGTCGACGTCGTCGATTCGCCCACGGATGCGACGGCGACTTTTACGATCGACGCCGACGAGACGGGTCAGCGCGTCCTCTCGGTATCGGCGCGCAACGTGCCGACCGAGTACGAAGTGTTCTACTCGATTCGTTACGGCGTCCGGAGCGGCGAGGATGTGCTACTCGAATCGCGCAGCGTGTCGCGAACGGAAGAATACATCTACGACACGACCATCGTCCTCGGCAAGGCCGCCGAGGAGCAGAAAATACGAGAGGCGCTCGTCAGCGACCTGGTTCGATTCATCACGAGACAGCTATCGGCACAGTGAGCCCGGCCGTGCAAACCGTCGAAGATGCCGGCGTCGTCCAGATAGAGGTTCTGCTTGGCCGGCTCGGTCTTGCGCTGGAAGTCGTCGCGGCCGGGCAGGCCATACCCGGCAGCTACTGGGGCGAGGGCGAGGCGGGCGTGATAGGTAACACGGTCTATGTTCGGCACGACACCCCGGTGCACTCGCTGCTGCACGAAGCCTGCCACGTGATCTGCATGGACTCCGAACGGCGGGCATCGCTGCATACGGATGCGGGCGGCGACGACCTCGAGGAGGCGGCCGTGTGCTACCTGCAGATTCTGCTGGCCGACGCCCTCGACGGCGTCGGCCGCAGGCGCCTCATGCGGGACATGGATGTCTGGGGATACAGCTTTCGTCTCGGCAGCACGGCGCGATGGTTTGACGAGGATGCGGACGATGCCCGCGCATGGCTGCGGCGCCACGAGCTGATCGATGCCGATGGCGCGCCGGCCTTCAGGCTGCGGACCTGAACTTCGCTAGAGCTGCGTCGGATTCGGCGCGTCGCCGTAGACGTCTTCGGGATCGAAGACTTTCTCGGTGTCCGTGAACACGAGGTCGATGCGACCCGCGCTCGTCTTCCGTTCGAATTCCCGGCCGGTCGGGACGCGACGATAAAAGCAGCTGCGGTAGCCGACATGACAGCTTGCGCCGCCGTCGACGTCCACCCTGAGCCAAATGCAGTCCTGATCGTCATCGACCAGCAGCTCACGTACGCGCTGCACGAAGCCGCTCGTGGCGCCTTTGTGCCACAGCACCTGCCGGCTGCGGCTCCAATAATGGGCCTCGCCGGTCTCGATCGTGCGCCGCAACGCGTCCGCGTTCATGTAACCCTGCATCAGGAGTTCGCCTGATGCGGCATCGGTCGTTACGACCGTGATGAGCCCGCGATCGTCGAACTTGGGGGCGAGGTCGAGGCCTTCTTCGACCTGTTCGATGCTCAGGCGCTCTTGAAATCTGACCGGTGTCTCGGACATCTTGTCACTCCGGGCGATTGGTCGGCGGAGCAGAATACTAGCCTCTGACGGCGCCGGCAATATTGCTATCATTGCCCCTTTTTCGCGGCGAACCACGAACGAGCAATGGCGATCAGGCTGCACGATACCAAGCGCGGCCGCAAGGTCGACTTCGAACCCCTGGACGAGAACCGGGTGACGATGTACCTGTGCGGCCCGACGGTCTACAACTACGCGCATATCGGGAATGCCCGGCCGGCGGTCGTATTCGACCTGCTGGCGCGCCTGTTGCGGCGGCGCTATACGCTCAAGTTTGCGCGCAACTTTACCGACGTCGACGACAAGATCAACGCCGCATCGCTCGAAACCGGGCGCCCGATCCACGAAATCACGGAGCGCTTCAAGCGTGTCTATAACGAGGACATGGCCGCGCTCGGTGTACTGCCTCCGGACGTCGAACCCTGCGCTACCGAGCACATCGACGAAATGATCGCGATGATAGAGACACTGATCGAGAAGGGACATGCCTACGAAGCGGAAGGTCACGTGCTGTTCGACGTCGAGTCCAATCCTGACTACGGCAGCCTGTCGAAGCGCGATCTGCGTGAAATGATCGCCGGGGCCCGGGTCGAGGTGGCGCCGTACAAGAAGGCGGCGCAGGATTTCGTGCTCTGGAAGCCGTCGACGCCCGAGTTGCCGGGCTGGGATTCGCCCTGGGGCCGCGGACGGCCGGGCTGGCACATCGAATGCTCCGCCATGGCCGAGAGGCACCTCGGTACGACAATCGACATTCACGCGGGCGGCCAGGATCTCGTGTTCCCGCATCATGAAAACGAGATGGCGCAGTCCACCTGTGCTCACGACGGCGCCGTATTCGCGAACTACTGGCTGCACAACGGTTTCTTGAGCATGGACCGCGCAAAGATGTCGAAGTCGCTCGGCAACGTGCTGCTCGTGCACGACCTGATCGAGCGTATCCCGGGCGAGGTCATGCGGCTCGCGCTGTTGTCGGCGCACTACCGCCAGCCGCTCGACTGGTCCGACGACACGGTCGACGCGGCGCAGAGGATGCTCGACCGGCTGTACGGCGCCGTGCGCGGCATCGAGGTCAGCGAAGACAGACGGGCCGAGGCTTCGCCGCCGGAAGCGATGATCGAAGCCCTCGAAGACGATCTCAATACGCCGAAAGCGATGGCCGAGTTCTTCGCGCTGGCCAAGACGCTCAACAAGGCGACCGACGAGGGCGAGCGCGAGCGGCTCGCCGCGTCGATGTACGCCGCCGGGGAATTGATGGGCCTGCTGTCGAGCGATCCCGAGGACTGGTTCGTCGGCGAGGATGGCGACGACGCCGGTATCCAGGCGCTGATCGACGAGCGCGCCGCCGCCAAGCGCGAACGGGACTTTGCGCGTGCAGACGGCATCCGAGACGAACTCGCGGCGCGGGGCATCGCCATCGAGGACGGTCCCGACGGCACGACGTGGCGGCGTGCCCGGACGGCCGATGAGTAACGACGTCGCAGCCGCGCAGCAGGCGCTCGTCGAGGAGTTTGCGTTCTTCGACGACTGGATGGATCGCTATCAGTACCTGATCGACCTCGGCCGGCGCCTGCCCGAGTTTCCGGAGGCGTTCCGCAACGACGAGCACCGGATCAAGGGCTGTCAGTCGCAGGTCTGGTTCGTCGCGGAAAGGCGGGATGACGGACGGCTTTCTTTTAGGGCCGTAAGCGATGCCGCGATCGTGTCCGGACTGATCGCCGTACTGCTGCGCATCTACAGCGACAAGCATCCTGCCGACATCCTCGCCACACCGCCCGAATTCATCGAGGCGCTGGGCCTCGAGACGCACCTGAGTCCGACCCGCAGCACGGGCCTGCACTCGATGCTCGAGGCCATACGTCGCCACGCGGCGGACGCCGCCGGGATGGAGTAATGCCCGGTACCCTCGCCCGGCCGCTGATCGGGCTCGTGAAGGCCTATCGGGCAGCCGTTTCGCCGTGGCTCGGCGCGAACTGTCGTTTCGAGCCGAGCTGCTCCCGGTACGCCATCGAGGCGCTCGAGACGCACGGCGCATGGCGCGGCACGCTGCTAACGGCTCGCCGCTTGAGCCGCTGCCACCCCTGGGGAGGCTCGGGCTACGATCCGGTGCCGGGCAGGCAAGAGCGTGACGCCGGCTGATTTCCTTGCGGGGCTCAGCTATCCGCTGCGCTCGGGCGCCGTACTCGCGGCGCTCTCGACGTTCTTTCTATTGTCGCTGATCGTCGTGTTCGCATACAGCTCGG
>JANQLK010000012.1 GCA_028280615.1 Woeseiaceae bacterium | reverse complement strand
TTGCGTCTGGCGGCGTTGCGGCTCCTCGCCATAGCCCGCTATGACTCGTCGCCGCGCCTTGCCAGCCACAAAAATCCGCGGCGAATTGTTCAAGGAATTAGCGGGACAGCACACTAGCCGCGCGGCTGAGCATGGGTCTCAGTCGTCCGATAGCTTCATGGCCACCGATGCGACGCGCCCGCCCAGCGCGCGGGCCAGGGCGACTTCGTCATCCGACAGCTCATCCGGGCTTCGATTCCAGGTGACGTGGGACGCGCCGTAGGGGGTGCCGCCGGAGCGCGTCGCCGACAGCGCCGATTCGCTGTACGGCACGCCGACGAACAGCATACCGTGATGAATGAGCGGCACCGCCATCGTCAGCAAGGTCGTTTCCTGGCCGCCGTGCAGGGACCCGGTCGACGTGAACACGCCGGCCGGTTTGCCGATCAGCGTGCCGTTCAACCATTCGCCGGCCGTGCCGTCGAGGAAGTACTTGAGCGCCGCGGCCATGTTGCCGAAACGGGTCGGGCTCCCGAGCACCAGGCCTCCACATTCCGCGAGGTCCCCGGGCGTCGCGTAGGGCGGCCCGTCGGCCGGCACCTCGTCCGCCGTAGCCTCCGCGACCGTCGACACGTCGGGCACGGTCCTGAGTCTCGCGGTCGCGCCGTCGACGGCGTCCACGCCACGGCAGACCTCCCTCGCGAGGGCTTCGGTCGCGCCATCGCGCGAGTAATACAGCACGAGGATCTCCAGGGTCATGGCAACAGTGCCTCGACGTTCTCAGGCGGGCGGCCCATGATAGCCCGGCGCTCGTCGGCGCTGACGACGATAGGTCGTTCGAGCGCACGCGGATGCCGCGAAAGCCAGTCCGCGAGCGCCGCGTCATCATCGAGGGCAGGCAGGTCGGTCGCTTCCCTGACTACCGCCTCACCGCCGCGCATCAGCGCCTTGACCGGCACGCCCAAAAGGCGCGCCAATTGGCTGATCCGGGCGCCGTCGGGCGGCTCTTCCAGGTAGCGAACGACCGTCGGCGTCACGCCGGCAGATTCGATTAACTCCAGCGTTTTCCGCGACTTGGAACAACGCGGGTTATGGTAGATGAGCATGGGCATGGCAAGCGAGTCCGCTGTTTTCGCAGGAATAGACCGAGTCGCACTTTAGCAGCGTTCCAGACCACCGCCAGTCCTGCCTTGACGGCGTCCGTAAGCGCTTGATAGCGTAGGTTGGCTTTACAACGAGGCTGTGTGAATACTCCGAAACCATCGTAGGAGCGGCTTCCAGCCGCGATCAGGGGCCAAAATTAGCGAAGGCTTGTCGCGGCAAGATGCCGCGCCTACGGCATGTTCGAGTGTTCAGTGCCAAACAAAACAATAACAGAGCGACCATGAATCCGCGCCGGACTTTTTTATCCTCGGCCGCGCTCCTCTCAGCGACGCTGTTGCTTGCAGCCGCCTGTGAATCGGCGCCGCCCGTGCAGGAAATGAGCGATGCGCGCCAGGCTATCGCCGTGGCGAGAAAGGCCGGCGCCGAATCGTACGCCGTCGAGGAACTGATACGCGCCGAAAACTACCTCAAGACCGCGGAGCAAAAACTCGGTGCCGAGCAGTATCGTGACGCCCGCCGTGCCGCACTGCAGGCGAAGGCCAGCGCGCTGGACGCCACCGAGCATAGCGAAGCGCAACGCACCGACAGGAACTGACGGCCGTGCCCGAGGCTCGGCGCTATACGATACTGGGGCGCGTGCAGGGCGTGTTCTTTCGCGATTCCACCCGCGAAATCGCCAAAGGTCTCGGCATCGTCGGCCACGCCGTGAATCTCGCCAATGGCAGCGTCGAAGTCGTCGCCTTCGGTAGCGATACGGCACTCGACGAACTGGAGTCCTGGCTGCGGCGCGGGCCGCCGTTGTCGCGCGTGACCAACGTCGTCAGCGAATCGATCGAGGGCGAGCCGCCGGCGGGCTTCTCCACGGGCTGAGCGCTCGATCGCCGGTCGCGCCGAACGCTCCGCGGTCCGGGATCAGGCCTTGAACCACTTCAGGTGGAGCTTGTCGATGACCTTGTTCGGGTACTTGCGCTTGCCGAGGCTGCCGTTGTAGCGGCCGAGCGCACGGCGAAGGTCGCCGTTCTCCTTGTCGAGGTAGTGGCGCAGGATCGTGCAGCCGTAGCGCAGGTTCGTGTCGATATGCAGGAGGTTGTCGTTCGGGCGGCCGATCTCGTCGAGCCAGAAGGGCATGATCTGCATGAGGCCGATGGCGCCGGCCACCGAAATCGCGTAGCGGTCGAAGTTGCTCTCGACTTCGATCACGGCGAGAACGAGTTCCGGCGGCAGATCGGCGCGGCTCGCCTCGTAGTGAACGCGGGTAAGGATTTCGATGCGTTCCTCCGGGTCCTCTACCTGCCGCGCAAGCCTGGACGACATGTCGAGCAGCCAGACCTCTGCCTCGAAACGGTCCGGGAAGCTGTCGCTGGAACTGGCCGCGGCTTTTAGCGCAGCCCGGAGCTCGGGGTCGACATTGGACTGGGCGACCGCCACTCCGCCTGCGATAAAGGCGATCATAATTCCAATAAAAACAGAGATTTTCGCTAGCTTTGTCATAACGATTCTCCGCTTATCCGGCGTCGGCCCAGGCCGCAGGCGGCGCAGGTCTTGCGCCACGAACGTATGGCAACAAGTTACAAGCTATCGCGCAAGCAGGTTGAGAGCTTCCTCACGCTTTATGTTGCGTGATTCGGGGTCGCGTCGATGCCGGTATTCCAGTTCGCCGTTGGCGAGGCCGCGATCCGACACGACCAGGCGATGCGGGATGCCGATCAGCTCGGCATCGGCAAACTTGACCCCCGGGCGCGCATCGCGATCGTCGAGCAGCACCGCGAGCCCAGCGGTCGCAAGTTGCTCGTAGAGATCCTCGGCGACCTCGCGAACCGCGTCGGAGCGGTGCAGGTTGATCGGCACGATGACGACGTCGAACGGCGTCAGCGGATCCGGCCAAACGATGCCGTTTTCGTCGTGATTCTGTTCGATCGCGGCAGCGACGATGCGCGTGATGCCGATTCCGTAGCAGCCCATCTCGAGGAGTCTTTCCTTGCCGTCCTGGTCCAGTACCCTCGCGCCCATGGCTTCCGAGTACTTGGTACCGAGCTGGAAAATGTGACCGACTTCAATGCCGCGCGCGAGCTCGAGCGTGCCCTGGCCGCCCGGGACCGGGTCGCCCTCGACGACATTGCGCAGGTCGACGGTTTCGGGTTCTCCGAGGTCGCGGCCGAAATTCGCGCCCGTGTAGTGCGCGTCCGTTTCGTTTGCGCCGACCACGAAGTCGGCCATGTTCGCGACCGCGTGGTCGAAGTAGACCGGAATATCGAAACCGATCGGGCCGGCGAAACCCGCCACCGTCCCGGCGGCTTCGAGCGTCTTGCCGTCGGCCATCGTGAGCGGCGAGGCGACCCCGTTGATCTTTTGCGCCTTCACCGTGTTCAGATCGTGATCGCCGCGCAGCACGAGCGCCACGGGTCTGTCGACGCCCTCGACGATCAGCGTCTTGAGCGTCTGTGTTGCCGATACGCCCAGGTGCTCGCAGAGCGCTTCGATCGTGCGGACGCCCGGGGTTGCGACCTTCTCGAGATCGTGCGTCGCGGCCGGACGTTCGCCGACCGGACGCAGCGTGGCGGCCGACTCCACGTTCGAGGCGTAGCCGTCGGCATCGCAGTAGGCGATCGCGTCCTCCCCCGAATCCGCGATGACGTGAAACTCCTGCGAGCGATTGCCACCGATCTCGCCGCTGTCCGCATCGACGATCCGAAAGCTCAAGCCCAGCCGCTCGAAGATTGCCGTATAGGCGTCGTGCATGCGCTGGTAAGCGGCTTCGAGACCGTCGGCGTCGAGATCGAACGAGTAGGCGTCCTTCATGACGAACTCGCGCGCACGCATGACGCCGAAGCGCGGCCGGATCTCGTCGCGAAACTTGGTCTGGATCTGGTACCAGTTGATCGGCAGCTGCTTGTAGCTCTTGAGCTCGCGGCGGGCGATGTCGGTAATGACCTCCTCGTGGGTCGGGCCAAAGCAGAAGTTCCGGTCATGCCGGTCCGAGATGCGCAGCAGCAGGCCGCCGTACTCGTCCCAACGTCCGGACTCCTGCCAGAGCTCGGCCGGCTGCACAGCGGGCATTAGCACTTCGAGTGCGCCGGCGCGATCCAACTCCTCGCGGACGATGGTTTCAACCCTGCGGACGACCCTCAAGCCCAGCGGCATCCACGTGAAGATGCCGGACGTCAGCCGGCGGATCATACCGGCACGGAGCATGAGCTGGTGGCTCACGACCTCGGCCTCGGCCGGAGTTTCCTTGAGCGTCGTGAGGCCGAACTGGGAGTAACGCATGGACTGTTCGCCGATGGTTTGACAGGCGCGCATTCTAGAACCTATCTCAAGATAGATCGAGGTCGCGCCGGCCGCTATTTTTTCGCAAGCCAAGGCGCCGTGAGCGCCGTGTAGCACCGCTACATCAGCGAGCGGCAACGCGGGATTGCGGAAAAATAGCCACCGGCCCAAAGGGTTGCGGCGCGATTGGCCGCGATGCGGCGTTGCTCGTCGCTGATTTGGTGCTACCAAACGGCGCTTCTCGCGCCTTGCCTCGCGGCCAATCGCACCGCAACGCGACCACGATCTATCTTGAGATAGGTTCCAGCCCGAACGCCGAAAGCCGCACAGTCTACGTATTGACTGAGCGGCTAAAGCAAGAGATGGTCCGCCCTTTCGAGCGCTCCGGGAGGCGCGCGTTGCAGGGCAAGAGAAATCCGTTTGTCGCAGCCGAGGGCATTCCGTTTCTGCTCATGGCCGCGTTCCTCGGCTGGCTCGCGTTTCGATCGTCGGCGTGGCTTTGGATGGCGATCGCCGGGGCAGTGTTCGTGATGCTGTTTCTCGTATTCCGCGATCCTCGGCGGCGAATACCGGCTGCGCCGCTCGGTGTGGTTAGCCCCGTCGACGGGCGCGTGACCGAAGTTGAAACGCTCGAGGAGGGCGTCATTCAGGGCAAAGCGCATCGCATCGTCATCCGCATCGACAGCCTCGGCACCTACACGGCACGCTGTCCCGTCGAGGGCAAGATCAACGACCTGAACTCGATCGATCTGCCGTCGGGCAGTTACCCGACCCGCGCGCTTTGGGTGCAGACCGACGAAGGCGACGACGTCGTGCTGATGTTCCGCGGCTATCGACTCGGTCTGGCACCGCGCTCGATCGTCCGTTTCGGCGAGCGGCTCGGGCAAGGCGCACGCTGTGCCTACCTGCGTCTCACCCGCGTGGCCGAGGTGCACATTCCCACGGGCGGCAAGGTGCTCGTCGCGTCCGGCGACGAGGTGTCGGCCGGACGCGACATCCTCGCACGATTGCCGCACCCCTGAGCGGCGCCGCGCGGACACGGGCGTCAGCGAAGGCGGGGTTCGCATAACCGGCCCCTCAAAACATGGCAAACTGCTCATCATTTCAATCGAAGCAAGCACGGACATGCATTTGGACGAACGCCGGCGCCTGGCCTACCTGGACGCCATCGGAATCGACGTGTGGCTGCCGCGCGCTGCCGCGGGAACGCCACTCGAGGAAGCCGTGGCGGACGCCTCGCCGGGCGTCGCCGTAGCCGCCATGGACTGGCAGGCGCTGCGTGCCTGCGTGGCCGAATGTCGGCTCTGCGAACTCGCGAACACGCGCACGCAGACCGTGTTCGGCGTCGGCAGCCCCGAGGCGCGCTGGATGATCGTCGGCGAAGCCCCGGGCGCGGAAGAGGACCGTCGCGGCGAGCCGTTCGTCGGAAGGGCGGGCAAGCTGCTCGATGAGATGCTGCGCGCCGTCGGCGAGTCGCGGCAGTCCGTTTATATCGCCAACACGCTCAAATGCCGGCCGCCGAACAACCGCGATCCGCGCGCCGAGGAGTCCGCCGCGTGCCGGCCGTATCTCGAGCGGCAAATCGAACTCGTCAAGCCGGCTGTCATTCTCGCGGTCGGCCGGGTCGCCGCGCAGAACCTGTTGGGCAGCGACCTGCCGGTCGGCCGGCTGCGCGGCCGCCGCCACGAGCTGGACGGCACGCCGCTCGTCGTAACCTATCACCCCGCCTACCTGTTGCGCTCCCCCGCGCAGAAGCGCAAGGTCTGGAGCGATCTTTGCCTGGCCCGCACGGTCGGCCGCGAGGCGGCGGCGTGAATACGCTGATGGCCGAACCACCCGTCGAAGTGCGGCGCATGACCCATGAGGACCTTGCGCTCGTGTCCGACATCGAACGCCGCAGCTACGACTTTCCCTGGAGTCACGGCGTGTTTCGCGACTGCCTGCTGGCCGGCTACCAGTGCTGCGTACTCGATCGCGATGGCCGGGTCGCGGGCTACGCGATCCTGTCGGTTGCGGCGGGCGAGGCCCACATTCTGAACCTGTGCGTCGATCCCGCGCACCGGGCCCGCGGCTACGGCGAAATGTTACTGGATGCCGTGCTCGGAGCGGCGCGCGACGCCGAGGTCTCGGAGATATTCCTCGAAGTGCGGCCGTCGAACGAAACCGCGCTCAAGCTGTACCGCAAGAAAGGCTTCTTCCAGGTCGCGCGCCGGCCGGCCTACTACCAGGCGCCCGGCGGCCGCGAGGACGCCGCCGTGCTGGCCAAGAAGCTCGACGCCTGACGACTAGTGTCCGTCACCGCTCCCGCGGAGGGCCGTGTCATCGACGACGGATTCGGGCTAGACTTCGCGCCGCAATTGCAAACACACAGGTTCATGAGCCGGATCAGACAAGAGGTCGACAAGCGCCGTACGTTCGCGATTATCTCGCACCCGGACGCGGGCAAGACGACGCTCACCGAAAAACTGCTGCTGTACGGCGGCGCCATCACGCTCGCGGGCACCGTCAAGGGCCGCAAGGCGAGTCGACACGCGACGTCGGACTGGATGGCGCTCGAACAGCAGCGCGGTATCTCGGTTACCTCCTCGGTCATGCAGTTCCCGTACCGTGATCACGTCGTCAACCTGCTCGATACGCCGGGCCACGAGGATTTCTCCGAGGACACCTACCGCACGCTGACGGCCGTCGATTCGGCGCTCATGGTCATCGACTGCGCCAAGGGCGTCGAGCAGCGCACGGTCAAGCTCATGGAAGTGTGCCGCCTGCGTGACACGCCGATCATGACGTTCATCAACAAGCTCGATCGCGAGGGCAGGGAGCCAATCGAGCTGCTCGACGAAATCGAAGAGGTACTCGGCATCCAGTGCGCACCGGTTACGTGGCCCATCGGCATGGGCTCGAGACTCAAGGGTGTCTATCACCTGGCCCGGGATCGCATCTACCTGTACGACAAGACCGGGCGCCAGCAGGCCTCGGACATTCGCACGATTGACGGACTCGACACGCCGGCGGCCGACGACGTGCTTGGCGACTCGGCCGAGCACCTGCGGGAGGAGATCGAACTCGTCAGAGGCGCCTGCCCCGAGTTCGATCTCGACGAGTATCTCGCGGCACGCCAGACGCCCGTGTTCTTCGGTTCGGCGCTCTCGAATTTCGGCGTCAGGGAGCTGCTCGACGAGTTTGTCGAGCACGCGCCGACGCCGCTCGCGCGGGAGAGCGAAGAGCGCCTCGTCGAGCCGGCCGAGGACAAGCTCACGGGTTTCGTGTTCAAGATCCAGGCCAATATGGATCCGGGCCATCGGGATCGGATCGCGTTCATGCGCATCTGTTCCGGCGAGTACCGCAAAGGAATGAAAGTGATGCACGTTCGGTCGAAGAAGGAGATGAAGATTCCCGATGCGATCACGTTCATGGCCGCGGACCGGCAGCACGCGGAGACCGCATACGCGGGCGATATCATTGGCCTGCACAACCACGGCACGATCAACATCGGCGACAGCTTCTCCGAGGGCGACGCCATTCGCTTCAAGGGCATCCCAAACTTCGCGCCCGAGATATTCAGGCGCGCGGTGCTCAAGGACCCGCTGCGGCTCAAGGCGCTGCAAAAGGGACTCGCGCAGCTCTGCGAGGAGGGCGCTACGCAGCTGTTCAAACCGCTGCGTAACAACGATCTGATTCTGGGCGCCGTCGGTCCGCTGCAGTTCGATGTCGTGGCACAGCGATTGCACGACGAGTACGGCGTCGACTGTCAGTTCGAGAACGTCAACGTGGCGACGGCGCGCTGGGTCGAATGCGACGATCCGAAAACGCTTGCCGACTTCGAAAAGAAGGCGTACGACAATCTCGCGCTGGACCACGGGGAACGGCTGGTCTACATTGCGCCGACCCGGGTAAACCTGAACCTGACCGAAGAGCGCTGGCCCGACATCGAGTTCCGCAAGACGCGTGAGCACTGAGCCGAGCGGCCCGGTAAACCCTATCGCCAACGTACGGGGCCGAGTCACGTGCCTATGCCAGAGCTTCTGAATCGACGCGTGTTGTCCTGGGCCTGCTATGACTGGGCGAACTCGTCGTTCGCGCTCTCCGTGCTCGCCGTGCTGTTCCCGCTCTCCAACCAGACGTTCTGGAATGCCGATGGCACGGGCGCCGAGGCCACGGCCCGGCTGGCGTGGATTACGGCCGCGGCCAGCACCGTCGTCGTGCTCATCGCGCCTGTGCTCGGCACGATCGCGGATGCCGGCGGCTACCGCAAGCGCTTTCTTTTCGTCCTGTCACTCGTGGGGGCCGGGTCGACCGCGGCGCTCGGCTTCGTTGGCGCGGGCGAGTGGCCCGCCGCGCTCGCCTTCTACCTGTTCGCCTCGGTGGGCTATTACGCGTCCACGGTGTTCTACGACTCGTTGCTCGTCGACGTCACCGAGCCCCGGTACTACAGCGCCGCATCGAACATCGCCTTCGCGGCAGGCTACCTTGGCGGCGCCATACTCCTTGCCGTGCATACCTACATGATCGTGTCTCCGGGGACGTTCGGCCTGGCCGACGCGACGTCCGCGATCCGTGTGGCCTTCGTGACCGTGGGAGCCTGGTGGGCCGTATTCATGCTGCCGACGCTGCTATTCGTCCCGGAGACGCGATTGCTCAAGGCACGCGTCGGCAACGTAATCAAGGCGGCCTACGCGGAACTTAGGGACACGGCTCGCCAGATCGGGCGCTATCGCAATATCGTCGTCTTTCTGGCCGCATACTGGCTTTACATCGGCGGCGTCTTCACGGTCATCTTCATGGCCGCCGATTTCGGGCGTCGGCTGGGCTTCGAACAGCAGGACCTCGTCATGGCGCTGCTCGTGACGAACTTCGTCGGTTTTCCCGCCACGCTGCTGTATGCCTGGTTCGGCCACCGTTTCGGACCGAAGCTCGGCCTGTACGTCGCGCTCGCGGCCTATATCGCAATGACGCTGTGGGCGATCTTCATGAAGGACGTCTGGCAGTTCTACGTGATGGCGATCGTCATCGGCTGCGTGCAGGGCGGCGTGCAGGGTTTGAGCCGTTCGCTGTACGCGAGCCTGATACCGCGGCACCTGCCCGGTGAGTTTTTCGGCTTTTACAGCACGTTGACCAAATTTGCACACGTCCTGGGCCCCATACTCGTCGCGATCACGGCGACGATCTTCGAAGATCCGAAGTGGGTGCTCCTGTGCCTCGTGCCGCTCTTCATCGGTGGCGGGCTGATGCTCGCCGCCGTGCGCGAGGGTACCGGCGACGAACTCAGCGCGCCGCGCTGATAGCCGATTCGAGTTCGTCCAGCATCGAGTCACCGTCAGCGCCGTAGCGAGCGGCGACGTAGGCGCGCGCGACGCGCGCGATGGCATCGTCGGCGATATCGGCGCCGTCCGCGGCCCGCGCGGCGAACGCGTCGGCCGTTTCTCCGGTTCGCGGCCGGATGCCCAGGCGCTTGACGAATCGCCCGTACAGCACGCTTGCCCGGTCGCGCGGCGGCGGCCGCAGACGCCACATCAGGATGAGGCTCAACATCGCCGTCATCGCGACGATGACCGCGATCAGCGTCAGCATCATCTTGCGCCAGGTTGGCGATTGCATTCCCAGGAGTTCGAGGAAATCCGCCTGCTTGTCAGGGCCGTAGCCGAGAATCCAATCGTTCCAGCTTGCATTCAGTGCGTCCCAGCGCAGGGTCAGATCGTGCAGCCACTGCGCCGGCGCAGACAGCCCCCAGGAGGCGCCGATGCCGTCGAAAATCGAATCGGCAACGCCGAGCTCGATGCGCTCCGGCGCCACCGCCGCCGTCGGATCGACGCGCCGCCAGCCTTGTCCTTCGAGCCAGACTTCGTTCCAGGCGTGCGCATCGGACTGGCGAACGATCATGTATTCGCCGAGCGGGTTCAGCTCGCCGCCCTGGAAGCCGAGCACGACGCGGGTCGGGATGTCGGCCGCGCGCATGAGGACGGCGAAGGCCGAGGCATAGTGTTCGCAGAACCCCCGCCGGGTGTCGAACAGAAACGCGTCGACGGGGTCACGGCCGAGTGCCGGCGGGTTCAGCGTGTAGAAGAATTCCTCCTCACGAAACCTGTCCAGCACGGCCGTGATGTAAGCCCGGTCCGAGTCAGCCTGCGCGCGCATCCGGCTCGCGAGCTCCGCGGTTTCGGGGTTGTGTCCGCCCGGAAGCATCACGTACCAGCGCCGCGCCCGACTGCTCAAAACCGGTTCCGACTCGTACTGCGGGTAGGACTCGACGTTGTAGGAGATGCGCTGGTCGACCGGATGCACGCGCGACAGCTGCTGCATGCGGTCCATGAACGTCTGCGGCAGGTCCCAGTCGAACGGCAGGTCGAGCGCCGGCACCCATTGCTGCCGGGTGGGTTCCATCGTTACGCTGTAGCGGTAGGGCTCGCCGGCGACCGAAAGCTGCTGTTCGGGCGGAATGCCGATCGCGGCGTCGCTGCCGGTCCAGGATCGGCCGTTGTAACGATGCAGCACCAGGGCGCGCCAGTACCGATCGCGCGGCGGCGGCACGGCGCCGTCGAAGCGAACCCGGAACGCGACTTCCTTCGAAAGCGACAACGAGCTGACGTCGCCGGGACTCATCGTGTCGCTCAGGCCCGTCACCCCGGAGCTCGTGTCGATCGGCACTGCCCAGAACGGTGTCGAAATCCGCGGGAAAAGGACCCACATCGCGATGGCGAGCGGTGCGGCGTAGGCAAGCAAGCGTGCGCTTGCCCGGAAGCTTCGTCGAACCGGCTGGCTCGGGAGGGCCGACATCCTGAGCCAGGCTGTCATGATGAACAGCAGCGCGCCGAGCATGTAGGGCACGGACCAGAGGAACTGTTCGCGCAGCAGCGACGACATGACCAGGAAGACTGCGATGAACAGCAGCACGAACTGGTCGCGCCGGCGCCGCGTCTCGAGGAGTTTCAGAGAGGCCATCATCGCGAGCAGCGCCGAGCCCGGCCCGACGCCGCTGATCGTCTCGTAGGTCCAGAGGACGCCCAGGAAACTGACCAGCGCGATGAGACCGCGAGTCCATGTGGACGGCAGGGCCTGACGGCGCTTTTCGATTACGAAGCGCGCCAGGATACATCCGAGAAACGCAAGCGTCACCCAGATCGGCAGGTAGGGCACGTGCGGCGCGATCGAGATCGCGAGCGAGGCCATGGTCCATGGCAGGCTCGGCAGCAGTGAGCCGTCCGTGCCGCTTCTAGCCATCGGCCTGCAACGACCAGCCCGGGTCGAACATGGCCAGCGCTTCGAGGCACTGGCGGCGGTGACTGGCGCCGTGCGCCGGCTCACGCTCGAACCCGGGCATACGCAGCCCGTAGTCTTCGCCAGCGCGGTCGGCATCGACGATCCACCGCGTCAGTATCGACAGGCGCTCCTCCAGGTCGGCGCCTCCGGCCTCGTCGAAGTTGAACCACTGGCTGCTCGTGTCGGCACCCGCGAAGCGCTTGGTCAGGAGCTGGCCGTTGCGGGCGTAAGCTTTCCACGCTACGTTGCGCGGCGAATCGCCCGTGACGAATCGGCGCAGGCCCGCGAAGTCTTCCTCGCCGCGCTCATCGCGTTGACGGTGGCCAAGCGCCATCAGGCTGGCCGGCGGCTGCGGCGCATGCCGTGCGGGTGTCGGGTAGGCAACGCCGTGGATGTCCATGTGCAGCCATGCCCAGGATCGGAACAGCTCGAACGGAAACTGTGAGCGCACGCCGAAGCGTTCGAGCAGCACACGACCGCGCGCCTGCGTCGCCAAGGGTATGACGAACAGCCGGGTCTCGCCGGGCTCGAGGTCTTCGATGTCGCTGACGGCGGCGTCCGCGTACAAACGAATCAGTGAGCGCGGAGTGCGTGCCGTGTTGGTCACGGCGAAGCGAAACTGCGCCGGCTGGCCCGCAAAGACGGGTTCGACGCCGGCGAAGTTCACTTCGAGACCCACGAGATTCCGCTGGCAGGCGTGCATCGCGACGAAACCCAGCGCGATCAGGAAGAACGTGAAGACGAACGACAGGTTGTTGTTGTAGTTCATCGAGCCGAGCAGCATCGCGAACGCCATCAGCGCGAATACGAGCCCGACACCGGTCGGCAGAATGTAGGTTCGCCGTGCGGTCAGGACCGCCGAAACCGGATCCTTGCCCTGGCGCTTGCGCGCCCAGCGCCGCACTCGCCCGGTAGCCGCGCCGGAGAGCGACGGCAACAGTCGCGAAAACCCGGTGAGACTCTGGCCGCTTCCCGTCATCTCGAAATCCAACGGAAACGATGCGACCTCATGACCCGGGCCACGAGGTCTCGCTACGGGATCGGCACGGAATCGATGACATGCTGGCAGAGTTCCGCAGCGGTACGGTGATCGGTGTTGCCCGCGGCCTTGAGCCGATGGCCGGCGACCGCCGCAAACACGGCCTGCACGTCGTCGGGGAAAACTCCGGTGTGACGCCGGACGAAGGCCATTGCGCGGGCCGCCGCCGCGAGCGCCTGGGCGCCGCGCGGTGACATGCCGATGTCGATGTCCGGCGACTTGCGAGTCTCCCTGACCAGCGCCTGGATGTAGTCGACGAGCGCGTCGCTCACGTGCACGCCGCGCACCTTTTGCTGAAGCGATACGAGCACTTCCGGCGAGGCCACGGCCTCGGTCTGACCGAGCATTTCACGGCGGTCGGCACCGACGATCAGCTCACGCTCGCTGGCTTCGTTCGGGTAGCCGATCTCCAGACGCATGAGGAAGCGGTCGAGCTGCGATTCGGGCAGCGGGAACGTCCCGATCTGGTCGGCCGGGTTTTGCGTCGCAACGACAAAGAACGGCTCGGGCAGCGGCCGGGTCTGGCCGTCCACCGAGACCTGGTGCTCCTCCATCGCTTCGAGCAGCGCGCTTTGCGCCTTCGGTGTCGCGCGATTGACTTCGTCGGCCAGTATCAATTCAGAGAAAATCGGTCCCGGCTGAAACTCGAATTCGCCGCTTTGCTTGCGAAACACGGACACGCCGACGATGTCGGCGGGCAGCAAATCGCTCGTGAACTGGATGCGGCGATAGCTCAAGCCCAGTACGCGGGCGAGCGACTGGGCGAGCGTCGTCTTGCCCAGTCCGGGCAGGTCTTCGATCAGCAGGTGACCGCGCGCCAGCAGACAGGCCAGAGCGAGTTCGATTTGCGCGTCTTTGCCGAGGATGATCCCGCCGAGCGCGTTGCGCGCATTTTCGAGTGCAGTCCGGCCGGCATCGTCGCCAAGGGGAAGTTGCGGAAGCGTATTGCCACGCTGCATGGTGTCTCCCAGGACATTGAACGTGTTTGACTTGCTATCGTCGCCAAAGCCGCGCGGATTTGCACTTTCGGCGACCGGAGAGTGTGATCCACGACACATATTAGCGGCCCCGGCCGGGAACGCCAGCGGTCATCGAGCCGGCTACCCGCCGTTCAGCGCCTGACCGGGCGCATGCCGAGCCGCGGCAAAGCCTTGAGCCCGGTCGCCGATCGCGCTCCGGGCGGGAGGGCGAGGGCGCTCCGGGGCGTTTCAGGTGTCAAGCGAGGCGAGTTTTTCGAGCTGTTCGTCGAGACTCTCGAGCTGGCGCTTGAAGTCCGCCAGGCGTCCCTTCTCCTGCTCGACGATCGCGGCCGGCGCGTTGTTGACGAATTTGTCGTTGCCCAGCTTGTTGCGCGCGCTGGCGAGCGCGCCTTCCACCTTGCCGCGCTGTTTCTCGAGCCGGCCGCGCTCGGCCTCGACATCGATCAGGCCCGCCATCGGCACGAGCAGACGCGTGTCGCCGATCAGCGCCGTCGCGGCGGCCGGTGCTTCGTCGCCGGTTTCGAGCACCGTGACCGAGTCGACCCGGCCGACCCGCGTCAGGAGGTGCGCATGGCGCTCGGCCCGCTCGGCATCGCCGCTTTCGGCATTCTCGAGCAGGACGGGCAGTGCCTTGCCCGGAGAAATGTCCATCTCACCGCGAATCTGGCGCACACCGAGGATGAATCGGCGTACCCACTCGATGTCGTCGACGGCGGCCCGGTCGACATCGCCCGACGCTTGCGGGTAGGGCTCGAGCATGATCGTGGGACGCGAGATGCCAGCCCGCGGTGCGACCTGCTGCCAGATCTCCTCGGTAATGAACGGCATGAGGGGATGCAACAGCCTCAGCAGCGCTTCGAGAACCTCGATCAGCGTTCTCCGGGTGCCGCGTTTCTCGGCCTCGCTCGTCGAATCGGATTGCAACACGGGTTTGGAGAGTTCGAGGTACCAGTCGCAGAACTCGTGCCACGTGAAGTCGTAGCTGTCCTGTGCGGCGAGGTCGAGCCGGTAATTTCCGAGCGCTTCGTTGACCGAGCCGACCGTGCGATCGAGTCGCGCCTTGATCCAGCGGTCGGCCGCGGACAGCACGACGTCCCCCTCGTCCAGCGATTCCGTGTTCATCAGCACGTAGCGGGCCGCGTTCCAGAGCTTGTTGCAGAAATTCTTGTAGCCGTCGATGCGTCCGAGGTCGAAGCGAATGTCGCGGCCCGTCGTCGCGAGAGCCGCGAACGTGAACCGCAGCGCGTCGCTGCCGAACTCGTCGATGCCGTTGGGGAACTGCTTGCGCGTGGCTTTCTCGACGCGCGGTTTGATGTGCTCCTGCATCATGCCGCTGGTGCGCTTGTCGAGCAGGCTGTCGAGATCGATGCCGTCGACGAAGTCCAGCGGGTCGAGCACGTTGCCCTTCGACTTGGACATTTTCTGGCCGTCCTGGTCGAGAATCAGGCCGTGGATGTAGACGTTCCTGAACGGCACGTCGCCCATGAACTTGAGGCCCATCATGATCATGCGCGCGACCCAGAAGAAGATGATGTCGAAGGCCGTGACCAGCACATTGCCTGGGTAGAACTCGTCGAGCTCCCGGGTTTTGCCGGGCCATCCCATCGTGGAGAACGGCCACAGCGCCGACGAGAACCACGTGTCGAGGACGTCCTCGTCCTGGCGCAGTACGATATGGCTTGCGATTGCGTGCTTCGCGCGCACCTCGTCCTCCGAGTGTCCGACGTACACGTTGCCATCGTCGTCGTACCACGCCGGAATTCGATGTCCCCACCACAGCTGGCGGCTGATGCACCAGTCCTGGATATTGTGCATCCACTCGAAGTAGGTCTTTGACCAGTTTTCCGGGATGAAACGTATCCTGCCGTCTTCGACGGCCTCGATCGCCGGATCCGCGAGCGGCTGCATCTTCACGTACCACTGGTCGGTCAGATACGGCTCGATGACGGCGCCCGAACGATCGCCGCGCGGGATCTTGACGGTGTAGTCCTCGACACCTTCGAGCAGGCCCAGCCGCTCGAACTCGGCGACGATCGCGTTGCGCGCATCGAAGCGATCCAGGCCGCGGTAGGCCTCGGGTACGGCGTCGTTGAGCGCCGCGTCGTTGGTCAGGATGTTGATGATCTCGAGGTCGTGGCGTTTGCCGATCTCGTAGTCGTTGAAGTCGTGCGCAGGCGTGATCTTCACACAGCCCGTGCCAAACTCCGGGTCGACGTAGTCGTCCGCGATAATCGGGATGCGGCGGCCGACGATGGGCAGATCGATTTCATGGCCGACAAGCGCGGCGTAACGCTCGTCGTCGGGATGCACTGCCACGGCCGTGTCTCCGAGCATGGTCTCGGGCCGCGTTGTCGCAACGACGAGATGCCCGTCCCCCGACGCAAGCGGGTAGCGAAAATGCCAGAGATGCCCGGCTTCGTCCTCGGACAACACCTCGAGATCGGACACCGCCGTGTGCAGCTTGGGGTCCCAGTTGACCAGCCGCTTGCCGCGGTAGATCAGGCCGTCCTCGTATAGCGATACGAACACGTGTCGAACGGCCTCGGAGCAGCCTTCGTCCATCGTGAACCGGTCGCGGCTCCAGTCGAGCGACGCGCCCAGCCTGCGCAGCTGGCTGGCGATCCGCCCGCCGGATTCCTCCTTCCACTGCCAGACGCGTTCGACGAAACCGTCGCGGCCGACGTCGTACTTGGTCTTGCCTTCCCTCGCGAGCAGGCGCTCGACGACCATCTGGGTCGCGATCCCGGCGTGGTCGGTGCCGGGCTGCCACAGGGTCCGGTGCCCCAGCATACGGTGATAGCGCGTCAGCACGTCCTGGATCGTGTTGTCGAAGCCGTGGCCCATGTGCAGCGAGCCCGTGACGTTCGGTGGCGGGATCACGATGCAATACGGCTCGCCGTCGCCCTGCGGCGCAAACCAGCCGTTCTGCTCCCACTGCTCGTAGATGCGCTTCTCTATTGCGCCGGGGTGGTATGACTTGTCCATGATTCTAAACCGAGGTTGCCTGATGTCGGCGCTCAGAGCTGGTGCGTGTCGATCTCGTCGCCGTTGTCGCGATAGGCGGCGAAGCGCTGCCGGCTCTTCGCCCGGCAGTCATCGTCGGAGGTTACAAGCTCCGCAATCCGCGCGAAAGCCGTGGCGATTGCGGGCACCTCGTCCGCGAGATTGATCAGGAGTTCGCCGGCCGGTGGCTCCGCGTCGCCGAAGCCGATAGTTACCGGCGCCTCGTCGTCCTCGCCGGCGCCAAGCAGGCGGTGCGGCACGAAGCTGCCGTCGCGAAACGTCCACAGCAGTTCGTCCAGGTGCTCCGCGTCCGATGGCGAGGTCGTGTGAATATGCACGCGGTTGTCGAGCCGATAAGCCTTCTCGGCAAGCCGGCAGGCGAACCTGCGGCGTGCATCGGGTCCGGCCTGTTTCAGCACATAGAAGTCGACACGCGCCACGCGGATTTCGCCGGTTCTCGATCGTCAGGGCAGTGCGCCGGCGCGCTTCAAGAGCAGCTCGGCGAGCATCGGCACGGGTCGGCCGGTCGCACCCTTCCTGGCGCCCGAGTGCCAGGCCGAACCGGCGATGTCCAGGTGCGCCCAGTCGAGCCCGTCCGCGAACTTGCCCAGGAAGCAGCCGGCTGTGATCGCGCCGCCTTCGCGTCCGCCGATATTCGCGAAATCGGCGAAGTTGCTGCTGAGTTGCCTGGCATAGTCTTCGCCGAGCGGCAGCCGCCAGCCGCGATCGCCTGCCTGAATGCCGGCCGCGAGGATTTCGTCGGCCAGCGTGTCGGAGTACGACATCAGACCGCTGTGATGCTTGCCGAGCGCGATGACGCAGGCGCCCGTGAGCGTCGCGACGTCGATGACGGCCGCGGGCTTGAAGCGCCGTGAGTACGTGATCGCGTCACACAAAATCAGTCGCCCCTCGGCGTCCGTGTTCAGGATTTCAATGGTCTGACCGGACATACTCTTCACGATGTCGCCGGGCTTTGTGGCACGTCCGCCGGGCAGATTCTCGACGGCCGGCACGAGGACATTCAGGTTGATCGGCAGCTCGAGTGCGGCGACTGTCGCCATCGTGCCGATGACACCGGCAGCGCCGCACATGTCGAATTTCATCTCGTCCATGGCCGGACCCGGCTTGAGCGAGATGCCGCCCGAGTCGAACGTGACGCCCTTGCCGACGAGCACGACCGGCGCATCGCTGGCTGCCCCTTTGTATTGCATGACGATGAGCTTTGCCGGCTCGGCCGTACCGGCCGTGACCGATAGCAGTGAATGCATGCCGAGTCGTTTCATCTCCGACTCGTTGAGCACCTTGACGCTCAGCTTGCCGTTGCCCTTCGCGAGGGTCTGCGCGGTGCGCGCGAGGTACCCCGGCGTGCAAACATTGCCGGGCAGGTTGCCCAGGTCTTTCGCCAGCGAGACGCCCACGTTGACCGCATCGCCGTGGCGAGCGCCGAGCTCCGCCCGCTTCGCATCGCCGCGTTTCGCGATTGCGATGCCGACCTTCTTGAGCGGCATGACGGGCGGCTTCTTGCCGCTTTTCATTTCCGTGAACCGGTACAGTGTGTCGCCGATCGATTCGGCCGTGGCCCGGGCCAGGTAGTACGGTGTCGCGCTGTCCACGGTTTCCAGCGTGAGGAAGTTGACGATCTGCCGGGTCTTTGTCTTGGACACGGTGCCGACCGCCGCCGCACAGGCCTTGCGAAACGCAGCCTGATCGAGCTTGCTCGCCTTGCCGAGACCCGCGACGACGATACGATCCGCCCGGACGCCCGGGACGTTGTTGAGCACGGCAGCCTCGCCCACTTTGGTGCTGACGTCACCGTTCTTCACGCGCTTGCCGATCTCCCCGCCGCTTGCGGAATCGATGTCCTTGGCCGCGGCGCTGAGTGTGCCTCGGTCGTATACGCCGACGATGATGCAGTCCGCGGCGCGGTTGGATGCCTTGCTTGTTGTCGTGAAGTATTCCATGGAAACCGCTTGTCCCAGGCAAAATAAAGCGGGTAGTCTAACTGATTAATCGGCCTACGGTTAAGCGCCAAAAACTGATGCAACGCATCCTGGACCGTTACATATTCCGAGAGATCGCGGGGACCTGGCTGGCCGTTACGCTGGTGCTCCTGATGATCCTCCTGACCAACCAGTTCGCAAGCGTTCTCGGCGACGTCGCCAAGGGTAAGCTGCCGCGCGGGGTGGCCATGGAGGTCATCGGCCTGTCGGTCACCCAGTACCTCACGATCCTGATCCCGATCGGCCTGTTCCTGTCGGTGATGATGGCGCTCGGCCGCCTGTATCGCGACAGCGAACTCCCCGCCATGATGGCTTGCCGACTGGGGCCGATGAGCGTCTACCGGCCGCTCCTGTGGCTGGCCGTGCCGCTCACGCTCAGCGTCGCGTGGCTGTCGATCGACGTCGGACCGAAGGCGCTCGTCAAGGTCGAACGCATCGGCGTCGAGGCACGCCGGTCGGCAGACCTGACCAGTATCGAACCGGGCCGCTTCACGGTCGTCGGGTCCGAGGAAGATGATGCCGTCGTCTACGGTGAGCGCGTGACGCCGGAAGGCGGTATGGAAAACGTGTTCCTGAAGCGCCAGCTCGCCGACGGTGCCGTCGAGGTCGTCGTGGCCGAGCGCGGCCGCATGGTCTCCTCCGAGGATCCGGACGTTCGATTCCTCGTGCTCGACCAGGGACGGCGCTACGAAGGCGTGCCCGGAACGGCCGACTTCCGGGTTGTCGAGTTTGGCGAACATGGCATACCGTATCGGCTTCCGAGTCTCGAGCCCGACGAGCCGGAACCGCGCGAACAGCCCGTCAACTCGCTCATCGCCTCGGCCGATCCATCCGATCGCGCCGAATTGCAGTGGCGGCTCAGCGTACCGATTTCGACCATGTTGCTGGCCTTGCTCGCCGTTCCCCTGAGCCGCAGCCAGCCGCGTGAAGGCCGCTATGGCAGGCTCGCCATCGGACTCCTGGTGTTCATCATCTACTTCAATCTGCTGAGTGCCGCCAAGGCGTGGATCGAGCAGGGCGAGATATCGCCGTCCCTCGGACTGTGGTGGGTGCACGGCAGCCTGCTCGGGCTGTCGTTGTTGTTGCTGGCGCTGCAAAACGGCTGGATCCGGCGGATGTTCAAGTGAACGGCATCCTGAGCCAGTACATGATGCGCTCGATCGTGGCGAGCAGCGCGCTGGTCATGATCGTCCTGTTGGCGCTCGCCGGGCTGTTCGAGTTCATCGCCGAACTCGAGGACCTGCAGAACGATTACGAGGCGCCGGCGGCGATACTGTACACGGCGCTCCGGCTGCCGAATCTCGCTTTCGAGATGATGCCCGTGTCCGCCCTGATCGGTTCGCTGCTCGGCCTCGGCGCGCTTGCCGCCAACAGCGAGATCATCGTCATGCGATCGGCCGGTCTGTCGGTGTCCCGCCTGGCCGCGATGGTCGGCCTGACTGGCTTGGGACTGCTGGTTTTCACGGGACTGATTGGCGAATTCATCGGCCCGCCGCTGGATCTCTACGCGCGTAACATGCGCGCGGAGGCACGCTCGGGGCAGGAGGACGAGCAGCTCGGTTCGTCCACCTGGGTGCGCGACGGCAACAACTACCTGAACCTGCAGCGCGTCGGCACGGAATTCGAGTTCGGCAGCCTGTACGTGTACCGCTTCGGCGAAGCGAACGCGCTCGAGTCGATCGCGCGCGCCGACAGTGCCGTCATCGATCGCAACGACCGCTGGCAGCTCGAGGACTTCCACGAGACCCGGTTCCTGAACGATGGCGTCCGGGTCGAAGAGGCGGATGTCACGATTGAGGATTTCGACGTCGATGCCGAGCTGCTCGGCAGGGCGGTCGCCAAGCCGTCCAGTCTTTCGCTGCGCGGATTGCGCGGCTACATCGATTATCTGCGCCGTAACGCACTCGACGCGCGGGCATTCGAGACCGAACTCTGGTACCGGGTGTCGCGGACGTTTTCGGTGATGGTGATGCCGGTCCTCGCGCTCGCGTTCGTCTTCGGATCGCTGAGGTCGGGGAGTACCGGCGGACGCCTGTTGATCGGCGTCATCATCGGCCTGTCCTATTACCTGGCGAGCGAGATGCTCGCCAATTCGGGCCAGGTGTTCGACCTGGAACCCGCGCTCGTGTCGTGGCTGCCGTCGATCGTCCTCGTCGTCGTGACCATGGCGGCGCTCGCGCGAATACGCTAGCGCCCTATCGATTCTCCCTCAAGATGACACGGCGTTCTTCTGTTTGCGCCCGGGCTTGGCCGACTTCGGGTAATACCGCGTGCGCGTGCCGCTCGCCCGGTCGTGCCAGGTTAGCGAGTCGGGGTCTACGAGCTGCCATAGAAATCCGAGGCCGAATGCGGCCCAGGAGATGATCGAGACGGCAAAGCGGACGCTGCACTGTCCGACGCCCGGGATGCGGCCCTCGACATCTTCGAGCTGCAGGCCCCAGGACTGCATGCCGAGCGTCCGGCCTTTCGTCGACCAGAAGCCCACGAAAAACGTGTACACGACCGCCACGACGGCCACCTGGTAGGACAGCGTGTTCGGTTCGACGGATTCGCCGCCTCGGACCGCGACAAACGGTATCGTGGCGAGGAACACGAGCGCGGCGACGAGCAGCACGTCGTAGACGATCGACGCGAGACGCCTCAAGAAACCTGTGTTGGTGGCAACGACCGAGTCTGTCACGTTACAGGGTACTCATGAACTCGACCATGCGCGCGCGAGTCGCCGTGTCGGGCATCGCGCCGGAACCGGCCCCAAGATTGTCTTCCATGTGATGCGGCTTGCTCGTCGCCGGTATGACGCAGGTCACGGCGGGATGGCTCACGATGTATTTCAGGAAGAACTGCCCCCAGCTCGCGGCGAACGGACCGGCCCAGTCGGGCAGGTCGGTGCCGCGCACGGCGCGAAACAGCGCGCCGGCCTGGTAGGGGCGATTGATCAGCACGGCGATGCCCATGTCGGAGGCCAGCGGTAACACGCGCTGGTCCGCTTCGCGCTCGCCGAGCGAGTAGTTGATCTGGATGAAGTCGGGCTTGTGGCGTTTCATCTCGGCTTCGAGAGCGTCGAGGGCGTCGGCACGGTAATGCGTAAGGCCGCTGTAGCGAATGCGGCCCTCATCCTGCCGGTCCCGGATCGTTTGCATGTGCACCGCCGTATCCCGCAGGTTGTGTACCTGCATCAGGTCGATCGTCTCGGTGTTCATGAGGTCCGCCGAGCGCTGCATTTGCGCCGTGCCCGCATCCTTGCCGTCGGTCCAGACCTTGGTGGCAATGAACGTATCATCGCGGTCGACGCCGGCTTCGATGATGTCGCCGATAACGGCTTCCGAGCGGTTGTACATCGGCGACGTGTCGATGAGACTGCCGCCGCCCTCGATCAGCATGTCGACGATCGTCTTGCGCGAGGCGATATTGGCCGGCGTGCTCTCGACGTCCAGGACGCTGTAGGTGCCGAGACCGATGACCGGCAGCTGCTCTCCGCTGGCCGGAATTGCCCGCGTGTGCATCTTGCCATCGGCGGCCAGCGTCGTTGCCGGCAGCAGTGCCGTGGCGCCGGCAGCGGCCAGCACGTCGCGCCGGGTCCAGAGGGGGTTGCTCATGTACGTAGCTCCTTAGAGTAGTTTGTTTCGGTCGTAATCGCCGGACCCATCGCGCTCCTCGTAGCGCCGGCCCAGCCACAGGCCCATGAGCGCCCAGAGTGCGGCGAAGGGCAGTAACAGCATCGAAATCGGCGCCACGCCGACGCCCGATGACAGCAGCGCGTTGACGCTCCAGACGCCGGTCAGGTCGCCGCCGCGATATACGGCCGTGTCGATAAAGTTCTTCGCCTTGTATTTCTCTTCGGGCGTGACCACCGAATAGAGCATATCGGTCGTCGGTTTTGACAGGCCGAAGCCTACCGCACGGCGAACGGCCTGCAAACTCGCGCCGATCGCCAGCGTGGGATTGACGGCCAAAAGCGCGAAGCCGAACAGCGATATGAGCGGCATGAATGACAGCGTGATGCCGATTCCGAGGCCGCGCACGGCATGGCGGACGACGAGCAGCTGCAGCAGGAACGTCAGCACGCCTGTCATGCCGTCGATGATTCCGAACACCCGCGCCGCGGCATTGGCGCCGTCCACGGCCTGATCCACGAGTTCGGCCATGAAAATATACAGCGCCGTACCGATCAGGCTCGCGACAACCGACACGATGCTGATCACCATCAGGTAGCGCGAGCGCGCGACGTGCGTGATCCCGGCCAGCGCATTGCCGCCGAGCGGCGCCTCGGGTGCCGAGGACTGTTGATCCGTGCCGCTGCCGATGAAAGTTCTGAGCTTGAGCACGCAGCCAACGCCTGCCAGCAGCAGGAGCGCCGATAGCGGCAGCAGGTTTTCGAACCCCACACGCTCGGCGAGCAGACTGGTCGTGAACGGTCCGACGATGGCGCCCACGCTGCCGCCCGCCGAGATTACGCCGAACAGCCGCCGTCCCTGTTCTTTCGAGTAGATGTCGGCCATGAAACTCCAGAACACCGACACGACAAACAGGTTGAAGATGCTGATCCAGACGAAGAACACGCGTCCTGGCCAGACGACGCTGATCCCGGCAGCCTGGACGTAGGAGAACAGGGCGTAGAAGACCAGGATATTGGCGACGAAAAACAGGTAGACCCAGGGCAGGAAGCTCCGCCGCGGGTATCGGGAGGCGATCCAGGCGAATGCGGGCGAGACGAACAGCATGACGAAGAACGTCGACGTGAACAGGTACGGGATCGTCGCGACGCCGCTCTCGACACCCATCGCCTCGCGCACGGGTCGCATGATGTAGTACGAGGACAGGATGCAGAAGAAGTAGACGAAGGAAAGCGCGACGGCCCGGACTTCGTGTCGCTCGAGCCCGAAGACGCTGCCCGCGAGGCGCCACGCCGTCGCGTTGTCGGAGTCCCGGCTCATCGGTCGCATGGTAACCGATGCACGCGGTTGGGATATGGCCTACATTGACGCTTGCTCAACACCGGGAAACGGAGTCTTCGCCCATGGAATTCGTCGCCATCGTCACCGCGCTCGCGCTGCTGCAGTACACCTGGTTTTCCTTCCACGTCGGCATGATGCGGCAGAAGCACGGCGTCGCCGCGCCGGCGATACACGGCCCGGCCGAGTTCGAGCGCGCCCTGCGCGTGCAGCAGAACACGCTCGAACAGCTCGTCGTGTTCCTGCCGTCCATCTGGATGTATGCACACTTTGCAAATCCGCTCTGGGCCGCCGGCGTCGGGGCCGTGTTTGTCGCTGCGCGTTTCGTTTACCGCGCAAGCTACTTGAGGGACCCGGCGAGCCGGGGTCTTGGTTTCACGTCGGGATTCCTCGCAACCGTCTACCTGCTGGCCGGCGGCGTCGTGGCGGCTGGTATCGACGCGTATGCCAGGCTGGCTTGATTCCTGATGACTCAGGACGCTAGATGACTCAGGACACTAGATGACTCGGAACACTAAGCCGGCGTCTTGCTCGGCGTTGGCCTGATGAAGCGCGGCCGCCAGATCGCCAGGACGACGTTGGCGGCCGACAGGGCCAGCATCACCCAGAGTGCGCCCCACTTGTCGTTGATGCCGGCGGCGAGCTGTGCGGCGTCGATGTTGCCGGCCACCGCGTCGGACGCCGCCTTCGCCGCGCGCTTTGCCGGGCCATCGATCGAGGCCAGCGATGCCTCGAACACGAGCAGCCCCGTGAGCGCCTTGAGCCAGACCCAGCCGGCATTCTGAAACGGGTGGTGCACGGCAATGGCGAGCAGCCCGCTGGTCAGAACCAGCAGCATCGACGGCATGATCAGCCAGCGCGACACGACGGCCAGCGCGTCGCGGAACCGCGCAAAGTCCTCGGTGGGGCTGATGTCGGGCCCGTAGGTCACCATGATCATGTAGGCGGCAATCCCACCGGCGAATCCGATGGCGCCGGTCGTGTGCAGGAACTTCATCAGTCGTCGCATGCGATGGCCCGGGTGGCTTGACGTCAGCGGCCGGGTGGCCGGTTGTGCGCCGATCATACCGGCCGGCTGCCGCGGGTCCAGTGGTTTCTGTCCGGCACGCCCGGCCCCGATCAAGCGGCGCATATTATGCAGGAAAATTAACGCGAAAAGTTGACTATTCGTATTTAAAGCATGAAAAATAACACTTTAAAGTGATTTTGACTTGAAAAAAATTGTGCGTGAAATATACTGCTTAGATACCATTTCTATACAGTAAGAGCTGAAAAATGACCCATAAAGTCGACTTCGCTACCGCATCGAGCGATACGGTCATACGCGCGCTTTTCAAGCGCATCGAGGAGATCCGGCTGAGCCGCAACATCAGCCAGGCCGATCTGGCCAGGGAAGCAGGCGTCTCACGCAGCACGATCACGCGGCTTGCGCGCGGCGACGGCATCTCCGTCGATTCGTTCGTGCGAATCCTCAAGGCGCTGGGCCTCGCCGACCATCTCGCGGGACTGTTGCCCAACCCCGACGTGCGGCCCGTGGAGCGTATCCGCATGACGGGCAGCCAGCGGCAACGGGCGAGTCGCAAACAGAAGCCTGCACAAGCCTGGACATGGGGCGATGAGTCCGCCGACGAGGACGAGCGCTGATGGTCGACACCGCGCGCGTCCGGCTCTGGGGGCGCGACATCGGCGCCGTGACCTGGGTCGCCGACGCATCCGTTGGCGTGTTCCAGTACACGCCCGAATTCGCGGCCTCGCGCATCGAGGTCGCACCGCTCGTCATGCCCCTGCGCGAGGCCCCCTTCGAATTCCCGACGCTGGCCGGCGACGCATTCTTCGGCCTGCCGGGGATGCTGGCAGATAGCCTGCCCGACAAGTTCGGCAACGCGCTCATTGATGCCTGGCTGGCCGGTCAGGGGAGAACGCCCTCGAGTTTCACGCCCGTCGAGCGGCTGTGCTACATCGGCACGCGCGGCGTCGGCGCGCTCGAGTACGAGCCGGCCGACCGCGAACCGGGCAAGCCCGAACGGCCCGTCGATATCGCCGCCCTCGTCGAACTCGCCAATCGCGTCTTGGACGATCGGCTCGGCCTCGGTGGCCGGCTCGACGGCGACGAAGACCGGCAGAGCGTCGAGGACATCCTGCGCGTCGGCACCTCCGCGGGCGGCGCGCGCGCAAAGGCCGTACTCGCGTGGAACCAGGAGACCGGCGAATTTCGCTCCGGGCAGGTGCCCGCGGCGGACGGTTTCACGCACTGGATCATGAAGTTCGACGGCGTTGCCAACAATCGCGATCGCGAGCTCGCCGATCCGCAGGGCTACGGCCGCATCGAATTCGCCTACCATGGGATGGCGATCGCGGCGGGCATCGACATGAGCGACTGCCGGCTGTACGAGGAGGGCGGCCGCGCCCATTTCCTGACCCGGCGGTTCGACCGGCTCGACGACGGCGGCAAGCTGCACATGCAGTCGCTTGCCGCGCTACGCCACTACGACTTCAACCGGGCCGGGGCCTACTCATACGAACAGGCCGTGCAGGCCATCAGGCTGCTCGGCCTGCCGATGGACGATGTCGAGCAGCAGTTCCGGCGCGCCGTGTTCAATGTCGTATGCCGCAACCAGGATGACCACGTCAAGAACATCGCCTTCCTCATGGATCGGCGTGGGCAGTGGCGGCTGTCTCCCGCGTTCGATGTTGCCTATTCCTATAATCCCAGCGGTGAGTGGACGTCCAGACACCAGATGTCGTTGAACGGCAAGCGGGATGACTTCGAGCGCGATGACCTGCTCGCGTTTGCACGAACGAGCGGTATCAAGCCGCGGCGGGCAGGCCAGTTGATCGATCAGGTGGTCGCGGCGGCGGACGAGTGGCCTGAACATGCCGCGGAAGGCGAAGTTCCGGAACGCGACATCGAGCGCATTGGGCGGGCGTTTCGCATGGCGCTGCGTTGAGCTACTTTGTGACGTTGCTGAGATTACCAGGGGATTGGCTCAGATCGGCTTGGGCCGATCTTCGGGCCTACGGCCCGTGGCCGCTGGCGGCCACGCCCAAACTCGCGTTGCGAGTTTGTCGAACCGGGGGCTCTCGTCCGGCAAAGGGAGTGCCATACAAACAAGAACGCCCGCGTTTCGCGGTTTCGTTGAGCGGTGTCGAGGCGTTGAGCAGGGGATTGGCTCAGATCGGCTTGGGCCGATCTTCGGGCCTTCGGCCCGTGGCCGCGGGCGGCCACGCCCAAACTCGCGTTGCGAGTTTGTCGAACCGGG
>JANQLK010000046.1 GCA_028280615.1 Woeseiaceae bacterium | reverse complement strand
GGGGTAGGATTCGAACCTACGTAGGCATAGCCAGCAGATTTACAGTCTGCCCTCGTTGACCGCTTGAGTACCCCTCCGCGGACACAAGCCGGCTATTGTGTAATCGCACCTCCCGACTGTCAACACCCGACCCCGTGTTTTTTCGGGCCCCGCGGGGTGCCGGCCGGGCTCAGTCCTTGATCGACCAGTGCCAGGGTTCGTAGATGAATCCCCAGGGATTGTCTCGAGGATAAGTCATTGAAAAACCGAATCTTTCGGCGTTTTTTCCCAGCCAATTGAAGGCCTCGGTGTCCTCGAATTCCTCGGTCAGCGGCCGCGAACCGGGCGTGGCTATGTCCACGGCCATGCCCGTGTGATGCTCGCTGAATCCGGGCGCCGCGTTGACCCTGAGGATCTCCTCGATGCTCTGGCCCGCATTGATCTTCTTGCGGATCAGCCGCGCCTGGTAGTCGATGCTGCGGAATCCCGACACGAGTAGCAGCATCACCGAGTCCGCCGTGGCGGCGCTAGTCATCGACGTCCAGCGCTCGGCCGCGACCGGCGTCAGGCGCTGCATGCGGCCGACGAGATTCGGCCCCACCTCGACGAGTTCCGGGGCCTCCGTGAAGGTCGGCGGGCCGCCGTCGAAGCCGTAGTCGTCGGGTATCCCGAGTTCCTGGTGCAGTTCACGTAGCATGGGCAGGCGGGATTGTCCCACAATAGCCGCATGGCACAAGACCGAATCTTCGAGACCGAGAAGCTCGGCGACGAGCCGTTTCGATTCGACGAGGCCGTGGCGCGCGTGTTCCCCGACATGCTCAGGCGTTCGATTCCGGGCTACGCGGCGTCGCTCGAGGCGATCGGCTCGCTGGCCGCGCGTTTTGTCAAAGACCACACGGCCTGCTACGACCTCGGCTGCTCGCTGGGCGGCGCGACGCTCGCGATGCGCCAGGGCCTTCGCGCCGAGGGTGTCCGGATCGTCGCCGTGGACAACGCCCCGGCGATGATTCGCCGGCTGGGCGAAGTCATCGAGGCCGACGACCGGGAACGTCAGCGGGCGAATTTGCCCTTAACGCCGGTCGACGTCGTCCTCGGCGACCTTCGCGAGACCCCCATCGAGAACGCATCGATGGTCGTACTCAATTACACGCTGCAGTTCGTGCCGCAGGACGAACGCGACGCGGTCATTGCCCGCATCGCGGCCGGGCTCGTGCCGGGCGGCGTGCTCGTGCTGTCGGAGAAGGTCGTCGACGAAGATCCCGCCATGGAGGCGCTGCTCGTGGACCTGTATCACGAGCACAAGCGGCGCAACGACTACAGCGCGAAGGAAATCGCGCGCAAGCGCGCGGCGCTCGAAAACGTGCTCGTGCCCGAGACGATCAGCGCGCATCGTCGGCGGCTCGAGGAAGCGGGCTTCGGGGGCTTCACGGTCTGGCTGCGCTACTTCAACTTCGTTTCGATGATTGCTATCCGACCGTGACCGCGGAGCCGCCGATCCGCCGCGAGCAGGTCGCGGACTGCCTCGACGCCGCCGGCCTTTCGGACTGGCTCGAACCACTGTGGCGGATCTTGACCGAGCGCCTGTCGGCGAGCGCGCACGGCGACTTTGAGCGCTGGCGGGCGGCGCTCGAGGCCGTGAGCGCGGCCGGAGGCGACACGGGAGCGCTCGAGACGGCTTTAAAGGCGCTGTCGCCCTGGCGCAAGGGCCCGTTCGAACTCGGCGGCGTGACGATCGACGCCGAATGGCGCAGCGACCTCAAATGGCAGCGGCTCGCGCACGCGATCGCACCGCTGGCCGGACGCCGCGTGCTCGACGTGGGCTGTGGCAACGGCTACTACGCCCGCCGGATGCGCGAGGCCGACGCCGAGGTGGTTCTCGGCATCGACCCGACGGTCCTGTACGTCATGCAGCACCTGGCGATCGACAGCATCACGCGCGATGCGCGTATCCTGGTCCTTCCCCTGCGGCTTGAGGAACTGCCCGGCGAGGCGAACTGCTTCGACACGACGTTCTCGATGGGTGTTCTCTATCACCAGCGCTCGCCGATCGATCACCTGCGGGAGCTCAGACGGACGCTGCGTCCCGGTGGCGAACTCGTGCTCGAAACGATCATCCTGCCCGGGGCTGAGCCGCGTGCCGTCACGCCGCGTGACCGCTATGCAAGGATGAAGAACGTCTGGCTGCTGCCGACGGCCGCCGAACTCGAAACCTGGCTCAAGCGAAGCGGCTATCGCGACATCGCGATCGTGGACGAGTCGACGACGACGGTCGACGAGCAGCGCAGCACCGAGTGGATGCCCTTCGAGTCGCTGGCCGAGGCGCTCGACCCGCACGACGCCTCGAAGACCGTCGAGGGGATGCCGGCTCCAAGGCGCATGATCGTTACGGCGAGTTCGCCATGAAGGCAATCAGATCAGCCCTGCGCGTTTCCACGTATCCGCGAGCTGGGCGGCGTAGTCTCGAAACCGTGTTAACGATAGGTCGAACTCACGTTCGATGACCGAGGCGTCTCCTGTTCCGCCGCCGTCGCGTTCCCACAGCCTGTACGCGCCCGCGATCGCCGCCGCAACCTCCGTCGATCCGATCGCGGCCCCGACATGCTCGACGAACGTCTCGTCTGAAATCTCAGCGAATTTCACGTCCGATCCCAGCGCCCGACCGAGTTCGCTGGCCATCTGCGGAAACGTCAGCGCCTCCGGCCCGACGAGCTTGAACGATCGGTTTCGAGGACCACTCGTCATGGCCCTGAATGCGACCTGCGCGATGTCAGACGCTGCAATCGGCTGAATCAACGCGCCCTCGGAGAACGGCCACGAAAGGCCCATACCCAACAACACCTCGGGCCCCGCCATTGCGACATTGTCCATGAACATGCTCGGCCGCAGGATCGTGTATCCGAGGTCCGTGGCGGCCAGCTCGCCCTCGACGGCGCGCTTCGTCTCGATTAGCGGAATGCCGGGCGCGGCCTCCGGACCCATCGCCGAGAGCAGCACGAGATGCTTCGCGCCTACAGCCTGGGCCGCATCGATCACGTTACGACCACGCGCCCTCTCGGCGGCGAACGGTTCGTCGTGACCCACAGCTAGAGGACTGCAGTAGTAGATGGCTTCCACGCCGGAAAGGGCGGAGAAGACAGCTTCGCGATCATCCAGATCCGCGGCGACGATTTCGGCGCCACGACTGGCGAGGTTCTCAAGTACATCGGGATTCCGAGCAACGGCGCGCAGGTCGTTGCCTTTTTCCAGGGCTAGTTCAGCGACGATCCTGCCGGTATTGCCGCTGGCACCAACGACGGCGATTTTCATGTTCGTCCCCCCCGATTTACAGAGGTTGTTGCGGTCATACGAGTGGCCGCTTGGCGACCCTACGCAGAGATCCTAACCCACGCCGATCAGGAACTGGATCTAGTTTCCTCGCCTGGATGCCGTTCGAAGCGCCCTGAAACGCGGATGCTCGCGCACGACGTCAAAGCGTTTCTCGCCAATCGTGCCCATGTCCGGCGAGCCGATTGCGGCACCGCGTTCCAGCCAGGTCAGAGCCGTGTCCTCGTCGCCGAGCAATAGATGGATGCTGGCAATCCAGGCCGCCATGTATTCCCCGGACTCCGCTTCAATCGTGCTGAGCAGTTCTCTCGCCTCGGCGTGCCGGCCCCGCATCGCCAGCCCTGAAGCCCGGAGCGCCTTGGCCTCGAAAGCCTCTTCACCGTTAATCGACGCAATGGCGTCGGCCGCGGCGAACACCTCATCGATCTCGCCGAGGTCGAGATAGGCCATGCCACGGTTGTAATGAGCGAGCATGAAGTTCGGATCGAGATCGAGCACGTTGTCCCACTGCGCTATCGCCTCTTCGTATCGGCTGAGGGCTTGCAGGGGCCAACCGACCATGCTGCGAACGAACAGGTTCAGCGGGTCGAGTTCTTCGGCAAGGCGGATTTGCTCGAGCGCTTCCTCCGGACGTGAAGCCCACAGCAATGCCAGCGTGTACCACTGCCGCGCCATGACCGAGTTGGGGTTCAGGGCGATGGCTTTTTCGAGGTGAAGACGCCCGCCCTTCGCCTGTCCTTCAATCAACAGTATGTAACCGAGCGCGGCCTGTGCCTCGGCCAACCCCGGATCCAGTTGCACGGCCCGTTGCGCATCCCGCACGCAATCCCCAATCGTCATCAGGCCGCTCAGGACGGTGACCGGCTGGTTGCACACCTCGGAGCGGGCCGCCAGGGCCAGCGCGAAGTCCGGGTCGAGGCGAATCGCCTCGTCGTACAGCGCGATTGCCTGTTTGAAGGACTCGAGGTCGTGGCTGTTGAAGTAGAAGCGGCCGTGGAGATAGGCGCGGTAGGCATCGGGACTCTTCGTGGGCGGCCTGAAAGACTCGACTTCGCGTCCGTTGCCGACAAGCGTATTGAGCTCTGCCGCAATCTCGTTCGCGATTTCTTCCTGCAGCCCGATGACGTCCTCAATCCTGCGAGTGTAGACATTCGCCCAAAGGTGGGTATCGGAGCGGCCATCGATGAGCTGCAGCGTGAGCCGTATCTCGTCGGCTGCCTTCAGGAGCGAGCCTTCGACGACGCCGTCGACGTCCAGCGTCCTCGCGATCTCTGGCACGGACATGCCGCTGTTCCCGAGTTGCATCGATGATGTCCGCGATATGACCCTCAGGTTGTCCAACTGGCTCAGGCGAGCGATGAGCAACTCGGTCAGTCCGGCTGCGAGGTACTCGTCGACGGCCGGGTCCGCGGACAGATTCTCGAGCGGCAGGATGACGAGCGACTCAATTTCGCCGCTCTCCGGCGCTGGGTAGAAGAGCCCGTACGCGAGGACCGCGAGGCCGGCAATCGCGGCCGCCGCAACCCATAGGGTTCGGGCCCGCCTGACGATGTTCAGTTCGTTCGACAGAACATCCGCGACCGGCAGAAGCAGTCGATAGCCCTTCTTCGGAATCGTCTCGACCGACGGCGAGTCGTCACCGGTGACGGTGAGTGCGCTGCGAAGCTCGTGGACGCAGTTGTAGACTGATCCCTCGGTGACGACGCGGCCGTCCCATAGTTCGCCAAGCAGCTGCTCGGTGCTTACGGCCTCGTTCTGCCGCGCGGCGAGATAAACCAGCAGCTCCATGACCTGCGGGCGCAGCGTGCGACTTTCGCCGTCGCAGCTGATCCGGTCGAGCGCCGGCTCAACGTGCCACGCGCCGGCCATGAACGCAGTCTCCTTCATGTCGGGAGTGTTCGCAGGCACGTGCTCCTCCGATCTTTGCGTCAGGAAAGGTGCGTCGGTAGCGATATCAGGCAGATATGAGGTCGCCGTGAGGACGCCCTTGGACCGTTTTCATTAGTTTAGCTCTGCTGGCGCGCCAACGTTGGGCGCCGCCGGCTGCCAATTCGAAACCAAGGGAAAGCCATGAGAAAACATATACTTACGCTAACTTTGGCGCTGACGACGGTAGTGATCGGGGCCAGCGCTCGGGGGGACGACAACCGTTCCGTTCACATCGAGGCGTTCGAAGGCCACATCGTCTTCTGCGCGCCGCAGCAGCCGCCGATCCGAGAGGAGGTGCTGCCGGATGGCCGTGTGCGCCTGACCTTCGTGAACGAAGGCAACGTCTGGCTCACGGGCAACCCGTCGATCGACGGCATCGAGACCAATACGTCGGTGGCTACGGTGTCACCGGACGGCGATACGGACGTGCGCCAGCGCGGCAAAGTCGAGGTCGCTGCAGTCAACGGACTCTGGCGGTTTCGCCAGCGAATTTTCATATCGGCCGAGACCGGCGTCGGTTACGGCCTCGGCTTCGGCCAGGGCGAGCTTAGGGGAAAGATGATGCTGTTCGAGACGGGCTCCGTCGGCCTCGTGCCTGAAACGCCGTGTGGCGTGCCTTTCGGCGTCTCGATCAAGGGCAAGATCCTGAATCTAAGACGTGGACGTGACTAGGCTGCTACGGGCACGGTCTTGTCAGAAACTGCCAGCGGGAGAAGACTCTGCAGCGGTGGGGCCGGGCGATTGACTGCGCTGGACAGTCTCCTACGGTTGCAATGGCGGCCCCTCATGTTTACCCAAGGGGCACACCGTCCCCTGAAACGCCACGAACATCACGTGATCCCAGTCGATGTCCTCGCCGGCATGCCACTTCGCCGCGCAGGATTCCTGGTCGAGCCCGTGCTTTTCGAAGCGGCGTGTCATCCAGCCGAGCGACGCCGCGATTGACCGGGTAGTGGGTGGCTCGTACTCGGCCAGTCGCCGCGAACGCCGATCGACGAAGTAAACTTCGCCCGTATC
>JANQLK010000035.1 GCA_028280615.1 Woeseiaceae bacterium | reverse complement strand
GAGCTTATTTGATCGTATGCTTCTTCTTATACGCGCGCCAGGTCATCGCCCAGTTCTCCGGCTCGTCAAGGGATAGCGGACCCTGGCGGTGCACGGCCTGGTTGTGCGGCGAGGTCCTGACGATCTCGGGATTCTCGTAGGCCTCGTCCGACACCTGCTTCAGGACCGCAATCCAGTAGTCGACGTCTTCTTTCGACCACATTTCGCCGGCTTCGGGCGTGATCGGCTGCGGCACGAGCCAGGGCTCGTGGCTCATCCACGGTGCATCGACGCCGAAGTCGACCATGCGGTGGGCCACGTCGTTGATCGTTATGCCCGTGTCCTCGAACAGCTCGCCCAGGCTGTAGCGCGTCATCTCGATGCGCCAGTCGTCGATGTCCGGATGCGAGCGCGTCACGCCGCGAATCTTCAGGAGCTCCTTCTCCATGTAGTTGTTGACGAGCACCGAGATATCGGCGGCCTCGCTCAGGCCCTCGGCGCCCATCGCGCGCACCCAGGCGTAGGCCTTGATGACCTGCTGCACGTTGCCCAGGTACTCGCGGACCCGGCCGATCGACAGCGGCGAGTCGTCGCTGAGTGCGAAACCGCTGTCCTCGCGGACGATGCGGGGACCGGGAAGGAACCGGGCCAGCTCCTCGCTGCAGCCGAATGCGCCGACGGCCGGACCGCCGCCGCCCTTGCTGGCGCCGAAGGTCTTGTGAAGCATGAACATGCAGGCATCGAAACCCAGCTCGCGGGCGCGAATCCTGGTCATGACGCCGTTGAAATTGGCGTGGTCGTAGAAACACAGCCCGCCCGCGTCGTGGACCACTTTGACCCATTCCTTAATCTCGGGGTTGTAGATGCCCATGTCGTCGGGGTTGTTGATCATGAGCGCGGCCGTGCGCTCGGAGACGGCCGCCTTGAGCGCGTCGAGCGACGGGTAGCCGTTCTCGTCGAGCATCAGGTTGACGACTTCGAAGCCCGCCGCGTCCGCCGTGGCGGGATTGCAGGGATGCGCCTGGATGCTCGTGACGATCTGGTTGCGCCGCCCGAGTTCCCCGCGCGCCGCGTGATAGGCGCGGGCGAGACACGCGAACGTGTAGGCTGCGTCGGCGCCGCCCGCGGGCTGGAACGTGAAGTGATCCATGCCGGATAGCGCGCAGAGGATGTCCTCGAATTTCGCGAGGATCTCGAGTGCGCCCTTAAGCGTCTCGACGGGCTGGTTCGGGTGCAGCGCCGCGACCTTCGGCGTCATCGCGAGGTTTTCCGTGAGCCTCGGGTTGTACTTCATCGTACAGGTGCCGAACAGGCTGATACCCATCATGCCGAGCGTCTCCTGCGACAGGTGCAGATAGTGCCTCAAGACGTCCGGCTCCGACATTTCGGGCAACGCCGGCGGCTCCTTACGACGCATGCCGTCGGGCACGAGCGCCGCGACATCGCCAACCGCGTCGAGCACTTCGGCCGACGAGTCCGGAAAGTGGCTGCCGCGGCGCCCGGGCACGCCCATTTCCATGATTACGGGCTCGTCCCAGACCGCGGAGTGATAGCGCCTGAGCTTCACGTCGCTCATTGGGTCACCTCGGCGAGCGCGCCCGCGAGGCGCTCGAGCTCGTTTTCGCTGTGTACCTCGGTCACGCAGTACAGCGCGCTCTGGCCGAACTCCGGAAAGTGTGTGGACAGGTCGATGCCGCCGAAGATGTCGCGTTCGAGCAGCGCTGCGTTGACTTCGCTCACGGTCTTGCCCGCGTCGTCGAAGTTCACGACGAACTCCTTGAAGAAGCCCTTGCCCGGCGTTACGCGGACGCCGTCGATCGCGTCGATCAGTCCCGCGGCGTAGTGCGCCTGGCGAACGATCAGCTCGCCGAGTTCGCGAAAGCCTGCGGGCCCGAGCAGCGCCATGTAGGCCGCGGCGACGATCGTGTACAGGTAGGTCGAGTTGCCGGTCCAGTCCTTGCCGTCTTCGCGCGAGCCGTAGGAACACTGGTGCATGAGCGCGAGGCTGAAGACGGCTTCGTCATGGGTGGTCTCGGCCATGCTGACCATGAGGGCCGGGTACTCATGGGCGTAGCGAGGCTCGTCGCGCGAGGCGATGAAGCCGCCCAGGCCGCCGCCCGCGTACATGTGGATGCCGAGCGGCTGAATCGAGCCGACGACGAGGTCGGCGCCGTACGTCGACGGTGGGCTCAGGAGCCCCAGCGAGATCGGGTCGACGCCCGCGATCGTCTCGGCGCCGTGCGCCCGGGCCGCCTTCGCTATAGCGTGAGCGCCCGCTTCGATCGTTCCGAGGTAGGCCGGGTTTTCGAAGTAGACGGCAGCCGTTTGCCCGTCGAGTTTCGCATTGAGGTCGTCGAGACTCAGCGTTCCCGTCGCGGGATCGGCGTCGACCTCGACGACGGCTATGTGCGACGGCATTTCGACGGGCTCGCAGTAGGTTTCGATGACGGCGCGCCGCTCGGGATCCATGTGCCGCGGCACGAGCACCTTGTGGCGGCCCGTGAGCCGCGACGCCATCCGGATGGCATGCCCGGCCGCGCATCCCCAGCTGTACACGGGCAGCGCCACGAGATCCAGGTCCAGGAGCTCGCCGAGCTGGCTCGTGAATTCGAACCATGACTGGTTGCGGCCGAGGTCGGAGGATGGCGTGCCCCAGACAGGCGTCAGGAACTCGCTGCGCCGGGCCAACTCGTCGCAAATCGCCGGGACGTAATGCTGCCAGCAGCCGCCGCCCAGGAAACTCGAGACCTCGGCCGCGCTCCTGTTCTGGTTCAGGAGCTGGTTCATGTGCCGGCTGAGCGCCGCCTCCGAGCTCAAGGCCGGCGGCAGCTCGAGCGGCTTCCGCAGTCGATGGTCGTGAGGGATCTGGCCGAACAGTTCGTCTATCGATTCGATGCCGAGCGCCGCCATCAACTCGGCCTTGATCGCGGGCACGGAATTGGGCATGAATGGGTGCGCTCGCCTGTCGGCTGGCATGCGGCGTTCTCCTCTCAGAAGGGCACCGGACGCGGAGTGTCCGGTGCTATAGTGTCGGGACTATATCACTGCGAACAAATGTTCGCATATCAAACGCATGGGCCGCGGAGCCGGCCTGGACGCGAGTGAATGAGACGACGAATCGGACTCATCGTCAACCCGATCGCGGGCATGGGCGGCGCCGTGGGCCTCAAGGGTACCGACGGCGATCTGGCCACCCGGGCGCGGGCTCTTGGCGCCGAACCGCTCGCCAACGAGCGCCTTGGCGCCGTGCTCGCGACGCTCGGCGACGTAGCGGACTGCATCGACTGGCTGACGGCGAACGCGTCGATGGGACGGAGCGCGCTCGATGCCGCCGGCATGAGCTGCCGGACCGTCTATTCCCCGCGCGAGGTGAAGACCCGCGCCGACGACACGCAGCGAGCCGCACGCGAAATGCTGAAAGCCGATGCCGAACTGATCGTGTTCGCCGGCGGCGACGGCACGGCAACCGACATCATGCACGCGATCGGCCGGGACGTGCCGGTACTCGGCGTACCCGCGGGCGTGAAAATGCACTCGGCCGTGTTCGCGATATCGCCGCGCGCCGCGGCCGAGGTCATCCGGCGGCTCGTGGATACCGCCGACTGGACGTCCCTGCTCGAGGACGCCGAAGTCATGGATCGGCCGGGTGATGAGGCGTCGCCCGAACTGCTCGGATACCTCAAGACGCCCGTCGTGCCGGCGCTGGTCGCACCGCGCAAGGCCGCGACCCAGACCGGCTCGGTCGAGGGCGCCTGCCGGCGGGCACTCGACCGCATCCGCGAGGCCCGCGGCCCGGTGCTGATCGGCCCGGGAATGACGATGCGGAGCATCAAGCAGTCGCTCGGCATGGATACGACGCTGCTCGGCGTCGACGCCTGGCACGATGGCCGGCAGGTCGGCCGGGACCTCTCGGCAGCCGCCATTCTGGAATTGCTGGAACAGGCGCACGGCGATGCCGAGCCGCTGCTCGTGATCGGCGTGGTCGGCGGCCAGGGTTTCCTGTTCGGCCGTGGCAATCAGCAGCTCAGCGCCGACGTGCTCCGCCGTGTCGGACACCAGCGAATCCTCGTTATCTCGTCGATGGAGAAGCTCGTTGCGCTGCCGGAACGCCGGCTGTACGTCGACACGGGCGTTGAGTCCGTCGACCGCGAGCTCGCGGGTTTCATGCCCGTCCTGATCGGCGAGCGCCAGACGGTACAGGTGGCCGTGGGCATGCCGCCGGCAACCGGTGCCAGCAGAGCGACATCCCGCACCCCGCAAACGGCTGCCGTGCATCATGGCTGAACGAGCGGCCCGTAATCGGGCCTGGAAGCGATTCTGGCAGTCGGGCCGGGTTGCATCGTGCATGCCGGACCGGTCATCGACGGAGCAGGAAATCAACGCGGACTGGCGGCGCTTCTTCTCCGGATTGCCCGCGGGCAGCCGCATCCTCGACATCGCGACGGGCAACGGCGTGCTGCTGAGGCAGGCCGCGATGACCGAACACGGACAGAGTTTCGAACTCGTCGGCGTTGACCTCGCGGCAATCGACCCGCTCAGCGATGCCCCGGGTGATCTTGCGGCTCATCCGAAGCTTAAGTTCCTGGGCGAGACGGACGCGGCCTCGTTGCCGTTCGACGCGGACAGCTTCGACGTCGCCGTGTCCCAGTACGGCCTCGAGTATGCCGATCTCGGCAAAGCGCTTGCCGAGATCGAGCGCGTGCTGACGCCGGCCGGCCGGCTGCGCTGGCTCGCGCACAGCGAAATGAGCGAAGTGGTCGCACAGAACCGGGAACAGCACCGCCAGGTCGACCTGCTGCTCGCGAAAGACGGCCCGCTCGACGCCATGACCGAGCTCGTCACTCGCGTGCAACGCGGCAGAAAGCCCGGCCTCACGATGAATCGTCTCGACAAGTCGATGCGGGCCGCCGAGGCGTTCTGTCGCGATCACCCCCCGGCCGACATCGTTCGCGAAGTCTGCCGCGGACTCGCCGATACGGCCAATCGCTGGCAGGCGTATGACCCGGATGACCTCGGCCGGATGGTCGAACACTCCAGGCGCCAGCTCCAGGCCCATCGCCAGCGCATCCTCGACCTCGTCGATGCCGTGCTGACGTCGGAACGCCGCGCGGTCATCGAGGCGTCGCTGGTTCCGCCAGCTTGGGCCTCCTGCAGTATCGAGACGCTGACCGCGGGCCAGGGTGGCACACCGATCGGATTGCTGATCGACGGCCTGCTAAGCGCGTGAGCGACGTCATCGTCATCGGCGGCGGCATCGCCGGCTGCAGCACGGCGCTGTTCCTCGCGGCGGACGGCGTCGATGTGACGCTGCTCGAACGCGGCGACCTCAACGAGCAGGCGTCGGGCGTCAATGCCGGCAGCTTGCACGTGCAGATTCAGCACGAGCCGTTCGTCCGCTACGGCGACCCGTGGGTGCGGCAATACCTGCCCGCGCTCGCTTTCTACCGCTACGCGGTCGATCTGTGGGAGGAACTCGATGAGCAGTTCGAGCACAGGCTCGAGTTCTCACGCAACGGCGGCGTCATCGTTGCGGCGACGGACGCCCAGATGCGCGACCTCGAGGCCAAGGCCAGGCTCGAGCGCGACGCGGGGCTCGGCACGGAGCTTCTGGATTCGGCGGCGCTCGGGCGAATCGCGCCGTATGTGTCCGGCGACATGATCGGCGGCGCGTACTGCCCGATCGAAGGCAAGGCCAGCCCGCTCAAGTCGACGTCGACGCTCGCCACGGCGGCCGAATCGGCCGGCGCCCGCATCGTCCGGCAGTGCGAGGTGGAACAGATCGCTCGGACGGCGGACGGCTACGCGTTGAGCACGTCGCGGGGCAACTACGAGGCCAGGCGCGTGATCAACGCCGCGGGCATCGACGTCGGTCGAATCGCCGCCATGCTCGGCGCGGAGCTCGACATCCAGGCGTTCCCGATCCAGCTCAGCGTGACCGAAGCCATGCCGCCGCTGATCACACACCTTCTGTACTCTGCTGCCAACCTGCTGACGCTCAAGCAGAGTCACGCAGGCACGGTGCTGGTCGGCGGCGGCTGGCCGGCCAGGCTGGACGAAACGGGACGGCCGCGCGTGTGCCTCGATTCGCTGGCCGGGAACCTGGAAATTGCCGCGGAGGTCGTGCCGGCGCTCCGGAACAGCCGGCTCTTGAGAAGCTGGGCCGGCGTCGTCAACGGCACGGACAGCTGGCTGCCGATACTCGGCGAACTGCCGGGCAGCCCGGGGTTCTTCGTATGCTATGTGCCGTGGATGGGATTCACGGGCGGACCCGCTTCGGGCCGTATCGTCGCAAGCCTGGCGCAGGGCCTGTCGCCGCCCGTCGACTTCGATCTCGAGCCGTTCGCCCCCTAGCCCGCATCCGTCACCGATTCACGGGATGATCGGGCAGGATTTTGTTCGCTCAAGGGTTTTTCCGAAGGCGCGTAATACTTACTGTATTGCCAACTGAG